>NZ_ATYB01000014.1:829557-2029557 GCF_000427465.1 Sinorhizobium arboris LMG 14919 | reverse complement strand
AGCTATCGAAAGAGCGCCGAGACGGATCTACGGAAGCGGAGAGGCGAGGGAGGCGCCGCGTATTTTCCTTCCCCCGGCGGGCCGGATGCCCTTAATTCGGGTGCGAATTGAGGATAGATTATGCGGGCGCTCAAAATGACGGAGCGCTCTTCCGGTGCCGGCGAAGGCGCATCGGGAGATGAGAAGGAGAATTTTTCGTGGCGTTGAAGGCAATCCGGGCAGGGGCAAGGAACGAGAACGGTATTGCGGCGGCCAAAGGTCACCTTGCCACACGCTTCGGTGACCGATTCCAGACTGGTGAAGCGATCCGGGCCCAGCACGCCAACACCACGACCTATATTCCTGCGCAGCTGCCCGATGCCGTGGTCTTTCCCGAAAGTGCCGCCGACGTGCGCGAGATCGTCGAGATCGCGTGCGAACACCGGGTGCCGCTCATCCCGTTCGGAACGGGCTCCTCGCTCGAAGGCCACGTCAACGCGCCCCATGGCGGCATTTCAGTCGATATGATGCGGATGAACCGCGTGCTCGCGGTCAATGCGGAAGACCTGGACTGCACGGTAGAGCCGGGCGTGACGCGGGAGGACCTCAACAGCTACCTGCGCGACACCGGGCTCTTCTTCCCTATCGATCCGGGCGCGAATGCCTCCATCGGCGGCATGGCGTCGACGCGTGCCTCGGGCACCAATGCGGTGCGCTACGGTACGATGAAAGAAAACGTACTCGCCGTCACCGCCGTCGTCGCCGGCGGGCGGGAAATCAGGACGGCCCATCGGGCACGCAAGTCCTCGGCCGGCTACGACCTGACGCGCCTCTTTGTCGGCGCCGAAGGCACGCTCGGGATCATCACCTCGATCACACTGCGCCTGCAGGGCATACCGGAGGTGATTTCCGGCGGCGTCTGCCCGTTTCCCACGATTGCGGACGCCTGCAATGCCGTGATCCTGACGATCCAGTCCGGCATCCCGGTGGCGCGCATCGAACTCCTGGACGCGTTGCAGATGAAGGCGTGCAATGCCTATTCGGGGCTGAGCTATCAGGAAACGCCGACCCTTTTCGTCGAATTCCACGGCAGCGGGGAAAGCGTCGAGCTGCAGTCCCGCCAATTCGCCGAAATAGCTTCCGAACTCGGGTCTACCGGCTTCATCTGGACGACCAATCCGGAAGAGCGGGCACGGCTCTGGAAGGCGCGGCACAACGCCTATTGGGCACAGAAGAGCCTCATGCCCGGGCGCGCCATTCTCTCCACCGACGTCTGCGTGCCGATCTCGCGCCTTGCCGACTGCGTCGCGGCGACGCACGAGGACATCGCTGCGCACGGTCTGGTCGCGCCGATCGTCGGGCATGCCGGCGACGGAAATTTTCATGTCGGGCTGCTGTTCGACGATACGGATGCGGGTGATGTGGCGCGGGCGGAGGCATTCGTCGAGCGGCTGAATGCGCGGGCGCTGTCCATGGAGGGCACATGCACGGGCGAACATGGAATCGGACAGGGCAAAATGCCGTTTCTTGCGGCCGAACTTGGCGATGCGCTGGATCTGATGCGGCAGATCAAGCACTCTCTCGACCCCGACAACATCTTCAATCCGGGCAAGATCTTTGCCTGAGGCTTGCAAAATCGGCTCAAAGCCGCAATGCACAGGGGCGAACGAACTGACGGGAATGTGACACGGTGCTGGCGCGAATTCTGGTTACCCTCGGCGGACTGTTGGTTGTCGCGCTCTTTGCCGCGCTGATCGCCCCCCTGTTTATAGACTGGACCAGCTTCCGCAACGATTTCGAGCGGGAGGCAAGCCGCATCATGGGCAAGCCTGTGGTGGTCCACGGCAGCGTCGATGCGCGTCTCATTCCGTTTCCGACCGTCACGCTCAACGACGTGCGCGTCGGAGCGAGCGACGGCGGTCCGCCGCTTGTTCAGGTCGCCCGGTTTTCGATGAGCGCGGAGCTTGCGCCCTTCCTGAGCGGGGAGGCGCTGATCTTCGATATGCGGCTCGATCGCCCGAAGGCGCGAATCCGGCTCCAGCCGGACGGCACGCTCGATTGGGCGCGCGGATCGCGTACGGCGATCCCTGCCAAGACGGTCGTGCTGGAGAAGGTCGAGATCGCCGACGGCGAGATCGAGTTCGTGGATGAGCAGACCGGACGCACGCGCCGCGTCAGCGACCTCTCCGCCGATCTCTCCGCCCGCACGCTGGCGGGCCCTTGGAGGGTCGACGGCCGCGCGACGCTTGATGGGGAAGCGGGCAGCTTCTCGCTGACGAGCAACGCCGTCGATGAGGCGGGAGCCTTGAGCCTGCGGGCGCGGCTGGTGCCGGACGAGCGGCCCTTCGGTGTGGAACTCGACGGCAATCTGAAGGTCGTCGATTTCAGACCTGTCTATGCCGGCCGCTTCACGCTCACCGAAAACCGGCCCGCCAGCGAAGTCAAGGCGGACGGAGCCCTTCGCGTCAACGGCGAGTTCCAGCTTACCAACGAAAGCATCCGCGTACCGGAATACCATTTCGAGATCGGGCCGCCGGACGACCCCTATATCGTCACCGGCGAGGCGACGCTCGACACCGGCAAGGACCAGAAATTCCTGCTGGTCGCCGATGGTCAGCAGATAGATGTCAGCCGCATCGGCAATTCCGGCAGGAGCGGCAAGACGGGACGCGATCCGGCAATTTCGCTCCGCCAGCGGATCGATGCGATGCTGGCGATTGCCGCCGATATCCCGATTCCACAGGTGCCCGGGCGGGCCAGCCTGAAGCTTCCGGCTATCGTGATCGGCGACACGACGGTGCGCGACGTCCGCCTCGACGTCAGACCAGACGGCGCCGGCTGGATCGTCGACAATGCGGTCGCGCTGCTGCCCGGCCGCACGCAATTGGAAGCCAAGGGCCGGCTGAACCTCAGGGAGCAGCGATCCTTCCGCGGAGATCTCGTCGTCGCTTCGAACCAGCCGTCTGGTTTCGCGAATTGGCTGGCGGGATCGGTCGATCCGGCGATCCGCACGCTCAAAGCGGCGGGGTTCTCGGCGACCGTCAATCTGACGGACACTCTGCAGCAGTTTGAAAGCCTCGAAGTGGCGGCCGGTCCGGCGACGTTGCGCGGCAGGATCGAGAGGCAGTCCTTCGCCGATCAGCCGCCCGCCCTGTCCATGCAATTGAAAGGCGACCGCATAGACCTGGAGGCGCTTCAGGCTTTGGCCGGCCTCGTCGCGGGAGACGCATCCACCGGGACGTTGCTGCAGCACGCGATCGCCGCCGACCTCTCCGCCGAGACCTTCGCCGCCTTCGGTGAGGAAGCGCATGACGTTCAAGCGGTGCTCACCCTGAAAAACGGCCAGCTGCAGGCGGAGCGCGTGGCCATCGGCGCTCTGTCGGGCGCACAGCTTGCCTTCTCCGGCCGAATGAGCGGCGGACTCGAAAAGCCGGTCGTATCGGCGAAGATGAAGCTTGCCGCCAAGGAGCTTACGCCCTTTCTCGAAATGATCGGACGGCATAGTGCGGTCCATCCGGCGCTCGCACGGCTCATCAAGGCCGGGCCCTATTTCTCCGATGCGGCCCTCGACCTGACGCTGACAGCCGGCAACAAGGAGGGGAATGCGCCCGTCACCTTCGGCGTGATCGGTACCGCGAGCGGGGGCAAGATAGCTGCAAGCTATCAGGCGCCCGATGTCGCGCAGGCGGTCGCCGGCCAGGGCATGCTGCTGGAGGCGACGCTCGAGAATCCGCAGACATCCGTTCTCCTGGGGCAGGCCGGGTTGGATCCGCTGCCGTTCGAAGCGGACGCGAACGGCATTCTTGCGATCAAGCTGCAGAGCACGGACGGATCGAAGGCCAACGGCGCCCTGACCTTCACCACGGAGCGGACATCGCTTGCCGCGAACGGTGTTTTCGATCTTTCGCGCGCACATTATCTCGAAGGCCAAGGGAAGCTCACGCTGAAGTCCGAGGACCTGGAGCCCTATCTGCTGTTGCAGGGTATCGGGCTGCCGCAGATGGGCAGCGGTTTGCCGGTGACGGTTTCGGCTGAGTTTGCAACCGACCCTGAAAAGATTTCGATCACCGCGATAGAGGGCCGGGCCGATCGGAACGGCTTTGCCGGTGCGCTTTCGATCGACCGCAAGGTTTCCGGCAAGGCCGAAGGGGAGCTGGCGCTCGATGCCCTCGATCTCGCCTGGCTCGGCGAAGGCATTCTGGGGCAGGTTAATGACGCAAGCACGGGGGGACTGGCGCTGGCACCGGTCGTGAAACCTGCATGGACCGACCTCGACATGGCAATCAACATAAGCGCAAAGCGCTTCTGGCCAGGCGTCTACGGTCCGGTGACCGGCTTTGCCGGTAGGCTCGAATGGAAGGGCGACGAACTCACGCTCAGCGAGGCGACGGGAGACTGGCTGGGGGGCAAGCTCGAGGGACGGCTGCAATTCGGCAACGCGAATGGCTCCGGGTATCTGCGCTCGCGGTTCGATCTGAAGGGCGCCGAGCTTGCCGAGGCGGGTTGGGTGCGGGCGAATGGCCCGGTGGCGACCGGCCGCTTCGACCTTGCGGTTGCGATGGAGGCTACGGGCGCGACTCCGCAGGCAATGGCGCACTCGCTCAGCGGATCGGGAACGGCGAGCTTTAACGGACTTACTCTCAACGGCGTCAATACGGCGGCGTTGCCGCAACTGATGGCTGCGGCGGATGCGATGAACACGGATATCTCGCCCGATGCGATCCGCAAGGCTGCAGAGAATCTGGTCTTCACCGGTCAGTCGGTCGTCGGTGCCGTGAAAGTGCCCTTCGGCATTGCAGGCGGTACCGTCAGGGCCCAGAACGTCGCCGCGGCTGACGGCAATGCAGCTTTCAGCGGCGAGGCCGCTTTCGACCTGCCTGAAAGGCGAATGAGCGGCGCGATCGACCTGACTTTTCGCCCGGGCGAGGAGGCGCTGACGGGGGCAGAACCGCGCGTCCGCTTCGAGTATGCCGGGCTGCTTGCATCGCCCGGCGTAACGGTCGACGTCACGGAGCTTTCGAATTTTCTGTCGCTCAGGGCCTTCGAGCGCGAGCGCAGACGCGTCGAGACATTGCAGGCCAATGTGCTTGAGAAGCAACGTTTGCGCCGCGAGGTCGCGCTCTATCGGGCCCGCGCGGCGGAACGGGAGCAGCAGCGGTTGCGGACGATTGCCGAAGACCGCCGCCGTCAGGCCGCAGCGGCGGAAGCGGCGCGGATGAAGGCCGAGGCGGAAGCGCGGGCTGCCGCCGAACGTCGCGCGGAGGAGGAGGAGCGGCTGCGAATGCTGCAGCTGCCCCCGCGCAGCATCGGCAGGCAGCAGACGCCGGTCGCTCCGCTGGAGGATGCCCGCACGCCACAGGGCCAGAATGCGGGCCCACCGGCTGGCCAGGGTCTGAATTTCGATTTGCTCCCCGACATTACGGTGCGCTAGAGAGCGCCGGCTGGCCGTGGAACGGCCAGCCGGCTATGCTCCGCCTTTCGCATCGGCGCGTGCCTTCACCCAGGCAAGCACATAGACCCGTAAGGCTGACGATAGATTTCCTTCCTGGCCGCGCCCGTCGTCGATCTCGGCGATGAGCCGCGCAAGTGGCATGTCGCGGTGCTTGGCGATCAGTTTCAGTTCCCGCCAAAAGGGTTCTTCGAGAGTGAAGCTGGTGCGATGCCCGTGCAGCGTGGCCGAATGCTTGACGATCTTCCCCATGCTCACAAACGGATTCAAGTCTCTGCGGCTTCGATTCGGGAAACAGGCGCAAGTCCTTGTGCGGGAATCGCTTTTGCGGTCACGGCTTCTTGCGGTCGACTGAAGTTTCGCCGCCCGCCTGCTCAGGCCTGTCCTGCTCGATCCTGCCTTGATCGAGCGTCTTTGCGGCTTTCTCGTTCAACGCTTTGGTGAGCGATTTCTCGGCCTTGCTGCGGCCGAAGCTGATGCGATTCTGCTCGGCCTGCTTTTCCTTTTCAGTTCGAGCCTGACGCTTGCGGAATTGACGCAGATTGATCACGTCGCCGGTCATGGCCCGCGCCTCCCGGGTGTCGTCAGTTTTTCTTTCGGAAGGAATCCAGCGACACGACGGAAGCGCCACCGCCCTTCGGGCCATCAGGCTTTTCCGTGCTTTCGTCAATTGCGGCCTCGTCGGCGTCGCCGAGGGGGTAGGCGGTTATCTCCGCAGAATCGATTTCCTCCTCCTCCTCGCCGGCTGCAACATCGAACTCCAGTTCGAAATTGACCGAGGGATCATAGAAGCCGCGGATTGCATTGAACGGGATGACGAGCTTTTCCGGTGTGTCGGAGAAGGAGAGGCCGATCTCGAAGCCGATTTCGGAAACTTTCAAATCCCAGAACTGGTGCTGGACGACGATCGTCATCTGCTCCGGATACTTGGCCTTGAGGTGCTGCGAAATCCGGACGCCGGGCGCACCGGTCAGGAAGGTGATGAAGAAATGGTGATCGCCAGGCAGATGACCCGTGGCGGAAACTTCGGCCAACACCTTGCGAATGACGCCGCGAAGCGCATCCTGCGCCAGAATGTCGTAGCGAATGTGGTCCTGGCCCATTTGATCCCCGTTCTCTTCAAGTCACTTGGTGCATGATTCCGATAACCGGAACTCCATTTAGGAATTCATGCAGCGATTCAAGGTGCTACAGCCGCACTTTCACTTTTGACGGCGGTCGGCGCAGCGGTCTCATCCTTCATTGCCCGCCAGTATATGACGAGTCAATTATCGAGGCATCTATAGACCATTTCACGACGGGGGAGAAGGTGAAGGCTTCTGTTGCCAGGTGCCTTCGGACCCCGCCTTACGGTGCTACCCGGAAGGACTTGATTTGAAGTGCCGCACCGCCGTTAGGCAGCGAGACGTGCTTCAGCATAGTTGTCGTTTGCAACTATAAGTTTAGCCCGATAACGGTGGTACAATGCCGAGCAAAAAGTCGATCTTTACGCCCTTGTCGATCCTATTTCGCCCCCATCAAAAGCCGGTCTTCATGCTGACCGGTTTTTGGTGGAGGCGCCGGGTACCGCCCCCGGGTCCAATGGGTTTATTGCATCGCCCGTTTATTGCCATAGCCGCCCGAAAGCGGCACTCGTCATATAGGTCTTTCCGGTGCCCAAGAAAAGGGTTCTCGACGGGGAAATGACGGATTTATGTCGATCTCCCCAGCACCGAACGAAACGCTTGACTTACACGAGCAGCGTGAAAAACTCCGCCTGCTGCACGCGGTTCGCGAGAAGGGCGGCAGTTTTGAGAGCAAGTGTAACGTGGAGGCATCATGACTGATTATCTTGCAGACGTGCAGAAGTATGACAGCGACGCCGACGAAGCAGTTGTCAACAAGATCGTGCGCCATCTCGGGATCGCCCTTCGCAACAAGGATTCCGCCCTCGTTTCGGCCTCGGATCCGAAGGAACTGGAACGCGTCAAGGAAAAATGGTGCGAGAAGAAACTCGGCGTCGGCGGGTCGGACGCGGATGCGGCCATTGCCGCGACCGCCAAAGCCATGGCGGATGACCGCAGCAAGTCGCGCGTGACCTTCTATTACCTGGTCGCCAAGAATCTGGGCAAGCTCCAGACGCTCTGATCGGCTGGCGAGCAATGTGCTTTCCGGTCGGCGACGACCCGGCCGGGCACCAGAACAGCCTCGGCGGCGCCGCAAACAGCCGCCGGTCCTTTCCTGTCCGTCCCGCCTTCCGTTTCAGCTATCCGCCGGCACCGACACTGTCGGGCCACAGCGACTGGATTTCCTTGGGCAGGGTATCGCGCACCTTCGCCGTCTGGCCAAGGTCGACATGTCGCGCAAGAACCTGAAACACGCTTCTGGCTGCGTCGGCCGGATCGACCGGCCGCGTGTTCTTCAGTCCTTCCGCGATCTGGGCGAGAAACTGCTCGAGTGAGCGGGTGCTCTTGTCCGGCGGATGGTTCGGCCGGTACTGGTCGTAATAGGCGCCTCGCACGATCAGCGGAAGTTCCGCGCCGAGATGGGCCGCGACCTCCGGAGGAAGCCTGTCGCGCAACACCCGCAGCACAACGTTCAGAATGTGCCAGGCGACTTTCCGGTCGGGACCGTGGTGTTCCATGATTTCGCCGAGCCATATGTTGGTTGTTTGCAGTGTTTTGTCGAAGACGTCGAGACCTGTGGCGCTCATCGTCACCTCCCTGACTTTTGTGAAGCGCTACTGCATGTCTCTCTCGAGCGGAGCCGGTTCGGGCATGAACATGCAGAAATTCGCATCCGCGAAGAACGCGGCGCTGTAGATTCGCCTAACGGCGATCCGCCGGGATTGTTTCCCTGCCACCGATAAATATCCGCTCCGGTTCGCTCTGCCGAACGGCATCGGCGATCGCGGAACATTCGCGGTCCAGTGCGGTTAAACGAAAGAGTGAACCCAGGGGCGCCCCGGAAAGTCGCACAGCAGGAGGAAGGCCGATGACATCGTCCAGACATCCGAAGACACGCCGCCCGAGCGACAAGGACCTGAAGCAGGATCCCGGCATCGGACGCACGAAGGGCATTCGCGGACCGTCGGACTACGAAGACCTGAAACGCGGCAACACAATCGAAGGAGATGTTGCGAACGACACGACGCCGCAAGGCGGCGCAAATCCCGACCAGCGCGGTCGCACGAACAAGTAGGAGCAAGGCAATGGTCGGCAGAAAGACACAAGAGCAACAGAAGCGCGTGCTTCAGGGCCGCGAGAATACGTCGAACGCGGACAAGGACTTCAACGCCGAAGCGGATTTGCACCGTTCCGACGCCTTGAGGAAGGCGCAACGCAAGGGGCGGGACTTGAGCACCGAGCATAGCGATGCCCGCGAGGCGGACGAGCGCAGCATTCTGCGCGGGAAGAATCAGGAGAGCAGGCATCACAAGGGCGCCGGCGACTGACAAGGCTGGGCGGCGGCCGGCATTTCCAGCAAACAGGCGAAAGGAGACTGCGATGGCTCACGCCAGCAAGAAGAACTTGGGAAAGCCCGACAAGGGCAAAGGTGACGGCAGCGGTGCGCAAACCGACCTGAAGGAAGGCGTCCTCGGCGAAAACGACGTTCTGTCGAACAGGGACAAGGCGCAGCATTCCGGCTCGCGCGGCCTCGACGAGAGGGCGGTGAGGAACGAGCAGTATCAGGACCACGCCGCAAACCGACGCCCCGCGAAGTGAACCGGCGCGCCGCCTGCGCCGGGGATTTCCGCCGGATCGTTTCGGCCCGCGGGCGCATGACGGGTCGAAATACGGGAAAACACCATTCCGCCATTGGTTCGCGCGACGGTTCGTTCTATTTTCGGCGCAACGAACGAATCGTCGGCGAAAAAGCATGCGACAATATCTCGATCTCCTCGAACATGTGATCACGACGGGAACCGACCGGGGCGACCGTACGGGTACGGGCACGCGCTCGGTTTTCGGATACCAGATGCGCTTCGACCTTTCGCAGGGTTTCCCCGTGCTGACGACCAAGAAGCTGCATCTGCGCTCGATCATTCACGAGCTTCTGTGGTTCCTGAGAGGCGACACGAACATCGCCTATCTCAAGGAAAACGGCGTCAGCATATGGGACGAATGGGCGGATGAAGACGGCGAGCTCGGACCTGTGTACGGTTATCAATGGCGCTCCTGGCCGACCCCCGACGGCGGACATATCGACCAGATCGCGGCGCTTATCGAAGGCTTGAAGAGCAATCCGAATTCCCGCCGCCATATCGTTTCCGCGTGGAATCCGGCGCTTGTAGACGATATGGCGCTCCCGCCCTGCCACTGCCTGTTTCAGTTCTATGTGGCGGACGGAAAACTCTCCTGCCAGCTTTACCAGCGCTCGGGCGACATCTTCCTGGGCGTGCCCTTCAATATCGCTTCCTACGCTCTGCTGACGATGATGGTGGCGCAGGTGACGGGGCTCGAAGCCGGCGATTTCGTCCACACGCTTGGTGACGCGCATATCTACCGCAACCACTTTGAACAGGCGCAGCTGCAGCTGACGAGAACGCCGAAGCCGCTGCCGAGAATGGAGATAAATCCGTCGGTGAAGGATATATTTTCGTTTAGATTCGAAGACTTTGTGCTCGTCGGCTATGAAGCCGATTCACATATCAGGGCGCCGGTGGCGGTCTAGCTGCGTCTCATACGGTTTCCGTCCGGAAGTGCGTGGTTTCAAAGTACTTTCGGGAAACCGTTGTTCAGCTTTGCTGGCGGTGCCCAACGGGAGGTTTCCATGCTGACGCTGATCCATGCGCCCATGTCGCGCTCGTCGCGCATCATCTGGCTGCTCGAGGAACTCGGTGCCGAATACGAGATCCGCTATGTCGATATCCGCCGCTGGGACGGGTCGGGCGGCCCGGACGAGAACAATCCGCATCCGCACAAACAGGTGCCGGCGCTCCTGCACGACGGGACATTGATCTGGGAATCCGTCGCGGTCGTGCAATATCTGACGGATCTCTATCCGGATTGCAGCCTCAGCCGTCCGCCGGGTCATCCGGAGCGCGGCGCTTATCTGTCGTGGCTCGCCTATTATGCCGGTGTCATCGAGCCGACCGCTCTCGCTCATATTTCCGGGGTGACAGTGAACAATCCGGGGCTGGCGCGGCTATACACCGAAATGTGCACGCATGTGATCGACGTGCTCACACGGCACACCTATCTCCTTGGCGAATCGATGAGCGCCGCCGATCTTTTGCTCGCAAGCGCGCTGCAGTGGATGCGCAAGATCCTGCCGGAGAGCGATGTGATAGATCGCTACATTCGCGTCGTCACGGACCGCGCGGCGCTGGTTCGCGCCCGTGAAATCGACAGCAAGCCGAGTGGTTTTCATGACTGAAGCGGAGCAGAAGGTGGCAAGCAGGCCGAAGATCGTTTTCGTCGTCGCTGTCGCGGCCAATGGAGTTATCGGCCGCGAAGGCGGCCTGCCGTGGCGGCTTTCCACCGATCTCAAGCGCTTCAAGGCACTGACGATCGGCAAGCCGGTCGTCATGGGACGGAAGACCTGGGCCTCGCTGGCGCGACCGTTGCCCGGCAGGCCGAATATCGTCATCAGCCGCAATCCCGACTTCGAGGCTCCCGGTGCCGAGGTGGCGCCGTCTCTGGAAGCGGCGCTCACGATCGCTCTGGAGCGGGCCGCCGCGATCGGATCCGACGAGATCTGCATCATCGGTGGCGGCGAGATCTACCGCCAGTCGATCGGCATGGCCGATGTGCTGCACGTGACCGAAGTCCAGGCTGAGGTGGATGGCGACACGCGCTTCCCTCCCATCGACCCTGCGACTTTCGAGAAGGTGACGGAGGAAGATCTTCCACGCGGCGAGAAAGACAGTCACGCAATGCATTTCGTGACCTGGCGCCGCCGCACGGCGCCGCCCGGAGGCGCCGGAGTCTGAGCGGTCTTCCGCTCCTGCCCGCACTCTCGCCGTCCTCAGCGGCGCGGCTGCGAACAATTTTAACGCATTTACGGTGAACTCGGCCGTATCGCGTTGAAAGCAATGCACATGATACCTATAACGGGGTTCACATCGTGACCGGCCGCAATGCCTGCGGGGCGTTCAGCGACAGAGTTCTTGCAAGTGAGGTTTTGATGCCCTGGAGCAATCAGAATGGCGGCGGCGGCGGCCCGTGGGGCGGCGGCGGCGGCAATCAGGGGCCATGGGGCCAGGGGCCCAACCGGCCGCGTGGCGGAAGAGGTGGCCCGCCGGATCTGGAAGAGATCATCCGGCGTGGCCAGGATCAGTTGAAGAACGTGGTTCCGGGAGGTTTCAACGGCGGAATCTTCGTCATAGTCGGCCTGTTGATCCTCGGTTTCGTCCTGCTGAATTCCATTTATACGGTTCAGCCGGACGAACGCGGCGTCGAGATGCGCTTCGGCAAGCCGAAAGAAGAAATTTCCATGCCGGGCCTGCACTATCACTTCTGGCCGCTCGAAACCGTCGAGATCGTCAAGGTGACGGAGCAGCAACAGAATATCGGCGGCCGCACGGGCCAGTCGAATGCCGGCCTGATGCTCAGCGGCGATCAGAACATCGTCAATGTGCAGTTCTCCGTGCTGTTCTCGGTTACCGATCCGAAGGCCTATCTCTTCAATGTCGAGCACCCGGCCGATACGCTGCAGCAGGTGGCCGAAAGCGCAATGCGTGAGGTCGTCGGCCGCCGTCCGGCGCAGGACATCTTCCGCGACAATCGCCAGGCGATCGCCGCGGACGTGAAGAACACGATTCAGGCGACGATGGACAGCTATGGCGCCGGCATATCGGTGAACACCGTGGCGATCGAGGATGCCGCGCCGCCGCGCGAAGTGGCCGATGCCTTCGACGAAGTGCAGCGCGCCGAGCAGGATGAGGATCGCTTCGTCGAGGAGGCCAACCAGTACGCCAACCAGGTTCTCGGTAAGGCGCGGGGTCAAGGCGCGCAGATCCGCGAAGAAGCGGCCGCCTACAAGGACCGGGTCGTAAAGGAGGCCCAGGGTGAGGCTCAGCGCTTCATCTCGGTCTACGACGAATATACCAAGGCCCCGGATGTAACGCGCAAGCGGCTCTACATCGAAACTATGCAGGGTGTTCTCGGGAAATCGAAAAAGTTCATCCTTGACGAGAAGAACGGCCAGGGTGTGCTGCCCTATCTGCCGCTCAACGAACTCGGCAGGCCCGCGCAGTCGGGAGGAAACCAATGATCAACAACCGCAGTTCCATTATCCTGATCATCCTCGCTGCCGTTCTTTTCGTGGCCTATTCCTCGATCTTCGTCGTGAACGAGCGCCAGCAGGCGATCGTCGTGCGCTTCGGCGAAATCCGGGACGTAAAGAGAGAGCCGGGCCTCTATTTCAAGCTTCCCTTCGCTTTCATGGATGCCGATCGGGTTCAATACGTCGAAGATCAGGCTCTTCGTTTCGACCTGGACAATATTCGCGTGCAGGTTTCGGGCGGCAAGTTCTACGAAGTCGACGCCTTCGTCGTATACAAGATCACCGACCCCCGTCGTTTCCGCGAAACGGTTTCCGGCGACCGGGAATCTGCCGAGGCGCGCCTCAGGACCCGTCTCGACGCATCGCTGCGCCGGGTCTATGGTTTGAGGGGCTTCGAAGCGGCACTCTCGGACGAGCGTGCATCCATGATGCGTGAAGTCGGGGCGGATCTCAGGGCGGATGCAGAGTCGCTCGGCCTCAATATCGAGGATGTGCGCATCCGCCGAACCGATCTGACCCAGGAAGTCTCTCAGCAGACCTATGAGCGAATGAAGGCGGAGCGACTTGCCGAGGCCGAACTGATACGCGCCCGCGGTAACGAGGAAGGCCAGAGACGTCGCGCGATCGCCGATCGCCAGGTGGTCGAGATTGTCGCCGAGGCGCAGCGTGATTCGGAAATCCTGCGCGGTGAGGGCGAAGCGGAGCGTACGCAGATATTTGCCGATGCCTTCCAGCGCGATCCGGGATTCTTCGAATTCTACCGATCGATGTCGGCCTATGCGCAGTCGATCGGCAGCCCGGACACAACCATCTTGCTTTCGCCGCATTCGGAATTCTTCCGTTATTTCAACAATGCGGGTGGAGCGGATCAGCCGCTGCCGGCCCCCGGACCGACGGCGCCGGCTACCGCAGATTGAGCGGACAATGTCGGATTTTCTGACGGGCATTGCCTTTTTTCTGATCTTCGAGGGGCTGGTGTACGCACTGGCCCCTTTGGTTTTGGTGGAACTGGCGAAGCGATTGCCGTATGTCCCTGAACATCAGCTCCGATTGGCCGGATTGACATCGGTCTTAATCGGCGTCGGGCTTGTATGGTTGCTTCGAGGATAATGCGAATGCCACATAAACTGCTCATCCGGCTGGTCGATGCCGAATATGCCATTACCCGTCTGAACGTCGGGTCCGCTATTCCGGAATGGCTGCCGGGGCCGGGATTTTGGACGGTCTCCAGTTCTCGTGAGGAAATGACCCTGGTCTGCCGCGCCGCTCGCGTTCCGTCGAGCGTGCAGAGTTCGCTCGGCTGGCGCTGTTTTCGCGTGGAGCAGCATTTCAGTTTCGACGTGCCCGGCGTGCTGTCGTCGGTACTCCGCCCGCTTTCGGAGGCAGGTGTCGGCGTCTTCGCCAATTCGACCTTCAGCACCGACTACATCTTCGTCGCCGGATCCAATCTCGATAAGGCCGTGGAGGCTCTGAAAGAGCACGGGCACGAAATAACGATCTGACTCGCCGCCGATTTGCCGCCATCAGGAAATCGTGTCTGGACGCTCCGGAATTCCGCCGTATCTTCAATAGAAGCTTCGCGTGCTGCGCGCCTCAGTCAAGTAGCGCGCCGCTGTAGTTCGGTGCAGCAAAACAATGTTCGTGCATCATCATCG
This sequence comes from Sinorhizobium arboris LMG 14919, assembly GCF_000427465.1. Taxonomy (NCBI): domain Bacteria; kingdom Pseudomonadati; phylum Pseudomonadota; class Alphaproteobacteria; order Hyphomicrobiales; family Rhizobiaceae; genus Sinorhizobium; species Sinorhizobium arboris. The sequence continues at coordinate 2,015,265 of NZ_ATYB01000014.1, read as the reverse complement.
CCGGACGAACGGGAACCGGCGCGATGCAAGGGAAATGATAGGAGCCTAGCGACTTGTCGAAACGACCCGAATTCTTCCGCGGCCTGGTGCTGGCGGCCGCGACGGCACTCATCTTCACCAACACGACGCTGGCCCAGACTGCGACGGCACTGCCTCCGGCGGGTCCGCCATCCGTTGCCGATCTCGCCGAGGGTCTGCTCGACGCCGTCGTCAACATATCGATTTCGCAAAACGTCAAGAGTGACGACGACAATGCTCCGATGCCGCAGGTGCCGGAGGGATCGCCGCATCAGGAATTCTTCGACGAATTCTTCAGGGGGCCGGGCGGCGAGGGAGGCAGGCCCCGCACCGTCAATTCCCTCGGCTCCGGCTTCATCATCGATCCGGCCGGTTACATCGTCACCAACAACCACGTGATCCAGGACGCCGACGATATCGAGATCAATTTCTCCGACGGATCGAAGCTGAAGGCGAAACTCGTCGGCACGGATACGAAAACCGATCTGGCCGTTCTGAAGGTCGAGCCGAAGAAGCCGCTCAAGGCCGTCTCCTTCGGCGACTCGCGAAAGATCAGGATCGGCGATTGGGTCATGGTCGTCGGCAACCCGTTCGGTCTTGGCGTGTCGGTCTCCGTGGGTGTCGTCTCCGCCCGCGGCCGCAACATCAATGCCGGCCCGTACGACAGTTTCATCCAGACCGACGCGGCGATCAACCGCGGCAATTCGGGCGGACCGCTGTTCAACATGCAGGGCGAGGTCGTCGGCATCAATACGGCGATCCTCTCGCAGACCGGCATGTCGGTCGGCATCGGCTTTGCCGTTCCGGCGGAGCTCGCCGTGAACGTCGTCAACCAACTCAAGGAGTTCGGCGAAACGCGCCGCGGCTGGCTCGGCGTGCGGATTCAGCCTGTCACGGACGATATCGCCGAGAGCCTCAAAATGGAGCTTCCGCGCGGCGCGCTTGTCTCGGGCATCATCGAGGGCGGCCCGATTACGAAGGGCGAGATCAAACCGGGCGACATCATCATCCGCTTCGACGGCACGGACATCGCCGAAATTCGCGATCTCATGCGCACTGTCGGCGAGAGCCCGGTCGGCAAGGCTGTCGATGTCGTCATCATCCGCGACGGCAATGAGCAGACGGTCCGCGTGACGCTGGGTCGGCTCGAGGATGGCGAGCAACTCGCCAATGCGCGACCCGGCGAACTGCCGAGCGGCGACGAGGCGAAGCCCGGCCAGCCGCCGGCCGCGGAACTGCCTGCAAGTGACACCGTGCTCGGAATGAAGCTCGCAGAGCTCGACGCCGACCGCCGCCAGAGCTTCGGCATCGCCGAGAGCGTCAAAGGCGTCGTCATCACCGAGGTACAGCCCAATTCGCCCGCGGCCGAGCGTCGTGTGGAGCCGGGCGAGGTAATCGTCGAGCTCGGCCAGGAAGCGATGGAAACACCGGAGGATGTCGCCTCACGCGTCACCAAACTGAAGGCTGACGGGCGCCGCAACGCTTTGCTGATGATCGCGAACAAGGCCGGCGAATTGCGTTTCGTGACGGTGCGGATGGAGTAGCGCTGGCGCTTTCGACCGTGGCGACGGGTACTACCGCTTTGCGGTGGAGCCATCCCGCCGCCATTCTTGCGCGGTGATTGCGTAAAGCACGTGGTGCCTCAGATGCGGGTGCGTATCCGGGACGCCGGGGTGATCGAAGTCGCGCGCGCAATCCGGATGCATGCCGATCCGTTTCATCACGGCGGTGGAGCGGGTGTTGGCCGAAACGGCGATGGCAACGATCTCGCCGAGTTTCCTCTCGCCGAAGCCGTAGTCGAGAAGCGCCCGCGCAGCCTCCGTCACGTAGCCCTTTCCCCAATGGCGGACAGCCAGGCGCCAGCCGATCTCGACGGTGCCGTCGGGCAGGTGCGGTTCGAGATCGGTGCGTGCAAGTCCGCAAAAGCCGATCGGCGCGTCGTCCTCACGAAACGCGAGTGCGAAGAACCCGAAGCCCGTTTCGCGAATATTGCGGTCATTGCGCTCGAAAAGCGCGTCAGCCTCTGCCCGGTTCCGGCGGAACGGAAAGAACTCCATGACCGTGGGGTCGCTGTTGATCTCGGCGAAGAGATCACGATCGGACTCGATCCAGGCGCGGAGTCTCAGTCGCTCGGTATCGAGGATGATCACGTCACGAAATCCGTCTTGCGGTAGCCCTGAAGGTAGAGCAGGGCGGTGAGATCGCCATGGTCGATGCGGATCTTCGCCTGTGCGGCAACCACCGGCTTGGCGTGGAGCGCCACTCCGCTGCCGGCAAGCTGCAGCATACCGAGATCGTTGGCACCGTCGCCGACCGCCATGACGTCCGCGGGCGTGATGCCGAGCCGTTCCGAAATGCCGATGAGCGCGTCGACCTTGGCCTGTTTGCCGAGGATCGGCCGGGCAACATCGCCAGTCAGCCGACCGTTCTCTTCAATGAGGATATTGGCGCGGTTCTCGTCGAAGCCGAGCTTCTCTGCGACCGGCCCGGTGAACATCGTGAAGCCACCCGAGACGAGTGCGGTATAGTGGCCCTTCGCCTTCATGGTGGCGACCAGTTCGCGGCCGCCGGGGGTCAATGTGATGCGCCTGGCTATGACTTCCTCGACGACGGTAACGGGCAGGCCCCGGAGAAGCGCCACTCTTTCGACGAGTGCCGGCTCGAAGGCAATCTCGCCGTTCATGGCGCGCGCGGTGATTGCGGCGACCTTTTCCTTCAGGCCGACTTCCGCGGCCAGTTCGTCGATACATTCCTGTCCGATCATGGTGGAATCCATATCGGCGATCAGAAATCGCTTGCGGCGGCTTTCGGCGTCCTGGACGGCGACATCGATCGCTGCGCCGGCGATGGCCTGACGGAGCCGAGCTTCCGCTTCACCTGCGTCGGTGCCGTCCCTCAACGCGATGTCGCAGGCGATGCCGTCCGCGAGCCAATAGAGCCCGGACGCATCGAGGCTCTCGGCTGCCGCCTCGGCGTGTGCCGGCGACAGAACGGGATTTGACGGATCGGCGATAAGCGTGGCAACGAGAGCCATGATGCAAAACCTTGCGAGAGACATCGACGCGATCCTGATAACCGGGCCGACCGCCAGCGGCAAGTCCGCGCTCGCCGTGAAGCTTGCGCAAAGACACGGCGGCGTCGTGATCAATGCCGACAGCATGCAGGTTTACGGCACGCTGAAAATCCTGACCGCGCGTCCGGATGAAAGCGAGATGGGTGGCGTCGAGCATTTCCTGTATGGCCATGTCCCGCCGGACCGTGCCTATTCGACCGGCGCATGGCTCCGGGAGGCGGAAGCGCTCGTGGCACGATTAAGGAAAGAGGGGCGCCTTCCGGTCTTCGTCGGCGGCACGGGCCTTTATTTCAAGGCGCTGACGGGAGGCCTTTCGGACATGCCGGAGATTCCGCCCGCGATCCGCCAGCGACTGCGCACGCGCCTGACGGAGGAAGGCGCTGAGGCGCTCCACCGCGAACTCTCCGGACGCGATCCGGAGACGGCGGCGCGCTTACGGCCCGGCGACGGGCAGCGCATCGTGCGCGCGCTGGAGGTAATAGAGGCGTCCGGCAAGCCCATCGGTTCTTACCGGCAGAGCCGCGGGCCGGTGGTCATCGATCCGGATCGAGCGCTGAAGATCGTCGTCCTGCCGGAGCGGCCGGTACTCCATGGCCGCATCGACCGACGTTTCGAGACGATGCTTGCGAAAGGTGCCGTCGAGGAGGTGCGGGCGCTTCTCGCGCTACGCCTCCCGCCGGAGATGCCGGTGATGAAGGCGATCGGCGTGCAGCAGATCGCCGCGATGCTGAGGGGCGAGATGACGGAAACGAAGGTGATCGAGGCCGGGGCCGCGGCCACGCGCCAATATGCCAAGCGCCAGATGACCTGGTTCCGCAACCAGCTTGACGAAACATGGCAGCGTATCGAAGGCCCGGACGCACTGGACTAGGTCGCTTCTCGGTTTCGGACGGCGGGGCTTCTCGTCCGATCGCTGAGGAGCACGGCGACCCGGCAATTCAGCCGATCCCGTGCTCCTTCAAAACGGCTTCCTCGTCGCCGCTGACCCAGCCGAAAATCTTCGGCTCGCCGTCACGCAGTTGAACGAGGTAATGGACTTCGAAATCGATCGTCACGTCCGGCTGCTCCTCGGCGTCGAAGACGGAACGCCAATCGACGCGTACAAGGAAATGCAGCGCGTCGATCGGCGTCACAGTGGTTTCGCGGATCTTCAGTTCCCTGGTTCCGATCGCGCGGTAGCGGGCGTAGCCCTTTTCCATTGATGCAGCCAGGGTTTCATCGTTCTTGCCCGTCATGACTCCGGCCGGCGAGGCGGCAATAAAGTCGGAGGCGAAGGCGAAGGTCGTATGGCTGACCGGCAACGATCCTGACAGCACCTGATTGGCCATGCTCTCGTAGCGCTCGAAGAAGCGCCGCAAAATGTCTTCCATGATTTTCTTCCCAAATTTGATCCGCGCAACCGGCGGAGGCTTGCGGTCCCGCAGGTCAGTCGACCGGCGTGTGCTGGTGTTGAATGAGTTTCCAGTCTGCTCCGACGCCGTGATACGTCGACGTGCAATAGGCCGCGTAGGGCCGGCCTTGCGCGCGTCGCGCCTCCGCAAGATACCCGAGCACGATAAAGTTCTCGCCGATCCGGCTCATGACTTTCCCGGTCATCGTGAGATGCTCCCACCGCGGGATTCCCTGGAGACTTCGAATTATGACCGATCGTCCGCGCAGGACACCGACCGGCGCGGAGAATGCCATGATGCAGTCTTCGTCCAGCAATTCGCGATAGGGGTCGGAGCCCTCGAGCCAGAGCCGCCGCTCGTTTTTCCATGCGTCATCGTCATCCATGGTCGTCTCCTCGTCCTGACGTCACATCAACGCTCGAGAGGAGCCCCCGGATCCAAAATCTGCAAGTCAGGGCCGGCTCACCCGCCAGGCGATGCCGTCCGTTCCCGCAGCTTGGTTGCCGCAATGCTGTATTTGTTCGGGCCGGCTTATTTGCGGATAAGGCTGCCAAGCGGTCGCTTGAGCAGGCTTTCGCGAAGCGACCCTTCGCGGCGCGGCGCCGGCGTGCCGAAGCCCCGGTCCGCTTGGCCCGGCGCCTTGGCGGCCCCACGCAATCCGCTTTCCGACTCTGCGGAAAGGATCTGCTCGCGGATTCGGTTGAAGCGTTCGATCTCCGGGTTGGCCGGTTCGGAAGAACGCGGAAGCATGTCGGGGCTATAGGGCTCGAATGCTGGATATTGTCGCGAAAGGGGGGAGGTGGCCCCGGTCTCGGCGCCTGTCCCACTCCAGTCGCCGTCCTCGAGCACGGGCGACTGCTTCGTCTGGGCCGCCAGGTAGCTCTGTTGGAAACTCGTTATGTCGGGACCGTTCACGGCACGCATGCGGCCGATGATGGAACGGAGGTCGGCGGCGGGTGGCGCGTCGTCGTCCACCTTGTCGGTGATGCCGTGGGCGCGGGGCAACCGCGCATCTTCGACTCGAGCAAAGCGCATGCGCATGGGTACTGCGACCGCCTCGCCGAAGGCGATTGCCTCGCCGTTGCCGATCGAGGAAATGAAGCTGGTGGTGGAGATCGACGAATTGGAGATCGCCGATCGGATGATTTCCTGGTCGCGGTCATTGGCGAGCCGCATGGCGAAGACAGTCGAGCATTGCGACAGGATCGTCGGATCGAGTTCGCCCGGCCTCTGGGTGATGATGCCGAGCGACACCCCGTATTTACGGCCTTCCTTGGCGATTCGAGCAATGGCCTGGCGTGTGGGCACAAAGCCGAGAGAGGGATCGGCCGGTACGTAGCGGTGGGCCTCTTCGCAGACGACCAGCATATGGATGGCGCCATTGCCCCAGAGGCCGATCTCGAAGGCCATGCGGCAGAGCACGGATGCGAGGGAATTGACGACTTCCGAGGGGATGCCGGCAAGCTCGAAGGTGGCGATCGGCTTGTCATCGCCCGGAATGCGGAAGATCTTCGCAATCGTGTCTTCGATCGTGTCCGTGATCGTGTTCTGCGAGAACATGAAATGGTAGCGCGGATCGTTGACGGCCGAGACGATCCTGACCTTCAGGGAGCGCAGGTGCGGCTTGTCGTTACGCCCCTCCAGCCGACCGATGCGCTCGTCGATCATCGCCAGGAGATCGGCGATCCGATAGGGTACGGGGGTATCTGCGGTGATGGAACTCCTCTCCGTCTGCCGCCTCATCAGGCCGGATTCGCCACCCTTGAATGCCCTTTTCGCATCCGCGATGACGTCGCGCAGAATGTCGAGCTCTTCCGGCACCGGCGGGCGCCCGCGGAAGACGACCTCGGCCAACTCCTCGAGGCGGAAAAACCAGAAAGGGAGGTCGAGCGTGTCCGTGTCGATGACCACCGCCTGGTCCGGAAAGGCGGCGGCGAACTCGTTGTGCGGATCGAGGATCAGCACGCGCAGCTTCGGATCGGCGGCGATCGCCTTGTTCAGGAGCAGTGTCACGGCCGTCGACTTGCCGACGCCGGTGGTGCCGACGATCGCAAAATGTTTGGCAAGCATAGAGGGCACATGGATGGTCGCGTCGAGACTTTCGTCCTGCGTCAACTTTCCGATGACGCAGCTGTCCACTTGACCGGAATCGTAGATGCGGGCGAGATCGCTTACGCGGATGCGGTGAGCGATCGCTCCGAGATAGGGATAGCGGCTGATGCCGGCGGAGAATTCTTCCCGCCCATCCGGACCGACGTGAACCTCTCCCATCAATTCCACTTCGATGCGGAACGTATTGTTGGCCTCTTCGCCCCAACCCTCGGATACGGTCTGCATCGAATAGACGAGGGCGACGACACGATTGGCGCCGACAGAAATCGAAACCAGTTTGCCGACCGACCAGAGCTCGGTGAGCGAAGTCTCGCCATTTTCGGCAACCGCTGCGATGGTGGCGCGCGAGCCGTTGCAGCCGACGACCCGCCCGAGAAAACGATTGCCGGGCTTCAAGCTATCGCGTCGATCCGTCTCGCCGGCGCGAGGCGCCGTTTGATTTCCACTTTCGAGCACGCAGCACCTCGGGCGAAAACGCCAAATCAGCCGCAGGATACGCGCCGAAAGCCGGCGCCTGTTCCCTTGCGGCGTCCCACGATAGCGGCTGCAGTTTAATAACTGGTTGCTCACGAGCCGTGACGTCTGTGCCGGTCAGAGCGCGCCAAAAGGCGTTGACGGGTGGAGATTTTCCGTTTAACAAATCGCCCCATGAAAAAATTCGCGGTTATTCTTGTGGTGGGACGGCGCATGGGCAGGGTGGTGTAACCATCCGGCGGTAGCCACCCATGCGCTGAACGAGGCTCCTGACGGGGCCTTTTTTTATGCCTTCAAACACGTTATTCACGCAAACCTGAACGAGGGACGGAAGCAGGCAAATGAGCGGAACTGAGAACCAGATGACGGGCGCGGAGATCGTTCTCCAGGCTTTGAAAGACAACGGCGTCGAACACATCTTCGGCTATCCCGGCGGCGCCGTGCTCCCGATCTATGATGAGATCTTCCAGCAGGAGGAGATTCAGCACGTCCTCGTCCGTCATGAGCAGGGTGCCGGGCACATGGCCGAGGGCTATGCCCGCTCCACCGGCAAGGTCGGCGTCATGCTGGTGACATCCGGCCCCGGAGCGACCAATGCGGTCACGCCGCTGCAGGACGCGCTCATGGACTCGATCCCGCTCGTCTGTATCTCGGGGCAGGTTCCGACTTCGCTGATCGGTTCGGACGCCTTCCAGGAATGCGACACGGTCGGCATTACGCGGCCCTGCACCAAGCACAACTGGCTGGTCAGGGACGTCAACGACCTCGCCCGCGTCATCCACGAGGCTTTCCGCGTGGCCCAGTCGGGCCGTCCGGGTCCGGTCGTCGTCGACATTCCGAAAGACGTCCAGTTCGCGACCGGTACCTATACGCCGCCCTCGGCCGTTCCGACGCAGAAGAGCTATCAGCCGAAGACGCAAGGAGACCTGAAGAAGATCGAGGAGGCCGTCGCGCTCATGAAGACGGCGCGCCAGCCGGTCATCTATTCGGGCGGCGGCGTCATCAATTCCGGGCCGCAGGCTGCGCATTTCCTGCGCGAGCTGGTCGAACTTACCGACTTCCCGATCACTTCCACGCTGATGGGCCTCGGCGCCTATCCTGCCTCCGGCAAGAACTGGCTCGGCATGCTCGGCATGCACGGGACCTATGAGGCCAACATGGCGATGCATGATTGCGACGTCATGATCTGCATCGGCGCGCGCTTCGACGACCGCATCACCGGCCGGCTCAATGCCTTCTCGCCCAACTCGAAGAAGATCCACATCGATATCGACCCGTCCTCGATCAACAAGAACGTCCGGGTCGACATTCCGATCATCGGCGACGTTGCCGCTGTTCTCGAGGACATGGTTCGCCTCTGGCGCGCCGCGGCCAAGACGGTCGACCAGAAGCGGCTCGAGGACTGGTGGAAAGCGATCTCCAAGTGGCGGGCGCGCAATTCACTTGCCTATACGCCGAGTGCCGACGTCATCATGCCGCAATATGCGATCCAGCGGCTCTACGAGCTGACCAAGGACCGCGACACCTACATCACCACCGAAGTCGGTCAGCACCAGATGTGGGCCGCGCAGTTCTTCGGTTTCGAAGAACCCAACCGCTGGATGACCTCGGGCGGCCTCGGCACCATGGGTTACGGCTTCCCGGCCGCCGTCGGCGTTCAGGTCGCCCATCCGGAGAGCCTCGTCATCGATATTGCCGGCGACGCCTCGATCCAGATGTGCATCCAGGAAATGTCATGCGCGGTTCAGTACGGCCTGCCGGTCAAGATCTTCATTCTGAACAATCAATATATGGGTATGGTCCGGCAGTGGCAGCAGCTTCTCCACGGCAACCGCCTGTCGCACTCCTATACCGAGGCGATGCCCGACTTCGTCAAGCTCGCCGAAGCCTATGGCGGTGTCGGCATCCGTTGCGAAAAACCGGATGAGCTCGATGATGCGATCAAGCAGATGATCGACACTCCGGCTCCGGTCATCTTCGACTGCCGTGTCGCCAATCTCGCCAATTGTTTCCCGATGATCCCCTCGGGCAAGGCGCATAACGAAATGCTGCTTCCGGACGAGGCGACGGACGAAGCGGTTGCCAACGCCATCGATGCCAAGGGACGCCAGCTCGTTTGAGGATAAGGGTAGGAACAGGAAAATGAACGCACATCTTCAGCCGACGGGCTCCGCCTACTTCATCGCCAAGGAAACGGAGCTTGCGGAAACGCATACGCTTTCCGTTCTCGTCGACAACGAGCCGGGCGTGCTCGCCCGCGTCATCGGCCTTTTCTCCGGCCGCGGCTACAATATCGAGAGCCTGACGGTCTCCGAGACGGAGCACGAGGCGCATCTCTCGCGGATCACCATCGTGACCCGCGGCACGCCGCATGTTCTCGAGCAGATCAAGAATCAGCTCGAAAGGCTCGTTCCGGTGCATCGAGTCGTCGATCTCACCGTTCGTGCTGCCGGCCTCGGCCATGAGCGTCCGATCGAGCGCGAACTGGCGCTCGTCAAGGTGCACGGCTCGGGCGAACACCGGGTAGAGGCGCTCAGACTCGCCGACGCCTTCCGCGCCTCGGTCATCGATGCGAATATCGATCACTTCGTCTTCGAGATCACCGGCAAGCCTTCGAAGATCGAGCAGTTCATCGCGATCATGAAGCCGCTCGGTCTGATCGAAGTCTGCCGCACCGGCATCGCCGCGATGAATCGCGGACCCCAGGGGATGTAAGGAAGCGAGGAGGATTGCGCCCCCTACAGGCCCTGATTGTCCCTCATCCTGCTCCTCTCGCCGCAGGCGGGGAGAGGAGACGTGCTTCGCATGTGCAACCATTTACGGCAACGTTTGAGAAGGGGCAGGGGTGCCGCTTGTCTCTTCGCCCCGCTTGCAGGGAGAAGTGCCGGCGGGCGGATGAGGGGCAATCGGGGCCACGCCGCTGAGATTGCTCCTCAGATGACTTCCAGCCGCGTCTTCCTCCGCGGTGGCGGGAAATGGCGGTCCAACTCGGCGAGGTTTTCCGTCGTCAGATGAATATCCATCGCGTCGCGGTTTTCGCGGGCGCGTTCGGGAGACCCGGTCTTGGGGATCGAGATGACGCCGGAACGCGTCTTCAAAAAGGCGAGGGCCACCTGGGCGGGCGTCGCCTGATGCGCCTTGGCGATGTGGATCAGATCGGTATCATGCAGCAGGCGGCCCTCGTCGAGAGGCGAATAGGCCATGGCCGGCACGCCGCGGTCACGGCACCAGGGCAACAAGTCGAATTCGATGCCGCGTCGGGCGAGATTGTAGAGTACCTGATTGGCTGCGACCTTACCGCCGTCGGGCACGGCCGACAGTTCCTCCATGTCGTCGGCGTCGAAGTTGGAGACGCCCCAAGCGCGGATCTTGCCGGCCTTCTTCAGCTCTTCGAAGGCGGCGACGGTCTCGGCGAGCGGATGGCTGCCGCGCCAGTGCAGAAGATAAAGATCGATGCAGTCGATGCCGAGATTGCGCAAGCTGCGGTCGCAGGCGGCGAACGTGCCCGTCCGGCTGGCATTGGAGGGCAGCACCTTGCTGACGACGAACGCCTCGTCACGCCGGCCCCTGATCGCCTCGCCGACGATACGCTCGGCGGCGCCGTCGCCGTACATCTCTGCTGTGTCGATCAGCGTCATGCCGAGGTCGAGCCCGGTCTTCAGACTGCGGATCTCGTCAGCGGCCTTCATGCGATTTTCGCCCATCCGCCAGGTGCCCTGACCGAGTGTGGGGACCGTGCTGCCATCTGGAAAAGTGACGGTCGGAATCGGATCGTGCATCGGAAATGGTCCTGAGATTTGCGCCACCGCCGAGATTTAATGCCCTTTGCCGGAAAGTCCATAAATATAACCCGCGGTATGGCGGACCCCGGAACGACCTGTCCTTGAGGTGCAGTCGCACCAACGCCCTTCTCACGGAAGAATATGAAATTGTGCCTTGTAAGAAACACAATGATGACCTACATAACACGGTACATCGATATTGATCGACGATATTTGTTTCTGCGCCGCGGCGCGTCGTCACGAAAATCCTGACAACATCGGTTTTGATACACCGCCATTCCGCGGTGGCGTTTTTCCATGGCTATTGAAAGGACATCGACGTGGCTTCTGGAACGGTAAAATGGTTCAACAGCACCAAGGGCTTCGGTTTCATCCAGCCGGATGATGGAGCTGCGGACGTGTTCGTCCATATTTCGGCGGTTGAACGCGCCGGCCTGTCCACGCTGAAAGACGGACAGAAGGTAAGCTACGAGCTGACGCAGGACCGGCGCTCGGGCAAGACTTCGGCGGACAACCTTCGCGCGCTCTGAACGGTCCGCGCGATTGTGCCCTACAGCGCCGCGCGTCTTGTCAGACGCGCAAAGGTCGCGGTAGCTCTTTGATCTGCTGCACGTTTTTGCCCTTCAATCGATTGGGATTCACGGCGACATGCAGTAGCACGGCACTTGATGAGATTGTTATCTCCCCGCCCGTGACCACGGATGTACTGGCACAGCGGGTTGAGATGATGTGGAAGGTCGGGCCTGTCCCGGCCTTTTTTATTGGCTGAAATGATGGAGGATCTCGCATGAAGGACGTCGGCAATCGCCTTTTCAAGGCCGAGAAGAAGAATCCTGCGGATCGCGCGGATCAGGCCACACTTGCGTCACGCGCCATTATCGAGCAGGAGGCTGCCGCGCGCGTGAAGAAGACGGCTCGCCTTAAACAAATGCGGCTCGAGAAAGAGGCAGAGGAGGCGGCAAATCCGGTGGTTCCCACCAAGAAGGGGAAGGCGCAGAAGCGGAAATAGGCGAACGCCACCGCTACGCCAGGAGAGGAGCGGCAGGACGGCTCTCGCTCATCCGCGTCCACGCTTACCTCTGTGCTGCAACGAGCAGTATCATCGGTCGATCGACCTCTTCCGCGAGGTCCGGATTGCGGGCGATCTCGTCGGCGGTCGGGCTCCACTCCTGAACGCGGCGGATCGTGAAGCCGGCTGCGATCAGAGCATTCAACGTCGTGCCGAGCGTGCGGTGATATTTGACGACCCCTTTGGCGAGCCAGTCGGTGACGCGCTTTCCTTCGACCGAGTAGCGATCGAGCGGCCAGATGCGGCGGCCTTCCGTATCCGTGGACCAGCCGGGATTCGTCGGAGCCATGTAGACCGGATGCTCGATGGTAAAGACGAAATGGGAGCCGGGCAGGAGGCTCGCATGGATCGTTCGCGCCAGACGGTCGAAGTCCTCGATATAATGAAAGGCAAGCGAGCTATAGGCGAAGTCGAAGCTTGCCTCCGGCAGAACCAGTTGCTCGAGGTCGACGATGTCGTATTCGATCGCCGGATCGCTCGTATCCTGTCGCGCCCGGTCGATCATGTTTTCGGAAAGGTCGATCCCGAGCACATGGGCCGCGCCATTCTCCCGCGCCCAGCGGGCAAACCAGCCGAAGCCGCAGCCGAGGTCGACGACGCGCAAATTCCCGAGCGCAGGCAGCATGGCGCGGATCGCCGGCCATTCGGCTGCGCCGTCGTGACCATGCAGCGACCGCCCGAGCTGGCTGTATCCCGTGAAGAATTCAGGTTTATCGTAAATGTTCTGTGCCATTTTCCATCTCCAGATGCCGATGGACGGGCGCCTGAACCGCAAAGAGCCCCGTCCGGTCCGGCGAGGCTGCGGATTACGCGTGACGCTGTGATCAGCGTGTGCGAAGTCCCTGCATCCCGCCTGTTGGGATGCCGGCGACCCGAGCGACAATGCGGGTGTCATGTTCACGCATAACGTGCCTATTCCACGGAAATGGACAAGGGTCAAGCCGGAGGCCCACCGATCAAATTCGGGTTTGTCACCGTGACAAGATTTGGGTGGCGGTTGCATTTGGGTCAGCTAGGCTGACCCATCAAGGGCACCTGCCGCCCGGGAGATTACTCGACGCAGATCGCAATTTTACAACGGCGCCCTCGACAGATGCGCGCTTCGGAGGACCCATGCAACTGGATACGCTTCTGGCGTTGTTCCTCTTTGCCTTCACGACATCGATCACGCCGGGACCGAACAACATGATGCTGTTCGCGTCGGGTGTGAACTTCGGTTTCGTGCGCACCATTCCGCATATGCTGGGCATCGGCAGCGGCTTCTTCGTTCTTCTCATCGCCGTCGGGCTCGGACTCGGCGCGCTGCTTCACTCCGTACCGCTCCTTTATGCGGCGCTGAAATTCGCCGGAGGCGCCTATCTCGCCTGGATCGCCTGGAAGATCGGCACCTCACGCTCGCTCGGCGAAGGGAAGGCGAATGCGGTACCCATGACATTCCTGCAGGCGGCGGCCTTCCAATGGGTCAATCCGAAGGCCTGGGTGATGGCGGTTTCGGCCATGGCCACTTATACGAGCAGCGACAGCTATCTCATGAGCGTGCTCGTCGTCGGCCTCGTCTTCGCGCTCGTCAACGTACCCAGCGTTTCGACCTGGGCAGGTTTCGGCTCGGCCCTCAGGCAGTGGCTCTCGGAGCCTGCGCGGCTCAAATGGTTCAACATCACCATGGCCGTCTTGCTCGTCGTCAGCCTTTGGCCGATGCTCAGGTAGTCGGTCGACACGACGCTTTGGTGTCTATGCACAAAGATCAGTAGCCTACTGCAGAGGAGCCACGGGATGTCCGAGCATCATCATGGGCATGGCGACAATCACGGCCATCACCACGACAACCATTTCACCGATATGGAAGCGCGGGTGAAGGCGCTGGAGACGGTGCTGACGGAAAAGGGCCTGATCGATCCGGCAGCGATCGACGCGATCGTCGACGCATACGAGACGAAGGTTGGACCGCGAAACGGCGCGCGTGTCGTCGCCAAGGCCTGGAGCGACGGGGATTTTGCCGATTGGCTGAGACGCGACGCGACCGCGGCGATCGCCAGCCTCGGTTTCACCGGGCGCCAGGGCGAGCACATGCGTGCGGTGTTCAACACGCCCGAGACGCATAACCTCGTCGTTTGTACGCTCTGCTCCTGCTATCCCTGGGCGGTGCTGGGGCTGCCGCCGGTCTGGTACAAGGCACCACCCTATCGTTCGCGCGCCGTTATCGATCCCCGTAGCGTGCTGGCCGAGTTCGGGCTGGATCTGCCGGCGGAGAAGAAGGTCCGCGTCTGGGATTCGACGGCCGAGCTGCGTTACCTCGTCGTGCCCGAGCGGCCGGATGGTACAGACGGCTTCGGCGAAGACGCTCTGGCAGAACTCGTGACGCGCGACTCGATGATCGGCACCGGCTTCGCGCTTTCACCGGAGGCTGTGCGATGAACGGGCCGCATGATCTCGGCGGGCAGCATGGAATGGGCCCGATCGCTCCGGAAAAGGACGAGCCCGTTTTCCATGCGGAATGGGAGAAGCGCGTGCTTGGCATCACGCTTTCCTGCGGCGCTTTCGGTGCCTGGACACTGGACGAGAGCCGGCACGCGCGCGAAAGCCTGCCCCCGGCGACCTATCTTTCGGCGAGCTATTATGAAATCTGGACGCGTGCCTTGGAAATGCTTCTCAAGCGCCACGGCTTCGTGACGGAAGCCGAACTCGACGCGGGCCATATGCACGACAGGGGGCGAGAGCCGAAGCGGGTGCTCAGAGCCGACATGGTGGAGAGCGTGCTCGCCAAGGGCGGTCCATGCGACCGGCCGGTCGCATCGCCGCCGCGCTTTGCTGCCGGCGAGAGGGTACGCACGAAAAACTTCAATCCGGAGAGTCACACGCGGCTGCCGCGCTACGCCCGCGCCAGGACAGGCGTGGTGGAAGCCGTGCAGGGCAGCTTCGTCTTCCCCGACGACAACGCGCACGGGAGGGGCGAGAGCCCGCAATGGGTCTACACGGTCGTCTTCGACGCAAGCGAGATCTGGGGCGAGGGAGCTGACCCGACCCTCACCGTCTCCATCGATGCCTGGGAGAGCTATCTCGAACATGCGTAATTCGATGCCTCCTCATCCTCCATCGCCGCTTTTGGCCTCCGCGGAACTGCCGAAATCATGCGAGGGCGATCCCGTTTTTGCCGAGCCCTGGCAGGCGATCGCCTTCGCGATGACCGTGCGACTTCATGAGCAGGGTGTGTTTTCGTGGAGCGAATGGGCCGAAGCACTTTCGGCCGAGCTCTACAAGCCGGAGCGCCGGGCCGACGGCAGCGATTATTACGAGTGCTGGGTTGCTGCTCTCAGCCGCCTGGTGACGGAACTCTCCATCACCTCCGGTTCCGAACTGGAAGCGCTGGTCAAGAGCTGGCAGCGCGCGGCGGAGGCGACGCCGCACGGAAAGCCGATCGCGCTCGGGAACGATCCTCTGCGTTGAGGTCCGTCGAACGGCGATCCAACGCTCTGAACCTACGCACCTCCTCGCGGAAAACCGTCACGCACTTCTCCGCATCCCGCGCTAAGAGGTTTCCGAGCTCTCGAATTGCCGATAGCATTCGTCGGCAACCTTCTGCAGCAGTCCGCGTGGCACTTCGCCGGTTACGGCGTAACCGATTTCGCCGTCGATCCAGTAGAAGGTCTCGACATTGCCCTGGCTGGCAATCCGGAAGCTGGTTTCGCGGTTCTCGGTGTTGCGCCCGAGAAGCACGGTCAGCCGGCTGCCGGTCCCGTCCTCATACATCAGCATCGCGCCTGCTTTGCCATTGACGGGGATGAGCCGACCGCCGACCAGCGAAAAGCCTAGCGGGGAAAGATCGGGAATTTTCAGCGTGTAGTCGAGCCGCTTGCCGAGCCATTTGGCGAGATGGTCCCGCTCGCCGGCGCCGACCTCCACCGGATGGCGTACCTCGCTGGCATAGATCAGAAAAGCCGACTGCGCCTGCCTGGGGAAAGTCTCGGAAGCCGCGGCGGCCAATTGCGATCGCGGGGCGATGAGATCGGGCGCATAGGCGCCGGCGACCACGCCAACGCCGAAGATCAGAAGTCCAGCCGCCAGGCGTCGCAGCATGAACGCAGGCGTGGCAGAGCGGACGGCTCCGGCCGCCCGGTGGGCCGCGATCATCGCCCGATCTTCTTCGCCGCTGCGGGCATAAGATGCGAAATGCTGCTTCAGCGTAGCCGCCTGGGCCTGCCACTGACGTAGCTCCTCGGCCCTTGCCGGATGCTTCTCCAGCCAGGCTTCGATGCGCTTGTGTTCCGGCTGGCTCAACTGGCCATCCACATAGGCGTGCAGTTCATCTTCGGAGACGGTTTCGAATTCTTCGGTCATTTCGGTCTCCGCAGGGCGATCACGTTATCGTCCTTCATCGCTTCGGCAAGCTGGCGGCGGGCCCGCGATAGGCGGGACATCACGGTCCCGATCGGGATTTCCATCATATCGGCCACGTCCTGGTAGCGATAACCCTCAATGACGACGAGCATCAAGACGGCGCGGTTGTCGACCGAGAGCCGCTCGAGCCCGCGCATCAGGCGTTGCCGTTCCAGGGGATCCGCATTGTCCTCCACCGCACGAACGCCGAGGGCCTCGTCGAACTCTACTTCCGGATGCTGGGCGCGGCGGCGGTGGCCGTTGCGGAAAAGATTGGTCATGATGGTGAAGGCCCAGGCACGCAGGTTCACGCCGCGCCATTGTTCACGTCTTGCGAGCACTTTCTCGACGCAGTCCTGCAACAGATCTTCACCATCGGGATCGGAGTGGGCGAGGCTGCGCGAATAGCGCCTGAGCGCCGGAATCAATGCCAGGACCTCTTCCTCGAAAATATCAGGGGCGGCGGGACCGGCCCGCGCCCCAGTTTCCGGACCATCAGGGCCGTGCGGCATCCCATTCGCCCTTCACGCCGTCGCCGGTAACGTCACCCATCTTCTTGTCCTTCACCCAGAAATAAAGCGGCATCCCGTCTTTCGCCCATTGCTTGGTGCCGTCCTTTCGCTCAACGATCGAATAGGTACCGTCAGCCGTTGCATCGCCTTCCACCATGAAGGGCGGCCAATTCTTGGCGCAGGCATCATAGCAGGCGGAGACGCCATTCTGGTCGTCCTTGTAGGTGTAGAGCGTCATTCCGTTCTCGGCGGCGAGCACAGGGCCTTTCTCGGTTTCGACCGTTTTCACCGGCGGCGCGGCGAAGGCGGCGGCGGCCGTGCCAAGGGAAATGGCGACGGTCAACGAAAGCGTTCTCATAAGCGTTTCCTCCTCAAGATGTCTTCAACGCAGAACCGCGCACGGGCGGGTTCGAGAATAAGACACGGAGGGCTGTGGATTTATTCCCCGCGCAATTGATGGCTGCGGAGCCGTATTCACGCCCGGTCGGCGACGAAGCGGGCGAGGGCGGGGCCGAACAGCGTGATCAGGAGCAAACGAGCCGTCTGCAAGGCCATCACGAAAGGAAGATCGACATTGCTGGAGGCGGCGATGACCGCGATCGAATCGAGTCCGCCGGGGCTGGTCGCGAGATAGGCGGTCAGCGGATCGATGCCGGCGACCTTGATGAGCAACAGAGCGAGAAGACCGGAAAAGGATATCAGCACGATGATGGACACGATCGTCGGCATCAGGGCGCGGCGGGCGTGCGCCAGAATTGCCCGTGTGAAGCCGAGGCCGATATTCCAGCCGAGCATCGCGAAAGAGAGCGCCAGCAGCCATTGCGGCAGTTCGATCTCGAGCGTTCCGGTTATGTTGAGGGCCGAACCTATGGCAAAGGGCGCGAGAAATGCGCCGGCCGGCACGCGCAGCAACTTGCCGAGGAAGCCGCCCGCGATACCGACGGCGAGCGTCATGAAGAAGGGCAGCCCGGCAACCGGCGCAAACCAGTGAGTTGCCGATTCCGGCTCCACGCCGCTCACCCAGAGATGGGCCACGATAGTCGCAGTGCTGGCAACGAAGACGACGCGCAGATATTGCATGAAGGCGACGAGCCGGGCATCCGCGCCATAGGCATCGGCCATCAGGAGCATCGTCGAGGCAGCGCCTGCGGACGAACCCCAGATCGCGGTCGTGCCCGGCAGAATGCCCATCCGTGTGATTGTCCAGCCGCAGAGCGTACTTACACCGATCACCGAGAGAATGATGGCAATGAAGAGGGCCCAGTTGCCGGAAAAGGTCACGAGGAGGTCAGGGCTCATCGAAGCGGCGATCATCATCGCCAACACGACCTGAACGCAAAAGAAGAGCTGTCGCGGCAACCGGATCGTTCCGCCGTTCATGCCGACAAGGGCACCGGCGATCATCGGCCCCATCAGCAGACCCGCGGGAATCCCGATCATCTCGAGGATGCCGGCGAAGACGGCGGAGAGCAGGACCAGTAGGCACCATTGCCAAAATGCATACAGACGTCCCAGTCCGCCACTTCTGGGCAGCATCGGGGTTGAGGGCTGTTCCGGCTTCAAGGTCATTCTCCGGCGGGCGGCGCGGTGCCTGCACACTGTATGCAGCGCACCGTTGGTAGCAGTACAGGCAGCCCCAATTCAAGGTGCAGTGCAAAAAACTGTGCCGCCTCCAAGCCTTGGAGCCCACACGGATAGGTCAAATCCGCACTTGCGTCGGGGTCCCGAATCCTGACACTCAGAGTCATGCAGTTCGCTCCGCAACAGGATGAGGCCCTGAAAGCCGTTTCGCAATGGTTGAAGGGAGGCCGTTCTCAGCTCTTCCGGCTGTTCGGTTATGCCGGCACCGGCAAGACGACGCTTGCCCGCCATTTCGCAGAAAATGTGGACGGAGAGGTGGCGTTCGCCGCCTTCACCGGCAAAGCCGCGCAGGTGCTGCGCTCCAAGGGTGCCACGAACGCTAAGACGATCCACTCGTTGATCTACCGCCCGCGCGGTGAGGAGGAAGTGGAGGACGAGGAAACCGGCAAGACCTCGATCGCGCCGATGTTCGCGATCAACCGCCAGAGCCCGGTTGCGAAAGCGGCGCTGATCATCGTCGACGAATGTTCTATGGTGGACGAAGCCCTCGGCAAGGATCTGATGAGCTTCGGCACGCCGATTCTCGTTCTCGGCGATCCCGGGCAATTGCCGCCGGTTTCCGGCGGCGGCTATTTCACCAACCACGAACCGGATTTTCTCCTGACGGATATCCATCGCCAGGCAAGGGACAACCCTATTATCCAGCTCGCCATGCAAGTGCGCGAGGGCAAGGAGATCATGCACGGCGACTACGGCACCGCACAGGTCATCTCCAAGGGGCAGGTGACACAGCCTCTGGTGCTGGAAGCCGACCAGGTCTTAGTCGGGACCAACAGGACGCGGCGGCGCTACAATCAGCGGCTTCGCGAGCTCAAAGGCTTTACCAGCGAGTATCCGCAATCCGGCGACAAGCTCGTGTGCCTCCGCAACGATCCGGCCAAGGGGCTGCTCAACGGCTCGCTCTGGCAGGTGATGAGTTCGTCCAAGGAGACGGTTAAGCCGGGGATCAACCTGATGATCCGCCCTGAAGACGACGACATGGATCGCGGGGCCGCAAAGATCAAGCTCCTGAAGGCGGCTTTCGAGGACGTCGAGGGCGAAATCCCGTGGTCCACGCGCAAGCGTTACGACGAGTTCGATTACGGCTACGCACTCACCGTGCACAAGGCCCAGGGCTCGCAATGGAACGACGTCGTGCTTTTCGACGAGAGCTGGGCTTTCCGCGATACGCGCGAACGCTGGCTCTACACAGCGATCACACGCGCGGCCGAGCGGTTGACGATCGTGCGGTGAAGGCTCGGCCTTCCTTCAGGCCCCAGTGGTTTTCCTCCACCATCTCTTCGCTAGTAAGTCGGTGCGATCTGCAATTGCGGCAGCGGCCGCGGCGCGGTCTTCGTCAGGTCGGGTCCGTCATCGCTCCATTTCCTTCCCTCACCGATAAGCTCTTCGAGAAGCTGCACCGCCTCTTCGCGCTCCGCCTTGCTTGCAAACCGGTAGGAGGGCGGCTTCGACTTAGGGTCGCGGGCAAGGGCGTAGGCCGGCTCGTAATCGGGGATCTTCGGACGGTAGGCGTCGCTCGCGGCAATATCGATGTTGTAGCGCTGCAGTGCCGAGGCGAGATTGCGCCAGCGGATCCAGTAATGGTTCTCGAAGGAGAACCGGTCGAATGCCTCGCCGGCGGCCGTGCCTTTTTTCGAGACGGCTGCGAGGACGTCATTCGACATGGCGAGGTTGAAGCCGCCTTCCTGCGGACCCAACGAGACATGGACGATGCGTTCGCGATGGCCGGGCGCGCGTGACTGGAGGAGATCGCGCCAATTCTGCATGGTCGCGACAATCGCGAAGACGAAGGCGCAGAGTTCGTGGACTGCCGATTTGCGTGCAATCGTCTGATAGTGCCGCTGCCATCCTTGCCGGTTGTTCTCCGGCAGGAAGACCTCCGGCCGCGAGCCGGTATCGGAGGTCTCCGGATAAACGAGATTGATGGCGAAGGTGGGCCATCGCGGCAGCGCCCGGTCGAAGAGGTGGATCGGGAAGTTGCTGCCGATGCCGCCGTCGGAGAACCAGCAGATCCGGAACGCGGCGGGTCTGGCCCTGCGCTTCTTGCCGCCGGTGGTCAAGGCTTCCGTGCTGTCCAATACGGTCTTCTGTTCGTCCTCGTCCGAAGTCGTATCTTCGGCTTCGTTTTCTCCGTCGGATCCCGGCAGGCTTTCGCGGCGGGCAGGCTCATGCAGCGGCACGGCGCTGATCAGGAGGGGGAAGCTGAGGCTCATGCGTGTTGCGACGAGGACCGGCATGTCGGCGCCATGCGGGAGCAGATAGTAGTCCTCACCCGCCACGGTGACCGGCTCCCCGGCGTTCTCAACCATCCAGTCGACGACCACCTTCGGAAAAAGCGCTTCGAATTCCTTGCGGCGGAACCAGAAAAGCGCGCTTTCGAAGGGCAGGCTGCGCGGTTCCTGATGCGATATGCCCGTCGTGATCATTTTCAGGGTGACGGCCCGGTCGGAGCCTGGTTCGCCCGGGTAGCGCTCGGCCGTCCAAAGATCGCCGAAGGTGAGGGGCTGGTCCGGAGCCTTGCCGGACAGTTCCTGCAGGGTTTCGTGGAGCCAATCGGTCAAGACAATCCTTCGCCGGCGGGTGGGTCGATCCGGTGCGGTGCCGGTACAGAGGCCCATCAGATTGCGGCGCAGGACACGAGCGATGCGCAGTACCGAGAACACCGCCCCTCCCAGATAGGCGCAGATCGCAGCCGGTAGAGCCGCGGCTATCATGCCTGTTTGCCCCCCGGAAGCGTAGGCAAGACCCGTGAGTGCCGCGAGCAGCAGCAGCGTTTCGACGGGTGCGATGAGCACGACGCTTCCAAGAAGCGCAAGGGCTTTGCGAAGAACGCCGGTGCTGCCGGCGAGTGTGACGAGCAAGCGGAATGCCTGACCGGCCCCGGCCGCAGGCTGGAGGAGGCTCTTGATGAAGCCGGGCGCGGCCAGCCTCTCCGCCGCCACGGCAAGGCCCTCGAATCCCACGCGCTCCTCCGGCTGGGCGATCGCCGCCTTCATCTGCTTCCGCCGGTCTCCGATCGCAGCCGCCGCGCAGGCCGCGGCTGCGATCGCCCCGGCCGACGTGCCGCCGATATTCTTGAACCGGAAGTCGCGCGAAAGCGCCAGAGCGGCGTTCGGGTAGACTATACCGCTGGTGATGCCGCCCTTCATGACGAGATCGCAGTATTTCGCGGGAGTGCGTGCCATCGATCGTCTCCTGATGCAGATCTGACGAGAGAACATCCTCGAGGCGCCGGGTGCCTGCGCCGTCTTCTTTTCCAAGGTTGCACTCAAACCCTGCGGCAATCCAGTGCCGTCCACGGTGACGAAGTTGCCATTGCAGCATAAGAGGGCGCGTCTTAACGCCCATCGAAGGGGAAAGGTTGCCCGGTTGCGCGTTTTGCAACTGCCCGCCGATTGACATTGTCCGGACGGGCAATCAGCCTTCCGCGAGTCGGTTCCGACACCGCGTGCAGTCAGGGGTGATGTTTTCCGCACGACAGGTCGGGATCACGTCGGAAAAATGCGAGACAGACAGGTCGCCCTTGGACAGCGCCGCACGTCTGAGCGGACCTGGCTGGCGAATGCGGGAGTGGTGCATGCTGCGCGAGAGCGGGACCAACACACCACGACGAGCGGCCGAGCGTGGGAAGCGCCCGGGCGGCTCCTCCGCGCGCGGCGGCGAGCGGCGTATCGTCACGGCGCTTTGCTATGATCTGGTCGGGTCGACCGATCTGATGCACATGATGGACATCGAGGACTATCAGGACCTGATGTCCGCCTTTCAGCTTGCCTCGAAGCAGGCGATCGCGTCGCACTCCGGTGTGATGCAGCACGAGGCCGGCGACGGCGGTGTTGCGCTCTTTCCGATCGAACTCGAGGCCAAGGACGCCGCCTCGCTCGCGATCCGCGCGGGGCTCAAGATCGTGGAGGCCTGCAAGCGCGTCGGCCGCGAGGCAGGACAGGACGATCTGCAGGTCCGCGTGGGTATCGCCACGTCCGTTGCCCTCGTTCGCGAAGCGGCCCGCGGGGGCTGGACTCAGGAACCGGTCACAGGTGCGGCTCTTGCCATGGCTGCCCGCCTGCAGGCGATCACGGCGCCGAACAGCGTTCTCGTTTCCGAGGAGACACGCCACCTTGCAGGCAGATCCTTTGCCTTCGTGTTTGAGGGCAGCAAGGAGCTCAAGGGCTTTGCGGCCCCCGAAAAGGTCTGGCGCGCCCTCGGCCACAAGGTCGGGGTGGACCGCTTCTATGCCTTCGGACGAATGGGCGGACCGCTGATCAACCGCGAGAGCGAACTGAGTACCATCGCGCAGCTTTGGGATGGCGTTCTTGCGGGACAAGGCTCCGTGGTCCTGATCCAGGGGGACGCCGGTATCGGCAAATCGCGTCTTCTCCGGGAAATTCGCAGGCGGACGCGCGCCGAGCGTTCCAAGCTTCTCTTCTTCCAGTGCCTGCCCGGCGGTTTCCGCTCGACACTTCATCCTCTCTCGAACAATCTCCCGGAGGCGGTGTCGGGAAGCGGAGGGCAGGTGGGTCCGACGGCCGCCGCCGTGGCGGCGCTGTTCGCACGCAACGGTATCAGGGACGCGGAGGTCGTCGATATTTTCTCCTACCTGCTTGGGGCGCAGGGTAGCCGTCTGCAGTCGAACGAAGATCCGAAGGCGATCCGCGAAAGGGCGCATCGCGCCATGCTCCGCGCATTGGAAGCCGTGTGCCGTCGCGGGCCGGCGGTGGTGGCCGTCGAGGACGTCCACTGGATCGATCCGACATCCCGTGACCTGCTTGGCGAAGCTGCGAGGGCCATTGCAAAATTCCCCGTCTTGCTCGTTGCTACGTCGCGTCCTTCCTATGCTTCGGAATGGCTCGACGCCGCCAATCCGACGCGGCTTGCGTTGCGGCCGCTCGATTCGGATGAGACCAGGCTGGCGATAAAGGCAAAATGGCCGGAGCACCGCCTGGCGCTGCTTCCCGATCTCTTCGACGCGACCGAACGGATATCCGGCGGCGTTCCGCTCTTCATCGAGGAGATCTGTCAATGGGTGTCGCAGAACGTCGAGCCCGACACGATGCGCCTGTCGGAGAGCGCCAATCCGACGCATGTGTCGGCGTTCGAGTCGATATTGGAATCCCGCCTGCAGCAGCTGGGCACAGCCAGGGAGGTCGCGCGCGCAGCGGCAGTCGCGGGCACGCAGGTGACGCTGCCGCTGCTTCGGGCCTTGTTGCCCGATTTCGGCAAGAGCGCGCTTGCGAACGCTGCCGATACTCTTTGCGAGACGGGATTCCTGACGCGGATGAGGGTGCCGGGGCGGACCGCCTACGGCTTCCGGCATACGCTGATTCAGGAGACGATCTACAATGCGGTGCTGCGAAAGCAGCGGCAGGTGCTGCATCGGCGCCTGTTCACAGCGGTCAACCAAAATCGTGGCATGGCGGGCTGGATCGATACCGGCGCGCTTGCCGAGCATGCGGAAAGGGCGGGACTTGTCGAAGAGGCTGTCCCCTTGTTCATCGCCGCGGGAAAGGAGAGTTCGAGCCGGTCCGCAATGATAGAGGCGAGGCAGTTCCTGGAGCATGCGCTGGATCTTTGCGGCCAATTGAGCGAGAGCGACACTGCCGAACCTCTGAAGCTTTCGGCGTTGACGGCCTTCGGGCCTATTTTGATAGGAACGGTCGGCCTGAGTTCCGAACCCGCGCGACAGCTTTATGAGGACGCGGTGGAGATCGCCCGGCGACGACCGATGTCCGAGCAATCCCAATGGTTTCCGATATATTGGGGCTGGTGGCTCACAGGGCAGGACTTCCGTGTCATGCACGACCGTGCCCTGGAGGTGCGGTCGATGCTGTCGAAGGCAAACGAACCTGAGATCCAGCTCCAGGTCAACCACTGCATCTGGGCGATCGCCTTCAATCTCGGTCGCCACAGGGAAACGCAGGATGCGATCAAAGCCGGCCTGGCCCTTTATGACGAGAAGCGTGCCAAAGAGAGCCGAACGGAGTTCGGCGGGCATGATGCAAAGGTCTGCGGCCTCGGCCAACTCGCGCTTTCCCTGTGGCTCACGGGGCGCACGAAGGCCTCGGACGCTGCGCTCTCGAGAATGATCGCTTTCACCGACAGGATCGCGCATGCGCACAGCAAAGCGCACTCCCTGGATACCGAAGCGGTGTCTGCTTTTTACCGGGATGATTTCGAAAGGCTCGCCGAGGTCTCGACGCGAATGGCGGATTTCGCCAAGAGGCACAAGATGCAGTCCCTGTCCGGTCAGTCGCTCCTCTTCAGCGGGTGGGCCGAGGCGCACCGCACGAGCCTTGCGAGTGGTCATGCGACATTTCAAAACGGTCTGTCGCTTCTGCGCGAGCTCGGGGCCGTGGCGGATCTGCCGATCTATCTCTGCATGCACGCCACCCTGCTGGGTGTGGCCGGCAAGATCGAGCCGGCGATCGAGGTCGTCAACGAAGCGATCGGCAGGGGGGAGGAAACCGGCCACGCCTATTGGCTGGCGGAGTTGCACCGATGCCGCGCAATTCTCCGGGCGCGGGCAGGCGAGCGCAAGGATGCGGTCGCTGCAGATCTGCGCTGCGCCGTTGAAATCGCGCAAAGCCAGGGGGCGACGGCGCTCATCAGGAGAGCGAGGCATTCGATGCGGGAGCTCGGCATTGTTATCCGGCGCTGAACGAAACAGGGCGAAATCGAACGACGGCGCACGCGCGGCCCTCGCTGATCTCCATGCCTCGATCATCTCTGCACGGAAGGCGCCCTTTTCGGATGGCCCGGTCGAGGGGAGCCTGGAGCGCTGTCTCGCCGCCCTGCCGCCACTCTGCCGCCGCGCTTGCATCACGCGGCTGGGCGACCTGACGGGCCTCGATCGGCTCGGCCTGCCGGTGATGCAGGCCGTGCGCCCCGCCGCGCTTTCAGAGGTCACGTCTCTCGGACGCGGTCTGTCGAGGGCGGAGGCGGCAGTCGGCGCGCTGATGGAATCGCTCGAGCGTTACTTCGCCGAGGCCATTCCGGCGGAGCGGACCTTTCTGGCGACGGCCGACCAGCTCGAAGTCACCGACGGCCTTTTCGAAAACCTCGTGGTTCCCGAATGGCGCGGGAAATGGCGGCAAAGGACGATTGCCTGGATCGAAGGTATCGACGTCGTCGGCGGCTCGACATACCCGGTGCCGCTGGAACTTGTGCATACGTGCTACAGCGAACCGCAGCCGGCCCATGACGGCGTCTTTCTGCGGACGACCACCGGGCTTGCCTGCCATACGAGCCCCCATGGCGCTTTCCTGCATGGATTATGGGAATGCCTTGAACGGGACGCGATCGCGCGCGCATTCGCGACGCACGGCTTCTTCGACCGGTGGCGCATTGCGCCCGGCGGACTGGGTGCCGGGGTGGATCATATCCGAACGCTCGCGGGCACTCGCGGGATATCGTTTGCACTGTGGCTCGCTCCGTCGCCGGCGGCTATTCCCGTGGTCTGGTGTCAAACGGTCGAGACCGGCCCCGGGGAGCCGATCCTTGCGCTGCCGACGGAAGGCTATGCCGCCGGGCCCAGTATCGAAATGGCGGTGGCAAGCGCAATGCTGGAGGCGCTCTCGGCAAGGGCAGGGGCGATCTCCGGCGCCCGTGACGACCAGACGAGGGAACATTACCGCAGGAGCACCGATGCCGCGGTGGCGAGGGCCCGCGAGCTTGTCCTCGCCGATGCGGCAGCCAGGCCCGGAGAGGCAACGTCCCTGAGGATTCCGGACCCGGGTACATTGCTGGACCGGGTGGTCGAAGCCGGTCTTGGACCTGTGCTGGCCGTCCCTGTGGGCGCCGACGAGGAGGCGGGCGTCCATTGCGTGCGAACCGTTCTTCCCGGAGCCTCTCCCTTTTTCGTCGTGCGATGAGTGTGTGATGGCCGGCCGAGGCGACAATCCGATCCTGGTGTTTCTCGGTCCGACCCTGCGTCTGGCCGAGGCGGAGAAAGTCCTCGGCGCGATTTATCTGCAGCCGGCCGCCCAGGGGGATATCGTGCTTGCCGCACATGCCTTTCGTCCGCGGGCGATGGTCCTGATAGACGGGCAGTTCGAGGACAGGCCGGCCGTCCGGCACAAGGAAATTCTCTGGGCGATGGCGCAAGGGATCGTTGTCATCGGGGCCGGCAGTATGGGCGCGCTCAGAGCTGCGGAACTCGATATTTTCGGGATGATCGGAGTCGGCCTCGTCTATAGGTGGTATCGGCGTTTCGGACGTGGTCCTCTTTCCAGCCCCGCGCCCGACGATGCGGTCGCTGTACATTCGGGACCGCCGGAACTCGGCTTTCCGCCTTTGACGGATGCACTTGTCGACCTGCAGCGAACCTTTTCGGCCTGGTCACGTCTCGGTGTCCTCACTCCCTCGGAACGCGACCGTCTTACAACTATTGCGAGAAACATGAACTTCCGGGAGCGCTCGCTTTCTGCGGTCTTGCAGGCCGCTGGCTGGGCTCAAGAAAGATGCAAGGAACTGCGGGCGCGGCTGATCGGACAGAAGAGGCATGACGCGATCCTGGCACTCCAGCAAGCGCCAAGCCTTCTGGCGCAGCATAGCGGCACGCGACAAGATGGCGACTGGATCGCGACGAACACCTTCCTCCGAGATCTGGAGGCGGGCGGCATTGACTCGAATTTGGTGAACACCTATAAATTGAAACCATAATTTAGGCATTTTTATTCGGGGGGCAGTGTGCGATGCGTCTGCTTCGAGACGAAGCCCTCGAGTCCGGCGATTCACGCCTGGGCACGCGGTTCTGGATTTTCCCTCAGCCACCGTTCATTCCGGGCTATGAAAAACCGGACCGCGTCTGGCTGCCGATACCGAGGGATGAGATCGGCGAAGGGCCGAGCGACGCGACGATGTATGTCGTCGATCCGCTCGATGACAAGGAACCCTACGGCTTCGACCGGCTGCCGCCGTTTCGCGGGGCCGCCCGTGCACCGGTGGGAGCGGGTCCGGATCTCCACTTCGACAACCTGTCTCCCGACTCCCGGGCGTTCCTTCCGGTTCATGCTTATGCCTGTGTGCACTTCGTCCTGAACATCTGGCAGAGTTACCTGGGCAGGCCGGTCCGCTGGTTCTTCGATCAGACCTTTCCGCGGCTGGAGATCGTTGCCTTCGTGAACTGGGACAATGCCCAGGCAGGCTACGGCTTTCTGGAGCTAGGCTGTTCCGACATCGACGGAATAAGGCGGCCCTACGCGCTCAATTTCGACACCATCGCTCACGAAACCGGACATCTCATCCTCCTTTCGGAAACCGGGATCCCGACGGCTCTGTCGCGCGGAGGCGACTTCTTCGCTTTTTCCGAGGCCTTTTCCGACCTCGTATCGCTGATCTCGTTCCTGCACTTCGATTCCGCGATTGACAGGC
This sequence comes from Sinorhizobium arboris LMG 14919, assembly GCF_000427465.1. Lineage (NCBI taxonomy): Bacteria > Pseudomonadati > Pseudomonadota > Alphaproteobacteria > Hyphomicrobiales > Rhizobiaceae > Sinorhizobium > Sinorhizobium arboris. Next base: position 1,987,453 of record NZ_ATYB01000014.1, on the reverse strand, counting down.
TGCTCCGGCGGACGAAAGGGAACCTGCTCCTCTATAACGAACTCAACCGTTTTGCCGAGACGAGCCCGGAAACCCAGATTCGTCTCGCCACGAATTTTCGCCGCATGTCCGAGGTCACGCGCGAGGTGCATGACCGCGCGCTGCCGTTCGTGGGCGCGATCTTCGACTCGATCGTCGAGCTCTATCATCGCGAACTCGTGGCACGCGACTGTGCCGACATACGGCTGCTCGATATCGACCTCCGGCATCTGGAGCAGGATGATTTCGACCGGTTCCGTCAGGCAACGGCGGAGGCTTTCCGGATCAGGCCGATGATCTTCGGACTTGCGCTACGGTCGGCTCGCGACGCGGTGGGGCAGGCGCTCGCAGCCTCGCTGCCGTCGATCAATCCGGATGCTGTGCAACTGGCCCAGGCCGCGGCCGCCGTCGTTGCGGCCGCCGATGGAACGGCCGCCGCAGTTCTGGAGGCGAATTTCGCATGGCGTGAAATCATCAGCTCGAGATAGGGGACGGAAAAGGAGAGGAAGATGAGCAATTGCAGCAGCAATCCCGGAGTGGGCAGAGAGCCGGACGGCCTGTCCGGACCGGTTTACGACACGTACAACCCGAGCGAAGTACGCCTCTACGGGCGGCCGGCAACGCGAGAAGAGATATTCAAGATCACAGACGAGCAGATCCTGCAGAGAATCAAGTCGTCGCTACGCGAAACTTCGCTTCGGGACGATGACCTGAACACGCTCGTGAGAATAGTGAAGGAGGCGGCGATCGGAACGGTCGACAACGACGTTCTCGCGGGCATCCTGAAACAGCAGATCGTCTTCGCCATATTCGACGATGAGCTGAAATTCAATCAGCTTCCGGTCAGCGTCAACATACCGGCGAAGAATTTCGAAAAAGGCGGCGACCGATATATCAAGAGCATCGGCGTGATATACGGCTATGCCTATGAGGGGCATTGCTACAAGCTGCCGAAGCCGCAGATCATGTATCTGCCGGAAGAGCCGCGCGAGATTCTCGGCGGGGATTGCGGATGCGACTGCGGATATGTTCCCGAACTCGGCTATGCCGTCTGGCAGATCGACAAGCTCGAGCGCGTCATTGCGCTGGACGTCCGCTCCGACGACGTGAAGACCCTGGTGCTGGACGAGAACATGCCCGGCAGCCGGTCGCCCATGGCCTATGCGCAGGTCATGGCGCTTGCTCCGCAACGGCATCGCGACTGAACATCATCGGGCCGAGCGGCGTGGTGCCTATTGCAGGCTGCCGTCGCCGCTTCTGTCGGCCGACTTGAAGTCGGCCATGACCCTGTTCAGGAACTCGGTCTGGCTGAGCTTCCCGTCGCGATTGGCGTCGGTCACGGCAAACTGCTGCGCGTTCAGAACCTGCGCCACCTCTTCCGAGCGCAGGCTTCCGTCCCTGTTCTTGTCCAAATTCGCGAAGGCCGCCGTCATGAAGGCTTGATATTCAGCCCGGTCGACTGCGCCGTTCCCGTCACGGTCGAGCCGATTCATCTGGCCCTGGTTCATGGCTGTCGGCTGATCCTGTGCCGCCGCTGCAATCACCTGGCAAAGCGCGAACGCCGCCGCGAGGACTGGCCTTTTCATCAACCGGCTCCTTTGCATCAGGTGCAGGTCAGGGCGCTGCCCGCCGCGCTGCCGAGTACCGCACCGCCGCCCACGGCCCAGAGCTGGCCGGTCCCCGAGCCGATGGTCGCGCCAGCAAGGCCGCCGACGACCGCACCGCCGACGGTGCCCGCTATGCAGCCGAACTCACCGGTCCGCGCTCCCGTCGACATCGAGGCGGTTTGGCAGCCGGACAAGGCTAGGCAGCCTGCGAGAGCGAGAGTGATCGTGCAAATCTTCATTTCTTCCTCCAAGCATGCTGCCCGTATCAAATACAGATCGCAGGAGGCGCCATTAAGTGGCGTCGAATGAAATCATGCTTCCGAATATGTCCCTGGCTGAGGAGAGCTTCTTCTGCTCCATCGGAAGCCGTTTTTCAACAAAACACGCAGTCCGCCTAGAAAACCTACGAACTGGCCGGCAAATACTACCGCCGCCAATGGATGAAGACAACTCTTGGGCCCACTGATCACCGATCACCAATGGCAACAGATGATGTCGGCCGTGATGTCGGGCTCGCGGCGAAATCTCCGCCTGCCGTGCCACCGTACCATGCGCACGGCGCAGGCGTGCGTCATCCTTCGGGGCGCAGAAGGCGGCCCACTGCATGCAAATCGGGAACCACATGCGTACATAGCCCACGAATGTCTTCCGTCGGCTCAAGGAGATCCGGCACCATGATGGTCATCATTCCTGCAGAGGCTGCGGAGCGAACGCCGTTATAGGAGTCTTCCAGCGCGAGGCAGAGTTCCGGGGCCAGCCCCAGACGCATCGCGGCCATCAGGAACGGATCGGGATCGGGTTTCCCGCTTCTATAGTCCCCACATGCGACAATAATGCTGAAGCGCTCCTGCAAAGCGTGCAGCATCAGGTGGTGCTGCACACTTTCGCGGCGCGAGGAGGTGGCGATCGCCCGCGGCATGCCCAGCTCGTCCAGAACGTCCAATAGCTCCACGACTCCTGGCTTCAGCCGCAGCTCCGTGTCCGACATCGAGCGGAAAAGTTCGGCGGCCTGCGCCCACAGACGGTTGAAATCGATGAGGGGACCAAAATGGTCGCCGAGGCGGCGGCGCGTCGCCTCGCCGGACAGGCCGATGGTCTCCAGGTAGAGAGACACGGGCATCTCGTGGCCAAGGCTGCGTGCGGCGGACTGCAAGGCATTGCGGTAGAGTGCTTCCGTGTCGAAAATCACCCCGTCCATGTCGAATATCACGGCCCGTGGAGTGCGGGGCAGAAGCATCGTTATGCGTCCTTTCGACAGGGATCTGTACCGGATCACGCCGACTTTGGAACACAGCGGCCCTCGCCCCCGTTCGGCGTTGGGGAGGCAGCAGGATGGGCACTTTCCTCATCCTGCCCTAGTGACCGTGGTTCTTGTGCTGGCGGCTGACCGAGAGGATGAAGAAGGGCTCGTCGCCCTTGAGGGGCTTTAGCTTCTGCTGGCAGTTCCACGCCTCCTGAAAGCTGTCGCGCGTCAGCAGTTTGCGGTATTGCGCGGTCGCCGTCATGCATTGCATCAATGTGCTTTGCAGACCTTCCAGTGCGGCATGAGCATAGATCTCGCCATCGAGGGCGAAAAGCTGCGCCGCAAGCGAGGTGCTTTCGTAGAGCATGTCGGCCTCGCTATCGAGCCGGTCCGCGGTGATGAAGTCCTGGCGCAGCGGGATACCTTCTCCGTCGTGGGAAAGGGTGACGCGGATGCCGGACGCAGGCGCATCGTGCCAGGTGAGCGCGATGGAGAACGCAAGCGCTTGATTGCCCGAGGCCGGTGCGCGGTTCCCGTCAGACACGCTTGCTTGGGCAAGCGTTCCATGTCGAAGGGCAGCTTCGCGCAACTGGGCGGCGAATCGTCCGGTGCTTTTGTGCTGCGGGCCGGTCACCCCGATGCTGACGGAGGGAAGCCCTCTGACGGCGGCCATCGGACCATTGACGAGTTTTGCCTCCGCATCGATGCCGAGCGACATCTCCGACGCCGGGAGAGGGGCGAAAAGGAGAAGCGGCAGCACAGTGAGCACTGCCCAAGGAGAAGAGAAGGGGGCGGGCTGCCACGGCGGCCTGCGTCCGGGCCGCGGCGGGCGGACGTCCGCTGGCTTTTGACCTGAAGGCGCAGGCACATTGGATGGATGCCGTCGATACTCAGGCACATAGGTTCCCTTGGGAATGGCGATCCGCCATTCCTCTTGAGCGCCGTCGGTTTCGTAAAAAGCCTTGAGCAGCTTGCGCAGCTTGCCGGCATGGACCCGTACAAGCGGGTCGCTGTCGGCATCGAAGGTCTGGCTGCGTCCGAAAACATCGATGGCGATCGAGTAACCCTTCAACTGAGCGCCTTCACCGATGATTTCCTTTTCCACCACATAGGCGAGAAACGCGCGCAGCCGCTCGGAGCGTTGAAAGCCCTTGCTGTCGAGAATCCGGGCGAGCGCTCGCCGGATCGTCTCGTTGCATGGCCTTTCGGCTGGCGTCATCGATGGCTCCAAGAAAAGATGCGGCTTAATGCCGGAAAAGTGTTTTAGAACATAAGCAACCTTAACCTGATTCGGAACTTAGGCCCAAAGATGGTGGTTGTCAGGCCGCGCGCCAGAAAGCGAGCGTTTTTCCGGCTCGGCAACAAAGATGCGTCAATTCGCCAGGGGGCTCCAAGACGGCCGAATCATCCGCCGCTCGGATATTCGAGTTTCGGGTACCAGTCGGCACCCCGGCCTTCGGGCGTGGTGTCGAGCAGGGTCCATAACGGGTCGGGATCGGGTGCGCCGCGCGGGTCCTGGCCCGGATCGGCCATCTCGCCGCTGATCTCCGCACTCCAGAAATGCCGGATCGTTCCGTCTCTCCGGGTGAAGACCGTGTAGCCCGGAACGTCCTCATCGTCGGCACTGACATAGTCTCGGGTGAAGGCGCCGTCGCTATCGGAATAGACCTTCAATTGCGTCCAGCCGCGGGCCTTCTTTGCGGCGAGCAGTCTCTCCACCGGCGAACGGGCGACCATGGCGAGTGCCACGCGCTGCTCGATATCGGGCACCTTGCCCTCCCAGGCGGCCATCAGGGAGGTGCACATGGGGCAGGGTCTTTCGCGCTGCGGTCCGAACATGTAGCTGTAGATGATGAGGGTGTGCTTGTCGCCGAAGAGATCGGCAAGTGTGACGGGTCCGTTCTCACTCTCGAAACGGTAGGCCTTGGTCGCTTCGCCGCCCGGCGGCAATCGCCTGCGCAGCTCCGACACCCGCTCGATGTGGCGCCTCAATTCGATTTCTTCGGCGAGAAGCGCATTACGCGTCTGGCGGTAGTCGGCACTTTCGTTTGGAAAGCGGGCGCGGTTTCGCGCTGCCAGCTCCTTAGCGGCGATCGGCGTCGTCTGCATGGTCATGTCACACTCCTCCGGTTCAATATGGTGCGCTCGGCGATTAAGTTGATATCAACGTGTCTGGCCGCTGTCAAAGAGGCGCGAGGCGCAGGAACTGCGAATGAGCGATTCCTGTTTCCTGAAAACTGCGGTAGAACAGCGGCGTAGCCATCATTCGGCCCCTTGTGCAACCGGGGCGTCTCGTCTGAAAGTTCCGATATGCCTGCAAAGCTCTCCGTAAATCTCAACGCCATCGCCATGCTGCGCAACCGGCGTGATCTCCCCTGGCCATCCGTGACCGGCCTTGGCCGCACCGCCTTGGAGGCGGGTGCGAGCGGACTGACCGTTCACCCGCGTCCGGACCAGCGGCATATCCGTTTTTCCGATCTCCAGCCGATCCGCGACCTGATCGACGACGAGTTTCCGGCTGCGGAATTCAACATGGAAGGCTTTCCCAACGAGCCGTTCCTCGAGCTGGTCGAGCGGCACGAACCGGAGCAGGTGACACTGGTGCCGGACGATCCCGCGCAGGCGACTTCCGACCATGGCTGGGACTTTCGCAAGAGCCATAACCTGCTCGGCAATGTCGTCGGACGGCTGAAGAAGAGGGGTTTCCGCGTCTCCCTCTTTGCAGACGGCATTCCCGATCCGGATGCGCTGAAGATCGCGAAGGAGACCGGCGCCGACCGTATAGAGCTTTATACCGGACCCTATGGCGGTTGTTACGACGATCTGGAGAAAGCGGAGCGGCTCGCGGCCGAACTCGGCCGCACTGCGGAGATCGCGATCGGCCTTGGCCTGGCTGTCAATGCCGGCCACGACCTGACAGTCGCCAACCTGCCGTTGCTCGTCAAATACATTCCCGAACTCGCCGAGGTCTCGATCGGACACGGACTGACGGCCGATGCGCTCGAACACGGCATGGCCGAAACGGTGAGACGTTTCCGCCGCGCCTGTGGCGAGGCGGCTTAAGGAGGCCGGAAGCGAGCTCCCCTGCAACCCGGTCTGCGTCGTCGAGAGGAACGGCATCCCTTGTATTCCGACGACGATCACCTTAGCGTCTATGGTGCGGTGACTCTCGCGCCAGGGATGTTCAAGGGCCTTCTGCCGAGCGAGGCCGATCGCCGGTTCAGGCCCGGTTAAGCGCTTGTCGTTCGGAATCGTGCAAATGCTCTAAAAGGTCCCGCGGTGGGGCTCCTTATCTACGAGGTGGGGCAATGGACACGGAAGACCATCAGCATCCCGGTTCTTCCATCGGCCCTCGTATCGTCGTGGTCGCCGATCGCCCGACGGTACTGGACGACCTGTGCCGCCTGATTGATGCCGAGCCCGGGTGGAAATTGATTGCATCCTGCCGAACCGCTGCGGATGCGATCGAGGTCGTCTCCGCCGGTCCCGTCGATCTCGTGGTCGCCGACCTGAACCTGCCGGAAATGGATGACTTGGAACTCGTTCATTACTTCAGCCGCTATTGGCCGGACTTGGCCTGCGTCGTCCTCGCAGCTTCGATGAACGATGAAGAACTTGCCGAAGCGACGCGAAACGGCGTCAGCGGCGTCCTCCTGGAGGAACAGGCCGAGAGCGCCCTTATCGATTGCATCCGCGCAGTGCTGGCGGGGCGCACCTATGTTGCGGGTCGAAGCTTGAATGCCGTGGTCAGCCGGATCCGGGAACGCGACATGGAACGCCGCGCCGTCCTGCAGAAGTTGACGCCGCGCGAGCTGGAGATCTCGCGTCTGGCCGCCTCCGGGCTGCGCAGCCGGGAAATAGCCGAAAGGCTCGGCATTTCTCCTGGTACCGTGAAACTCCATCTTCACAGCGTCTACAGCAAGCTCGACATCACGACCCGGGTGGAACTCGCCAATCTCGCCCAAAGACTGCAGCTCGGCCACCGCTGACGGCAGTCTCGTCGCCCGGTGGGCGTCGTCATGCCCCAGCGCGCCCTCTGCGATCTATTCCTCGTTTTCTACGAGTTCCCGAGCGCCCGATGCCGCCGCGACCACGTGACGCCGGATTTCATTCGCCGCGAACTCGGCCCCCGCGCGGCTGAAATGAGCATCGGGCGCATACATGAGGAGGGGATCGGCTTGGGCCCGGATCGCTCCATTGAGATCGATGACCTCAATCCCTTCCGCTGCGGCGGCATCGAGGACCTTCATCCTCAGCGGGTCGAAGGGCCGATCCGATGAGAACGGTCCCATGAAACGGTCTATCCTGGGCACGTAGACCAGGGTGAAGGAACCGCCCCAACTTTCGGTAAGTTCCTTTGCCCGGTGCAAAATTCGTCTGAACTCCGGATTGTCCGGCGTAATCTTCGGATAAACCAGCCCCAGCCGCGTGAGGGTTTGTTGCAGGGCGACGAAATTGCGCAACAAGGCCGTCCTCGTCAGGAGGTCCACGCCTGTCACTGGGGTGTTCTTGTGCTCCGCCAGTAGGTTTCGGGTCTCGTGCATTGATGCCTGCACGGTTGACTGCAAACCGAAATCCGCATCCGGAGACAGCGCAGAGCGGAGCCACGGCACCGCAAGTTCGCGTTCTAGATTTTCCCAATCATTGCCTTCGAAGAAGACCATCATCACGCGGCGGGGGCGCAAAGCGGCGCCAAAGCGACCGAGTGTAGCGAGTTCGGTCAGGGGTCCGTTTCCGCGTATCCCTATGCTCGCGGTACTGATGCCGGCCGCCCTCAGCCGCGACGCCAGATCGTATCCGGGGGGCAGGCAAAAGCCCTCCACGAAGGAGTCTCCGAGAAGCATCAAATCCAACTGGTCATCATAGACATGGTCGGGATTGTTGAAGCCGTGTCGGTCCGCGGTGTAGCTGACGAGGCCGTCGCCGGACGTGCACAGCACCACCTGCGCCGAGGGGAAGCCCGACAGCAGCGCTTTGGCCAGTTCATCGGTGCCGGAAAGACGGTTCAGGTATCGAAGCGTGAAGCCGGGAACCATGTTCTCGTTGCGTCGTAGCGTCTCTGCCTGCGCTTCGCTGAGCTTGCCGAACATTCCCAAACGGACGGTCACGGCCGAGACCGTATGCATCGCTTCGAACAGGAAAAGGCCCAGCAACATGCTCGAACCACAGACACCCGCAAGGACGGACAGGTTCGGTTTCGCAAACAGGCCCACCGCGATGAATGCTGCCGCAAGCAGGCCAGGGACCAGCACGTAGCGGATGAAGTGTGGGGTTTCCGCGGAGAACTGGTGATAATGGAGCAACGCGTAGAGGGGGCTCAGCAGCAGATAGAGGGCGGGAAGCGCGCATACTGCAAGCCCGAGATGCCGCTTTGTCATTATGCATTACCTCTCTCGCAACCATCGAGCAAATCGGGGCCTTCGTGAACGCGTCGCTCAAAGTCTCATATCCTGCGCTCCGCAGTGACGGCCTGGCCGATTAAAGTCTTAATCCCGGTGGTTGAACTCGGCTAAATGGCTTCGAAATAGAAATTGTGCATATATTCTCGCGCCGAAAATATACGGATTTTTTCCACGCGAGTCTCAACCAAAATCAGGGAAGGCTGCAAGTGTGCATGCAGCGCGCGTCATGCTGCTATCTGCTTTCGGGCGGCGCGAGGGGGCAGGCGCTCCTATATCCTATGGTATATTGACCCGAAAGATTGGCGCTTGTTCTATACGCCTTCTATTCATTGTAACCCGAACGCAATTCGCAACCAGTCGTATTTTGCATAGATATTAGCACTCGCCGTCTGGGAAGTGCCCAATGAACAATTCGCATGAATCCTTTCCGGATCACGCCCTGGAGGGGCCGTCGAACCGTAGCTTCGGCTACACCGTTGGGGGAATTCTGCTCGCTTTCGTGCTCGTGAGGTGGCTGGTCACGGATTCGTTTACGTCGATCTCCGCCGGCCTTGCCGCGGCCGGCATGCTCCTCGTTTTGCTGGCGCTCGTTCGTCCTGCCTGGCTTTCGGTGCCGAACCGGCTCTGGATGCGGCTCGGCCAGTTCATGTTCAGGGTCGTGAACCCGGCGGTGATGCTGTTGATCTACAGCACGGCATTTGTGCCAATCGGCCTGTTGCTGAGGTGGCGCGGCTACAAACCGCTCGCCGCCTCTTTGGATCGGAACGCCGACACCTATTGGATATTGCGCGCGCCGAACGAACCTGACCCGGCGACGATGCGCAATCAATTTTGACCCAGGCCAAAGCGATTGCTCGGTTTGCGAGCGGAGGAGAATGGCATGGAACTGATACGTGAGCTCTGGACCTACATGGACGTCCGAAAAAAGTTCTGGCTCCTGCCGATCTTCATCGTGCTTGGCGTCTTTGGCGCGTTGGTCGTGCTGACGCAGGGTACGGCCGTGGCGCCATTCATTTACACCTTGTTCTGAGCCGCTCCGCCCATGCGCATTCTCGGCATCTCGGCCTTCTATCATGACAGCGCGGCAGCGGTGATCGTGGATGGCCGCATCGTTGCCGCAGCGCAGGAGGAGCGCTTCACCCGCAAGAAGCACGACGCCGGCTTTCCGGCCAATGCCCTGGCCTATTGCCTGGCTGCTGCCGAGTGCGAGATGGCGGAGGTCGATCATGTCGTGTTCTATGACAAGCCGTTCCTGAAGTTCGAGCGGTTGCTTGAGACGTATCTCGCGTCGGTTCCGCGCGGCTTTCGTTCCTTCAGCATGGCGATGCCACTCTGGATCAAAGAAAAACTGTTTCAGAAAAGGTTGTTGCGCAGGCAGTTGGGCAAGCTTGCAGGGACGAAAGAGTGGTCCGGCTCGCTTCTGTTCACGGAGCATCATCTGGCGCATGCCGCCAGCGCCTTCTTCCCGTCGCCCTTTCCGAGCGCCGCAGTGTTGACGATGGACGGTGTCGGAGAATGGTGCACCACATCGCTGGGACATGGTCGCGGCAAGGACTTCGAGATATTGAAGGAGATTCGCTTCCCTCATTCCCTCGGGCTGCTTTACTCCGCCTTTACCTACTATACCGGTTTCAAGGTCAATTCCGGCGAATACAAGGTGATGGGCCTGGCCCCTTACGGACGCCCGCTATTCGTACAGAAAATACTGGACAACCTGATCGACGTGAAAGAAGACGGATCGTTCCGTCTCGACCAGCGCTATTTCGATTATTGCGCCGGTCTCACCATGACCTCTGCCGCCTTTCACAGGCTTTTCGGCGCCGAACCTCGCAAACCGGAATCGCCGCTGACTCAGCGTGAGATGGATCTAGCCGCTTCGATACAGGCGGTTACCGAAGAGATCGTCCTGAAACTCGCCCGTCATGCACGTCAGGAGACTGGGGAACGATACCTTTGCCTTGCGGGCGGGGTCGCATTGAATTGCGTCGCAAATGGCAAACTCCTCAGGCAGCGGATCTTCGACGACATCTGGATTCAGCCGGCCGCAGGTGATGCTGGTGGCGCCGTGGGTGCGGCGCTGGCGGCTTGGCACGGCTACCTGGGAAACGGCCGATCCATCGACGGACGAGACCGCATGGAAGGCGCCTATCTCGGCCCGGCTTTCGACCAGCAGGAAATCGAGAAGCGGCTGACCGCCAGCGGTGCTGTGTACCAGGTCATGCCCGACGAGATGCTGATCGCGCGTACAGTCGCCGCGCTGGTGGAGGAGAAGGCGGTCGGATGGATGCAGGGGCGCATGGAGTTCGGACCGCGGGCTCTGGGGGCACGATCGATACTAGGCGACCCGCGCTCGCCGACAATGCAAAAGACGTTGAACCTCAAGGTCAAATACCGCGAGAGCTTCCGCCCCTTTGCCCCCTCCGTCAGGCGCGAGGACGTCGCGGAATGGTTCGATCTCGACGCCGACAGTCCCTACATGCTGCTCGTCGGCGATGTGCTCGACAGGCACAGACTGCCTCCCGGTTCCGCCGAGGCGGAGTTGTTCGGCATAGACCGGCTGAACGTTCCGCGATCGGAGATTCCTGCGGTCACGCATGTGGATTATTCCGCCCGGGTGCAAACGGTCCATCGGGACACCAATCCCCGTTACTGGGAGCTGCTGAGCGCGTTTAAGCAGCGAACCGGCTGCCCCGTTCTGGTCAATACCAGCTTCAACGTCCGCGGCGAACCGATCGTCTGCACGCCCGAGGATGCATACCGTTGCTTCATGGGCACCGAGATCGAATGCCTCGTGGTTGGCAACTGCTTTCTACGGAAAGAGGATCAGCCACCGACGCTTCGGCAGGACTACAAAGAGCAGTTCGAGCTCGACTAGGGAATTCCCGCATTTCTCCGAAACGCGGACAAAGATCGCGAGGATCAGGATGCCGGCGAAGACGCCGACGGCATCAAGATTGCCTTCCGCCTGAGCGACCTGATGGTCGCGTCAGTCGCACGCCAGCCAGGGCGGTTGCCGATGGGGACAGGCGCTTCAGCAGCATACGACTCTGCAACGTTGCTTGTGCCGGCATCCCCTTCGACCAGTGCCCGGCCGTCCAGCCTCGGAATGGCCGTGTCGACGGAGGCGATTGCGGCCGGAGCTTTACCCCAGCGAGACGCCAGGTGACGAAACACTCTGGTCGCGACATATATCTCTTCGGCAAACAGGAGCGTCTCGCGCACGCGCAGCCTGTCTTCGATATCGACATAAAGCACGCCGGGGATCGTCAACGGCAGCGTTGCCACGATCGGGTCCAGGACCAAATCGATGGCTTGAGGAGCAACATCATTGAGAATGAAGACGACGAGACCGGTCTGGCTTGCCCAGTAACCGGCGACGATGAGGTCAGCAGGCAAGTCGCCGCCAGAGCCGACAATCTCGATAACGCTTCGCGTTTGCATGTGTCCGCCCACGTCGGTCAAAGAGGGGCCGAGGCCAGGATTATCAATGGCAGGGGCGCCAAGCGGCGCGCGATCGCTTCTTAACTTTGATTGAATGCCTGATTTCTAAGCTTCAAATATGCGCCGAGACTATCCCTTTCATAGAGCTTGCGCCATATGCCCTTGGATATATGCCGGCAGGGGGCGCTATCCCATCGCATCCTGATCTTCCCGGCCGAATGCCAGGTACCCGCCTTTCTCCCCCCTGCCGGTCACCCCTTGCGCCCCGAGCATTCTCCATGCAATATCCATACATTACAAGACTGAAGAGGCTTTGATGGACGAGGATCGCGTGCAAGTGTCCTGGGTACCGACGCTCGGCAGGGCGAGGGGGCCCCTCTATCTCGCGATTGCCGATGAGATCGCTGCCGACATCGCGGCAGGTCGGCTGAACGACGGCATGCGCCTGCCGCCGCAGCGGGCGCTTGCGGCCACGCTCGGCATCGACTTCACCACCGTCAGTCGAGCCTATAACGAAGCGCGGCGGCGCGGCATGGTCGAAGGGCGCGTCGGGCAGGGTACCTATGTCAAGGCTCGGCGCAGGAGTGCGGGACGTCCCACCGCCGGCGGTCTTGTCGACATGAGCATGAACCTGCCGCCGCTCTTCGACGACCCGGCGCTCACGGCGCGAATGTGGATGGAGGTCGCGACCCTTGATCAGCGGGACCCCGAGCTGCTGATGCGCTACCAGCCCGTCGGCGGCACGGAGCGGGACAGGGCCGCGGGGGCGGCATGGCTCAAACCGCGGCTCGGCGATGTCCCGGCCGATCGGCTGGTCGTCTGCACGGGGGCGCAAGGGGCGCTGCTTGCGAGCGTCGGGACCCTGGCGACGAGGGGCGACAACATCTGCGCCGAGGCGCTTGCCTATCCCGGGTTGCGCTCTCTGGCCGCCTTTCTGGGGATCGGCCTCGTGAGCGTCGGGATCGACCGCAGCGGAATACTGCCCGAAGCCTTCGAGGCTGCCTGCGTCCGGTACAGGCCGAGGGCGCTCTATTGCAATCCGACGCTTCACAACCCAACGACGGCGACACTTCCGCCCGAGCGCCGCGAGGCGATCGTGGCAATCGCACGCCGCCATGGCGTCGCCATCATAGAGGATGACGCCTACGGCGCGTTGCCGGCAAACCCGGCTCCGCCGCTGGCCGCCCTCGCGCCGGACCTCGTCTATCATGTCGCAGGACTCGCGAAGTGTCTGTCTCCGGCGCTCCGCATCGCCTATCTGGTCGCGCCGGATCGATCGGCGGCCGTCCGTCTCGAGGGGGCGATCCGGGCGACAGCCGGCATGACGTCCCCGCTCTCGGCTGCGATCGCTACGCGCTGGCTGGAGGACGGAACGGCGCAAGCGGTCTTGGCAGCGATCCGCGCTGAAGCCGGCGCGCGCCAGCAGATCGCGATCGAACGGCTTGCGGGCGCCGATCTTCTCACTGATCGCGAGGGCTTTCATCTCTGGCTGAAGCTTCCTTCCGGCTGGAACCGCGGCGAGTTCACGGCGCAATTGCGAACGGCCGGGATCGGCGTCGTCGCCAGCGATGCTTTTTCGATTTCCGATCCGCCCGAAGCCGTGCGGCTCGGTCTCGGTGCCGCCCCGACGCGCGACCAGTTGCGGCACAGCCTGGATGTCATCGCGGGCCTCCTGCTGCAATCGCCGGCGGCGCAAAATCTCGTCGTTTGAACGTCCGGCACTCCGATCCGGGGTGCTGCGTGGAATTGCCGCGCCTCGTCATGCATACAATTCATTGCTTGCGTATGTTTTGTATGTCAATATCCTCCGGTGTTGATGGATGCCGCCCGGCCGACGGGAACGTCTCAGTGGGTTGCGGGTTTTCGGGGCACGCAGAAAATCGAAAGGAAGAACGATGCCGGACCATGAGTGGCCGCCCCTGTCGCCGCTGCATACGGGATTGCGCGGTCGGTGCCCCCGCTGCGGCCAGGGGCATTTGTTCGATGGCTTCCTGAAGCTCAGGCGAGAGTGCGAAGTCTGCGGCCTGGACTATTCCTTCGCCGATCCCGCGGACGGCCCTGCTTTCTTCGTCATATGCTTTGCCTGCGTGCCGAGCGTGCTTCTCGGCGTGTGGCTCGAGGTGCAATACAACGCCCCCCTTTGGGTTCATCTGCTGGTCACTGGACCGTTCATGCTTCTGACGTGCATCCCGCCGTTAAGGCCGCTGAAAGGGTGGTTGGTGGCGAGCCAGTATTTCTACAAGGCCGAGGAGGGCAAAGTGGCTCGCCGTGCGGCAGCCGCGCCGGCGCCGGAGGGTTCGGGCGAGACCGCCGCGCGCTGAAGGCGACCGCTTCAGGCTTTACCGCCAATCGGAAAGGCGTCAGGCGGCCCTGTTTATGGCCGCTCCGGAAAGGGGCCCCGGCCATTTGCCGGGGCTACCGTGGCATGCCCAGTCTAACTAATGGGCGAGTGCTGGTTTATTCGCCTCCAGGAAGGAGGCGAGATCGACGGGGTTCCTGCCGGTGAGGCTGGCGGTGTCGCCGGTGACGATGTCGAAATGTCCTTTGCGGGTATTGGCGTCGAAGGAGACAAGGATCGGGACGAAGAAATCCGGCAGGCCCGCATTCCTGAGGCCGCCGGCCAGCGCTTCATCGGAGACATGGACCACCTCGAGCTTCTTGCCGGTGGCTTTGGCTGCAAGGGCGGCGATCTCGTCGGTTGTGAGAGCCTGCGTTCCGGTGAGGGTGTAGGTGCGGCTCTCGGTCGAGTCTGACTGGAGAGCGGAAGCGGCGGCCGCGGCAAGGTCGCGGCGACCGATGTGGGAAATACGGCCTTCGCCGGCAGAGGAGAACCATTGCCCTGTCGCGAGTGCGTGCGGGAGCGACAGGAGGAGATTCTCCATGTACCAGGCGTTGCGCAGGATCGTGTAGGGAATGCCCGTCGCCTTGATGGCTTCTTCAGTGCCGAGATGGTCGGATGCAAATGGGATAACGGAAGTTTCCGGCTGCGGCATCGACGTGTAAAGGATGTGCTTCACCCCCGCCTTTCTGGCCGCCTCGACGGCGGCAAGGTGCTGCTTCAAGCGCTTGCCCGGTTCGTTGAGGACATCCGTTGAAATGATGAGAATGCGGTCGGCGCCGGCGAAGGCCCGCTCAAGGGAGGCCGGATCGTCGAAGTCGGCGGCACGCGCTTCGACGCCCTTGGCTGCGTAGTCCGCCAGTTTGGCGACGTCCCGGCTGGCGGCGATGATATCATCCGGATTCCTCTTGCCGGACGCCAGGAGCGCATCGAGCACGAGTTTGCCGAACTGGCCGGCGGCGCCGGTTACGAGCAGTTTTTCAGACATGATTTTCCTTCCGTTTCCACTCCAGCCCGTTGCGCGGCATGTCCGATCGACATGAGCTCGTTCCGAATGCTGGTCTCTTTTTGAGAGTTGCTCTTATCCCGTGATATGCTAAGAGCTGTAAAGGAGGCAGTTTTTTCTGCTGTGGTTACGGAAAGGGTACCGCCATGAACAGGGCGACGGGCGCGTTGAAAGGCAAACGGGTGGCCGTCGTCTGCGGCGTGGCCTTCGATATCGATAATTGTCCGGTGCGCGATGTGATGGACAATATCGGCGGCAAGTGGAATTCGCTGATGATCCTTTCGCTCGCCGACGGTCCGTTACGGTTCTCGCAGCTCAGGCGGCTCATCCCCGACATTTCGCAGCGGATGCTGACGCAGACGCTGCGCGATCTGCAGCGTGACGGCTATCTGAGCCGCACCGTCTACCCGACGCAGCCTCCGAGCGTGGAATACAGCCTTACGGATCTCGGCCGCTCGTTTCTTGCGGTCCTAAGGATCTTCGTCGATTGGTCGCTCGAGAACCACGACGCCATCCGCCGGGCGCGGGAGGAGTACGACAACGCGCCATAGACGGATTGTTTCCACAGGGCTGCGGCATCGGAAGCTCGTGGCAGTTGGAACCGCAATCGGCCCCGGTTTCGGCGCGGCCGTGGGATCTGCGCTCGACGATGTCGCGCTCGGCACTACAATCGGCGTTGCACCCGGTGCTGCGGCGGGGCTGCTATATCAATGCCGCCAGATCGCTTCGGCGGATCGATGAAGCAGTGAAACGATCTGAGCCTTTGCAACTGCGCACTTCAACGCAGTTTTCCGATTTTGCGCATTTCCATCATCTCGTTCCGGCCGTTGTGCTGAGGATCGGCGGGAACGCTTCGCCACGTTCCCCGTTCCATTGCTAGATTATCGTGCGGGTCCGTTTGCATGTATTTGCTTTGATCAGCGCCTGCGCAGATATTTGGCAACTGCTTGCGTCGAATCCGAATTTTCCGCGGAATCTCGGCGCACCCTGTGGCAAGGGCAAGGGAGTCGGAGCGTGCTTGACGAGAGAGACCGGAAGCTCCTCATGCTTCTGCAGCAGGATGCGAGCGTAGCGATGGGCGACCTTGCCGAGCGGGTGAACCTTTCGCTTTCCGCCTGCTCGCGACGCATTCAACGGCTGGAGGAGGCCGGATATGTAACCCGGCGCATCGTCGTACTCGACCGGGAAAAGATGGGCGTGCCGACCACGGTTTTCGCGCTGATCAAAACCGCGCAACACTCCGACGACTGGATCGAAAAGTTTCGGCGGGCGATCAGCGACATTCCGGAGATCGTCGAGGCGCACCGGTTGACGGGCAGTTACGATTACATCGTCAAGGTGGTCCTGCCGCGAGTCGAGCATTACGACGTCGTTTACAAACAGATCGTCCGCAAGGTGGAACTTTTCGACGTTTCCGCCTCGATTTCGATGGAAGTTCTCAAAAGTGGCACCGCAGTGCCCGTCGGCTACGCGGAATAGGGCGCCGAAAACATCCGTGAAGACCCGGCGGGGATGCAATGCAGCCATGCCGGGCGAAGGCTTGCGCCGCGGCGGCGCGTCTAACAGTGTGAAATGACAAACGGGACGGAAGACCATGCAGGAAAGACATCATGTCGTCGTGGTCGGCGGGGGCTTCGGCGGGCTGCAACTCGTCAACGACCTGAAGGGTGCGCCGGTCAAGGTCACGCTGATCGACCGGCGCAATCATCACCTGTTCCAGCCGCTGCTTTACCAGGTGGCGACCACGGTGCTCGCAACATCGGAAATCGCGTGGCCGATCCGACGACTCTACCGCGACCGGCAGGAGGTGACGACGCTGCTCGGCGAGGTCGTGGGCATCGATCCGGCTTCGAGAGCGGTGATGCTCGCGCATGGCCAGTCGATCCCCTACGACACTCTGGTGCTGGCCACCGGCGCGACGCATGCCTATTTCGGCCACGACGAATGGGCGGCGGTAGCGCCCGGGCTCAAGACGCTGGAGGATGCGACGACAATTCGCCGCCGCGTGCTCATCGCCTTCGAGCAGGCGGAGGTGGAGGAGGACCCCGCCAGGCGCGATGCGCTGCTGACCTTCACGATCATCGGCGCAGGGCCGACCGGGGTCGAGCTTGCGGGCATCATCGCCGAAATGGCCTATAGAACGCTGCCCGGCGAGTTCCGCAGGATCGACACACGCTCCGCCCGGGTGGTGCTGGTCGAAGCCGGCCCACGCATTCTTCCCGCCTTCGGCGAGGAGCTTTCCGCTTACGCTTCACGCGAACTGGAGAAGCTGGGTGTCGAAGTGCTGACGGGCACGCCCGTGACCAACTGCACTGAGGAGGGGGTCATGATAGGTGAGGACTTCGTGCCGAGCAGGACGCTCGTCTGGGCGGCCGGGGTCCAGGCCTCACCGGCCGCCAGGTGGGTCGGCGTCGAAGCGGATCGGGCCGGCCGCGTAAAGGTCGGATCGGATCTGACCGCACCTGATCACCCGGACATCTTCGTCATCGGCGATACCGCATCCGTCACCCAGGAGGACGGAAAGCCGGTGCCCGGCATCGCGCCTGCCGCCAAGCAGCAGGGCGCCTATGTCGCTCAGGTCATCCGTGGGCGGCTTACGGGATCGCCGTCGCCGGGGCCGTTCCGCTATCGGCATCAGGGAAGCCTGGCCACCATCGGCAAACGCGCAGCCATCGTCGATTTCGGCCGGATCAAACTCAAGGGATCACTCGCCTGGTGGATCTGGGGCATCGCCCACATCTACTTCCTGATCGGCACTCGCAGCCGCTTTGCTGTGGCCTGGAGTTGGTTGTGGACCTATCTGAGCGGCCAACACAGCGCCCGGCTGATCACGCAGAAGGATACGCTCCGAGAGGACAGATGACCGCGGGAGCGGGTCGTTGCGCCTATTGCCAAGGCTGGACGAAAATCGGACAGTCCCGTGAAACGACAGTTTCATGAGAGTGCCGATGGCCGCCAAAGAACGATCCTTCCTCGCTCGCGTCCGCGAGATTCTGCCGAAGCTGCATCCCGCCGAGCGGCGGCTTGCCGATTTCGTCTGTGATTTTCCGGGGGAGATAGCGAGCTATTCGGCGCAGGAGCTTGCGGCTTTGGCCCATGTGTCGAAAGCCACCGTGTCGCGCTTCGTCCAGCGCCTCGGCTATGAAAACTACGAGGAGGCGCGACGCCACGCGCGCGCGGACAAGCAGACCGGATCGCGTCTCTTCCTGGCGACGGCGACGGATGCCGATGGTCAGCAATCGGTTGCCGCTCATGTCGCCCAGGGCATCGCCAATCTGGAATCGACGTTTCTCGCAATCGGCGAGGCACAGATCGACGCGGCTGCCAAGGCCATCCTGGAGGCCCGTAAGGTGTGGGTCATCGGTTTTCGCGCCAGCCATTCCTTTGCGACCTATCTGCAATGGCAACTCACGCAGGTGATCGAGAACATTGCCGCTATTCCCGGAGGCGGACAGACGCTCGGCGAGCATCTGGTCAGCATCGGGCGCGACGATGTCGTCATTCTCTTCGGCCTGCGCCGCCGCGTCGCTCTGATGGAGCAGCTCATGGCGCAGGTTGGAAGAACCCAGGCCAAGCTGCTCTACATCACCGACGAGGGTGCGCCGCTCCTGAGCCATGCGACTTGGCATTTCCGGTGCCAGACGCTGGCGCCCGGGCCGCTTTTCAACCACGTGTCGGTGATGGCGCTCTGCCATCTCCTGACCACACGCTGCATCGAGACCGCAGGCGCTGCCGGCCGGAACCGTCTGCGCGGCATCGAGGCGCTGAACGACGCGCTCGAGGAGTTGTGAGGGCGGGCGCAAGGCAGGCCGCGATGGTCTGTGCGGGCCTCGCCATCGATTGAGCCCCGCCGGACGCCTCGCGTGTGGATCCTCGGGTCAAGCCCAAGGCCAGGATGACGGCGGGTCGAGCCCGTCAATGGCGACACGTCGAGCCCTGCCGGGAGGGGCAGGAATCCCTCTCCGTCGCCCCTGTGGGATTCGGGGCTATGAAACTGTAGTTTCTTGGTGTATCATTAAGAAACTAGGTTTTCACGCTCGTTCAACCACAAGGGGAACAACAATGGCAGCGGAAAATATGGTGCCGACCGGCAGGAGCTCGCCGGTCATTCGACAACTGGAATCAGCTTTCACCAAAATCGGTGTCACGGGAGCGCATAAGCAGATCCTCGCTCTCGTTCTGATCGGCTGTCTTTTCGACAGTTTCGAACAGAACACGATCGGCGTCGCCGGTCCTCTTCTGAAGGAGCACTGGGGTCTCACCGGCACGGATATCGGATTTCTCAACACGATCACCTTCGGCAGCGCTGCGATCGGACGATTGCTGTCGGGCATTCTCGGCGACCGCTACGGCCGGCGGGTCATGCTGACGATCAATCTCCTGCTCTTCACGATCGGCTCGGCGGCCTGCGCGATCGCGCCGAACTTCACCATGCTTTGTTTTGCCCGCGCGATCGTCGGCTTCGGCGTCGGCGGTGAAATTTCGACCGCGGTGACCATGCTTTCGGAATTCTGCTCGCCGAAGTTTCGCGGCACCGCGGCGGGTCTTGTGAATGTCGGCGCCGGCGGCTTCGGCAATTTCCTGGCGCCGGCCTTCGGTCTGCTGATCTTCACGCTTTTCCCCGGAGAGAACAGCTGGCGCTGGCTTTTTGCGTCGCTGGCGCTTCCGGCGCTTCTGGTCGTCTTCTATCGCCGCTACGTACCCGAGACGCCGCGGTTCCTAGCCTCGAAGAACAGGATCGGCGAGGCGAACAAGGTGCTCTCCATTCTGGCCTCGGGCTCTTTGAAACCGCGCAATCTCGTGGTGCACGAATATCTGACGACAGACCATATGGCGGACGAGGCGCCCGAGAAGAGCGACTGGCGGGAACTTTTCCGCGCACCCTTCATCGGGCGGACCATCCCGGTAGCAATCGCCATTCTCATGAGCTATGGGGCGCAATTGTCGGTCCTGACGCTGATGCCCGTCATCTTCGTATCGATGGGTTATACGCTCTCCGGCAGCCTGCTCTACAGCATGATCATCCAGAGCGGCAGCGTGCTCGGTGCGATCGCCGCTTCGTTGTTCGGCTATTATCTGCCGCGCAAGAAGGTGCTTACCGTGGGCGCGGCGCTTGCCTGCCTCGCGGCGGTGTCGATCGTCACTCTCGGCGCCAATATCTACCTCGTTCTCCTGTTCGGAGCGATCTTCCAGTTCTTTGTCCTGCTGCTCAACACGTCGATCTGGATCTATGCGCCGGAACTCTTCCCGACGAGAATCCGCGCCTTCGGGGTGGCCCTCATTCTGGCGACGGGATCGGCTGCCGGCTCGTTCGTCCCCACCATTTCCGGCATGCTGTTCGACAGCTACGGAATGATCGGCGTCTTCGGGCTCGCTGCGGGAATGTATGCGGTCTTCGCATTCTGCATTCAGCTCGGCCCGGAAACCTACGGCCGGTCGATGGAGGATCTCTCGCAACCGGCGGAGGCCGATCAGCCCAGGACAGCGCAGCAACAGGGGTCAGTCGGCCTGGAGCTCAGAACGTGAGCTCCCATCTCCTGCTGATCAACCCGAACAGCTCGCAGGCGACGAGCGAGATGATGGTCTCCATCGCGCGCAAGGCTGCGAATGGACGCCTGGCCGTGGCAAGCGCCACGGCCAGGCGCAGTCCCCGGATGATCCTGAAGCCGGAGGAACTGGCGGCCGCCGCCGAAGAGGTGGTGGAAATCGGCGCCAATCACGAGGCGGGCTGCCTCGGAATCATCGTCAGTGCCTTTGGCGATCCCGGCCTCGCCATGCTTCGGGAGCATGTCGCTATTCCCGTCGTCGGCCTCTGCGAAGCTTCCATGCTCGAGGCTTCGCTGAACGGACGGCGGTTCGGCGTCGCAACCACGACGCCCGACCTCGCCGATGCGATCGCAGAGCGGGCACGCCATCTGGGGCTGTCGCATCTCTACTCCGGCATCCGCTGCACGCCCGGCGATCCGCTCACCGTTGCCGGAGACGAGGAGCGGCTGCGCACCTCGCTTTGGCACGCAGTGCGCGCCTCCGTCGACATAGATGAGGCAGAGGCCGTCATCATCGGCGGCGGCCCGCTCGGACAGGCCGCCGAGCAGCTGCAACCTCTGTTCGAGGTGCCCGTCATAGGCCCTATTCCGTCTGCCGTGATGCGGGTTCTCGGGCTGCTGCAGGTCGACGCCTGAGCGCCTCCGGCACTGGTATGGAGGCGACAGGGCTGCGGAGATGCAATTGGGCGGCCGGGCAGGGCTATCCGTGGCACTGGTCCGTCCATCGATCACGTTCATGATTTTAGGCAGCCCACCTAAAACCATCGTCATCCGGCCGATGCAGTTCAACCGGAAACGCGGGCGCTGGACTGACCGCACCATGACTGTGGCCGCCCGTTTCTCTTTCTGGCGAGGCCTTCCGAAATGAGAATATCCCCGAGCGACCTGCCGTTCCTGACCACGAGCCGCCGCTTGCCGGGCTCGTCGCCTGCAGCAGAGTCGGACGCGACGAGGGTGAAGTCTCCGGCATTCAGCAACTCGCGCAGTCGTGCCTTGGCATAGGAACCGCGCGAACGTTCCTCGTCGCATTTCGCGCGCCTGGTTTCCGGTGCGTCGATATCGGCGATGAGAATTCTTTGCCCGTTGAACAGGAAGGTATCGCCGTCCAGGACGCAGTTATCGTGACGGATGCCGCAGAAATAGAAAGTGCCGCTCTCCGTCGGGCGCAGGCTCGCCTGTTCAAGCGACTGCTCCGCCACCGGTGCCTTGACGGGTGCCGGCGGCACCAATGCGGTCGCCGGCGCTATGGACCCGGTTTGTTCGCTCGGACGGACAGGGATTGGAATGGTGGCCAGTTCCACGTTCTTCGGCGGTTTCTTCTCGGTCGTCTTTTTTGCGTGCATCTTTCTCTCGGCCGGTTTCTCGGCCGGCGAAAACAGCGCCGTCAGCCTGGTGGTGCCGGCCAGATGGCCGAGCTCCCCCCGATGCTCGTAGGCGATAATCCCGCCGACGATGACTGCGGCCGCGAGATACCAGCGGCCCATACCGCTCCGGCTGCTCTTCCGGCCCGTGCTGCGCTTTCGTCTTTTGGAACTTGCCTTGGTCATGCGATTCGGTCCTCGATTGCGGCGGCATTATCGGAACCAGGGGTTAGTGAAAGGTTGTCGCAGGTGCACAGATCCGCGACCGCGCCGCAAAAGGGAAGGGCAGCACCTGCGGGAGCCGCCCTTCAAGAGGTCTCCGTTGACGTTGCTGGACAAGCGCCCCCGGCTTGTCACTTTCCCAGTCTGGCTGCGGCCCGGCGATTTCGACTGACGCCGAGATCGCCTGTTTGGGCCGTGTCTTGGAAGCGAACCAGGCGGAGACGGTGCCGCCTGCTCCTCCAAAGCGTGCCGATCGCGGCGGCACGCAAGCCGTCAACGGCCACGGTCGCTTTTTTCGCTGATGCCAGGGACTTTCATCGCCGCCGTGGCCGCGGCTGCTTATTTGTCGCCCTTGTCCTTCCCGCCCTTGTCCTTCCCGCCTTTGCTTCGGCCGTCCTGGTCGCCCTTGCCGCTGTCCTGGCCGCCCTTGTCGTTGTCCTGGTGGCCCTTGCCGCTGTCCTGGCCGCCCTTGTCGTTGTCCTGGTGGCCCTTGCCACCGTCCTGGCCGCCCTTGTCGTTGTCCTGGTGGCCCTTGCCACCGTCCTGGCCGCCCTTGCCGTTGTCCTGGTGGCCCTTGCCGCCGTCCTGGCCGCCTTTGCCGTTATCCTGGTTACCTTTGCCGGGATCTTGGCCACCGCCGCCACCGCCGTTGTCGCCGCCACCGCCGCCACCGCCGTTGTCGCCGCCACCGCCGCCGCCGCCGTTGTCGCCGCCGCCGCCACCGCCGTTGTCGCCGCCACCGCCGCCGCCGCCGGCACCGCCGCCGCCCCCGGCACCGCCGCTGCCACCGCCCTTCTTACCGCCGCCTCTCGTCGGGCCGCTTGCTGTGGAGTCGCTTCGATCGTGCCGTCCGGTGCCGGCGCCGATTGTCGCAGTCGTCAGGGGCGGGCACATTTTAATCTGCGCAGGGGTAAGAATCTTCGAGCGGTTTAGTGCAACGCAACATGCCGCGAAGTTGTCTTCCGAAAGCGGACTGCATTGGCGCGCAGTCATGCGCTGGCGCTGTACTGCATCTGCGTCGCTCGTAACGATTACGGCGCCAATCGTGGCCGTGGAGAGTATGAAGAATGTCCGAAATATCGATCTAGTAATTCTTTCCATTTCTATACTCCTAAAAATATCAACTTTGAAAATACTTTTAAGAATTGGGTTAAAATTAACTGTGGTCAATTTACAAATTGTTAGTAGAAGGCCACATCACTGCCTCATTTCGGATTATCAACCAAGGCTTAATCTATCTTAGCTAGTCTCTACGTCGGACCGGGGGACTTGTGCCCGCCGTTGGAGAACGCCTCGTGAAACGCTTCATTGCGCAGACAGTCTTTTTGTTGCTGGTCGCAGCCCCGGGGGCTGCCAATGCGGGTACAACCATGAAGACGGCCGGCAAGGCCTTTGCACCGCCGGCTTTCGCATCCTTCTGCGTCCGCGAGCCGCGCCTCTGCAGCACAGGCGGCGGCGAGAAAACTGTCGTTCTCGCTGCGGACAAGATCAGCGAGCTCAAGCAGATCAACAGCAGAGTCAATGCAAGCATACGGGAGCGAAGCGACCGCGCGAATGTCGGTAAGGAGGATGACTGGCGCGTGCCGACCGCTTACGGAGACTGCGAGGACTTCGCAATTCTGAAAAAGCGGGAGCTCCTGAAACGGGGTTGGCCGGCGTCGGCAATGCTACTTACGGTTGTGCGCTACCGTGGGGAGGGGCACACGGTCCTCACCGTCCGTACGAGTGAAGGTGACCTTGTGCTCGACAATCGCACCAACTCGGTCAGGGATTGGTCACGCACCCCTTATGACTACTTCGCCCGGCAGTCTCAGTCGAACGGCAAGCGCTGGGAGCTGATTGCAGGCGCGCAAAATATCTGATCGCGGCCGCGAAACATTTTTTTCTGCCGGATGCGCTCTGGTCGAGCGCTTCGAACGACGCCTTCCGGACGTAAAGCCGTTACACACTTTTCCTGGAAGTGCTCCAAGGGCCCGTTGAGATTGGGCATGCCCGCCGCGGCTCGTCTGATCTCCTCATCGCTGTGGCCGTCACGGGATCCGGCCCAGACCAAGCCCTTGGTTCTGAACAAACATTCCCCTGTGCCGCGGACGCGGCGCTGCTCTCATCTCTGTGACGAACACGGAGATGAGGAAAGATGCCGGCACGATAAACGCATTCCTGCGCTTGGGCGGCGTTAGATGCGGGCGTTTCGGAAGCGGGCCGGTCTACCCGAATGCGCTTGACGTCCCACACTCAGACGATTAGAAACAGTGAGAACCGTACCGTACGGTACTCATGGGAAGGCAGCAAGTGCAAAGCGTAGGAGCGATGAAGGAGGCAAGCGCCGCAAGTGTCCTGACGGAGCGCCAGGGAGCGGTGCTCGAACAGGCGTTGCGCCTGCTCGTCGACGGCGGCGAAAAGGCGCTGACCACGGCAGGTGTGGCGCGCGCGGCGAACTGCTCCAAGGAGAGCCTCTACAAGTGGTTCGGCGACCGTGAAGGGCTCCTTTCGGCAATGATCGCCTTTCAGGCGAGCAAGGTCCGCACGCTCGACGTCTCCGCCGCAAAGCTGGACCGGGGCAGCTTGAGGGCGCATCTCATCACCTTCGCCAAGGACCTTCTCGACGTGCTGGCAGGCGATGTCTCGCTGGCGCTCAACCGGCTGGCGATCGGACAGGCGAGCCGGGAAGGCTCGAAACTCGGCCACATGCTGCAGGAGCGCGGCCGCCGGCAGATCGGACGCAGGGCGGGGGCGCTGCTCGAGGCGGGCCGCAAGGCCGGTCTCCTCGCCTTCGACGAGGCCGACGAAGCCTATGGCGCACTTTACGGGCTCGTCGTCTCCGACTGGCATTTGCGCATGCTTCTCGGCGAGGAGCCGGGGAGCCTGAAGAAGGATTTCAGCCGCAGGGCGGAGCGGGCGGTCGACGCCTTTCTCGCGCTCTACGGCGCGAAAGGGTAGGCCGGCCGTCTCTACGGCCGCCAAAGCGAAACGGACAAGCAAAGGGAAGGAAAATTCGATGCGCGTCTATTACGATCGTGATGCCGATCTCAACCTCATCAAGTCGAAGAAGGTCGCCATTATCGGCTACGGCAGCCAGGGCCGCGCTCATGCGCTGAACCTGAAGGATTCCGGCGCGCAAAACGTCGCCATTGCGCTGAAGTCGGGTTCCGCAACGGCGAAGAAGGCCGAAGCGGACGGCTTCAAGGTCATGACGGTTGCCGAAGCTGCAGCCTGGGCCGACCTGATGATGATGGCAACGCCGGACGAACTGCAGGCCGACATCTACAAGGCTGAAATCGCCGGAAACATCCGCGACGGCGCGGCAATCGCCTTTGCGCACGGCCTCAACGTCCACTTCGGCCTGATCGAGCCGAAGGCCTCGGTCGACGTCGTGATGATCGCGCCGAAGGGCCCGGGCCATACGGTCCGCGGCGAATACCAGAAGGGCGGCGGCGTTCCCTGCCTGGTCGCCGTTCATCAGGACGCTTCCGGCAATGCGCTCGATCTGGCGCTCTCCTACGCCTGCGGCGTCGGCGGCGGCCGCTCGGGCATCATCGAGACCAACTTCAAGGAAGAGTGCGAAACCGATCTCTTCGGCGAGCAGGTCGTCCTCTGCGGCGGTCTGGTCGAACTCATCCGCGCGGGTTTCGAGACGCTGGTCGAGGCCGGCTATGCGCCGGAAATGGCCTATTTCGAATGCCTGCACGAAGTGAAGCTGATCGTAGACCTGATCTATGAAGGCGGCATTGCCAACATGAACTACTCGATCTCGAACACGGCCGAGTGGGGTGAATACGTCACAGGCCCGCGCATCATCACCGAAGAAACCAAGGCCGAGATGAAACGCGTCCTTAAGGACATCCAGACCGGCAAGTTCACTTCGGATTGGATGCAGGAATATCGTTCCGGTGCCGCTCGCTTCAAGGGCATCCGTCGCGTCAACGACGCCCACCAGATCGAGGAAGTCGGCGCGAAGCTGCGCGCAATGATGCCCTGGATCGGCAAGAACAAGCTGGTCGACAAGGCGAAAAACTAAGATCTGTCTGCAACGAACAGAAAGAAAGCCGGAGCCGACGCTCCGGCTTTCTTGTTTGCAGTGTCTTACATTGGATCCTTACCCTTCATGGCATTCGCCATATGGGACTTGCACTTTTCCTGGTCGTTCGCCGCCAGTGCTTCCTTGGCCATGGCGAGCTCCTTCTGCGCCATCTCCTTCCGGCCCGTGTCGGTGATCTGGCCCACGTCGGTCTCGAGCTTCGTCATACCTGCCTGGTCGCAAACCATATCGGCCTGGGCAAAGGCTGGGGACACGCAAGCGGCGGATATCGCGGCTGCAACCAACATTTTTGTCAACATCTGTAACCTCCAGTATCGTCGCTTCATGCGATACACGGCTCCAAACCGCCGAAGGGCCGATCAGTTCCTTGCAAGAAGCTGCGGCGGCAAGCGCGGAGAGAGGCGGCGGCAGATGCATACGGCATTGAGAAACGCGACGGCGTCGCTATCCTGCGGGGCGCGGCCCTTCGGCCAGTCCCCAAGGAGGGCGAAATCCGATGTCACGAACACGCCGTAAGCTGACGACCATCTTCTGCGCCGACGTGCAGGATTATTCGCGCCTGATGGGGAGTGACGAGGAGGGGACTCTTGCGGCTCTCAAGAGCAGCCGGGACGCCATGGCGCGCCTGATCGAGGCGCATGAGGGGCGGGTGGTCAACACCTGGGGCGACGGGCTGATCGCGGAGTTTCCAAGCGTGGTCGAAGCGGTGAGGGCGGCAATAGACGTCCAGAACGAGTTGGCTGGACTGAATGCCGGACGGCGCGGCGACGCGCGGATGGACTATCGCATCGGCCTTAATCTCGGCGATGTGATCGCTGACGGCGACGACATTTACGGCGACGGCGTCAACATCGCGGCGCGCCTGCAAGCCTCGGCGCCGGCCGGCGGCATCGTGATTTCGAGCACCGTCTATGATCAGGTCCGCAACAAGCTGGCCGTCGGCTTCGAATTCCTTGGGGCGCTGACGGTCAAGAATATCGAGGGCGGCGTTCCGAGTTACGCGGTCCAGATCGGAACGGCTGAAGGCACGGCATCGCAAACGCGCGGCAGCGGCTGGGGGAGAAAGGGTCTTTCGGATCGCGGAAGCCCTGCCGCCGACACCGGGGCAGGCCAGGCGAGGATCGTAGAACGCGTGGCGCGGGGCCATCGCATTTCCGGCGTCCTCGCGATAGCCGCAGTGGCGGTCGTTGCGATCAATCTCCTTTCCTGGGAGGGAACGTTCTGGGCCAGATGGCCCCTGTTTGCGCTTGCCTTGATCGCGGTGCTCCGTTGCCTATGGACGTCCACGAGGCTCGACCGCGGGCTCGCCCTGCTCGGGGCAGCCGGATTTGCGGTCCTCGCGATCAATCTCCTTTCCTGGGAGGGGAGATTCTGGGCGGTATGGCCTCTGCTCGGAATTGCGGTTGCGGCGGGTATTCGGTGGCTCACGCGCCGTCCCCGGCGGTGAGCACCGGCTCGCATAGGTTAAGCGACGAAGTGCATGCGGTGTAACCGGAAGTTGACGGGACTCGGCAAGCCGTGCATTGTGCCCTCCAAGGAAGATACGGCTCAGCAGGCATTCGCATAGGGACGACGTTCAGTTAACGATTTTCGGGGGGCACTGTGAGGAGAGGCCTGGATTTCCTTTGCGCGGCGGCGCTAACGGTCGTCGTGGCCGCACCGGCAGCGGCGGCGGATCTGGTGATCGCGATGCCTCCCTGGCCATCCGGACAGGCAGCCGCAAACATTCTCAAGCTCGGCATCGCCAAGAAATTCAGCCTCGATGCGGAGGTGCGCGAACTCGGAACATTGACTGCCTTCATCGGTCTCGAAAAGGGCGAGGTCGATATCCAGCCGGAGGTTTGGCGGCCGAATTTCGACGAGCTCGTCAGGAAGTTCGTGACCGAAAGGGCCGTCGTGACGCTCAGCGAGCGTGCGGTGCCGGCATGGCAGGGGATTTGCGCCACGCCGGAAGCGGCGACGACGATCAAGTCGGTCGCGGATCTCGGCGATCCGGGCAAGACCAAGATCCTGGATACCGACGGCGACGGGCGCGGCGAAATGTGGATCGGCGCCGCCGAGTGGCTTTCGACCGGGATCGAACGGGCGCGGGCGGCGGGCTATGGCTATGCGGAGAATCTGACGCTCGTCGAGGCCAAGGAGGACGTGGCGATGGCGGCGGTCGACGCGGCAATCGCGACCGCGCGCCCGATGGTCTTCTACTGCTACGCTCCGCACCACGTTTTCAAGCTGCACCAGATCTCCCGGCTCGATGAGCCGCCGCACGACCCTTCGAAATGGAAGATCGCGCCGCCAGACGATCCGCTGTGGGTCAGCAAGTCGAGCGCCTCCACGGCCTGGGACGCCGGGCAGTTTCAGATCGGCTATGCGACCGCTTTCGCAAAGAAGCATCCCGACGTCGCGCAGTTCCTGCAGAAGGTGGACTTCTCTCCGGATGAAGTGACGGCGATGAGCTACGCGCTCGAAGTCGAGCGGCAGACGCCGGAGGACTACGCCAGGAAGTGGGTTGAAAGCCACGCGGAACGGATCGACGGATGGGCGAAATGACGATGAGCCAGGAGTTCCCGAAAATACCGGTCGGCCGGCGCAAATTGGGCAGGGCGCTGCTTCTCCTCGGTCTTTGCCTCGTTCCGCTTGCAGCGCTTGCCCAGACGCAGATCTACGATTCCAAGACGAAGAAATGGGTGAATTACGACAAGAGGAAAGCGCGGCAATATTTTGCGCGAAACAATCAGGTTCCCGAGGCCTTTCGCCGGCAAATGGTGCCGTTCCGCACGGCAGAAGCCCCGGGCACGATCATCATCGACGGCAACCAGCATTTCCTCTATCTCGTGCAGCCTGGCGGTCAGGCGATCCGCTACGGCATCGGCGTTGGCCGCGAAGGTTTCGGCTGGGCGGGCATCGTTCGGGTGGGGCGCACGGCCGAGTGGCCGACCTGGACGCCGCCGGCAGAGATGGTCGCGCGCGATCCGAATGCGGCAAAATGGGCAGGCGGCATGCCCGGCGGACCGGACAATCCGCTGGGCGCTCGCGCGCTCTACCTTTACGAAGGCGATAACGATACGATCTACCGCATCCATGGTACGGTGGAGCCCTGGACTATTGGGCTGGACGTCTCCTCCGGGTGCATAAGAATGAACAATGAAGACGTCATCGACCTGCATTCGCGCGTCGCCGTGGGCGCGAAGGTCATCGTGCTGATGCAGGGGGCCGCGCTCTATAAGGGCGTGTGAATGGCCGATCGCGGCCGGCGGACTGGAGCGCGGAAGATAGGCGCGATATCGCAAGACCGGAGGATGTGGATTTGTCGACGAGTAAAGTGGGAAGCCGTTCCATTCGAGCGTCTGCGCTGGCTGCAGCCTTGCTTCTTGCCGGGTGCCAGTCGAACCCGGAACCTCAGGAAATGGCGCGCACGAGCCTCCAGACAGCGCCCGCAGACCTGCAGCTCCTGTGCGCCAATGCCGTCGTTGCCCAGGCCGGCGGCGCCAAGGTCCTGCCGACGAGTTCCCGACAACTCGACGCAACCAGCTACAGCGTCGAGCTCGATGCCGGCGGCCGCAAGTTCACCTGCATCGTGGACAGCAGCGGCAGCGTGAAGTCAGTTCAGCCGGCCTAGGCTCTGTCGACAAAGTTTTGTCCCGTCTCCCTGCGGACGCTGTGCTGAGACTCCTGCCGCTGGCATTTGACCGCTCGTGGAGTGGCGAGAATGCCCGAAATCCCGCCGCTCCGGCGCTGTGTCGATAGCTCCGCCAATCTCAGACAAGCCGACCTTCATTTTGCGGTCAATCGTCGACTGTGTCTTTGTTGTCAGAGGTATCGTTTTCGATCACCAATCGTCCCCGGAGTTGGTCGATAGCCCGTTGAAAAACGGCCGGATCGTCCATTGCCCGAGAAAGAACAATTGCTCCTTGAATAGTAAGAACGGCCTCTTCCGCGAGGATGCCCGATTGACCGGCTTCACGGCCCTGCCGAATAAGCGCTGACTGCAATGCGTCCACCCAAGCTTCGAAATAACCTCGGATGGCTTGCGCGAAGAGGTCACGCGTATTGGCGACTGCCAAGGCACCGACGAGGCACACGCGCCTGCCGGACCTGAAATATTGGTCCGTCGAGGCGAGCATTGCACCGATGGCGCCATTAGCATCGCTCTCGTTACGCAACGGGGAATATACGGCATCCTCGAACCATTGGCCGATTTCGCCGAGAACAGCCTGCAGCATCTCTTCCTTTCCGTTCGGGAAGAAGTGGTAGAGGCTGCCCTTCCCGAGACCGGTAGCCTTGCCGATCAAGGCAAGGCTTGCGCCTTCATAGCCATGTTCGCGGAAAACTTCGGCCAACGGGGCTATGGCGTCGGCTCTTTCAGCGACCATGCGGGCCATGATTAGAGGCCCAGATCGCTGAGGCTGGCGTGATCATCCGGCCGACGGCCAAGAGGCCAGTGGAACAAACGATCGCTTTCAGCAATCGGCATTTCATTGATGCTCGCGTGTCTGTGCGCCATCAGACCGTCCTCTGCGAATTCCCAGTTCTCGTTACCATAAGCACGGTACCAACGGCCGCCATCGTCGCGATATTCATACGC
This sequence comes from Sinorhizobium arboris LMG 14919, assembly GCF_000427465.1. NCBI lineage: Bacteria > Pseudomonadati > Pseudomonadota > Alphaproteobacteria > Hyphomicrobiales > Rhizobiaceae > Sinorhizobium > Sinorhizobium arboris. Next base: position 1,956,648 of record NZ_ATYB01000014.1, on the reverse strand, counting down.
GTAGCGTACCGCGATGCGGTTACCGGTGAAAGCCCAAAGCTCCTTTATGAGGCGGTATTCGTGCTCCTTGTTCCACTTACGTGTCAGAAATGCCTGAGCTTCTTCGCGATTGCTCGCGAACTCGACGCGGTTTCGCCAGCGGGTGTCGAGCGTATAGGCCAGAGCGACTTTGGCCGCGTCTCGAGTGTTCCAGCCGTCTTCGGCCAACCGAATCTTTTCGATGGCGGTTTCGCGGGTGAAAGGGGGGAGTGGGGGACGTGACATCTTCAGTTCCTTGTCTAGCTGAGCAGTTGTACCGATTGGTAAAGAGTTTACCTAGCGGTACACTCGTGCGTGATTGTGTCGTTGTCAAGTGGCATTCCGTCTGACTGTTTGGGGTCGATTTGGAGCGGCGCGTGATAGCCTCGTTGGCGGCGACTGCCGGCCAGGCCGGAGCGTTCTCACTCTGGTGCGATCACGAGGGAGGCCGTACGCGTGAGCGTATTGTTTTGAAGACGGAGTTAATCTGGCCTAGGTCCTGTTGACCAAGTGGATTGCCAGATCAGTGGAAGCGTGATTCAAAACTGCCTTTTAGGAGGCGGTTTTGGCTCGTGGCGACCTGACGGATACGGAGTGGCGACCCGCCGGCATGCGACTTTCGGGCCTACAAGGATCGAAACCGCATCGAACGGATGTTCAATCGCCTCAAACAGTTCCGGCGCGTTGCAACCCGATACGACAAGACCAGAAAATCCTTCTCGGCTTTCCTCGCCCTGGCCGCAGCCAAGATATGGTTGCCGTACTTTGTCAACAGGACCTAGAGCTACCGGCTTTTCTTGTGCGTCGCAGTAACTAATGTTGCATCGCCAAAGGAAATGGAGAATTATTTTTCCAGTTCTGGCGTTTTTCTGTGATTTTTCTTCCAAAAATGTGGAGATTGTGTTCTGATACCATGGTGGGTAGGAGGAGCACTATGGCCACGATCATGCAGCACTTCGCTCTCTTCGATTTGCTCATTCTAGCTGCAATCTCTTTCCTTTTGATCTGCAGCTATTTCGGTGAGGGTGAGGCTTAAGACTCCGAGGGCGTTAACGCGTCCCATGAGCGGAATGCATCGGAAGTCATTATCGGCGTCTCACGCCGACGCGACTACCGCGGCTTGACCGCCGTGACATGAAGCCATCGGGTCGGCGTGCCGTCGTAGCTGCCCCCGTCCGTTTCGGTTATCTCTACTTCCGGCCACCCCGCATCTTCGAAGAGAGGCGTCAGATAGCCGCGCGAGGGATAATTGAAGAAGCGACCGTATCGATCGCGTCCTTCCGCCTCTCCCGACTTTAAACTGGCAGCAAGCACGCCGCCGCATTTGAGCGCACGGAATATGCGGCCGAGCACGTCGGCAAAGCGTGCGCGCGGTACATGCAGCAGACAGGCCTCGGCCCAGATACCGTCAAACGCATCGAGCGAGCACAATTCCTCAAATCGGAGCACGTCCACGCGTCTCCCGAGCAGACGCGAGGCTTCCGCCGCGAGTTCGGGAGAGCCGTCGGTCGGCCTTACGTCGAAGCCGCGCTCGAGCATATAGGCGCTATCCTGGCCGCTGCCGCAGCCAAGTTCGAGCACGCAGGCGCCGCGGGGCAGCCGAGAAAGGAATTCGTCCAGGCGGGCAGCGGGGGCGTTGCGTGGCCGTTGCGCATAGGACACGGCATTCTCGCGATAGAAGCGGTCGGTGTCGTCGCTGTCGGATGTCGGCAAAGGTGTGCTCTCTCGGTTCTCGCGTATTCGTTCCGGTCACGAGTTTTGCCGCAATGGCGCCCATATGCAACTTCCCTGGCCGGGCGGGTGACCGGCGAGCGACGGGAACGGAAGTCCGCGCAAGATAGGTCAGGAATATTGACTTAAATATCGCGCTGTGTTCATGTCGCTCGGGTGCAATCGGGAGGATCTCCATGCTGGATTGGGAAAGCATTTTTGCCACGCGCTCGAGCCGGATGAAGGCTTCGGAGATCCGCGAATTGCTGAAGCTGCTCGATCGTCCCGACATCATCTCGTTTGCCGGCGGCATTCCCGATCCGGAGCTTTTTCCGAACGATGCGTTCAGACGGGCTTACGCTGAGATATTCGCCGGGCCGACTGTAGGCGCAGCACTGCAGTATTCGGTAAGCGAGGGCTATCGCCCGCTTCGCGAGTGGCTCGCCGGTCAGATGGCGGCACTTGGCATTCCGGCCGGCGTCGACAACATCTTCATCACCTCCGGGTCGCAACAGGGGCTCGATTACCTCGGCAAGTTGTTCCTGTCGCCGAAAGACACGGCGCTCGTCACATGGCCGACCTATCTCGGCGCGCTGCAGGCTTTCAACGCCTACGAGCCGACCTATGACCAACTGAACCCCGCCGGCAACCGGACACCGGCGGCCTATGCCCAGGCCGCAGCCGAAGCAGGCGGGCGCGTCAAGTTTGCCTATCTCTCCGCCGACTTTGCCAATCCCACCGGCGAGACGGTGGACCGCACCGGGCGCGAACGCGTCCTGGAGCTTGCGGAGGAGCTCGACATCGCCATCATCGAGGATGCGGCTTACCAGTCATTGCGCTATGGCGGCGAGGCGATCCCGCCGATTCTTGCGCTGGAAATCGCGCGCAAGGGCGACATAAACAACACCCGCACGATCTATTGCGGCAGCTTTTCGAAGACCCTGGCACCGGGTCTTCGCGTCGGGTGGATCTGTGCCGCCGCGCCGGTGATCCGCAAGCTGGTGCTGATGAAGCAGGCCGCCGATCTTCACTCCTCGACGATCAACCAGATGGCGATCGCCACGGTCGCCGAGCGCGGCTTCGAGGAGCAGGTAGCCAAAATCCACGCGGCCTACAGGCAGCGGCGCGACGCGATGCTTGCGGCGCTCGAGACGTACATGCCTGCCGGCGTCACCTGGACGAAGCCCGAAGGCGGCATGTTCATCTGGGTAACCTTACCCAAGGGGATCGACGGCGCGGAACTGCTCGCCAAGTCGATCCAGACCGCCAAGGTCGCCTTCGTGCCCGGCCGCGCCTTCTTCGCCGACGGTTCCGGGGAAAACACGCTGCGGCTCAGCTTCTCCTGCGCCAACGACAGGATGATCGACGAGGGCATCCGCCGGCTCGGCGACCTCATGCGCGGCGAGGCCGCGCAAGCGGCATAAGCAGGCTCTGGATTTCGCCCCTGGTGTGTAGCGAACCAGCGATAGTGTTGCCGGTACTCAGATATGCGGCCCAAGCAGCGAGAGATCGGCTTCGCCGAGGCGGTCCTTGGCGGTCCAGAGCTGATGCCAATAGGGGTAGAGCACCGGTGGCAGGCTGACGGCATCGAGGAGCTCGCGCTCCTCATCGGTGAGCTTCAGGTCGGCGGCGGCGAGATTGTCGCGGAACTGGTCCTCGGTACGCCCGCCGATGATCACGGAGGTGACGGCCTTGCGGCCGATCAGCCAGGCGAGCGCCACCTGTGCCGGTGATACGTTGCGCTCGGCGGCAATCGCCACCAGCATATCGACGATTTTCCACAGCCGCTCCTCGTCGCGGATCGGCGGCTCGTTCCAGCCGGCGAGCTGGCGGGTGCCTTCGGGCGACTGGCCGCGTCTGTGCTTTCCCGACAGCAGGCCGCCGGCCAGCGGACTCCAGACGAGGATGCCAAGACCCTGATCGATCGAGATCGGGATCAGCTCGTACTCGGCCTCGCGGGCTTCGAGCGTGTAGTGAATCTGCTGGCTGACGAAGCGCTGGCGGTGTTCGAGCGCGCTGATACCGAGCGCCTTCATGATGTGCCAGCCGGAATAGTTGGAGCAGCCGATATAGCGCACCTTGCCCTGGCGCAGGAGCGTATCGAGCGCTTCCATCGTTTCCTCGAGCGGCGTCTGGCCGTCCCATTCATGCACCTGGTAAAGGTCGATCACATCGGTCTTCAGCCGCTTGAGACTCGCCTCGCAGGCGCTGATCAGGTGCTGGCGCGATAGGCCGCCGTCATTCGGACCCGGGCCCATCGAGAAGCGCGCCTTGGTGGCGATGAGTACGCCGTCCTTGCGCTTGCCACCGAGAACTTCGCCGATGATCTCCTCGCAGGCTCCGGTCGAATAGATGTCCGCCGTGTCGATCAGGTTGACGCCCGCATCCAGGCAGAGGTCGACATAGCGGCGGGCATCCGCGACACCGACATCGCCGACCTGCGCGAACTTGCCGCCGCCGCCGATCGTCATCGTGCCCATGGTGATGGTCGAAATCTTGAGCCCGGAGCGGCCGAGCCGACGATATTCCATTGTCTCGCTCCTTGCGTTGTTGGTCGAGTATGGGAGGTTAGAGGAACCTCGCGGGTATCGCGTCCTTGTAGGGAAATAGCGGGAAATATGGCCGCGCCTCGGCCAGTGTTCGCTGGAAGGAGGGGCGCTCCAGAAGGCGCTCGAAATAGGCGGCAAGGCTTGGATGCGTGCCGTCGAACGGGGCCACGATCCCTGCGTAGAAAAGGGCGGGCGCGGCAGCGCAGTCGGCAATCGAAAAGTTTTCTCCAACCGCGAAGAGCCGATCTTTGAAGTGGCGCTCGGCAAGCTCATACGCGTTCGCCAGCGCGGCTTGCGCATCGGCGACGCCGCGCCGGTCGTTTTCGCCGGAAGCACGCAGCGCGTCGGTAACGATCTTCTGCATCGGCACCTGGACGTAGAGATCGAAGAAGCGGTCCCAGAGCCGCGCCTCGAGCGCCAGGGCGTCGTCGCGCGGGATCAGCGGGTGACTTCCGGGGTAATGCCGGTCGAGATATTCGATGATGATCGAAGTCTCCGGCAATGTCCTGTCGCCCTCGCTGTCGTGCAGCATCGGGATTTTGCCGACAGGCCAGAGGTCCAGATAGCGCGCATGCTCCGCGGGATCGCCGAGATCCACCATCTGAGGCTGGAACGGTGTACCGGCTTCGTAGAGCGCGATCAGCACCTTGTGACAGAAGGATGCAAGCGGATGAAGATAGAGGGTGAGCGTCATGCGACATGTCCTTGGGCCGGCCCCCAGCTACTATAGCGCTGATTCGGGAAGGGAAAAGTACGCTTCTCTGCAGTGCCCTCGATGGTGGAGTTCGTCGGCTGACCTAACCGAAGGTTGCCATGAAAATGCCGGGATGACCTGATGGTCTGCAGCCGACGACGATGCCAGCCAGGATTCCTTTCGATGTTCATTGCCCATCTTCCCGCCGGTTACCTTCTCACCCACGGCATCGCGCGAAAGCATGATACGATCCGACGGCGGGCGCTCACCGTCGGGTTGATCTTTTCCGTGCTCCCGGATCTCGATCTACTGTATTTTTACTTCGCAGACGGCCGGCGTACGCCCCATCACGACTACTTGACGCATTCGCCGATCTTCTGGCTGGGAGTTGCGGCACTCACGGCGGCGACGCTGATCCTTGCCGGCAGGCGGCGGTATATTTTCTTCGTCTGGGTCGCGCTTGCCAACGTGATGATGCATCTCTTCCTCGATTCGATCGCCGCCGACATACGCTGGTTCCATCCCTTTGCGGAGACGCGCTTCAACCTCGTCGAGGTGCCGGCCCGCTTTGAGCCGTGGTACCTCAATTTCATACTGCATTGGACGTTTGCGGCAGAAATTGCGATCTGCGCGGCCGCGTTGTGGGTCTGGCGGCTGCAAAGGCGCAGGAATCGGGATCGCAGGGTCGAAGGTAACGCCGCAGTGGGGACCGAGCGAATTCACGCATGAAAACGACGCGCAGGGCGCGTCGCAAAGTGGTATCAGTCCAGAGCGCCGCGCGCTTACCAGACCTGCAAAGATCGCAGCTGCCGCGCAGCCGGAGGGCGCGCCTCAGCGCGCGCGGGCGACCTTTTTCGGCGACGGCAGCAGGCCTTCGCGCTGCAGCTTCTTGCGCGCCAGTTTGCGGGTGCGACGGACGGCTTCGGCCTTTTCGCGGACGCGCTTTTCGGACGGTTTTTCGTAGGCGCTGCGCATCTTCATCTCGCGGAAGACGCCTTCACGCTGCATCTTCTTCTTGAGAACGCGAAGGGCCTGGTCGACGTTGTTGTCTCTGACGAGTACCTGCAAACTGTATCCTTTCCGTTTTCTTGGGCTTGCTGATTTGGGTTCTTATTTCGGCGTCCTGGTGCTCAAGGGTTTGAGCCAGGGCTTGGGTTTGAAGCAGGGCCTGCCGGCGGCCGTTGCCGCCGGGCCGTGCTCCGGGACCGGCGAAACGGTTTCCGAGGGATCGATATCGTGTTCGAAGATACGCCGATCGAAGTTCTCCGTTCCGAACCGCACCCGATACTGCGCTTCCCCATGTTCGGCCGCGGGCAGGACCGACACGATGCGACAGGTCCGGTCTGCAGCCGCCGTGCGCGTGAGATCGGCTCTCAGGACGACACTGTCGCCAACGCTGCAAGTGTTCCGGTTCATGCCCATCTCCTTCGTCCCCCATCTCCTCCGTCCATGCCGCCCAGGGCGGCACAAGCAAAAAAAGGCCGGGCGTTACCCCGACCTCCTCTTGAGCGCCGCGCGTCTTTTCAGACGCGCAAGGACGCCCCGTCATTCAAACGCTCCCTGCCAGTACATCCGTGGTCAGCGGAGGCGAATGACGAATTTATGCGGCCCGCAGATTGTCTGCCGAGCTCTTGCCGGACCTGGTGTCGCGCACGATGTCGTAGGTAACCTTCTGGCCTTCTACGAGCGAACGCATTCCAGCGCGTTCAACGGCAGAGACGTGCACGAACACGTCCGTCGCGCCATCGTCAGGCTGAATGAAGCCGAAGCCTTTGGTGCTGTTGAACCACTTTACGGTGCCTGAGTTCATAACGATTTCCTTTCAATCGCTAGAGTTTCCGGACGAATATCAGCCCGGCTTGATCGATATTGAGAGGAAATCTGACGAAGCGCGTCGGCGCGTAGACAAAGGTCACAAGCAAGTTTCGATGGGCTATATATAAAGGCTGCTTCGAGATATGCAATGGACGAACCGAATTTAATTGCGCGAAGGCCTAACCGACAGCGGAAAATACGATCAAGCTGCTGATTTGAATCAGAAAATATATTTTCGGGAGATCGCCCGAAATCGTTCGGGGAATGTGCTGGACGTGCGGAAAAGGTGAGGTGCTTCCGCTTTTGCACTGTCACACCCTTGTAAAACACCGGCTCTATCCCTCGGCGCGATCTTTCTCCGACCAAGGGCAAATTCATGAAAACGCTTCTCCCCGCCGTCGCCGCGGCGCTCGTCGCCGGCCTTATGTCCACTGCCGCTTTCGCTGAAAGCCTCGTCCTTTACACCAGCCAGCCGAATGAGGATGCGCAGGCGACGGTGGATGCTTTCGAGGCGGCGAATCCGGGCATCGAGGTCGAGTGGGTGCGGGAGGGGACGACGAAGATCATGGCCAAGCTGATGGCCGAGATCGAGGCGGGCAACCCGGTGGCGGATGTGCTTCTGATCGCCGATACGGTGACGATGCAGCGGCTGAAGGAAGCGGGGCATCTGATGGCCTACAAATCTCCGGAAGCGGCGGCTTACGACGACTCGCTGTTCGATGCGGACGGCGCCTATTATTCGACGAAGATGATTACGACCGGCATCATCTACAACACTTCCGCTGCGATGAAACCGGCCAGCTGGCAGGACCTTGCGACACCGGAGGCCAAGGGTCTCGTCACCATGCCGAGCCCACTCACCTCCGGTGCGGCGCTGGTCCACGCGCAGACGCTTGCCGGCATCGGCGGACTCGGCTGGGACTATTACAAGGCGCTCGCCGAAAACGGCGCGACCGCCGCCGGCGGCAATGGCGGCGTGCTGAAAGCGGTCGCGACCGGCGAGAAGGCCTATGGCATGGTGGTCGATTTCATGGCCATCCGCGAAAAGGCCAAGGGCGCGCCGGTGGAATTCGTCTTCCCGGCGGAGGGCGTTTCCGCCGTTACCGAGCCGGTTGCGGTTCTGAAAACTGCGAAGAACCCCGAGGCAGCAAAGAAATTCATCGACTTCCTGCTTTCCGAAGAAGGCCAGCAAGTGGCGGCGAAAATGGGCTATATCCCGGCCCGCAACGGCGTAGCCTTGCCGGCGGGTTTCCCGGCCCGGGAGACGGTCAAGGTGCTGCCGGTCGATGCGGCCGCAGCCGTGAAGAATTCCGCGGCGGACCTGAAAACCTTCTCCGGCATTTTCGGTGCCGACTGAGCTTCCGATGCCCGACACCGACGAGATCGCCCGCAGCCGCCGCTGGATACCCCATGCGCCTGCTGCGGGCCCGGATCCTGAGGGGCGTTCCGGCTTGAAAATGCTGGAGCGCCCTCTGCGCGTTCTGTCGACGGCGCGGGCTTGGCAGTGGCTTCGACTTGCATTTGGCGGGGCGATGGCGGACGGGGCCGGCCGAAGCAACGAACCGACCGGGGTCCAGCTGCCGAAAGCGCTTACGCGGACCCTGCGCGGCTTCGAAGTCCCGCCGTCACCTTACGTGACGGAGGATTCACGCAAGTCGAGCTCCTCGAAAATCGGGCCGGGGTGGCGATCGGCATTTTTCCGGCTTCGCGGCCAGCGCATGTGTGCGGGCAGGGAGCCCGCATGGCTCCTGGCTTTTGTACTCGGGGCTGTCTTCCTGCTTTCTGCGCTACCGCTGATCCGCCTCGGATGGGCGGGCTTCGAGGGGCTCGAACGAGGCGGGGCGGTGAGAGTGCTGTTCGAGGCGGCGACCTTCGCGGCGCTCCGCAACACGCTGATTACGGCCACGGGCGGCATGGCGATCTCGCTTGTGGTCGGTGCGCTCTTCGCCTTTGTCGTGGCGCTTACGGATATCCGCGGCAAGCTTGCCTTGAGCTTCGCCTTCATTCTGCCGATGATGATCCCGCCGCAGGTGACGGCGCTCGCCTGGGTCGAAATGTCCGGGCCATCGAGCCCCCTGCTCAAGACGCTGGGGCTCGCACCGCCGCTCGGCAGCCCGCAGCCGTTCTATTCGCTCGCGGGCATTGCCTTTCTTCTCGGCGTCCAGCATGCGCCGCTGGTCTTCCTGGCGATCAAGGCCGGGCTTGCGGCGACGCCGCGCGACGGGGTCGAGGCGGCGCGGCTGTCCGGCGCCTCGCCCTGGCGCGTCTTTCGCGATATCGTTGTGCCGCTTTCCTCTCCAGGGATCATCGCCGGAGCGGCGATCGCCTTCGTCTCCGGTATCGGCAATTTCGGTATTCCGGCGATACTCGGCATTCCCGCCTCGATCGAGACGCTGCCGACCTTGATCTTCAGCCGGCTTGCGAGTTTCGGTTCGTCCACCTTCGGCGAGATCGCCGTGCTTTCGACGCTGATCGCGCTGATTTCCGCTGCAGGGCTGCTTCTGCAGCAGCGAGCGCTCAAGGGCAGGGAGTATCGCCTGATCGGCCTTGCCGGCGCGGGGGCCGCCTTCACGCTCGGGCGCATCCGGATCGCCGCGGAGGCGCTGCTTTGGGCGATCCTGGCACTGCTGCTGATCGCACCGCTGCTGGCGCTCTTCGCAAGTTCGCTGGTGCCGGCCTACGGCGTGCCGCTCGATTTCGACACCATGTCCCTGAATGCCTATCGCGAGATACTCTTCCGCCAGACGGTGACGCTGACGGCGCTCAAAAACTCCGTCTTCCTCTCCTCTGCAGCTGCGGTCGGGTTGCTTGTCGTCACTGTCCCGGCCGGCTACCTGCTCGCAACGCGACGCGGGCGGCTTGTCAGTCTCCTGGCGATCCTGATCGAGATCCCCTATGCGCTGCCCGGCATCGTGCTCGCAGTCGCCTTCATCCTTGCCTTCGCGGCACCGCTGCCGCTGATCGGCGTTTCGATATACGGCACGATCTGGATCATTCTCGCTGCCTATTTCTCCTCCTTTCTCGCCGTGAGTCTCAAGCCGGTGATGAGCGCCTTCCTGCAGATGGATCCCTCACTCGAGGAGGCGGCGCGGCTGGCGGGGGCGGGGTTGCTGCGCCGCATGCGCGACGTGCTACTGCCGCTTCTGGCACCGGCTGCCGGCGCCTCGATCATCCTCGTTTTCCTGATCGCGGCGAACGAGCTGACCGTCTCGGCGCTCCTCTGGTCCGCCGGCACGCAGACGCTCGGCGTTGCGATCTTCAATCTCGACGACAGCGGCTCCTCCGATCTTGCCTCGGCCCTTTCGGTGCTGGTCGTCCTCATGGTCATCGGGTTAATGGCGGCGCTCGAATTCTTCGCGAAATATCTGCCGGAAGGCGTGCTGCCATGGCGCAACTGATCCTCAACCACCTGACCAAGGACTTCGGTACCAAGGCGCCCGGCGGCGGGAGGCCGGCGGTTTCGGACGTGTCTCTGGCGCTGCGCAAGCGGGGATTCCTCGCGCTGCTCGGGCCATCGGGCTGCGGCAAGACAACGGTGCTTCGGATGATCGCCGGCTTCGAGCAGCCGACGGACGGCTCGATCGAATTCGGCGAGCGCAGGCTTTCGGATGCGACCCGGGTGCTGCCGCCGGAAAAACGCAACATGGCCATGGTGTTTCAATCCTACGCGCTCTGGCCGCATATGACTGTGGCGGAGAATGTCGGTTATCCCCTGAAACTACGCGGCATCTCCGGCGGGGCATGGCGCTCACGCGTCGCAGAGGCACTCTCGCTCGTCGAGCTTACGGATTTCGCCGACCGGCGGCCGGCCGCGCTTTCCGGCGGTCAGCGGCAGCGGGTGGCACTGGCGCGCTGCCTTGTGACGGAGCCGGACATCGTGCTGCTCGACGAGCCGCTTGCCAATCTCGATCAGCACTTGAGAAAGGCGATGGAGGAGACCTTCCGCATCTTTCACGAACGCTCCGGCGCGACGATGATCTATGTGACGCACGACCAGGCCGAGGCAATGGCGCTTGCCACCGATGTCGCGGTGATGTCGGAAGGCAAGCTTCTCCAGGTGGCGCCGCCGGCGCAAATCTATGCACGCCCGGAGGGGCGGGTGGTCGGGGGCTTGATCGGCCGCGGTGCGATCGTGCAGTTGAGATTGCCGGAGGGAGCGGGGCGTGAGCTCGATTGGCCGCTCCTCGGCGCCGCGCTTGGTGGCGGGCGCCCGGGCGGCCATGCAGGTGAGGGGGCGCTTTCCGATGTGCTCATCCGTCCGCAACAGGTCCATCAGAATAGCGAAGGCATTCCGATGCGGGTCGTCTCCTCGGTCTTCGAGGGCGAGCGCTCTTTGCTTACGCTCGCGCTCCCGGACGGGCAGAAGCTCAAAGCCTATAGCAGGCAGGCGCTCTGCCAGGGCGCCCGCGTTCCATTCGTCGTGAGCGGGGGCTGGCGGCTTTAAGCGGAGCTCGCATGACAGGCGGCCTTGCGGGCCGGAACCAGCCTTGGCCTTGCACGTTCCACCGTGCAGCACGACAATGGCGGCTAACGGTCGATCGGATCCGGCGGCCGGCAACAGAGGAGGCGGCGCGCAGATGTATGTCATGGCTCTTGCGACGGATTACGACGGCACACTCGCCGATTATGGTGCCGTTCGGCCGGAAACTCTGGAGACTCTGAAGAGGCTTAAGGAGACCGGACGCAAGCTTCTGCTCGTGACCGGGCGCGAACTGCCGGATCTCAAAAGTGTCTTCCCCGAAATCGATGTGTTCGACAAGGTTGTGGTCGAGAACGGTGCGCTGCTCTATACGCCCGAAACCGGCGAGGAACGGCTGCTTGCGCCCTCACCGCCGGAGGCCTTCATCGAGCGCCTCAAGGAAAAGGGCGTCGACAGGATGTCGGTGGGCCGTTCCATCGTCGCCACCTGGGAGCCATTCCAAACAGCCGCGCTCGAAGCGATCAACGAGCTCGGCCTCGAACTCGAGATCATCTTCAACAAAGGGGCCGTCATGGTGCTCCCGACGGGTGTGAACAAGGCGACTGGGCTGAAGGCTGCCCTGAAGGAGATGGGGCTTTCCTTTCTCAACGTGGTGGGAGTCGGCGATGCCGAGAACGACCATGCGCTCTTGAGAACGTGCGGCTGCGGAGCCGCGGTTGCCAACGCCTTGCCCGCGCTCAAGGATACGGCCGACGTGGTCCTCGAGGGTGTGCGCGGGGCCGGCGTCGAGCAACTGATGCACCGGATCATGGAGTCCGACTATGCGTTGTGCGCAAGTGCCCGCCATCAGGTGCCGATCGGTGAGGATGACGAAGGACCGGTGGAGATCGGACCGCGGGACGTGCTGCTGATAGCGGGGAGTTCCGGCATCGGCAAGTCAAGGCTGGCGACCGCCCTTGCGGAGCGATTACGGGAACGGCGGTTCCAGCTCTGCATATTCGATCCGGAGGGCGATTATGAGGGGCTTGAAGGCGCCGTGACCGTGGGTAACGGCTCTGTTGCGCCTACCGGCAGGGAGGTGCTGGAACTCCTGGCCAATCCGGACGACAACGTCGTCGTCAGCGCAACGGGCGTCGAACCCAACGAGCGGCCCGAGTTCTTCGCCGGCCTGATGCCCGACCTGTCGGCGCTGCGTGCCAGGACGGGCAGGCCGCATTGGCTGATTATCGACGAGGCCCATCACCTCATGCCCGCAGCGCGCGACAGTGCCTCTCTCGCGCTTTCCGACGACCGCTCCGGCATGATCATGATCACCGTCCATCCGGACTCCGTCTCGCCGGATGCGCTCAAGGAGATCACTGCGGTCGCAGCGCTCGGTCCGAAGGCGCGCGACGTAATCGCCACGCTATGCTCCGTCTTCGATGAGGCGCTGCCGGACGGGCTGGATGTCCCTTTCGGGGAAGACGAGGTTCTTTTCTGGCGGCGCACGCCGCCCGCGCGGGTTCGGCGGATCAAGGCCGAACAACCCCGAGAAGCCCGCAAGCGGCATACGCGCAAATATGCCGAGGGCCGGTTGGGCGAGGATGCAAGCTTCTATTTCCGCGGTCCGAAGAATGAGATGAATTTGCGCGCCCACAATCTGACGATGTTTCTGCAGATCGCCGAAGGGATAGACGATAAGACCTGGGAGCACCATTTGCGCCGCGGCGATTACTCGAAGTGGTTCGAGGAACGCATCGGCGACGAGGAATTGGCCGAGGAGGCGGCAGGGATAGAAGAGGATCGCTCGCTCTCGCCCGCCGAAAGCCGGCAGAGGCTGGCCGACGCCGTGCGCCGACGTTACACCGCACCCGCATCCGAAGCGGGTTAAGCCGGCGCCCGCCGCGGGTCGAAAGGACGACCTCTTTACTTTTTCGGCTTCTGCTTCGAGGCGGCGCTTCGGCCGTCCGAGCTTTTCGAACGTTCGTCGAACCGCTCGGCGCCTTTCCTAAGGTCGGATCCCTTTTGTGCTTCTGTCTTTTTCTCTTCCTTGGCGGCGCTTTTGCGCAGGCCGGTGGCGGATTGCTTGCCCTTCGCCGTCGGGGCTTGTTCGATACCCATGGCAGCCATTCCTCCTTGAGCGAACCCGGATTGAACGTGCAACGGTATTTCTTTGTTCCTGTGCCGATGGAGGTAGTTGTGGACTGCCTTGATTTTGTCGCTCTTGCCTTCTCCGTGGCTTTTTTGAATTCCTAGAATGACGAAGCCTGATTCGCGCCGCACCGCATTCGATCTCCGTGTTCCGAGTTTTCGGGCGGCCGGGGAACTGCCCAAGGAGAAGAACCATGACGGAATACAAGAAGCCGATCATTACCGAGATGCGCCCGAAGATCACGGTCATCGGCGTCGGCGGCGGCGGCGGAAACGCGATCAACAACATGATCGCCGAAAACCTGCAGGGCGTCGATTTCATCGCCGCAAACACGGATGCGCAGGCGCTGGCGACTTCGAAGGCGGAGCGGCGGATCCAACTGGGCGCCGCCATCACCGAGGGCCTCGGCGCCGGTTCGGTGCCGGATATCGGCAACGCGGCCGCGCAGGAATCGATCGACGAGATCATGGATCACCTCGGCGGCACGCATATGTGCTTCGTCACGGCAGGCATGGGCGGCGGCACGGGTACTGGAGCGGCGCCGGTGATCGCGGAAGCGGCTCGGCGGGCTGGCATCCTGACCGTTGCGGTCGTCACCAAGCCCTTCAGCTTCGAGGGGCAGCGGCGCATGCAGACGGCCGAACTCGGCATCGAGCGGCTGCGCGAGAGTGCCGACACGGTCATCGTCATTCCTAACCAGAACCTATTTCGCATCGCCGATGCCAAGACCACCTTCGCCGACGCGTTCATGATTGCCGATCGGGTCCTCTATTCCGGCGTCAGCTGCATCACCGACCTGATCGTCAAAGAGGGATTGATGAATCTCGACTTCGCCGACGTCAAGACGGTGATGAAGGGCATGGGACGCGCCATGATGGGCACGGGCGAAGCGACCGGCGAGAACCGCGCAATGATGGCGGCGGAAGCGGCGATCGCCAACCCGCTGCTCGACGAGGTCTCGATGCGCGGTGCCAAGGGCGTGCTCGTATCGATTTCCGGCGGCATGGACATGACGCTTTTCGAGGTAGACGAGGCGGCGACCCGCATCCGCGAGGAAGTTTACGACGAGGCCGACATCGTCGTCGGCGCGATCTTCGACCGGAGCCTCGACGGCACTTTCCGCGTGTCCGTCGTCGCGACCGGCCTCGACAGCAACCGCGGCACTCAGACGGCGGCACCAGAGGCCATGAACGGTCAGGCGGCCGAAGTGCCGACGCGGACCCTGCAGTAGGAACAGGGCGACCCGCGGCGCGTCATCCCTGTGACAAGCACAGGAACGACGGCCAGACGGATATCCCTCGGAAGGGCTCTATTCATTCATCGCGTCTATGTCCTCCTGGGCCCTGTCGAGGACATAGCCGACATCTTCGGGAAGCATGAAGCCGTCGGCGACGAGCGCTTCCGAAGCGGCCTTGACCGCAGCGATATAGGCTTTGCCATCGGGATAGCGCTCGCTGAGGGACTTGCGGCTGTCGGTATCGCTGGGTTGCTTCGGGAAGGGGATGAAGGTGCCCGTCAGACTGCAAAGCTCGCCCTTTCCGAAGCCCTCCTTGCGGAGGTTCCAGCCGGTATAGGTTCCGAGCGGTGCCTTCACGAAGGGCATGCTGACACCTCCGAGCGGATTGCCGTCCGCATCGATCGCCGGCAGGTACACCGGGTAGGCCTTTCCGCGTGCCGGCGGCTGCGAGGCATAATCCATCACCCGGAGTTCGTTGAAGACCGGACGAGCGATTTCGCCGCCGATTCTCGGCAGCTTCAGGTCTTCGAGGCGCACGAGCGTTCCGTCGGTCAGGCTGGGATAACGGCTGGCAGGTGGCGCTTTGTTCTCGGAAACCCAGTCCGCCAGCGCGACGTACAGCGCCCGCATGACCGGTGCGGCGCTCAGCGGATTCGTCGGATAGGTGCATGCCGCCTCGTCTTTCGACTGTGCCGACCAACCGTTGAAGTGCGGCGCCCCGGCTACGAAATAAAGCCGCACATTATCGGGCATCTCCAGCGGCTTTCCATCCGGCGACGTCGTTACAAGCGAGGCGCGAGCCTGCCAGAACTCCGTCGACGTGTCGGTGTGCATGATCTTCGGGCAGGTCTCGGTGGAAGAGCAGGCAGTCAGTATGCTTCCACTCTTGCCGCTCAGCTGATCGGAGGTCTCCGCATAGGTGAATGGGAATTGATCGCCCGGATAGTCGTGATCCTCGTGCTGGCGCGAATACCGGCCCGGCTGGGCGAAGCGGAAGTTGGTGAATGTCTTGCGCGAGCCGGCGATATGCGGAATGGCTCCGTCGAAGACCTTGTTGCCTTTTTCGTCGGCGTTGAAGCCATGATAGATGAGATCGCGGAGGAAGCGTCCGGATTGCGAAATCCCCATGCCGATGGTGTATTTCACCCCGTCGAGCGGATTTTGCGCGTTATGGCCTTCATTGCCTCGGAGGAAGGAGATCAAGTCGCTCGTGGCGACGAAGGCCAGGCCGGCGGGGACCGCGTCCTTCGCAGGATAGATGAATTCGTAGATCGCTCCGGCGTCCATGCCGGGGGGCCGGGTGATTTCGATTTCGGTCGCGTTCAGATATCTGAAGCTCAAGCCCTCTATCTGTTGCGGCTTGTCGGCCTCCTTGGCACGTACCGTCAGCGTCGCCCTGGACGGATCGAGGTCCTGCGCCGGGTAGGTCAGCGCCGCGGCGCTGACGCTGCCGGGCTCGTCGAAGATGAACTGCTCCCGCGACTGGCCTGAGAGACCGCTGAGAATGGGAAGGTCGAGGTTGAGAAGGTCGTCGGCAAGACCTGTTTGCCATCCGCTCCAGACGACGGTATCGCCGCGATTCATGAGAAACCCGTCGCCGGCATCGGTCGCGGCGGACGGAACGCCGGTAGATGCAGCGCGATTGAGAAGCATGAAGCTGAGGTTCTTGCCGCGATTAGGCACTTCGTAGAAGAGAACGGGCGAACGCTGCGCCACACTCATGGGCCGCAGGATCGAAACCTCGGTGCTGAATTCGATTTCGCCCGACGCGTTCACCGGCGCCTTGTCGATGTCGACGATATTGGCAACACGCGGCGACTTCGGGTCGACGGCAAAGGTTGCGATCGCATCGATCCGTTCATAGACCCCGGCATTGCCGAAGACCTTACCTTCAAAGGCTGGTCCCGAGGCCTTGATCTCAAAGCCGGTCACACGGGCCAGTGCGCCGCTGGACAGCAGAGTTGCAGACACCATGGCCGATGCGAAGGCCAAACGTTTCAACATGTGATCTCCTCCTTTTGATTACCACCGGACGCACGTCCGCTCCTTGCCGATTTCCGGCCTCCGTGCCGAGCTCTGGTATAATGAGTTACCCATCTTGCGTACAACGTCAAGATTTATGTATACAAGAACGGGACGTCGCAATTTTTACGGGGTGAGCGGATTGCCGGCGCCACGCTCCGGGTGGTTTCTCTCCCCGATGGAGAGTTGTCGCGCGAGTGACGGATAGTTGGGGGCGCCGCTTATCCCTTCGCCCCGCCTGCGACGAAGCAGCCGGCAGCCGGCAGCCGGCAGGCGGCAGGCGGATGCGGGCAAATCATTCCGCAGCGGCTGGATATCAGTCGGGCAGACCGGCGCGGCGCAGATCGCCTACGAAGCGGTCGATGAACTCCTCGGGCATAGCCGGCGCGCTACCGAAGTAGAATTCAGCGCGCGCCTTTTGCGCGGTCATGTCCGGCCGCCGACGAAGAAGGCTCGCGACGGCCGCGCTGGCTTCGTCGGTCCGCCCCTCGGCGCCGAGGGTGGCCGCCAGCACCATTGCCGGCCAGAAGGTGGCGTTCTCCTGGCGCAGGGAGGCGCGTGCCGCTTCGGCGGCTTGCGCGAAGCGACCCGATTGGTAGTGGGCGATGGCCACCATGTTGTAGAAGGTCCACAGATGCGGATCGCGGGGGCTCAGCCGGAATGCCTCGTTGATGGCGGCAATACCGTCCTCCGGGCGGCCGACATAGCAAAGCGCCTGCCCGAGGGCGAAGTGGCCCTGGGCGAAGCTTGCGTCGAGCCTCAGCGCATTGCGCAGGTGATCGATACCGCGCTGCGGCTGGCCACCGAGCGCCCGTGCCCGGCCGAGCGCCAGATGTGCAGCCGGCTCGCGATCGTCGAGCGCGATGGCACGTTCGGCAAGCGCCGTCGCGTCGGTGATCCGCTCGGCCCGCTCTTCCAGAGGCCCATACCAGCCGAGCTGTATATGGACATAAGCCAGCCGCGCGTGGGCCTGCGCAAAGGCAGGCTCGAGATCGATCGCGCGCTCCAGGAGCTCTTTGGAGATCCTCAGGTCCTCCAGATTGAACTTGTATAAATGCCACAGCCCCTTGAGATAGATGTTCCAGGCATCCATGTCCGTTGCGGTATGGCCGCGCAGCGCGGCGAATTCGATGAATCCGAGTTCCGGCTGTATGGTGCCGGTGATCTGTCCCGCGATCTCATCCTGCAGCACGAAAACGTCGTCCAGCATTCGGTCGTAGCGTTCTGCCCAGAGCAGCATGCCGGTTTCGCCGCTCAGCAACTGCGCCGTGATGCGGATGCGGTTCGCCGAACGCCGTATGCTGCCCTCGAGCACATATTTGACACCCAGGTCTGCCGCCACCCTCCTTACGTCCACCGCCATCCCTTTGAAAGTGAAGGAGGAGTTGCGGGCGACGACGCGCAGCCAGCGGCACCGGGCAAGCGTGGCGATCAATTCCTCGGTAAAACCGTCGGAGAAATGTTCCTGTTCGTCGACGCTCGAAAGATTGACGAAGGGCAGGACGGCAATCGACGGGCGCTTCTTACCGAGCAGGGGGTCGGTTTGCGCCGGCGCCGGCGGCGCTTCCCCCGCCACGGTGCCCGGCTGCCAGCACCAGGCGCGCAGGGGAGCGGGAAGACCGGCAAATGTTCTGCAGCCGGCGTCGATCAAGGGGAAATCCACTTTCAAGCCGACCTGATCATAGACCTGCTGCGACACGCAGACGCCGCCGGGCGGCGCCATCTCCTGCAGGTGCCCGGCGACGGCAATGCCTTCGCCATGGATGTCGCCATCGTCAGCGACGATGTCACCGAGATGGACGCCGACGCGCAATTCCAGGCGTTGCGCTTCCGCGCTTCGCGCGTGGTCGTGCATCGTCCGCTGGATCGCAACCGCGCAGGCGACGGCGTCGAGAACGCTTGCGAATTCCGCGAGCGTCCCGTCACCCGCCTGCTTGACGATCCGTCCGCCATGGACCGCGACCAGGGGCAGAATGAAGGCGTCACGGCACTGCTTGACCGCCCGGTGGGTGCCGGCTTCATCCAGCCCCATCAGCCGGCTGTAGCCGACGACGTCTGCGTCCATGATCGCTGCCAGCCGCCTCATGCCGTCTATCTCCCGGCGATGTCGTAAGCCAATCCGGTCAGTTGAATGTGTCTGGGCGGTATTCGGTGCGCGCTTCCGGTCCGTGCAAGAAAAACAAGGCGCGAACGCCAAGAAAAAAGCGCATTGCCCTCGCCCGAGCGGGGAGAGTAGCAATGGCAGAGCAGCGAGTCTATCGGAGCTATCTTCGGCTGACGCGCCAGATGACGTTGCCGACATCGTCGGCAACGAGCAGAGCGCCGCGCTTGTCGATCGCCACGCCGACCGGCCGGCCCATTGCCTTGCCGTCCCGGCTGACAAAGCCGGCGAGAACGTCTCTCGGCGGACCGCTCGGCTTGCCGTTCCTGAACGGGACGAAGATAACCTTGTAGCCGCTATGCACGCTACGGTTCCAGGAGCCGTGCTGGCCCACGAAGGCACCGTTGGCATAGGCACGCCCGAGCGATGCGCCTTGGGAGAATGCCAGCCCCAGCGAAGCGGTGTGCGAACCCAGAGCGTAGTCGGGCTTCACGGCCTTCGCCACGAGGTCCGGGCGCGGCGGCTTGACGCGCGCGTCGACATTCTGGCCAAAATAGCTGTAGGGCCAGCCATAGAACGCACCGTCCCGGACGGAGGTCATGTAGTCAGGAACGAGATCGTCGCCGAGTTCGTCGCGTTCGTTGACGGCGACCCAAAGTTCGCCGCTTTCCGGGTTCCAGGAGAGACCATTGGGATTGCGCAGGCCCGAGGCGAAGACCCGGGTGCGGCGGCTTGCCCTGTCCACTTCCAGGACGGCGGCGCGATATCTTTCGGCGGCCATGCCGTTTTCCCCGACATTGCTGTTGGAACCCACGGTGACATAGAGCTTTCGTCCGTCCGGACTCGCGATCACGTCCTTCGTCCAATGATGATTGAGGCTTCCCGCCGGCAGGTCGACGATCTTTTCGGGTTTGGTTACGCGAGTCTGGCCATTGGAGTAGCGGAACGCGACGAGCGCGTCGGTATTGGCGACGTAGAGCGTGCCCCTGGACAGCGTCATTCCGAAAGGCGAATTGAGGCCTTCAGCAAAGGTCCTGCGAATGTCGGCGATACCATCGCCGTCGGTATCGCGCAGGAGCGCGATGCGGTTGGCGCTGGTCGTCGCGGCACCCGCTCGCTTCATTGCCTGTTTCATGAAGATCTTCTTGAGGCTGAATCCTTCATCGTGCTTTGCCGGTGCGTTGGTTTCGGCCACCAGCACGTCGCCGTTCGGCAACACGTGCAGCCAGCGCGGGTGATCGAGGCCGGTCGCGAAGGCATTCACCTTCAATCCCTCTGCCGGCTTCGGCGCGGCGCCCTGCGCCCAGCCCTTCGCGTCGGCGATGTTGACGGTCGGGATCACCGTGGGGCGCGGTTTCGGCAAGGTCGGGTTCGGGCCATAGCCGATATTGCCCGTCCTGCGCGCCGTCTGTTGCGCCGAAACTCCGGCGCAACCGGCCATAAGCGCAGCGGCCATGGTGATGACGATCAGTTTTCGCGGAACGACGGTATTCATCCTATGCCCTCCCGGAGAGATCGGCGGTTCTCGCCGTAAGACGGAACACCGCCTCATACTATTCCCTTCCTCTTCCAATCGGCAGCGCCCCCGGCGCGTTTCCTGCAATCTTTGCGAGGGGCCGCATTCGGGAGTATTCTCGTTGCAGCAAGAAGAAAATCGGGGCGCAGCGCGTCTCCAGACGATGCTTGTGCCTCTTCAGCCATTGTGAATGCCCGCGAGAGAATCCGCTCCCATCGACGGGAGGCAGCTCGCGCGCAGTTTCGGGAGGAGAGTATGAAACATACAGCCGAGAGCGGAGGGACATCGCGCCGCAAATTTCTGCGCGGCGCAGCCGTGGCCGGGGCGGCCATGGCTGTAGCACCGAGCATCGTCAAGGCACAGGGACCCGTCAGCATGCGCTGGCAAAGCACCTGGCCGTCGAAGGATATCTTCCACGAGTTCGCGCTCGACTTTGCAAAGAAGGTCAACGACATGACCGGTGGAGACCTCAAAATAGAGGTGCTTCCGGCCGGTGCCGTGGTGCCGGCTTTCGGACTTCTCGACGCGGTCTCTGAAGGAACGCTCGATGGCGGCCACGGCGTGATGGTCTATCACTACGGCAAGCAGACCGCACTGGCGCTGTGGGGATCGGGACCAGGCTTCGCCATGGACGCCAACATGATGTTGGCCTGGCACAAGTATGGCGGCGGCAGGGACCTGCTCGCAAAACTCTACGAGTCGATCGGCGCCAATGTCGTATCGTTCCCCTACGGACCCATGCCGACGCAGCCGCTGGGCTGGTTCAAGAAGCCCGTCGCCAAGGCGGAGGATCTAAGAGGGCTGAAATTCCGCACCGTCGGGATCTCGATCGATGTGTTCACCGGGCTCGGCGCGGCCGTCAACGCCTTGCCGGGCGGCGAGATCGTCGCGGCGCTCGATCGCGGACTTCTCGACGCGGCGGAGTTCAACAATGCCTCGTCCGATCGCGTGCTCGGCTTTCCCGACGTCTCCAAGGTCTGCATGCTGCAGGGCTATCATCAGAATGCCGAGACCTTCGAGATACTGTTCAACAAGGCGAAATTCGACGGCCTGCCGGAACAGATGAAAGCAATCATAACAAATGCCGTGGACGCGGCGTCGGCTGACATGGCCTGGAAGGCGATCGATCGTTACTCCAAGGACTATCGAGAGATGCAGACTGCCGACCAGGTCAAGTTCTACAAGACGCCAGAGGCGATCCTCAGGCGGCAGCTCGAGGTCTATGACGAGGTGGTGAAAAAGAAATCGGCGGAGAACCCGGTGTTCAAAGAGGTTCTGCAGTCGCAGATCGCCTTTGCAGAACGCGCCACGCGATGGGAGCAGGATACGGTCGTGAACCGGCGGATGGCCTTCGACCACTATTTCGGGCGAGACGGGGTCGCCAAGTCGCTCTGACCTCAGCCCGATGCCGCGCATGACCGGCACAGGCCGGTGATGCGCGGTGACGGCACGGCCATCCGGGGAGTGCGCGTGAACGTTCAGCATCTGCTCATCAGGATCGACGCCATCAGCGTCTGGACCGGCAAGGCGGCCGCATGGCTGATCATCGGCCTGATGGTGCTGGTGTGCGGCGAAGTCTTCAAGCGTTACATCCTGAACATGCCGACCGCATGGATCTTCGACGCCAGCAACATGCTCTACGGCAGCCTCTTCATGCTGGCGGGGGCCTATGCGCTGGCGCAGAACGCGCATGTGCGCGGCGATTTCATCTACAGTTCGTTGAGGCCGCGCACTCAGGCGGCGCTCGACCTCATCCTTTACATCTTCTTCTTCCTGCCCGGCATCGCGGCCTTGATTTATGCAGGTTACGACTATGCCGCGTTGTCGTGGCGGATCGGCGAGCACTCGACAGTCACGGCAGAAGGGCCGCCGATTTATTACTTCAAGACGGTTATTCCGATCGCGGGCGCGCTGGTCATTCTTCAGGGCCTGGCGGAGATCCTGCGCTGCATCCTCTGTCTGAGAACCGGGGCGTGGCCAGCCCGGCTGAAGGACGTCGAAGAGATCGATGTCGTGGCCGAGCAGCTGGCCCATAGCGAGCATATCGACGAGGAGACGCGCGAGGCAGCCATCGAACGCGCGCAGGACATCGACAGGGCGGCCCGGCAGCGCGGGCTCGGAGGGGGAGAGCCGTGACCGAACCATTCCTTGGCTTGACAATGCTGGCCCTCATCGTGGTCGTGATCATGATGGGATTTCCGACGGCTTTCACCCTGATGGGTCTCGGCATGCTGTTCGGCTTCTACGCCTTCTACAATCCGGCGGAGCCCTGGATCGATAACCGGGTCTTCGATCTCATGGTCCAACGCACCTATGGTGCCATGACCAACGACGTGCTGATCTCCATCCCGCTTTTCGTGCTGATGGGTTACGTCATGGAGCGGGGCGCGCTGGTAGACAAGATGTTCTACAGCGTCCAGCTGTCGTTCCGGCGCGTTCCAGCATCGCTTGCCGTTACAACTCTTATCGTCTGCACTTTCTGGGGCATTGCGAGCGGCCTGGTCGGCGCCGTCGTGGTGCTGATGGGCGTGATCGCCATGAACCCGATGCTGCGGGCTGGTTACGATGTCAGGCTTGCCTCTGGCGTCATCACCGCCGGGGGTACTCTGGGCATCCTGATTCCGCCCTCGGTGATGATCATCGTCTATGCTGCGGTGGCCGGGCAGTCGGTGGTCAAGCTTTATGCGGCGACGATGTTTCCCGGCTTCTTTCTGTCGCTTCTCTATCTGGCCTATGTTCTCGGTTGGGCGATGCTCAATCCGAAAATCGCGCCGAGCCTGCCCGAGGAACAGACGCGCGTTCCGGTGCCGTCATGGATGAGGCGCCTCGCAGAGGTCTATTCACCCAACATGCTCGCCGGGCTCCTTGCCGCTCTGGTCTCACCGTCACGCGCAGCCGCGATCGAGGTGGGCGAGGGACGGCTCACCTATTGGAAACTCGTCAAGAACGTTGCAGCGGCACTCGTTCCATTTCTGCTGACCGCGTCCACGCTCGGGCTCCTCTGGTGGTATGTCGTCATTCATCAGCAAGCCGCCGCAACGGAAACACCGGAGGGACTGGAAGAGCTCGGCGCACCGGTTGCGGATGCCGGGCCCGCGACGACTGGCGGCCCTGCGGCGAGCTTCTACGTCTGGTTCGGCCTCGCCGCCGCGGTCGCCGCCTTGTCGCTCCTGCGTTACTATCGCAATATGACTGCCGAACGGCTGCAGGTGGTGAAGCTCCTCGTTTCCTCAGTCATGCCGCTCGCAATCCTGACGGTGGTGGTGCTCGGGGTGATCCTGTTCGGCATAACCACTGCAACGGAATCCGCCGCAGTCGGCGCGGCCGGTGCGTTCCTGCTGGCGCTCCAGGCGCGGACCCTCGACTGGCAGCGCACCAAGGAAGCGGTGTTCCTGACCGCGAAGACGACCGCCATGGTCTGCTGGCTCTTCGTCGGTTCGGCGCTTTTCTCCGCCGTTTTCGCGATCCTCGGCGGACAGGCGCTGGTGGAGCAATGGGTGCTCGCACTCGATCTCACGCCGATGCAATTCATGATCCTGTCGCAGGCCATCATCTTCATACTCGGCTGGCCGCTCGAGTGGACCGAGATCATCATCATCTTCGTGCCGATCTTCCTGCCGATGCTCCACCATTTCGACATTGACCCGATCCTCTGGGGCGTGCTCGTCTTCGTAAATCTGCAGGCTGCTTTCCTGTCGCCGCCAGTTGCTATGTCGGCCTACTATCTCAAGGGCGTGTCGCCGCCGCAGGTGACCCTCAGCCAAATCTTCGCGGGCATGATGCCCTACATGCTGATCGTCATCCTCTGCATGATCATGATGTATATCTGGCCAGGCATGACGCTCTGGCTGCCGGAATATCTCTACGGCTGACGCCTCGCTCGCTGCGACGGCGCCGATATACCAAGAAACAGGGCCTGCCGTCAGCGAGCAGGCCCGATAGATTGCGGCGAAAATTATCAATCTCGATATTCAGCGGCAGCAATATCAGCCTGGATGCTAAACGCTTCGGGCATATCGATCACTCTCCGCCCGGGGGCCGCCGCGGGCCCAACCGGGTACACGTTCTCAATCAGATTCCACTACAGAGCGACCTCTGACCTAAATTGCTACTGAAATCATTTCCCTGATTGCCCCACCATTTTTGACGCGATTGAGGGTCTTGGTCCAGTAACTTTTCAGGGCGATTTGTAACCAAGTACGATCGATTCTTGCGCAAGAGGCGGCTGAAGAGGGCGACAGCCCAAGGCCTTCAGAGCTGTCGCGACGGAGCGCGTCGATCGCCGTGCCCGCAGCGCGACGGAACTGGAGAAAGGCGGCGCATTTCTAAAGATTTCATAAAAAACGGCCAGGTTTGCTAACGTTTTTAAAATTAGTTAATGCTTATGTGTTGCGGTGGAGCTGCTGAGGGGAAGGTTATGAGGGCCGCGACGTTCCGCCTGCATCTGAAAAGATTGATGCGCGAAAGGGACGGCAACTTCGCCGTTCTTGGCGCTATCGCATTCGTGCCGATCATCGGCGCCGCTGCTCTGGCGATCGACTTCGCCGGGGCTTACTTCGAAGCGGAGAAGATCCAGAGCGCCCTCGATGCAGCCGCGCTCGGCTCGGTACGGGCCTATGGCGAGGGTGCCACCGAAGACGGCGCCTATGATGCGGCACAAAAGTTTTTCTGGAGCAACTACGCGCTGCCGCAGGAGAGCGTCGTCGACGCGTTGGCCGTCGCCACGGAGCCGTCCACGCAGGCCTTGACCGTGAAATTTACGCGCGGCGTGAACGAAGATACCGCCACCGCCGAGTTCGTGCTGAACCACAAGCCGCTCTTTCTCGAGCGCTTGCCGCTGCAGATCCGGCGCCTAGCGGTTGCCGCGCGCGCATCCGGCGCGGAGGCCTGCATTCTTGCGCTTCACAAGACGGCAGACCGCGCATTCGAGGTCAGCGGCAGCGCGATTGCCGACCTGACGGGGTGTGCGGTCCTTTCGAATTCGAACGACGATCAGTCGGTTTATATCGGCGGCTCAGGCAAGCTCAAAGCCGAATGTCTCTACGCGGCGGGGCGCATCTACAGCTCGCCGCTAGCGATACAGCTCGCCTGCGAGGCGGCCGTCGAAGGATCGCCGCGCATACCCGACCCGTTCGCGAGCAAAGTGCTCCCCAAGCCTTCGGGATGGACGGATCTTTCCGGCTGCGGCCAAGCCTTCGTCGCCGGAGGCGGCGGCAATGGCGATTGCAACGGCACTGGCAAGACCCCGAAAAATGCCGACGGCCATGTGGTGACGCTAAAACCCGGAACTTACGGGGGGCTGGACCTGAAAGGCGCCGTCACACTCCAGCCGGGCAATTACATCATCGATGGAGGTCGGCTGGAACTCGGCAGCCAGACGGTCGTAAGCGGCCAGGGCGTCACCTTCTTTCTGATGAACGGTGCCGCGCTCAGGATCAACGGCGGCGCCACCTTCAATATCTCACCTCCGCTGGCGGGTAACTGGGCCGGCTTCTCGATCGTCGCACAGCACGGCAACACCGCGTCGGCCGTCATCAACGGCAACAGCAAATCCTCGCTGACGGGGATCGTATATCTCCCCGACGCCGCCGAGCTCCAATATGCGGGCAATGGGACGACCAGCGGCGAGTGCATCAGATTGATCGCACAGGAGATCACCCTGATCGGCAACAGTACCTTCAAGATGGATTGCAGCAAGGAGCTTGCAAATACCCATTTCAATTATCCGGGCGCTATTCGATTGGTGCGCTAATTCATCTCTTTGAGCCACGCGCTTCCGAGCGAAAAAAGCGCCACGCAGCTCTTTTGGAAGCGCTCCGGACCGGCCAGAACGGCCGTCGCCCGAGCTGACGCTCAGGTGCCGCAGCGGCGAAGCTGACCGTAGGGATGCCGGACCGAACAGCTACCGCCGACCGGCGAAAACGCGCCATTTCCGGGTTACAATAGCGAATCGGCAAAGAAATTGGCGCCATTTGCGCAATAGAAGCGGCCTTTGCCACAATTTCGCTTCACCTAGCCGGCAGATTTTCGCCGCTAACCACCGGCTGGCAGGGGAATTCCAAGCTCTCGCAAAGCGACCGCCATCAGGTTGGGGCACGGCCATTGCAAATTGCGGGCCGGCTGCAACACCGGACCGAAAATCCATATTCGATTTTCGGTGACGGCTATTTGCAGCCTCAAAGCGCTAGAGAGTCCTTTGTGCTTTGTGACGAAGGCGTGGTGCAGCCTTAACGGTTGCCGGCACGGCAGCGCCCATGAGCGGGCCGCGCAGCGATTCAGGTATGCCTTGGCGCCCTGAACGGGCGCTGGGTACCGCCGCTTGCCGCACGCCTCGGTCAAGGACGCTCTAGCCCTTTGATTCCGGAGCATTTCCTCTTCGAACGGGACGCATTCCCGTTCGCGGAGCGGCTCGACGTGCGCGATGCGCGCCGGCGGAAGGGGCGAACTTGTTGCGATGGACGGAGGCGAAGAGGCAGGCGAGGGCCGGCATGAGGCCGTCCGCGCCGGCTGCATGTCGTCGGATCGCAGCCGATCCAAAAACATGCAGCAAATCCAGGTGCTACAGCGACTTTTACGCGTCCGGCAGGACGCGGGGACGCTGTAAGGGAGACCAACTCATGAAGGTTGTCGCGCTTCTGACTGCAGCATTTCTAGCGTTTACGTCACCAGATACCGCATCGGCGGGAATGCTGACCCAAGCGCAGCAATATGCCGGGTTGCACGAGGTGAAAAACAACAAGCGCCTTCGCGCCGCACTCGGAATCAATCCGGCCCGTACGCCCTGGTGCGGCCATTTCATGGGGATGGTTGCCCGAAAGGCGGGCCGGGAGCCGCCGAAAAGCTACGGTATCGCCCGCTCGTGGCTGCGGTTCGGCGCGCCGGTCAAGCTTTCCTACGCGCGCCCCGGCGACGTCGTCGTCGTCCGGGCCGGACGGAGCTACCACGTCGGCATCCTGTCGCAACTGTCCAAATCGACCGCACGTCTCATCGGGGGCAACCAGTCGGGCCGCGTGCAGCTATCCTATTTCAGCCGGGCCCAGGTGGTGGCCGTAAGAAGGTAGCAGGCACAGTCCGCGCGGGCGCGCCGCAACTCTCACATGAGAGGACCGCGGGTTGCGTGCCTTACCCGAGGGCCGCCTAACCTGCAGCTTTACACCTTTGCTCGTCCCGCTCTAATGTCCGCGGCAATTCAATGTGGAATTGCCCTGATGTCGCTTCGCCTTGCCACCTTCAATATCGAAAATCTCCTGAGCCGCTTCGATTTCTCCGGCTTCCGCAACCAGCTCAAGCAGGATCGGGTGCTGCGGCTCTTCGACGTCCGCAGCGAGGCGGAATATCAGCGCCTGGAAGAGGCGCGCACAATTGCGCATACGGACGATACCCGGCAGATGTCGGCGCTGGCGATCGCCGATTGCGACGCCGATATTCTCTGCCTGCAGGAGACCGACAGCATGGCAGCGCTGCAGGCTTTCGAATATGGATATCTGTTCCGCATGGCCGGAAACGGTTACCGCCAGAAATACCTGATCGAGGGAAACGACACCCGCGGAATCGATGTCGCGGTGCTGATGCGGGAGGAGACGCGCGACGGCCAGAAGATCGAGTGCCTGGAGGTCAAGAGCCATGCAGCGCTCACCTATGCGGATCTCGACCTTTTCAACGACGAACTGGCACTTACCAATCGGCCCCGCGACCGCATCTTCAAACGCGACTGCCTTGAGGTGGACGTGATGATCGGAGGGAGGCCGTTGACACTCTATGTGGTGCATCTCAAGTCCATGGGGCCGGCGCGCGACGGTCTTGACGGCCGCCAGGCGACGATGGCCGTGCGCATCGCCGAGGCGAAGGCCGTGCGTCATATCATCGAAGGCCGCTTCGGCCGCGGACATACGGCCGGCAAAGTCTTCGCCATTTGTGGCGACATGAATGACTATCAGGAGAAGGTGAACGTAGAGGGCGACCGGCGCAACGGCTACGAGTTCGTGCCGACTTCGGAGGCGACGAGCGCACTGGACGTCCTCAGCCACGATGGTTTCGTCGAAAATCCGATGCTGCGACGGCCGGCCCTCGATCGCTGGACGCTTTTCCACAGCAGGGGACCGGAAGAACGCCATCTCTGCCAGCTCGACTATATCTGGCTGTCGCCGGAGCTGGCGCGGCGCAATGCGACCCGCGTGCCGGAGATCATCCGCGCCGGTCAGCCCTATCGCACGATCTTTCCTGCGGGCCAGGAGGTCGAGCGTTATCCACGCACCGGTTGGGACCGGCCGAAAGCCTCCGACCATTGCCCTGTCGTAATGACCCTGGACATATAATAATGACACTCGAAACCGACCGTTCGCAGTGGCCCGCCGCAGGGACGATCTTTGCGGTCTCGGAAATCGACATAGAGGTTGCGGCCGAGCCGCACCCGTTTCACCTGGCAGAGGCGGAGCGGGCGCGAGAAAGCTGGCAGCGCGAAATCGCAGCGAACCCGCATCTCTTCGACGGGAGGATGGTATTGCAGCGATCGGTTCGCATAACCGATGGGCGCATCAGCGCGCGCGGTCATATCGTTCCCTATTCGACCTTCCTCTGGTGGCGGAAAACGAGGGCGCCGGGAGCGAGCCACATCTTCGGCATGCCGATGCTCGTTTCCTCGGACGGCGCCCTGATCGCGATTCGCATGGGTGCACACACGGCCAATCCCGGCCGCGTCTATAGTCCCGGAGGCTCGCTTGAGCCGGAGGATATCTTTGACGGGCGCTGCGATATCGCTCGCAATATTGCGCGCGAAGTCATGGAGGAGACCGGCATTTCGCTTTCCGAGACGACCGCGGAACCCGGCTGGCACGCCATCCACATGGATGGCACCCTCACCGTTTTTCGCGTTTTCCGACTGGCAGCCACGGCGGAGGAAGTCATTGCGCGCGTGGCGGCGCATGTTGCTGCCGATCCCCATCCCGAGATCGACGAAGCGGTGGCGATCCGAGAGGCGGAGCCGACCGCACATGATTATCCGGAGTTCATTCCACCCATACTCGAATGGCTTTTTGCGCGTATCCGCAGGCAACAGATGGCGTGACGGAACGCTGCAAGCGGCTTTTTGCCTTGCCGACGGGGCGTTGGCGTTGCAAGGTCGCGAGCGGCGCGGCACCGCCAGAGTCTGCACCCGACTCTGGGGCGTCGTCAGCGGGGTTCCGCGATGCAGCGTATCCGGACCCGATCCACAGCGACCCGGACCGATAAGGGGAAATGTATGGCACGGCGCTACGCGATCTACGATGTCTTCACCGAGAGGCGTCTGGCTGGTAATCCTCTGGCAGTGGTGTTCGAGGCCGAGGGGCTGACCGACGAAGCGATGCAGGCGATCGCCCAGGAGTTCAACCTTTCCGAAACGGTCTTCATCCTGCGACCCGACAGTGCTGCCCACTCCGCTCGCCTTCGGATATTCACGCCGGCCCACGAACTGCCCTTTGCCGGACACCCGACGGTCGGGGCGGCCGTGGCGATTGCGGAAGCAAGCTACGGTGAGGTCGGCAGTGCGCTCGAGCTGATGCAGGTGCTGGAAGAGGAAGTAGGGCCGGTCCGCGCTGCCGTCCGGCTGAAGCCGGGGGCTGCGACCTTCGCCGAATTCGATTTGCCGCGCAAACCGAGCCGGCTTCACGCGCAGTTCGACCGGCAGGAGATCGCCGACGCACTTGCACTCAAGACGACGCAGGTCGGCTTTGAAAATCACGTGCCTTCCTTCTGGAGTGCTGGCGTTCCATTTGTCATGGTACCCCTGCACGACGTGGGCGCGGCGGCTTCGGTCGAATTCGATCCGCAGCGCTGGGAACATCTGGCGCCGCTTGCCGAGGGCCGGCTCGCCGCGGCCTATCTCTACTGCCGCGGCGGAATCAACCACAGGGCGCGCTTCCATGCCCGGATGTTCGCCCCGGGCATGGGGCTGGTGGAGGACCCGGCGACCGGCTCGGCCGCGGCCGCTCTTTCGGGCGCCATCAATTTTTTCGACGGCCTGGTCGACGGCCATCATCCCATGCTGATCGAGCAGGGCGTGGAAATGGGCCGCCCGTCCTTCATACACCTGCATCTTGATATAGCGGAGGGCAAAATCGCGAGCGCGCGGATAGGCGGCCATGCGGTAAAAGTTGCCGAAGGGGAGTTGGTGGCCTGAAGCGCGGCACGAGGGACGCGCGAATGCACCGGCTGAAATTTTTGCAGAAAACTTGCAAAGGGCGCTGGACAAGCCCGGCGAACGCCATTATACGCCCCACCAGACCGCAGCGAAGCGGTTCCGGTCGGGTGATTAGCTCAGTTGGTAGAGCAGCTGACTCTTAATCAGCGGGTCCACGGTTCGAGCCCGTGATCACCCACCATTTTTCTCCTCCTCTCAAAGATCCGTTAATGGCTTGCCGAATGTACGGCATGGAGGGTCGTTCTAAACTTTTGAAACGGCGCATTCCCGGACGGAGACCGTCACGCTTTTTCCTGGAAAAGCCCTAAGCCGACAAGCGGGACTCAGGATAAGGGACGCAGCCGGCACTTGCCCGTTCGATCTCGTGCTTGGCAGCGCGAGCAAGAAATCCAGAGCGCGTAACGCCGTGGGCTTCGGTGGAGGCATCTTCTGCTTCAGGACATCTTCGGGAAGCGTAACATTCACTCGAATGGCTCTTTTTTTTGCTAGCGCATCGGCCGGAAGTCCTGCCGCGGCAAGTGCCACAGATTGCAGCGGAGTTGAATTCTCGCGGCGATGCCGGTAAACGCATCCTCCTGCAGCGGCCGATCGGAGCGAACCTTGAAAGATCTTCACTATCCCTTTCGCCAAGCTGAGAATGAGCGGGGTCGGAGAGGGATATTCGATCGCGTACTTACCCGCTACGAGACCTACAAGCTCACGGCGCGTATCCGCAAGCGGAGACGGTCGATCGAGATGTCATGCCTGATCGAGGGCGGCCAGAGGCCACTCGGCAAGAGCGACATTCCGCTCGTGTTCAATACGCATAACGACCGCAAGTTGCTGCCGTCATTTCTGAGCCACTACAGAAGGCTCGGCGTTACCCGCTTCATCTGCGTCGATGACGTATCGTCGGACGGGACGCGGGAATATCTGCTTGCGCAGGAGGATGTGGACCTTTGGAGTTCGCCGGTGCGGTATCGCGATGCCCGCAGGGGGCGCGAATGGCGTGAAGCTCTGTTCGAGCGCTATGGCTGGGACCGGTGGTATCTCAATGTCGATTCCGACGAGTTCCTGATTTACGAGGACTGCGAGAACCGGCCGCTCGGTGCTCTTCTGCAGGCGCTGGAGAGCAAAGGGGAGAAGCGCCTCGCAGCCCCCATGCTCGACATGTATCCGATCGGTCGGCTCGGAGCTGCCACGCTCGACGGCGATGGCCTCATGCCGTGGGAAATCGCCGACCATTTCGACGGCTCCGGATACGAGATCAGCTATACGAAGCGGGCGATCAGCATCACGGGCGGCCCGCGGAAGCGCAAGTTCGACCATCTGCTCGAACTCATCAAATATCCTGTGATCTTCTGGGACGGGAATTGCAGCCTCGGCGTCAGCATCCACCAGCCGCTGCCCTGCGAAAGGAATTTCCCCGCCGTCTCCGGCGTATTGCTGCACTTCAAGTTCTTCTCCGACTATAAAGACAAGATCGAGCAGGCAGTCGCCGACGGGCAGTATTTCGATGCTGCGGCCGTCTACCGCAAGATGCTGGACAATCTTCAGGAGGCCGGCGAGTTCGACTTTTCCGATGCATGCTCGACGCGGTTCTCCGGATCGGCGCAGCTGCTCGAACTCGGGTTCATCGCGCCGATCGGCTATCCGTAGAGCAATCGCGTCCTATTCCTCACGAAATGCCCGACTGATCTGGTCCGACAGGGGTTTGACCAGATAGGAAAGCGCCGTTCGTTGCCCCGTTTGGATGAAGGCCTCGGCCGGCATGCCCGGAAGAGGCTCAAGGGAACCCAGCCGCGAGAGTTCGGCGCCGGACAGGGCGACGCGAACGACGTAGTAGGAGAGGCCGCTTCGGGGGTCTTCGGTAAGATCGGCGGCGATGCGGGATACCGACCCGCCGAGCTCGGGCGTCGTTCGCTGATTGAAGGCCGACAACCGCAGGACGACGGCCTGACCGAGCTGGATCTGGTCGATGTCCTGCGGCCGTATGCGCGCTTCGATCGCCAGCCTGTCGCTGTCGGGCCCGATGGACATGACGACATCGGCCGGCGAGATCACGCCACCAACCGTATGGACGTCGAGCTGATGCACGATGCCGCTCTGCGGGGCGAGCATATCGATGCGTTTCAGCTGATCCTCAGCGGCGATCTTGCGTTCGGTGAACTCGCCGAGCTGTGCCTGCACTTCCCGCAACTCCCGGCCGACCTCCGTCTTGAGATCCTCGTCGATCTGCAGGATCTGCAATTTCGTCTCGGCAATCCGGCCCGCCGCCTGGGCCTGCTGAGCGATTTTCTCGCCGCGCAGGCCCTCGAAGGTTGCCGCCCTCGTTTCCAGCTCGTTCAATCGCTGCACCGATACGATGCCTCTCTGATGCAGGCTCCGCAGAGACGCGATTTCACCTTCGAGTATCGAAAGACCCCGTTCATGAGCCTGCTGCTGGGCCTTGAGGCCGGCGATTTCATGCTCGAGCTGGGCGATACGTTCGAGCAGCTGCGATCTGCGCCCCTCCCGCGACCGCCTGCGGTATTCGAAGAGCTTGCGCTCGCTGTCAATGGCGGAGGCGACGGCCATTTCCCCCGCTCGGGCCGTCAGGTCCGCCGGAAATTCCAGATCGGCGCGGTCGTCCCTTTCCGCCTCCAGACGCGCGAGGCGCGCCATGAGTTCGTCCATGCGCTTCGTCACGATGCCGAGGTTCGCCCTGGTCTGCGTCGGATCCAGACGCATCAGGACCTGGCCCGCCTCGACCTTGTCACCTTCCTCCACCAGGATCTCACCAACGACGCCGCCGGTCGGGTGCTGGACTTTCTTGACATGGGAGTCGACGACGAAGTGGCCCGACGCAACGAGGGCCCCCGCCAATTGCGTCGTCGCTGCCCAGGCGCCGGCAGTTGCCAACAGTGCCAGACCGACGCACATGCCGACAGCGAGGTGCCGGCGGACGGATCGGGTAACGGCTTCGGCTTCATTGCTTGACATCGATGTTCTCCGCTTCGACCGCCTCTGACATCGTTGGCTCGTTGCCGGTACTCGTAACCACCTTGAGCGGTGCGAGGGCTCTTCCCGAAACCGAGAAGGAGCGGACTGCCGCAGGAGGTGCGCCGGCCTCGCGAACCGGCAGCTTGAGCACCTGGGAGAGGACCTCGTCCTTCGGGCCGAATGCCTTGACCTGGCCGTTATCGACGACGAGGACCAGGTCCGCCGCGCCGATGGCGCTCGGCCGATGGGCCACCACCACCGCAATGCCTCCCCGGCGTCTCACCGACAGGATCGCGTCGATGACCGCTTTCTCGCCTTCCGCATCGAGATTGGCGTTGGGCTCGTCCAGCACCACCAGGAAGGGATCGTTGTAGAGCGCCCGGGCAAGACCGATACGCTGGCGCTGTCCGGCGGAAAGAGCCGAGCCGGCCTCGCCGATGCGCGTCTCATACCCATGTTCGAACGTCACGATGAGATCGTGAACGCCCGCAGCCTGCGCCGCCTTGACGATGGCCGTCGGGTCGGGACTGTTTTCGAAGCGGGATATGTTCTCCGCGATCGTCCCGTCGAAGAGTTCGACGCCTTGCGGAAGATAGCCGATGTGCCGGCCGAGTTCTTCACGGTCCCATTGCTCGTAGCCGGCGCCGTCAAGCCGCACCTTGCCGCCGGCCGGCTGCCAGGCGCCGACCAGCGCGCGGGTGATCGTCGACTTTCCGGAGCCGCTTGGCCCGATGATGCCGACGGCTCCCCCGGCCGGGACGGAAAAGCTTACGCCGGCCACCGTCGGCTTTCCGCCTGAGCCGGGCGGAATGACGGTGAGACCCTCCACGGTCAGCGTCGATTTCGGGGCGGGAAGGGGCATTGGCGGCCGTGCGGGCGGGATGAGCTGCAGCAGGTTCCGGAGCCGTTCCCAGCTCTGTCGCGCCATCAGGAAAGGCTTCCAGGAGCCGATGGCGAGGTCGACGGGAGCGAGGGCCCTTCCCATCATGATCGAGCTTGCCACCATGACGCCCGCGGATACCTGCTGGCCGATGACGAGCCATGCGCCGACGCCGAGGATTGCCGATTGCAGGATCATCCGCAGCATCCTCGACACGGAACCGAAGGCACCGGCTACGTCGGCCGCACGACGATTCGCCCCGAGGTACAGATGATTTGCAGACTGCCAGCGTTCCTGCAGGCGCATCTCAAGGCCGAGGGCCCGTACGGTTTCGGCATTGCGGCGGGCAGCTTCCATAAAAGCGTTGCGGTCGGTGCCGTAGCGGGTCGCGTCTCTGGTCGGCTGCACTGAGAAACGATCGGTCAGCAAGGTCATTGCCGCGAGAACGAGCGCCCCGACCAACGCCGTCATCCCGATCCAGAAATGGAAAAGGAAGCATATTCCGAGGTAGACCGGCATCCAGGGCAGGTCGAAGAAAGCCGTCGGGCCGGGACCGGCCAGGAAGCCCCTGACATTGTCCAGGTCGCGAAGCGGCTGCAGCCCGTCGCCGGGCATGCGCGTTTCGAGCGGCAGGCGAAGGATGGCGCTGTGCACGTGTCCCGAAAGCCGATGGTCGACGCTTTCTCCGATCCGGAGCAGGAGCCGCGAGCGCACGACTTCCAGCAGCGCCTGGAAGCCGTACATGAGGGTGGCGAGCCCGGCGAGCCCGACGAGGGTCGGGAGGCTGCGGCTTGCCAGGACCCGGTCGTAGACCTGCAGCATGAACAAGGGAGAGGTCAGCGCCAGCAGGTTTACAATGCCGCTGATGATTGCTAGCCCGGTGAAGGCTGTCCTGGCTGCCGGGATCACCGCCGCAGCTTCAAGCTGCGGCGGCGTCCGTTTGGATTTTCCAAACATGCCGATTTCGAGTCCGCGGGATCAAGCGACGAATTCGAAGTTGCCGGCGACCAGGGCAGTCTTGGTCACGCCGTTCAAGGTGATGTCGCCGAGCGAGCCGAGGTTGATGACCGTGTTGGCGCCGACCTGCGTCGAGGCCGCATAGACCTCGGCGAAGCTGTCGAAGGCCGTGCTCTGCAGCGCGAGGCGGACGATGTCGCCATTGGTGCCGGCGGTGAAGCCGCTGACGACGTCCTTGCCGATCGTCGACAACAGCGCACCGTCGATGTCCCGGTCGAAGACGAAGCGGTCGCGGCCGGCACCGCCGTTCAGCGTGTCGTTGCCGTCGAAGCTATAGAGCCAATCATTGCCGGAGGTGCCGTTCTGGACCGTCCCGACCTCTCCGAGGTAGTCGAAAAGGCCGGCCTGCTGTTTTCCGCTTTGCGAGGTGACTCCCGTGAAGTTCGCCAGCGGGTCCGAGTCGACGTTGCTGTTGTGGGTTAGCGAATAGATCGCGCCGGTGAAGGTTTTGGACGGGCTCGCGCCGCCGAGATCGATGCTCAGCTGCGTCGACGCCATCTCGAAGCCGGACGAAGACTCACTGAGGCTCCTGCCGAATTCGAGGCTGTCGACGGTACCCGTGAATCCGGCAGGGATGATATAGGAGAAATTGCCTTCGAGAATGACGCCGGAATTCGTGCCGCCGTCGACATTGCCGCCTGCCCACTCGTCGTAAGGCGGAATCGTCGAGTCGAACTGCCCGTTGCCCTCGTAGTTCAGATTGTTGGACCAAGCCTTAAAGTAGTTGAGGAGGTTGGCGCTTGCGGCTGTCAGATTGATGGTTGCAACCATGGTGAGTTTTCCTTGGTTTTGAACGATGGCCGCAGGTTGATCCTGCGACAGTGTGCTGTGAGCAATTGTCCCATGTCTTGTCGCCCGAAGTGGCTTTTCGTTTTGATTGAACCGGAGCGAGAAGCGCTCCGGTCGTCGTTACGCAGAGCGAAGCGAATGCCCCTCATCCCGCTGCCGCGACCTTCGTTCACGGTGAGAAGGGATAAGTCTCAGGCCCGCCACTCCCCTGGAGCGTTGCCGGACGGAACCGTGCCATCCGCTTCACTCGAACCACTTTAGAACTTGAAGTTCAGGGCGACCGTCGCGGTCCGTCCCGGCGCCGGATAGTAGAAGGCACCCAGGGCCGGTGCATATTGCTCATCGGTTATGTTGTTGATGGCGAAGCGCAGTTTGGCGCTTTCCGAGAAGCTGTAGGAGCCGTAGATATCGAAGACCTTGTAGCCCGCGGTGTTGAAAAGGCCCGCCAACTGACCGACGGTGGGCTTTGAATCGCCGACATAGGTCGCGCGTCCGCCGAGAACCAGCTTCCGCTCGAACAGGCGGATGCCGGCATCGAGCGTGAATTTGTTCTCGGGTGGGACGAACAGAACCGACGGCACCGGCGTGTTGCCGCTCGCGGCAAGCGAGCTCCCGGTCGGCCCGGAGTAACTGTAGGAGTCGGCGTAATCGGTTTTCAGGTAGGTATACGAGGCGCCGACATAGGCGCTTCCCATGTCGTAGTTCGCCTCGATCTCGACCCCGTTCATCCTGGTATCGCCGTCGAGATTGACGTGCTGGAAGAGGTTTTTGTCGAAGGTGGCGAAGTAACCATTTCCAAGCGTGATATACTCCTGAACGGTCCTGTCGAAGTAGACGGTCTTGAGGCGCAGGCTGTCGTCGGCCGTTAACAGTCCGTCCCGTGCGATATTGATCCCGAGCTCCCATGTCCGGCCCCGTTCCGGCTTGAGGTACGGGTTGGGGATATAGGTGGCGATGGCATCACCGGGATGACCGCCCGAGGTCAGCGCTTCCATGACGGATGGCGGCCGGTAGGTATGCGCATAGGTAACGAAGGGCTGAATTCCTTCGAAGGGCACGACGGCGATCCGCGCCGACGGAAGAAGCGCGCCGCCTGACTTGTCGATATCGACTCGTTCCAAGACCGCTTCACCGCCGCCATAAACGGGGTCTTCGTCGTAATAGGCGCACTCACCGTCGTCATAAAAATAGCCGCACACTCCAGGAACCACAATATAGCGTGGCGTCCTCCCTCCGACTTCCGTGAATCCCTTCAGGCGGTATCGGTCGTACCGGAGGCCCGCACCGATCTCCAGCCAATCGTCGTGCTCCAGGGTGGCGTTGAGAAACGCGCTTGTCATCGACCGGCGGCCGACCGGATTCAATCCCTTGTAACCGTAGGCTTCGTCGAAGCCGTTCTCATCGACGAGAGGCGGCGTGGTCGTCTTGCCGTCGTCGGAATAGGCCTCGCCGCCGTAATTCAGCGAGAGGTCGCCCAGAGCCGTTTCGAAGCGGCTCGTATTGTCGAGGCTGCCGCCGAAGCTCGTCATCGCATAGGTGATCGGAAGCCTCGGGGTATAATCGCGCAGTTCGTCATTGACCAACCGGTTGTACCAGAGGCGCCCCTTGAGGTCGATCAGTTCGCTGTCGGGATCCCATTCGAAGGATGAGCTGACGGTGTTGTTGAGATAGTTCTGCGGGTCGTCGCGCAGGTCGCCGAAGACGAGTCCGCCCTGTATCGCCTCGGAGTCGTTGCGAAGCCAGCTGAGGTCGAAGGTGAAGTCGTCCGACGGCGACCCCTCGACTTTCACGAGCGTGCCGAAGGTTTCCAGACGCGAGAACAGGAAGGCATCGTCGACGGCGGTCGTGACTGCGAGATCGAGCAGCGGGGCTTTGCCGTTCTGGCCGAATTCATAGTCGCCGACACGCTTGCGGCTGATCCCGCCGAGAACGGAGAAGTCCTCCGAGAACCTGGCGGCACCGATCAGAGAGCCGTTGAAATAATAGGCATTGGTGCCGGTCTCGGCGTTAAGCTCGGCGCCCCAGTCCCGGTCCGGCTTTATGATGTCGTCCGCCGTAACCGTGCGGAAATTCACCAAGCCGCCCAGCGAGCCTGCGCCGCCGACGCCGGCGACCGCGCCTTTCTCGACCTCCACCGACCGAAGGAAGGCCGTGTCCACATAGACGCGTTGGCTGGCGCCGTGCCCGCCGCGCTGGAAATCCTGCCGCGCGCCGTCGATCATGGTGGTGACCCGGTTCTGATCCTGGAGGCCGCGCACATTGATGGCGATGCCGGGGTTCTGCGCTTCCGAACGGTTGCTGGTGACGCCGGCAACCGTGTCGAGCACGTCGTTGGCGTTGCGCGCCGCCCGGCTCTGCACCGCCTCACGCGAAACGACGCTGACGGAAGCCGGTTCCTTGTAGACCCAGTCGGGCGTCCCCTGAAAGCCGGCGCCCGAATTGGCGTTTCGCCCGGTCTTGCCGGTCACGACAATCCGCCTGAGAACGGTCGCGCCTTCCTCTGCGCCGGCTCCGGTCTCCTGCGCGGTGCCGATGACCGCCGCGCGATTAGCCGTGAACAGATAGTGCACTCCCGTGCCGTCCAGCAGCTGCGCCAGCGCCTGCTCCGGAGTCATGCTTCCGCGCACCGCTCGCGTCGTAATGTTCGGTGCCGCAGCCGATGCGGCCTGGCTGATCTGGATGCCGGACTGGCGGTTGAAAAGGGCGAGCGCCGAAGCCAAAGGCTGCGACGGGATATCGAAATTCCGGACCGCTTGCGACTGCTCCGGCCCGGCAGCGATGACCTGGGCAGCCGTTTGCGGCGCAGTGCAGATCACGGCGATCGCCGCCGAGGTTGAAAGAAGGAAACCGCGAAGGTGCCTGGTGGTGAAGTTTCTGTCGCGCTTCGGCGCTGCCCCATATGCCATGATATGCCCAATCTTCTGCTTGTCACAGGCACCGCCCCCGGTGCCCTCGACCAGATAGACAAAGCGGCAGATCGGTTTTTTCACGGGGACATGGAAAAAACCTGAAAATAGATGTCATGTTTTAGAAGCGAGAGATGACGCGGGCGAAGCTCGAGATTTTCCTGACCTTGCCTCCATAAGGGTCGACCAGAGCGCCGAGCGCCTCGTCCGGCGCCGTGAGGTCGTAGATGCCCGTTACCCGCTGCCCGCCGAGGACGGGATCCGGCAGGGATATCCAGGCTGGATGGTAGCGTCGTATCCGTTCCACGACGGAGGAGATGGTGGCATCCACGACATGAAGGCGTCCGTGCCGCCAGGCGCCGATAGACGCCGTGTCGATGTCGGAGGTCGTCATATCCTGCGTATCGCGGTCGAAGATGAGCATTTTTCCGGGGGTAAGACGCCGCTCGGCGTGCGCCTCCTGCCCGGACGGAGAGGCCGTGACCAGTCCCCGCTCAAGACTTACCCGGGTGCTTTCGCTGTCGATCATGACGTCGAATGCGGTGCCGAGAACTTCTATATCGAGGCCGCCGGCATCCACGACGAATGGGCGCGCGGGATCGTGCGTCACATCGAAGTAAGCTTCGCCCTGAAGCAGTCTGAGGCTGCGTCGGCTCTGACCGAAGTCCATGGCGATCGCGCTCCCGGGCGCCAGAGTCACTGTGCTGCCGTCCTCAATTTCGAGGGAGCGAGTCTCCGCGGTCCCCGTGCGGTAATCCGATTGCAAGACGATCAGCAAGCCGGGAACCCACGCGACGAGAAGACAGATGACCATCGCACAAGCTGCGGTCGCCAGGGCCGCTCGGCCGCCGCGCCGGGCGGTCATAGAGCTGTCCGTCGAGGGCTTTTCCCCCGCGGCTCGCGACGCTCCGGCGGACAACCAGATCCGACAGGTCTTCTCCCATTCTCGCCTGTGGTCTCGGGAAGTGGCGACCCATCGTTCAAAATGCAAACGGATGTCGGGGTCATCGGGCGCTTCGCGAATGCGAATGAGCCAGTCCGTCGCCTCTTTCGAGAGCTCCGCTGCGTTGTCGTCAGGCGTCATGGTTCCATCATCCGGCTGCGCGTAGTCTGCATCTCGCTCACTTTGAGGATAGACAATCGAGGGTGCGGCTTTTTTCAAATGTACCGGACGTTCATTCGTCATGGTCGAGGCCTGCCTTCAAGTACTCCATGGCGTCTCTGACGAGGCGGTGGGCCGTCGGTATCGAGATACTCAGTTCTTCGGCAATGTCCTTCAAAGTCGCTCCCTCGAAGCGGTACAGCTCGAATGCCCGTTTCATGCGATCCGGAAGATCTCCGAGCGCCCGGGCGATCCGGTCTGCGGCTTCGGACATCAGGAACTGGACTTCCGGCGTCTCGACGGCCTGCGGCAGCGCCCACCACGGTATATCTGCGGACTCGACGACGTTACTCTCAAGCTTTCGCCGCGACCGCCTGTTGAATGAAAGGTTGCGTACGATGCGAAACAGGTAGGTCTTCGGCGGCATCTGCTCGTCTGCCGTTTCCCGCACGAAGCGAAGATAGGCATCCTGCACGACATCCTCGGCATCGTCCTTCGATCCCAGCAGCGGCGCGGCATAGTTGATCAGGGACCTGCGGTGCCGCAGGTACATGTGAAAGCGGTCGCCCTTCTTTTCAGTACTCATTGTCCAGCCGATTATTCCAAGATCGCAGCGCCGGCCGCCGGCCGTTCTGGAAAGGACACGGACGAACGCGCTAAACGAGCGGCTATGCTTATGCTGTCACCCGGAATGCCGCAACAAAGTTGATTAAAAGAATCATGTTTAGCGGTAATTTTCCGTTGGAATGCGCCTGCAAAGCGACCCGGAAAAAGCGAGGATGCACAAACTGCCCCGAATTCGGCGAAAGACGCAGCGGCGGACTTAAATTCCGGTACTTCCGGCTCTATATGGCGTTCGATGACCCGCTTGCGGTCACGAAACAGGGAAGGATGGAAATGCAGCGTTTCGGACGAGTTATGGCCATTGCGGCGATTGGTTTGGCGTCGGTACTGACCGTGGCCGATGTCGCCGATGCAAGGCGGGCGGGGGGTGGTTTCGGCTCACGCGGCAGCCGGACCTTTTCCACCCCGCCGGTGACCCGGACGGCGCCCGCGCCTGCCGCGCCGATCGACCGGACGATGACGCCCCGGCAGAACGCGCAGCCTTCGACGGCCACCAGCCCGGCTGCGCAGAACCGCACGACCAATGCGCGTCCGGGCTTCTTCAGTGGTTTCGGCGGATCGATGATCGGCGGTCTGATGATGGGTGGCCTGATCGGCATGCTGCTCGGCCACGGCATCGGCGGCGGCATCGGCTTCCTCGGACTGCTGCTGCAGGTAGGCCTCGTCGTTCTGATGATCTCCCTTGCGATGCGTTTCTTCGGCCGCAATCAGCGTCCGGCCTATTCGGCGCCCTCGGCATCCGGCCGCTCTTCGGCGGCACCTGCGGGCTCGCCATCCTTTCACATTCCGCGAATCGGTGAAGGTACCGGCGCGGCGTCGTCCTCGCCGCGATCGTCTGCTGCCGCACCGGCTTCCGGAGGTGACGATGAAATCAGCGTCGGCCAGGAGGATCTCGATCGGTTCGAGACGATGCTCAGAGATGTGCAGGCTGCCTATGGAGCGGAAGACTATGCGGCGTTGCGCCGGCTGACGACACCGGAAGCCATGTCCTACCTCGCAGAAGAACTCAGCGACAACGCAACAAAGGGCCTCAGGAACGAGGTCCGCGACGTTCACCTCGTCCAGGGCGATCTCGCCGAGGCGTGGAGAGAAAACGGAACCGATTATGCGACCGTTGCCATGCGCTACGAGAGCATCGACGTGTTGCGTGACCGTACCACGGGGCGTGTCGTCAGCGGCGAGGCGGACAGGCTGACCGAAGCGGTCGAGATATGGACGTTTCAGCGCAAGCCCGGCGCCGACTGGCAGGTATCCGCCATTCAGGGCGTCGAGGCTTGACTTCGACGCCACCAGCGCCCCGAGGTTCAGTCGGAGGACGGCTCTTATCCATACGGGCGTCGCGACCTTGACGGAATGTGAAGATCGGCTATTGACGGCATCGCTCTTTGCCGCTCTTTTCTGATGCGCGAATTCGCCGTAACCTATTGAATTCCAGGGCTTCGTTGCGCGGTTCGCGCAGCCGGCAGTGGGGTGCGGGTCTGTTTTTTTGACTTGGGCCCGGTCCAGGAGCAGCGACATGAAGAAGCTTGGCATGATAGAAAGCAGCTCGAGCGGCGCGGCGTTCTTCGCCGTGGCGATCATGGTGTGGGCCCTGGCCCCGGGCATTGCCGCAGCGGCGGATTGCAAGAGCTCAGCGGGACCCGGCATCGACTGGCGAGACTGTAACAAGAAGCAGATCATGCTCCGTGGCAGCGATCTCCCTGGGAGCAATCTGTTCAATACCGACTTTACGATGACCGACCTGCGCGGTGCCAATCTCGTTTCCGCAAATCTCGAGAAGGCGACGCTCGTTCGCGCTTCGCTTGCCGGGGCCAGGGCGGACAAGGCGAACTTCAGCAGGGTCGAGGCCTATCGGGGCAATTTTTCATCGGTTTCCGCGGAGAGCGCCTCCTTCGCGAGTGCGGAGCTGCAACGCACCGACTTCACCGGAGCGCGTCTGACGGGTGCCGACTTCGAGAAGGCGGAACTCGGGCGCGCCAATTTCGACAAGGCTGTGTTGACGGGCGCGCGTTTTTCCATGGCCAACCTTTCGCGCGCCAAGCTGAGCGGTGCGGTTTTCGAAGGGCAGATCGATCTGGACCGTGCCTTTCTCTTCCTAACCAGAATAGAGGGTCT
Organism: Sinorhizobium arboris LMG 14919; assembly: GCF_000427465.1. NCBI lineage: Bacteria > Pseudomonadati > Pseudomonadota > Alphaproteobacteria > Hyphomicrobiales > Rhizobiaceae > Sinorhizobium > Sinorhizobium arboris. The sequence continues at coordinate 1,913,864 of NZ_ATYB01000014.1, read as the reverse complement.
CGACCTTACCAGAGCTTCCGGGCTCACGCAGGACCAGGTCGATCTTACCTGCGGTGACGGCGCGACCAGATTGCCTTCCGGCCTGACCGCGCCCGCCAAATGGCCGTGCCCTCCCGACGACGATTGACGCTCGAGTAGCCGGCGGTTCAACGATTACCGTTCGGTGGTGCGAGTCCGGCGGATACAAGCCTGAGGCCGGGTAGGGCCGCCGGCGGCGCCTCCGCGCCGGGCATGCTTTCCCGTGCCGCCGCCTCGGCCAGCTCGTAGCCGAGAGCCAAAGCGATTTTCTTCAGCATTTCGCGGGCGCGAAACTCGTGACGGGCGACAGCCTGGTTCTCGGTGACGAAGTAGGCGGCACTGACCGCCTCGATGAGATTGAGGGCCGCGAGATTGACGACGGCGTAGGTCTCGGCACGCATTACAGGGCGCCTCCGAATTGCTGCCGGGAATTGTGGGTACCGAGCTGCCGCTGCACTTGGTTCGCATCAGCGCCGCTGCCGAACTCGCGCTCGCGATTGAGTGCGAAGAAGGCATCGTCGACGAGGTCCGTCGCGGGCCGGGCTTCACGCTGGAAAACATGCCCATCTGCCCCCAGATGCCAGGCGAGCGAAGCCAGGCTGGAATAGGCGGAAGAGAGGAAGCCCTTGAGCGCCATCTGGTTCTGCGCGTCGGTGGAACGGAGAAAATCGGCGGCGAAGAGCTCGTCAACCTGGCCATGAAGTTCGGACCTGATTCGGGGGAGGGACATGTGGCGCTTATTCTCCTCAATTGACTGCCGGCGTTCGTACGCCGTGCAACTCTGCCCTGTGTTCACCCAATGTTGCACCCAACACGGTGTATGTCAACATGATTTGTGTTGAAATCGACGCGACATCGAGGATGTCGCCGCGTTACGTGCATAGAAAATGGGTTTCGGGCGGTGAACAGCTCCGCCTGGAGATTTGTAACGGAGTTCGTGTCGCTCAGGCGTTGCCGGCGAGCGCGATATAGTGGACCGAGTGAACGGTATGGGCTTCGAAACGCAGCTCCTTATGAGGGTTGAACTGCTCGAGGACCAGTTCGGAGCTGTTGTGACGCACGAATTTCTTGACGTAAGCCAGCAGGGCGCCGCCTTCTTCCAGCCGAATCTGGGCGATCACGTAGTCGCCCTTCCGGACACGCCGGCTCGGATCGACGAAGCAGACTTCCCCATCTTCGTAGCGCGGATACATGGAATCGCCTGAGACCGAAACCGCATAGGCGCCCGAGATATCCGAGAGTATCGGCGGCGCCATGACCTCGTATAATACATTGCCGTTCATTATGAATTCACCATCAACCCCGCCGACGGCCTGGCCGAAGACAGGGATCTTTTTTCCCTGGCCGATCACCTTGGCGCCGATGCGCGCGTTCGGCGCGTCGACCGGGGTCATCATCGAGTCGGATGTAGCGCCAATGGAGATCCGGCGATCGGTGCCGGTCAGCAGCCAGAGCGGGTCGACGTTGAACTTGCGGCCGTAAACCTCGGCTTCGCTGAGTTCGAAGTCGTTCTGACCGTTTTCGTGGGCGCGATAGGTCGAGGCGACGATGCCCAAGGCATTCGCTGCGTCGGAGGCGAACCGATAGCCCGCTTTGACGCGCGCCTCACGCAATCTTCCAGCTCTTTCGCTCATGACACGGGACATAGCAATGTTGATAACATAAATCATGTTGACAACGCGACATTATAGATGTCATTGATAAAGTCAAGTCGCGGCTGCGTTTGCTCCGTGACTGCCGGGGCGGCGGAAAGGGAATAGGAGAAGCGATGGCGGAGAATTCGGAACTGGCAAGGCAGACACGACACTATCACGCCGTGCGGGAGCGGCTGGCTCACCCGAGCGAAGCGATGGGCCGATCCGCTCGCATCAAGGAACTCGAAGGACAGCTGGTCGACCTCGCTTCCGACAATGAAGCGAAAGGACGGCGGATCGCGAGACTGGAAGCCGATCTTGCCGATGCGGGAGCCCGGCTGCTCGCGCAGGCCCGAATCCTGCTTGGCAGCCGAGATACCGGTGCGTCGAACGAGGACGGCGGCGACAGGGCGCCGATCGAGGAGATCGTTGCCGCCGTGCTCGAGGACTTTCCCGGTGTGAGCTGGGACGACATCATCAGTGTGCGCCGGGAGCGCCGGCTGGTGAAGCCGAGGCACGCCTGCATGCGCGCGGTTTATGAGCGCCGCCGGGATCTCTCGCTGGCGGGGATCGGCCGCATCTTCCATCGAGACCACACGACGGTGCTTGCGGCCGTGAATGATGGCGGTGCCGGAAGCGGAACAGCTTCCTGAGATGACGCCCTCAGCCGAGCCTGGTGGCGGGCTCGCATTCCATATCCACCCTCAGTTCACCCTGGATAACGTCACGTCCCGCTGCTTCACCGCGGGTCGGCCGCGACAGATGTCTCAATCACCACACTCGAAAGGATTCCCATGCTGACCAAGGCGCAGAAATTGCGTGCAAAGCGCAAGGCACAACTCGGACGGCCGCGGAAGGCCAATGCCGAGCGATTTGCCTGCGGCAAGATAAAGCCGGAGTGGTCCAAACAGGAAAGCGAGAAGGATGCGATGGCTGTGGCGCTTGCAGCGCGCAAGCGCATGCATGGCCTCGAGACCAGGGGCGCCCTTGCCGGTTACACGCTCGGCCGGCTGTTTCTCGATGGCCGGATCACCGAGCAGCAGCGTGAGGCGGGCGACGACTACGCAGCGGCGATGGTGCGCTATTATCATTTGACGGGCATTCCCTTTCCGAGCGTCAGGGCCCAGCAGATCGATCACGTGAGAGGGCAGGCGGCCGAGCCAAGCGAGGCTCGCGCCTTGAAGGCGAGGAACGCTGCCGAGAGAATGATGCGGCTTGAAGGCCTGTTGCTCGGATGCGAGGAGGGGCGGCAGGTGAAAACCACCGTCTTCAATGTCTGCGTGATGGATTACGAAGGGCTGAGAATGATGCCGGAAGCCCAATTGGATTGGCTGAAGCGGGGCCTGAATGTCCTGCTCTTCGAAAAGGGCTTGCGCGAATATGGTAAGAAGGATAATTCGTTTACTCCAGGATAGGAATATTATCCTGATCATGCCTCCGGCCTAAGCCGATTCCGGCCATGCGCCCGCCAGAATGCCGGGCATGCCGTTGTCCCAAAACCGCTGCACTTTTGGGCTATTTAGAGGTTAAATGCGTTCAATGCGAAGCGCCTCGAACGAGGAGGCGCCTCGATCGTTTACTCGGATTGGAATGACGGTGAGGTCTGTGAAAGCTTCAGCTACGCTCGCCTTGGCGGTGATGACCGCAGCGATAGGCATGCTGCCGGCACAAGCCCAGACGTGCACGGGAATTTGCGCCGGCCGTCCCGCAGGCAGCAACAACCACAACCTTTTCATCGAGAGGGAATACCGTGACTTCCTGCAACAGCGATATCCGAACTACGGTTCCCGCTATCGCGGCAGGGCTCCTGATATCGGCATAGGTCCCGGTGCGACCGTAGGGGGCCCTTTGCCCGGAGCGGTGAACAGATCGCGCCTGCGCCAGCGGCAAAGGGTGCAATTCGACGCCAATGCGCATCTTCGCTGGTGCCAGGAGCGCTACGCCTCGTATCGCTTGTCGGACGATACGTTTCAGCCCTTTGAGGGCGCACGCCGGCGGTGCAACTCACCTTACGACTGACGGCGGGCCATGCCTCAGCGTGTCTTCCGCAGAAGCTTCAAGGCGACATAGGCGGCGGACTGCGCCTGAAGCTGGGTACTGAACTGACCCTGGGCCGGGTAGGTGACGCCGCGAAAGCGGAGCACGAAGGCCCAGCGACCATTCGTCCGTTTCCCGATCTTAATTTCGCCGTCCGGCTTGTTCTCTGAGTTCACCGCAAGCTACCTCGATCGTCGTGCATGCCGGATACCGCCGGCGCGAGTAACTTGCGCATCCGGTGGCGAAAGGCAAGAGCTCACGACGGCCGGGATGTCTGTTGCTATTCCCCTGCGGTAAGTGAACGCTCAGTCGCGACGACTGTCATTCGACCGCCTGCGCCGGGCCGAAACGCTCCATCACGAACGAAGTCTGGATGCCGCCCTGGAGGCGATCGGTCTTCTCGAGTTTTATGGTGGCGAACTGGCCGGACGGTTCAGGGGTTGTGCGCTGCCAAGCGGTGGTGACAAATAGGCCTGCACCGGCGACAAAGCCGATGGCGACATAGATCCAAGGATTGCGCATGGACAAAGCTCCTTCTCTCGGGAAGGCAAAATGCATCGTGGGCAGCTGTGGTTCCCCGGAGCGACCGGGATGCGGGACTAAAATTCGGTCTTTAAAGATAAATGTTCAAAGCAATGTATTCTCGCCTCGGCACGCAACGCCATCCGACATCGAGCACCGATGGCGAATTGAATGCTGCCTTTCCTGCGAGGCATCAATATCGAAGTATATACCCTAGCCCTTGTGCATCAGCCTGCCTGGATTGAAGCAGAGGCCAATGTCTTATGCAAGGAAATTATAATATACATCTGTACAACAAAATTTGAGCAGCCTCTTGCCTGCAGGCATCCTTGCAGCGGGGTGCGCGCGGCCGCAGCAAACGAACTCACCTTGTCCAGTCCGCCGTGAGACATAGGAAAGATTTCCCGTGGGTAAATCGAAAAACGACTACATTCTGCCGGGTGAAGGCTTGCGAACCGCGGGGCAGTTGCGCTATTCCATAAATCAAGGATAGGAATTTTATCCTCTCAAGGCTTCGGTAAGCGGGCTAGATCACGTCGAGGATACCCTCGGCTCCTGCTCTGATCCTGGAGAAGCGCCCTCGAACACATCCGGCGCTCCTCTCGGTGCGACGTGCTCCTCATTTCCAATTCATGGCTCACGGCGATGCTGCGCGTTCCAAGGACGCGGCGGCACCGTGTGCGGCCGGCGATGCGCCTTCCGCGTCTCCCGAATCCGCCTGGCGGATTCTGCGAGAAGACGCGTCGACCCCCAACCTCGCATGATGCAGGCGCCAGCGGCGCCGGGCGAGTGGCGGCATCGCCGGCCGCAAATACACTTGATCCAACGCAGTACCCGCGAAACGTGTTCAGAGAGACTTGGCCTCGGCGACCGGAGCCGGTTAGCCCAGGTACTCGACGGCTATGACGAGTTTGCCGAAGGGTATTTGCCCCGGGTCGCCCGATATTCTCGGGGTGTAGTAAAGGGGAACGACGCGGGGACGTCCGCTCCAAAGGCGCAACGTCGGAAAACCAGTGCGGGTCACACAGCAGGCATCCTGCTGCGAGGGACCGTTCCAAAAGCTGAGCGAGTAGAAGGAGGCCGACATATTCCGCAATTGAATCATGTGCTCACCGATCGGCATGAAACAATCATCTTTTCCATCGCACCAACCGGTCGAGTGCTCGAAGCTCCTGTCGGCCATTTGAAGCCAGGCTTTCACGAAGTAGCGCGGTTCGCCCAGTTCCCCCGCAGAGGAGGAGACCGTCGAGGCGACAATGAAAAAAGCGGCGGCGACGTTTCGGTGCACGTTTCCCTCCCGGCGTGGCGGTTTTCTCTTCCATAAACGAGGCGGTGCAGGCCCGTTGCGCCTCAATCTGATCCGGGATCCGGGCGCAATTATGGATTGCATTTGACGGGCAATCCAGTTCCAGAAATTGTAGCCGTTAGGTGCCGGCCCAGAATGACGACGAGCGGAGAAGTTCATAATGAAAGATCAAAGCGCCACGCCGGAAGCGGAAGCGCCGGACGACGCGACGGGAATGCCGGCTGCGAAAGGTGAGGGCAGCCCGCTGGGAAGCAGCTTTCTCGGCGCCGTGCGGGCGGATTTTGCCCGGCATGGCGTCGACGTCATCGCCCGCATTCGCGACGAGAAGCCGGAAACCTACCTGAAGTTCGTCGCTTCGGTTCTGCCGAAGGACCTGAGTGCCGCAGCCGGCGGCGTGGAGGAGTTGTCGGACGAACAGCTCATTGACCGGATCCGCGCGCTGGACGCTGCGATCCGGCCTTTGATCGCTGCCGGAAAGAAGGGCGGCGGCGGGCGGAAACGCGCGCCGCTCCGCAAAGCATGATCAGTGGGTTGGCGCCACCCTTGCCGGGACGGAAGCCTGACCGCTCGAGAAAATGATGACGGCAAAGAGCAGGATGCCGGCGAAAGCGATCAGCGACGAGACGGCGACGACCGGCTCCATTGCGGCGTTTCCGGACAGGAGCAGGTAGAGCGACGGAATGAGGACAGCCACGCCGAAGGTGTAGACGCCATACTGGACCATCGCCAGCCGTCTTGCGGCCTTTTGCGGATTGAGCGCGTGATAGCCTCCGAAGATGGCCATGGTGACCCAGCCGAGCAGGTTGGCATGGGCATGCGCGCCCGTTGCGGCATGGTTGCCCGATATCGACATGTGCAGGCCGATCGAAATGCCCAGGATCAAAAAGATAATTGCGGTTCTGAAATAGAGATTTGCAATACGTGGCATCGGTTCCCCTCCGAGAAAACGCTAAAATTAGCATGTCCTCACACATATGAGAACACTCCGATAAAAGGGTCTTTCGTACGGCGCCGCTGTTCCATATGTGACAAGTCAAAAAATGGAGCCGGATGGCGGAGGAGATCGCGCCTTTGATCGAATGATGCCCCTCTATGCATCGCGAGGGCCTGGAACATATTGTGACTTTCCGCATTCGGTAGGATGAACAATGTGCTTTGTAGCACTCCAACTTCTTTCGAGACGCGCAAAAGTCGCTGCGGAAACTTGATCTGGCGCGTGATTTCGTTCCTGGGAAGTACGATTGTGCAAGGGAGAACCGCGATATGCTTGGCACCGTCCTCCTCATCATTCTGATCCTGCTTTTGATCGGCGCCATTCCGGCCTGGCCCTATTCGTCCGGTTGGGGCTACGGTCCTTCAGGGATCCTCGGCGTATTGGTCGTGGTTCTGCTGATATTGCTCCTGATGGGCAGAATCTGAAGGCTTGCGAAGCACGCGAGGTCGTTGATCTCACCAGCCCGCGCCGTCGATCAGGCGGTGCGGGATGTCCTCCCAGACCGAGCGATCGAAAATGCGCATGTTGACTCCCATGCGTGACGCGTTGCGGCCCACCGGCGCCCAGTGGGTGGTGCAGCCGCAAACGCTGCAGTGATACATGCTCAGGGTCCTATCGCCCTGCACGTAGCCGACGAGCTTTCTTTCCGGATCGGCGATGCTGACGTCGGTCGACGGGTAATATCCCCAGAGGGTACCGAGCCTGCTGCAGAGCGAGCAGTTGCAATCGCCGAGCGTCTCGGGGCGGACGGGGACCGCAACGCGGACCGCCCTGCAATGGCAGTGGCCTTCGATCATCATCTTCCTCCCTCAGGCACGTCGTACAATCAGCACGGCGACAATGCCGGGCGATCATTATCGATCTTATTCGGCCGCAGTCCAGGCAGGCGCCCGCGGCGCGCAGAAGGAAGACGATTCGGCCCGAACGCAAGAGCGCCGGCGGCACCGCAACCTTCAAAAACCAGAGGCACGTTCACGGATGAGCACACCCGAACCATCCGCGCCGAACGGTGCGCCCGGCCTTTCCGCAATGCTCAAGGAACAGCTGCTGCTGCTGGCGGAGCTTCACCGCCGGAGAAGAACGGACATGCTTTCCGCCTATCGTCCCTATGTCAAGCAGTCGGAGTTTCATGCGGCCGGCATTTCCTATCGCGAGCGGCTGTTCATGGCGGGCAACCAGCTCGGCAAGACGCTGGCCGGCGCAGCGGAGGCTGCGATGCATCTGACCGGGCGCTATCCCGACTGGTGGCAGGGCAGGCGGTTCGAGCGGCCAATCGTCATGCTGGCAGGCTCGGAGTCCTACGAACTGACGCGTGACGGGGTGCAACGGCTGCTGGTCGGCCCACCGCTGAATGAGGAGGAGTGGGGCACCGGATTTCTCCCGAAGGCGGCGATCAAGGCGACGACGCGCCGCGCCGGCGCTTCCGGTGCTCTCGACAGCGTGACGGTGCGGCATGTTTCGGGCAGAGCGTCGACGCTGCTCTTCAAGGCATACGAACAGGGCCGCGCCAAATGGCAGGCCAATACGGTGGATTACGTCTGGTTCGACGAGGAGCCGCCCGAGGACGTCTACTTCGAGGGGATCACCCGAACCAACGCCACACGCGGCGCCATCGCGGTCACCTTCACGCCGCTCAAGGGCATGAGCGCGGTCGTCGCCAGATATCTGATGGAAGAATCGAAGGACCGCGCGGTCATTACCATGACGATCGAGGATGCGGAGCACTATACGCCGCAGGAGCGGCAAAGGGTGATCGACAGCTATCCCGCCCACGAGCGCGAGGCGCGCACCAGAGGTGTTCCGGCGCTCGGATCCGGCAGGATCTTTCCGGTGACCGAGGAGAGCATACGTGTCGATCCCTTCGATGTTCCGAGGCATTGGGTGCAGATCGGCGGGCTCGACTTCGGCTGGGATCATCCTTTCGCGGCGGTCGGCTGCGCCTGGGACCGGGATGCGGACGTCTTCCACGTGACGAAGATCTATCGCGAGCGGGAGGCGACGCCGATCATCCATGCGGCGGCACTGAAGCCCTGGGGAGCGGCGATGCCCTGGGCATGGCCGCATGACGGATTGCAGCACGACAAGGGCAGCGGCGAGCAGCTCGCGGCGCAATCGCGGAGCTGCGCCGCCTCGTTTTCGCCGGCGGCACCGGCGAAGAGAACCTGCTCTCGAACGACGAATGGGACGAGGTGCCCTTCGCCGACCTGATCGTCGAGCGCCGGCCGCATCAGCGCGAAGGCAATTCCGTTTATAACGGCACAAGCTGGACGACGGCGCCGGCCATAACATTCACCGACGGCACGACGATGGCGCAGCTGAATTACGGCTGGCTGTTCAAAAACCGGGAGTTCTTCCTGAAGAACGGCACGCTGGACGCCTATTACCTGCCGGTGAACGCGGTGGGCGGGGCGGCGGCCCTGTTTCCGCTCGGCGGCGTGATGAAAAAGGGCGGTTCTCTGCTGACCGGCTTCTCCTGGTCGCTGGAGAGCGGCGACGGACTCAACGACATGTGCGTCTTCGTCTCGACCGAGGGCGAGATCGCCGTCTATGCGGGCTCCGATCCGTCGAGCGCATCCGACTTCGCCCTCAAGGGCGTCTATCAGATCGGCAAGCCGCTCGGCAAAAATGCCTGGATCAGGGCAGGGGGCGACATCCTCATTGCCACGACGGACGGGCTCACGCCGATGTCGCAGGTTTTCCAGCGCGACCGGCAGGCGCTTTCGCTCGTCTCCGTCTCCCGTCCGATTGAGGATGACTGGCGCCGAGCCGCGAACGCCACCGGAACCGGCTGGACGCTGAAGCAGTGGCCCGAGCAGAACCTCGTTTTCGTAGCCTTTCCGGAAAACACGGTGGTCAGCGACACGACCTTCGTCCTGAACGTGCTCACCGGCCGCTGGTCGACGATCAGCAACTGGCAGGCGCTCTGCTACGAGACGCTGCAGGGCGGGCTCTTCTTCGGCTCGCTCGACGGCTACATGTGGCAGGGGGACGCCGGCGGCACGGATGACGGTCTGACCTTTTCGGCGACCTATCTTTCGCAATTCTCGCCGGCCGCCCAGTTCGGGCAGCGGGCGACGGCGACGATGGCGCATATGTACTTCCGGGCGAAAACGAAGCCGAAAGTCAGACTGTTCGCCAGGGCGGACTATGACCGGTCGACACCGACGTTCAATGCGGTGAGCGAGGGCGATGCGACCTCGTCGGAATGGGATGTCGGCCTGTGGGACGTGGCGATATGGGACGGCGTTTCCGAAGTGCAGCGCTACGACTTCCGGCAGAACGTGCGGGCGGCCGGCGACATGATCGCGGTCGGCTGCGTGATCACCTCGGGCGGGAACTTCAAGCTCGATATCGAGGTCGATCTCGCCACCGTGCAGGTCTCGGTCGGGGAGGCGAGCGCTTGAGCCTGATCTGGGGCGGGGCATCGAACCCCGACGTCAATCAGGCCATCGCCCGCTTCGTCGCCAGCCGCATTCCGGGCTGCGATCGAGGTTTCGAGCATTTCACGACGCTGGGCATGATCGAGGGCCAGCGCCTCGTCGCCGGCGTCGTCTTCCACAACTACGCGCCCGAGGCCGGCGTCATAGAGCTTTCGTCCGCTTCGACCAGCAAGCGCTGGCTGACACGCCCGATGCTCAAGGCCATGTTCGGTTACCCCTTCGGCCGGATCGGCTGCCAGATGGCCGTCCTCCGGGTTTCCGAGCGTAACACCGTGATGACCGAAATAGCCGAGCGTTTCGGCTTCAAGGCTTACCGCATCCCGCGCCTGAGAGGCCGGGAGGAAGCGGAAATCATTTTCACGTTCACAGATGACGACTGGCGCAACCACGCCGTCAACAGAGGTAGACGCCATGCTGTGTCGCGCCGGCCTGATGGCCTCCGTCAGGTCAACTACGGCGCGCTCTTCAATGCAGGAAACAAGGGATGAGCGGCTATACGGGTTACCAGGGCGCGAAGCCCGATTCGCGCGAAGAACTGGCAAAGCGGTTGCGGGCGCAAATTCTCGGACAGGCCCTGCCGCAGACCATCGGCGGCGGCCTGGGCATGCTCGGCGCGGGGCTTGCGGCCGGATTCGCCAAACGCAATGCAGTCTTTCCGACCGCTCCGGGCGGCGGGCAGCCGCAGCAGCCGGCCCCGCCGCTCCCGCCCCCGGTAGAGATAGGCGCTCCCGCTGTCCCGCCGCAGCTGGTCGCCCAGACTCAGATGCAGCCGCCGCCACCGCAGCAGGCACCGCAAGGAGGCTCTTCCGAAGAACTCCTTTACCAAATCCTCACGCATCCGTTCTCCACGCCGGAGGACAAGGCCGTGGCGAATATGATGCTTCAGCAGCGGATGCAGCAGCAGCAGCAGAGCGCCCGCGAGCAGCAGATGTGGATGGAGCGCCAGCGCTATGAGCATGAAGCGAAACGCAACGGCCCGGCCTATGAGCTCGGGCTTGAGAAGAGCCGACTGGAATTGGAGGACGCGAAAAAACCCAAACGCGAGCCACTGATCAACGCCGGCAATGGGAACGTCTACGATCTGAATACTGGCGATTGGATTGCGCCTCCGAGGAGCGATGCGCCTGAAGGCGCGTTCCGATTCAGCGGCAACTCTGTCGAGGCACAGGCCTTGAACGGTCTCATAGATAGCCGGCAGCTGACTCCGGAGCAGGCGCAGCAGCTCGCCGCCAGGAAGACGATTTCGGGCCCGAACGGTGAACTGATTTTCCTAACCCCTCAAGGTGTGTTCGGGGCGCCGTCCCAAGGCGGTGGAGTCGTGCAGCCTATCATGCCTAACGGTGGCCAGCAGGGACCGCAGGGAGGCAGCCAGGCAGCGCCGCAACCATCGACGGCGCCGCTTTCGCCGGGGCAGTCGGTGCGCGGCGGAAATATCCAACTCACTCAGCCGAGGGTGGCCGACAACATGGCGGATATCGCCGATGTAGGCGGGTTCGATCCGACGATGATCACTGCGTTTGCAACGGGCGGAATTAAGGGGGCGGCGATCCAGGCTCTCACGCGCAGCGCCAACGCCATCGCTGGCCGGAACACGCAGACACGCGATCTGATAGCGCAAGCCTTGATGGAAACCGCGCCGACGCGCGCCAATGAGAGACTGCTTCAGGCAGTGAGGCGCTTCGGCTCACCGGTTCGTCGACGACGACCGATCCGTACATTTCGTTTTACCAAACGACCACCCGCAAAGCCTACATCCAGTATGTCGACGGGACCGGCGACAACCAGGGGCTACGCCTCTATAACGATGTCGCGACCGGCGGAGACACGGCCCTCACCTTGAAGAATTCAGGGGGAGTCGACAGCCTCGAATTCCAGGTCAATGGCGCCGAATACGTCGTCTATCACTCGGGCAATCTCTCTTCCGCCGATCTGAACTCGATCTATGGATACACGCCGGCGAACTCCGCGAAACAGGTCATCGCCGGCAACGGTCTGACCGGCGGCGGCACGCTTGCGGCGGACCGCACGCTGACGCTCGGCACACCTGGCGACATCACCAACTCGACGACAAACTCCGTCACGTCTACCAGCCACACCCATGCCCTCGGGTTTACTGCGGCGGAGGTTTATACGGGGACCGGAGCAAACGACACAAGCTTCCCGCTGGGCCACATTGTGGTAATGGGAAACGATGCCAACATCGCGCGCAACGCAGCCAGCAGCCCCGCGCTCAACAACTCCATCAACAGGTACTACGTCCCTTCGACCCACCCGCACGCAGGAGCAGCGTTGGCTGGTACTTGGCGTTCGCGCGGGGTAGTCAATGCGAACGGCGAGTACAACATTATGCAAAGGGTTGCTTAAGTGCAAAAGTCTACTTTCGAAGTTGTTGCCGTCCACAAGATCACTGACATGGCGGCCCCTGGTACTTACGTGCTTGATGTCACCCTAAGCGTCAACGGCGTCGAAGACCGTTTTGAGCACTATGTTTCGACGCCAAATGACTCTGTTGGTGCGAACCCAGCTATTCGAATGTGGATGATGCGGCACCCCGAATTCCCGGTTCACAGCTATGTGCCGCCCACGGCGAACGAGACTCGTACATCGCTACCTTTGCTGACCTCGCGTCAATTTCGTTTAGGTCTCGTCAATAACGACTTTACCCTAGTTCAGGTCGCCGCGGCGATTGAGAGAATGCAAGAAAGTACCGCAAAGGAGGTCGCGAAAATCGAATGGGAATACGGCACCACTTTTAATCGAATGCACCCGCTGATCGCTATCGTTACCGCCGCGCTGGGTCTCTCCGACGAACAGGTTGACGAAATGTGGTTGGCTTGTGTCGACTTATAGAGTCTTCCCGCCGTTAGCGACACCTGAATACATCGGTCCTGCTTCCAGCCGGCAGTTGTCTTATCAGGATCATGCTCGCTCTGGAGATACCCGTGTCCGTGCACGTCGCGCCGGTCTTCCGCTTATCCAGTCGAATGGCCCGCAGTACGCGGGTTTTGCTATTTTGACCTCGGCACCATCGACCTTCAGACCTTCGAACTACAGGCCACAACCATCTTTGCAGCCGATTTCACGCAGGCGGGCCGACTGATGATACTCGACTGCTCTGCGGGCTGTTTCGTCGCGACTGTCCGATTTAGAAGATCCAAAGAAGCTTATATCGGGTCTTGCGACGCGCATCGTTCCAACACATTCGGAAGAACTTAAAGCGTGTCAGAAGGCTGGCAGCCGGAAGTTTTTTCCTCAGGTTGTAGCAGCCTACAGTATACCTCAGCCGCTGACCAAGTCTGTCACGGAAACGCTTGGCGCCATAGCGCTGCTCAGACCCTGAGCCCAAGGTGAAATCAAATGTGGGTCCGTCGACGTATACGACGAGATCTAGAACCACCAGCTCCGACACGACGTAGGATGCAAAACACCAAGGATTTCCAAGTTCGAACCAGCGCGACATGAGCAGTTCTTTTGCGTCGGCTCTGTACAGACCGTAGATCCACTCAGCAGGAAAGGTCAGGTTTCTTGGAACCTGACCGGACACGTACTTCCTTGTAAAATCGAAGGCGGTATCGTTCGGGGTCTTGATTCTGCTTCCGCCTGGTCCCACCAGCTTGGTCGGGCATGCAGCCAGAAGCTTTTCGGGATTGAGGTCCAGTGCCTGCACCAGACGAGCCAGGAAATCCGGCGAAGAGTGATCATCACATGCACGCAGGCAAAAGTATTCTCCGCGTTCTGCGCCGAGTTGCACTGCTCTCGCGAAGTTCTCTATCGCGCTTACATGTTCTTCGCACCTGACGACGGAGAAGCGATCATCCGATCTGCAAAATTGCTCGGCTATGTCGACCGTCTTATCCGTCGATTTATTGTCGAGAATGATTGCTTCGAAGGCGTCGAACGTCTGTTCTGCAATGCACCGCAGACTGCTGACGAGTGTCTTTTCGCCATTGTAGACGGGGAAAACGACGACGACCTTCGGCTTGGTCACTGATTTTGTCTCTATCGTTGAATTAGCTTGCACATATCGAATGGCAGGACGATCCGCAACGGGGCTCGTCGGCGTCAGAGCGCCAAGCGGCCTCTTAGGCGGCAGCCAGTTCGCGACCGTATCGTCTCCTGTCTCCAATACGACCTGCAATCTTCAGCAGAAAGGAAACCCATGACCAAAACCGTGCCGCAAGGCGCGGCGATGCTGCTCGACTTTATCCGGAAGGCGGAAGTCGGCAGCAGCGGCCGTGCGTCCTACGACGTGATCTATGGACATAAGCAGGGGAAACTGGCGAAGCCGCTTACCCAAATGACGGTCGCCGAAGTGCTGGGCGCTCAGAAGGGATGGTCGAGGGCGCACGGATCGAGTGCGGCGGGGGCCTATCAGGTCATGCGGGCCACGCTCGTCGGTCTTTCCAAGGAACTGCCGTGGCTCAGCGGAGATCAGCGTTTCGACCCCGCGCTTCAGGACAAGCTCGCCCTTCACCTTCTGAACCGCCGTGGTTTTGCGGCCTTTGTCTCCGGCGAAATCGGCCCTGTTGAATTTGCGAGGCGCCTGGCCATGGAATGGGCGTCGCTGCCGGTTCTCGCCGAAAGCCAGGGTGACCGGCAGCGGATAAGGCGAGGGCAATCCTATTACGCCGGCGACGGGCTCAACAAGGCGCTGGTGAGGCCGGAAAAGCTGGAGGCCGTGCTTCGTTCGGTGCTGGCAGCCGGTTCACGAGAGGATGCGTCGGACGGCGCGGGCGAGGAGCCGGCGCTGGTGGTTCCGGCGCGCCCGCGCAACAAGCCCGTTTCCCGGTCCGGCCGCTTCTGGACGTGGTTGCTGACGGCCGGCGGCACGCTCGTCACCGCGCTGAAGGAGTTGAACCTCGTCGCGCTGGATTGGCGTGTGCAGCTTGCGATCCTCGCCGTAATCGTCGGTTTTGCCGTTTACGCCATCTGGTCGATGCCGGCGGTCCGCGATGCCCTGGGCCTTACGCGATGACGTTTCCGTGGAGCAATCTGGTCATCGGCGCCCTGATCCTGGCCGGAATTTCCTGGGCCATACACGAAATCCGTTCAGATGCCGCGCAAGCGGTCCGTGATTCAATCGAAAGGCAGAACTATGAGGCAGCAAAGAGCGCTGACGCGAAGCGCTTTGACTACGATGTCTGTTCTTCTTCTGGCGGGCTGTGGAACTTCGGGACCGGCCGATGTGAGTGGCCTTCGCAGCATCGTCGGAACTGAGCTTTCCGGCGCGCGCGGCGCTACGCAGGGCGACCAGCGCAAGATCGACCGCACGGTGGTCGGCCTCTGCGCGGCATCCGTCTGGACGCGGGCGGAATGCGCGAAACACGGGGAAGGCGGAGATGATTGATGCCGGCGTGTACCAGCAGCTCGGCACCTTGGTGGCCGAGGTGAAGAACCTGCGGGAGGACCTGCGCCGATCGGAGGACAGTTCGGATGCCGGCCGCGTATCCATGACGCGCCGGATGGACGAACTGGTCGAGCGCATGCGGACGCTCGAAGCTTCGATGATGCTCGTCAAGGACGATATTGCCGCGATGAAGCCCGTGACAGAAGACGTACGCAAATGGAAGCTGATGGGGATGGGCGCTCTCGGCGTTATCGGCATCGGCGGGGCCGCGCTCGGCGTGACCTTTGCCGATGTGGCAAAACGCTTACTGATGCTGATGAAGACAGGATAGAGGGCTTTCTTCCCGCATCGTAACGGCGCAATTGGAAATGGCGGATGCGGTAGCCCGCCATCACAATGCAGACGATGCGACGATGGCTAGCGCCCGCTCTTTCGGTCCATAGCTCGAAGACGCTGCAAACATGCCCCGTCGGTCCGCTCGGACTCGCACTCGGCGGTTTTGGTGAGTCCGACACCCGAAATACGAACGCACAGTGCCGAGCGCAAGCGCTCCCATTCAAAGATCAGTGATGGCCTTACGGGGACTAGCGCAGGGACTGCAGGGCCCATTCAATCGTCGTCGAAGAGTGGAAGGTCGCGGTAGCGGCGGCTTACCAGCCGCAACGACCGGTCCGGTTCGATGACATAGGTTTCGTAGACCCGGCGGCCGAACCGGTCGATGAACTGATGCGGCACAATGCTGCCGACCGGTGCCTTGGTAAGCCTGGTGCGCGGCTGGTCCCCGTAGGTGATGCTGCCGGGAATCGGCTCCAAATAGGGGGAATAGCCCATCGAGGTCGCCTCGCAGCCGGTCAGAAGTGTGAGCGCGCACAGGAAAGGAAGAACATATTTCATGACGATCCTCGCCACTTGCATAATTCTCGCCGGCGTTCAGTCGCTGAAGATGTCGTAATCTATGCGGCGGCTGGTCAGTCGCAGCGAGCGGTCCGGATTAATGACATAGGTCTCATAGACACGGTGACCATAGGAGTCGAAGAACTGATGCGGCACCATGCTGCCGATCGGGGCCTTCGTCAGCTTCGTTCGCGGCTGGCCGCCATAGGTGATACTGCCCGGGATAGGTTCCAGATTCGGGCCGTGGCCAACCGTTTGCGTCGATGTGCAGGCGCTCATCGCAATGGCCGCCCCGAGAATGACGGCAGCGCTCAAGGCGCCGCGCCTCCTGACGGGCGCGCGAGGATGCCCTGGATCGCCTTGGACGGTCGCCCCGTTGCCGGGATTTATTCCGGTTTCAGGGAAGATGCAGTAGGCTGCGGCGGATTGCATCGCGTTGCGGTTCATGTACATGCTTCGCCCCATATGAGTTGCACAAGCTTATTCCTTATTCGACAACGTGCAAAGAAACCGGGAAGTTCGGCGTGCTCGCCGGGAGTTCCCGTGTTTGGCGGGGGATTTCGCGATATTTCGATTGCATAGGCAGGAATCTTTGAAGGATGTAATGGCAGAGGCCCGCCAATACATGCGGAACATCGTGCGAACCTTCGGGTGGTATCGCGCGTTTGGTTCGGTATCGGTGAATGGGCCTGCAAACACAATCCCGCTTTCCGACGAGTCGCTGCTCAGGTACTGCCCATGACCGCCGAACAGACCCTTTCGTTTCTCGTGCTCGGCGCGATGATGATCGTCTTCATGTGGGGGCGCTTTCGCTACGACATCGTGGCCTGCTCAGCGCTGATGCTTTCGGTAGCCGTCGGCATAGTGCCTTTCGATCACGCCTTTGACGGCTTCAGCGACGATATCGTCATCATCGTCGGCAGCGCGCTGATCGTCAGCGCGGGCGTGGCTCGTTCCGGGGTCGTCGACGCGGCCATTCAACGTTTTCTGCCGGATCTGCAATCGGTGAGGGCGCAGCTTGCTCTGCTTGTCGTCACCGTCACGGTACTTTCGGCCTTCATCAAGAACATCGGGGCGCTGGCGATCATGATTCCGGTCGCGTTCCAGTTCGCGCGTCGCTCGGGCGTGCAGCCGTCGGTCTTCCTCATGCCGATGGCGTTCGGCTCGCTTATCGGCGGCCTGATGACGCAGGTCGGCACTTCCCCCAACGTAGTCGTATCCCGGGTGCGTGCGGAACTGACCGGCGAGAGTTTCACCATGTTCGACTTCACTCCCGTCGGCGCTTCGCTGGCGCTGGTCGGCGCCGTGTTCCTGCTGTTCGGTTATCGCCTGGTGCCGGAGCGCAAGGGCCAGCAGGTCGGTTTGGATCATGCCATCGAGATCACCGATTACACCTCCGAGGCGGTGGTTCCTGCCGGATCGCCGGTGATCGGCAAACCGATCAGCAATCTGGTCAAGATCGGCGATGGCGGAGCCGTGGTGATCGCCGTCTTCCGTCGCGGCACGCATCTGGCGCCATTGCCCGATGTCGTCATAGAACTGGACGATATCCTGCTGCTCGAAGGCGGTCCGGCTGCGCTCGACCGCATCGTCTCCCAGGCAAAGCTCAAGATTTCCGGCGATCGCTCGCCGACGCCGAATGACAAGGCGAAAGCCGAGACCGAAGCCATCGAGGCGGTGATTGCCACCGGCTCGCCGCTCATAGGCATGTCGGCACAGCGCCTGGCGCTGTTCAACAATCATAACATCAACCTGCTGGCCGTGAGCCGCCAGGGCGAACGACTGAAGCAGAGACTTGGCAGCATCAGACTGCGGGCCGGCGACATCGTCGTGCTGCAGGGTACCCGCCGCGAATTGCCATCCTTCCTCCAGGACTTCGGCTGCCTGCCGCTTGCGCAACGGGAAATTCTGCTCGGCACCATTCGCCGTGCGACCGTGCCGCTGCTCGTGCTGGCGACCGCGATGGGGGCGACCGCCGTCGGCGTCGTGCCTGTGCAAATCGCTTTTTTTGCTGCGGCGCTTGCCATGGTCGTGTTTCGCGTCATTCCTCTGCGCGACGTCTACCGGGCCGTGGACGGACCGATCCTGGTCATGCTTGCGGCGTTGATCCCCGTCAGCGACACGTTGCGCACGACGGGCGGCTCGGACCTGATCGCCGGCTGGTTGAGCGGTATAGCCTCGGACCTGCCGCCCGCGGCGGCACTTGCCCTGATGGTCCTCGCAGCCATGGCGGTGACACCCTTCCTCAACAATGCCGCAACGGTGCTCGTCATGGCGCCGATCGCCGCCAGTTTTGCGGCGGCGCTCGACTACCGACCAGACGCCTTCCTTATGGCGGTTGCGATCGGCGCCGGCTCGGACTTCCTGACGCCGATCGGCCACCAATGCAACACGCTGGTGATGGGACCCGGCGGTTACCGGTTCAGCGACTACCCGCGACTCGGGCTGCCGCTATCCATCGTGATCGTGGCCGTCGCTGTGCCGATGCTGATGTGGATCTGGCCGCTGCGTTAGACTGCCGAGGAGGAGATAGAACCACGGCGAAGACAGAATGCCTGCCCAACCGCAGTTTCAGTGGAAACGGCCTGATCGCCGCCCGCTTTGCGGCGGCAGCGGTATCCACTCGATTCGATCGCGCATTCCCGGACGGAAAACCGCTACACAGTTTATCAGAAGTGCTCTAGAAGTGCTCTGGCAATAGGAGGTATGAGCCCGTCATGGCTGGCGATATCGAGATCTGTACGCCGGAAGAGGTGCTGAAGTTCTGGTTCACCGAACTTTCTTATGACCACTGGTTTACGCCGGATCCCGGACTCGATGAGCAGTGCGCACGGCGATTTCAGGCGTCGCACCTGGCCCTGTCCAGAAAGCTCGACAATGTCTGGCGCGAGACCCCGCAGAACTGGCTGGCGGCCGTTATCCTTTTCGATCAGATGCCGCGCAACATGTTTCGCGGGTCGCCGCTGGCCTTTGCCACCGATTGCCTGGCATTGCGCGAGGCGAAGCTTGCTATCGGTGCGAGCGCCGACATGGCAGTTCCGAAGGAATGGCGCGCATTTTTCTACATGCCCTTCGAGCACTCCGAAAACCTGGTCGACCAGACCATGTCGGTCAAGCTGTTCACCGAACTCGGAGATGCCGACTACCTGGACTATGCGATCCGGCATCGGGACGTGATCGAGCGATTCGGTCGCTTCCCCCATCGCAACTGCATTCTCGCCCGCACGTCATCACCGGCGGAGGAGGAGTATCTCGCGCAGCCGGGTGCCGGGTTCTAGACATGAATCAAGGCGAAGACGCTGGAATCAGGAGGAAGCCATGAGTGCGAGAGAGCTGCCTTGGCATGGGGGATGCCGTTGCGGACAGGTGCGCATCAAGGTGAGTGCACCGCCGCTTGTCACGATGGCGTGCCATTGCACGGGCTGTCAGCGGATGACTGGCAGCGCGTTTTCGTTGAGCGCTGCAATTCCGAGCGAAGGTTTCGAGGTTACATGCGGCGAGCCCGTCATCGGCGGCCTCCGCGGCGCGACGCGACATTATTTTTGCCCCCATTGCATGAGCTGGATGTTCACGCGGCCGGAAGGCATGGACTGGTTCGTCAACCTTCGCGCGACCATGCTCGACGATGCCGGCTGGTATCGGCCTTTTATCGAAACCTGGACCAGCGAGAAACTTCCATGGGCGAGCACATCCGCCGTTCATAGCTATGCGGCCCTGCCACCGCTGGAGGATTACGAACAGTTGCTGGCGGACTACGCCAGGCGCTCCGAAGAGGGCTGAACCGCCAGGCGGTACGGGCCGCCGCGATCTCGAAGAGTTTGCATCTTTTTGCCGTTATGCGTGTGCAGATCGGTAATCGGGGACGCTTGGGACGGTTCTGCGCGGCACAGGGTTTATCGAAGGATAGGAAATTGCATCTCCTGGAGCAACTAAGGGTTCTTTCCATAGCCCTGTCTTTCGGTGTGCTGACGCTCGCAGCCGGCGGATCCGCGTCTGCGCAGGAGCCCGCGCCAAGCGCTCAGGAAAACCGGCCCGCCCAGCAGACCGCGCCCGCCCAGCAGACCGCGCCCGCCCAGCAGACCGCGCCGGCCCAGCCGACCCAGTCCGCCCAGCCCGCGCCGCAGATCGAACCGGCGCAGACCGGAACTGATCGGGCGCCGGATGCCGCATCGCCTGTGCTGCAGCAGGCGGAGGACCAGCTTGCCAAAACCGACCGAGAGCTGAAGCGTCTCATCGAGCGAACCAACGCAGTCAAAGACGACGATGCCGTGCTCGCCGAGCTCAAGGTACAGGTCGACGAGCTTTCGAAGCAGATCATCGCCGCTTCTGTCCCCACGCGCCCGAGGCTCGACGAAATCAAGGCGAGGCTCGCGGAGCTCGGCGATCCTCCTGCCGAGGGACAGCCACCCGAAGATTCCGTCATCACCGATGAACGCAAGCGGCTCCTTGCGGAGCGTGGCGCGATCAATGCTCTGACGGGGAGGGCGGAGAACCTTTCGATCGAGGCGAAGAAACTTGCCAACAGAATCACCGCGACGCGCCGGGCGATCTTCTCCAACACCCTGCTGCGATACACCGATGTCTCGGCGGAGATGCTCAGCGAGGCCGCCACTGCGACGGTCCACGAAGCGATGGCTCTGTCGCGCAGCATCGGCGGATGGCTGACATTCGCCTGGAATTACAAGCGCGTACCCCTGCTGAGTGCGATCTTCCTCTCGATCTGCGCCGCTCTACTTTTCCTCCTGGGCAGTTATCGGCTTTTTTCGCCTATCCTGATGGGTCGAGAGGAAGACGACGAGCCTACCTATTTCCGGCAGCTTTCGCTGGCGTTCTGGTCGACGCTCATCCCGACTCTGGCGCTCACCGCCTTCGCAATGTCGAGCTACTTCTTCCTCAGCAGTTTCAATGTTTTGCGGCCGGATATCGCTCCGATCGTTGCGATCACGCTGGCCATGGGCGTCGCGCTGTTCTTCATCGCCAGGCTGGCAAGCGCGGTGCTGTCGCCGAACCGGTCGAGCTGGCGGCTCGTGCGCGTCTCGGATCGCGGTGCGAAAATGCTGATGGTACCGATCTTCGCGATGGCGCTCGTCAACGGGCTCGACTACCTGCTTGGCAGCGTCAGCGAGTCTCTCGGCTCCCCGGTGGTGCTGACGATTGCCAAAAGCTTCGTGGCGTCGATCATCATCGGACTTATTCTGATGTCGATGGCGTGGATCCGCCCGATGCTGAGGCCCGACGAGCCTTACGATGCACGAGGCCGTCCGTGGCCGCGGATGATTTCGGTGTCCTTCGTCCTGCTGGGCGCGGCGCTCATCGCGATCGCATTATCGGGCTATGTCGGACTGGCACGCTTCATCGCAACCCAAATTATCGTCACGAGCGCGATCCTCGTAACGATCTATATCGGTATCCTCACCGGAAAGTCGGTTTCCAAACAGGGCGCCTTTGCCGAAACGATAGCCGGTCGCTACCTGGAACGCCGCTTCCATCTGGAGGCGGTCGCGCTTGACCAGTTCGGCCTCTTTGCGGGCCTCGGCATTTATGTGCTCGTTCTGCTGTTCTTCATTCCATTGCTGCTCTTGCAGTGGGGTTTCAAGATGGCAGACATCGAGTCCTGGGCCTATCGGGTGCTGACGGAAATCAGGATCGGTACGATCACGATTTCGATGGTGGGCATTCTCACCGGGATCCTTCTCTTCGCGCTCGGCTATCTCGTCACGCGCTGGGTGCAGCGCTGGATCGACGGCAATGTCATGGCGCGCAGCCGTGTAGACGCAGGCGTGCGCAACTCCATTCGTACCGGCATCGGCTATATGGGAGTGGGTCTTGCCGGCCTCATCGGCCTATCTGCCGCTGGCATCGATCTTTCGAGCCTCGCCCTCGTCGCCGGCGCTCTATCCCTCGGCGTCGGCTTCGGTCTGCAGAACATCGTCTCCAACTTCGTTTCGGGGCTGATCCTGCTCGTGGAGCGGCCCTTCAAGGTGGGCGACTGGATCGTCAGCGGCACGACCGAAGGCTTCGTGCGGCGCATTTCCGTCCGCGCGACCGAAATCGAAACCTTCCAGCATCAGTCGATCATGATGCCGAATTCGCTGCTCATCAACGCTTCCGTCGGAAACTGGACGCACCGTAACAAGCTCGGCCGGTCGGAAATCGCGGTGACGGTGACCTATGCCAGCGATCCGCGCCGGGTCATCGAACTGCTGTACGAAATCGCCGCGGACCATCCGATGATCCTCAAAAATCCGGCTCCCAACGTCGGCTTCACGGCCTTCGGCGACGAGCGAATGATGTTTGAATTGCGCATCTATGTCGCTGACGTGCTGACGGCCGGCGGCGTGCGCAACGACCTTCGCGTCTCGATCTATGAGCGCTTTCGAGACGAGGGGATCGGCGCACCATTCCCGATGAAGATCGAGGATGTGACACCTGAGGAAGAAGCCGGAAGCGCGGGCGCCGAACCTTCGGCTATCGAGGAAGAGAAGGCCTGATCCGGCTGAAGCCAAGCACGGGCGCCGGCGGGCTGTAGCGCCAGAGCGCTTCACTGATTCATAGCAGTGAAACGCTCCCGACACTTTGAACCTACGCACTTCCAGCTGCGCACTTTTCCTGGAAATGCTCTACTCTAACCTCCGCACTTCCGGACGGAAAACCGTTACACACTTTTCCTGGAAGTGCTTTAAAGGCCAGCCAATGCCTGAGCCACCGGCACGATGTGCGGCCAGACCTCCAGCGCGCCGCGGTAGATCATGTCGAGAGCGACGTAGAGGATGATTGCCAGACCGATATAGGCGATCCAATGGTAGCGGCTGAGCAGACGAGCAATAAAGCTCGCGGCAATACCCATCATCGCGATAGAGAGCGCCAGACCAAAGACGAGCACCGTTGGATGTTCTCGAGCGGCCCCGGCGACGGCGAGGACGTTGTCGAGTGACATGGAGACGTCTGCGATGACGATCTGGGTTGCCGCCTGTTTGAAAGTCTTCTTGGGGCCTGAGGCGCCCGTATTTTCGAGACCATCTATGCTTTCGTGGCCGCCGGAGCGAATCTCGCGCCACATCTTCCAGCAGACCCAAAGCAGGAGAAGTCCACCGGCGAGCAGGAGCCCGATGATCGCAAGAAGCTGGACCGTGAAAATGGCGAGCACGATGCGCAGAACCGTGGCGGCGAGGATGCCGACGAGAATCGCCTTCTTGCGTTGCTCCAGCGGCAAGCCGGCCGCCGCAAGGCCGATGACGACGGCGTTGTCGCCCGCAAGCACCAGGTCGATCACGATGACCTGCAGCAGTGCCGCCAGGCCGGCGGAAGTGAAAATCTCCATATCTGGTAATCCCTATTGTCCCCGTGACGCCGGCGGCGTCGCAAACGCATAGACCGTCAGCAATCGATGGATCAAGTGCGCTGGGGACAACTAATCGGCTTTTTCGCAAGACACACGATTGATCACCGGGTTTCCGGGTCCTCTCCGATCCGCTCAGGCGGCCGCTTTGTCTTCCTGCACGGGTTACCCCTGGTGAAATTCTGCGGTAGGCTGGTCGAGGCTAGAGGGGTGGCCGGCGTCGTCTCCCGGGAGGGCGAACCGGCCGAAAGGGGACGGTGCTTGTGCGCCGAATGCGATGAAAGCTTTTGCTGTTGTTCTGGTGTCCGCCGTGCTGTCGGCCGGCGGCGTGGCCTATTCCGCTACCGTGACAAACAAGGACGGGGAGGCTGCTGTTCTGGTGATCGTCGAAGGGGAGAGCCGGATCGAGGTGGCGATCGATGCAGGCGCGACGGAAGTGATCTGCCCTGGCGGTTGCTTCGTCACTGCGCCCAGTGGCGATCGCCTCGGGCTTCAGGGCGACGAGACGATCGAGATCGTCAACGGCTCTGTCGTGGTAAAATGACGCCCGCGGTGGCGTCTGCCGTCGGTCCGACGGCAGTTGTAAGCTGAGCCGCGCCAATGGGTAAGGGATGCGGGGCCGAAGCCCAGCATCGGGGTTAGGTTTCAGTGTTTCATCGGAACACTCGAGGCTTCGAACGACGCACTTCGCCGGAGATCAGCTCAACTTCCTTCGCCGCTCCAGCTCCGCTTCGGTCGGCTGCTCGAACTCGAACGAACCCGGCACGACAGGGCCGCTGCGGACGTATTTATTGACGGTGACGCCGGTCCCGGAGACTTTCGAACCGACGAGCTTCAAAGCCATAGGCATTGCGCCCTCACCGAAGAGCCGCTTGCCCTTTCCGAGCACGACCGGAAAATACGAGATGTACATCTCGTCCACCAGATCGTGGCGGAACAGGGTCTGCAGGAAATCGGTCGAACCCTGCGTCAACAGGTCGGGACCATCCTCGCTTTTCAGCCTCCGGAGCGTCTCCAACGGGTCGGAGCCGAGAGTCCGGCTGTTCTGCCAGTCGAGCTTCAGGTCGGGGTTGCGCGTGGCGACATATTTGGTGATCCGGTCAAAGAGCGGACCGATCGGATCGTCGGGCCCGGCATAGGGCCAGTGTGCGGCGAAGATATCATAGGTCTTCCGCCCGAGCAGAAGATCGAACGGCCTGGAAAACATCTCGTCCACGGCTTGTCCCATGATCTCGTCGAAATAGGGGACGGCCCAGCCGCCATAACCGAAGCCGCCGACCGGATCCTCGTGCGGTCCGCCTGGCGCCTGCATGACTCCGTCAAGGCTTACGAATGCGCCAACGGTGATCTTTCTCATTCCGGCTCTCCTTGATCGCAATGTTGCCGAAGCTGAAGTATTTCCGCTTATCTCCGAATCGCGAAAACGCTCCAGCCTTTGTTTTTCTGCAATTCCGAGCGGAAAACTGCTGTGCACTTTTCCCGGAACTGCTCTAGGACGTGCGGAGAGAGCCGATGCCGACAGCGGTCCGGAAAATTTCAGGACAGTCGCGAAAGTGCGGCGCAGTGCTGCTCACGGAATTGCAAAAATACTGATCTCGTTGGCAATTCCTCTTAGCGTCACATGGTGCGCCATAGGGCTCAGGCCGCGATCCGAGAGCAGGCTGGATGCTCGGGGATCTTCGAGGACCGAGCCGGTCGCGAAAATCTCTCGCGAAGTGGCGAGGTGCTGAACGCGCGAGGCGATATTGACGGTCTGGCCGAAATAATCCTGCCTGTCGTTGAGGTTCACCGCGATGCACGGCCCCTCGTGAATGCCGATCTTGAGGAGCAGATCCTCGCTGCCGCGCTCTTCGTTGAGTTCGTGCATTGCCTCCCGCATCCGCATTGCCGCGGTAATGGCCCGGTCGGGCGTCGGAAAGGTTGCCATAACCGCATCGCCGATCGTCTTGACAACGGCGCCGGCCTCGGCCGCGACGATTTCGTTCAAGACGTTGAAATGCGTTCTCACCAGGTCGAAGGCCGCGAGGTCGCCAACGCGCTCGTAGAGTTCCGTCGAGCCGCGCAGGTCAGTGAAGAGGAAAGTAAGGCTGGTGATCTTCAGCCGCTGGTCCACATCGAGCGTGTCGGTGCGGTAGATGTCGCGGAAGGTCTGGTTGGAGAGCAGCCGCTTGGCGGTGAGAAATGGCCGGCGGCGGCCGAGCAGAGCATGCAACGCTTCGCCGGCCACGCAGATCGAGGGCAGGGTACGCACTTCGGCGTGGTTCTCCACCGAGACGCGCAAGGGGCCAGGCGGCAAGCTCAGCGTCTCGTGATGGCGGTGCGAGCGATCGAAGACAAGCCCGAGACTTCTCCTTTCCCTTGTGGGTTCGCCGCTCACATCCAGGAATTGGGCGGCATGCGTCACCGGCTCGAAGATGATGACGAATTCCGGGGGAAGTTGCAGCGAGATCACGGCTTTCTCGCCAGGCGGCAGTTCCAGCGCCTCCAGAAGGAATTCGTCGACCCTTGCTTCGTAATCCTCCTCCGGCAGATCGATGCCGGATCCCCAATAGATCTGGCGGAAATATTCGGCCGGCGGCAATTCATGCGGCGTATGTGCCCCGATGTGGCGCACGCGCGGGCTGATCGTGAAGGTGACTTCGACCATCTCGTCGAGCGTCGGCTCGTAACCGGCGGCACAAAGCGCGCAGGTATACTCCGTACTCTGCACCGTCTTAAGGGACGTGTTGGCGTCGAGTACACCGCCGCAACCCGGACAGAGCACGTTCCAGGAAAGCTCGAAAATGCCCAGGCGCGAGGCATGCAGAAAGCCTGCGATCGTCTCTTCCTCGTCGAGGCCCTCGCGCGCGGCAAAGGCGAGCGCATTGATGCGGCAGAGCTTGTGATCGGGCGCATCCCGAACGAGCCGCTCGAATGCGTCGGCGACCTCCGTGCTTGCCGAATGGCGTAGCACATCGAACAGGGTTTGGGCTTCGCTCATGGGCGCATTCTATACGGAAATCGGTAGGCGGTCAGGTCGCATTTCGGCTTGCGGATAAAGTAATTTTATATTTGAAGTAATGTAATCTATATTTATAACTCGAAAATTATTTTTGGCTGCATCTCGATTTATGCTTTGGAATTTAATATTAGTAGCGTGCGTCGTATTTCAGGGGGAAGAGCGACATGACTACAGTCGTTGGGACTGCCGGAGACGATACGCTGTCCGGAACCGAGGAGAAGGATCGCATCTGGGGCCTGAGCGGCGCCGATGAGATCGAAGCCGGCGGCGGCGATGACCTCGTCGACGGCGGGGCGGGAAACGATCGTCTGACAAGCAGGAGCGGGTATGACCGGCTCGACGGCGGCGAGGGAGATGATCTCATCAGCCTGATCGGGACCGGCGGCGCGGTTACGGGCGGCGCCGGCGTCGATACGCTGGTGGTCGACCTGTCGAGCGTCAGCTCCGACGTCCGGTTCAGCGGCGAGCACGGTCACGGCATCATCGGCTACAACACGGCGAACTGGGAACACATCTTCTTCAACCGCATCGAGAGGCTGGTGCTGACGACCGGCAGCGGCAACGACCGGATCTTCGGCGCCGCCACCGACGACATCATCTCGACCGGTGCCGGGAACGACATTGTGGGCCCATATGGCGTAGACGGCGACGACGGCACCAGCATGCTGGGCGACGACGCGATCGACACAGGCAGCGGCGGCGACATCATCAACGACACTGTCGGCGCGAACCGGATCTTTGCCGGCGACCATAACGACATCATCATCACCACGCTTTCCTCCGCGGTGATCGACGGCGGGAGCGGCTGGGATAGACTCTCCATGTTCGATGAAGGACGAACCGACGACGTCACTATCGATTTCGGACGGGGGGTTGCCTCGACGGGCACGCTGATCAGCGGGATCGAGGTTGCAAGCGTGGATCTCGGCAGCGGCAGTGATACGCTAATCGCCGGAAATCTGTCTTCGCTCACCGCCCATATGGGTGAGGGCGACAATTATGTCACCGGCAGCAGCGGCAGGGATTATATCGCCTCCGGAAGCGGCGACGATGCCCTTTATGGCGGCGCTGGTGATGACATACTGATCAGTGCCGGCGGGCACGACGTGCTCGTGGGCGGCGATGGAAACGACGAGATTTACGGCGGAACGCGTTTCGGCGACGGAGAGATAGTTATCGACGGCGGCGCCGGCGACGACCTCATACAGGTGACTGCGCCATCCGGCTTCATCGATGGCGGAAGCGGCAGCGATACTTTGCGCGTCGTCGATCCCCTGCCGTGCACGAATTTCGACGCTTCGACCGGCATGCTGGGCACGTCGCTGATCTTCACCAATATCGAGAGATTCGAGCTGTCCGGCGGCTCGGGGAATGATGCCATCCGCACGCTTGCAGGCGACGATCAGCTCGCCGGCAACGACGGCAACGACAGGCTGGACGCCGGCGGCGGAAACGACCTCCTTTGGGGCGGCGCGGGCGACGATGTCATGACCGGCGGAGCGGGCGCAGATACCTTCCTTTGGTCGTCCGATACGGTTTCGTTCGCAGGTGTGGATCGTATCACGGATTTCGATACGGACGGCGGCGACCTGCTGCGCTTTATCGGATATGCACACGACACCACGCGCATCGACAGTTTCGCCGACCTGATTGCCGCCGCGACCGAGACCGAAGACGGGCTCTACATCGCCTTCAATGGATCCGATACATTCGGTCTTTTGCTGGACAACGTGTCACTTGCCGACCTTTCTGCGGATGATGTCGTCTTCGTTTGAGGGATGCCTTCGCCGACATTGGATGAGCGCGCCCATTAACACCGGATAAAGCGTTTTGCTCCTAGGGTGCCTTCCGGGGACACTCTTTTTATAGGCGATCAATGTCATTCTTCGGCGTTTCCGGAATGTACTTTTCCGGTGAATCCCTCGGCGAACACCGTATCGTGCTTGCCGAGGACTCCAACCTCTTTGCCTCGATGGTCTCGAAGCGGCTGAAGGAGCTTTTCGATATCGATGTGATCGTCTGTCGTGACTACGAGGACTTGCAGTTCGCGGTCGAAAACGCTTCCTTCGCACCATCTCTCGCGATTTCCAATATCAACCTTCCAGGCGCCGAGAACGGAGAGGCGCTCACCTATCTGATCGAAATGAGCGTGCCGACGGTCGTCTTCACCGGCTCGTTTCAGGAGAGCACGCGCGAGGCGATCCTCGCCAAGGACATTGTCGACTATGTCATCAAGGACAGCGTTTTTGCTGTCGATATGCTGGCAGAATCCGTCTGCCGATTCCTGACGAACCAACAGCATCACGTGTTGATCGTCGACGATAGCGCGACGGCCCGGGCCGTGCTGACGACGCAGCTAAAGCGCTACAATTTCAGAACGAGCTCGGCGGAAAACGGCTCTGCGGCGCTGAACATCCTGGAGAACACGTCCGACATCGGCCTCGTCATCACCGACTACCATATGCCCGATATCGACGGTTTCGAACTTACGCGGCGGATCCGCGCTGCCTACGGCCCGCATCAGCTGCGGATCATCGGTGTGTCGTCGTCGACAGACCGGCTGCTTTCCGCTCGGTTCCTCAAAGCCGGCGGCAACGATTTCGTCACCCGTCCTTTCATCAACGAGGAATTCTACTGCCGGGTCAATCAGAACCTCGATACTCTCACCAAGATGAGAACGTTGAACGCAGGGACCAAGATTCCGGCCTGAAGGACGACCGCCCATTCGGGCGGTCCGGGCGACCGGCGCTTGCTTCGGGCCGGGACTCAGTAGAGGACGCAGGGCCTGCCACCGCGGAAATCAGCACCGGCAGTTGCCGGTGCCCGTCAGATGAAGGCCCTGCCGTTCCATCGTTCCGAAGGGACAACGGGGCGATCTACCGTGCCATCTGCAGAGTCAACTTGCGCTCGGCGCGCTCCTGCTGAGGCGAGCGGTTGTAGAGCTCGCGATAGCACTTCGAAAAATGCGAAGCGGAGACGAAGCCGCAGGCGACGGCGACTTCCACAACCGGCATGGACGACTGGATAAGCAGGTGCCGGGCGCGGTCGAGGCGGATCTCGAGATAATAGCGGGCAGGTGACCGGCCCATTTCCTGACGGAAAAGTCGCTCGATCTGGCGGCGAGACAGGTCCGCGCTTTCGGCGATCTCCAGTAGCGACAGCGGTTCGGAGAGGTTGCTTTCCATCAGCTCGATGATCGACAGGACTTTGGCGTTCTGGACCCCGAGGCGCGCCCTCAGCGGCAGCCGCTGGCGGTCGTGCGGCCCACGCACGCGGTCGGTCAGGGCCTGTTCGCAGACGCGGTTGACGAGGTTCTCGCCGAAATCCTGATCGATCAGGTTCAGCATCATGTCGAGCGAGGCGGTGCCGCCGGCGCATGTATAGATGTTGCCGTCGATTTCATAGAGGTCTGCATACACGTCGGCCTGGGGGAAGCTCTCGGAGAAGCCCGGCAGGTTTTCCCAATGGATCGCGCAGCGCTTGCCCGTGAGCAGGCCCGCCGAGGCGAGCACATGGGCGCCGGTACAGAGACTGCCAACCGCGATGCCGCGGTTATAGGCCTCGCGCAGCCATGCATTCACCGACTTGTTCTGGAAATTCTCGACATAGACGCCCGAACAGACCAGTACCATGGACGGCCGGCTTTCTCCGCCGAGATACTTGCGTTCGTCGGCGAGCGAGGTGTTGACTTCGAGTGCAATGCCGGCAGACGAATAGACCTTTTGACCGTCGGTCGAGGCGAGACGCCACGTATAGGCCTCGTAACCGAGCATCCGGTTGGCGATGCGGAGCGTCTCGATCGCCGCCGAAAAGGGCAGCATCGAAAAGTTGGGCACCAGAAAGAAGACGAGCGAGCGCTTCTTCGTCAGCGGTTTGTGCATAGAACCTCCCAGGCTAAAGCACGTTGCATAGATCGAATTCCTGCGATGCACTTCAGGTCGTCGCCTCCGTGCATATCGTCCAGCCTCAAACCGCTGCGCACTTTTGGGCGACATGCATTAAGGCACGCATATTCGTCGCTTGTAATATGCGCTTCAGCTTGCCGAAATGCGACATTGGCATGGAAAGCCGCGACTGGGAAGAAAATTCGCATTGCGACATCCCTCGATCAGGGCCTGCCGCGTGGGGGTTCCACGAGTGTGTGAAATGCGACAATATCCAGGACGCCGGTGACGCAATCGAGCAGAAATGAGGCAAACTGCGCAAAGGCTGGGCATGCGCGCCCAGGTTGCGACTTGGCCAATTGCGACTCTCCGCCTCCGCGGCATTCGAATGTCGGTATCTGACAAGGCTCATCGGACGCCTTGCAGCCTGAGGACCGGCACGGGTTCGATGCAATGCGGACGTGGCGGCTTGCTCAGATGTGCAAAATAGGGTACCCCCCTATGCTATGTCCCACACCATAAGAGATCAGGCAAAGTTGCTCGCCCGCGTCCGCCGGCTGAAGGGGCAGATGGAGGCGGTCGAGCGTGCACTTGAGGCCAGCCAACCCTGCGGCGATATTCTCAACCTTGTCGCCTCCGTACGCGGTGCGGTCAACGGGCTGACGATCGAACTGATCGAAGATCATATTCGTGGCCACGTCGCCGGTAACGAAGCTCAAGGCGAGCGCGAAGAGGGCGCTGCCGAACTGATCGAAATCGTCAGGAGATACCTGAAATGAGCGAGACCCATCCACCGTCGCCCGCAGGCCATGACCATGTATTCCTCGGCGACAATCACCAGCGCAACGAAAGGCGAACCTGGTTCGTCATCGCACTGACTGCGGGAATGATGGTCGCGGAGATCGCCGCGGGTACATTTTACGGTTCGATGGCCCTGGTCGCCGACGGCTGGCACATGTCGACACACGCCGCGGCGCTGCTGATCGCGGCGCTTGCCTATCTCTATGCCCGGCGCAATGCCCGCAATCCACGCTTTACCTTCGGTACGGGCAAGCTCGGCGATCTCGCCGGCTTCTCAAGCGCGATCGTACTTGCCCTGATCGCTCTGCTGATCGGCTGGGAAAGCCTCCTGAGGCTTGCCAATCCGGTGGCGATCAGTTTCCCGCAGGCCATTTCGGTGGCCGTGCTCGGCCTTGCGGTCAATCTCGCTTGTGCCTGGCTGCTTCGCGAGGATCATTCACATCACCACCACGGTCACCATCACCACCACCACGGCCATCATCATCACGAGCGCGACCATGCCGCCTCAAGCCACGGCCGGGACAACAACCTGCGTGCCGCCTACCTGCATGTGATGGCGGACGCGCTCACCTCTGTCCTCGCGATCGTCGCTCTTGCAGCCGGCAGCGTCTATGGCTGGATATGGCTCGATCCGATGATGGGCATTGTCGGCGCGCTGGTGATTGCCCGCTGGTCATTGGGCCTTATACGGGACAGCGGCAGCGTGCTGCTCGATTACATCCCGCCGGGCGAGGACCTGCCGGACGAAATACGCGCGGCGATCGAGCGGGACGGGGATCTGATCACCGATTTGCACGTGTGGCAGCTTGGGCCCGGCCACCACGGTGCCATCGTTTCGCTGGTGACGAAGAATCCGCAAAGTCCGTCGAGCTACCGCCGCAAGCTCAAGCATATCCACGAGCTTTCGCACGTGACGGTCGAGGTCGAGCCGCTGGCGGCCTGAGAGGCAGGTCGATCGATCTCATCAGAATTATGCATTCCCGGACTGAGAATCGCCGCATAGTCTTCGGGGAGGTGCTCTATCGCGCCTTGCGCCGCGGATAGGGCGTCTCGCCCCGGGCAAGCATACCGACATATTTTTCGATGCGCGCGGCGCGCGTCTCGGCCTTCTTCGCGTCGTGAATGCGGAAAAGGATAGCGTAGCGATTTCGGCTGTCGAGTTGGTCGAACAGCATCTTCGCGCCCGCATTCTGCGCGAGCGCATCGCGAAGATCGTCAGGCACGGTCGCCTTGCTCGGGGGTGGCGCGGCGGCATCCCACCGGCCGTCGGTCCTGGCGCGTTCAACTTCGGCAAGACCGCGCGGCGTCATGCGCCCCTCGGCGATCAATTCAGTCGCCCGAGCGCAATTCACCTGCGACCATCGGCTGCGCGCACGACGCGGCGTGTATTTGTTCAGGTAGAAGTCGCTGTCGGATCCCGTACGCTGACCGTCGATCCAGCCGTAACAGAGCGCAACATCGAGCGCCTCCCGAGGCGTGATGCTTGCGATCCCGGACGCCTTCTTGGCGAACTTCACCCAAAGACCTTTGCAATCGGGGTCCTGTTGTTCGACCCAACTTTCGAAGGCCTTGGCATCCGGAAAGTGGATCACGGGCAGTTCCGCATCTTGTTCACTCATGAGAATCACCAGCCTTTTGAAGGCTCTTCGGTTGCGGGCGTTTCTACGAAAGCAAAAACCTGCCGCCGGCGCCAGCTAGACACTTCCGGGAGAACCGTTCTTTTCCCGTAAGTGCTTCTAGAGCATCGGCATCGCTCCGAGAAAGCGGCAGCACAACGCCGAATCAGAATTTTGAGCGAACCATGTCGGGGCAAACGAGCCTCGCCCGTCTTATGATCGACACCGGCCTCAGCCGGGTGAAAACGAGGAGAAGATCGATGTTCCGCACTGCACTGATTACCACGGCTCTGCTCATTGCAAGCGCCACGTTAGCCCGATCGGAACCGGTGGGCGAGCGGGTCAAGGTCAACGGCATGGAAATGTATTACGAAGTCTCGGGCGAGGGCGATCCCTTGATCGTGCTGCACGGCGCCTACATGAACATCCCCTCAATGGGCGCGATCATTCCGAAGCTCGCCGAGAGCCATAGGGTTTATGCAATCGAGTTCCAGGGACACGGCCGCACCACGGATATCGACCGGCCGATCACCTATCCCAATTTGGCCGATGACGTCGCAGCCTTCATGGATGCGGTGAAGGTCGAGAAGGCCGATGTCTTCGGTTACTCCATGGGAGCTGCTGCCGGCCTGCAGCTTGCCATCCGCCATCCGGAAAAGGTCAACAAGCTCGCCGCCGCCTCCGTCGCCTATGATGCCGAGGGCTGGCAACCGGCGTTCAGGGCCTTCATTCCCCAGATGTCCGTCGAAATGTTCGTCAGCATGCCGTTTGCGGAGGACTACCGCAAACTCGCGGCCGATCCCGACGGGTTTCCCGAGCTTGTCAGGAAGCTGATCGCGCTTGAGAAGGAGCCGATGGCATGGGAAGCGGACGTCAAGGCGCTGAAGACCCCGGTTCTGATCATCACCGGCGATGCGGACGTGGCGACGCTCGAACATTCGGTCGCTCTGTTCCGATTGCTCGGCGGGGGGGTGATGGGCGACATGGGCGAACCGCTGCCCGCCTCGCGCCTCGCTGTCCTTCCGGCGACATCGCACACTGCCGTCATCGGCCAGACCGACCTTCTTCATGCGTTTGTCGAGCCTTTTCTGCTGGGTAAGACGCCGAAGGGATTTTTCGAGTAGGGAGCACTTGCGGGCGGAGCAAGCTTGGCGCTCACCGAAACAAAAAGGGCATTCCGTTTCGGGAATGCCCTTATAGTTCGGTCATGCCGGGAGGATGGCATTTGGAGTCTTTATTCATTGTTCCGTCTTATGCACCGCATCATCGACGGAGGGGAAGCCAATATCCTTCAACGTGTCATAGGAGAGGTTCTCCAGGACACGTTCGTTGCGGTGCCGCTTCCAGGCCGCCCAGGCGCGGGCACGCAGATTGAAGAGTCCGGGCAGGGCTGCAAGACCCTGGCTCGATGCGGGCGACGAATGCTCGTTCATAGACATTGCTGGTTCCTTCTGAGTTCCTCAAAAGGTCGCGACCATGGACGTTATGGTGCAACGCGATTGATCATTCAAACGAATATGTTTGATGCTTTTCATCAAACATCGTGATTGATTTCACCCGCTGCAGCCGTTCTATCGGATGCTCGGGACGGCTGCTGTTCCGCGGGTAACAGGTCGTTGCGGACCCATGTCGGCAGTCTCGCCAATTGGCGGCGCGTTTCCACCCGATTCCTGACAAGATTGCCGGCGCGCCTGCGTTCG
The DNA here is from genome assembly GCF_000427465.1 of Sinorhizobium arboris LMG 14919. NCBI lineage: Bacteria > Pseudomonadati > Pseudomonadota > Alphaproteobacteria > Hyphomicrobiales > Rhizobiaceae > Sinorhizobium > Sinorhizobium arboris. The sequence goes on along the minus strand of NZ_ATYB01000014.1, from coordinate 1,879,331 downwards.
GCGATCATTTCAATGAGTGACCGGGCATGCATCAGCATCGCCAGAACGACGTCTCCTTCATCCGTGGTGCGTGCCGTGGCGGTGTCGAGGCTGCGGCCCGTTGCGTCCGGATACCGGGAGGCCTGACCCGTTGCTCCGCCGCTTGGACGCAGCCTTTCGCGGGGGACGCCATTGTCGATTGCCAATGTCAGAGCGGACATAGCCTTTTCCTTCTGGTTCGGGACGTCTCCGTCCTTGCGCTTGACTATCGCGCATGCGTGCTGTTCAATCAAACGAAATGAAATAAAGCTATCTTTCAGTTTTTCTGATAGAGGATGCCGCCATGAACATGATGATGCGCCACGCGCTTCCGCTGCTCGAAATGGATGTGCTGAAGACCTTCGTCGCCATTGCCGAGACCGGCAACTTCACGACTGCCGCGGAGACGGTCTACCGCACGCCCTCGGCCGTTTCGATGCAGATCAAGAAACTGGAGGAAATGCTCGGCTGCACTTTGTTCCTGCGCGACGCTCGTTCGGTGTCGCTGACGCCGAAGGGCGAACTCCTGCTCGGCTATGCCCGGCGGCTTTTATCGCTCAATAACGAGACGGTATCCCGCTTCCTGTTGCCCGACATGAACGGTGTGGTGCGGGTTGGGGCGCCGGAGGACGTCGGCGAGCGAATTCTTCCGGACGTGTTGAAGCGCTTTGCCGAGACCTATCCGAACGTGACGATCGACGTTTCGATCGGCATGAGCAACGCGATGCGCAAGCGGGTCGACGAGCACCGCTTGGACATTGCCGTTTTCAACAGCCTTTCGGAGGAATCTGTGAAGGACGCCGAAATCCTGATGCAGGAGAAACTGGTCTGGGCGGGGGCGAAATGCGGGAATGCGCATCTGCGCGATCCGCTGCCGGTTTCCATGTGGGAGGACGGCTGCGTCTGGCGTGCAGACGCGGTCGAGAAGCTGTCGCGCGCCGGCCGCAAGTTTCGCATCGCCTTTTTGAGCGCCTATACGACCGGGCAGCGCGCCGCCGTCCTTGCCGGACTCGCGATCGCGCCTCTGCCGCGCTACCTCGTGCGGGGCGAGATGATCCAACTCGGCGAGCGTGACGGACTGCCGGATCTCGGCCACTATAACATCGGCCTCAAGGTCATCGAGGACGCGCCGGCGCCGGTTCTGGCGGTGGCGGAGCATGTTCGCGCTGCCTTCGCCGAGCTGCAGATGCAGGCGGCATAATTCCGCAATCCCCCCTCGGGAACGCCAACGACTCGAGAAGTAAACGCTGCGCAGAAAGATGCGAGAGCGGCTTCGTTCGATCCTAACGAATGATCGATGAGCGACTGCTGGAGGCTATGCCTCCGGCGGCGTCCCGCGATGCGCAGAGGTTGACGATTATAAGTTGGCACTTATAATAAGCTATGACTTATGATCAAGATAGAGCCTTCGCTGCGCTCGCCGATCCGACGCGCCGTGCAATTTTCGAGAAGGTGGCGGAGCGGCGGCGGTCGGTCGCCGACATCGCCCGGACGATGCCGGTTTCGCAGCCGGCAATTTCGCAGCATTTGAAGATATTGAAGGAGGCACGCCTCGTTCGCGACGTGCCGTCGGGTGCGCGGCGAATCTATTCGATCGATCTGAACGGGCTCGGCCCGCTCCGGAAATGGCTCGACCGATTCTGGGACGATCAGCTCGATGCATTCGAACAGGCGGTCGAGGCGGCCGAGCATTCTGGAGGTGCCGAAGAGTAAACTTATCGCGATCCCACAGGAGGATAACATCATGCACATGATCGAGACGGCGCCTGTCCGGAAGTTCGTTACAGTGCGTACACCACCGCAACAGGCTTTCGATATCTTCGTCAGCGGAATGGGAACCTGGTGGATCAAGGGCCACAGCCTCACCAAGTCTGGCCAGAAGACGGTCGTGGTGGAGCCCGTCGCGGGTGGCCGCTGGTACGAGATCGGCAACGCCGGAGAGGAGTTCGACTGGGGCCGGGTCATCGCATGCGACCGACCGAACCGAATCCTGTTCGATTGGCAGCTCAATGCCGATTTCGACTACGATCCCGCCCTCCACACCGAGGTGGAGGTCCTGTTCGAGGCGAATGGTGAAGGTGGTACAACCGTCACTCTCGAGCATCGGCACCTTGAAAATTACGGCGCGAAGGCCAAGGACATGTGGGGCATTTTCGATTCGGAGAGCGGCTGGGGCGGCCTCCTGGCGTCCTATGTGGACAAGGCGGCTGCGTGATTTCACGCGGGCACAATCGAAACACTCAGCCGTGGAATGACCGCACTTCCGGACGGAAATCCGTTACACACTTTTCGCATCGCGCTTTAATCCGGGTACGAAGCCCTGGCCATTGCGGCCAGTCTCTGGAATGCCGTCGGAGCGCGCGGTCCGGATCCGAGCCGCTTGCGGATAAGTGCGGCGCATTCCTCTGGTGTAGCCAACGATGTATCGACCGCGAGATCGTAGATGCCGGGGCGATGCACCTCTCGTTGCCAAGCGAGCACCTGATGCGGAACAGGTTCCGCCCCACTACCGGTGAGATAGCGGCCTTCGCGACCGGGCTGACCGCGATTGCGCCGCTCCATGATCGTTTCGATCCGGCAGCGCACTCCGACGAAGAGGACCGGAAGACCAAGAAGCCGGCGGGCGCAGTCGGGAAGGATATGGCGTGGTTCGGCATAGGCGTCGTGATGCCCGACATCGGCGACAACGTTGAGGCCAAGGCGGCTATGCGCAGCAATGGATTCGTAAAGAGCGGCATAGAACAGTGGGACGAGAGCTTCGATCTCAGGCAATTCACCTCCGGGCCGCAGCCCGATACCCGGTAGGTAGCGCCGAGGCGTCACCCGCTCCATGTAGGTGTCGACGCCGAGGCTCATCCACGGCCCGTCGAATGTCTCCTGAATTGCCTCGGCTATGCTCGACTTGCCGGACCTTGGCGCTCCGTTGAGAATGATGACCTGTCCAGGATTGCGGCCGTCCTTCATCGATTCTCCTCAGTCGGACACAGGGCTGCTGGCCAGCCTGCCTATGAGGCAGAGGCGGAGAGGCGCCGCCGCTGGGGCTATTCCCTGCTGCGTCGCCGCCGGCGTCCGCTTCCTTCGCCACCGTCGTCGGCCAGCACCTTGCGCGCCGGCAGGGTAACCGCTTCAGCAAGTTTCGGGAAGGCATCCACCTTGTTCGGCATCGCCATGGCGTTGACGAAATGCTCCTGAAACTTCGATTCAAGCGCCGTCTCTATCTTCTCGATTTTCCTCACTGTTTGCTCGATCTCGCGGCGGTGGCCGCGATTGAGGAGCGCCATCAGCGCGCCCGTGCCGGCAGCATTGCCGACCGCTTTCACTTCGGTGAGGTCGCAATCCGGAATCAGGCCCAACACCATCGCATATTTCGGATCGATGAAGGAGCCGAAGGCGCCGGCAAATCGAATCGTGTCGACGTGATCGACACCCTGCTTCTCCATGAGCAGTTTTATGCCCGCATAAAGGGCGGACTTGGCGAGCTGGATTGCCCTGATATCGTTCTGCGTCACGGTGATGCGCTGTTCGCCGTCGTGGAGCAGATAGGAGAAGGTGCGGCCGTTCGGGATGATGCGCGGGCTTTTTGCGGCCATTGCGCCGTCGACGACGCCGTCCTCAGAGATGATCCCGCTGAGGTACATCTCAGCGACGACCTCGATGATCGCCGAGCCGCAGATCCCTGTGACGCCGACTTCTGCGGCGGCCTCGGCGAAACCTTCTTCGTTCGACCATTTGTCGACGCCGATCACCCGGAATCGCGGCTCCAACGTCTCGGGATCGATGCGCACGCGCTCGATCGCCCCCGGTGCAGCCCGTTGGCCGGAGGAAATCTCGGCGCCCTCGAATGCCGGGCCCGTCGGCGATGACGCCGCGACGACGCGCTCCTTGTTGCCGAGCACGATCTCGGCATTCGTTCCGACATCGACCAGCAGCATCATCTTGTCCTGACGATGCGGTCCCTCGGAAAGGGTCGCACCGGCGGCGTCCGCTCCGACATGGCCGGCGATGCATGGGAGCATATAGAGGCGCGCGCCGCGATTGACGTCTATGCCGATTTCGTGCGCCCAATATTGCAGGGCGCCGGAGACGGCCAGCGCGAACGGCGCCTGCCCGAGCTCCGTCGGGTCGATCCCGAGGAAAAGGTGATGCATGATCGGATTGGCGACGACGACCATGTCGAGAATGTCGTGGCGGTCGACCTCGCCTTCGGAGCAGACCTTACCGATAAGGCTATTCACCGCCCCGCGTACGGCCTTGGTCATGGCCTCGCGGCCTTCGGGGTTCATCATCACGTAGGAGACGCGGCTCATCAGATCCTCGCCGAAGCGGATCTGAGGGTTCGAGGTGCCCGAAGACGCCGCTATACGTCCCGAGAGCAGCGACACGAGATGCATGGCGATCGTCGTCGATCCAATATCACAGGCGACACCATAGGCCTCGTTCTTCAGCCCAGGCCAGAGGCCGACGATGAAGGGACGGGAAGAATCCATGTCGCGATGGATCGCAGCGGTCACCGTCCAATTGCCCTTGCGCAATATGCCCTGAACCTGGGGGATCAGATGCGGTGCGATCAACAGATCCTTCCAGCCCCAATCCTTCTCCAGGACGGCCTTCATCCGATCGAGATCGCCGAGCGGCTTATGCATGTCCGGCTCTTCGACCTCGACATAGCAAAGCTGCACAGCGGCATTGCGCTCGATGACGCGGTCGGTGGCGGCCTTACGCACCACCTGCGCATTAATGACGGTGTCCTGCGGCACGTCGATGACGAGATCACCGAGAATCTGGGCCGAACAGGATAGTCGCCGCCCGTCCGGCAATTCGCGTACGCTGGCGTAACGCTGCTCCTTGGGGCCGACCGGCGAGATATGGTCGTTGGACGAGATGATCTTGTGCTTGGCGAAATTGCCTTCCTGGACGGAAACCTGGCAACGGCCGCAGGTGGCGCGGCCGCCACAGACGCTTTCGACATAGACCCCGAGCGAACGTGCGGCGTCGAGGATCGGCGTCCCGACCGGGAACCGGCCGCGTTTGCCCGAGGGCATGAAGAGCACCAGCGGATCGTTCTTTTCGTCCTTCGATGGCACGTTCAGCATTTTCTGTCTCGCCAGCAGATTATTTCGCGAGCCGGCGGGCGTTTGCCCGCACGCGCTTGGCATAGGGCCGAACAGCCGCCGCCGCTATTCGGTTGTGCGCGGCGGCAGATCCTGGCTTTCCGGCGGCAAGTGCCGCCGCCGCGACCATTCCTTCCTTCACCAGGGCGACATTGGCGGCGACGGCGCTTTCGGCGACGGCCGCTATTTTTTCCGTCACCATCCGGCTTGCCTCGACGTAGTCGGTAGCCGAGCCGGTGATCGCGCTCACCACCATCGCCTGCGTGCGCGCGGCGATGACCATCGGAGCCTGAAACCAGAGCGCCGCCAGATCACTGGCGAAGGAGTGGTGCTTTGCCATCTTCACTCCGCCCGCGCGACGCCGGCTCGCGCCGCGCGTCCGCCGCGCCGCCCGCCGGCACCCGCCGGTGCCGCTGCAGCCGCGACGGCATGGCCGCCCTCGGCCGGTTTGTGGTCGCGATAGGTCATGATCCAGTTGGTGCAGTTGGCATCGGTGCCGTTAAGCACGTTTGCGGCTCGAACCGCCTCCATCTCCTGCGGGCGGCAGGGGTTCATGATCGCCGAGGTCATTCCGGCGCCGATAACCATGGGGATGAAGCCGGCATTGATGCCATGGCGGTGAGGCAGGCCGAAGGAGATGTTGGAGAGGCCGCAGGTGGTGTTGACCTTGAGCTCTTCACGAAGGCGGCGAAGCAGTGCGAAGACCTGCTGGCCGGCAGATCCCAGCGCGCCGATCGGCATGACCAGCGGATCGACGACGATGTCATGCGGCTTGATGCCGTAATCGGCGGCGCGCTCGACGATCTTCTTGGCGACCGCGAAGCGGACGTCCGGGTCCATCGAAATGCCGGTCTCGTCATTGGAGATCGCCACCACCGGCACATCATATTTCTTGCAGAGCGGCAGAATCGCCTCGAGTTTTTCTTCCTCGCCGGTCACCGAGTTGACGAGCGGGCGGCCCTTCGCGACGCGCAGGCCGGCCTCGATGGCGGCGGTAACCGAACTGTCGATCGACAGCGGCACGTCGACGAGGCCCTGAACGATCTCCAGCGTCTTGACGAGGAGCGGCGGTTCGGTCTCGTTGGGGTTGACCGCTGTCACGCCCGCATTGACATCGAGCATCGTCGCGCCGGCGGCGACCTGCTCCAGCGCATCCTTGATAACCGTGTCGAAGTTGCCCTCGATCATCTCCGCGGCGAGCTTCTTACGGCCGGTCGGGTTGATGCGTTCTCCGATGACGCAAAAGGGCTGGTCGAAGCCGATGATGATCTCGCGGGTGGCGGAGGCGACGATGGTGCGGGTCATATAAGATCCTCTGATCCTGAGCGTTGGCCTATGTAATAGGGCCGTTCTGTGTTTGTAAGGCGCAGGACGAGCCGAAGCGCCGGTTTTCCTCTGCTAAGGCCGTCGATTCACGGCTTTGTCTCATGCGGGTGGTGCGCGGCGGCCTCGGCCATCTTCTGCTGGTTTTCCTCTATGCCTTCGCGGATATGCTCAAGCCGCTCGGCTACCAGCGCATCGGTGGGCGCGGATTCGCGCTTCCAGGGCCTGCGGCCCTTCAGGACACCAGATTCATGGACGATTTCGGCGACGTATTCCTCCTGGCGATAGGCCATGACGTGGACGCCTGAGACGCCTTCGATCTCCTTCACTTCGTTCATAATATCGATGCAGAGCCGCTTGCCTTCCTTCTTCTGGTCCTGGGCGCCCTCGAGCCGTTGGATGATGCTGTCCGGAATGTGGATGCCCGGAACGTTGGAGCGGATCCAGCGGGCGGTCTTGGCAGAAGCCATCGGCCCGACGCCGACCAGGATATAGCACTTCTCGTGAAGACCGAGATCGCGCACCTTCTTCATGTATTCACGGAACATCGGAATGTCGAAGCAATACTGGCTCTGGACGAATTGTGCGCCGGCCTCGATCTTCTTGGCGAGGCGGTAGGGGCGGAAATCATAGGGCGGGGCGAAGGGGTTGATTGCCGCTCCGAGGAATACCTGGGGTGGCGTCGTCAGCTTGCGGCCCGAAAGGAACTTGGAATTGTCGCGCATGATGCGCACTGTCTCGAGCAGCGACATGCAGTCGAGATCGAACACCGGCTTGGCCCCGGGCTGATCGCCCGCCTGCACTCCGTCGCCGGTCAGGCACATGATGTTCTGGACGCCCATGGCCGAGGCGCCGAGTACGTCCCCCTGGATCGCGATGCGGTTCTTGTCCCGGCAGGCGATCTGCATGATTGGCGCATAGCCCATGCGCGTCAGGAGCGCGCAGATGCCGACGGAGGACATGTGGCAGTTGGCGCCGGATGCGTCGACCGCATTGATGCCATCCACCCACCCGTCGAAGATTGCCGCGCGCTCGTAGACATCGTGGGGATCGGCACTGTCGGGCGGATTGAGCTCGGCCGTCACCGCGAACTCGCCGCGGCGCAGCACACGCTCCAACCGCCCGCGAGAGGAATGGCCGGGCAAGGGATCGAGCGGTGCGCCCGGATCGAAAGGATTGATGTCCGGGCTCATTGCTGCTGGCCTTCCTTCTTCGCCGATTCGCGAGCGGCCGCGGCTTCGGCCGTCACCCGCAACCAGGACGAGGTTTCGCGCAGCGACTGGTTGACCGGCTTCTGCACGTTCATGATCGCGTCGCCCTTCACCATATTCTGCGACCCCTTCCACGCCTGTACCCACACGCAGGGCATGTCCGGCTCCACCTCGCAATTGCCGTTTGCCCGCACGCCACCGCAGGGACCGTTCCTGAGCTGCTTCGGACAGTTCATGGGGCAGGACATGCCGGTAGAGGACAGCGCGCACTGGCCGCACATGCGACAGTCGAACAGGAAGCCCTTGACGTGGCGCTCGACGAAGGTCACGGGCCTTTCAACCCGGTTGTAGCCGATTGCGTTCCACAGCGGATGCAGCAGCAGAAAGATGTCGGCAAAGCGATTGTAGAACCATTCGAAGAAACGCGAATTGCGCACGGCCCACAGGCGCACCGTATACTTGTGACGCGAACGGCGGCTGGGTGACACGCCCTGAGGCGTATAGGCGCCCGTCGCCGCCTTGCTTGCTGACCGGGCGTTGCCGGTCACGACCTTCGGATCAGGCATGGTCCCGGCCTCCGGCCTTGACGAGTGCGACGAGCCGCTCCCGGTCATAGGCAGCTTCGAGTTCGGCCGCCGCCTTGTCGGCCTCCGCCTCGATGTCGTCGGAGACGGGTACGGGATCGGCCTTGCGCCATTCGGCAAGATAGTCGTCGGTCTCGGCGGCGCCGGTACGCATGGCGCACATGTCGATCGCTTCGGTGAAGCGCAGCGAGAGTTCGCGCTTGGCGGTCTTGCGGCCCTGCTTGATGATGACTTGCGCGGGGATATCGCGCCAGTAGACGATAATGCGGTCTGCCATCGGTTTCCTGTTCTCCTATAAGGGCGACAATGCGCATGTCCACGCGCCATGGCTCACCTTGCCACGACGTCCGATATGTCCAAAAACGACGCTGCACAGTCGCGCATCCGCACCTTGCGCTCGGGGAGCGCGCCGCATGCGCCGGGGCGGCGAAATTGCTGCCTTGCCGGTGGCAACAAAAAGCCGGAAGACGCATGAAACGGGCTTTCGGATGTCTTTTAAGAATATCATGAATTTTGCATTCACGGCGCGTTCACCTAGTCGGCGGCAAAGCTCTGATCCATTCGAACAGATAGGTAAGAGATGAAGAAGATTGGGATCCTGTTGCTCGCGGTCGCGACGGCTTTCACCGGATATGCGCCTGCGCAAGCCATGCCCGTCCCGACCGTTCCGGTGTCGCAGGCGAGCAACGTGCAGACGGTCGACCACCGCGGCTGGCATGGTCACAGACATCGTCCACGGCACGGCTGGCGCGGGCACGGCAACCGTCGCGGCTGGTATAACGGGCATCGCGGCTACAGCTATCACCGCCACGGCTACCGCCGGCACAGCGACGGCTGGTGGTATCCTCTGGCAGCTTTTGGAGCCGGTGTGATTATCGGCGGTGCTATCGCCCAGCCGCGTTACGCAGAGCCGCGCTACGCGGCACCGGGCCTGCCCGCAAGTCACGTCAACTGGTGCTATGATCGCTACCGCTCGTACCGCGCCGCGGACAATTCCTACCAGCCCTACGGCGGCTCAAGGCGGCAGTGCTATTCGCCTTATTACTGAGGTCGTCAAGTGCTGTCCCTCCGGCAACGCGCGGAGGGACAGCCCGCCTTTTTTCATCGGACGTTGACTTCAGATTCGACCGGAGATCCGTAGATTCGACCGGAGATCCGCTCAATAGCCGGAACTGCCGCCGCCGGAACCGCCCATGCTGCCGCTACCGGAGCCGCCACCGCTTTGTTGAGGGCTCATGCTGTTCCGGGCGGACTGGCTGCTCATGCAGCCCGCTATCGTCAACAGGACCAGCGCGGCTGCGACGATCGATGATCTGCTGCCGGTCATGACGTTCTCCGATCACCGGATTTGATATGAGGTATAGCTAATATTCGTCCATCTGTCGGCTAAAGACAAGCTTGCTCACTGCGCTTGATTTTTCGCAGGCACGGATCATCTCATCCTTGGATTGCCGGTCCGTTTCCGAGGGTGTCATGTCGAAGACCGTCATTGCAGTTCTGATCCTGATCTTCGCGTCGTCCTGCGCCAACACGGCACGGGGATTCAGGGAAGACAGCAGGCAAACTGGCCATGCCGTCGACCGGGCGACCCACCGGGTTTTGAGTGCGGGGGCGCAGTAAGCAGGCAGGCCCCGTGCCTACCACCGGCCGTGCCGCAGGCCATTCCAGAGCCAAGTCCAGATTGGGGGATGGTACCACTGCCGCGACGGGGCCGCGACGGCAATCCGGCGCAGTGTGCCGGCAAGAGCGTCCTCGACCGCCCGGATGGCGATGTCGGTTGAGGCGGCTGTCTGGAGGAGGGGGTAGGTGTGGATCGTGTCGGCGCGGCTCGGCGCCTGCCGCGATTGATAGAGGATGCCGCCGGTGTCAACGCCTTCGTCGACGAGATGGACGGTCGCGCCGAAATTCTCGGGATCGTTGTTGGCCAGCGCCCAGTAGCCTCCCATCAAGCCGCGATATTGCGGGTTGATGCCGGCATGGAAATTCAGGATCGGACAATTGACCACAGCAAGCGTTTCCGGCTTCAGTATGCGGCAACTGATAAGGAAGAGGACGGCGGGTTTCAGTAGCTGAAGCGTTGCGTGGCCGTCGGCGTCGTTGATCGAGGCAACGCGGTGGACGGGGACCGTCCGGTTGGGTGCAGCGGACGCACCATTCTCGCGAAGAATCGCGGCTGCCCGACGCCGGGTGAAGCGCTTGCCGACGCGCGAGACGAGCATCGTCGCAAGCTGCCCGAGTGCCATTACCCATCCGAGTTTGCGCGCACGCCGCTTGACGAAGAGCGCCTTCGATTCCGGCGCCTCCTGCAGAACTGCAAGATTCGTGAAGCGGGCAGCCAAGGCGTTGATCATGATGTTCGGATTGTCGCCTCCGGCGGTCACTACGACGATGCGCCCCTCGTCCTGAGCGCTCGACAGCGCCCCGTCTTCGGATTTCACATAACACATCAGCGGATCGCGATAAGAAGTTGCGCCAGATGGGATTTGAGTTGCGCTGCGCGGGAGGTCAGCGCAGGAAATATGCCGCCGATGCGTTACCGTAGCCTTAAGCTGTGCACTGCAAACGATCCCGAGGGATCGCCGGGCCATCGCACTGCCGACGCGGCGCGAGTGCCGGAGCCGGAGAGCGGATCAAGCCTCAATCAGCGAAGTGGTGAGATCGCCGTAGCCGGTGTAGCGGTACTCGTATTCGAGTCCGAGAGTAGCGGCGGCGCGGCGGGCCTTTTCCTGCAAAACCGGATCCTCATGCTGCGAGAGATAGACAAGCTTGCGGTAGTGGCCGAAATACATGTCGCGCAGCTCCGGATGCCGGTCGAGGCCTAGCGGCTCGATGACGAAAGCCTCGAACTGTCGGGCAAGGAAATCGGTCAGGAAGAAGGCAGTGATGTCGTCGTCCCAGCGGGCCGCAAAGTCCGCGTTTCCGGCGAAGAACGAGTAGCAATGCGGGCCTGGGATGCGCGTCACCCCTTCCTCTTCGCAGAGCCGGTCTATAAGGCCGCCGGTGCCGCAATCGGCATAGGCGATGAAGATACGCTCAAAACCCTGTGCGCGCGCACGGGCGACCGCCTCTCGCAGGCCCGGCGTGATCTTCTCCGGCGTGTTGTGCCAGATGGCAGGCAGACAGTTGAGTTCGATATGGTCGAGTCCGTTGGCTTCGCAGACGGCAAGAATCTCGCGCGCGATCGCGCCGCAACCAATGACATGAACTTTCTTCGGTTGTGCACGTTCTCTTGCCGACGTTGCGTTTTCCATCTTTATTCCGCCTTGCATCAACACAAAGGAATCACGGTCATGACGACAAAATCCATCGCGACCATCGGAGCCGTTCTGATAGCGCTGGCAACCCTGAGTTCCTGCGCAAACACGATCCGCGGCGTGGGGCAGGATACTGCAAATGCCGTAAACGCCACACAGGGAGCCGGCCAACGAGTCGCCAGGGCCGCCAACTGACGGCTACGCAGTAGTGGATGACATCCACACTCTCTCCAAAAAACAGAAAAGCCGGCTGCGAGGTTCACCCGCAGCCGGCTTTTTTTCATTTCAAAATCGTCTCAGCCGGCTGCGAGCTGATTGTGCTTGCGCTTCATGTAGTCCTTGGCGGTCTCGACGGCTACGGCGGCATCGCGGCAGTAGGCGTCCGCCCCGACGGCCTTGCCGAATTCCTCGTTAAGCGGCGCACCGCCGACGAGGACGACGTATTCGTCGCGCAGTCCCTTTTCCTTCATCGTGTCGATGACGACCTTCATGTAGGGCATGGTGGTCGTGAGCAGGGCAGACATGCCGAGGATGTCCGGCTTCTCGCGCTCGAGCGCTTCGAGGTAGTTTTCGACCGGGTTGTTGATGCCGAGGTCGACGACGTCGAAACCGGCGCCTTCCATCATCATGCCAACCAGGTTCTTGCCGATATCGTGAATGTCGCCCTTGACCGTGCCGATCACCATCTTGCCGAGCTTCGGCGCACCGGTTTCGGCAAGCAGCGGGCGCAGGATGGACATGCCGGCCTTCATCGCATTGGCGGACAGCAGCACTTCCGGAACGAAGAGAATGCCGTCGCGGAAGTCGATGCCGACGATACGCATGCCTTCGACCAGGGCCTGGGTCAGGATGTCGTAAGGCGTCCAGCCGCGCTTGAGGAGGATACGCGTCCCTTCCTCGATTTCCTCCTTCAGACCGTCATAAAGGTCGTCATGCATCTGCTGCACGAGTTCCTCGTCGGAAAGGTCCTCGAGAATGATTTCATCGTCTGCCATAGTTGGGTTCCTCGGTTCCTGGCACAATCGTTTCGCGCGGGTGGCACGAGAGAGGGCACAATCCGGACGCGTTGCCCAATCCTTAGCGGGCTAGACCTAAAAATCTCTTGTTGAAAGCGACGTCGCATATGATGAAAAACGACGGCGCCCGCGTAAATGCCCCCACACGGTAATGGTAACGCATCATTCCGCGGTCCGGATCGGTGGCCGGTAAAATTATGCAGCACTTCAAGGCGTTAGAGTGGCAGTGCACGGTCCTGAGGTGAAGGAGCCGAAAGATCCGTGCTCAAGGTATTGCGGTAGGAAGGGCTGCACATCGAGTGTCTAAGATGCGCCAGCCGTTGGCGCATTAAGACCCGTACCGGTCCGGCGCCTTGGTAGCATTAGGCTAAATCGATTATCGGATGCATATGCCCGCCGCTGGATTTAGCCTCGCGAAAGGGGTATGCGCCCACCCATCAGAGTGTTGCGGCGTTTATCGCGCATGATGCCCGGGGCGCCGCGGGAAGAGGAATGAGCGAATGAGCGACGTTACAGAACAAGGTGCGGCCGAAGGCGGCGGACGCCGCGCGCGTGGCGAGGGACGGGGAGCGGCGGCGCGCCGCGCTTCGCGCACCGGCGGCGGCCCGGGACCGTCTCTGCCCTATATCCAGCGCAGGATTCGTGAATACGAAGTGCTTGACGACGAGGGGCTGCAGCTCATCGAACGCAATGCCGACACCGTTCTCGAAGAGATAGGCATCGAATTTCGCGACGACGCCGAAGCGCTCGATTTGTGGAAGGCCGCCGGCGCCGACGTGCGCGGTCAACGCGTGCATTTTCCCAAGGGTCTTTGCCGCGAGCTTCTGAAAACGGCGCCGAAGGAGTTCACCTGGCATGCACGCAACCCCGCGCGCAGCGCCCAGATCGGCGGCAAGTCGACCGTCTTCGCGCCGGTCTACGGCCCGCCCTTCGTGCGCGACCTCGATGGCAACCGCCGCTACGCGACGATCGAGGACTTCCGCAATTTCGTAAAGCTCGCCTATATGGCGCCGTCGATGCACTCATCGGGCGGCACGGTTTGCGAGCCGGTCGATATCGCCGTCAACAAGCGCCACCTCGATATGGTCTATAGCCATATCCGCTATTCCGACAAGCCCTTCATGGGGTCGGTCACCGCACCCGAACGCGCTGAAGACACGGTCGCAATGGCGAAGATCCTGTTCGGCGACGATTTCGTCGAGAACAATGCTGTGACGTTGAACCTCATCAACGCCAATTCGCCGATGGTCTTCGACGAGACGATGCTCGGTGCGGCAAAGGTCTATGCCCGCCATAACCAGGCTTGCGTCGTTTCGCCCTTTATCCTGTCGGGCGCTATGAGCCCGGTCACGGTTGTGGGCACGCTGACGCAGATCCTCGCCGAAGTGCTGGCAGGTGCGGCGTTTACCCAGCTCATCCGCAAGGGCGCACCGGTGCTGTTCGGCACCTTTGCCGCCTCGATCTCGATGCAGTCGGGCGCGCCGACTTTCGGTACGCCGGAGCCGTCGCTCGTCTCCTACGGTGCCGCTCAGCTCGCCCGTCGTCTTGGTCTGCCGTTCCGTACTGGCGGCTCGCTCTGCGGTTCGAAGATTCCGGACGCGCAGGCCGCACATGAATCTGCCAATACGCTGAACATGACGTTGCTTGCCGGCACCAATTTCGTGCTGCATGCGGCCGGCTGGCTCGAGGGCGGTCTCGTTTCGTCCTATGAGAAATTCATGATCGATCAGGACCAGCTCGGAATGATGCAGAAGATGGCCGAGGGCGTGGACCTTTCGGAAGACGCCCAGGCGCTGGACGCCATCCGCGAAGTCGGCCCCGGCAGTCATTATCTGGGTTGCGCACATACGCAGGCGAACTTCCAGAGCGCCTTCTATCGTTCTCCGCTCGCGGACAACAACTCCTTCGAGCAGTGGGAGATCGAGGGCGAAAAACGGATCGAACAGCGCGCCAATGCGCTTGCCCGCTCCTGGCTCGAACACTACGAGGCGCCCTATCTCGACCCGGCGATCGACGACGCGCTCAAGGATTTCATCGCCAAGCGCAAGGACTCCATGCCGGACGCCTTCACCTGAAAGGCTCCCGAGCGAGCCAGGGAGCAAGGCGGCGCGGCGCAGGTGGCCGACATGATCCAGAAAGAGGTCTGGCGCCCGCATTACGAAACTCAGGGACCGAAGCCGAAATGACGGCTCCTTCCGCATCGGGAAGCGATGTGCTCGAAACGATCCGTGCGGCGCTTGCGCCGCACGGTCTTTTTTTGCGTGGGACCGTGAATTTCGCGCCGGGCGAGGCGGCGCCGACGCTCGAGGGCGGCAAGCCCGCAGCGAGCGTGCTGCTGGTCGGCAACGTCGGCGGCTCGGTATGGGAGCATTTCAATCGGTGGCGCGAAGGCGAACCGGACCGCGGCGGCGCCGAGCCCCTCGACAGCTGGTCGAAACTGGTCATCCGCCCGGTGGCTGCGGCAGCAGGTGCCGCGGCCTATTTTCCATCGGATCCCCCCTGGCAGCCCTTCCAGCAATGGGCGATGCGTGCCGAAGGGCTGAAGTCGTCGCCGCTCGGCATCCTCATCCACCCGCTCTATGGTCTATGGCACGGCTATCGCGGTGCCCTGGGCTTCGATCGAGCCATGCCGGTGACCGGCGAGCCGGCGGGCGGCCACCCCTGCGAAACCTGTGTCGGAAAGCCGTGCCTTTCCAGCTGCCCGGCGGATGCCTTGGCAGGCACTGCGTTCGATATGGGGCGCTGTCGCGCGCATCTGCGGACCGGGAAAGGGGTTGCCGGCTGCCTTGCTGACGGCTGCCTGTCCCGCGATGCATGTCCGGTGGGGCGCGACCATCGCTATCCGGTGGGGCAATTGCGTTTCCATATGGCGGCGCTCAACCTGTAAGCTGAACGGACGCGCGCAAAAAGCCGACAGCGATCCGCCGCGATCCATGCGATGCTCCGCCGTACGATTCCCTTCGGACCGATTCCATGCCGCTGTTTTCGAGAGCCTTTATCGCCGGCGCTGCCCTTCTATCCGCCGGTCTCGCTGCACCCGCATTCGGCGCCTGCCGCGATGTTCACCATCTCGGCGAAGTCTATGTCGCCTGCAGCTTCGACCCGGCGACGAGCGACATACGGCTCTACAACAAAGACCAGGCGGGCATGCCGTTCAGATCCTTCAGAGCGCTGTCGATCGAACTTCGCCGTCGCGAACAGTATCTTGTCTTCGCGATGAACGGCGGCATGTATCACGAGGACCTCTCTCCGGTCGGGCTGCACGTGGAGGAGGGCGCGGAGCAGGCGATGCTCAACACAGATCCGGGTTGGGGCAACTTCCACATGCTGCCGAACGGCGTCTTTTACGTCGGTGGCGGCAAGGCCGGGGTCATGGCGGCCGGGGCCTATCGCCTTGCCGGCATCGAGCCGCGTTTCGCAACGCAATCCGGTCCGATGCTCGTGATAGACGGTGCGCTGCATCCCCGTTTCCTGCCGGATAGCGACAGCCTTAAGACCCGCAACGGCGTCGGAGTGACGACGAATGGAGAAGTGGTCTTCGCCGTGTCGAAACGGCCGGTGCGCTTTCACGATTTCGCGACCTTGTTTCGCGACGCGCTCGATTGTCCAAATGCGCTCTTTCTCGACGGAACGATCTCGAGCCTTTATGCACCGGACATCAACCGGCACGACCGACTGTTTCCGCTCGGCCCCATCATCGCGGTGGTCGCGGAGTTTCCGCGCTGATTGGGTAAAGCGAAAGGCCCGCTGGCGCGGACATTGCCGCAGTTCAATTCTTCGGAAACGCCCGTTCCAATCCTCCGGATTTCGTGAGGCCACCTTTGAACGCCTGATAGGCCGGGTGCTGACTGCAACGGGCGGTTTCCATGAGCCGCATCTGCAGCCGTGCAGGAGCTTCGCCACCAAACCATCGCCCAAGTTTCTCGAGCCTCAGCGTGTTCAGGAACGGCGCTTCGACAGCGAGATCAAGATGGCGGCGGAGTTCTTCGATCAAATGCTCGTCCTGCCCGGGATTTTCCATCAGAAGCTTGACGAAAGCCTGATCTGCGTCGCCGAAAGCCGCGAGTCTGGCGGTCGTATCCCGGGCGGGGGCTGGTGCGTTCATCGAATCGTATCCCTCGAATTGAAACCCCGGGTTAGGCGAGCAATCGCCGGCCTGCAATGATGGATTTAAAATCTAATATTGACAAAATGTATAAATCCCTTCAGATGCAAGCATGAGCACCCAACCGGCCATTCCCGCCTCTCTTGCGGTACACGTCCCTTCGGCCGCAGCGATAAGCGCGCTGCTTTATCCGCATGCGGAGGTCGTTCTGCACGATCTATCGACCGGTAAGATTGCGGCTCTCTGGAATGCCTTTTCCGGCCGTGCCCCCGCCGCGGATTCCCTCATCGACGACGGACTCGGCGACATGGTCGAGGGTGTCTCCGTGCTCGGGCCTTATGAGAAGACAGCTGCGGATGGACGGCGGCTGAAATCCGTGTCCGCGGTGCTGCGCAACGGCAAGGGACGTGCGGTCGGCCTTCTCTGCGTCAACCTCGATGTCTCTCGAATCGACGACGCCGTGAGGTTGCTCGCGGCCTTTGCGGGCACGCCGGAACCTCGGCCTCAAGCGCTGTTTTCGCGCGACTGGCGCGAGGAGATCAATGCAGCGCTGCATGCCTGGCTCAAGGCGAGGGGGCTTGCGCTCTCCGCCTTGAAGCGTCCGGATCGCGTGGCCCTCGTCGCGGCACTCGAAGCGCAGGGGCTCTTCGAGACCCGCAACGCCGTCGAGCATCTGGCGAGCCTGATCGGGGCGTCACGCGCATCGATCTACAACTATCTCGCCGCCGCGCGCTCGCAAAGCGCCGCCTGAAATAGGCACCGAGCCTTGCCTCCAAAGGGAAGAAGATCCATGACAACCTTGCCGCCCTTTCGCCTCGAGAAACATTTTTCGCGCTGGGAGTTCACGGCGCGGCACCACATGACCGCGAGCGACAGCGAGACCATGTCGATGGCGGAACTTCTTTCCCTTGCGGACGACGCCGATCGAGAAGCGTGGGAACGGCTGACGCTCGGCTATACCGAGACCTACGGCGCGCCGGCGCTCCGCGAGGCGATTGCGTCGACCTATGAGGGGCTTGCGCCGGAAGAAGTCCTCTGCTTCGCCGGTGCGGAGGAGGGACTCTATTGCGCCATGCTGGCTTTGCTCGGTCCCGAGGACCATGCCATCGTTACGGTGCCGAATTACCAGTCGATGGAAACGCTGCCGGTCGCGATCGCCGCCTCGGTCAACGGCGTTGCGCTCAGGCCCGAAAACGGCTGGCAGCTCGACATCGACGACGTTCGGGCGGCGCTGCGGCCGAATACCAAGCTGGTCGCCGTCAACTTCCCCAACAACCCGACAGGCGCTACTGCCGAGCCTTCGACTTTCCGGGCACTTGCCGCGCTTTGCGCCGAACGTGGCATCCATCTCTTCAGCGATGAGGTCTATCGAGGCCTCGAACGCCAGGAAGATAAGCGCCTGCCGCAGGCGGCCGAACTCTTCGAACGCGGCGTATCGCTCAACGTCATGTCCAAGGCCTATGGTCTGCCAGGCCTCCGGATCGGCTGGATCGCCTGCCGCGACCGCACGCTTCTTCAGCGCATGGAAGGCATGAAGCATTACCTCTCCATCTGCAATTCCCGGCCATCGGAAGTGCTGGCGACGATCGCATTGAAGTCCCGAGAGCGAATCCTCGACCGCAATCGCGCGCTCTGCACACGGAACCTCGAAGAGCTCGGCGCCTTCTTCGCCGAATTTGCCGATATTTACGAGTGGCAGGCGCCGGATGGCGGTTGCGTCGGTTTCGCGCGCTATAGCGGGGCGGACGGCGTGGAGGAGCATTGCCGAAGCCTTGTCGAGGAGTCGGGCGTGCTATTGCTTCCGTCGAGCCTTTTCGTCTCCGATCTCCTGCCAGTCACGCTGGATCGCTTCCGCGTCGGCTTCGGCCGCAAGAACATCGAAGCGGGTCTCGATGCCTGGCGTCACCACCTGCTACGCAAGCGAGGCGTGATCGGCGCGTCGGCTCGCCGCTGAATCAGTATCTGAAGGAAGAGACCATGCTTCTCGACGGCAAGGGAGCGGTGCCGTCTGACCTTCGGATCGTGACCGACAGCTATCGAAGACTATGTGCATTTTTCCGAGGACGCATCCCGTCATCTTGGCACAGCGCTTCGGTTCTACCCGGCATTTGCCAGCGCTGCGGAATACGGCTGCACTGGGGAGCGCGGCCGGCTCGGGACACCTCGTCGCGGAATTTGCGAACTCGCCCGACAAGCCGCTCCGGTGAGCGCCGGCGCGGACGCATTCCTGCAGTGGCCTCGCGCCCATCGTTCAGGCCGCACGGAACAGGCTAGCTCCGGATCGTTCCCGGAGCTTCGCCGGGAGGAGCTATGCGCGCCGGCGGCGCTCGCGGGCGGCAGGGCCTTCATTCGCGGACTTGTTACGCAATGGGCCGATTTTCTCGACGATCGTTTCGAGCGTCGGGCGTTCACCCCTGGTGTGATTGTCGATAGCAAGGCGCATTGCGGCCAGGTGGCTGCAGGAGGTGCCGCAACAGCCGCCGATGATCCTCGCGCCGGCGTCGACGGCCAGCCGGGCATATTCTGCCATCAGCGGCGGCGTGCCGGAATAGTGGATCTCCGAGCCGCGAAACTCGGGAATGCCGCAATTGCCTTTGACGACGATAGTAGCCTCCGGCCTTGCAGCCGTCATGTCGAGGAGGGAGGAAAGGATGTCGGACGCCCCGACGCCGCAGTTGGCGCCGACCGCGACCGGGCCCTCGCCGATATCGGCGGCGACGCCGTGAATGTCTTTCGGGTGCAGGCCCATCATCGTCTTGCCGGCGGTGTCGAAGGAGCCGGTGTAGACATAGGGAAGGCCGACCTTCGCGGCGGCTTCCGCGGCCGCTCGAATCTCGTCCGGAGAGGACATCGTCTCGATCCACGCGACTTCCGCACCGCCGGCCTTCAGGCCCTCGATCTGTTCGACAAAGGCTGCAACTGCGTCCTCATAGGAGAGTGCGCCGAGCGGGATCAGCAATTCGCCCGTCGGGCCGACGGAGCCAGCGGTAATGACCTTTCGCGGCGCCTTGTCGGCGACGGCGCGGGCGATCTCTGCCGCCCGCTTGTTGAGCTGATGGACCCGGTCGTCGGCCTGATGCAGCTTCAGCCGGTGGCGCGTGCCGCCAAAGGAGTTGGTAAGAATGATGTCCGCGCCGGCGTCCACGAAATCCTGATGCAGCTTGGTTATGTTGTCCGGTTTCGTCTCATTCCAGATTTCCGGTGCCTCACCCGCTTCGAGTCCCATGGCGAAGAGCGACGTGCCCGTGGCGCCATCGGCAAGCAGGACGCCCTTCTGGACGAGGAGATCGGACAAGGCATTGGCTGCAGCGGACATCGGTTTTTCCCGGCTGAATGAAACTGCAGCAAGATATAAAGATATCTTTATGTGTTGGCAACAGAATTGCGCGAGTCAAGCTGAAAAGCACCGCCGGACGCGAAGCAGTCAGCGGCTCCCAGAGCGGGATGAGGAAAGGTGCGCGCGGTTTTCCGGCCTCATCCCGCTCCGAGCACCGGAGCGCGGCAACTCGTCGGCCAGGAGCGTGGCGAGATCGGCTGCGGGCTTCTCCGCCCGGACGCGCAGGCGCAGGCTGAACTCCGCTGGCGGCAGGGCTGGCAACGCGAGATGCTCTGGAGCACGCTCGACGCCAGCGTCGAGAAACCGTTCCGTTCGGGTCGTCACGGCGATGCCGCTCAGGACGGCGGCACGCAAGCCCGAAAGACTGGGGCTCGTGGCTGCTATCCGAAAGCGGCGTCCGGCTCCCTCGAGGGCCGATATGGCCGCGGCGCGGAAGCCGCAGGGAGGGTCGAGCACGGCGAGGGGCACTTCCTCTTCTTCCGCCGCCAGGCCCCGGTCGGAGCAGAGCCAAAGCATCTGTTCGCGAAGCACGAGCAATTCGTCACCTGTAGCGGCTTGATGCATGGCAAGAAGAATGTCGACCTGGCCCTGGTCGAAAGCGGCGGCCAATTCCCTAGATCGGCCGATTCTCAAGTCCAGGCGAATGCGAGGATGGGAACGCGCGAAACGGCGCAGCAGTCCAGGAAGCATCGTATCGGCGAAGTCCTGAGTGCTGCCGAGGGAGATTCGCCCATCGGCGCGCGCACCCTTGAGACTCAGCCAGGCGTCGCGATGCGCATCGAGGATCCGCCGGGCATGCGCGGCGAGTTCCTCTCCCACGGGCGTGAGCACGCGGCCGCGTCCCGCGGGCGCAAGAATGCGCTCGCCGATCAGCGCTTCCAGCCGCTGCATCTGCGCAGTTACGGCCGAGGGCGAGCGGTTGACGGCCATCGCCGCTCGTGCCAGCGAGCCACCTTCGGCGAAGGCGAGGAGGGTGCGCAGCAGTTCGGGATCCATCGGGCTCATACTTCAATTCTACGGAAGTATTCATGCAAGACAATTCGATTTTCTTAACGTATTCGCGATGGCATGTTGAGGCGGTGGACATTTCGAAGAGGAGCCTGCCATGCCCATCGTCAACATCAGCGTTACCGGACGGCCGGAAGCGGAGCTTTCCGCGAAAATAGCGGCAAAGGTGAGCGACCTCACGCAGGCGCACCTTCGCAAGGACCCCACGGTAACGGCCGTGGTGGTTACCTACGTCGATCCGCGGCACTGGTTCGCGGGCGGCAAGTCGCTTGCATCGCAAGAGGCCAGCAGTTTCTGGCTCGACATCAAGATCGTGGACGGCACCAATACGAAGCAGGAAATGGCCGGCTATGTCGAAGCGATCTTTGGGGCTTTCGCGGGGCTTCTCGGAAAGATCCATCCGGAAAGCTACGTGCTCGTGCATGAGGTGCCGCCGGCCGCCTATGGCTATGGAGGTAAGACGCAGGAGTTCCGATACATCAGCGGCAAGCTGGCCGCCGCTTGAACATCCCGCAAGAAGGGGCGCCCCGGCGGGCGCCCCTAATGCGCGTCAAGCCGCCTGCCGGTCGTCATGCGTCATCGGCGTGACCATCGCCGAGATGATCATCTGCAGGTCGACCGTACCGACCGGGCGGCCGTTGGCGTCAACGACATGCGCGTTGCTGATGTGGGCATCGGTCATCATGCGGGCGGCGGCTTCGAGCACCGTTCCTGCGGGGAGTGACAGGCCCTCCGGATTGCCGGAAAGCGGCCGCATGATCGTTTCGACGTTGATCACACGCCCGCGGTTCACTTCCTTCACGAAGGCCGTGATATAGTCGTCGGCTGGGGCGAGGACGATCTCCTGACCGGTCCCCTGTTGCACGACGCGGCCGTCGCGCAGGATGGCGATCTTGTCGCCGAGCCTAAGTGCCTCGTCTAGATCGTGCGTGATGAAGACCACGGTCTTCTTCAATTCCTTCTGCAATTCGAGCAGAACGGACTGCATGTCGACGCGTATCAGCGGATCGAGTGCGGAATAGGCTTCGTCCATCAGCAGGATGTCGGCGTCGTTTGTGAGCGCACGGGCAAGGCCGACGCGCTGCTGCATGCCGCCCGAAAGCTGATTCGGATAGTGTTTCTCGAAGCCTTGAAGGCCGACGCGCTCGATCCAGCCGAGCGCACGCTTTTCGCTTTCGCGCCGGTCCACGCCTTGGATTTCCAGGCCGTAGATGGTGTTCTCGAGGACGGTCCGGTGCGGCAGCAGCGCGAATTTCTGGAACACCATCGCCGTCTTGTGGCGGCGGAATGCGCGAAGATCGTTCTCGTTCATCTTGCAGACGTCGACGCCGTCGTAGAGGACTTCGCCGGCGGTCGGATCGATCAGCCGGTTGATGTGCCGGATGAGCGTCGATTTGCCGGAGCCGGACAGTCCCATGACGACCGTTATGCAGCCGCCCGGCATGGAAATGTTGATGTCCTGCAGTCCGAGCACGTGGCCGTGCTTTTCGTTGAGTTCGGCCTTACCCATCCCCTTCTCGACGAGTTGGACGTATTCCTCCCCGCGTGGGCCGAAAATCTTATAGAGGTTCTTCACCTCGATTGCGTGACTAGCCATGGACAACCTTTCCCCTACTTGGCTTGGAGCTTTTTTGCGCCGGCTGCGTTTTTGTGGCGCCTTCTCCTTGCATCGGAACTGTGACAGCGGAACGCGCCGACCGCTTTACTGTTTGCGACGCAGCTGCGGCTCGTGCGTCGCGCATCAGGCAGTTTAGAGCGGATGAGGAAAACTGTGCGCGTTTTCCGCCCGCATCCGCTCCAACTCTCAAGAATCGATCAAAGCCCCGGAACGGATCAAAGCGCCGCCTTCACCTTTTCCGCGACACTCGGGCTTACCCACGGCATCCATTTCTCCTGGAAATTCTCCAGGAAATATCGAGCGGCGTCCTCGTTCGTGCCGCGGGTCTGATCCATCCAGGCCAGAACCTTGTTGACCGTCGCGTTCTCCCATTGCCGCGCCTCGACGTAGTCCATGGCGCTACCCGCTCTATCGGCAAAGGCCTTGGTCACCACGGTGTAGACGTCCGAAACCGGATAGGAATTCACCTTTGGCGCGGGGCAATCCGGAACGGCCGTGCAGGAGTCCCATTCCGCCTTGTCGTGGTCTACGCCGAAGGACAGCAAGGTCATCTCGTACTTGCCGAGTACGGCGGTAGGGGCCCAATAATAGCCGAGCCAACCGGTCTTCTTCTCGAACGCGTCGCCGATCGACGCGTCAAGCCCGGCGGCGGAACCGGGGTCGATCAGTTCGAAGCCGGCCTTTTCGGCTTCGAGCGCCTTGTAGAGGTTGGCTGTGGAAAACTGGCAGTTCCAACCGGCGGGGCAATTATGGACCGCTCCCTTGGCGGGATTGGAAGGAGAGGGGAAAAGGTCCGGATGCTTCAACGCGTCCTGGACCGTTCGGATATCGGGGTGTGCGTCGGCGATGAATTTGGGAATCCACCAGCCTTCGACACCGCCCTCGCTCAAGATCTTGGCGCCCTCGATGAGACGACCTTCCTTGACTGCGGTGTCGAAGGGCGTTCGTACGGAATTGATCCAGAGTTCCGGCACCATATCAGGCTGTGCCTTCTCGTTCATCGAGGTAAAGGTTTGCATAGTGTCGCCGGAGACGAGCTTCACGCTGCATCCGTAGCCGTTTTCCAGAATGAACTTGTCCACGTGAGCCGCAACGCCGGCCGAAGCCCAGTCCATGGCGGCGATGCTGATGCTGCCGCATTCGGCCGCTTGGGATGAGGCCGCGACAGCCCATATGCCTGCCGAGAGGACGAGGGGAGCAAGGAGTTTCTTCATTCCGTCGACACCTTCACGTCAGTGCCCCACGCAGGGTGGGATGGAGCGCCGCCCAACCGCTCCACGCGCGCTGAACTGCCAGCCGGCAATCTTCGTTGTCATTGCGGCAAGCGTAAGTGTTCGCGTTGAGAAATCAACCTTTCAATCCGGCGGTGCGCCGCGGCGGCGTGTTCCGTCGCTACATGCTGGCGGCACGAAGCGCCTAGGCAGCGAAGCCGGCGAAATTCACATTTGGTTAAGACCTCGATAACGATCCGGTAAGGTTGTGGGGATAATTGTCTGTCTGCGGCGGGCGACTGCCGCAGGTCCGGATCAGGTAGTGCGTACCGGACCCGATTCAGCGGAACGATCTTACGGCCGCACCCTTCCGTTCCGAAGGTCGGGTGCGGCCGTTTTTTGCATTTCGGCACCAGCGCCAAGAAGCCGCCGCGGAACGCAGCGGCCTCGGACGCGACGTGGCGCCTCTATCCGACGTTGGACGTGCGGATGAAGCCGAGGGGACCGATCGGCGCTTCCGCAACGACATTGCGGACGCGGGACTGGCCGTTCGGCGCCTTGGAGTTCCAGGCGATCTGGACGAAATTGGGTTTGCTGAAGACGAACAGCATGGCTTTCTATCTTGGGAGACCGGGTGATTTTCCGGCGTGGTTTCGATGCCGCGGATATAGGCGCTTGCCGGTACGACTTGAATGCCAAGCTCGGCACGGCATGTCGCAATTGCGCTAGTTCACGAGGTTTCTTCACGTGCTTGAAGAGACCGGAGGCGTACCGTGATCGCCGATGACGCAATCATGGCGAAATAGCGTCGGAACAGAGCTTTGCGGCAGGAGGTTTCGGTGCTACGGGGGAGGCATGACACGCAGGATCATGCTTCAGGGAACCGGCTCGGATGTCGGAAAATCAGTACTGGTGGCGGGCCTCTGCCGGCTTGCTTCCAATCACGGCCTCAGCGTAAGGCCATTCAAACCCCAGAACATGTCGAACAATGCCGCCGTTGCCGACGACGGCGGCGAGATCGGCCGTGCCCAATGGCTTCAGGCGCTAGCCGCGCGTGTGCCGTCCTCCGTGCATATGAACCCGGTGCTTCTGAAGCCGCAATCGGACGTGGGCAGCCAAGTCGTTGTCCAGGGAAGGGTGGCGGGTCAGGCCAAGGGAAAGGAATACCAGGCTCTCAAGCCGGGGCTGCTCGGATCCGTCATGGAGAGTTTCGAACAGGTATCTGCCGGTGCCGATCTCGTGGTCGTCGAAGGGGCCGGCTCGCCCGCCGAGATCAACCTGCGCGCCGGCGACATCGCCAATATGGGATTTGCCACTCGTGCTGAGGTGCCCGTCGTTCTTGTCGGCGATATCGATCGCGGCGGCGTCATTGCGTCCCTGGTCGGAACGCATGCGATCCTGCCGGAGGACGACCGACGCATGGTCACCGGCTATCTCATCAATAAATTCCGCGGTGACGTGACGCTCTTCGACGACGGAATCGCTTCGATCCGTCAGTTTACCGGCTGGCCGTGCTTCGGCGTCGTACCCTGGCTGAAGAGTGCCGGGCGGCTGCCCGCCGAAGATTCGGTCGTGCTCGAGAGGCTGGCGCGGGGCAACGGCAAGGCGCTGAAGATCGCCGTCCCCGTGCTCTCGCGGATCGCCAATTTCGACGATTTCGATCCCTTGGCCGCGGAGCCGGACGTGGACATCGTCTTTGTCCGGCCGGGCGCGCCGCTTCCCGACGATGCGGCCCTGGTCGTCATACCCGGTTCCAAGTCCACCATTGCCGATCTCGAGGATTTCCGAAGTCAGGGCTGGGACCGGGACCTCGACCGCCATGTGCGGCGCGGTGGTCGGGTCGTCGGTATCTGCGGCGGATATCAGATGCTCGGAAGCCGGGTTATCGATCCGCTGGGCATCGAAGGCGGCAGGCGCGAGATCGAGGGTCTGGGGCTGCTATCGGTCGAGACGGAGATGGCGCCGGAGAAGACGGTTCGCAACAGCCGCGCTTGGTCGCGGGAATACGACGTCGCGCTCGAAGGCTACGAAATCCATTTGGGCAAGACGACGGGCGCCGATTGCGGCCGCGCGCCGGTCGAAATCGACGGCCGTCCGGATGGAGCGATATCGGCGGACGGCCGTGTGATGGGAACCTATCTGCACGGCCTTTTCGGAAGCGACGCCTACCGTGCCGCGCTGCTCAATAGCTTCGGTATCGAGAGCGGGGGCGGCAATTACCGCCAGTCGGTGGATGCGGCTCTCGACGAGATTGCCGGGGAACTCGAAACGGTACTCGACCGGGCATGGCTCGGCACACTGCTGGGGTAGGGCCCTGCGAACCGAGCCCGTTTGGAATTTCCTGCCGCGGACCGTATCGTGTCGTCAGCGCAGAAAACCTCGTGGAAAGGTTCGGAATGCAGCAATACGACGATGATCTTCAGCGTTTCGAAGCCCGGGGCGCACCGGCTCTGCCACCGGCCGCCGAGCAGGGCCATGTGGAGCACGATGGCGCCCGGATATGGTATTCGACATACGGCACCGGAGCCCCGGTCGTCCTCTTGCACGGCGGCCTGGGACACAGCGGCAACTGGGGCTATCAGCTTGCTCCGCTTCTTGAGGCCGGCCGTCGCGTCGTACTCGTCGACAGCCGCGGACATGGGCGCAGCACGCGCGATGGGCGGCCCTACAGCTACGAATTGATGGCGTCTGACGTGCTTGCCGTCATGGACATGCTGCAGCTTCAGAAGTTCGCCGTGGTGGGCTGGAGCGACGGGGCGTGCATCGGCCTCGTTCTTGCGAGCGAGGCTCCATCGCGCGTTGCCGGCGTCTTTTTCTTCGCATGCAACATGGACCCGAGCGGTGTGAAGGAATTCGAGGCCACCCCGGTCATCGATCGTTGCTTCGCCCGGCACCGGAAGGACTATGTCGAGCTGTCGGCGACGCCGGATGAGTTCGACGACTTTGTCTCGGCCGTTAGCGAGATGATGAAGACGCAACCCGATTATTCGGCACGCGACCTCGGCGGAATCCGCGTGCCCGTCGCGATCGTGCAGGCCGAGAAGGATGAGTTCATAAAAAGGGATCACGCCGCGTATCTCGCCCGGAGCATTCCCGCCGCCGAACTGATCCCGCTTCGCGGCGTCAGCCACTTTGCGCCACTGCAGAGACCCGACGTGTTCAATGGCGCCATGCTCGCGTTCCTTGGGAGGATACTTCCGGCCGGGACCTGAGGCGCTCGAGCCGTCCTGACGTTCTCCGTTGCATACGGCCTGCGAAAAATGCAGCATGGTTTGGGATCAGGACGGTTTCCTCGCCGGTTTGCAGGCGACGGCATCCGGCGCGAAGGGCGCTGCCATGGCACGCACTCAGCTAGTAGGGGTCATAGTCGGCCTTGCGATCGTCGCGGCACTCACAGTGTTGCGTGCAAGCGATCCGCCACCCTTGCGTCTCGCCCGCGATCTCACCTTCGACGAGTATCAGCGACTGGCCCCGCGCAGCTTCGAGAACGTTCCGGTGCGCGTCGTCGACATCGACGAGGCCTCCCTGGCAGAGCTGGGTCAGTGGCCGTGGCCGCGCGATCGCGTTGCAGACCTGGTGGACCGGCTTTCCGAAATGGGTGCGGCCGTCATAGCCTTCGACATCCTGTTCTCCGAACCCGACCGCCTTTCGCCGCGCAGCGTCATGCGCGATGTCGCCGGTATCGATCCGGCGCTCCTTGACCGGCTGCCGGACAATGACGAGATCCTCGCCCGGTCGATAGGCGACCGGCCCGTCGTTCTGGGTTTCGGCATTTCCAACGCGGGAACCTACCGGCCGCCGGTTAAGGCGGGCTTCGCCTTCACCGGGGAAAGCCCGGTCGATGCGCCGCCTCGGCTGACGGCCGCCACGCCCCTGCGGCCGCAGCTCGAAGCCGGCGCCGCCGGTCTGGGGCATATCAGTCTCAATCCCGGCAGCCCGTCGGCGGTCGTGCGCGCCGTCCCGCTGCTGTTGACTGATGGCGAGCAATTCTATCCGAACCTGGCTCTCGAAGCGCTGCGCGTTGCCCAGGGCGCCTCCACATACGTCGTCGCCGGTGCTCCGGACGCGCGTGATACCATCACACTGATCAAGGCGGGCGAGTTCGTGGTGCCGGTGACGGCCGCGGGCGAACTCTGGCTGTATGTCAGTCCCGATCACGCCGAAAGATATGTTTCGGCTGGCCGGGTGCTGGCGCCCGGTGGGGCCTCCGCCGAAACGAGAGCGGCGATCGAAGGCAGCATCGTCTTCGTGGGCACTTCGGCAGCCGGGCTGCAGGATATTCGCACCACGGCTCTCGGGCACAACGTGCCCGGCGTGTCGCTGCACGCGCAGACCGTCGAGCAGGTTCTCTCCGGCCGCTTTCTCTCCCGCCCGGACTGGGCGGACGGGCTGGAGATCTTCGCGATCGCTGTTGCCGGCACCGTGCTCGTTCTGCTGACGACCTTCGTCAGCCCCGCCGTCGCGCTTGCCTGCGGCCTGCTGGTCACCGCGCTGGCCCTCGTGGCTTCCTGGTGCGCCTTTCTGTATGCGGGCGTGCTTTTCGATCCTCTGGCGCCGATCCTCGCCGG
The DNA here is from genome assembly GCF_000427465.1 of Sinorhizobium arboris LMG 14919. Classification (NCBI taxonomy): domain Bacteria; kingdom Pseudomonadati; phylum Pseudomonadota; class Alphaproteobacteria; order Hyphomicrobiales; family Rhizobiaceae; genus Sinorhizobium; species Sinorhizobium arboris. The sequence continues at coordinate 1,850,967 of NZ_ATYB01000014.1, read as the reverse complement.
ATCGATCACCCATTTTGCGGCGACCGCATATCGATTCCTGGTCATAGACCGGGAGCGGCGCGTAGTCCGGCGCGCCTTTGGGCAGTACCTGTCGCCATCGCTTCTCTATCGCATCGAGCATACGCATGACGCCCTGCGTCTCGGCGGGGACGATCGTGAGTTGACGATCATGTTCGTCGACGTGCGCAACTTCACTGAGATCAGCGAGCGTCTGGCGCCGGGAGAGGTGGTCCGGTTCCTCAATACGCTTCTCGACGCCCTGAGCCGCCATGTCATCGCGAACGAGGGGACGCTCGACAAGTTCATCGGCGATTCGATCATGGCGTTCTGGAATGCGCCCGTCGACGTCGCGGATCACGCCGACAAGGCCGTCCACGCCGCCTTGGCCATGCGCCAGACGCTTGCCCGCCTCAATGAGAGCGATGCCTTCGGCTTCGGAAGTGAACAAAAGGTGGCGATCGGTGTGGGGATTCATACCGGGCTTGCCTGCGTCGGCAATATGGGGGCGGAGATGCACTTCAACTATTCGGCGGTCGGCGACGCGGTCAACGTCGCCGCCCGGATCGAGGCCGCGTGCAGGGACGTCGGCTTCGATATCCTCATATCCGAGACGACGGCGAATTTGGGCGGGCGATGCGCCTTGCTGGAGGCGGGGGCGCTGGCGCTGAAAGGCAAGAGCTCGCGGACGTCGGTATATGCCGTCGTCGGTGACGAGCATATGGCCGCTTCCGCCGAGTTCTCCGAGCTGCAGCGCATTCACGAACAGTTGATCGGGACGATGCGTTCGAGGTCACGGCCAAGCCGCCAGTTGATCAACGCGGCAAAGCTCAAGGCTCCGGCTCTGTGTGGCGGATTATCGGATTTCTATCGCCGCATCGGGCGCCGCGCGGACCACTTTGCCGGTGAATCCTTGCCGTTCGCAAACGAAGTCAGGTCCGCCGAATAGAGAAGTCCGGCCTATTGCAGCTACGCGTCTCGGCGCGCAAAACCGTTACACGGTCTTCCTCATCCCGTTCTAGCCGCGGCCCTTCGTCGTGCCTGTTTCCAGCTGTCCGTTCTTGCCGCTGTCCTGACCCTTCTTGCCGGCGTCCTGTCCTTTTTTACCCGTATCCTGCCCCTTCTTTCCCTTGTCGAGGCCACGTTTGCCGGGCTCGTTGCTGGGCGTCTTGCCCGGGCGCGGCGCCTTTGGCGGGCTCGCCTTTTCGGGCGGCTGCGCGCGTTCCGGCGTAGTCGGCTTGACTTCGATAGCGGCCGAAATACCGCAGCTGCCGCTCATGCTCGCAAAGGAGGCGGACAGTTTTTGATCGCCAGAAAGAAAAGGCAGGGCCTTGCGGTTGCCGAGCGTCGCGAGCGTGCGGCGACTGGCCCTGTGCGTGTCCGTCATGGCGCCGTTGCGTTTCGCGATCACGCAATCGCAGCGCTGCGTGAGTTGCTGGCATCCCGACGGGCCGCAGAACCGCGCCGCACCCTCCAAGAGAACGATTGCCGTCGTTCCGTCGTCGCCGATGTAGAAATCAAACGCGGTTCCTCGTACGCCGATCGTTCCGGCCGGTGTCAGGATCTGATAGGCGGAGTGCTTGGAGTTTCCGCTGATCCAGCGGAAGGTACCCTTGGCAGCGGCGACCGTGAGTTTCTGTACCGATTTCGAATCGTCGAAGACGAACTTGTCTATGACGACGGAAGAACCTGCTCCCACCGCCAGCTTACTGCCGTCGCGGAACACGAACTGGCCGAGCCCCGACCTGGAAGTGCGGATCTGTTCGTCCCGATGAACGGCATCCCGTACCGCAAGCGGGCCGGCGCTGCCGGTGACGGCCGTTCTGATGCGAACCGCTTCTCCAACCGGTTCGGCGGCAATTGTCGGCATGGAACCGTAAAGCGCTGCGCCCAATGCAGCGATTGCGGCACGACGCAGGTAAAACATCGCACCCTCCACGACGATCCTCTGCGACCGACATGGTCCGGGATCATGTGCGCGAACGAGAAAAACCGTGTCGACACGACGTCGCACCGGCCCCCAAGCGATAATTATTATCATGGCGCGGGCGGATGTGTCTGCTTACCCGTTCGGAGTAGCGGGCGATGAAATGCGGTTTCTGCCGTATTCGGCGAGCGCGGTGTCGCAGGTCGTCGATTGACTTTGCCGCCGGCGCTTCATAATTAACGCAACATGGATGGTTCCCTCGTGCCGAAGGTGGGGCGGGGGAGTAAATGGGAATGTGACGGGGCGGACCCACGCCGGGCGCCCTTATCGCAGCCGACCCCGCGACTGTAGAACGGTCAGGGTTCGCCATCGGGCATTTCGCCGGTTTTCGACGATCCGCATGGGGCGGCCTCACGGAAACCGAAGGGTGCCGGAAAAGCCACTGGCGTGGCATCGTGATCAGCCGGGCAGGACGCCTCTTCTTCTACGAATCGTCCGCCCTTCGCGATGCTGCAAGCGCCGGGAAGGTGAGGCGAACCCGTTCGATCCTCTGCCGCATTGTTTTTCGGGCCGAACCGGTCCGCCGAACCCTGCGGCAACGAGGATCGTGACGCCGTGAGCCAGGAGACCTGCCATCCGTCAGGGCATTCCGCCCGAGGGGAGATGCTCCCCAACGCCAGCACGGAGGTTGTCGTGGCTCGAAGACTTTCAGTCGAACGCGTTTTTGGCGCGCCCATTCGCCATTGCCGCCGCAGTCATAACTGAGGCGAGCGGCATGGCCATTTCCAGTATCGGCCCGACCCTCGTGCTCGGCGGCGCGCGCTCGGGGAAATCTGCCTTTGCGGAAGAGCTCATCGAGACCCTCGGGTTGCCGATGCATTACCTGGCGACCGGCCGGGCCTTCGACGAGGAGATGCGCGAGCGCATCGCCCTTCACCGGGCCGCACGGCAGGGCAAGGGTTGGACGACGCATGAGGAGCCGCTCGATCTCGTGGGACTGCTTGGCCGCATCGACGAGCCCGGGCGCGCCGTCCTCGTAGACTGCCTGACCCTGTGGGTGACCAATCTGATGATGGAAGAGCGCGACGTGGCCGCCGAATTCGCCGCGCTTGCATCCTTTCTCTCCGAGGCGCGCTCGCGTCTCGTTTTCGTCTCGAATGAGGTCGGTCTCGGGATCGTCCCGGAAAACCGGATGGCGCGCGACTTTCGCGATCACGCCGGCAGGCTTCATCAGATCGTGGCGGCGAAATCCGCAGAAGTTTACTTTGTCGCGGCCGGACTGCCGCTGAAAATAAAGGGTTGATCCATGACAGTCGCAAGGGCTCAGCAGGGCAAGATACCGGCTACCGTCATTACCGGCTTTCTCGGTGCCGGCAAGACGACGATGATTCGCAACCTGCTGCAGAATGCCGGCGGCAAGCGCATCGCGCTGATCATCAACGAGTTCGGCGACCTCGGGGTCGACGGCGACGTGCTGAAGGGCTGCGGAGCGGAAGCCTGCTCGGAAGAGGATATCATCGAACTGACCAATGGCTGCATTTGCTGCACCGTTGCCGACGACTTCATCCCGACCATGACGAAGCTGCTTGAGAGAGAGTATCGGCCGGATCACATCGTCATCGAGACCTCGGGCTTGGCGCTGCCGCAGCCGCTCGTCGCCGCATTCAACTGGCCGGATATCCGCAGTGAAGTCACGGTCGATGGCGTCGTCACAGTAGTCGATAGCGCTGCCGTCGCCGCCGGCCGCTTTGCAGATGATCACGACAGGGTCGATGCGCTGCGCGTCGGCGACGAGAATCTCGACCACGAGAGCCCGCTTGAAGAGCTCTTCGAGGATCAACTCACCGCCGCCGACCTGATCGTTCTCAACAAGACGGATCTCATTGACGCCGCCGGGCTGAGGTCCGTGCGCGAAGAGGTCGCCTCCCGCATCACCCGTAAGCCCGCCATGATCGAGGCGAGGAACGGCGAGGTAGCCGCTGCCGTTCTGCTCGGGCTTGGAGTGGGTACCGAGGGCGATATCGTCAACCGGAAGTCTCACCACGAGATGGAGCATGAGGCAGGCGAGGAGCACGACCACGACGAGTTCGACAGCTTCGTCGTCGAGCTCGGCGCCATCGCCGACCCTGCCACTTTCATCGAACGGCTCAAGGGTGTCATCGCAGAACACGACGTACTTCGCCTCAAAGGCTTCGCCGACGTTCCGGGCAAACCGATGCGTCTCCTGATCCAGGCGGTCGGCAGCCGCATCGACCAGTATTTCGACCGTCCATGGGCTGCCGGCGAAACACGCCGCACGCGTCTCGTCGTCATCGGGCTGCATGACATGGACGAGCCGGCCGTGCGCGCGGCGATTTCCGCGCTCGTGTGAGGCGGTCTTGAGCGTTAGACTGAATTTCCCCTCCCAGACCGCTCCTCGCAAGGGGGAGGAGTCTGGGAGGCGTTTGCCGCAACCGCTGGCTCGTCGCCTGGGCGCTACGGTGCGGCAGGGGCAACGGGCCCGTGCGGAGCGGCTGCGCCGGGCGTGGTTTGGCCCCTCCCGCTTGTGGGGACGGGCTGGGGAGAGATCTTCGTTCCGGGAGCAATCATGCATCTCCTCCTAGCTCAAAAAGGAGCGATCGCCGACGGTAACGAGGCGATCGACCTCGGACAGAGCCCGGGCGACATATTGTTCCTGTCGGCGGCCGATACGGAGCTTGCCTCGATTGCAGCTGCCCATCGTCAGCGTGCGGGCGCAAGAAGCCTGCGTATCGCCAGCCTGATGAATTTCATGCATCCGATGTCCGTCGACACTTACATCGAACGTACGGCGAGGCATGCGAAGCTGATCGTCGTTCGGCCACTCGGTGGTGCGAGCTATTTCCGTTACGTCCTGGAGGCGCTCCACGCCGCGGCGGTTGCGAATAAATTCCAGATCGCCGTGTTGCCGGGTGACGACAAACCGGACCCGGGCGTCGACCCGTTTTCCACCGTCCCGTTGGAAGACCGGCAGCGCCTTTGGGCCTATTTCACTGAAGGCGGCGCGGAGAATGCTGGTCTTTTCCTCGATTATGCGCAGGCGTTGATCGACGGCGGCGACAAGCCGCAGCCGGCGCGACCGCTGCTCAGGGCCGGCATCTGGTGGCCAGGTGCGGGCGCGATAGGCGTCGGCGAGTGGATGGCTTTGACGGGGGGAAAAGATGGTGATGCTCCGCAGAGTGTCGTGGAAGAAAAAGACTTCCCCACCGTGGCCATCTGCTTCTACCGCGCTCTCGTCCAGAGCGGGGAGACGAAACCGGTCGAGGTGCTGATCGAGGCGCTGGCGGCCGAGGGTGTGCGGGCGCTCCCCGTTTTCGTCTCCAGCCTCAAGGATCCGGTTTCGATCGGCACGCTCGAAGCGATTTTTGCCGAAGCCGTGCCGGATGTCGTGATGAACGCCACCGGCTTTGCCGTTTCGGCACCCGGCGCGGACCGGCAGCCGACGGTGCTCGAATCGGGCGGGGCGCCCGTGCTGCAGGTCATCTTTTCCGGGTCATCGCGGGAGGCGTGGGAAGCTTCGGCTCAAGGGCTGATGGCTCGCGATCTCGGCATGAATGTCGCGCTGCCGGAGGTGGACGGCCGGGTCCTCTCCCGTGCCGTGTCGTTCAAGGCGGCTTCGATTTACGACCCGCTGGTCGAGGCCAATATCGTCGGCCACGAGCCGCTTGCCGATCGCGCCCGCTTCGCGGCACGCCTCGCCGCCAACTGGACGAAGCTGCGCCGAACCCGGCCCGGGAGCCGCCGGGTCGCCATCGTCATGGCCAACTATCCCAACCGCGACGGGCGCCTCGGAAACGGGGTCGGCCTTGATACGCCTGCCGGCACGATAGAAGTGCTGAAGGCGATGACGGCAGAGGGTTATGCTGTAGGCGATGTTCCTGACGACGGCGACGCGCTGATCCGTTTTCTGATGGCCGGGCCGACCAATGCGGCGAGCCGCGACAGGGAAATCCGCGAAACGATTTCCCTGAGTCAATACAAGGGTTTCTTCGGTGCACTTCCGAAGAAGATTCAGCAGGACGTGACCGCACGCTGGGGCGCGCCGGAGGCCGACCCCTTCTTCATCGACGGCGCCTTCGCCCTGCCGCTCGCTCGGTTCGGCGATGTGCTCGTGGGCATCCAGCCGGCGCGTGGCTACAATATCGATCCGAAGGAAACCTATCACGCTCCGGACCTCGTGCCGCCGCACGGCTACCTTGCTTTCTATGCCTATCTGCGCGAGCTCTTCGGCGCCCATGCTATCGTCCATATGGGCAAGCACGGTAACCTCGAATGGCTTCCCGGAAAGGCCCTGGCGCTTTCCGAAGAATGCTACCCCGAGGCGATTTTCGGTCCGACGCCGCATCTTTATCCCTTCATCGTGAATGATCCCGGCGAGGGCACGCAGGCCAAGCGGCGAACGAGCGCCGTCATCATCGACCATCTGACGCCACCTTTGACGCGGGCGGAGTCCTACGGACCGCTGAAGGATCTGGAGGCGCTGGTCGACGAATATTACGAGGCCGCGGGCGGCGATCCGCGGCGGCTCAGGCTGCTCGGCCGGCAGATACTCGATCTCGTGCGCGACATAGGGCTTGACCAGGACGCCGGCATCGAGAAGGGGGACAGCGAGAACCGGGCGCTCGAAAAGCTTGACGCCTATCTCTGCGACCTCAAGGAAATGCAGATCCGTGACGGCTTGCACATTTTCGGCCTGGCGCCGGAAGGACGGCTTTTGACCGATCTTACCGTCGCGCTCGCCCGTGTGGCGCGTGGCCTGGGTGAGGGGGGAGATCAGAGCCTGCAGCGCGCTATTGCGGTGGACTTGGGGTTGGGCGCGGCTTCACCTCCCTCTGTCCTGCGGGGCAGGGCAGAGGGTGGAAGTCCCCGGCGCACGCAACCCTTCGACCCGCTCGATTGCGTCATGTCCGATCCCTGGACCGGTCCGAAGCCCGATCCTCTGAGCGCCCTCTCGAATGCGCCCTGGCGCACCGCCGGCGATACCGTCGAGCGGATAGAACTGCTCGCCACGAAATTGGTTGCGGGCGAGGTGGCATGTCCGGGTGACTGGACCAACACCCGCGCCGTGCTTGACGAGGTCGAGACGCGGCTGAAGCCTTCGATCCGAAGCTCGGGCGAGGCGGAAATCAAAGGTCTCCTCACCGGCCTCGATGGCCGGTTCGTCGCTCCCGGTCCATCGGGAGCGCCGACGCGCGGCCGTCCGGATGTACTGCCGACGGGGCGCAATTTCTATTCCGTCGACAGCCGCTCGGTGCCAACTCCTGCGGCCTTTGAGCTCGGCAAGAAATCGGCGGAGCTGCTGATCCGCCGCTACCTGCAGGATCATGGCGAATGGCCGTCCTCCTTCGGGCTGACGGCCTGGGGCACCTCCAACATGCGTACCGGCGGAGACGATATCGCACAGGCTTTAGCGCTGATCGGCGCAAAGCCCGTCTGGGACATGGCCTCGCGCCGCGTGACCGGTTACGAGATCGTCCCGCTTGCCGTCCTCGGCCGTCCCCGCGTCGACGTCACCTTGCGTATCTCCGGCTTCTTCCGTGACGCCTTTCCCGAGCAGATAGCACTGTTCGACAAGGCAGTCCGCGCGGTTGGCGCTCTCGACGAGGACGATGCCGACAATATGATCGCGGCCCGTATGCGCTCCGAAGCGCGGCAGTGGGAAAAGCGGGGCGTCGACGCGAAAGAGGCTCAACGCCGCGCCTCCTATCGCGTTTTCGGTTCGAAGCCTGGCGCCTATGGCGCGGGCCTGCAGGCGCTTGTCGATGAGAAGGGCTGGGAAACACGCGGCGACCTTGCCGAGGCTTACCTTGCCTGGGGCGGCTACGCCTACGGTGCCGGTGAGGATGGAAAGGCGGAGCGCGGCCTTTTCGAAGAGCGCCTGCGCTCGATCGAAGCCGTGGTCCAGAACCAGGACAATCGCGAGCACGATCTGCTCGACAGTGACGATTACTACCAGTTCGAAGGTGGCATGAGCGCGGCGGCGGAGTATCTCGGCGGGCGGCGCCCGGCAATCTACCACAACGACCACTCGCGTCCGGAAAAGCCGGTCATCCGCTCGCTCGAGGAGGAGATCGGCCGTGTTGTGCGTGCCCGCGTCGTCAATCCGAAGTGGATCGACGGCGTGATGCGCCACGGCTACAAGGGTGCCTTCGAAATCGCCGCGACGGTCGATTACATGTTCGCCTTCGCTGCGACCACCGGGGCAGTGCGCGACCATCACTTCGAAGCCACCTATCAGGCCTTTATTGCCGACGAGAAGGTTCTCGCCTTTCTTCGCGAAAAGAACCCGGCCGCGCTTTCGGAAATATCGGAGCGGCTGCTGGAGGCGATCGACCGCGGCCTGTGGAACCCGCGCTCCAATTCGGCGCGATTTGAACTGAACAGCCTTTCCGGCGGCGCTGCGACTGACCGTCTTCTGGCCGGAAATCAGTAGGGAGGACATCATGAGCGACGAGACCGCGAATACCGGCGAACCCCTTGCCGAAAAGGACGAGGCGCGTCACGCCATGAAAATGGCGAAGAAGAAGACCGCCCGTGACAAGATCATGGCGACGAAAACGGACGAAAAAGGCTTGATCATCGTCCACACCGGCAAGGGCAAGGGAAAATCGACAGCCGGCTTCGGCATGATCTTTCGCCACATCGCCCACGGAATGCCGTGCGCCGTCGTTCAGTTCATCAAGGGCGCCATGCATACGGGCGAACGCGACCTGATCGAGAAACATTTCGGCGATATCTGCCAATTCTACACGCTCGGCGAAGGCTTCACCTGGGAAACGCAGGACCGTGCCCGCGACATTGCCATGGCGGCGAAGGCCTGGGAGAAAGCCAAAGAGCTCATCCGTGACGAGCGCAACTCCATGGTGCTCCTCGACGAGATCAACATCGCTCTGCGCTATGACTATATAGACGTCGCCGAGGTCGTGCGCTTTCTCAAGGAAGAGAAGCCGCACATGACGCATGTGGTCCTGACCGGCCGAAACGCCAAGGAAGATCTCATCGAGATCGCAGATCTGGTGACGGAGATGGAACTGGTAAAACATCCCTTCCGCTCGGGGATCAAAGGCCAGAAGGGCGTTGAATTCTGATGACGCAGAGCTGGCAGTTCTGGGCCCTGCTCTCCGCATCCTTCGCGGCGCTGACTGCCATCTTTGCCAAAATCGGTGTCGGAAGCGTCAATTCCGACCTCGCGACGCTGGTCCGAACGGGCGTCATTCTTCTCGTGGCCGCCGGTATCGTCGCGGTAACCGGACAATGGCAGCGCCCGACGGAGATTTCCGGGCGGGCCTGGCTCTTCCTCACCCTTTCCGGCGTTGCGACGGGAGCCTCGTGGCTCGCCTATTTCCGCGCGCTGAAGCTCGGCGATGCCGCCCGCGTAGCGCCGCTCGACAAACTGTCGATCGTCCTGGTTGCGCTGTTCGGCGTGCTTTTTCTCGGCGAGAAACTCAGCCTGGTAAACTGGCTCGGCGTCGGTCTGATCGCGGCTGGCGCGCTCTTGCTGGCGGTCTTCTGATGCCCACGGCCCTATAGCGCTTCTGCGCGGGCAGTTCTCCGCGGCGCCTGAGCGGCCGCGCCCACGGAAATCGGCACCGCTATGTCCATTCGTATTGACAAGTCGTATCCTGGCGCTAGGCTTGGCTGAAATTATGTGTCGGCATCTGGGCCTCGAAGAGAAACTTTGTTTCTCAGCGGGGCCCTTTTGCGTTTCGAGGGGCGGATGACGGGCATCACCTACCCGGTGGGGGTATTGTTCTCGCGAAGCGGCAGCTATGCGCAGCCGGCGAGCCAGGGCTTTCGCGGCACCATGGCAGCGATCGAGCATGTCAACGCATCCCCGCGTTTTGCGTTCAGGCTCGACGCCTTTCATCTCGATCCCGCGGGCGAGGCGGATCGCTATGCGCCGCTTTGCAGGCAGCTGATCCGCGAGCACGATGTCCGCCATGTGGTGGGCTGCACCACCTCCTGGAGCCGCAAGGAAGTGATCCCGGTCGTCGAGAAGCTCGATGCGCTGCTCTGGTATCCATGCGTCTATGAAGGTTTCGAGGTTTCCGAAAACCTTATCTACGTTGCCGCCTGTGCCAACCAGCACCTGGTACCGCTTCTCGACTATATAGCGCCGCGCTTCGGCAGCAGGGCCATGCTCGTCGGCTCGAACTATATCTGGGGCTGGGAGAACAACCGGATCGCACGCGATATTCTCCATCGCTCGGGCGGCGAGGTCGTGGGCGAGCGCTTCGTATCGATCGGAGACACGGATATCGCCCATCTCGTCGACGAGGTGCGTGAGAAGAAACCGGATTTCATCCTGAACAACCTGATCGGCCCGTCGTCATACGCCTTTCTGCGCGCCTTTCAGGCGCTCGCTGAAGCAGATGATCGCTTCCACCCGGATAAGTGCCCCGTCATCAGCTGCAACCTCTACGAGGGCGAGATTGCCGGGCTCGGACGGGCGGCTGCGGGACATTTCACGGTCAGTTGCTACTTCCACACGATCGAGTCGCCGGAAAACGACTCCTTCTTGAGAATGCTTGCGGCCCTGGACCCGGGCGCCGTCGTCGACGCCTTCTACGTGCAGGCGTTCAGTGCCGTCGTGATGATCGCCGAGGCGATAGCACGCAGCGGCAGCGACGATGCGGACCTGGTGCGCAATTCCCTGCGCGGTCAGGCAGTCGATACGCCCCTGGGAACCATCAGCGTCGACCGATGGACCAACCACGTGGAGCTGCCGGCTCATATCGGCCGCGGGCGTGCGGATGGGAGTTTCGAGATCGTAAAGCGCTCGCACGAATCCATTGCGCCGGATCCCTTCCTGACATCCACGCCGCTTGTCCGCCCGCTGGGCCGGGACGAGGGACGGCCCGATCTGAAGGTGGTGAAATGAGTTCCGTTCATAACACCCCGAATTTCGACGGCTGGCGGGCGCTCATCCTGCACCGGCCCCACCAGAACGTCGACGCCCTCTTTGCCCAATGCGCCCGTATCGGCACTGCGGCGGAACAGGCCTGGCCGGATTTTCCCAGGAATAGGTCCGCCGAAGAGTTCAACGTCCTCCTGATCGATGCAGATATGGGGCATGACGAGCAATTTCCCTGGCGTCAGGGGGAGGCGCCCTTGCCGATCATCGCGCTGATCGGCTCCGAAGCACCCGGGCGCATAGCCTGGACGATCGCGCAAGGGTGTGACGCCCAGCTCCTGAAGCCGATCGGCAGCGCCGGTCTGTACAGTGCGCTGATGGTCGCAAGCCACAGTTTTGCCCGCCGCCGCGCGCTCGATAGGGACGTCGCAGCATTGAAGGATCGCCTTGCGCGGCGCCAGGACCTCGCAGAGGCAACGGCACTGCTGATGCTTCAGAAGAACTGCGGCGCGAATGAAGCCTACCAGAACCTGCGCCTGACCGCGATGTCACGCCGCTGCAGCATCGAGGACGTCGCTGCAGCCATCATCCAGGAATTCGAAAACCACGGATTGAAGAATGCCGACCATGGTCGCTGAAACGGCACGCAGTAAAGAAAGTATGACATCGGGCGTGTGGACGCGTCTCCTGCGCAGGCCGCTTGCGCTTATCGGTTTCGCGATCATCGCCGTGGTGGTGGGCGCAGCAGCGCTGGCGCCATGGATCGTGCCCTACGATCCGCACGAGCAGTTTTTCGAGGGGCTGACCATCGAAGGCGCGCCGCTGCCGCCCAACAGCCAGTTCTGGCTGGGTACGGACCTTGTCGGACGCGACCTCCTGAGCCGCCTGATCTATGGCGCGCGCACCTCGCTCGTCATCGGCGTGGTCGCCAATGGCATTGCCGTCGTCATCGGCTCGCTCGTCGGTATTGCAGCCGGCTATTTCCGGGGCTGGGTGGACACTGTGCTGATGCGCTTCACCGATCTGATGATGGCCTTCCCGGCGCTTCTCCTGGCCATTGTTCTGGCCGCGATCTTCACCCCGAGCCTGTGGATCGTGGCGATGGTCATCGCCATGGTGAATTGGGTGCAGATCGCCCGCGTCGTCTATACCGAAACGCGCTCGGTCGCCGAGCGCGATTTCGTGACTGCAGAGCGAGCCATGGGCGCCGGCGCCGGACGCATTCTCTTCCGTCACATCCTGCCGCATCTCCTGTCCACGATCATCGTCTGGGCGACGCTCGGCATCGCGACGACGGTGCTTCTGGAGGCGACGCTTTCATTCCTCGGTATCGGCGTGCAGCCGCCCATCCCCTCCTGGGGCAACATCATTTTCGAAAACCAGACATATTTCACGTCGGCACCCTGGCTGGTGTTCATACCGGGTGCGGCGATCCTGGCGCTGGCGCTCGCCTTCAACCTGGTCGGCGATGCGCTGCGCGATGTTCTCGATCCGACGCAGCAGGGGAGGCATTGATGGCAGCCTATATCGCGCGGCGACTGCTTCAGACGGTTGTTATCCTGCTTGGCATCAGCTTAGTCACCTTCGTTCTGCTTTATCTGATACCGGCCGATCCAGCCAGACAGATCGCCGGCCGCAGTGCAACGGCTCAGACAGTGGAGAACATCCGCGAACAGCTCGGGCTGAACCTGCCCTTCTATGAGCAGTATCTGCGTTACGTCGCGGGCCTGTTGCAGGGCGACTTCGGCCGCTCCTATCTGCAGAAGACGGAAGTCTCGACTTTAATTGCATCGCGCCTTCCGGCAAGCCTCGTGCTGATGGCCGGAGCCATCACTTGTGAACTGATCTTCGGGCTCACCATGGGCATCGTCGCGGCGCTTCGGCGCGGCTCACGCACCGACGATACGCTGATGATCGCGTCTTTCGTCGGAGTGTCGGCGCCGCAATTCGTGATCGGCATCCTGCTGCTTTACGTCTTCGCCGTGAAGCTCGGCTGGTTCCCGATTGGCGGCTACGGCACCTTCGCCCACCTGGTTTTGCCCTCCGTCACGCTCGGCTTCCTGGGGGCCGGTTGGTATTCGCGCATGATGCGTTCCTCGCTGATCGAAGTGATGCGCCAGGATTTCATCCGCACGGCGCGCGCAACCGGTGCCGGTCGCGCCAAGGTCTTGTTCCGGCACGCAATGCCCAATGCGATACTGCCTGTGATCGCGATGATCGGCATCGATATCGGTCTGTTCATGTCCGGCATCGTGGTGGTGGAAAGCGTCTTCGGCTGGCCCGGCATCGGTCAGCTGGCCTGGCAGGCGATCCAGCGGGTGGACATCCCGATCATCATGGGCGTCACGCTCGTCTCTGCGTTTGCCATCGTGCTCGGCAACCTGCTCGCCGACCTCATCACACCTCTTATCGACCCACGCATCAAGCTGCGCTGACGCGGGAAGAACAAACTGCAGCATCAAGAAAGGAACTTCAGATGAGGAACTTGCTACTGGCCGGCGTCTGCGCCGCCGCACTCATGGGAAATCCCGCGCTTGCCGACGAGATCAAGCAGGGTGGCGAAATGACCGTGACCTACAAGGACGATGTCTCGACACTCGACCCGGCGATCGGCTACGACTGGCAGAACTGGTCGATGATCAAGTCGCTGTTCGACGGTCTGATGGACTACGTCCCCGGCACGACCGAGCTGCGCCCCGACCTTGCCGAATCCTACGAGATCTCGCAGGACGGCAAAGTCTTCACGTTCAAGCTGCGCCAGGGCGTCAAGTTTCACAATGGCCGCGAGCTGACGGCCGAAGACGTGAAATATTCGATCGAGCGCGTGGTGAATCCGGCGACCCAGAGCCCGGGTGCCGGGTTCTTTTCATCGATCAAGGGCTTTGAAGATGCCTCGGCCGGTACGGGGGGCGAGCTGTCCGGCATCACGGTGCAGGATCCGCACACGATCAGGTTCGAACTCACTCGGCCCGATGCCACCTTCCTCCATGTCATGGCGCTCAACTTTGCCCATGTCGTGCCGAAGGAAGAGGTCGAGAAACACGGCGCGGATTTCGGGAAGAATCCCGTCGGTTCCGGTGCCTTCAAGCTTGCCGAATGGACGCTTGGGCAGCGCCTGGTGTTCGAGCGCTTCGCCGACTACTGGAACGAAGGGCTTCCGAAGCTGGATCGAATCACCTTCGAGGTCGGCCAGGAGCCGGTCGTTGCGCTTCTTCGCCTGCAGAACGGCGAAGTCGATATGCCTGGGGACGGCATTCCGCCCGCGAAGTTCGTCGAGGTGACGAACGACCCGAACTTCAAGGATCTGATCATCCGGGGCGGCCAGCTGCACACCGGCTATGTAACGATGAACGTCAAGATGGCTCCCTTCGACAAGGTCGAGGTGCGCAAGGCTGTGAACATGGCCATCAACAAGGACCGGATCCTGCGCATCATCAATGGTCGCGCGGTGGCCGCCAACCAGCCGCTGCCGCCCTCGATGCCGGGCTATGCAAAGGACTATGCCGGTTATACCTTCGATCCCGAAGGCGCCAAGAAGCTGCTCGAGCAGGCTGGTCTCGCCGACGGATTTTCGACCGAACTCTATGTCATGAACACCGACCCGCAGCCGCGCATCGCCCAGGCGATCCAGCAGGACCTGAAGGCGATCGGCATCACGGCATCTATCAAGTCGCTCGCACAGGCCAATGTCATCGCGGCCGGCGGCGAGGAAAACCAGGCGCCGATGATCTGGTCGGGCGGCATGGCGTGGATTGCCGATTTCCCGGATCCGTCGAACTTCTATGGCCCCATTCTGGGCTGCGGCGGTGCCGTGCCGGGAGGCTGGAACTGGTCCTGGTACTGCAATGAAGAGCTCGACAAGAACGCAGCCGAAGCCGACGCCATCGTCGACCCGGCAAGGGCCACGGAGCGCGAGGCCCTGTGGCGCGACATCTACCTGAAGATCATGGAGGACGCGCCCTGGGCGCCGATCTTCAACGAGGAGCGCTTCACCATCCGCTCGGAGCGCATCGGCGGCGACGACAAGCTGTTCGTCGATCCGGTCCACATCCCCGTCCACTACGATCAGGTCTATGCAAAAGATGTGCAGTAACTGCGACTACACCATCCACGGACGTCACCACCATTACGGCTGGGATCATTCGATCCCGCCCGCGGAAACGGTGGCCCCCGGATCGCGGCTCGAGTTCAATTGCCTGGACTCCGGCTCCGGTCATTTCACCGCCGGCAGCACGGTTGCCGACGTTTCGACGATCGATTTCACGAAGGTCAATCCGGTCACCGGTCCCATCTATGTCGATGGGGCCAGGCCGGGTGACGCCCTGAAGGTGACCATCGAACACTTCAAGCCGAGCGGCTTCGGCTGGACGGCAAATATTCCGGGCTTCGGGCTCCTCGCCGACCAGTTCACGGAGCCGGCGCTGGCACTTTGGAAATATGATCCGGCTACGCTTGCTCCCGCAGCCTTTGGCGAGTTCGGCCGGGTTCCTTTGAAGCCCTTCGCCGGCACGATCGGGCTCGCGCCGGCGGAGCCGGGGCTGCATTCCGTCGTTCCGCCACGGCGGGTGGGAGGCAATCTCGACATTCGCGACCTTGCGGCGGGAACGACCCTCTATCTGCCCGTCGAGGTGGAAGGCGCCCTGTTCTCCATCGGCGACACCCATGCGGCGCAAGGCGATGGCGAAGTCTGCGGCACTGCCATCGAAAGCGCAATGGATGTGGTCGTGAAGCTCGAGGTGGTAAAGGACGCGAATCTCCGGATGCCGCGCTTTACGACGTCAGGCCCTGTCACACGGCATCTCGATGCGGAAGGCTATGAGGTCACGACGGGCGTCGGAAGCGATCTTATGGAAGGCGCGCGCGCGGCCGTGTCCGGCATGATCGACCTTCTCTGTGCGACACGCGGGATGAAGCCGGAAGAAGCCTATATGCTGTGCTCGGTCTGCGGTGACCTTCGCATCAGCGAGATCGTCGACCAGCCGAACTGGGTCGTGTCCTTCTATTTCCCGCGCGTCGTCTTCGCGTGACGAACCCGGTCCTGGCCCGCCTTGGCGGGGCAGGACGTCCTTCTGATGACATTGCCAAGGCCTCTGCCCGATGACTTCCTCTTTGCTTTCCGTGAAGGATCTGACCGTCCAGGTGGCTACGCCCACCGGGCCTAAGATCGTGGTGGAGCGTCTGTCCTTCGATCTTCTTCCCGGCAGGACGCTTTGTCTTGCAGGCGAGAGCGGATCGGGCAAATCGATGACCGCGCTTTCGCTGATGCAGCTGCTGCCGAAGCCGATGGCACGTATCGCGGGCGGCTCGGCCACTCTCGAGGGCGAGGACATATTGGCGCTTCCGGAAGCGCGCATGCGGCGGATTCGCGGGCGCAAGATCGGGATGATCTTCCAGGAGCCGATGACCTCGCTCAACCCGGTGATGACGGTTGGCAGTCAGCTGATCGGTGCGATCACCGCGCATGGAGACGCCGGCAACCGGCGTGCTGCGCGGGCGCGGGCCGTCGAACTCCTGGGTCAGGTTCAGATTCCGGAGCCGGAGCGGCGGCTCGGTCAGTATCCGCACGAGCTTTCGGGCGGCTTGCGTCAGCGCATCGTCATCGCGATGGCGCTCTCCCAGAATCCGCGGATCCTGATCGCCGACGAGCCGACGACGGCGCTCGATGTGACGGTTCAGGCGCAGATACTGGCCCTTATCCGCAAGCTGCAGGCCGATTATGGGATTTCGGTGATCATGATCACCCATGATATGGGCGTGGTCGCGGAGATGGCCGACGAGGTGCTGGTCATGAAGCACGGCCGCACTGTGGAGCATGCGGCCAGCCGAGACCTTTTCGCGCATCCGCAGGATGCGTACACGAAGGAGCTCCTTTCCGCTGTGCCGCGCCTCGGCGAAATGGAGGGAACGGACGCGCCGAAGCGTGCGGCGGGCAAGGCGGTCGGGGCAAGGTCTGCGCCGGGCGCCGAACAGCCGATGCTTGAAGTCGATAAACTTAAGGTTCGTTTCGACATCAAGGGCGGCATCCTTCAGCGGCCGGTCAAGCGGCTTCACGCGGTGGAGGGCATCTCGTTCTCCGTTCGCAAGGGTGAGACGCTGTCTCTCGTCGGAGAATCCGGTTGCGGCAAGTCGACGACCGGCAAGGCGCTTTTGAACCTTGTCCCGTGGACGGGAGACATACGGGTCAACGGACGCCCCACGGGAGGCTTGCGGGGCAGCGCGATGCGACCCATCCTGCGTGACGTGCAGATGATCTTTCAGGACCCCTACGCATCGCTGGATCCGCGCATGCGGGTCGGCGATCTGGTGGCGGAGCCGCTGGTGATCCACGGCCTTGCAAGCGGAAGCGAGCTGCGTGACCGGGTGGAGTATCTTTTCAAGCGGGTCGGACTGTCGCCCGAGCAGATGAAGCGTTACCCGCATGAGTTTTCGGGCGGTCAGCGGCAGCGCATCTGCATTGCGCGCGCGCTGTCTCTTTCACCGAAGCTCATCGTCGCAGACGAGTCCGTCGCGGCACTCGACGTGTCGATCCAGGCACAGGTGCTCGATCTCCTGCAGGACATCCAGGACGAGACGGGTGTCTCCTATTTGTTTATTTCTCACGACATGGCAGTCGTCGAGCAGATCAGCCACCGGGTAGCGGTCATGTACATGGGCCGCTTCGTCGAAATGGGCACGCGGCGGCAGATCTTCGAGAATCCGCAGCATCCCTATACCAGGAAGCTGATGGCTGCGGTTCCCGTCGCAGATCCGGGCCGAACGCGCCGCGATTTCGTTCCGAAAGCGGAGGATCTGCCAAGTCCGGTACGCGCGCTGGACTATGCGCCATCCTTTCCGCCGGCATCGGACCTCGGCGGCGGGCATCTCGTCTGGAACGGCTGAAGCGTCGGAGCGCTTGTAGGAAAAGTGGATAACGGTTTTTCGCCTGGGGGCGCGTTATCTCAGGTTGGCGGCTGGCCTACAGGGCCAGCCAGATCCGCAGCGGATGCGCCGGATCGGCGAGCAGCCGGATGGCGAGCGCGATCGAAACGACGACCAGCAACGGCTTGATGATCTTTGCGCCCTTTGCCATCGCGTAACGCGAGCCGACCTGCGCGCCCAGGAACTGGCCGACACCCATCGTAAGGCCGACCTTCCAGAGCACGACGCCGCTGAGCAGGAAGACGAAGAATGCGCCGATATTGGAACCGAAGTTCAGGAATTTCGTGTGGGCGGTCGCCTTGAGAATGCCGTAGCCCGCGAGCGAGACGAAGCCGAGCATGAAAAAGGAGCCTGTGCCCGGACCGAAAACGCCGTCATAGAGGCCGATCAGGGGCACGAAGGTGACGGTGAACAGGAAAACCGACAGGCGCCGATGCTTGTCGATGTCGCCGATATTCGGCTTGAAACCGAAGTAGAGCGCGATGCCGATCAGCAGGAACGGCAGCACCGCCTCCAGAACGTCCGCAGGAGCGACCGTCGCCAGCAATGCGCCCAATACCGCGCCTCCCGCCGACATCAGCGCCATCGGGAGCTGCTCACCGAGATTCACGTGGCCGTGCCGTGCATAGGCGATGCTCGCCGAACCGGAGCCGAAGAGGGACTGCAGTTTGTTGGTGCCGAGCGTTTCGAGCGGCGGAATCCCCGCGATCAGCATGGCCGGAATGGTGATCATCCCCCCACCGCCGGCGATCGAATCGATGAAGCCGGCGAGGAATGCGGCAGCGAAAAGAAAGAGCAGAATATGGAGGGCGAGGTCGTGCACTGGTGTCTCGAGCAAATGGGCGGCGGAGTTGCATCCGCCTTGTGTCAGAGGTCACGCCGAAATGCAAAGAATTGTCTTGAGGCCGATCCCGTGGCGGCGCGGTTTGCGACATGCGGATGGCGCAATCCGGTTTGACCGACCTGAAGCGCTCCGATAAAAATGACGATCATGCGACGGCGTCCGTTCAAACGGACTGAAAGAGCGTCCGGTGCGGCCGACCCATGCAGGGGGCTTGATCCGGTGCTGTCCGGACCGGTACGTGGCATTTCGCCGGGCCGGCGCTTCGTATGGAACGCCGACGCCGCATGGGAGCCGTACCGCATATGCCTTCCGCCGAAGGACTCATCACCGCCAAACTCGTGCTCGGCCTTGGCTGTGAGCGCAACACTGCGCCCGAAGAGGTGATTGCGCTTGCCGAACAGGCGCTCGCGCATGCCGGCGCTTCCGGCAGGGATGTCGCACTCGTCGCCTCTCTGGATGCACGGACCGACGAGCCCGCGATCCATGCGGTCGCGCGGCACTTTTCGGTACCCGCGCATTTCTTCGAGGCTGCCATGCTGGAGGCGCAATCGTCGCGTCTAAAAAATCCATCGAAGGTCGTCTTTGCCCATACGGGTTGCCACGGCGTCGCTGAGGGCGCGGCTCTGGCGGCCGCCGGGTGCGACGCGGTGCTGCTCGTGCCTAAGATCCGATCGGTGCGGGCGACGGCGGCAATCGCCGGACCGGCTGATTATGCAGGGGGAGCCGTGTGATGGTCTCGGCCGAAATTTGCAGTTTCTTTGATAAGCGGATTCAATTATCTGCCATTGTTTCCTACGCGACGACTTCAAGATTTTCCTCGGTCGGACCTGATGGGATGCCATGCTTTGCCCGGAGTATCGACCGATGACGGACATTTTTGCCGGCCTGCCTGAACTCGAGCCGGGATCGGTCTGGCTCGTCGGTGCGGGCCCGGGCGATCCCGGCCTTCTGACCCTGCACGCAGCCAATGCGCTCCGCCAGGCCGATGTGATCGTTCATGATGCGCTGGTCAACGGCGATTGCCTCAAACTCGCGAAAGGGACCGCAGCACTCGAATTTGCGGGCAAGCGCGGCGGTAAGCCTTCGCCGAAACAGCGCGACATCTCGCTGCGGCTCGTCGAACTGGCGCGTGAAGGGAAGAGGGTGTTGCGCCTCAAGGGTGGCGATCCATTCGTCTTCGGCCGAGGCGGAGAGGAGGCGCTGACCCTGGCCGAGCACCACATCCCGTTCCGCATCGTTCCGGGGATTACCGCCGGCATAGGCGGGCTTGCCTATGCCGGTATTCCGGTCACGCATCGGGAGGTCAACCATGCGGTGACTTTCCTCACGGGGCATGATTCCTCCGGCGTCGTGCCGGACAGGATCAATTGGGACGGCATTGCCAAGGGCTCTCCGGTCATCGTCATGTACATGGCAATGAAGCACATCGGCCAGATCTCGACCAATCTCATCGCCGCCGGCCGCTCGCCCGACGAGCCGATGGCTTTCGTCTGCAATGCGGCGACACCGGAGCAGGTGGTGCTGGAAACGACGCTTTCGGGCGCTGAAGCCGATGTGACCGCTTCGGGACTCGAGCCGCCGGCAATCGTCGTCGTCGGCGAAGTCGTTCGATTGCGCGCCTCGCTCGATTGGCTTGGAGCGCTCGCTGGCCGGGCGCTCGCTCCCGATCCGTTTTCGAGCCGCATCCTCCGGAATCCGGCATGAAAGGTCTCATGATTGCAGCGCCGAGCTCCGGGTCGGGCAAGACTACGGTCACGCTCGGCCTGATGCGCGCGTTGAAGCGGCGTGGGGTCTCGATCGCACCTGGAAAGGCAGGGCCGGACTATATCGATCCGGCTTTTCACACGGCCGCCAGCGGGAAGCCCTGTTTCAATTATGACCCCTGGGCGATGCGCCCCGGACTGCTCCTCGCCAACGCGGCCAATGCGACGGGTGACGGTTCGGTGCTGATCATGGAAGCGATGATGGGTCTCTTCGACGGCGCAGCGGATGGTTCGGGCGCACCGGCGGATCTCGCCGCAGCGCTTGGACTCGCAGTAATCCTGGTCGTCGACTGTGCGCGCCTCTCCCATTCCGTGGCCGCGCTGGTCGGCGGCTATGCCCGTCATCGCGACGATGTCCGCGTCGCGGGCGTCATTCTGAACCGGGTCGGCAGCGATCGGCACGAGGGAATGCTGCGCGATGCGCTTGCCGGAATAGCAATGCCGGTCTTGGGCGTGCTGCGGCAGGACGCGGCATTGAAACTGCCGGAACGCCACCTGGGTCTCGTACAGGCAGGCGAGCATGGATCGCTGGAAGCCTTCATAGACCACGCGGCAAAGTGCGTCGCGTCGGCGTGCGATCTCGACGCGATGCTCGCGGCGGCGACGGACCTGACGGCGGGAGAGACAGCGGAGACGCTAAGGCCGCTCGGCCAGCGGACCGCCGTTGCGCGCGATGTCGCCTTCGCCTTCTGCTACGAACATCTTCTTTCCGGCTGGCGCGGGCAGGGGACCGAAATCACCTTCTTCTCGCCTCTTGCGGACGAGGCGCCCCATCCGGAATCCGATGCGATCTATCTCCCCGGCGGTTATCCCGAGCTGCATGCGGAACGCCTTGCGAGCGCTTCGAAGTTCCGCGCAGGGATGCACCAGGTGGCTGGGAGCGGAGCGCGCATCTTCGGGGAGTGCGGCGGCTACATGGCGCTGGGCGAGGGACTTGTCGCCGCGGACGGTAGGCGCTGCGAGATGCTCGGGCTTTTGCCGCTCGTCACGAGCTTCGCCGAACGCAGGCGGCATCTCGGCTACCGGCGCGTGACGCCTGTCGACGACGCGTTTTTCCGGGGACCGATGACCGCGCACGAATTTCACTATGCCACGATCGTTTCGGAGGGGGCGGCTGAGCCGCTCTTCATGGTACGGGATGCGGCAGGAGTGGATCTCGGCCGCGCCGGCCTTCGACGCCGGAACGTTGCCGGCTCCTTCATGCATCTCATCGATGTATCGGAGTGATCATGGACGCTCCGATCATTCATGGCGGCGGGATCACGGAAGCCGCGGCGCATTTCGGCGGCACGCCTGAGGACTGGCTCGACCTCTCGACGGGGATCAACCCGTGTCCCGCCGCCCTGCCGGCGATCGACGCGGGCGTCTGGCACCGATTGCCGGACCGGCATGTCGAAGAGGCAGCGCGTATCGCCGCGAGTCGATACTACCGGACGGACGGGCTCATGCCCCTGCCGGTCCCCGGAACCCAGTCCGTCATCCAATTGCTCCCGCGGATTGCCGACCCGGCGAAGAGGTCTGCCATATTTGCGCCGACCTATGGCGAATATGCGCGCGTTCTGAAGGCCGCCGGCCTTGTCGTCGATTCCGTCACCTGTGCCGATGATCTCCAAGCGGGGTACGGCCTTGCCGTCGTGGTCAATCCCAACAATCCCACCGGCCGACTTATTCCGCCGGACGAAGTTCTTGCAATGGCGCAAGCGATGCGGGCCCATGGCGGCCTGCTGGTGGTGGACGAGGCCTTCGGCGATCTGGAGCCGGAGGCGAGCGTCGCCCGGCATGTCGCCGCCTGTGACAACCTCGTTGTCTTCCGTTCGTTCGGGAAATTCTTCGGCCTTGCGGGCCTCCGGCTCGGCTTTATCGTCGCGAACCCGCCGATCGAGGAGTCGTTTCGTGAGTGGCTCGGCCCCTGGTCGGTCTCAGGACCGGCACTGGCGCTGTCGGCGAAGCTGATGGAAGGCGACACGCAGCGGATCAGGGCCGGTATCGCGCAGCGCAAGGCCGCGCTCGACGCCGTGCTTTGCAGCGCCGGGCTCCAGGTCGTCGGCGGGACGGGCCTTTTCGCGCTCGTGGAACACGAGCGTGCTCACGATCTTCATGCGGCACTCTGCAAGGCACACATCCTGACGCGCAAATTCGACTACAATCCGCGATGGCTGCGTATCGGGCTGGCGCCTGACGCCGGGGGCGACCGCCGCCTCGCCGAGGCTTTGAACCGGGGGGGTGTGTAAGTGTCGGCTGAAATACTTCTCATCCTCGTCATGGCGCTGCTGGTGGATCGCGTCGTCGGCGATCCGGACTGGCTCTGGTCGCGTTTGACGCATCCGGTGGTGTATTTCGGCAACGCCGTCGAGCTCATCGACAAGGTGCTTAACCATCGGGAGGTCGCCAACGCCTGGCTGAAGGTCCGGGGTGTCGTCGGCATCCTGGCGCTGCTTGCCACAGCCATGGCCCTGGGGATCGTGCTCGCCCGGCTCTTCGATGTGCTTGGCGTCCTCGGCGCTTTGCTCGAGATTGTCACTGTAGCCGTCTTCCTCGCCCAGAAAAGCCTTGCCGACCACGTTTCCAGGGTTGCCGTCGGTCTGCGTCGCGAAGGACTTGCGGGTGGCCGCAAAGCGGTGTCGATGATTGTTGGACGCGATCCGAACACTCTAGACGAGCCGGCCGTCTGCCGTGCGGCGATCGAAAGCCTCGCCGAAAACTTTTCCGACGGCGTCGTGGCGCCGGCTTTCTGGTATGCGGTTGCCGGGCTTCCCGGTCTTCTTGCCTACAAGATGCTGAACACGGCCGACTCGATGATCGGTCACAAGAGCCCGAAATATCTTCATTTCGGCTGGGCGTCCGCGCGGCTCGATGACTTGGCGAACCTGCCCGCGGCGCGGTTCTCGGCTTTGCTGATCGCTGCCGGCGCCTTTCTCAAACGCGGTGCGGATGCGGCGCAAACCGCAATCGAGGTGGCGCGGCGGGATCACGGACTTCACCGCTCGCCCAATTCCGGTTGGCCCGAGGCTGCGATGGCAGGCGCCATCGGCGTTCAGCTTGCAGGGCCGAGAATCTATGGCGGCGTAAGAGTCGATGAGCCCATGATGAATCACGCCGGCCGTGCGGTTGCAGCCATCGAGGATATCGACGCTGCCGTCACAGTTTTCTACGCGGCCTGCTCGGTGATGGCGCTCGCCTTCGCGCTCGTCGCTTTGCCGCTTTTGCTCTTCTGACTGGGTCGGAAATGGCGATGGCTCATTCCTGGTGGACTGGTGGTCTCACGCGCAGGCCTGTTATCGTTGCACACCGCGGTGGTGCAGCGCTTGCCGCAGAAAAACACAGCAGAGGCGCTCAATGCCGCCGCTGCTGCCGGGGCGGACGCGTTCGAAACCGATGTTCGCCTGACGGCGGACGGCGCGCTTGTCTGCGTCCACGATGCCGATCTTCGCCGACTTTGCGGCGATACGCGCACAGTTGCGGAAATCGATTTGGAAACGTTGCGTCGCCTGCTCCCCGGGGTCATGACCCTCCAGGACGCGCTCGCAGCTTCCGCTTCGCTATATGTGCTCCTGGATGTCAAGCTGACAGATCAAGCGCAGCTGTCGCAGGTCATGGCGGAAGTCGCGACTGCAAACGCGATTGAACGAACAATGCTCGGGCTTCGCGGGGTCGATCTCATCGCTGCTGCCCGTACTGCTCGCAGGGACATTGCGATTCTCGCTTTTCTCGATGATCCGGACGCCTTTGCCGTAGCGCGGCGGGCCGGGGCAGACTGGTTCCGGCTTTGGCAGGGTGCAGTAACGGATGAACGCCTGGCCGGGGTCCGTGCAACGGGAATGCGGCTGGCGGTAATGGTCGGGCAGCCGCGATCAGTTCCGCTGCCTGAATATCCGCCGTTTCCCGTCGGAGTGACCGATCGTGAAGGGCTCGAAAGACTGCTCGCGATCGCTCCGGACGCAATTCTTCTCGATGATCCGCGCCTTGCCGTCGCCTCTGTCCGTTAGGGCTCTTGCCCGCTCGAAAGCCTCCTTGCAGATCGACGCCGCCCAAGCGAGGGCCTTAATCGGTCGCTGTTTAGCAACACCTTTTTCAAATCGCGGTGGCAAAAAGCCGTGGGGCATTGGCTTTTGCGGTGCATTTTTCTATAGGGTTCGCCAAGACTCGAATTTTATGAGGTATGCGCGTGACAGCTACATTCGATAAGGTTGCCGATATTATCGCGGAAACGAGCGAGATCGATCGCGAGACGATCAAGCCGGAAAGCCACACGATCGATGATCTCGGCATCGACAGCCTCGACTTTCTCGATATCGTTTTTGCGATCGACAAGGAATTTGGCATCAAGATCCCGCTGGAGCAGTGGACTCAGGAAGTCAACGAAGGCAAGGTCTCGACCGAGGAATACTTCGTGCTGAAGAACCTTTGTGCCAAGATCGACGAGCTGCGGGCCGCCAAAGCGGGTTGAGGAAAGGCGCGAAGCGGTTTTCCGCGCGGATCGCGCTTTCACTTGCGATCGGAGCCTGAGCGATCTTCCGCTGACACGGATCGGCCCTTTTCCCGATGCCGCCTGTCGCGCGCCGCGCTTGACAGGCGGCATCGGCATTTTTACTTGAGCGCGAAACGAATGGGATGAGCCCTCATGCTCCTTGAATATTTCCAGATGATCGACCGTGTCGAAACCGTCGATCTGGCGGCCGGCCGGCTTGTGGCGCGCTCGATCGTGCCGGAGAAGAGCCCGGTGTTCGAGGGGCATTTTCCCGGTTATCCGCTGGTCCCGGGCGTGCTGCTGATCGAAACGATGGCGCAGGCTTCGGGTTTCCTGGTGCTGGCCGCCACGAAATTCGCCGCAATGCCGTTTCTGATGACGGTCGACGGTGCCAAGATGCGCAGCTTCGTCGAACCGAATGCCGAGCTTGAGATCGAGGCTCTGCTCGAACATGAGGGCTCCGGCTTTGCCGTGACGAAGGCCAGAATTGCGTCGGGCGGCAAGAAGATATGCGACGCCCAGCTGAAGCTGAGAACGATCCCGTTCGACCAGGTGCCGCTGGGAGACATCGTGCGCAAGCGTGCGGAAGAGCTGGGGCTGATGGCCGCGACGGCCGGTTCGGAGAAATGAAGATGACGAAATCCACCAACGATGTGGTGATCACGGGAGTAGGCATCGTGACGAGCCAGGGCGTCGGCGCCGAGCCTCATGTGGCGCTGCTCGGCGCGGCCGAGCCGCCTCGGGTGCGCATCGAAACGGAACGCTTCGCTCCCTATCCCGTCCACCCCTTGCCGGAAATCGACTGGTCGCAGCAGATTCCGAAGCGGGGCGACCAGCGGCAGATGGAAAACTGGCAGCGCCTCGGCGTTTTCGCTGCCGGCCTGGCCCTTGACGACGCTGGTCTCAAGGACGATCTCGAAGCCTGCGGCAGCATGGACATGATCGTCGCTGCCGGCGGCGGCGAGCGCGACATCAATGTCGACTCGCTCATCGTCGACGAGGCGTTGAAGCGCAATGACCGCGAACGGCTCCTGAACGAGAAGCTAACGACCGAACTGCGTCCGACACTGTTCCTGGCGCAGCTTTCCAACCTTCTCGCCGGCAACATCTCCATCGTGCACAAGGTTACGGGTTCGTCGCGGACTTTCATGGGCGAAGAGGCCGCCGGCATTTCCGCTATCGAGACGGCGTTTGCCCGCATCAAGGCGGGGCAGTCGAGTCACACACTCGTCGGCGGTGCATTTTCGGCGGAGCGCCTGGACATCGTCCTGATGATCGAGGCGATCCAGGGGCATGCGCTCGGAGAGTGGCATCCGATCTGGTCGCGGAGATCCGAGGATGGCGGCGGAATGGTTCTCGGCTCCGTCGGCGCCTTCCTGGTTCTGGAGTCGCGCGGATATGCCGAGGCACGCGGCGCCCGCATCTATGCGACGATCGATGCGATCGCCGGCGACCGCGGCAGCCGCGAGGACGGGCGGCTCGAATCGCGTCTCAGATATCTGTCGAAACCGGCTCTGGAACTCGATCCGCAGTCGACCGTCGTCTTTTCCGGCACCTCGGGTTTCCATGACCTTGCCGGACGGGAGAAGGCGTTTCTCGAAACCGAACTCGCCGGCCGGCCTGTCCGTGCCTATGGCGGGCTCGTCGGTCACGGCATCGAGGCGCAGTTTCCCGTCGGCGTGGCGCTGGCCGCGCTTTCGCTCGGTCACGCAGCCAAGGTCCCGCCCTTCGACCCCGCGGCCGAAGCCCCGATGCTGGCGCCGGCCAAGGCGGCGGTCGTCACCACTATCGGCCATTCGCGTGGCGAAGGCATCGCCGTGCTTGCCGCGGAATAAGGAGCTCGAACCATGAGCAAGGCTTATAAGGACCACCTCGGCCGTCCGATCGTTGCCGTCACCGGCATGGGCGTCATCACCTCGCTCGGGCAGGGTCTCGAAGACAACTGGGCGGCGCTCACCGGTGGCGTATCGGGCATTCACAAGATCACCCGTTTTCCGACCGACGCTCTTTCGACCCGCATCAGCGGCACGGTCGACTTCATCGAGATTCCCGCGGAAAATGCGGTCGAGCGTTCCTATGCGATGGCGCGCGAGACGACGCTGGAGGCTTTGGCGCAGGCCGGCCATTCCGGCGACTTCAACGGGCCGCTCTTTCTGGCGGCACCGCCCATCGAGCCCGAATGGAATGCCCGCTTCGAGCTTGCCGACCGCGCTCCGCCGTCGAGCCAGCCCGGAGACGCCTATAACCGGTTCCTCGCGGCAATGCGGCAGAAGGCGGATCCGGCCTTCCACGAGGCCGTGCTTTTCGGCTCGATTTCGGAGCGCCTCGCCGATCGCTTCGGCACGCGCGGCCTTCCGGTGACGCTTTCGACGGCTTGCGCATCCGGGGCGACCGCCATTCAGCTCGGCGTCGAAGCCATCCGCCAGGGCAGGACCGACAGGGCGCTCACGGTTGCGACCGACGGCTCGGTCAGTGCCGAGGCCCTCATACGCTTCTCGCTGCTCTCGGCGCTCTCGACGCAGAACGATCCGCCGGAAAGGGCCTCGAAGCCTTTCACCAAGGATCGCGACGGTTTCGTCATCGCGGAAGGTGCCGCGACGCTCGTGCTTGAATCGTTGGAAGCAGCGATCGCTCGCGGCGCCCGCATCTACGGCATACTCAAAGGCTGCGGCGAAAAGGCCGACCTCTTCCACCGCACGCGCTCCTCGCCCGATGGCGGGCCGGCGATCGCGACCATCCGTGCGGCACTTGCCGATGCCGGCATCGACGAAGCCGGGATCGGCTACATCAATGCCCATGGCACCTCCACGCCCGAGAACGACAAGATGGAATACCTGTCGATGTCCGCGGTCTTCGGCGAACGGCTGCCGTCGATCCCGGTTTCATCCAACAAGTCCATGATCGGCCACACGCTGACGGCAGCCGGTGCGGTCGAGGCGGTCTTCTCTCTCCAGACGATGCTCACCGGCACGTTGCCGCCGACGATCAACTATCAGAATCCCGACCCGGCAATCGTTCTCGACGTCGTGCCGAACGTGAAGCGCAGCCAGCAGGTGACTGCAGTGCTGTCGAATTCCTTCGGCTTCGGCGGCCAGAACGCCAGCCTTGTCATGACCGCCGAGCCGGCCTGAGCCGCTCGAGCACATCTGCCTTCCGCAAAGGAAAGACCATGCGCGCCCTGCAATTGCTCGATGACCGCAAGCTTGAAATCACCGATCTGCCGGAGCCGGAGGCGCCCGGTCCTGGCGAGGTGACGCTGCGGGTCAAGGCCGTCGCGCTCAATCATATCGACGTATGGGGCTGGCGCGGCATGGCGTTTGCCAAGCGCAAGATGCCGCTCGTCATCGGCGCGGAAGCCTCCGGGGTCGTGGAGAGCATCGGTCCGGGCGTGGCAAATGTTCTTCCCGGTCAGCTCGTCTCGATCTACGGAGCGCGTACCTGCGGCCTCTGCCGCCCATGCCGCGAGGGACGCGACAATCTCTGCGAACATGTCGGGGGTGTCCATGGCTTCCATCTGGACGGCTTCGCGCAGGAGAAGGTCAACCTTCCGGCGCGCCTGCTGGTCCTTGCGCCCCCGGGCGTCGACGAAGTCGGCGCGGCGTTGGCGCCGGTCACCTTCGGCACCGTCGAACATATGCTGTTCGACAACGCCAGGCTCGAACCCGGCGAGACGATCCTTGTCCATGCGGGCGGCTCGGGTATCGGCACGGCCGCGATCCAGCTCGCCAAGAAGATCGGCTGCACAGTCATCACCACCGTAGGCTCGGACGACAAGATCGATAGGGCAAAAGCGCTCGGTGCCGACCACGTCATCAACTACCGGACCGACCGTTTCGAAGGGGTCGTGCGGAAGCTGACGAAGAAGAAGGGCGTCGATGTCGTTTTCGAACATGTCGGCAAGGATACCTGGGCGGGTTCGATGCTGTCGATGAAACGCGGCGGGAGGCTCGTTACCTGCGGCTCGACTTCCGGCGTCTCGACTGACATGAACCTGATGATGCTGTTCCAGCAGCAGCTGAAACTGCTCGGTTCTTTCGGTTGCCGCATGGAGAACATGGCAAACGCCATGCAGAAGATGGCGCGCGGACTCGTTCACCCGGTCATCGACACCGAGGTGGGGCTCAACGACATCGACCGCGCACTGGAGCGGATGGAGTCACGCCAGATCTTCGGCAAGATCGTGTTGCGGATGGATTGATTTTCGTGCGGATGCTGATCACACGGCTGGTGCTCGCTGCGAATCGCTTCCGTCAATGGTCGATCGCGCAGTTCGTCCTGCTGCTTCTCACCATACTCAAGCTTTTTCCACCGGACATGGCGATCAGCTTCATGGATGGGGTTGCCCGCCGGATCGGTCCGAAGACCCGTCGCCACAAGCTGACGCTGACCAATCTGCGCAACGCCTTTCCTGAGAAAGGCGATGCCGAGATCGAGGCGATCGCGCTGGAAAGCTGGGGCAATATGGGTCGGCTTGCCGCCGAATACGTGTTCCTCGATCAGCTCTTCGACTTCGATCCGGCGCGCGCCGAGCCGGGCAGGGTGGAGGTTTCGGGCATCCCGCTCTTCCTGGAGTTGCGGGACAATCCGCGGCCGTTCATCGTGTTCACGGCTCATAGCGGCAATTTCGAAATGCTGCCGGTTGCCGGCTCCGCCTTCGGTCTCGACGTGACGGTGCTCTTCCGTCCGCCGAACAATCCTTATCTCGCCGACCGGGTATTCGAATTCCGCAAGGAGCGTATGGGTAACCTCGTTCCGTCGCACGCCGGCTCCTCCTTCGCCCTGGCCCGGCAGCTCGAGCGGGGTGGAGCCGTTGGCGTCCTCGTCGACCAGAAGTTCCGCAAGGGCCTCAAGACGAAATTCTTCGGTCAGGACGTGCAGACGAATCCGCTGCTCGCCAAGCTCGTCCGCCAGTTCAATTGCGAGGTCTATCCGGCCCGTTGCATTCGGCTACCCGGCAACCGCTTTCGGCTGGAGCTCGAGCCGGCGGTCGAAATCCCCCGCAGGGGCGATGGCAGCGTCGACGTCACGGCGACGGCGCAGATGCTGAACGACAAAGTCGAGAGCTGGGTTCGCGAATATCCGGGCCAGTGGCTCTGGTATCATGACCGTTGGCACATCAAGCGGTCTCTTTGAACCGGTCCGCGGCGCGCATCTTTTCCCTTCGCAGATCGCCATCTCCTTAAATCGGTGCCGATTCAAGGCTTGTCTGGAAATGCGCGCCTTGCGCAAAGGCAATCGTGACAGCGTCCACCCGAGAGGAGGAATCGAGATGTCACAGGAATGGCCGATGTTCATCTTGCAGTGCATCGTCGTCTTCGGACTCGTCGGCGCGCTCTTCATCCGTTTCGGCGAATGATGACCGCTACGGCGATGGCGGCACTCCGGAGACGCAGGACTACTGTGCGGACCACACCGCCAGCTCATAACCATCCGGGTCGGCAAAATGGAACCGCCTGCCGCCCGGGAAGGCGAAGACAGGCTTGACGATCTTACCGCCTGCGGCTTCGACCCGGCGCTGGGCGTCCTCGATCTGCTCGGCATAGATGATGACGAGCGGGCCGCCGCTGCGGACCGGACCGAGTGTGGTGAAACCGCCGGTCAGCCGCCCATCAGAGAACTCGCAATATTCCGGGCCGTAGTCCTTGAAGGTCCAGCCGAAGGCGCTGCCGTAGAAGGCCTTGCTCGCGTCAATGTCCGTCACGTTGAACTCGACATAATCGATGCGTCTGTCGTTACCTTTGTTGGCCATTGTCTTCGCCGCCTTCCTGCTTGTGATTATCGGCTTCCAGGATGGATTTGAGCGCGGCAAGGTCCTTTTCCACCCAGGCCGCGTCCTCGGCGAACCGGGCGTCGCTCATATCCGGCTGCCTGAGCAGAGTGAACATGACTTCCGCACCGTCGCCGTTCGGCACAACGCGAAGCGCGTTGTGCACCCGCGTGCCGTCGGCGAGTGTCACCAGGTGGTCGACCACGCCGAATTCGTTGTCGGAAACGAAGCGGACGCGGGCATTGCCGAGGGGCCCGGCGGCGATCCACTCGTCGCCGTCGCGCGTGAGCCCGGAGGAGAGACCGGTCGCCCACAGCGGCATCTTCTCGTGGTCGGCCATGAAGGCATAGACCTCGCGCCAGTCGCGCTCGATCGCGGTGTGAATGATCCGGGCCGACATCGTCGCCATGCGTTCCTCCATCGAGGGGACTTATAGCATTGCGCCAGGCAATGGTCTTGAACGAAACGGCCAATCTTGAGGCTCGAGACCGATCAACGATACCGGTGGCCTTTGGACGTGACAAAGTCTTTTAAATCAGGTTGTTGTGCGGAAATTCTCGACCCGCACATTGCCGAAACGCGCGGTCAACTGCCGCTGGATTTCGCGCGGCGTAAAGGATGTGAGCTCTCTTGCTTCCCGGGCAAGATGGGCCTGATCGGCATAGCCGGCATCGAGTGCGAGATTTGCCAGCGTGTCCCCGGGCCGCGCGTGGCAGGCGGTCAGAAAACGCTGCAGGCGAAGAATGCGGTCGAGGGTCTTTGCGCCGTAGCCGAGATGCTCGTGGCAGCGCCGGCGAAGCGTCCGCTCGCTGGTGACGATCTCACGGACAAGGGTCCGGATGGGGTCGTCCACGGTCAGTCGATCGACCTGGAGACGAGCGACGCAAGCGGCAATATCCGGCGGCTGGGGTTCGGCGGCCCAGAGGCGTTCAAGCAGGACCACGGCAAGAACACCGAGCCGCTCAGGCGTGCTCGCTGCCTCCCGCATCCGGGCCTCGATCTCGTCCGTATCGCAATCCCAGAGGAGATTGAGCGGCACCGTTTGGCCGGTGATGTCACGCAACGGCTTCCGCAACCACGATGCCGCCGCGCCGATCCGGAAGCGCGCACCGATGATCGTTTCACCGGCAGGAAGCTTCGGAAAGGCGGCGGTCCTGTCGGGGCCGACGAGGGCGAGCCCTTTCGACGACCAGATGATGTCGCAGCAACCATCAGGGACGACGGCGATGTTCGAAGGCACACCGTCGGGCATCCGATGCAGCCAGAGGCATTTGAAGTGGGAGGCGAGCGCCGCAGGGGGCGGCTGCTCACGGTAGATTCCGCTCGTCCGGGCGAGCGCGGGAGGCCCGAGCCTCTGCGTGTCGACGACTGGACTGCCGGCCGCGGCCTCCCGATGGAGCCGTTGCGGGGCGCCAGCGTCTCGGCTGTATGCGGGGCAGGGCCTTGCCATTGCCCTTTTTTGCGCCCGTTGACCGGCGTGGTCAATGTCCAATCGCCGAGCCCGGGGAATGGCTCGGCGATCCCAGCCTGGTTCTAATCGCGTGACCAGATCTCGCCGTCGATCTTTCCCTGCAGTTCCGGGTAGTCGGCTGCGTGAAAAACCGGAACGGCGCCCGCTTTACGCTGCTCGAAATAGTCTTTCGTCAGCTTTGCGATGGTACCCGAAAGGAGCAGGATCGCGACGAGATTGATCGTCGCCATCAGTCCCATGGAGGCATCGGCCGCGTCGAAGACGGTGGTGATACTTTCGTAGGCGCCCCAGACGACCATCGTCAGCGTTGCACAACGCATGATCGTAAGCCCGGTCCGGTTGCCGCCGCCGAGATAGGTCAGCGCGTTCTCGGCATAGGAATAGTTGCCGATGATCGAGGTGAAGGCGAAAAAGAAGATCGCAATGGCGATGAAATA
Organism: Sinorhizobium arboris LMG 14919; assembly: GCF_000427465.1. NCBI lineage: Bacteria > Pseudomonadati > Pseudomonadota > Alphaproteobacteria > Hyphomicrobiales > Rhizobiaceae > Sinorhizobium > Sinorhizobium arboris. The sequence continues at coordinate 1,818,503 of NZ_ATYB01000014.1, read as the reverse complement.
GGTGCCGGCGGAACCGATATGTGCACTCATCGCCGCCTGCGTGAGCTGTGTTCCGGTGACGCCGGAGCCGGGCTCCAGCGTGCCGGAAAGCAGGATCATCACCGACGTCGCGGTGCAGATCAGGATCGTGTCGATGAAGACGCCAAGGGACTGCACGAAGCCCTGCGAAGAGGGATGGTGCGGTGCAGGCGTCGCCACGGCTGCGATGTTCGGGGCCGAACCCATTCCTGCTTCGTTGGAAAAGAGGCCGCGTTTGACGCCATTGAGCATCGCGGCAGCGACTCCGCCGGCGATGCCGCCGGCTGCCTCCTGCAGGCCGAAAGCGCTCGAGATGATCGTCCAGAGGACGCCCGGGACCGCTGAGGCATTCGCGATCAGCACATAGACTGCGGTCAGAAGGTAGGCGGCGGCCATGAAGGGGACGACGATCTCTGCGACGCGGGCGATCTGCCGGATGCCGCCGAAGATGACGACGCCGGAGAGGAGTGCAACGGCGATGCCGACTGCGAGTTTGGGAACGCCGAAGGCGCCCTGGACCGCATCGGCGATAGAGTTTGCCTGAACGGCGTTGAAGACGAGGCCGAAGGAGAGGATCAGGCAGGCCGAGAAGATCGTGGCCGCCCAGGGCGCATTGAGGCCGCGGGCGATATAGAATGCCGGCCCGCCGCGATATTGCCCGTCCTCGTTTCGTACCTTGTATAGCTGCGCCAAAGCGCTTTCGGCATAGGCGGTCGCCATGCCGACGAACGCTACGAGCCACATCCAGAAGGTCGCGCCCGGTCCGCCGAGATAGAGAGCGACGGCAACGCCGGCGAGATTTCCCGTTCCGACACGTGAGGCGAGGCTGACCATCAGCGCCTGGAAGGGGCTGATCCCGGCTGCGTCCCTGCTGCCGCCGCGGCTTAAGACCCGGAACATTTCGCCGAAATGAACGATCTGGGGAAAGCCGAGCCGGACCGTGAAAAAGAGGCCGACCGCAAGCAGGCCATAGATGAGCACATAGCCCCAGAAGATTGTGTTCAGAAAGCCGACGATTGTGTCCATGCGGTCCTCGCTCCTATTTTGACATTGGAGATTGCGCGCCGGCCCCTCTGTTCCCGTCGCGGGGACTCGGACGTGTTCTGCGGCATTAGGGCGCAAACCCGATGGAGATCAAGGCTGCGCGGGCCGGATCGTGCAGAACACCGGGTTGGAAGCGACATAAGCCGTGGATTTCACCACAAGACTGCATTCCGACAGGCGCATCGAGGCCGCCTCCCGGCGCCTGATCGAGGACGGCAAGGCGAGGCCGGAAATGGAATTGATTTTGTCAGGAACGGCTTGTCGTAAATCGATTTGAATGCCAAAACAGCCTCCGCCGCCGCGTGCCGACCGGCCCTTGTTCATCTTTGGGGCGGCAGACATGCGCAGATCAATTCGAGGGCCGGCACGAGCGCAATTGCGTCCGGTGGCCGGTTCTCCTGTCCAATGGAGGCAATCACGTGTCACAGGCGGAAATCGGCCTAATCGGTCTCGGAGTCATGGGCTCGAACCTGGCGCTCAACATCGCTGAAAAAGGCAACAGGATCGCCGTTTTCAACCGTACCGTCGACGCGACGCGCAAGTTTTACGCCGAAGCCGGCGCGCTGAAGGACCAAATCGTTCCCTGCGAAACGATCGAAGAGTTCGTCGCCGCCATCCGCCCGCCGCGTCCGATCATCATCATGATCAAAGCCGGCGACCCGGTGGACCAGCAGATGGAGGCGCTGAAACCCCATCTCGCCAAGGGCGACATCATGATCGATGCGGGCAATGCCAATTTCCGCGACACGATGCGCCGTTTCGACGCGCTGAAGGACTCGGGCCTCACCTTCATCGGCATGGGCGTTTCCGGTGGCGAGGAAGGCGCACGCCACGGGCCCTCGATCATGGTCGGCGGCACGGAAGAATCCTATCGCCGCGTCGAAAAGGTCCTGACGTCGATCGCTGCGAAATATGACGGCGACCCCTGCGTCGCGTGGCTCGGCGAGAACGGTGCCGGCCACTTCGTCAAGACGATCCATAACGGCATCGAATATGCCGATATGCAGATGATTGCCGAGATCTACGGCATCCTGCGTGACGGGTTGAAGATGACGGCGCAGGAGATCGGCGAGGTCTTCGGAGCCTGGAACAAGAGCCGGCTCAACTCCTACCTGATCGAAATCACCGAGAAGGTCTTGAAGGCCGCCGATCCGCTGACCGGCAATCCCGTCGTCGACATGATCCTCGACAAAGCCGGTCAGAAGGGTACCGGCAAATGGTCGGTGATCGAGGCGCAGAACATGGGCGTGCCGGCAACCGCAATCGAAGCGGCGGTTGCAGCGCGCAGCATCTCCTCGGCGAAGGAAGAGCGGGAGGCCGCCGAGAAGATCCTCGGTCTGCCGCCGGTCGGCGAGATTGAGATTGCCGACAGGGGCGCCTTTATCAGAGACCTCGAAAACGCGCTGCTCGCCGCCAAGATCGGCGCCTATGCGCAAGGCTTCGCGGTCATGGCGGCAGCGTCGAAGGAGTTCGGCTGGAACCTGCCTATGCCGACGATTGCAAGGATCTGGCGCGCCGGTTGCATCATCCGCTCGCAGTTCCTCGACGAGATCACAACCGCCTTTACCAAGGCACCGGATGCGGCGAACCTGATCGTCACGCCCGCCTTCGCTGCGATGGTCAAGGAGACTGACGGTGCATTGCGCCGAGTGGTTTCGACGGCAGTCCTGGGGGGGCTGCCGGTGCCGGCGCTGGCCTCGGCGCTCGGCTATTTCGACAGCTACCGCCGCGGCCGCGGCACGGCCAACGTCATCCAGGCGCAGCGCGATTTCTTCGGCGCCCACGGCTTCGACCGCATCGACGGCGCCGACAGTCACCACGGACCGTGGGGCAGCGGCCTGAACGCGTGATCTCACATAATCCAGAGGGGCGGCTGGGTCGCCCCCTCTGACGACAAGCCCAGGCGAACCACGGCGCTTGGATATCAATGAGGGAGCCATTCGAGAAGGCACGCATGAAATTCACGGTGATCGAAGGGGGCAGGGCGGCGGTCACGGCCGCCGAAACGACGACCATCCGCGACGAGGCGGAGAGACGCATAAAAGCGGCAGGTTATGAGCACTGGCGCGTACGGAGCCTGGCAACCGGCGCGCCTATCCCGGGGCCGATCCGGTACCTGAAGATGCAGATCGATTTCGTCGCCGGGAAGCTCGAGCAGCTCAATCCTGTTCCAAGCGATTTTACCGACGACAAGTACTGGCCGGTCGCGGGGACCTGAGCCCTGCCGTCTCGGCGCGGACGCGTTCTCTCGGCTGAAGGTTTTCGCCCGCCACTGCATCCGCAAGCACGGCGGACTCGGCTAATGAGAAGCTGCAGGGTGGCACGGCAGAGCTATGACCGCGCAGACCTCGCCATCGGTGGCTGGAATTCCGGCTGGCTGAGGCTCTGGAGCGTCTCCGGCGGGTGGCCTTCGATATGGCCGATCACAGCCTTGGCGAGCTCGCGTCCGGCCATACGGATGTCCTCATACATCGTCATCACTTCCGGGCGCAGCCAGCGCAGGAAGTCGCTCGGCACTTTCGACACCATTTCGGCGCCCTCGCCAATCTTCTTGCCGGCCGCTTCCATCCCGGCGATCAAGGCGATCGCGCCGGAGCCGCTGCCGGAAACGATACCGTCCGGGGCGTCGGAGGAACGCATCAGCTTTTCGAACGCGTCGCGGATGGCAACAAGGCTGTGGTCGATGTTGACCTGGTGAAAGCTCACGGCCTCCGCGCCGAAGTCTCTCAGGCCCCGCTCGAAGCCGGTGCGCATGTGCGAGTGGAAGGTCAGGTTCGGCGGCGGCTCGAGGAGCACCAGCCGCCGTCTGCCTCGGTCGACGAGCTTGCGTACAGCCTCGTAGGCGAAGCGTTCGTTATCGAAGTCGTGATAGGGATGGATCAGCCCCATCTCGGTGCGCCCATGGGTGGCGAAGGGCAGGTGGCGCTCGGTTAAAAGCGTTACCCGCGGATCGTTGGGCTCGGTTCGCGAAATGATCACGCCGTCGGCCGCGCCGGTATCGAGAATGTAGCGGATCGGGCCGAGCGGATCCTTGGCCGAACTGTAAGGCGTCACGACCAGGTGATATTGAGTGCCGGCGAGGATTTCGGTGATACCGATGACCATGGGGCTGGTAATGCCCATGATCTCCTCCTCGAGCGTCAGCACGAGACTTATGACATTCGTCTTGCCCGTCCTGAGGCGAACGCCCGCCCGATTCGGCTGATAGCCGATTTGTTTTGCTACGAGGCGGACGCGCTCCTTGGTTTCCGCACCGATATCGGGAGCATCTTTCAGGGCGCGCGAGACGGTGGTGACACCGAGCCCCGTCATGAAGGCGATCGTCTTCAGTGTCGGCCTGCCGCCTTCGCCCGGCGCCATCGTCGCTCTGTTCTTCGTTTTGCCATCCATGCCAGTCACGCCAATCCGCTCTCCTGAACCGCGGCTCGCCATCGCTCTCGTGCAACCGCAGGCCGCGTCGCTCCGCCTTATATACGAACTACGGCTGCTGGCCACATTCGTCGACGCCGGCGCCGGACCAAAATCTGTAACGATACAGTTGCAATGTCGAGCATTTTCGTTGCTGCAATGCGAAGGGCATAGCCTTCTGGTTGAGTTCCGTTGCCGAGAGCGTCGACATCGCACGCGCGAAGGCCAGGATCCTGTCCTTGAGGTGCAGAAGTAATGAAAACCTCGATAATATAGCGTGTTAGTGCTCAAAATCTACTCTATGACTTGCCTCGGAACAGGCCCCGCGCCGTCTGTTTACCCGAGGGACTGGGCGCCCGTAAGTTGTATTTTCAGGTTTGTTGAGAATTGCCCGTTGTAGGTGTTGCGCAGTGAATTTCTTTGAACTAAGTTTTTACGGTAACGTTACAGTGAGGGAGGACACTCATGAATTTGCGTTTTTTGGCTGCCGCTTTGTGCACGACCGCTGCCTTGCCCTTCGGGGCTGCCAATGCGGCCGATCTCGAGGTCACGCATTGGTGGACTTCGGGCGGTGAAGCGGCCGCGGTTGCCGAGCTTGCGAAAGCTTTCGATGCGACCGGGAACAAGTGGGTCGACGGCGCGATCGCCGGCTCCGGAGGAACGGCACGCCCGATCATGATCAGCCGCATAACCGGCGGTGATCCAATGGCTGCCACCCAGTTCAATCACGGCCGCCAGGCGGAAGAACTGGTGCAGGCGGGCCTGATGCGCGATCTGACCGACATCGCCACCAAGGAGAATTGGAGGGAAATCGTCAAGCCGTCGAGTCTCCTCGACTCCTGCACGATCGAAGGCAAGATCTATTGCGCGCCGGTCAACATCCATTCGTGGCAGTGGCTCTGGCTTTCGAATGCCGCCTTCAAGCAGGCGGGCGTCGAAGTTCCGAAAAACTGGGACGAATTCGTAGCTGCGGCCCCGGCGCTCGAGAAGGCCGGAATCGTCCCGCTCGCCGTCGGCGGCCAGCCGTGGCAGGCGGCGGGCGCCTTCGACGTACTGATGGTCGCGATCGCAGGCAAGGAAACCTTCGAGAAAGTCTTTGCCGAGAAGGATGCCGAAGTGGCTGCCGGGCCTGAAATCGCGAAAGTCTTCAAGGCTGCCGACGATGCCCGCCGCATGTCGAAGGGCACGAACGTCCAGGACTGGAACCAGGCGACCAACATGGTCATCACCGGCAGGGCCGGCGGGCAGATCATGGGCGACTGGGCCCAGGGCGAGTTCCAGCTCGCCGGCCAGAAAGCCGGCGTGGACTACACCTGCCTGCCGGGCCTCGGCGTCAACGAGGTGATCTCGACCGGCGGCGACGCGTTCTACTTCCCGCTTCTGGAAGATGAGGAAAAGTCGAAGGCGCAGGAAGTGCTGGCATCGACCTTGCTCAAGCCGGAAACGCAGGTGGCCTTCAATCTGAAAAAAGGCTCTCTGCCGGTGCGCGGCGACGTCGACCTTGCCGCCGCCAATGACTGCATGAAGAAGGGCCTCGATATCCTCGCCAAGGGCAATGTGATCCAGGGCACGGACCAGCTTCTGTCGGCCGACAGCCAGAAGCAGAAGGAGGACCTCTTCTCCGAGTTCTTCGCGAACCACTCCATGACGCCGGAAGATGCGCAGAAGCGTTTCGCCGACATCATCGCGGCTGCTGATTGAGAGTCGCGCTCTGGCGCAGCGGTGCGTCCATCTGGACGCACGGCGCTCCAAGTCCCGCTTGACGGGGCTGACCCTTCCTCACCGAGGGCACGATGACAATCGTGCCGCCTGCGCTGATTTTCGTCGGCGCAGGTGTGGTGAGCGAGGGCGGCAATGGGCTTCGGCTGCCGGCGGCGCATTTCCGGCGGTGCCCATCACACGAAAACCTTTTGCAGCTCCGGAGGAGGAAACATGACAGGTCTAACACGTGGTTCGGCGCGGCCGAACCAGTGGCTGCGAAACCTGAACGCGAAGATCGCCTCTGTCCCGATGATACTCACGGCCATGGTCATCTTCGTGGGCGGCACGGCCTGGACGGTCGTCTACTCCTTTACCAATTCCAAGCTCCTGCCGCGGCTCGCCTTCGTCGGCTTCGATCAGTACGAGCGGCTGTGGGCCGCCCCTCGCTGGCTGGTCTCGATCCAGAACCTGGCGGTCTTCGGTTGCCTCTCGCTGGTGTTCAGCCTGGTGATCGGCTTCGTGCTGGCCGCCCTGATGGACCAGAAGATCCGTTTCGAGAACACGTTCCGGACGATCATGCTCTATCCCTTCGCCCTGTCGTTCATCGTCACCGGTCTCGTCTGGCAATGGCTGCTCAATCCGCAATACGGAGTCCAGTCGATCGTCAGGTCTCTCGGGTGGACGAGCTTTTCCTTCGATCCGCTCTACAATTCGAACATCGTCATCTACGGCATTCTCATCGCCGCATTGTGGCAGGGGACGGGCCTCGTCATGTGCCTGATGCTCGCCGGCCTGCGAGGGATCGACGAGGACATCTGGAAAGCGGCGCGGGTCGACGGCATCCCGATGTGGAAGACCTATCTGCTGATCATCATCCCGATGATGCGCGGCGTCTTCATCACAACCCTGGTGATCATCGCCAGCGGCATCGTCAAGGTCTACGACCTCGTGGTGGCGCAGACGAGCGGCGGCCCGGGGATCGCCTCCGAGGTGCCCGCGAAATACGTCTACGACTACATGTTCCAGGCGCAGAACCTGGGCCAGGGTTTTGCTGCCTCCACCATGATGCTCGTGACCGTCGCCATCATCATCGTGCCGTGGGCATATCTGGAGTTCGGAGGAGGCCGCAAGCGTGGATAACATCGCCAATAACAGCATGGCTGCGGCTTACGAGACTGCCCCCGGCCTCGTGGCGGGCCCTCGCGGCAGAAAGCCGCGCAGGACGCTCTCCCGCCGCAACATCATCGTCTACGGCACTCTGATCGTCGTGGCGCTCTATTACCTGCTGCCGCTTTACGTGATGGTCGTCACCTCGCTCAAAGGCATGCCCGAGATCCGCGTCGGCAACATCTTCGCGCCGCCGCTCGAGATCACTTTCGAGCCCTGGGTGAAAGCCTGGGCGGAGGCCTGTACCGGACTTAATTGCGATGGGCTTTCCCGCGGATTCTGGAATTCGGTGCGCATCACCGTGCCGTCCGTGATCATCTCGATCGCAATCGCCTCCGTGAACGGCTACGCGCTCGCCAACTGGCGCTTCAAGGGCGCCGATCTGTTCTTCACCATCCTCATCGTCGGCGCCTTCATCCCTTACCAGGTGATGATCTATCCGATCGTGATCGTGCTCAGAGAAATGGGCGTCTACGGAACGCTGACCGGGCTGATCATCGTGCACACGATTTTCGGCATGCCGATCCTGACCCTGCTGTTCCGCAACTACTTTGCCGGGCTGCCGGAGGAGCTCTTCAAGGCCGCACGTGTCGACGGCGCAGGGTTCTGGACGATCTATTTCAAGATCATGTTGCCGATGTCACTCCCGATCTTCGTGGTTGCGATGATCCTCCAGGTGACCGGAATCTGGAACGACTTCCTTTTCGGCGTGGTCTTCACCCGGCCGGAATACTACCCGATGACGGTCCAGCTCAACAACATCGTCAACTCGGTTCAGGGCGTGAAGGAATACAACGTCAACATGGCGGCCACGATCCTGACCGGCCTCGTGCCGTTGACGGTCTATTTCGTTTCCGGCCGCCTGTTCGTCCGCGGCATCGCAGCCGGCGCAGTGAAAGGATAAGCAAGCATGACAAGCGTATCTGTCAGGGATCTGTCGTTGAATTTCGGTGCCGTCACCGTGCTCGACAGGCTCAATCTCGACATCGATCACGGGGAATTCCTCGTCCTGCTCGGCTCTTCCGGGTGCGGCAAGTCCACGCTGCTCAATTGCATTGCCGGGCTGCTCGACGTTTCTGACGGGCAGATCTTCATCAAGGACCGCAACGTCACCTGGGAGGAGCCGAAGGACCGCGGCATCGGCATGGTGTTCCAGTCCTATGCGCTCTATCCGCAGATGACGGTCGAGAAGAATCTCTCCTTCGGCTTGAAGGTCGCCAAGATCCCGACGGCCGAAATCGACAAGCGCGTGAAGCGTGCAGCGGAGATCCTGCAGATCGAGCCATTGCTCAAGCGCAAGCCATCGGAGCTCTCCGGCGGTCAGCGGCAGCGTGTGGCGATCGGGCGCGCGCTGGTGCGCGATGTGGACGTCTTCCTGTTCGACGAGCCGCTGTCGAACCTCGACGCCAAGCTGCGCTCCGAACTGCGCGTGGAGATCAAACGCCTGCACCAGTCGCTGAAGAATACGATGATCTATGTCACCCATGACCAGATCGAAGCGTTGACGCTTGCCGACCGGATCGCCGTCATGAAAAGCGGCGTGATTCAGCAGCTTGCCGATCCAATGACCATCTACAACGCTCCGGAGAACCTGTTCGTCGCCGGATTCATCGGTTCGCCGTCGATGAACTTCTTCCGCGGCGCGGTGGAGACGAACGACGGAAGCAGCTTCGTTCGGGTCGGCAGCGTCGTCTTCGACGTGACCGATTATCCGGCACGAACCGAACTGCGGCCGGGCCAGAAAGTCGTGCTCGGCCTGCGGCCGGAGCACGTGAAGGTCGATGAGGCAAGGGACGGCGAGCAGGCGCATCAGGCGATCGTCGACATCGAGGAGCCGATGGGCGCGGACAACCTTCTATGGCTGACATTTGCCGGCCAATCGATGTCGGTGCGGATCGCCGGCCAGAGGCGCTACCCGCCGGGCAGCACCGTGCGCCTTTCCTTCGACATGGGCGTCGCATCGATCTTTGACGCCGAGAGCGAAAACCGCCTCTGACAGGCCGCGAAGCGGACCGGGGTAGGAGGCTCCGGTTCGCGTCAATGAAACGGCGCCGGTACAGTCCGCCGGCGCACGAATGGACCATGGAAATGTCTTCCGAGACCGCGAACCGCGATGCCATCCGTATCGATCTTGCCGGCGATTGGCTGCTTGCCTCGGCCGACAACAGCCACGCACTGACCATCGAGCTGCCGGGCGACGTGCACAGCGCGCTGCAGCGAGCCGATGTCATCGGCGATCCCTATAGCGGCCGAAACGAGGCCGATATCCAGTGGATCGCTCACAAGGAGTGGGTGCTCGAGCGCACCGTCGTCATCGATGCCGACGATCTGAACGGGGGATGGTACCTCGACCTGGAAAGCATCGATACGGTCGCCTCGGTCTTCGTCAACGAACAGCTCGTGCTGACGGCAGACAACTGCTTCCGCCGCTATCGCCCCGACGTCTCGAATGCCATTGTCGCCGGCGAGAACCGCATTCGTATCGTCCTTCATTCGGCAATTGCGGAGGGCGCGCGGCGGCAGGCGGCGCAACCCTTCTATGTGCCCTATCATGACGGCAATTCGCCGATCGCCAACGGCAACATGCTGCGCAAGCCGCAATGCCATTTCGGCTGGGACTGGAATATCGCCATCGCGCCGCTCGGGATCTATGGCTCGCTGGCGCTCTGCCGACTGGAAACGGCACGCATCGAACATGTCACCACCCGCCAGGTATGGCTGGAGGGCGACTGCGTCGATCTGCAGGTGACGGTCCAACTCTTCGCCCGTGAGCCGGGGATCGTGCCGCTGCATTTCACGCTGGACGGCGTGCGCGAAAGGCTGGATTGCGCTGTCGGGGCCGGGGAAACGCGCATCACCCATGTCTTTACGGTGCAGGAGCCCAGGCGCTGGTGGCCGGCCGGCAGCGGCGATCAGGCGTTCTCGACGCTCAAGGTGGAGGTGCCCGGCGAGAGCGTCACGCGTCAGATAGGTTTCCGCACGATCGAGCTCGTCACCGACAGGGATGAGGCGGGGAGCCGCTTCGCCTTCCGGATAAACGGCCGCGAGATCTTTTGCCGCGGCGCCAACTGGATCCCGGCGGATGCGCTCAGGTCGCGTGTCACGCGGGAGGCGGTTGAGGATCTCCTTCGCTCCGCGGTCGACGCGAACATGAACATGATCCGCGTCTGGGGCGGCGGATTCTACGAGCCCGACTGGTTCTACGACCTTTGCGACCGGCTCGGTCTGCTCGTCTGGCAGGATTTCATGTTTGCCTGCAATCTCTATCCGTCGACGCCGGATTTCCTGGAGAACGTTGCGGCCGAAGTGGATTATCAGGTTCGGCGGCTATCGACTCATCCGTCGATCGCGCTCTGGTGCGGCGACAACGAGCTTGTCGGCGCGCTTACCTGGTTCGAGGAAAGCCGCAAGGATCGCGACCGCTATCTCGTCTCCTACGATCGCCTGAACCGGACGGTCGAGGCGGCGATGAAGCAGGCCTTCCCGGAAGCGATCTGGTGGCCATCGAGCCCGTCCGCCGGCTATCTGGATTTCGGCGATGCCTGGCATGCCGATGGCGCCGGCGATATGCACTACTGGTCCGTCTGGCACGAGAACAAGTCCTTCGACAATTACCGCACGGTCCGGCCGCGCTTCTGCTCGGAATTCGGATTCCAGTCCTATACCTCGATGCCGGTGATCCGGCAGTTCGCCAGGGAGCGCGACCTCAATATCGCCTCGCCGGTGATGGAGGCGCATCAGAAGAACGCCGGCGGAAACGAGCGGATTGCCGGCACGATGTTTCGCTATTTCCGTTTCCCGAAGGACTTTCCGAGCTTCGTCTATTTGAGTCAGATTCAACAGGGGCTCGCGATCCGAACAGCCGTCGACTACTGGCGGTCGCTCAAGCCCCATTGCATGGGTACGCTTTACTGGCAGCTTAACGACACCTGGCCTGTCGCCTCCTGGTCGAGCCTCGACTATGGCGGACATTGGAAGGCGATGCACTACATGGCGCGCCGCTTCTTCCAGCCGGTTGCCGTAGCAGCAATTCCCTCCGCGGATGGGCGGGAGATCGCCTTCTCGATGGTGAACGACACGGCCGAGCCGGTGACGGTCGAATTGCAGGCGTTCCTCGTGTCGCTCGACGGCAAACGGCAACCGCTGCTCGCCGCCGCGGGGACGTGTTCGCCCGATCGGGCGGCGACGCTCGCCGCCGTTGCCGCAAGAGACATCCCTGCCGACACGCTGCTCTTCTGGTCATTCGAGGCTTCGGACGGGGCAAGGGGCGAGGGGCACTATGTCCACGGCACCTATAAAGCGCTCGATCTCGCGCCTTCCGGCCTGACCATCGAGGCAGTGCCTCGGCCGGACGGTTCCTTCGACGTCGCCGCAAGCGCCGCCGGGCTGGCGCTGTACGTGATGATCGAGGCCGATGTCGAGGGGCGCTATTCCGACAATGCCTTCGATCTGACCGCCGCCGAGACGAAATCGATCCGTTTCACGCCGAGGGTACCGCTCGTCGCGGGCGCGAGCCCACGATTCAGGGTCTGCGATCTCGAATCCTGTCAGGGAAAAGGGTGATCCCCGTTTCACGCCCACTCCCAAGCAACCATTCCAACGAAACCATCAGGAGATTTCGATGAAAGACGTCAGCTTCCAGCTTTACAGCGCCCGCAATTTCCCGCCCTTTGCCGAAGTCCTCTCTGCTATCGGTTCTGCCGGCTACACGCAGGTCGAAGGATATGGAGCCCTGTATGCGGCGCTCTCGGACGCGGAGATCGCGGAATTCAAGGCCGGGCTCGAGCGCAACGGACTCTCCATGCCGACAGCGCATTTCGGCCTGGACATGCTGGAGAGCGACGCGCCCCGCGTGCTTGAGATCGCCGAGGCGCTCGGCATTCGCGCCGTATACTGCCCCTATCTGATGCCGGACCAGCGCCCGAGCGATGCTGCCGGCTGGCGGGCATTCGGCGCGCGGCTTCAGTCGGCCGGCAAGCCGCTCCGCGACGCGGGGCTCGATTTCGGCTGGCACAATCACGATTTCGAATTCCATGCACTCGCCGACGGCTCTGTGCCGCTCGACCAGATTCTGGCTGGAGGTCCTGACCTTTCGTGGGAAGCCGACATTGCCTGGATCGTGCGCGGCGGTGCGGACCCCTTTGCCTGGATCTCGAAATACGCCTCTCGCATCACGGCGGTCCATGTCAAGGACATCGCGCCTGAGGGCGAGAAGGCGGACGAGGACGGTTGGGCCGACGTCGGGGAGGGGACGCTCGACTGGAAGGCATTGATCCAGGCGCTTTCCAGAACCTCCGCGAAATACTTCATCGCCGAACACGATAATCCCAGCGACTTCAGGCGTTTCGCCAAGCGCTCGCTGGCTGCGATTCAATCCTACTGATCGACGGATACTCCCATGACAAAAGAACTTGGTGTCGGCATCATCGGATGCGGCAATATCTCCACGACCTATTTCAAGCTCGCCCCGCTGTTCAAGGGCATTCGGATCGCCGCATGCGCCGACATCAATCCGGCAGCGGCGGAAGCACGCGGCGCCGAATTCGACGTGACTGCGCAGAGCATCGACGCGCTGCTCGCCAATCCGGAGGTGGAGATCGTCGTCAATCTGACGATCCCCGAGGCGCACTTCCCGGTCTCGAAGGCCATTCTCGAAGCCGGCAAGCATGTTTATTCCGAGAAGCCGCTGGTGCTCTCGCTGGAGCAGGGGGAGGAGCTCAGGAGAATTGCGGCGGGGAAGGGGCTGACAGTCGGATGCGCGCCGGACACGTTCCTGGGGGGCGCCCACCAACTCGCCCGCGATACTATCGATGCGGGCAAGATCGGCCGGGTCACCTCCGGAACCTGCCACGTCATGAGCCCGGGCATGGAGATGTGGCATCCCAATCCGGACTTCTTCTTCCTGCCGGGCGGAGGGCCGGTGCTCGATCTCGGGCCCTATTACATCGCGAACCTGATCAACCTGATCGGACCGGTGAAGCGGGTAGGCGCACTTTCCTCCATGGCAAGCACGACGCGGACCATCACCAGCGAACCCAGAAACGGGGAAGTGATCCCCGTCAAGACGCCCACCAACATTCATGCCCTGCTCGAGTTCCAGAATGGCGCCACCATCACCCTTTCGGCAAGCTGGGATGTCTGGGCGCACCGCCATGCGAACATGGAGCTTTATGGCACCGAAGGGTCGCTCTTCGTTCCGGACCCGAACTTCTTCGGCGGCACGGTTGAAGCGAGCGGGCGGAACAAGGACATCCAGCCGCTTGAAGTGTGGGACCACCCCTTCGCCGTCAACAACTGGGACCACCCGCTCGGCCCGATCGCCAATTATCGCACGGCGGGGCTCGCGGACATGGCGGATGCAATCCTCAGGGGACGCGATGCCCGCTGCTCGCTGGAACGCGCGCTCCACGGCGTCGATGTGATGGTCTCGATCCTGAAATCCGGCGAGGAGGGAAGCTTCGTCACGCTTTCGACGACCTGCACCCAGCCGGCGGCGCTCGGTATCGAAGAGGCGCGGGCGTTGCTGCGCTAACGATAGAATCCTCCCCAGCCCGTCCCCCTTGTAGGGAGGGGTTGGGGAGGGGTATTCAGGGCCACCGAAGCGAACGAAGGAACATAAGTCATGGCCTGGCAACCGGCGGAAAACCGATACGAGACGATGAAGTATAATCGCTGTGGCAGGAGCGGCTTGAAGCTGCCGGCGATTTCGCTGGGTCTTTGGCACAATTTCGGCGGCGACACGCCGCATGAGCGCAAGGTGGACATGTGCCGTACGGCCTTCGATCTCGGCATCACCCATTTCGATCTTGCCAACAATTACGGTCCGCCGCCCGGCTCGGCCGAAATCGCCTTTGGCGAGATCCTGCGCAGCGATTTCGCCGGCCTGCGTGACGAACTCATCATTTCGTCCAAGGCCGGCTACTACATGTGGCCCGGCCCCTATGGAGAGTGGGGCAGCCGGAAATATCTCGTCGCCTCCTGTGACCAGAGCCTGAAACGCATGGGGCTCGACTATGTCGACATCTTCTACTCCCACCGTTTCGATCCGGAGACGCCGCTCGAAGAGACGTGCGGTGCGCTCGATCACATCGTCCGCTCGGGGCGGGCGCTCTATGTCGGCATCTCCTCATACAATTCGCAGCGCACGCGCGAGGCGGCCGCGATCCTGAAGGAACTGGGCACGCCCTGTGTCATCCACCAGCCGAGCTACTCGATGCTCAACCGTTGGGTGGAGGACGACGGCCTCATCGACACGCTGGAGGAGAACGGCATCGGTTCGATCGTCTTTTCGCCGCTCGCCCAGGGCATGCTGACGACAAAGTACCTGAACGGCATTCCGGAGGACAGCCGCGCCGCGCAGAACCATTTCCTCAAGAAGGACTTCATCCGTCCGGCAATCATCGACAATATCCGCAAGCTGAACGGCATCGCCGAACGGCGCGGCCAGACGCTCGCCCAGATGGCGCTCGCCTGGGTGCTGCGCGGCGGCCGCGTCACCTCCGCGCTTATCGGCGCGAGCCGTTCCGCCCAGATCGTCGATTGCGTGAAGGCGCTGGAAAACGATAGCTTCACGGTGGAGGAGCTGAGCGAGATCGACCTCTATGCGCGCGAGGCCGACATCAATCTCTGGGCAAAGTCCGCCGAGCTCTGAATCGGCTCGAATCTATTGATTTGCCTCGATTTTGGGCAACTTCCACCCGCTTGCGGCGTCTTATACAAAAGTCGAAGGAGACGCCGCAAAACGGTCGCTGGACATGCATTTGCGATTATGTATGGTGCACGGGTGCCGTGATGCGCAAGGCCTTCGCGGGCTTCAGCGTTTCGGCAATAACGAGGAGAAAAGAGACCTTTCGACGTCCCGGACGGGACGGACGAAGGCTCAACGGGTGGTGGTGCGGGCTGAACCGCGCCGAGACTGCTCATGGCGGGAACAGGGAGGAACCATGGATCGCCGTTCATTCATCAAACATGCGAGCATCGGCGGCCTGGGTGCGGCTGCTGCATCGGCACTGGCTGCGCCGGCCGTTGCGCAGAGCAATCCGAAGGTCACCTGGCGCTTGACGTCGTCCTTCCCGAAGTCGCTGGATACCATTTATGGCGGTGCGGAAGTTCTGTCGAAATACGTGTCCGAAGCCACTGACGGGAATTTCCAGATTCAGGTCTTCGCTGCCGGCGAAATCGTCCCGGGCCTGCAGGCGGCGGATGCGGCGGCTGCCGGCACCGTCGAAGCGTGCCATACGGTCGCCTATTACTATTGGGGTAAGGATCCGACCTGGGCGCTCGGCGCGGCCGTGCCCTTCGCTCTCAATGCCCGCGGGATGAACGCCTGGCATTATCATGGCGGCGGCATCGACCTCTTCAACGAGTTTCTCGCAGCACAAGGTCTTGTCGGCTTCCCGGGTGGCAACACCGGCGTCCAGATGGGCGGCTGGTTCCGCAAGGAAATCAAGACCGTTGCCGACATGAAGGGCCTGAAGATGCGCGTCGGCGGTTTCGCCGGCAAGGTCATGGAACGTCTCGGTGTCGTCCCGCAGCAGCTCGCTGGCGGCGACATCTATCCGGCACTCGAAAAAGGCACGATCGACGCGGCCGAATGGGTCGGGCCCTATGACGATGAGAAGCTCGGCTTCTACAAGGTCGCGCCCTATTACTACTATCCCGGCTGGTGGGAAGGCGGACCGACCGTGCATGCCATGTTCAACAAGTCAGCCTTTGACGGCCTGCCGAAAGCGTATCAGTCGCTCCTGCGCACGGCTTGCCAGGCGACCGACGCGAACATGTTGCAGAAGTACGACTATCTCAATCCCTCGGCGATCAAGCGCCTGGTGGCGGCGGGGGCAAAGTTGAGCCCGTTCAGCCCGGAAATCCTGTCGGCCTGCTTCGACGAGTCGAACAAGGTCTATGCGGAGATGGAGGCTTCGAACGCGGCCTTCAAGAAGATCTGGGACTCGATCAAGGCCTTCCGTGCCGAGTACTACCTCAACGCTCAGATCGCGGAATACAACTACGACACCTTCATGATGATCCAGCAGCGCAACGGCAAGATCTGAGCCGGGCTATCGCCTGAACCTGCGCACTTCCGCACGGAAACCGTCACATGCTGTTTCTGGAAGTGCTCCGGATCGATAAATGGAAAAGCCCCGGAGCGATGATGCTCCGGGGCTTTTTGCTTAGCTTGTCAACCTGAGAGAAGTTCATTCCCATCTTCGCTTCACTGCTTCGGTAAAGCGAAGATGGACTTATGCACATCAATTGAACGATGGCGGCGCGCTGAGGTCGGGTGCCGGATTGTTCTGCTGAGGCGGAGGCGCCGTGTCCGGTTGGTCCGGCTGCTGAGCGCCTCCGTCGAGCGGGCTGCCGCCCGGCAGCTGCAGGCCGCCGGGAAGACCGAGGCCGCCGCCATTGTCGGGCAGGGTCAGCCCGCCTCCGCCGGTTCCGAAACCCGGGACTTCGATCTTGATCGTCGACGGGTCTACACCTGCGCCGCTGCCTTTGTAATGCAGGACCATCTGCGGGAACATGAGCGTCAGCGCAATCATGATGATCTGTATGCAGACGAAAGGTACGGCGCCCCAATAGATCTGGCCGGTCGTCACGGGCTCCATCGTTTTGCCGGTCACCTTGTCCAGATAGGGTACCCTGGCTGCGACAGAACGCAGGTAGAAGAGCGCGAAGCCGAAGGGCGGATGCATGAAACTCGTCTGCATGTTGATACCGAGCAGTACGCCGAACCAGATCAGATCGATGCCCAGCTTGTCGGCCGCGGGTGCGAGCAGGGGGACGATGATGAAGGCAAGCTCGAAGAAATCGAGGAAGAATGCCAGGAAGAAGACGAGCACGTTGACGGCGATCAGGAAGCCGACTTCACCGCCCGGCAATGCGGTGAGCAGGTGCTCCACCCAGAGATGCCCGTTGACGCCGTAGAAAGTGAGCGAAAAGACGCGGGCGCCGATCAGGATGAACAGAACGAAGGCGGAGAGTCGCGTCGTGGAAGCGAGTGCGGCGCGGACGACCTCCATGTTGAGGCGGCCTTTGCCTGCCGCCATGACGAGCGCGCCGACGGCTCCCATGGCTCCGCCCTCGGTCGGCGTGGCGATGCCGAGGAAAATCGTGCCGAGAACGAGGAAAATCAGAGCCAGTGGCGGAATCAGTACGATGATCACCTGCTGCGCAAGCCGCGAAAGGGCGTTGATCTTCAACGTCCTGTCGGCGATGGCGGCCACATAGATGAATACGATGCCCACCGTGGCCCCGAGGATGTCTGCGTTTTCCCCCTGCGTCGGCGAAAGATAGACGTGGGCCGCATAGGCGATGGCGACCGCGACCAGCAGTGCGATCACGAGTGAGATGACGCCGGAGCCGAGCGTGCGCGCTTCCAAAGGCAGTGCCGGCATGGAGTCGCGCTTCACGAAAGTCATGAGCACGATGTAGCCCATATACAGGCTCGTCAGGACGAGACCGGGAATGAGGGCGCCGGCATACATGTCGCCGACCGAACGGCCGAGCTGATCGGCAAGAACGATCAGCACCAGCGACGGCGGGATGATCTGCGCGAGCGTGCCTGAGGCGGCGATGACGCCGGTTGCGATGCGCCGGTCGTAGCCGTAACGCAGCATGATCGGCAGCGAGATCAGGCCCATCGCGATCACGGATGCCGCAACCACGCCGGTGGTCGCCGCAAGCAGTGCGCCGACGAAGATGACCGCGTAGGCGAGCCCCCCGCGTACGGGCCCGAAGAGTTGGCCGATCGTATCGAGAAGGTCTTCGGCCATGCCCGATCGTTCGAGCACAATGCCCATGAAGGTGAAGAAGGGAATGGCGAGGAGCGTGTCATTGGACATGACTCCCCAGAATCGTTCCGGCAATGCATTGAGCAGCGGCCAGGAAAGATTGATGGAGTCGGATAAGGGCGCAAGTTCGACGCCGATGATGAAGAACAGGAGACCGTTGGCGGCGAGCGAGAAGGCGACCGGGTATCCAAGCAGAAGGAACACGATCAGCGACACGAACATGATCGGCGCCAGGTTGTCAGCGATGAACTCGATCATGAACGGGCCTCCGGCGCCACGGCGTCATCGAGGGGTGCATGGGTTGGAACGTAAGGAGTCGGATCGTCCATATTTCCGGTCATGATTGCGATTTTCTTGATGATTTCCGAAACGCCCTGCAGGGCGAGAAGCACAAAGCCGATCAGCAGGATCGCTTTCGCGGGCCAGATGATGAGCCCGCCGGCGCTCGAAGAAAGTTCGCCCGAGACATAGGACATGCGTACATACGGCACGAGGTAATAGAGCATGAGAAGCACGAAGGGCATCAGGAAGAAGACATGACCGAAGAGGTCGATCCAGTGCTGGACGCGCCGCGAAAACATTCCGTAGACGACGTCGATGCGTATGTGCTCGTTCTGACTCAGCGTGTAGGCTGCGGCGAACATGAAGGCCGCGCCGAAGAGATACCACTGCGCCTCCAACCATGCATTGGACGACATGTTGAACGCTTTTCGGATGACGGCGTTACCGGCGCTCACGAGCACGGCCACCAGAATAAGCCAAGAGACCGCCTTGCCGATCTTTTCGGTAACGGCGTCGATCATTCGGCTGAAGCCGAGTAACGGTTTCATCGAGTTCCTCCCCGCAATGGTTTTTTGTTTTTTGCCAAGCACAGGCAGAGTGCCCATTTCAAGCCTGCTTTCAAGTGCGAGGCTCGATTTTCCGGGACAGGGACGGGCTCTCAGACGAAAGTCGAATACCGACTGCCGGCGAATGATCAAAACTTAGGCATGCAAGCGCGATTCCCGTCGATGTTCCGCCGCAGCTTTCGTGGAAACTGAAGTCCGCGCAGACGCCTTCAACGATTCGAGGTTTCGGCAAACCTGCCGGAGCCGTCGATGGGGGAGCGCCACGTGAAAGATCTTGAAAAGGCAGCGGGCTGGATTCGGCACCGCGAAGAGGAGACGCAAGAGATGACCGCGACGATCCGCAACCCGATTCTGCCCGGTTTCAACCCGGACCCATCCATATGTCGGGTCGGCGACGATTATTACATAGCGACCTCGACATTCGAGTGGTACCCGGGCGTCCAGATTCACCATTCACGCGATCTCGTGAACTGGCGGCTCGTGCGCCGTCCGCTCGAACGCGCGAGCCAGCTCGACATGCGCGGCAACCCCGACAGTTGCGGCGTATGGGCTCCGTGCCTCTCCTATTGCGACGGCCTGTTCTGGCTCGTCTATACCGACGTCAAGCGCTTGGACGGAAACTTCAAGGACGCGCACAACTACATCGTCACGGCTGAGGCGGTGGAAGCCACCTGGTCCGATCCGGTCTACATCAACTCGTCCGGCTTCGATCCGTCGCTCTTCCATGACGACGATGGTCGCAAGTGGTTTCTCAACATGCAGTGGAACCACCGCCTTGAAAGCTTCACCGGCTCGCCCAAGAGCCCCGCTTTCGACGGTATCCTGCTGCAGGAATGGGACGAGCGAACGCGCAAGCTCGTCGGCCCGGTGAAGAACATCTTCGCGGGCAGTCCCCTCGGTCTCGTCGAAGGGCCGCATCTCTTCAAGCGCGACGGCTGGTATTACCTGACGGTCGCCGAGGGGGGAACCGGTTACGACCACGCCGTGGGGATGGCGCGGTCCCGCACAATAGACGGACCCTATGAAATGCACCCGAACGTGCATCTCATCACCTCCAAGGACCACCCGGAGGCAGCTTTGCAGCGCGCGGGGCACGGCCAATATGTCGAGACGCAAGACGGCCAAGCCTATCATACGCATCTTTGCGGGCGGCCGCTGCCGCCGCAGCGGCGCTGCACGCTCGGGCGCGAGACTGCGCTGCAGAAATGCGTCTGGCGGGAGGATGGCTGGCTCTATCTCGAGAGCGGCGGGCCGGTTCCCGAGGTGACGGTTCCCGCGCCGGGCGCCGCAGGAACCGTCGCCGAGCGTGTCGTGGTTGAAACCGATTTCGACGAGCAGGGGCTTCCGCCGGAGTTCCAGTGGCTACGCACCCCGCTGCCGGAGCGGATCTTCTCGTTAGCCGCGCGGAACGGACATCTCCGGCTCTTCGGGCGCGAGAGCATTGGCAGCTGGTTCGAACAGGCGCTGGTGGCACGGCGGCAGGAGCATCATTCCTTCCGCGCCGAGACCGTCGTCGACGTTGCTCCTGAGACGTATCAGCAGGCCGCGGGGCTCACGCATTACTATAACCGGCACAAGTTCCACGCCCTCGGAGTCACATGGCACGAGGTGCTCGGACGGGTCGTCACGATATTCTCCTGTCCGGGCGACTTTCCGAACGGGCGGCTGACGTATCCGGTCGGCAGCGGCGTCGCCGTTCCCGACGGCCCCGTGCATCTCGCCATGGAGGTGAGGGGCAACGATCTTGAGTTCTTCTGGCGGGGAGCCGCCCAGACCGAATGGGTCGCCATCGGGCCGGCGCTCGACGCCGGCGTGATTTCGGACGAAGGCGGACGCGGCGAGCACGGTTCCTTCACGGGGGCATTCGCGGGCATGTTCGCCTTCGACATCTCGGGCACCGCGATCCCTGCGGATTTCGACCGGTTCCGTTACCAGGCGCTCAGCGTCTGAACTGCTGAACGCTTATGAGATAGGTCTCATAAGCATCGGTAATCATTACATATTTGTAATATCGTACTTCATATTCGGTTCAGGAAAGGAGGCTTAGCTTCGGGGGGCAATAACGAAAGGGAAATTCCATGAAATGCCTTCTGATCGCGCTTGTCGCCAGCTCGTTCCTTGCCACGCCGATGGCGCTTGCTCAGCCGGCCGGCTCCCTCGAGCTTGCGCAGGCGCATGATCGCAATCGCCACAGGCACGTCGATCGCCATGTCGAGGAACGCGTTGACAGGCATGTGGAGAAACACGTCGAAAAGCGCGTGATCATCAAGAAGCATCGCTGGACGCGCGGCTACAGGCTCAGCCCGTCCGAGCGGCGCCACATGGCCTATGTCCGCGACTACCGCCGCTACAAGCTGCGGCCGCCGCCGCGGGGCCAGCAATGGGTGCGTGTCGACAACGACTTTCTGCTGATCAGCCTCGCGACGGGCGTGATCGCCGGCCTTGCATCGGCTTATTGACCTTACGTGTTCCTTTTGAAGGACTCCGATTTCTACCTCATCCCTGTGCTTTGCCACAGGGATCAAGTAGCGCGCGTCTGTGGCGCGGGAGAGCCTTCTCGGCCCAGGGGCCTGGGCCGGCTGCATTCCTGTGACAAGCACAGGAATGCCGGGCAAAGGAATGTAGGCGCATTCCAATCTACTCGTTACATCTTCCTATGTCAGTCTAGCTCGCCGACGTAAGGCATTCCTTCAGCGAAGCGCCGATATTTTCCATCATCTGGAAGTAGAGGTCGGGTCCGGCCTCGAGGGTGCCGGCTTCCGGGTCGAGCGTGCCCGATTTGGCCGGAGTGCCTTCGATGACGACGCTGACGAGCTTCGGCTCGAACTGCGGCTCGGCGAAGACGCAGGTCGCACCCAATTCCTTGATCTTCGTGCGGATCTCCGAGAGCCGTTCGGCGCCGGGCAGGACTTCCGGGCTGACGGTGATCGAGCCGGCTACCCGCACCTTGTAACGGTTCTCGAAATACTGATAGGCATCGTGAAAGACGACGAAAGGCTTGTCCTTGACGGCAGCCACCGTCTCGGCAAGGCTTTTGTCGAGAGTGCCTATCCGCTCGTTGAACTTCTCCAGATTGGCCTTGTAGGTGGCGGCATTGGCGGGATCGGCTGCCGCCAATGTCTTCTCGATCTCTGTCGCCATGGCCTTGGCATTCATCGGGTCGAGCCACATATGCATGTCGAATTCGCCTTCGGCATGGTCATGGTGGTCATGCCCGGCGGCCTCCGCATCGCCGGCATGGGCATCGCCGTGATCGTCGTGCCCATCATGACCGGCTTCCTCGCCATGGCCTCCTTCGTCGTGATCATGTCCCTCGAAGGCGCCACCCTCGCGGAATTTCAGCTTTTCCAGCCCCGGTGCCTCGCCGAGTTCGACCACCTGAGCTCCTGTGCCGAGTGCATCAAGCGGCTTGTCCAGGAAAGCCTCGAGGCCGGGGCCGACCCAGAACACGACCTTCGCCGCCTGCAGGGCCGCGGCGTTCGAAGGCTTCATGGTATAGGTATGGGGGGAGGCGCCGCCCTCGACGATGAGCGAGGGCTCGCCGATCCCCTGCATGATCGACGCGACCAGCGAGTGGACCGGCTTGATCGAGACGACCACATTGGGCGCCTCCGCAAGGGCGGGGGAAGCCAGGAGAAGCGTCGAGGCGAAAAGGAGGGCAGTCGTCGATTTCATCGTTTTCTCCGAATTGTCCGTTGCTGTAGCCGGCATTTGCTTGAAACGGCGTTGTTATGTTATTACATCCGTTGCGTTATGCTATAACGTGTGCGATAGCCAGTGGCAACCATCAGCCGGAACTTTTTAATGCTGAACTTCCGATCGCCAGAAACGATACCCCTGGTCAGTCTTGCCAATGCCGGAGTGCGCCGAAATGGCAGATGGCTCGTGCGCGGCGTCGATTTTTCGATCAGCCGAGGCGAAATCGTCACTTTAATAGGGCCGAACGGATCGGGAAAATCGACGACGGCAAAGACGGCGATCGGCGTCCTCAAGCCCGATGAGGGACACGTCGAGCGGCTTGCCGGGCTGAAGGTCGGCTACGTGCCCCAGAAGCTTGCCGTCGACTGGACGCTGCCGTTGACTGTGGAACGGCTGATGACGCTGACCGGTCCGCTCAAGGGTCGGGAAATCGAGGAGTCGCTCGCAGCGACGGGCATGCTGCACATGGCGAAGGCCGAGGTGCAGCACCTGTCGGGTGGCGAATTCCAGCGGGCACTGCTTGCCCGGGCGATCGCCCGAAAGCCCGACCTGCTGGTCCTGGACGAGCCGGTGCAGGGCGTGGATTTTTCCGGGGAGATAGCCCTCTACGAGCTGATCAAACAGATCCGCAACCGCACCGGCTGCGGTATTCTGCTCATTTCGCACGATCTTCACATCGTCATGGCCGAAACCGACACGGTCGTCTGTCTCAATGGTCATGTCTGCTGTCGCGGAACGCCGCAGGTGGTGAGCCAGAGTCCGGAATATCTCAAGCTCTTCGGACGCCGCGCTGCCGGTGCGCTTGCCGTGTACAGTCATCACCACGATCATACGCACCTCCCGGACGGGCGCGTGCTGCATGCCGACGGCAGCATCACCGAAAGCTGCTTCCCGGGCGACGGCCATCATCACCATGACGAGCCCGACAACATCCATGACCA
Organism: Sinorhizobium arboris LMG 14919; assembly: GCF_000427465.1. Lineage (NCBI taxonomy): Bacteria > Pseudomonadati > Pseudomonadota > Alphaproteobacteria > Hyphomicrobiales > Rhizobiaceae > Sinorhizobium > Sinorhizobium arboris. The sequence continues at coordinate 1,794,887 of NZ_ATYB01000014.1, read as the reverse complement.
CGATCCGGACTGCGGCTGCGGCCATCACGCGCGGCTCCAGGGTTACGACGGGGCGGAGAAGCGCGATGCTTGACGATTTCTTCATTCGCGCGCTCGTCGCCGGAATCGGCATCGCCATGGTCGCGGGGCCGCTCGGCTGCTTCGTCATCTGGCGGCGCATGGCCTATTTCGGCGATACGATGGCCCATTCGGCGCTGCTCGGGGTGGCGCTCTCGCTGCTCATGGACCTGAATCTGATGGTGAGCGTCTTTGTCGTCGCCTCCGTCGTCTCGTTGCTGCTTCTCTTCCTGCAGAAGCGCGGCGCGCTTTCGACGGACGCGCTGCTCGGCATTCTCTCGCACTCGGCACTGTCGATCGGTCTCGTCATCGTCGCGTTCATGACCTGGGTCCGGATCGACCTTGTCGGATTCCTGTTCGGCGACATCCTTGCGGTTTCAAGAGCCGATATCGACATTGTCTGGGGCGGCGGCGTTCTGGTGATCTTCGCGCTCGTCTATCTGTGGCGGCCATTGCTTGCCTCGACGGTCAATCCGGAGCTGGCCGAAGCGGAGGGGCTCAGGCCCGAGAGGGCGCGGCTCTTCTTCATGCTGCTGATGGCTCTGGTGATAGCGATCGCCATGAAGATCGTCGGCATCCTGCTGATCACCTCGCTGCTGATCATACCGGCGGCAACCGCCCGCCGCTTCGCCTCCTCGCCCGAAGTCATGGCTGTCTTCGCCTCGCTGATCGGCGCGGTCGCCGTTGCCGGCGGTCTTTTCGGCTCGCTCCACTGGGATACGCCCTCGGGGCCGTCTATCGTGGTTGCGGCACTGGCCCTTTTCGTGCTGAGTCTGCTGCCGGTCGGACGCCGGATCGAGGGCGCCCCGCATTCGTCGCATGGAGGACATCACTGATGGCTACGCCCCAACTGACCAAGAACCAGTCACTGGTGATGGGGGCGCTTGCCCATTCGGACGGGCCGATGAGCGCCTACACGATTCTCGACAAGCTGCGCGACCACGGCTTTCGCGCGCCGTTGCAGGTCTATCGCGCTCTCGACAAGCTGCTCGAATACGGGTTGGTTCATCGGCTCGAGAGTCTCAACGCCTTCGTCGCCTGCACCTGTCCGCATGACCATGAGCATGACCACGGCGTCACGGCCTTCACCATCTGCGAAGGCTGCGGCCAGGTGACCGAATTTCATGACGAGGTGATCGAGGACAGGCTCTCCACGCTCGTGCGCGCACAGGAGTTCAAGACGGAGAAGACGACGATCGAGATCCGCGGACACTGCAAGAGCTGTGCGTGAGGCGGTGTATCAATCCAGCAGCGTGAGCTGGGCGGCGTAACGCTGCCAGTTCTTCACATAGTGTTCGGCCGAGCGCTTCAATCCTTCGACTGCGGCGTCGTCGAGGGTCCTCACCATCTTGGCAGGAGCGCCGACGATGAGCGAGTTGTCGGGAAATTCCTTTCCCTCGGTCACCAGCGCATTGGCGCCGACGAGACAGTTGCGGCCGATCTTCGCGCCATTCAATATGGTCGCTCCCATGCCGACCAGCGAATTGTCGCCGATGGTGCAGCCGTGGATGATCGCCCGGTGACCGATGGTGCAGCCTTCGCCAATTGAAACCGGGAGACCGGGGTCGACATGGATGATGACGGCCTCCTGGATATTCGTGCGCGCGCCGATGCGGATCGGCTCGTTGTCGCCGCGCAGCGTCGCGCCGAACCAGATGCCGACGTCCTCGCCGAGCTCGACCTGACCGATGATGTTGGCGTCCGGCGCCACCCAGTAGCTGCCTTCGGTCGGCGTCTGCGGTCTGAGCGGCCCTAGAGCGTAGAGAGGCATGCAAAGGTCCTTTCAGAGTTGCAACTGCGTTCTTTGGAGCACTTTGAGGAAAAGCGTGTAACGGTTTTCTGCCCGGAAGTGCGAAGTTTCAAGCCGTCGGATCGTTAAACAATGAAACGATCCCGTCGAAGGGACCTTCGCCCCTCCGTCAACGTACGTTGACGGAGATCGCCCCGATCCCATCGATGCCGCAGGCGACGACGTCTCCGCGCGTGACGGGGCCTACGCCGGACGGCGTTCCGGTCATGATGATGTCGCCCGGCGCAAGAGTGAAAAGGCGGGAGAGCTCGGCGATGATTTCGGGCACTGTCCAGATCATCTGATCGAGATCGCCCTGCTGGCGCAGTTCGCCATTGACCTTGAGCCATATGTTGCCGCTTGCGGGATGGCCGATCGCAGTGACGGGAACGATGGCGGAGACCGGAGCGGAATGCTCGAACGCCTTGGCCGCCGTCCAGGGCTTTCCGGCCTTCTTCGCTTCCGCCTGGAGGTCCCGGCGCGTGAAGTCGATGCCGACGCCATAACCGAAGATGTGGTCGGCCGCGTCCTCCACGGGGATGTCAGTCCCGCCGCTGCGCATGGCGACGACCAGCTCGACCTCGTGATGAACCTCCGACGAGCGCGGCGGGTAGGGGAAATTCTCGCCCGGCGGCAGCAGATTATCGGCATTCTTCTGAAAGAAGAAGGGCGGCTCACGGTCCGGGTCATGACCCATCTCGCGCGCATGGGCCGCATAGTTGCGGCCGACACAGTAGACCCGGCGCACCGGAAATCCGACGGAACTGCCTGAGATCGGCAGCAGGACGAGGGGCGGGGGTGTCAGGGCTGTCTGCATGATCGTCCGGCTCCATCATTCGGTCTCGGTCTCGCCCGAGAGGTTCGTTCGGAGATGTCGACGCACGAGCACCGCCCCGTCAAGTTGGGGCGACGCCGCGGCGAATCTGGAGAGGACGTTAGCAGCCGGACCGGCTGCTGCAATAGGTAGTGCCCGAGAATGATTCTGGTGCCGCGGCGCTCAGGCGCAACGGGCATAGGCCTCAAGCTGGTCGCGTGTAAGGAAGCGCCCGTCGGAGCGCGAGTTGAGCTCCGGATGGCTGTATTCGAGGCTCGGCACTTCGGGAAGCTCAAGGGCCTGGCGTACGGTCATGATGCCGATTTCCTTGCGGCCGCTCTCGCGCTTCATGCTGACTTCCACGATACGATAGAGATGACTCTCTTTCATGATAGCTCTCCCGTATTTTTTTATGTCCCTCTTTTATGGGACCTTAAGCATTCGATATTGGTTTTTCTGAGACACACCAGAATATAACGCCGGCAGATGAAGGCTTCGCGACAGAAATCAGGCGGCTTCGCGGTGATTTCCGACCCATTTGGAGACGGGATCTCCGTGCCGGTGAGACCGCGTCCTCGTACTCGCTGAAATATGCGTAGTAGCTTATATTGGAGAGGATTCTGTTTTTCAAGGAGCCGGATAGTAGAGCTCGCGAATATTGCGTCGCACAAGAATTATATTATCAATACTCGTCGTAACGCCGGACATCCGCCGCGGCGCCGTAGGCCGGCACCGTTGCGAACTCGACTGGAGCGGCATGAGGAAAACTGCGTGCGGTTTCCGCCCGCATTCCGCTCAACTCTGCCTTGGGTCGTGTTAATGCGCCTTAAGGCGCGCCTCCTCGGCAGCGGAAAGAAAGAGCCTGCGCGCTTCCTCGCAGGTGCGGCGCCCGTCGATCGCGGCGCGGCATGCGCTGCGTGCGGCGACATAGTAGGGGCCGCGGTACGGCCAATGGTCCGCGAGGCACGCGAGCGCGTCGGATGGTCCCTTGACCATGCGCACGTCGCCCCCGGTCATTCCAAGCTCGATGGGATGGCTCCACAAGACCTGCATACTTCTCCTCCTGAATCGCGACGATATCGCAAGCATCGTCGGCCTGTTCGGTTCCTGTCTGGCGGGACGAAACGGCCTTGATCGCTGTTTTCCCGCTCCTCAGATCATGTACGAAAACTCCTCGGGATCAGCCCGGGTTCCCTGGAAAGAAAAGAGGAACCGGGCAAAGCACAACTCAATGTAGCTGAGCGATTTCGGTTTGTCCGCACCTTTGCTGAAATATGGTCTCCTCCTGCCTGCGGCGGTTGCATTCAAGCAGCCCGTCGCCGAACGGCCCGGTTACCGTTGGTTGTCGTTTCCTTCGCCACCCGCATAGCGGTATATCCCCTCAAATGGCGGGGTTTCACGCCTTTGGTGCTCATTCTATATCTTTTTCGTGCTTTGGAGGGCTGGAATGGTGACGATTGACGAGATTCGCTTGACTTGGCTGCCACTGCAAAACGGGACTTTCTGCGCGATGCTTGGCAGACATGAAGTCGCTTTTGTCATGAAGCGTCACGCAATGAGCGATTGGGCCTGGCGGATTTCCCAATGCAACGGCACCGGCGAAACAGCTTTCCGTTATGCGCCAACATTCGAAGGGGCCAAGGCGGAGGTTCTGGCCGGCATCCAGGAGTGGTTCCGCCAGGCGGGCTTTCAATGAGCTTCAGCTGGCCTTCGCGATTGCGTAGCCGCCGCGCTGCGGGAACAGCGCGGCGGCTTTGGAGGGTGCGGCGCTAATCGCCATCGATTATTGACGCTGTCGCGCGTCAGTTGCTCTGAGTGGTGGTCGGGGTTTCGCCGCCGCCGGAGCCGCTGTCCTGGCTGCCGCCGGAGCCGCCGTCCTGGCCGCCGCCGGAGCCGCCGTCCTGGCCGCCGCCGGAGCCGCTGTCCTGACCGCCGCCGGAGCCGCTGTCCTGACCGCCGCCGGAGCCGCTATCCTGACCGCCGCCGGAGCCGCTATCCTGACCGCCGCCGGAGCCGCTGTCCTGGCCGCCGCCGGAGCCGCTATCCTGGCCGCCGCCGGAGCCGCTATCCTGGCCGCCACCGGAGCCGCTATCCTGACCGCCGCCGGAGCCGCTGTCCTGGCCGCCGCCGGAGCCGCTATCCTGGCCGCCACCGGAGCCGCTGTCCTGGCCGCCACCGGAGCCGCTATCCTGGCCCCCACCGGAGCCGCCATCCTGACCTCCGCCCGGCACGCTGCCGGAGTCGGCAACGATAAGGACATCGCCTTGATGACCGGCAAACGCGGTACTCTGACGCAGGCCGTCATCGAACGCCGCTAGTGAGGCAAATGGCGTGGCAACGACATAGGCGAGACCAAGCAATGAGCCGATGAGAGTTTTTCCTGTTCTACGCATTGTCCAGCTTCCTTCCCTGAAGTTTCGGACATGTTTCGAACCTCAGCCTCCAGCGCGGCGCAGCATGGCACAGAAGGTGCCGGCTTAGGCAAGAATATTATAAACGACTGATCTGCAACAGAATATCCGAGTGCTGGTGCCGATGTCTGCCCGATTTTTGCCATAAGATACAATCAGCAGTATTAAATGCATGGGAAAAATACATCCAATAAACTGATTCCGATCTATCTCTTCTGCTGGTTATATTCGTAATCGCGCTTTCACTCGGTGATTGTACCTGTGATTTTGCTCAAAGTCTCCGATCCTGTGCGGTTATCCGGGAAGGCGAGGATCGACAGTACCGCCATGCCGCCGAATGGCGTGGGCACGGCATGTCGGACGGGGAACAAGCGTCTTCCACGGCAACCCCAGCAACATTCGTATGACCGCAAACAGCACCGCGCCAATCGACAGGATATCGCATACCGGCCTCTCCCCTGCATCGCGGCTCAGGCTTCGAGCGCCGCCTTCACGCGTTCCGGGAGGAACGGGAAATGGCGGAGCCGCACGCCGCCGGTCAGCCGCGCCACGGCATTGGCTATCGCCGGGCCGATGGGCGGCAGGCCGACCTGGCCCATGCCTCCGATCGGACTGCCGGGCGTGGGAACCACCGACACTTCGATGTCAGGAGCCTCCGAGATACGTATCACCCGGTATGTGTCGAAGTTTGCTTCCTGTACTTCGCCATTGTCGATGTCGATCCGCTCGAGCAGGGCCTGGCTGGTTCCGTTCGTGATGCCCACGATCATCATGGCTTCGATGTGGACCGGCTGGATCGCCACGCCCGGATCCACCGCGCACCAGACCTTGTGCACGCGGATCGCGCCGGTCTTGCGATCGAGCGACACTTCGGCAATCTGGGCGCAATGGGTGCCGAAGGCATCGGAATAGGCAAGGCCCAGCGCACGGCCGTCGCGCTGACGCTCCCATTCGGCCATCCGCGCAACGGTCTCGATGACCTTCCGCCCCCGCGGTTGATCCGGCAGCAGATCCAGCCGAATCTGCAGCGGATCGGCCCCTTTTGCCGCCGCGACCTCATCAATCATGCACTCGGTGGCAAACCGCGTATATCCGACCCCGACGGCGAACCAGAAGCCGACGTCGAGGCCGTTGTCCTGGCGGATATAGTCGATACGGTGCGCCGGCACCGCGTAGTTGAAGCGGGCACCCTCCGTCACAACGTCGTCGTGACCATGCTGCTCCTTGAACAAATCGGGCATGGTCCTGGCGAAGATGGAATCAGCCGCGATACGGTGTCGCCAGCCGACGATGTTCCCTTCTGCGTCGAGCCCGACCTGTATGTGCTGTGCTTCGAGGGGCCGGAACTTGTCGTGCCGGATGTCGTCCTCGCGGCTCCAGATCACCTTCACCGGGCGACCTTCCACGACCTTGGCCAGGGACACCGCGTCGATGATGAAGTCGGCCTCGGCCTTCCGGCCAAAGCCGCCGCCGAGCAGCGTGGTGTTCACCTTGACCTTGTCGGGCGTGGTTCCGAGCACCTCGGCTGCAAATGCCTGAGTGCCTGTGGGACCTTGCGTCGGCGCCCAGAGCTCGATTGTGTCGCCGTGCACGAGCGCCGTGGCATTCATCGGCTCCATGGCGGCGTGGGCGACGTGGTCGCTCATATAGTCGGCTTCGATGACTTTCGCTGCGCCGGCGATGGCGTCGGCGGCATCGCCTTCCGAGTGGGCGGCTACCCCTGCCTGGCCGAGATCGCGCGCGGCGGCGCGATATTCCTCGAGCAGGCGATCGCTGGTGTAGTTGCGCACCCGGGACGAGGTGCTCCATGTAACCTGGAGCAGTTCCTTGGCCCGCAGCGTCGCCTCGACCGTCTCGCCGATGATGCCGACGCCATAGGAAAGCGGGACGATGTGCAGGACGCCACGCGCGGCCCTGGCTTCGGCGTCTTCTATGGATTTCGGCCGCTCGCCCTGAACCGGCGCCCGTAGCACCGCGCCGTAGAGCATGCCGGGACGCTGCACGTCGATGCCGTAGATCGCGGTTCCGTTGACCTTTGACGGCACGTCCACGCGTGGAATGTCCCGACGTCCGATGTAGCGCCATTTGTCCGGCGACTTGAGATCGGCTTCCGTCGCCTGCGGCAAAGGGTCGGGAAGATAGCCCGCCGCCGCCACCTCGCCGTAGTCGAGTCGGCGGCCGGAGGACTTATGCTCGACCTTGCCGAGGTCGGTCGTGAGCTCCCCCACGGGCACGCGCAGCATATCGGCCGCAGTCGCCAGAATCACCATGCGGGTTTGGGCGCCGACGAGGCGCAGCATTTTGTAGTAGCCCCGGGTGGACTCGCTGCCGCCGGTGAGCTGGACCCCGTAAAAGCCTGGATTGCCATATTTCTCCGCATCGGAAGGCGATTGGACGACGCGGACCTTGTCCCAGTCGGCGTCCATCTCTTCGGCGATGATCAGCGGCAGGGTCGTCATGATGCCTTGCCCCATCTCCGAAGCCGGCGAGACGATGCTGATGGCACCATCCGCATCGAGGAACACCCATGCGTTCGGCCTGTAGTCACCTGCGCCAGCAGGCGCGACGGTGGCGCTGAAGGCGGCGCCGGGCAGTCCGGCGAAGGCGACCGTCAGGCCAACCCCGCCGAAAGTGATCAGGAAATTCCGCCGCGAGAGCGCGGCGTCACCAGGTCGCAGACGTATGGTCACGGTTCAGGCCTCCCGGGCGGCGCGCTCGATGGCGCTGATGATCCGCACATAAGTTCCGCAGCGGCAGAGATTACCGTCCATGTGCTCGACGATCTCCTGCCGCGTCGGCTTGGGATTGCTCCTGAGGAGCGCCGCCGCCTGCATGATCTGGCCGGACTGACAATAGCCGCATTGCGGCACCTGCTCGGTGATCCAGGCCTTCTGCAGCGGGTGGCTGGCGTCGGGCGAGAGGCCTTCGATGGTAGTTATCTCCCGGCCGGCAACATCTTCCAGAAAAGTCTGGCAGGAACGCACAGGCTGGCCATCCATGTGAACGGTGCACGCGCCGCATTGCGCGATGCCGCAGCCGAACTTGGTGCCGGTGAGCTTGAGATGCTCACGGATCACCCAGAGAAGAGGAGTGTCGGATTCGGCGGCGACATCCACCGCACGCCCGTTGATCGTAAAGGCTGTCATGCCGGCGTCTCCTTGGTTTGAAGGCTGGTGGTCGAGGCAGCCGATGATCGCCGCCCGTTGCGCAGCGTCAGGGACGCTGACGGTCGTTCTCGTGCCGGCTGGGGGAGGAAAGTGTCGGGCGACTGCCTGTCCCCGTTGACGCCTGCGGACGGCAGCGCCCGCACTTGTCTGCCAGGGTGGGGCTCCCATATGCCGACGGATCATGAAGTCTGCCGCAGATCATTTGATTGCCTCATTGCTTTGCGACCACGATAAGCAGCCGCTGGAATACGAGCTATGCTTCGAAATCCAGAATATCTCTCCGGTCGTCCAGGATGGCTTCGATGGATCCTCTTTCAGACGTGCTTTCTTTGCTCAAACCGCGCAGCCACGTCTCGTCCGGCTTCGATGCCGGCGGGGACTGGCTGATCCAGTTCTCCGACCTTCATGAGCGCATCAAGTGTTATGCGGTCGTGTCCGGCCGGTGCTGGCTGTCGGTCGACAATGTCGCCGATCCCGTTCGCCTGGAGGCCGGAGAGTGCTTCGTGCTGCCGAGCGGCAGGCCGTTTCGGCTCGGAAGCGACATGGCCCTGACGCCGGTCGATGCCGTCAGCATATTCCCGCCGGCGCGGGCGGGGGGCGTGGTCACGGTGAATGGCGGCGGCGACTTCTTTCTCGTCGGCAGCCGGTTCACGGTGAGCGGGCAGCACGCCCGCGCCCTGCTGCGAACGCTCCCGCCCATCGTCCACATCAGGAAGGAGTCGGATCAGGCGGCGCTGCGCTGGTCCGTGGAGCGGATGATGGCGGAACTGCGAGAGCCTCAGCCCGGCGGTTTCCTCGTCGCCCAGCACCTCGCCCATATGATGCTGCTTCAGGCGCTGCGGCTGCACCTTGCGGATGGAGTGGGAAATCAGGTGGGGTGGTTCTCGGCGCTCGCGGACAGACAGATGTGCGCCGCGATCACCGCGATGCATGCCGAGCCCGCCTATCGCTGGACGTTGCAGGACCTGGCCGAACGCGCCGCCATGTCGCGATCGGCCTTTGCAATGAAATTCAAGGCGACGGTGGGAGAGACGCCGATGGACTATCTGACCCGCTGGCGCATGACGCTGGCGGCGGAGAGACTCGAGAACTCGGGCGATTCGGTTTCGACGATCTCCTTTTCGCTCGGCTACGAATCCGAGAGTTCGTTCAGCGCGGCCTTCAAACGGGTCATGGGTTGCTCGCCGCGGCAATATCGCCGGAATCCGAATGGCGTTCCATTTGCGCCGTCGGGTACGAACGTGGCGAGGGAAACGCAGATCGAGATGACCGCGAACTGAAGCATTCTCAAGCATAGAACTGCTACGGGAGCGCGCCGGCGGATCGGCTCTTTCCATCGGAAGGGGGCTTTCGCCGACGGGTCACAGGTCGGCTTCGGAAAACAGTTTGACGACCCAGTCGATAAAGACGCGCACCCGCGGCGAGAGCTGGCGGTTCTGGGGGTAAAGCGCCGAAAGTTGTGTCGGCGGGGGAGGAAACTCGGCAAGGACCTCGACCAGGGTTCCTTCGTCCAGGTCTCGCTGCAGGCGGTAGCGCGGCGCCTGAATCAGACCGAAGCCGCGGCGGGCGAGATCGGTCATCGTGTCCGAGTCGTTGACGGTCAGCCGGCACGGCAACGCCACGTAGCGGACATTGCTCCCGATCGTGAATTCGAGCGGCATGACCTGTCCGGTGCGGGAGGAGATGAACCCGACGGCGCGGTGCCCATCCATCGCATCGGGGGAGCGGGGTCTTCCGCGCCTTTCTATGTAGGCCGGGCTGGCGCAGGTGATTTCAGTGATCATCCCGAGGCGGCGCATGATCAAGCCGCTATCCGCAATCTCTCCGGCGCGGATGACGCAGTCGATACCCTCCCGGACGAGATCCACCAGCCGGTCGCCCTGACCGATCTGCAGGTCCAGCAGTGGATAGCGATCGAGGAATTCGTTGAGGCGCGGCAGCAGGAACGTGCGTGTCAGCAGGGGATGCGCATCGACGCGCAGCAGGCCGCGGGGCTGCATGTCGCGGAAGGCGTTTTCCGCCTCGTCCACCTCGGCGAGGATCGCAATGCAGCGCCGGTAGAAGGCCGCGCCGTCCAGCGTCGGCGCCACATGCCGGGTCGTTCGCTCGAGAAGCCGTGCGCCGAGATCGTCTTCCAGCTGCTTGATCGCTTCCGTGGCGGTGGATCGGGCAAGGCCGAGGTCGGACGCCGCAGCAGCGAAGCTGCGCCGCTCGACAATCCGGATGAAGAGCTGCATGCGGTCAAGCCGGTCCATAGCTTTGTTCACCACAGCCGAATTCTCATGTCAATCTTTGCCCAATTGTTCTGAAGCGGTGCCGGGAATATCTCCTGTTCGTCAAACAGGAGAGTATGACATGACCATCAAAGGACAACGCGCCGGGATCGTCACCGGAGCATCCAAGGGCATCGGCCGGGCCATCGCGCTACGGCTCGCAAAGGACGGCATCGCCGTCGTGGTGAATTATTCAAGCAGCAGTGAAGCTGCGGCCGCCGTGGTTGCGGAGATCGAGGCGGGCGGCGGCAAGGCGGTCGCGGTGCAAGCTGACATAAGCAGCCCGACCGCCGCTGCTGACATGTTCAATGCTGCCGAAGAGGGCTTCGGCGGCGCCGACATCCTCGTCAACAATGCGGGCATCCTGAAGCTGGCGCCGCTTGCCGATACCGACGACGCCAGCTTCGAGCAGCAGATAGCGATCAATCTCACCGGCACGTTCCGGGCCATGCGCGAAGCAGCCAGCCGGCTCCGTGACGGTGGCCGCATCATCAACTTCTCGTCCAGCGTCGTCGGCGCCTATGGGCCGACCTATGGAGCCTATGCTGCCAGCAAGGCGGCCGTCGAGGCGATGACCCACGTTGCCTCGAAGGAACTCGGTCGCCGGGGTATCACGGTCAATGCTGTCGCGCCCGGCCCGGTCGAGACCGAGCTTTTCATGACTGGCAAATCCGACGAACTGGTCCAGAGGATTGTCGGCACGATTCCGCTGGGGCGTCTGGGTCAGCCGGACGACATTGCCTCGGTCGTTTCCTTCCTTGCCGGCCCCGAAGGCGGCTGGGTGAACGGTCAGGTGCTCCGCGCCAATGGCGGCATGATCTGAAGCAGACCTCAGGAAGGGAGAATCCCATGCCATTCGTGAACATCAAGACGCCGGAAGGTGCGCTCAGCCGCGCCCAGAAGGAAGAAATCATGCACCGCACGACCGACATGCTCGTGGAGTATTTCTCCGAAGCGGCAAGGCCGCACACAATGGTGCTGATCGAGGAAGTGAAGGATGGCGGATACTGCCGTGCCGACGAGGTCTTCATCGTTCCCGACGATTACCGTGCGAAGGAAAGCAGTTGATTCCGAAGCTCATCGAGAGGCGGCGCGGACCTCCCGCGCCGCCTCTAGACTGCGAAAGCTCATGGCAACAACCAGCCCGGAAGCCTTCCGCCAAGGCTTGCAATCTCGTCCCGGTTTCTTCCTGCGTCATGCCATCCTCCTGTCGAGTGGCCGGATGAAACGGGCATGTCCGTCGACCGCCGCGCCCCGGGTCCATTCGCGGTCACCTTCAGGCGGGTACCATTCCGTCGAGTTCGGCTATTGCTTCTTCCGGGAGATCGACTTCGGCGGCGGCGAGGTTCTCCCTCAGATGCACGCGCGAGGAGGTGCCGGGGATCAGCAGGATGTTTGGTGCGCGTTTCAGCAACCAGGCGAGCGCCACCTGCATCGGCGTTGCGCCGAGCCGGGCAGCCACGTCGGACAGCGTCGAGGACTGCAGGGGCGAAAAGCCGCCGAGCGGGAAAAAGGGCACATAGGCGGTGCCGTCGGCGGCGAGCCGGTCGATCATGGCGTCGTCGGCGCGGTTGGCGAGATTGTACATGTTCTGCACGCAGACGATCTCCGTGATCCTGCGGCCGTCCTCGACCTGCCTCGCGGTCACGTTCGAAAGGCCGATATGCCGGATCAGCCCCTGCCGCTTGAGATCGGCCAGCACCGTGAGCGGCTCCTCGATCGAACCCTCGGCCGGGCCGTGCACGCTGAACATGGCGCGCAGGTTCACGACCTCGATGACGTCGAGTCCGAGATTCCGCAGATTATCATGCACGGCCTGCGTCAGTTCTTCCTTCGTGAAAGCCGGTATCCATGAGGCATCCGCGCCGCGCCTGGCGCCCACCTTGGTGACGATGACGAGATCGCCGCGGTAGGGGCGGAGCGCCTCCCGTATGATCTCGTTCGTCACGTGCGGGCCATAGAAGTCGCTGGTGTCGATGTGGTTGACGCCGCTCTCAACGGCTTCGCGCAGGACGGCGACCGCTTCCGCGCGATCCCGCGGCGGACCGAAAACGCCCGGGCCGGCGAGCTGCATCGCGCCATAGCCGAGCCGGTTCACCGCCCGGTCGCCGAGCATGAAAGTTCCTGATTCTACAACACTGGACATGCGCTGATCTCCGTTTTGAGCCACGAAAACGGGATTAAGCCTGTTCCATTGGCAGGACAATCAGCTAGCATCCGAACGGCCTGTACGGCACGCCGTACAATTGGTGGAGCGGGTATATGAAACGGGACAGGCCCGACATGGCGGATGTGGGCGCTTTCATGAAGGTGGCCCGGGCCGGCGGGTTCCGGGAGGCGGCTCGGGCGAGCGATATCAGCGCGTCGGCGCTGAGTGACGCCGTGCGGCGCCTCGAGGCGGAACTCGGCGTCAGGCTTTTCAACCGCACCACGCGCAGCGTGGTGCCGACCGAGGCTGGCCGCGGGCTGATGGAGCGGCTCGGACCGGCATTCGGCGAGATCAATGCCGCGATCGATTTCGCCCGCGGCTTTCGCGACCGCCCCGCCGGCGTCCTGAAACTCAACGTGCCGGTGAGCGCCGCACGGCTTGTACTGCCGGACATCGTGCCGGCCTTCCTCGCCGCCTATCCCGACATCCGGCTGGAAATCATGACCGACGAGAGTTTTGTCGACGTCATCGCCGCGGGCTGCGATGCCGGGATCCGCTACGACGAGCGGCTGCAGCAGGACATGATCGCCGTGCCGATCGGGCCGCGCGTCCAGCGCTATGCGAGCGGTGCCTCACCGGCCTATCTCGACGCGCATGGCCGGCCGCAGCATCCGCGCGACCTGCTTTCTCACAGCTGCATCCGCGGCCGTTTCGCGGGCCGGCCAGTCAGTCCCTGGGAGTTCGAACGCGACGGCGAGGCGGTGACGATCGACCCGCCCACGTCCCTCGTGGTGCAGGCAGGCGGTGGCTCGGATCTCGGGATCGCAGCGGCGATTGCCGGAACCGGCATCGTCTCGATCTTCGAGGACTGGCTGCGTCCGCACTTCGAAAGCGGAGCGCTGGAGCCCGTGCTGGAGCCGTGGTGGCTGAGCTTTGCCGGCCCTTTCCTTTACTATCCCGGGCGCCGGCTGGTGCCGGCGCCCCTGCGGGCCTTCATCGACTTCATCAGGGCCATGCCGCCAGGTGGAGCCGGTTGAGCAATGAAGGCCTCGTATCGGCATCTTGGAGGCTTAATCAAGCGGTTACGGGCGATATCGCTCCAGGGGCATCAGCGCCTGTCTGCCAGTTCGCCGCCGATCCTCAGGGAATGCGGGCGATCACCTTGATCTCGAAGTCGAATCCCGCGAGCCAACTGACGCCCACCGCCGTCCAGTTCGGATAGGGAGGTCCGCCGATCTCTTCAGCCCGGACAGCCATCACTGTCTCGAGCTGCTCGACCGGGTCGGTGTGAAAGGTGGTGACGTCGACGACGTCGTCAAGGCTGCAGCCGGCGGCCGCCAGGACCGCGCGCAGATTGGCGAAGGCTCGCCGAACCTGACCTTCGAAAGTCTGCTCGGGCGAGCCGTCTTCACGGCTGCCGACCTGACCCGATACGAAGAGAAGATCGCCGGAGCGAATGGCTGCTGAATATCGGTGGACATCGTACAAGGCGTGGCGGTTGGCCGGATAGACGGCTTCACGTTTAGGCATCTTATTTTTCTTTCTGTGCTGGTTGAGGAAAGACCGGCAGTGGCTAGACTCTCGGGGACACCCCATCTTGGGCAAAGAGGCTGAATGGCGCGGCGGCGCCGCTCCGTCGTGACAAGCGGCGCGCGGATCACAGCCGCGCCAACTCCCCGCCCGTGAAATCCGCGGCGACCGCGAGATCCTTCTGTCCGTCGAGCTCGTCGATGCGCCCACCCAGTGCCTTCCGGATTCCGGCATAGGCGTCGGCACCTAGCACCAGCCGCTTCGGAAGTGGTCCCGCCTGATCGGCAAGCCTGATCATAGCGTCCGTCATGCGGTCGGGATCGCCCTTGATGATCCAGGAGCCGCGGGTGGCCTCGCGAATCCGATCGGCAGGGGTTCCGTCATAGATCGCGAGCGGCTCGGTCCGCACAAGATTGCCGCCGAAGGCGGTTCGCGCCGGTCCCGGTTCTATCAGTGTGAACTCGATGCCGAAGGGAGCCGTTTCCTGCGCTACGGACTCGACGAAGCCCTCGATTCCCCACTTGCTCGCGTGATAGAGGCTGAAAGCCGGGTAGGCGATCTGGCCCCCCTCGCTCGACACCTGCAGAATCCGGCCGCCACCCTGGTCGCGCAGATGCGGCAATGCTGCCCGGATGAGTGTGATCGAGCCGACGAGGTTGGTGTCAATGATATCCCGCACCTGAACGTCGCTGGCTTCTTCGGCGGCGCCGAGCAGGCCATATCCCGCGTTGCTGACGAGGATGTCGATGTGAGCTGACGCCGCGAAGGCGCGGTCGACTCCGGCGCGGACCGAGCGCTGATCCTTGAGGTCCATCGCGACGATGTCGAGCCGTTGAGGATAGCGTGAACGCAGGTCGGCAAGCGCGTCTTCGCTGCGGCTGGCGCCGACGACGCGGTCCCCTCGGGCGAGCGCCTTCTCCACCAGTAGCCGGCCCAGGCCGGACGATACACCTGCTATGAGCCAGGTCTTCTCCATTTCCATATCTCCGAGTTGATGGCAGGCAGGAGATAGGGCGGCCGCATTACGAACATTAGCCCTTGAAATCGGCATGAGCTGATGCAAAATCCCCATCAATGCCCCGCCCGTCGCTCAACGATCTCGCTGCCTTCATGGCCGTCGCCACGCACCGCAGCTTCCGCCGGGCGTCTGATGAGATCGGCATGGCGCCTTCCACCTTGAGCCATTCCATACGGGGGCTGGAGGAGCGCATGGGCGTGCGTCTCCTGAACCGCACCACACGCAGCGTCTCGCCGACGGAAGCTGGTTTCCAGTTGCTCGACCGGCTTCAGCCGGCGCTCGCCTCATTGGATGAGGCGCTCGACAGTATCGCTGGGTTCCGGGGGCAGGTCGCGGGAACGGTTCGCATCAATACGCCACGGCTATTGGCCGGGCTTCTGGTCCGCAGGGTTCTCCCGAAAATGGCGAAACTCTATCCGGAGGTGACGGTGGACATCGTCGTCGAGGGACGGCTCATCGATATCGTCTCAACCGGGTTCGATGCCGGCATACGCCTCCTGGGATCTGTTCCCAAGGACATGATCGCAGTACGGTTTGCACGTCCCTTGACATTCATCTGTGTCGCGTCGCCCGCTTATCTCGATCAGTTCGGCGAGCCTGGTACCCCTGAGGAACTTCAGCGCCATCGTTTGATCGGCCACCGCATGCCCAGCGGCAAACTCTATCGATGGGAGTTCGAGCGCGCCGCTCAGGAGATCGTCATCGACTCTAACGGCTCCGTCATTCTCGACGACGAGGAGTTGATGGTGGACGCGGCGACAGAGGGTCTGGGCGTCGCCTATGTGGCCGATTGGGCCGCCGAAGCAGCCCTGTCCGATGGCCGGCTGCGCAGAGTCCTCGCCGCATGGATGCCCGCTCCGGAAGGCGTTGCAGCCTATTACCCTGGACATCGCGCCGTGCCGCCGGCGCTGCGAGCCTTTCTGGATGTCGTGGGCGAGTTGCGGAAGCAAGAGCCTTGACCGGAGGTCGAGCGGCCGTCCCGCTATCTGGCTGGCCGCTTGCGGGATAGCGGGCTCGCCCCCTTTCGGGGTCAACACCTGCCCTTTGTTCGGCCCATCTCCCCCGATCGATTCCTCTGGTGTATCGCTCGATCGCTTTTGCTAAGGTCGGATCGAGGGCGACAGCACCGGCAATCGGCGGATCTGGCACAAAATGAGCGTGAACGAGACGGAGAAGACACCATTGCAAGCGGCCGAAAAAGAGAACTATTTCAAAGCGCCCGTCTTCGCCGTGGCGCCTATGCTCGACTGGACCGATCGTCATTATCGGTTCTTCGCACGCCTGCTTTCGCGGCACGCTCTGCTCTACACCGAGATGATCGTTGCGGATGCTATCCTGCGCGGCGACCGGGAAAAGCTGCTCGGCCACGACGCTTCGGAAAATCCGGTCGCCCTGCAGCTCGGCGGCAACGATCCGGCGAAGATGGCGCAGGCCGCGCGTATTGCCGAAAGCTTCGGCTACGACGAAATCAACATGAATGTCGGCTGCCCGTCCGACCGGGTGCAATCCGGCACCTTCGGCGCGTGTCTGATGCAGGAACCGGTGCGGGTCGCCGACTGCATCGCGGCAATGAAAGCGGCAGTCAAGATTCCTGTTACGGTCAAATGTCGCATCGGCGTCGACGATCAGGATCCGGAAGTGGCGCTTCGCGACCTTGTCCAGGGTGTCAAGGATGCGGGAACGGATGCCGTCTGGGTGCATGCGCGTAAGGCGTGGCTGCAGGGCCTTAGCCCAAGAGAGAACCGCGAAATTCCCCCGCTCGATTACGGCCTCGTGCACCGGCTCAAGGCGGAAAACGCGAATCTTTTTATCGGTCTCAATGGTGGTCTTCAAGGGCTGGACCAAGCGCTCGCCCATCTCGATCCGCGGTCGCTGCCTGCTGGGAGAGACATGAAGTCCGCGCCGAAGGCTGTGGACGGCGCTCCTCTCGACGGCATTATGCTCGGCCGCGCGGCCTATCACGACAGCGGACTGCTGACGGCTGCCGACGGCTATTTCGGTCATCCGCTGACGGGTGCCGGGCCCGTGCCGATCGATCCGGACGACTTTTCCGATCGCAACCATAATCTGTCGCTCGAATTCTGGTCCGGTATCCGGGACGTCATGGCGGACTATGCTGCCGCGCATCTCGACAATGGCGGCCGGCTGATTCACGTCACCCGCCATATGGTCGGGCTTTTTCAAGGCTGGCCAGGCGCACGGCGCTACCGCCAGATTCTCTCCACGGCGCCCGCACGCAAGGAAGCCGGGCCGCAGGTCATCCATGAGGCGTTCGAGGCCGTGTTCGAAGCCGTGACGGCAAGGCAGGCGGCAGAGTAGGGCGCCGGGACGGGGGCCCTGCGGCAGCGCCGGTTATTTTCGATTCGGGGCGGTCCCTCATCCCGCGCCGCGACCTACCGCCCTTTACGGGAAGCAGGTTCCGGCAGGTGGATGACGGGCAGCTGTCCAAAGAAAAACGGCGCCTCCTGCGAAGCGCCGTTCTTCAAACTCTGTCGAACGCCAGGCTTAGAGGGCCTGGAGGTTGACAGCCTTCGGGCCCTTGCCCATGCGATCCGGCTCCGTGTCGAAGCTGACCTCCTGGCCATCGTTCAGCGTAGTGAGGCCTGCGGCCTGAACAGCGGTGATATGGACGAAAACGTCCTTCGAACCGCCTTCCGGCGTGATGAAACCAAAACCCTTGTCCTGGTTGAAGAATTTGACGATGCCTTTGGTGGCCATGGAAGAAGTCCTTTTCCTTCAGTCTGTCTTTGCCGCAACCCTGCGCTTCATTAGCACGCATCGGTTGCTTTAGGTAGTGTGTCCGCGCCCCCGGGAGGAAGCGAACGTATCGTCTTCAGCGAAATGCGCTGAGAGGCGTCGAGTGGTCACGATATCGGGGAAAAGACGTCTACGATGCCGCTTGCGGCTGTCCCGGCGTCAAGCCGGGCTCAAAGCGAAAGTCCAGTCTCCGGGATTGAAAACGCCCGAACAGAGATAGGAGTGGCAGTATTCGGGGAAAAAGGCAAGCGGGGAGTTCTTGCGATCTCGCGCCGGCTGCAATGCCCTGCGCAGAAAGACCTGCGTGATTTCCCGGCGGCACGTGCCGCAAGGCAAATATCGTGGATTGCCTCGTTTCGACCATATTTTCGTCGCGGCTCTGAGCTGAGCGTGCGTTCTCCCTGCGAGCCTCACGGGCTTGCTGCTGCCGCGGTGAACCGGTAGGTCTATATTGGAGACGAATATGACGATGAGCAGGTGGCCGGCGTGATCGATCCCTATGCCCTTCTTGGAATTGACCGCGACGCCGACGAACGGGCGATCCGGACAGCCTATCGCCGGGCGGTGAAGACTGCACATCCGGACCGCGGTGGTGACGCTGAGCAGTTCGGCAAGCTGCAGGCGGCCTACGATCTCCTGAAGGACCCGGTGCGCCGCAAAGTCTATGACGATACCGGCTACGATCCGCAGCTTGCCGATCCGAAAGACTTGAAGGGCCTGATGATGCTCGAGACGCTTGTCAACGATTTCATCCTCGACGAGCGTGAGCCCGGGAGTTTCGATCCGGTCGCGGCGATGCGGCGCAAGCTCTCCGACGACATCGTCAAGAATCGGTTCCACATCCTGGAACTGGAGCGTCACCGCTCCCGCGTGCGCAAACATCTCGACCGCCTCGGCCGGCGGCCGGAGACGGACGTGCTCGGCTCCATGCTGCGCGCCCGCAGCCAGTCGATCGCAGAGGCGATCAAGAATGCCGAAGGGCAGATCGAAGCGATCGAGCAAGCCTACACGATGCTCGAGGGTTATTCCTATGAACTGGAGGCAGTGGAGGCGAAGGCGCGCGCGGCGGAATAGGTCAGGGTCGTAACGCATTTCCGCACGCGAGTGCGTCGTTCAAAGCGTTTAAATGCTCGTCGGGGAGTCGAGCGTTGCCGCGCGTACCGGTAGGGGCACGCCGTGCCGGCTGCTACGGGCCGGACGCGGCGTGCGGGGTCTCATTTGCCGTCGGCGTTGTCGAGCGTTCCTGCAACCAATCCTTCAGTCGCCTGACCTGCCCGCATCGCTGTGATCGCTGTCCTGGTTGCCTTTGAGGCCGCGATCTTGGCTGCCTTTACTGGGTATCTTGATTACCTTTGCCGGTATCTTGATTACCCTTGCCGGTGTCTTGATTACCCTTGCCGGTATCTTGATTACCCTTGCCGGTATCTTGGTTACCCTTGCCGGTGTCTTGGTTACCCTTGCCGGTGTCTTGGTTACCCTTGCCAGGGTCTTGGTTGCCCTTGCCGGGATCTTGGCCACCGCCGCCGCCGGGATCGCCGCCGTTACCGCCGCCACCGCCGCCACCGCCGCCGCCGCCGTTGCCGCCGTTGCCGCCGCCGTTACCGCCGCCGCCATTACCGCCGCCGCCATTACCGCCGCCGCCGTTGCCGCCGCCACCGCCGCCACCGCCGTTACCGCCGCCACCGTTATTGCCATCCCCGTTCCCGGGTCCGTCGGTAGACGTCGTGGAAAAGGCGTTGCCAATGGCCGCCGTGGAGAGGGGCGGACACTGCTCTATTTGCCCGGCTGTGAGGAGTTCAGCTCTGTTCTGAGCCATGCAGCAGGCTTCATAATTCGCGTCCGTCAGAGGGGTGCACTGTTCGGCCATGAGTATTGGACCCGTAGTGGCCTGGGCGCGCGCGGGAACAGTTGCGGATGCGAAAAAACCGACCGAGATGAGAGCGAGGCCGGTGCTCGTGAGAAAGACATTCAGGGTCTTCATTGTTTCCTCCCTAAATTAGTGACAACTTAAATTCGTATCGGGAGGAAAATGTTCCGTAAAAATTTATGGGTTACATGGCCGTATCCGGGCTAATCCTTTTGGGTTACCCTTAAAAATGAAGGCTGCATGTCGTCGCGCTCATCCTCGCGGTCGCTCTCGCACTTTCCCTGAATGCGATGACGGCTACGCGCAGCGTATGGCCGGCTGCTGCGGCGGCGGCAGCTGGTAGTATTCTGTAACGGGTAAGCGCCCCAGAGCGTCCTCGGAATCCGGTGCGGCTGGCTCACCGCCCCGGCCGGCCCGTCTTCCCTTTCGTCCGCCCCTTGCGCCCTTTCTCCTCTGCCGGGTCTTCGTAGGAGCCGACGCCTGGCTTGGCGCGGGTGAGAGTCGGTTTTTCCGGGGCCTGTCCCGGCACCGGCTTCTCCGTGCGGCCGACGGTCATTTCGTCCAAGGTGTTTTTCCTGAACAGCGACCGCCCCTCATCCGCCTTTCGAACACCGTCTTCCTGCCCGCGGGGAGAAGGGACCGCCACGTCGCGACCCATTTCGTCGAGCTCGGGTTTGCGGAAGAGGGGGCGTTCGGTGTCGGTCCCCGGACCCATGTCGTCGAGCGAGGGTTTCTGGAAGTAGGACTCTGATTGCGCCACATCCTTGTGGGGAGCATGACCCGGCGGGAGAGAGGCTGTGGTGCCGGACGCACCCTGGCTGCCTCGTTTGCTGTTCTCCTGCGATTTCGCTTCCTCTCGCGCCATCGGGTCGTCCAACACGGCCAGCTCCGCGGCCTTGAGGCGCTTGATCTCGTCGCGCAGGCGTGCGGCCTTTTCGAAGTCGAGATCGGCGGCGGCGTCGCGCATCTGTTTTTCGAGCGCGTTGAGATGTGCCTGGAGATTATTGCCGACGAGGTGGCCGCCATCAGCAAAGCCCTTGCCGGCGACGCCGGAGATGTCGGCGCGGACATGGTCGCGTTCGTAGACAGAATCGAGAATGTCGGAGATCTTCGCCTTGACCGATTCCGGCGTGATGCCGTGCTCGGCATTGTAGGCCATCTGTTTCTCGCGGCGGCGGCTGGTCTCGTCCATTGCCCGCTGCATCGAGCCGGTGATCGTGTCGGCATAAAGGATGACCTTGCCGTCGACGTTACGGGCGGCGCGGCCGATCGTCTGGATGAGGGAGGTTTCCGAACGCAGGAACCCTTCCTTGTCCGCATCCAGGATCGCGACGAAGCCGCATTCGGGAATGTCGAGGCCCTCGCGCAGGAGGTTGATGCCGACCAGCACGTCGAAGGCGCCGAGGCGCAGGTCGCGGATGATCTCGATGCGCTCCAGCGTGTCGATGTCGGAATGCATATAACGCACCCGCACGCCCTGTTCGTGCAGATATTCGGTGAGGTCCTCGGCCATGCGCTTGGTGAGCACGGTGACCAGGGTGCGGTAACCCGCGGCGGCGGTCTCGCGGATCTCGCCGAGCACGTCGTCCACCTGCGTCTTGGCGGAACGCACCTCCACCGGCGGATCGATGAGGCCGGTCGGGCGGATGACCTGTTCGGCGAAGACGCCGCCGGATTGCTCCATCTCCCAGGCACCGGGGGTGGCCGATACGGCGATCGTGTCCGGGCGCATCGCGTCCCATTCCTCGAAGCGCAGCGGCCGGTTGTCCATGCAGGACGGCAGGCGGAAGCCGTATTCCGCAAGCGTTGCCTTGCGGCGGAAGTCGCCGCGATACATGCCGCCGATCTGCGGAATGGTGACATGACTTTCGTCGATGAAGATCAGCGCATTGTCCGGAATATACTCGAACAGCGTCGGCGGCGGCTCGCCCGGCCTGCGGCCGGTGAGATAACGCGAATAGTTCTCGATGCCCTGACAGGAACCGGTGGCTTCGAGCATTTCGATGTCGTAACGGGTGCGCTGCTCCAGCCGCTGCGCTTCCAGGAGGCGTCCGGCGCGCTCCAGCTCGGCAAGGCGCTGGCTCAGTTCGTCCTTTATCGCCTTGATGGCGGCGTTCAACGTCGGACGCGGCGTCACATAGTGCGAATTGGCGTAGATCTTCACCGACTTGAGGTCGCCGGTCTTCTGGCCAGTGAGCGGATCGAATTCGGTGATGGAGTCGATCTCGTCTCCGAACATGGAGATGCGCCAGGCGGCATCCTCCAGGTGGGCGGGAAAGATCTCGATCGTGTCGCCGCGGACGCGGAAGGACCCGCGCTGGAAATCCATGTCACGGCGCTTGTACTGCTGCGCCACAAGATCGGCGAGCAACTGCCGCTGGTCGAGCCGGTCGCCGATGCTCATCTGAAAGGTCATCGCCGTATAGGTCTCGACCGAGCCGATACCGTAGATGCAGGAAACCGAGGCGACGATGATGACGTCGTCGCGTTCGAGGAGCGAGCGCGTCGCCGAGTGGCGCATCCGGTCGATCTGCTCGTTGATCGAGGATTCCTTCTCGATATAGGTGTCCGAACGTGGGACGTAGGCTTCCGGCTGATAGTAGTCGTAATAGGAGACGAAATATTCGACCGCGTTGTCGGGGAAGAAGTTCTTGAACTCGGAATAGAGCTGCGCGGCGAGCGTCTTGTTCGGCGCCAGAATGACGGCGGGGCGCTGCGTCGCCTCGATCACCTTGGCCATGGTGAAGGTTTTTCCCGAGCCGGTGACCCCGAGCAGCACCTGGTTGCGCTCGCCGGACGAGAGGCCGTCGACCAGGTCTGCGATCGCCGTCGGCTGGTCGCCCGCGGGTTCGTAGTCCGATTGCATGCGGATGGCGATGCCGCCTTCGGACTTTTCGGGCCGGGCCGGGCGGTGCGGCGTCCAGAGCGTGCCGTCCTTGAACAGCGGATTGCCGCTCTCGATGAGCTTGGCGAGTGCCTCGACGGTGGCGGTGACGCCCGAGCCCGACGTGAGCTTGTCGGCATCCTCCAGCGCCACATCGAGGCCGGCGACGGGATTCAGCCCCGCAGCCGCGCGCGTCTTCGGATCGGTCGTTCCGCCCATCGATGTGCCGCGCGCGGATTTCGAGGCGGAGATTTCCACCTTCTTGCGATGCCGGCCCGCCTTCGAGGCTACCTCGCGCCGGCTTTCGAAGGTGCTCGCTTCCGCTTCCGATTCGAGCTGCCTGACCCAGTCGGAGACATTGCCGGAGAGCGGCGTGCCCGAAAGCGGCGCCTGCGGGGTTTCTTCGAAACCGCCGGGTGCCGGCGCCTTCTTCGGAGTATTTTTCGGTGATCGGGCCATGGCGGGAATATGGACAGAGTCAGTTCGAAAGGGAAGGGGGAACGAGTACAAAAGGGAAACGGACGCGCGATTTTTCAATGGCCGCCGGACCTGTTGGGCAGCCGATCGAATCGTCGCACCGAGAGCCGAAGATACTTGCAACGCCGGCGTCCGGCAGAGCATTCTCGGCTGGCGATTCGCGCTCTCCCGAGGTTTCCATGCCATTTGCCGTCAATCCCGCCTATGTCTGGCCGGTCATCCTGCTGCTTCTCTCCAATGTCTTCATGACCTTCGCCTGGTACGGCCATCTGAAATTCACTTCGTCGCCGCTGTACATCGTTATCGCCGCAAGCTGGGGAATTGCCTTTTTCGAATATTGGCTGGCGGTGCCGGCGAACCGCATCGGGCATTCGGTCTATTCGGCGGCCCAGCTGAAGACGATGCAGGAGGTGATCACGCTCACCATTTTCGTGCTCTTCTCGATCTTCTGGCTGAAGGAACCGATTGGCTGGCATCAGTTCATCGGCTTCGCCCTGATCGCGCTCGGGGCGTCGTTCATCTTCAAAGGGTGAGACATCGCCGTGGTCTGCCCCTCATTCCCCTGACGGGACCTTCTCAATCGAGCAGGTCGAAAGCGCGATACATCCATGTGAGCTGGTAAAGAACCGCGCCCACCAGAAACGACGCATGGAAGCGCCGATTGGGCGTGACCGCCGCGACGATGCAGAGCGCGATGTAGGCCCCGTTGCGCAGCGGATATTCGATCCCGAAGGACTGGAAATAGGCTTTACCTTTCAAGGCCGTATCGATGAGATCGACCGCGAATGCGAGGGCAAGGAAGCCGAAGAACCAGGCGCGCCTGGAAATGAAATAATGTTCGTAGCCGCTGTACTCGTCGAGCGTCGTCGGGAAGAGGAACACGCATAGAAGAAAGAAGACGCAGCTATAGAGGATGACGAACAGGTAGACGCTGACATCGATCACCGCCAGCGAGTGCAGGTGGTACTCCCACCACCAGAAGTGGATCAGGAAGACGAACATGAACAGCACCCAGCCGAGATGTATCCAGTAGACCTTCGTCTTGCCCGGGTGCTGCACGAAAAGCGCAACGCCGCTGAGGAGCCGTGCAAGCGAGAGGCTGATCACCATGCCCATGACGACGCGTATGTGCGAAAAGATCGCCGGATCGGGCTGCACCTGCTCCATGGACGTCCGCCTATTGCTCGGCAGGAACCGGCGTCGGCTTGCCGGTCGAGTCGAGCGCCACCATCACGAAGATCGCGTCGGTAACCTTCTCCATGACATGGGAGAGGTAACGCTGTGCCCAGGCCTCGACCTTGAGCGTCATCGACGTCCGCCCGACCTTGACGATATCGGTATAGATGCAGAGCGTGTCGCCGATCTTCACCGGCAGCGCAAAGGCCATTTCCTTTACCGCCGCAGTCACGACGCGGCCCCTTGCACGCTCGGCGGCCCGGATGCCGCAGGAAAGGTCCATCTGCGCCATCACCCAGCCGCCGAAGATGTCGCCGGCGGCATTGGCGTCGCCGGGCATTGCGAGCGTGCGCAAAGTCAGTTCGCCGTTCGGCTTGCTTGCTGCATTCATGCGGCCTGTCTCCCTTGCTGACGAACAAGGTTTAACCCACTGCCGTCGGGCGAGCAAAGAGCGCCGGAACAATTTCACGCTGAGGCAGCAAAGACGCCGCGCGTGACGCTTCAATCGTTAATTCGATCACCCTCAAATCTAGTGAGCGTTTGTTAGGAGCTTTGCAAATAGCCGCTCATATTCTGCATGCCTCGAAATGGAGGCAGGGGATGAGAAGAATTCGGATTTCGGCGCGTCTTTACGCGCTGGTCGCGTTTGCGCTTTTGACGATGGCGGCAGCGCTGACCTTCGGGCTGATCCAGGCGCAGGACAAGCTCGTTGCCGAGCGCAAGGCCATGCTCGCGGCGATGAACGAGAACGCTATCACTGTGTTCGATGCCTATCATAGCCAGGAAAAGGCCGGAACACTCACGCGCCAGGAGGCGCAAAGCCGCGCTCTGGAAGCGATCAGGGCGATGCGCTACCAGGACAGCGGCTATTTCTGGGTGAACGACATGCATCCCAAAATGGTGATGCATCCGATCAAGCCTGAACTCGACGGCGCCGACCTGACGCAGAACAAGGATCCGAACGGGAAATTCCTGTTCGTTGAATTCGTGAAGACGGTGCAGGCGCATGGCAGGGGCTTCGTCGATTATTACTGGCCGAAGCCCGGTGCCGACGAGCCGGTGCTGAAATATTCGCATGTGGCCGGCTTCGAGCCCTGGGGTTGGGTGGTCGGGACCGGCGTTTATGCCGACGACCTCGCCGCCATGTTCCGCGAGCGCGCCTGGCAGATGGCCGGCATTCTGGTGGCTGCGGCTCTCGCGATCCTCATGGCGGCCCTGGCGATCGTGCGCAGCGTGGTTCGGCCCATCGAAAAGCTGAAGGTCTCCATGCGGGCAATCGCAGACGAAGACCTTTCCTCGGAGGTTCCGGAGACCGATCGCGGCGACGAGATCGGCCAGATGGCGAAGGTGCTCGTCGTCCTGCGTGACTCCGTCAAGGAGCGCCTCGAACTGCGCTCCCGCGAGGCGGAGCAGCAGGATCGCCTGGAGGCCGAGCGGCGCGGCAACGAAGACCGCCAGCGTACCACTGCCGCAACCCAGGCCGAGGCCATGGAGACACTCGGCGCCGCGCTCGAGCGGCTGGCAAACGGCGACCTTACCGCCGAGGTTGCCCGGATCGCGCCGGAATACGCCAAGCTCAAGGACGACTTCAATACGGCGGTCGCCGCGCTTCGCGACGTCATAGGCGCCATATCGCAGTCCACCGAAGTCGTCCACGGCAGCGCCGCCGATATTTCAGAGGCGGCGAACAACCTGTCGCGCCGTACCGAGCAGCAAGCGGCCGCTCTCGAAGAGACAGCGGCAGCGCTCGACGAGATCACCTCAACGGTGCGCCATGCGTCGGACCGCGCCCTCGAGGCACGCGACATGGTGGACGAGACAAGGGCGAGTGCTGCGAAATCCGGCGGCATCGTGCGCAATGCGATCGATGCCATGGGGCGGATCGAAGCCTCGTCGAGCCGCATCAGCCAGATCATCGGCGTGATCGACGAGATCGCCTTCCAGACAAACCTGCTGGCGCTCAATGCAGGCGTCGAGGCGGCGCGGGCAGGGGAAGCCGGCCGCGGCTTCGCCGTGGTTGCCCAGGAGGTCCGCGAGCTCGCGCAACGCTCGGCCGGCGCGGCAAAGGAGATCAAGGAGCTGATAGGCACTTCGGTGAAGCAGGTCGGTGCCGGCGTCGAACTCGTCCGCTCGACGGGCGATGCGCTGATGGAGATCGAGGTTCTGGTCAACCGCGTCAACGAGCAGGTGGCCTCGATCGCCACCGCGGCTCGGGAACAGGCCACTGGACTGCAGGAAGTCAACACCGCCGTCAACAGCATGGACCAGATGACGCAGCAGAACGCGGCCATGGTCGAGGAGACGACCGCGGCAAGCCAGACGCTGGCGCAGGAAAGTCGTGAACTGAAGGCGCTGCTCGAACAGTTCCGGCTCGCGGAACAGGACGTTCAGCCGGCCTATGGCAGGGCAGCCTGACGATATCGGCGGGAGAGTCGGAAATGGCCCGCAGCCGGAAGGATGCGGGCCTCTTCCTACGGTTGACGACCCGTCGGGATGGCCTCCTCATGTCGGTAGCGGTGTGGATGGCGTATCCCGCGGCAGTTGACGCGAGACCGCAAGAGAGGCGAGATGGGTGAAGGGAGGATGGGCATTCGCACCCGATCCCGAAACGCCAAACAAGGGGGAGACCTGTGTTGCCTTTCAAGCGTTTCATCATGAAGTCGGCCGCCGTTTTCCTGGTCGCCGTCGGCTTCCTTTCGGCCTGTACCGTCGTGGTCGACGAGCCGCGGCCCGGCCCGGGACCGATCCGCCCGCCGGGTCCGCAAATGTGCACCATGGAATTCGCTCCGGTCTGCGGCGAACGCGGCAACCGCATGCGGACCTTCCCCAATGCCTGCCAGGCACGCGCCGACGGCTTCCGTGTCGTTCATCGCGGTGAATGCCGGCCGGCGTCCCGTCCGCCGGAAGAACAGGCCTGCACGCGTGAGTTTTCGCCGGTTTGCGGGCAGCGCGGGCCGAGAAGGCAGACCTTCCCCAACTCCTGCATGGCGCGTGCCGAGGGCTTCCGCATCATCGCACCGGGTGAATGCCGCCGCGAGGACGATCGCCCGCAGCAACCGCAATTCTGCACGCGGGAGTTCGCGCCGGTCTGCGGCGAGCGAAACGGACGTTCGAGAACGTTCCCGAATGCCTGCGAGGCACGAGCGGACGGCTTCCGCGTCGCCCATCCCGGGGAATGCCGCTAAGCGTTACGCGCACTCCGGTCGCGCCCTACAGCGCCGCGCGTCCTATCAGACGCGCAAAGGTCGCAGCAGCCGGACGGAAACCGGCAATGACGAGGACCGCAGTCGCGAGAATGCGGACCCCGTCATTTCCGGCAGCTCGCCCGATTTGGCGAGCCGCACGAAAGGCTTCGTTTACCACGTTTGCATAAATTAGGTCGCAAGGCCGACTTTCTCGACCGTGCGCCCGTTTGGCGACATCCCGCACGTTCATTCTCGGCCGTGGGCAGGCGGCGCACTGACAAGGCCGAAGCTTTGTCATGGATGAAGGCGGCAATCAGTATGGCGTATGTTTCTCTTCTCCATCGTCCATTGGCGGCGCTGCTATTGTCCATTCCGCTCGTTGCCTGCACGACCGACGTGCTTGCGCCGCCGGCCCGGATCGACGGGGGGTCCCGTGTCGGCGCGATCAGACCGGCGCCTGCCGCCATGCCGGAACAGGGAGTCGCTGCCTATCCGTCGTCAGACCCCGTCGCTATGACCAGCCAGAGCTCGGTTGCCCCGGTATCCGATGACGCGATGCCTGTGCCGCAAGACCAGCTTGCCGCGGCCGGGCCGATGACGATTCCCTCCGAGGGAGTGAACATGGATACCATGCTCGGCGTCGAGCCGGTCGTGGGATTGGCGCAGGAACAGGCCGGCGAAATCGCCGAGGGCAACACGACGCAGCCGGTCGTGGCCGGTATCGGCGAAAACGATCTGCGCCAGCTTGCCGGAGCGCCGCAGCCGATGCCGGTGGCCAAGGCCGATCCCGGCTATGATCCCGACTTGCCGCCGCTGGCCCCACAGGGCGCCGCGCAAGCGAACAGGGCCGGTATGCTCCAGCCGCAGCGGGCGGCGCGGACGCAGGAGCCGCAGCAGGTCGCTTTCATACCACGCGTCCGCAGCCCGCTGTCCGCGCCGGAATATACCGGCGAAATGCCGGGTTCGGAGGTCGCGTGCCGGCAGCGGTTGAAGAAGCTGGGCGTCGTGTTTCGCGACGTGCCGCGCATCCAAAACGGTCCGTCCTGTGGCATCGACTACCCGATAGAGCTCAGCGGGCTTTCCGGCAATATCGCCGTCAAGCCAGCGGTGAAGCTCAACTGCCAGGTGACCGAAGCCTTTGCCAAATGGGTGAAGTACGAGCTCGCGCCGTCGTCGCGCTACCGTTACTGGTCTGGCGTGAAGACGATCAAGCCTCTCGGCGGCTATTCCTGCCGGACGATGAACTCCCGTCGCGGCAATCCCATGTCGGAACATGCGCGCGGCAATGCGATCGATGTCGGAAAATTCGTGCTGAAGAACGGCAAGGAAATCGATGTGCGCAGGAAAGGCCTCTTCGCATTCCGCGAGCGAGGGCTGTTGAAGGCCGTGCGCACCGATAGCTGCAAGTACTTCAACACCGTGCTCGGGCCCGGCAGCGATCCTTTCCACAAGGACCATTTCCATTTCGATCTGAGGACGCGCAAGTCCGGTTACCGGCATTGCGACTAAGACCTCCCTGTGCTCGCCACAAGGATGCCAGCCAGACCAAGTTCCCCGCGCCGAGGACGCGGTGCTGCTCTCATTCATGATTTTGGGCCGACCCGGCCTAAAATCATCGTGATCTAAGCGCGGCCGGGCCGGGCGACCTGAATGCGGAGTTTGGACATGACCGGCCTCCGGCGCTCAATAAACCAGATTCGGTATTAGCGGTCGGAGAAGCGGTGCGGTAAGTTTCCTTTGCGGCCGGTACTGGCTGGATACTGGCCGGATCGACGCATCTTCATAGCTGGATTGACGATATTTATTATATTTAATCGTATATTTATAATGGAGGGCGACCATGCCTGCAGCGGCGACGGCACGACCAAGTGTCAAAGGCTTCTACGAAGCCCGCTCGGGGAGCATCCAATATGTCGTTGCAGATCCACTGACGAAACGCTGTGCGATCATCGACCCGGTGCTCGACTTCGACGAGAAGTCAGGATCGATCAAGACCGAGCAGGCGGACTTGATCCTCGGCCATATCGCCGAAAATGGCCTGACGGTCGAATGGATCCTGGACACCCATCCCCATGCGGATCATTTTTCAGCCGCCGCATATTTGAAGGAGAAGACGGAGGCCCCGACGGGTATCGGATGCGAGGTGGTCCGCGTCCAGGAGCTCTGGAAGAAGATCTACAACTGGCCGGAGCTTGCGACGGACGGCTCGCAATGGGATCACCTTTTCGCGGACGGCGAGCGCTTTTTCCTCGGTTCGCTCGAAGGCCGCGTGATCTATTCGCCGGGCCACACACTTGCTTCGATCACCTATGTCATCGCCGACGCGGCCTTCGTGCATGACACGATCTTCATGCCGGACGGCGGAACCGCGCGCGCGGACTTTCCAGGAGGGGACGCGCGTCAACTGTGGCGCTCCATAGGCGCAATTCTCGCCCTGCCGGATGAAACCCGCGTTTTCACCGGCCATGACTACCGGCCGAACGGGCGTGAGCCGCGCTGGGAAAGCACGGTCGGCGAAGAGAAGCGCTGCAATCCGCATGTTGCCGGCATGAGCGAGGATGCCTTCGTCAAGCTGCGAGAGGCGCGCGACCGCACGCTGCCGATGCCCAAGCTGATCCTGCATGCGCTTCAGGTCAATGTCCGCGGCGGCCGCTTACCGGAACCGGAGGCCAACGGCGCTCGTTACCTGAAGTTTCCACTCAACGCGCTCAATGGAGCGGCGTGGGGCTGAGGGCATGACCATGGGAACGGTGACGAAATTCCGGAACTTTCGCCCTTGCATGAGCGAGCGGGCAGACGAAGCTGCGGCGCTGCTCAAGGCGGCCGCGAACCAGAACCGGCTGATGATCCTGTGCACCCTCATCGAAGGCGAGCACTCGGTCGGTCAGTTGGAGGAGACGCTCGGCATCCGCCAGCCGTCCTTGTCGCAGCAACTGACCGTGCTGCGTGAGGCCGGGATCGTCGCGACGCGACGCGACGCTAAGCAGATTTTCTACCGTCTCGCCGAGGAGAAGGCCGTGAGGCTGGTAATGGCGCTATACGAAATCTTCTGTCGCCAGGGGAGTGGACGCTGAGTGCGGTCTCAATCCGTATAAGGCGCCATTTCGCTGGCCTTTCGTCTCATTCGGCATCG
This sequence comes from Sinorhizobium arboris LMG 14919, assembly GCF_000427465.1. Classification (NCBI taxonomy): domain Bacteria; kingdom Pseudomonadati; phylum Pseudomonadota; class Alphaproteobacteria; order Hyphomicrobiales; family Rhizobiaceae; genus Sinorhizobium; species Sinorhizobium arboris. The sequence continues at coordinate 1,764,200 of NZ_ATYB01000014.1, read as the reverse complement.
GCAAGGGGCCGCTGAAGCAACTGCTTTGACGGAGTGTCAACGGAAATTTGGCGTAGATGGGCTGCAAATCCGTGTGAATCGGCCCATATAGAGCAGCACCCCGCCGAGTTTGTACCTCTTCCCGGATAAATTTCATGGCGCCAATCGTTTCCGTTTCCAATCTGTCGAAGACCTATGCCTCGGGTTTTCAGGCTCTGAAGGGCGTCAGCCTCGCCATCGAAGAGGGCGAGATTCTAGCGCTCCTTGGTCCGAACGGCGCCGGCAAGACGACGCTGATCTCGATCGTCTGCGGCATCGTCAACGCGACCGGCGGCACGGTTACCGTCGGCGGCCACGATGTCGTTCGCGACTTCCGCCAGACGCGGGCGATGATAGGCCTGGTGCCGCAGGAACTGACGACCGATGCTTTCGAGACCGTGTGGAACACCGTTTCCTTCTCTCGCGGGCTTCACGGCAAGAAGCCGGACCCGGCACATATCGAAAAGGTGCTGAAAGACCTGTCGCTCTGGAACAAGAAGGACAGCACGCTGCGCGAGCTGTCCGGCGGCATGAAGCGGCGCGTGCTGATCGCCAAGGCGCTCTCGCACGAGCCCCGCGTCCTTTTCCTCGACGAGCCGACGGCCGGCGTCGACGTCAGCCTGCGCAAGAGCATGTGGGAGGTCGTGCAGCGGCTGCGCGCTTCGGGCGTGACGATCATTCTGACGACACATTACATCGAAGAAGCGGAGGAAATCGCCGACAGGATCGCGGTAATCAACAGCGGCGAGATATTGCTGGTCGAGGACAAGAACGCGCTGATGACGAAGCTCGGACGCAAGCAGCTGCGCGTCGATCTGGCCCAACCTTTGGATGGGATTCCCGATTCCCTCGCTTCCTACAATTTGCAGCTCGAGGACGATGGCGAACGACTGATCTACGAGTACGACACCAGCGCGGAGCGGACGGGCATCACGGCGCTGCTCGCGGCGCTGGCCGAGGCGGGAATAAGGCTCAGGGACATTTCCACGAGGCAGAGTTCGCTCGAGGATATATTCGTTGAAATCGTGGAGGCGGGGCGATGAATATCGAGGCGGTCAAATCCATCTATTTCTTCGAAATGGCGCGCACGCGCCGCACGCTTCTTCAAAGCGTGGTTTCGCCCGTCATCTCCACCTCGCTTTACTTCATCGTCTTCGGTGCCGCCATCGGCGCGCGCATCCAGGAAATTGACGGGATCTCTTACGGCGCCTTCATCACGCCGGGCCTCATGATGCTGACGCTTCTGACGCAATGCATCGGCAACGGCTCCTTCGGCATCTACTTCCCGAAGTTCACCGGCACGATCTACGAGGTGCTGTCGTCGCCGATATCCATGCTGGAGATCGTGCTCGGCTATGTAGGGGCGGCGGCGACGAAGGGATTGATGATCGGTACGATCATTTTGATCACGGCATCGCTCTTCGTCGATCTCAGTATCGCCCACCCCTTCGTAATGATTTTCTTCTTCGTTCTGACGGCGGTGACCTTCAGTCTTTTCGGCTTCATCATCGGCATCTGGGCGAAGGATTTCGAGCAGCTCAACCTCATCCCGATGCTGGTGGTCCCGCCGCTCGTCTTCCTCGGAGGCAGTTTCTATTCGATCGATATGCTGCCGCCATTCTGGCGGGCGGTGAGCCACTTCAATCCGGTCCTCTATCTGATCAGCGGTTTCCGCTGGAGTTTCTTCGAGATCTCCGACGTCAATCCGCTTGCCAGTGCGGCGATCATCCTCGTCTTTCTCGCTTTGTGCATGTCAGTTCTGACGTGGATTTTCCGGACCGGATACAAGCTGCGCAATTAGAGCACTTTCAGGAAACGTTGAAATGCTCCAACCGGAACCCGGCGGCCTCAATCCCTGAGCCGCAGCTGGTCGCTGCGCATCTGCAGGAAATCGAGTGTCGAAAGGAAGCTCATGCCGAGCAGGCTGCTGTCGAGCCTGCCTTCGGCCGCCACCATGGCACGGATATTCGTTCGCCGGATCGGCCCGATGGCGATTTCCGGCAGGACGACCGGTGCCGCGAGCGCCGGCCCGTTCGCGGTCATGACCGATATCGTATAGGCGAGCGCTGCCACGTCGAGACCGACATTTGCCGCGTCCTCATGGGTGAGCACGACGCTGCTCGCGCCGGTGTCCACAAGCATGTTGACTTCACGCCCGTTGATCGTTGCATCGGCGGTAAAGTGGCCGTCGATCCGCTTATGCAGCACCACTTCCTGCAGACCCTCGCTGTCGGTGATGACCATGGCCCGGCCAGGCATAAGGCCGGCCAGCAGCCGGTCGCCCACCGACTGGAGTTCGAACCGGTAGACATAGAGCGCCACGAGGACGGTCGCGATCAGCAGCCAGATCGCGATCTGCGTCAGCCCTTCGCCGAGCGTTCTGCGGCTTCTGACGATACCGGCCGCAAAAAGCGTTGCCAGCGCGCCGAGAGCTACGAGCTGACCGAAGTCGTCATTGTTCATGCCAAAGGTTCGGCCGGATCCGTGATTGAAGATCAGCAGCACGAGGCCGATACCGAGAATTGCGAGGAGGATGATCAGCCTGTTCATGCGTCGTTTCGTTCTCGGGCCATGCGCGACCGGCGTGTCTCCCGCCGCGGTTTGCGCTCGACCGTTTCCAGTCGTGCCGGCAGGGCCTGCATGATGCTGTGCCGCTCGGTATCGGTGTAGAGCGTCCAGGCGCCGATTTCCTGGCGTGTGCGTCCGCAGCCGAAACAGTAGCCGGTCCTGTCGTCGATCGTGCAGACGAGAATGCAGGGAGATTCCATGATCAGGACAGTGCTCTGCTGGATCACGATGATTCCGGGCCGGATCGGCCTGAAATCATGAACGCGATCGTTTCCATAAGAGCGGAATGCGGGCGGCAAACCGAACACACTTCCTCATCCCGCTCCGGTTTCGTTCGAAAATATATCGGCCTTTCAGATCGCCAGCGCAAGAGCACCCAGAACGGCGATTTCCGTCAGTTGCTGGGTGGCGCCGATCGTGTCGCCGGTATGGCCGCCGAGCTTGCGTTCGGCAAGCCGCGTGAAGCCGGGCACGATAAGTCCGAAAGCACCGAAGGAGAGTAGGACGGCAACAGTCGGGGCGCCGGCGAGGAAAAACAGCACGAGTGCGAGGAGAACGCCAGAGCCGAGGGCAACCGACGTCGCCCGCGCCTCGGGAACGCCCGCCGAGGCAGCCACCCCGCTACGGCGGGCAGGCGGGAGACGGGACCAATGCCAGACCATCGCGGCGCGGCTAAGCGCAGCCGTGGCAAGCACCGCAATTCCGCCGCCCGCCGGCGTCAGCAGCGGCAGAAAGGCGGCAAGCGCCGAAGCTCGAAGCCCGAAGGAAAGAATGAGGGCAACCGCACCGTACGTCCCGATGCGGCTGTCCTTCATGATCTCCAGCGCTCCTTCCCGGTCTCGCCCGCCGCCGAAACCGTCGGCCGTATCGCCAAGGCCGTCTTCATGCAATGCGCCGGTGACCATCGCCTGAGCCGCGACGACGAGAAAGGCGGTAAAGAGCGAGCTCGCATGAAACGCGCCCAGAAGTGCCGCTATCGCGGCGGCGGGAAGGGTGATCAGGATGCCCGCAAGCGGGAAGGCGCGCACGGCGCGGCCGAGCCCGCCGTCATAGCCGCGGAAATATCGATCCGGCAGTGGGATTCGGCTCAAGAACGCAACCGACCGTGCGACGTCGGCCCAGAGTTCGCGAATATCTGTCATCTCGTCTCCCGCACCCGAATCGCCCGGCGTTCCGCGGGATCATGCGAGACGACGGCAAATGGCGCAAATGCCGTTGCCGCGAGCGGTCTCACGCTCTATGACGAGCCCGAACGAGTTTCCTATTGCAAGGGTGATCCATGAGCGCCAGCGGCCTGCCGTTTGATGATTTCCGCGAACTACTGCGCAATCTGCCGGGGCCGGACACGGCGGCACTCGTCGCGGCGCGCGAGCGGGACGGACAATTGACGAAGCCGCCCGGCGCCCTCGGGCGCCTCGAGGAAATCGCCTTCTGGCTTGCCGCCTGGACGGGGCGTTCGCCGGCGGTCAACCGACCGCTGGTCGCGATTTTTGCCGGCAATCATGGCGTGACCCGCCAAGGGGTGACGCCCTTTCCCGCTTCGGTGACGGCGCAGATGGTCGAGAACTTCGCCGCCGGCGGGGCTGCCATCAACCAGATTTGCGTAGCGCACGATCTCGGCCTCAAGGTCTTCGATCTGGCGCTCGATTATCCGACCGGCGACATCACCCAGGAAGCCGCTCTCTCCGAGCGCGACTGCGCCGCGACCATGGCTTTCGGCATGGAGGCGATCGCCGGCGGTACGGATCTTCTGTGCATCGGCGAAATGGGCATCGGCAACACGACGATCGCAGCTGCCATCAATCTCGGCCTTTACGGCGGCACGGCCGAGGAATGGGTCGGCCCGGGAACCGGCTCGGAAGGCGAGGTGCTCAGGCGCAAGATCGCCGCTGTTGAAAAGGCGGTTTCGCTGCACCGCGACCACTTGTCCGATCCGCTGGAAGTCATGCGGAGGCTTGGCGGCCGCGAGATCGCGGCAATGGCGGGCGCAATCCTTGCAGCGCGGATGCAGAAGGTTCCGGTTATCATCGACGGCTACGTCGCGACGGCAGCCGCGGCGATCCTCAAGGCAGCCAATCCGTCAGCGCTCGACCATTGCCTGATCGGCCATGTTTCGAGCGAGCCCGGCCATATGCGGGCGATCGAGAAGCTCGGCAAGACTCCGCTGCTGGCTCTCGGCATGCGGCTCGGCGAGGGCACGGGTGCGGCCCTTGCTGCGGGAATCGTCAAGGCGGCGGCAGCCTGCCACAGCGGCATGGCGACCTTCGCTCAGGCTGGCGTGAGCAATAAGGAGTAGCGCAGGTCGCCCGGCGCGCGCTCCACGCTTGCTGTCGATTGGCCGTCATGCGTGCTAAGCTCGTGTCGCGCAGCTATTGATGCGGGGCGGCTTCTCGCATATCCGGGAAGCGTCGGGTCATTCGGTCGGGTGGTCTCGCAGATGCGGCACTGATGCCGCCTTGGATTCGCCTAAATCGGAACGTCGAAGCTGTGCCCTCTCCCAACCCGCGAGACGAAATGGACGCCAAGAACACAACCTCCCGCAACGGCACTGCCGGGCCCGTCAACAAGCATACCGGCATCCGGCACCTTTTCGCGGCGGCCAGCTATTCCTTCGGCGGTGCCAAGCGTCTGATCGGCGAGGCGGCTTTTCGGCATGAGCTTATCGCCTTCGCCGTCGCGATGGTCGCATTCGCGATCGTCGGAGCCAACCTGTTCCAATATGTCGCCATGGCGATCCTGTTTCTGCTGATGATGGCTTTCGAGGCGATCAATACGGCGATCGAGGAGATCGTCGACCGCGTCTCGCCGGAAATCTCCGAAATGGGCCGGAACGCCAAGGACCTCGGCTCCTTCGCCTGCCTCTGCCTCATTCTCGCCAATGCCGGCTATGCCCTCTACGTGATATTTCTCGCGCGTTTTCTCGGATGATCCGCGACGCCGTCGCTCGTCAACAGGGAGATCCAGCAGCGCCGCGCATGCGGCGGGGAAGAGTCTTTCCAGCCCAATGACTTGGTCTGGCGGGATTCCTGTGACGGGCACAGGAGTGGGGGACGCTCAGCAAGCGTTCAGGCAAAGCTTCTTCGCCGGCGGGTGAGGGAGGGGACGTCCTCGACCGGTGGCAGGCTCTGCAGAACCCGCCGCGGCGGCAGGATGGCGATCGCTTCGGTGCCTTCCCGGAGTTTCGAACGCAGAATGAACTGGCCATTGTGCTTTGCGAGGATCGCCTGGACGATCGGCAGCCCGAGACCGGTGCCCTGCTCGGCGCTCTTGATGGCGATCGAGCCCTGGCCGAAGGCGGACAGGACGATCGGAATTTCCTCTTCCGGAATGCCCGGACCGTTGTCCCGGATCGAAAGATATTGCCCGCCGCCGGCGGTCCAGCCGACCTTCACGGTGACTTCACCGCCCGACGGGGTGAACTTGACGGCATTCGACAGCAGATTGAGGGTCACCTGGCGCATCGCCTTTTCGTCCGCCCAGACCGACGGCATCGCCTGTTCGAACTGCAGGCTGATCGTTATGTTCTTGCCGCGAGCGCGCAGCTGAACCATGCCGATGCAATCCTCGACGATTTCAGCCAGGTTCACCGCATCCTCGCTGAGCTCGTATTTGCCGGCTTCGATCCGCGAAAGGTCGAGAATTTCGTTGATGAGGTTCAAGAGGTGCTCGCCGGAGCGATGGATGTCCAGCGTGTATTCCTTGTACGTCGGATTGCTGAGCGGCCCGAGCACCTCCGTCGACATGACTTCGGAGAAGCCCAGGATCGCATTGAGCGGTGTGCGCAGCTCATGCGACATCGAGGCGAGGAAGCGCGACTTGGCGAGATTCGCTTCTTCCGCGCGGCGGCGGGCCTCGTCCGACATGGACTTCGCCACCTCGAGCTCGGCGATGAGGTCGTCCTTCTCAGACTGGACTGAAAGGATATGGACGTTGGCGCGGTTCATCCTGGCGGTCATGAACGCCAGGAAGACCAGCGAAATCGCCAGAATGCCCGTAAGGCCGATATCGATCGGGTCCCCGGTCGTAAGCGAGGAGAATCCGAGCGCAGCGAGCACTGGTAGAAACGTGTAGTAGAGAGCGTTGCGCAATAGAAAAGTGCCCATGGCGGTGGCCGCAAGAGCAATGAAGAGCACCGTTCCCTCGAAGAGCCCGGAAGCGATGCCGCCGCAGGACGGACAGTCCGGGAGCGTGAAGATCGCCCAGCACAGGCCGGTCAGCATCTGGCCGGCGAGGAAGCGGCGGCGCCAGACGGAGACTTTTTCGGCGGCGACATCCTCGCGCTTGGCCTTTCGCGCGAGCAGGACGGTCACCGCATGCGCCGCCAGGGCCATCAACGCCCAGGCGAGAATAATGGGGTCGCCCGAGAGATGAATGCCGCTGGCCGCGATCAGTATCACGAGTAGGGGCAGGGCCATCGCGCCGTGGAGCACGGACTCGATGTGGAGCAGGAGCATCTCCCGTTCGAAGCCGGATGGTGCCGAAGAGCCGGTCTGCAGCCGCTGTCGCGTCGCGCGAACGGTCTTCGAAACAGCCTTGTTTCGATGGTTCCGCGACTTGTCGACGATGATCTTGTCGGTCGATGTGCTGCCGGCGATGCTCATGCTTCTGGTCAGGATTGCGTTCAGCTTGCACTGTAGGACGCAATCCTTAAGAAGTTGCTGCCCCCATGAAGGATTCGAAAACCATTGTGGCGCGATTGCGGTTTCGGAGCCGGGACGGGTGCAGACAGGACGAGGAGGCGCTGGGCGTGAAGTCGCAGAACCGCAGATTTCGAATTGGCGGCGGCAGCGGTGCAGGCCAGCGCTCCTCGCCAAGACGTTTTGCCTTCGGTCGATCAGGTGTTCCCGCGCCGCGCAGGAGGCCTTCCGGCAGCGGCGGCATGGCCGGCGGCTGGATATTCCTCGTCCTGCTCGGCATCGGCGCCTACGTGGCATCGCAGCTGCCGCCGCCGGAACGCCCGATGACAGGTGAGTTGCGAGGACTGGCGTCGGCCAGTGATGGCGACAGCCTGCGGATCGACGGGCGTCGTATACGCATCGAAGGCATCGATGCCCCGGAGATCGGCCAGATGTGCCGACGCGGGGAGGACGTGTGGGACTGCGGTGCGCAGGCGCGGCAACGGCTGGCGGATCTCGTTGCGGGAGCCATGATCGTCTGTCGCCTTCATGGCCACGACCGTTACGGTCGGGAACTGGGCGTCTGCGCAGCCGATGGGACCGACCTCGGGAGAGAGATGGTCCTCTCCGGTCATGCCGTCAGCTACGGGCTCTACCGCGGCGAAGAGGAAACGGCGCGGGCCGGGCGGTCAGGGCTCTGGGCCGGCGATTTCGTGAGGCCGCAAGAATGGCGGCGCTCGAAGGGCCGAGCGGCCGAGGGTCCGCACCGGGCGACCGGCTGGCTAGAGATCATTCTCGAATGGCTTCAGGAACACGCGAGCGCGATCATGGCGAGGTTCGACATTGACTGAGGAGGACCTGGAGGCGTTACGGGCGGCGATCTCCGCCTGCCGCCGCTGCCGCGACCAGCCGGCGCGCGGCGAGGCTTACCGGCTGCCGCACGAGCCGAGGCCGGTGGCGGTGCTTTCCGCTTCGGCGCGGATATTGATCGCCGGGCAGGCGCCGGGGTTGCGGGTGCATGAAAGCGGGCTTCCCTTCAACGATGCGTCGGGCGACCGGCTGCGGCAATGGCTGTCGGTGGACCGGGCGGCATTCTACAATCCGCAAAACTTCGCCATCGTGCCGATGGGTTTCTGTTTCCCGGGTTACGACAGACATGGCAGCGACCTGCCGCCGAGGGGTGAGTGCGCGCCGCTCTGGCGGCAGAGGGTCATGGATGCCATGCCCCAGATCGAGCTGGTGCTGGCGGTCGGCCGCCATGCGCAGCGTTGGCATCTCGGAAAGCACTGTCCCGGATCCATGACGGAGACGGTACGCGACTGGCAACGCTGCGCGAAAAGCACTTCCGGCGTCTCCGTATTGCCGCTGCCGCATCCGAGCTGGCGCAATACCGGCTGGCTCCGGCGCAATCCCTGGTTCGAGGCCGAGTTGTTACCCTTTCTGCGTGAACGGGTGAGGGCGCTGACGATCTGAAACAATTTTCTTTATTTTCATAAATCCCGCGCTATAGAGGGAAAAATATTCGAGAGGACTTTCGATGGATCGTCTAGACCGCAAGATTCTGCGCCTTTTGCAGGAAGACTCGACCTTGGCTGTGGCCGACCTCGCCAAGAAGGTTGGGCTTTCCACGACGCCATGCTGGCGGCGTATCCAGAAGATGGAAGAGGAAGGCGTGATCCGGCGCCGTGTTGCGCTTCTCGATCCGGTGAAGGTGAACACGAAGGTCACCGTATTCGTGTCGGTGCGCACCAATTCGCATTCGATGGAGTGGCTGCGGCGGTTCTCCGAAGTCGTGGCGGATTTCCCGGAAGTGGTGGAATTCTATCGCATGAGCGGCGACGTGGATTATCTCCTGCGCGTGGTCGTGCCGGATATCGCGGCCTATGATGCCTTCTACAAGCGTCTGATCGCCAAGATTGAGATCCGGGACGTTTCCTCGGCCTTCGCCATGGAACAGATCAAGTATACGACGCAGTTGCCGCTCGATTACATGGTCATCGATCAGGCAAAGTCGAGCGAGGATTAGAAGATCCGGTCGCATCTTCGGGTCAAGCCTGGATTGACGACGTGCTCTCGGGAAGCCCCAGCCGCTGGCGGACCTTGCCGGTCGTCAGCTCGCGCAGCGCATCCTTGCCAGTCCATCGGGCGGCGCGATCCGTGCTTGCCGCGAGTTTTTCCGCGAGCGCCAGGGCGGGGGCGTGGCAAGCGGGGCTGCGCTTGCCGATCTGCCTGAGCGCCCAGTTGACAGCCTTCTTCACGAAATTGCGCTGGTCGGTTGCATGCGTCTCGATCAGCGGCAGCCAGGCAAGCAGCGTCGCATCCGGCTCGTTCTTGAGATGCACGGCGGCTGTTGCGATCATCGCAAAAGCCAGGCGGCGAACGAATTCCCGCTCATCAGCGGCGAATTCGGGAACGAGCACGGCCTCCAGTCGCGCTCCGACGAGGAGATCGGCGACGGTATCCACGACCTCCCAGGAGTCGCAGCTGTCAGCCCATTGCCGCGCCGCCTCAAGCGTCAGCGCCTCCGGGTCCACGGTGAAAGCTGCCAATAGCCGCGCTTCGCGGATGCCTGAGTTCCAGAGGGCCAGCGCGCGGGCATGATCGGTCTTTACCAGGCGGGCGACGCGGCGGAGCTCTACATTTGAGACCCCCAGGGCGGTTTCGATCGCAATGCCGAAGCGCGCCATGCCGGCAATGTTCTCGTCCGAGCCAAGGGTGCGGAGGCGCTTGATGATGTCTTCTGCCGTCGACGCCGGGCCAAGCGTCATTTTTCGAGACGGGCAAGCAGGGAGGACGTATCCCAGCGATTGCCGCCGAGCGCCTGAACTTCGGCGTAGAATTGGTCGACGAGAGCGGTTACCGGCAGCTTGGCGCCGTTGCGCCGGGCTTCGGCGAGGACGATATCCAGATCCTTGCGCATCCAGTCGACGGCGAAGCCGAAGTCATACTTGCCTTCGTTCATGGTCTTGTGGCGATTTTCCATCTGCCAGGAGCCGGCCGCCCCCTTGGAGATCACCTCGATGACTTTCTCGATGTCGAGCCCGGATTTCTTGCCGAAGTGGATTCCCTCGGCAAGTCCCTGAACGAGGCCGGCGATACAGATCTGATTGATCATTTTGGTCAGCTGGCCGGCACCGGCGGGGCCCATCAAGCCGACCATGCGGGCGTAGGCCTCGATAACCGGCTTGGCCCTGTCGAAGGCGCCCGCATCGCCGCCGCACATGACGGTGAGCACGCCATTCTCCGCTCCGGCCTGGCCGCCGGAGACAGGGGCGTCGATGAAATGCACGCCCTTCGCCGCTGCGGCCGCATAGAGCTCGCGCGCAACCTCGGCCGATGCCGTCGTGTTGTCGATGAAGATCGCCCCGGGTGCGATCGTTTCGAAGGCGCCGTTCTCACCGGTGGTAACGGAACGGAGGTCGTCGTCATTGCCGACGCAGGCGAAGACGAAGTCCTGGTCCTTGGCCGCTTCGGCCGGCGTCGCCGCAGTCCCGCCGCCGAATTCGGCCGCCCATTGCTCCGCCTTGGCCGCGGTCCGGTTGTAGACCGTGACCTCATGCCCGCCGCGGGACTTCAGATGACCGGCCATCGGGTACCCCATGACGCCGAGACCGATGAATGCGACTTTGGCCATTTCCTACTCCGTTTGCAGTGGCATGTTCCGGCCGACGATAGCGGCGGCCGCGGCCGGCTGCAATCAGGGTTTGAAACGGGCGATCACCAATTGACCGGCAATCGGCTCGCCTTCCTCCATGCGCACCGTAATGTCGTTGATGTCCACAATCCCGAACCCGGTGGCCGCAAGCCGTTCGCGCAGGTAGGTTTCCGAGTGAGCGAAGCGCTGGTGCGGGCCGACGGCGAAGCCTTGCCCTGCAGGGGTACTCTCTTCCAGGCTCTCACTCGAGAAGATCAGGAGCCCGCCCGGCACCAGATTGTCGACCGCACCGAAGAACAGCGGCTCCAATGCGCCGATATAGGGCAGAACGTCGGTTGCGGCGATCAGGTCGAACGGTTCGTCGTCATTGTCGTCGAGAAAGTCGACCGCCTCTGCGACATAAAGCGTCTCGTAGAGATCCTTCTCGTGGGCGATTTCCACCATGTTTTCCGAAAGATCCACGCCGGTTATGTCCTCGGCCATGTCGCGCAGCGCGCCTCCGGTCAGTCCGGTGCCGCAGCCAAGATCGAGGACCCGCTTGAACGGTCCGAGCCCGAGCGCCTGAATCCGCTGGCGCACCAGAAGCGGTACACAATAGTGGAGCTGGTCGACGAGAACATTGTCGAAGACGTCGGCATGCTGATCGAAAAGCGTTGCGACATAGGCATCCGAAGCCTTGAGTGGCGTCTCGCCGCGCCGCATCGAAGCCAGCCGGACGGCAGCGCCGCCGTGGTCCTCCGGGTCGATTTCCAGCACTTCCCGGTAGGCCGCGGCGGCCGCGTCGAAATGCCCGGACTTTTCCAGGCCAAGCGCGCGGTTATATGCCTCCGCAAGAGCTTCCTCGTCGATCTTTTTGCTTTTCTGCGTCATGGGCGCTTCTTACGACCCCCGGCGGACTTTGACAATCGCCGGTCGCGGTCGTTCCTGTAACTGGCCGATTCAGCTCGATAATAACCTGTTTCTTGCCGGAGCTGGCGAGGGCATCCGGCGCAGGCGGAATCATAGACCTTGCGGCCCGAGGCGAGGGGTCGTCTGAGTCGGTGAATAGGGGGAACATTTGCCTGCGGCAAAGATTTTGTCGAGGTCGGGGCGCGCGCCATTTATCCTCGATCGAAAAGGAGTCATCATTCCGAAAAAGAATGAAAAATCAGGAGGAATGCCGATGTCTGCCGAATTGAGCCCGTTGACATTGGAAACGGAGATGCCGGAGCGCCAGGCGCCGCCTTTGCCGCAGACACCGCAGGAGACGATCAACACGATCATTCATTACTATCGCGGCGAAATCGGGCGTATGGCGGGATGGCGGGACCGCATAGATCGGACTTCGAACTGGGCGATCACCGTCGTCGCGGCGATGCTTTCGGTCTCGCTCTCGACGCCGTCGTCCCATCACGGCGTACTCCTCTTCGCTATGCTGCTCATCAGCCTGCTCCTGCTGATCGAAGCTCGGCGTTATCGGTTCTTCGACGTCTATCGTGCCCGCGTGCGCCAATTGGAGCGCGGCTATTTCGCGCAGATTCTTTGTCCCGAAGGCTCGCCGAGCTTCAAATGGTCGGTGTCGATCGCCAAGAGCCTGCGCCAACCTGCGTTTCTGATGAGCTATCGGGAGGCCGTCTGCCGGCGGCTGCAGCGCAATTATTGCTGGATGTACCTGATCCTGCTCCTGGCCTGGGCCGTCAAGATTTCCTCGCCGAAGATTGCCGCGAGCGGCGAGCCTTTCGGCCATGTCCGCTCCTGGGCCGATGTGGCCGAGAACGCAGCCCTCGGTCCGGTACCGGGCTTTGCAGTGGCGATCGGCGTCGCGCTGTTTTATGCGGTCGTGCTCTACGGTTCGCTGCATAGGGCGACGGGCGCCGGCGAACTGGCTCATGGCGAGGTTCATGTCTGACAAGCTGCGGGCGCGCATTGCTGATGCTGCCTGCAGAAATTCTCATTTGATACCGGCGCGCAGGCCTGCTTCAACTGCGCGTATCGGGGTAAGACCAAATGGAGCGCAAGATGAGCGAACAGAAGGTGGCAATCGTCACAGCCGGCGGTTCCGGTATGGGAGCCGTCGCGGCACGGAGGATGGCAGCGGAGGGTTATCGGGTGGCCATCCTCTCCTCGTCCGGCAAGGGCGAGGCGCTCGCCAGGGAACTCGGCGGCATCGGTGTCACCGGATCGAACCAATCGACCGACGATCTGAAGCGGCTCGTCGATTCGGCCTATGGTGCCTGGGGGCGGGTCGACGCGCTGATCAATTCGGCAGGGCATGGCCCACGGGCTCCGGTGCTCGAACTCACCGACGAGGAATGGCACAGGGGAATGGAGGTCTATTTTCTCAATGTCGTGCGGCCGACCCGTCTGGTGACGCCGATCATGGTGGAGCAGAAATCCGGCAGTATCGTCAATATATCGACCTATGCCGCTTTTGAGCCCGACCCTCTCTTTCCGACATCGGGCGTGTTCCGTTCCGGGCTTGCCGCCTTCACCAAGCTCTTCTCCGACCGGTATGCCGCCGACAACATCCGCATGAACAATGTTCTGCCCGGCTTTATCGACAGCCTGCCGGAGACGGAGGAACGGCGTCAGCGTATACCCATGGGGCGTTACGGAACGTCGGAGGAAGTGGCCGAACTGATCGCACTGCTCGCAAGCGATCGCGGAGGCTATATCACCGGCCAAAACATCCGGATCGACGGCGGGATCACCCGTTCGGTCTGACGCCTCTGAGCGGGCATCAATGAAGGACGAACTCGCCTTTCAGTGCACGCCACTCGGTGGCCGAGATCAGCTTGCGGTGTACGTAACGTACCGAATGCAGCGGGCCGTCCAGCTTCTCCTGCCAGAACTTCAGAAAGCCGCGCATTTCCGGAAAGTCCGGCGCGATGTCGTAGTGCTGCCAGATGTAAGTCTGCAGGAGAGCAGGATGGTCGGGCATCCGATAAAGTATCTGAGCGGTCGTTAGGCCGTAACCCTTGAGCTGCAGTTCCATGTCGTTCGTCATGCGGACCTCACTTTTCACAAAGGTGGTCTCTATGATGAAGCGCTTGATTGCTTAATCAAGCCTTAATGCGCCTCGTGGAAGCGAAAAATCCCGCGCAAAAACAAAGGTTTGGCAGCGGTCAGCAAAGAGTGCTGCCAAAACGCGGCGCAGTCGCAGGCCGCGCCGCATCGCGATCAGCGCTTCAGATGGCGCGTCAGCCGAGCCTCCAGCCAACCCCAGATGTTGCGCAGCAATTCGACCATCAGCAGGTACAGGATCGCTGCCCAGATATACATCTGGTAGTCGAAGGTCCGGGAGAAAGCGCGTCGCGTTTCACCCATGAGGTCGAAGACCGTGACGATCGCCACGATCGCCGAGCCTTTGATCATCAGGATGATTTCGTTGCCGTAGGGACGCAGCGCCACGATCATCGCCTGGGGCAGAATGACCTTGAAGAAGGCGACGCGCTCCGGCAGGCCGAGGGCGGCCGCGCCCTCGCGCTGGCCGCGCGGCACGCTCTCGATGGCGCCGCGCAGGATTTCCGCCTGATAGGCGGCAGTGTTCAGCGTGAAGGTGAAGAGCGCGCAGTTCCAGGCATCGCGGAAGAACCACCAAAGCCCGACGGTTTCGAGTTGCGGACGGAAGCTGCCGAGCCCGTAATAGATGAGGAAGAGCTGTGTGATCAGCGGCGTGCCGCGGAAGAAATAGACATAGACATAGGCAAGCCAGCCCCAAAGCCTGTTCTTCGACATGCGGCCGAGCGCCACGGGCAGCGAAAGAACCGCGCCCATAAGGATCGAGCAGATGACGAGCGTCAGTGTCACGCCGAGGCCGGAGAGAAAACTCGGTCCGTAGCGCGTGAATTTTTCCGGGTCCCAGCCGTTGACGACCGTCAGGAAGATGCCGACTCCAAGGGCCAGCCAGATACCGAGCGCCACGCTGCCGAAAAACCGCGAGAAGGTGTAAGGCTTCGGCGGTGCGGGCGGCGGCGCCTGGGGAGGGATTATGGTTTCGGCAATGCTCATCGGCCCGCCTCCGCGCGTTTGGTCGAACGCTCGAGCGCCGAGAATACGATGGAGGAGACCATCGCCAGGACGAGGAAAAGAATGCAGGCGATGCCGAAGAACTCGAAGGCATGCTTGGTCACGCGCGCCGCAATTCCGGTTTGCCGGAGAATGTCGGGAAGGCCGACGACCGACACGAGGGCGGTATCTTTCAGCAGCGCCATCCAGAGATTGCCGAGGCCGGGCAGCGCGATGCGGACGAGCTGCGGCAGGATGATGAGACGCATCGTCTTGCCCCGATGCAGCCCGAGCGCGTCACCGGCTTCGTACTGTCCCTGGGGAATGGCCTTGAAGGCCGAAAGCAGCACCTCGGAACAATAGGCCGAAAAGACCACTCCGAGTGCGATCATCCCCGCCACGAAGGCGTTGATCTCGACCGCACCCTCATAGCCGACCGTCGCGAGGAACTGCTGAACCAGGATCTGCAGGCCGTAATAGACGATGAAAAGGGTGAGGAGTTCCGGCAAGCCCCGAAAGATCGTCGTATAGATGTTGCCCGCCAGTCGCAGGGATTTTTCCTCGGATCGTTTTGCGAGCGCGACGAAGAAGCCGATGATCAGCCCCACCGGAAGCGTTGCGACCGCCAGGCTGGCGGTGACCAGGAAGCCATAGGCGATTTCATCGCCCCAACCCGCATCGCCGCACGCAAGAAGCGTTCCAGAGCCGAACCAGCGAAAAACCCCTGCAGGACCGCATAGCGGATCGATTATCGCACCGATCCAGGCGAGACCGGAGGAAAGTGCGGCAAACAGTCCGCTCATGCCAATAGTTCCCCGTACCGTTTTTGGCGTCTGCTGCGTGTTTCCTGTAGTCGCAAATAATCGAAGGAAGACATGCAGCAACCTTAAGGGCTGCAGCGCGTCTCTGCGCATCTATAGGATGCGCGGCGCTGCAAACGCTTATTTTCGAGGTTCCTTGTCAAACAAAAACGGCGGAAGGGCAAGCCCGTCCGCCGTTGCATTTTTCTCATCAACCGAGATTTTCCCGGCATTAATGCTTGAATACGCGCAGGAATCCCTGCGATCAGCTGCCGTAGACGTCGAAGGGGAAGTATTTTTCGTTGATTTGCTTGTACTTGCCGTTCGCGCGGATGGCCTCGATTGCCTTGTTGAGTTTTTCGCGTAGGGCGTCGTCGCCCTTGCGCACTGCGATGCCGGCGCCCTCGCCATTGATGACGGGATCGATCGGCAGCGTGCCGAGCAGCTTGCAGCAAGCGCCATCGTCGGTCTTGAGCCACTCGGAGAGCACGACGACGTCGTCGATCGCCGCGTCGATGCGGCCGTTTGCGAGGTCGAGCTTGTATTCATCCGCAGTCGGATAGAGCTTCACCTCCGACTCCTTCATATGCGCTTCCGCATAGTTGGAGTGTGTCGTCGAGCCCTGCGCGCCCAGCAATTTGCCGGAAAGGGCGGCAGCGGTCGCCTCGGTGATCGGCGAGTCCTTCGGCACGACGATTGCCGGTGGCGTATTGTAGTATTTGTTGGTGAAGTCGACCTTCTGCTTACGCTCTTCCGTAATCGACATCGAGGCGACGATAGCATCGAATTTCTTGGCGATCAGCGCCGGAATGATGCCGTCCCAATCCTGCGTCACGAAGGTGCAATCGGCTTTCATCTCTTCGCAAAGCGCCTTGGCGATGTCGATGTCGAAGCCGGTCAGCGTGCCGTCGGACTCGAGATTGTTGAAGGGCGGATAGGCGCCCTCGGTGCCGATCACGACCTTCTCGCCTTCCGCCATGGCAACGCCGGTCATAAGCACGAAAACGGCAGCCGATGCGGTGGCTGCCAGCCGTCTGGAAATACGCATGATGTCCTCTCTGTTGGCTCGGCATCCGGTTCTTCTTGTGTCGCGGATGCCAAATGGCGCCGGGGCTTTTCGCCGCCGGTTGCCGCGATATTCGTACGGTTTTCCTGCAAAAATCAACAGGAAAGCATCGCTGCCCACCGCTTGACGCGAATCACGTCCTTCGATCGTCGCGGCGGTTGCGCGTGAAGATGAACGGGTCGTTCAGGAGCGGTTAATGTCAGCTTCGATAGGCCTTGACGCGGAACCGATCCGCGGCTGCAGCGTTGCGGCTACGGCATTTCGGCCGAGGCAAAAAAGGCCGGACCGCGGATCATGGCCCTGTGACGAGGGCGCCATGGGGGCACCGCGACGGATCGCGGGTGCACACCGGGCGTCAGGACCTCCGAACAAGAGGAAGAAAACAATGTCGATTCGATCCAGACTTTTCGCAACAGTGGCCTTGCCCGTACTTTCGGCTTCCCTGATGATTCAGCCGGCGTTCGCTGACAGCTTGGCCGCACCGTTCGAAGTCGCTCAGGAAGGTGCGGAACAGTCGCCCGAGGATCTGCTGTTGCTGAAGCGCAAGCGGCGCCAGGCCGAGGAGGAGTCCCAGGGACAGGCGCAGGAGCAACAGCCGCAGGCCGAAGAAGAGGCACCTAGACGCAAGAAGCGCCAGCAGCAAGCCGAAGAGCAGCAGCCGGCGGCCGAAGAGCGCGCCCCGCAGCAGGCCGAGGAAGAGGCCCCGAGACGCAAGAAGCGCCAGCAGCAGGCCGAAGAGCAGCAGCCGGCGGCCGAAGAGCGCGCCCCGCAGCAGGCCGAGGAAGAGGCCCCGAGACGCAAGAAGCGCCAGCAGCAGGCCGAAGAGCAGCAGCCGGCGGCTGAGGAGAGCGCCCCGCAGCAGGCCGAGGAAGAGGCCCCGAGACGCAAGAAGCGCCAGCAGCAGGCCGAAGAGCAGCAGCCGGCAGCCGAGGAGAGCGCCCCGCAGCAGGCCGAGGAAGAGGCCCCGAGACGCAAGAAGCGTCAGCAGCAGGCCGAAGAGCAGCAGCCGGCAGCCGAGGAGAGCGCCCCGCAGCAGGCCGAGGAAGAGGCTCCGACGCGCAGGAAGCGCCAGCAGCAGGCGGAAGAGCAGCAGCCGGCGGCCGAGGAGAGCGTCCCGCAGCAGGCCGAGGAAGAGGCCCCGACGCGCAGGAAGCGTCAGCAGCAGGCCGAAGAGCAGCGCCAAACGGACGAACAGAAGGCCGCCGAACAGCCGCGTGCCGAACCTGAAGGCGGTGCAACCGCTGAGCAGCCCGCGACGGAGGCGCCTGCCGAACAGACCGGCGAGGGCGAGCGGCAGCCGCTACCAGGCGCCGAACAACCGGCAACAGCAGAGCAGCAGCGTGAGCAGCCCGAAGGTCAACCGGCTCCCGAAGTCGTCGACGAGCGCACGACGGAAGAGAAGCAGAAGATCGCTGAGGATCCGGCAGCCTCAGACGAGACCGTCGTGCTTCCGGTGGAGAGGGGCGCAGCTGTCCTTGATAGCGACAAGGACGCCGACATCGCCGGTGGCAACCAGGGGCGTGAAGCACGACGCAAGCAGCGCGAGGAACTGCGCGCCAAGCAGGAGAGCGTAGAACCGCCGGCCGACGATGCGTCAGCACAGGCGGCGATTCCGGCCGAAGTCAGGGAAGAGATTCCCCAGAAGATCGAGGCTGCGCTCAGCGAAGAGGGCGAGCGCGTTGAAGAAGCTCCGACCTTCGCCGTGCCGCAGACGACGAACATCGTCAACAACACCATCATAAACAATACGGTCAACAACACGACCATCAATAACATCACCGAGAACAATGTGACGGAAGTGCGCGTCGTCGAAGAGGTCGACAATCGTGTCATCCTCGGGGTTGGCGATCGCATCTTCGTGCGCGGCGACGACCGGCCGCGTCTGCGCCTGAATTCGGAGGAGAGCTACTACGAGAATCTTTCGCGAGGCCGCGTTCGCGAGACGATCGTTCGCCCGGGCGGCTATCGGATCGTCACCATCTACAACCAGTATGGGGACATCCTGACGCGCACGCGCGTCGATCGTGACGGCAACGAATACGTCATGATGTACGCGCCGGAATATGAAGAAGACCGGCCAACTATCGTCGACGTGGGTTACGACCTGCCGCCGATGCGTCTGACGATACCGGTGGACGAATATATCGTCGATGTCGCCGAGGATCCGGATCGGGACTATTACGAGTTCCTGTCCGAGCCGCCGGTAGAGAGGGTCGAGCGGGTCTACACCATCGATGAGGTCCGCCACTCCGCTCGCCTGCGCGACAAGGTTCGTCGTGTCGATCTCGACACCATCACCTTTGCAACGGGAAGCGCCGAAGTGTCGATGTCGCAGGCGAAGACCATGCGCAAGGTCGCGGAAGCGATGAACAAGATCCTGGACAAGGATCCGGGTGAAACCTTCTTTATCGAAGGTCACACCGATGCCGTCGGCAGCGACCAGTCCAATCTCGTCCTGTCCGACGAGCGTGCCGAATCGGTAGCGGTGCTCCTGACCGAGGTCTATGGGATCCCGGCTGAAAATCTCGTCACCCAGGGCTATGGCGAACGATTCCTCAAGATCCGGACCGATGGGCCGGAGCAGGAGAACCGGCGCGTCACGATCCGCCGCGTAACGCCGCTGGTCCGCCCGGTGGCGCAACGGTAAGCATCGACCGCTACAGACCTCCCTGGAGGTGCTCCAAGAACTGAGATCGGGGTCGGGAAACCGGCCCCGATTATCCGAGTCACGGGTTATGAATCACTCGACATGGTGCTGTCCGCCCGTCGCTCAGCCTCGTAGCCTGGTGACCTTTTGGACGAAATCGGCAATCGCCTGCGTGTCGTCCAGATCGAACACGGGGAGCCCGGCGTTCGCGACCGGGTGATCGGCGGCGATGGCCAGGATATGCGGATCGCTCGGTGCAAGCGGCTCGCGGTTGGCCGATTCCTTGCGGCGCGCCTCGATTTTCGGGACAGGTTCGCGCTTGTAGCCCTCGATGAGCACCAGGTCGCAGGGAGCGAGGCGCGACAGGATCTCTTCAAATGTGGGTTCCGGCGTCCCGCGTAGTTCATGCATGATCGCGAAACGCGTCGCGGAAACGATCGCCACCTCATGGGCGCCGGCCTCGCGGTGGCGGTAGCTGTCGGCGCCGACCTTGTCGATATCGAAGTCGTGATGCGCGTGCTTGATTGTGGAGACCGCATAGCCGCGCCGCGTCATTTCGCTGACGAGACGGACCATGAGGCCGGTCTTCCCGGAATTCTTCCAGCCGGCGATGCCGAAAATCTTCGGTGGGTGCAACGGGTTGTTCATGGTTCGCGGTCCTCGAGGTAGGGCAACCACGCTTCGGCCTGCCGGAGCTCTTCGGGGGTGTTGATGTTGAAGAAGGGGTCCAGCGGTCCGGCCGTCGTCGGGATCAGGGGAAACTCCACCGCTGCCGATCCGTGCCGCGCGATGAAGGCGCGAACGCGCCGCTTCTCGTCGGCATGAATCCACGCCTCCAGGTCGTCCGCGAGCGTTACAGGCCAGAGTGCGAAAAGCGGATGTATTTCACCGCCCGAGAAAGCGACGGCGATTTCACTCTCGGAGGTGACGGCAGTCCGGAGCCGGTCGGCAAGGCTGGCGGGAAAGAAGGGCGTATCGACCGGAGCGGTGAGCACATGGGTCGCCTCGGGGAATTTGCGCGTGGCATGGCGCATTGCGGCCAGAACGCCGGCGAGCGGGCCGACGAATCCGGGTATCGTATCCGGCAGTGCCTCGAGGCCCGTCGCCGCAGCAAGAACCGGATCGGCATTCAGATTGATGGCGATGCCGGAGACCTGCGGCCGGAGGCGCTCGATCACGCGCGCAAGCATGCTCCTGCCACCGAGCATCAGCCCGGCCTTCGGGCGTCCCATGCGCGAAGAACGCCCGCCGGCGAGGATGACCGCCGGCGGGTGGGAAATGGCATATGAGGGTCCGCCTGTCATCGAGCACCTCCTCAGTTATTCCAGGGGGCCGGCGAGTGCGCGCCGTGCAACCGCCTGCCGACCGCGCTTGCTTTCGCGATAGAACGTATAAAGGCCCGAACCGATGATGATGGCGACGCCCGCCAGCATCCAGCGGTCCGGCGTTTCTGCGAAGAAGACCACGCCGAGGGTGACCGACCAAAGAAGGCTCATATAGCGAAACGGCGCAATCACGGAGATCTCGCCCTCGCGCATGGCCAGCACGATCGTCTGGTAGCCGAGCATCAGAAGCACACTGGCGCCGGCGATATGGATGAACGACGTCGTCGACATCGGTTGCCAGCCACCGAGCGGAACTATGAGGGCTGCACCGACCAGCGTCGTTACGAGTGAGGTCGTCACCGTGATGTACAGCGACGGCACGTCGGTGCCGATGCGACGGGTACAGAGATCGCGGGTCGCGGTGAAGAAGACGCAGGCGACGACGGTGAGGGCGGCTGCAGTGAAGCCCTCAGGACCGGGACGCAGCACGATGAGGACGCCGGCAAAGCCCACGATGATCGCGGCCCACCGCCGCCAGCCGACGGGTTCGCCGAGGAACAGCGCGGCGCCGAGCGTGACCGCCAGCGGCAGTGCCTGCATGATCGCCGAAGCATTGGCGAGCGGAATCTGGCCGAGCGCGGAGATGTAGGTCACCGAGGCAAGCGCCTCCATGGCGATGCGCAGCAGGATGGCCGGTCTGAAGATAGTCCGAACCGGCCGAAAGGCGCCGAAGCGATATGCGACCACGACCACCATCAGCGTCGTCAACAAACCGCGCATGAACATGATCTGACCGGTGTTCATGGCACCGGTGACCGATTTTACCAGCGCGTCGTTGCAGGCGAACCCGATCATCGCGACGCACATGAAGATGATGCCGCGGAAATTGGCTGACGAGCGCATTGTCGTTCCCGGTGAACTTCTGACCGAGCGGCACTGGGCTCTCGGCAGTAATGGCGAATCCCTGCTTCGAAGGGCAAGCCAATGTTTAAGCATCGGCCGCAAAAAGGTGCAAACCCAATTGCGCTTTTCCCAATCAGGGCTGTGGAAGGCAGGGGCGCGGCCGCCGGGAGAACACCTCTGTCATGCCGCTCATTCGCCGAATCTTAATGTTCGCTGCCTATCGTTTCGCGGACTCCGCAACCAATCGCATGACGCGATCGGCGGATGACGGCCGCATTCGGCCCGTCAGTCCGGAACAGCCCCGCGATAGCAGACCTGGGAGGCGCTCAGCCGGCTGTTCTAAGATGCTTCCGCCAAGAGAAGCACACCGCGCGGACATGTTCCTCATAAAAAGAATCAGGGGTTCGCAATGTCTGTCCTCGACCGCCTTCTGCAGCGTCTGCGTATCGTCACGAAAGTTCTCCTCTTCGTGGTGCCGCTCGTCGCGCTGATCGCCGGCATCGGTCTCGTCGGGTTCTTCACCGCACGCACCCTCAACGGGCACATGACCGTGACGCGCGAGACCATCAGCAGTCTTTCAGACTTTCAGGCACTCCGCAGTGCTCTCCAGAGCTTTATCGACGAGCGGGACGAGGCATCGCGCGACGCGCTTCTGAAAGGCATCGACGATCAGGAGCAGGGCGTGAAGGCCCTCGAGGCGCTTCTGACGCGTGACGCCGACAGAGGGCAGATCGCTTCCGTTGTCGCTCTTGGCGGCGCGATGCGTAGCCAGACGGAGAAGCTCTGGGCCGTGAAGCTCGAGCAGGATGCAGTGACCCAATCGCTGGAAGCGGCGCTTGCCGAAATGACGAAGAACGGCAACAGTGCCTACAAGCAGATCGACATCATTCAGGAGGAATCGGGCGAGAAGGAAGCCTTCGCCAAGGCCTTGCTCTTCGACGCCGCCGCCTATCAGGGTCTTGCGGAACGGATAAAGAAATTCCGCCTGCCGGTGACCATGGCGGTCAGTCCCGATGCGAAAGTCGATCAGGCTGAAAAGCTGCTGCCGCATCTCATGAAGCAGATAGAAGAATCGGAGAAGATCGCGTCCGACAAGGTCAGGAAGCCGATCGGCGAGCTCAAGCAGCAGGCGCAGAAGATCGAAGCGATCCTGGCAAGCGCCGAAAGTAACGAAACCAAGAAGAATGCGCTCGTGCCCGTCCTCGGCAAATTCTCGAAATACGAGGCCGACTTCGCCAAGGAGGCAGCCCGGAACTCCGATACGGCCGCCAAGCGCTTCGTCAGCATGGACGGCGAAATTTCGACGCTTAAAACGCTGATTTCGCTGATGGGTGATACCTTCAAGGGACTGGACAATACCCGCCTCCACATCAGTGAGTTGCACCGTCAACTCGGCGAGGAACGCCGTGCGCTCGTGATCGGTGATATCGAAGCGGTCCGCGGAACAGCGCTCAAGCTTTCCGAACTCGGCGGCAGGAACGCGGCGTTGCGGGATCTTCCGGCGAAGCTCGGGCCATCACTCGACAATATCGGCAAGGGCACGGCTGCGCTGATCGAAGTCGGCGCTCGCTGGCAAACCGCACGACGCGAGGCCGCGTCTCTCGTTGCCGAGGCCAGCAGCACGCTCGAGGGCTTCGTGAGCCACGCCCAGGAGGCGGGCAAGCAGGATAGCCAGCGATCGGCCACCGTTTCGATCGTCGCTATGGTGGCCGGCACTCTTCTCGCGATCGTTGGCGGCCTGATGCTCGTCGAAACGCTCAGGGCCCCGCTGAAACGCGTCAACGAGACGATGACCCGGCTCGCCAGCGGCGACCTGGAGGTGCCGATCGAGGGCCGCAACCGCGGCGATGAGATAGGCGACATGGTTCGTTCGGTCGCCGTGTTCCGCGACAATGCGCTTGAGAACGTCCGCCTCGAGAAAGAGGCTGAAGCGGCGCGTGCGCTCTCCGCCCGCGAGGAGGCTCGCCGGGCGGAGGAGCGGGTAAGGATCGAGGCCGAGCAGATGCAGGCGCTCACCGCTCTCTCGGACGTGCTCGCCAAACTCGCCGCCGGCAATCTCGAGGCGGGAATGGCGGAAGATCTGCCGGCCGACTACATCGTGATGGCCCGCACCTACAACAATGCCGTCGAGGCGCTCCGCGCGACGCTCATGGACGTGCGCCTGTTGACCGAAGAGATCACTGGGGGCACCGGCAACCTTTCGGCCGCGGCGGACGATCTCGCCCGCCGCACCGAGCAGCAGGCGGCTGCGCTCGAAGAAAGTTCACGGGCGCTGCGGCAGCTCACGGAGATCGTCCGGGCGACGACCGAGACCGCCCGCCAGACGACGGTTTCGGTGGACGAGACAAATTCCTATGCCCGGCATTCCGGCAAGGTCGTCGCCAAGGCGATCGACGCGATGGCGGAGATCGACCGATCCTCCGAAAAGATCGGAACGATTATTGGGGTGATCGACGAAATCGCATTCCAGACCAACCTGCTGGCGCTGAATGCGGGCGTCGAGGCGGCACGGGCAGGCGAAGCAGGTCGGGGTTTTGCCGTGGTGGCACAGGAAGTCCGCGAGCTGGCGCAACGCTGTGCCGGGGCAGCGCGCGAGATCAAAGGGCTGATTTCCGCAAGTTCGGCCCAGGTGCGCAGCGGTGTCTCGCTCGTACAGGAGACCGGCGATGCACTTGCGGTGATCAATGACCACATCGCCACCATCCACCAGCTCGTCAGCAATATCGAAGCCGCCGCCGCCGACCAATATACGGGTCTCAGCGAAGTCAATGCGGCGGTGCAAGAGGTCGAACTGATCACTCAGCAGAACGCCGCCATGGTTGAGGAGAACACGGCGGAAATTCACGGCCTGCGCCGGCAGGTGGAAGTGCTGAATGAGAAGATCGAGCGCTTCAAAACCGGCACGGGCGGCAATGAAGGGCCGAGCCGTCGTCTCTACAGGTCCGGCTACGCCGCCTGATTTGATCGGGGAAACTGCCGCTCCCATCGGGTTTGACCCGATGACCCCGCTAGCGGAACGCGCTGCGTGCCGCATCGGGACGGGGCGGTGCGGCACGTCCCTTCGTCCGCCACCGCATCCACAAGCACGGCCGTTCCGGCTAATGAGACTTTGCAAGGTGCCGGCAGGCGGATGAAGGGGAGACTCACCCGCCGGTGACGCTCATGTGCCGGGCGACCGCAGGGCGGTTGTGCTCGCGGTCGATGATGAAGTCGTGGCCCTTCGGCTTGCGGCCGATCGCCTCGTCGATGACCTGCGAGAGGTAGGCGTCGTCGTCGGTGGCGCGCAGTGCGGCGCGCAGATCGGCGGCGTCGTTCTGGCCGAGACACATATAGAGCGTTCCGGTGCAGGTCAGCCGGACGCGATTGCAGCTCTCACAGAAATTGTGCGTAAGCGGTGTTATCAGTCCGAGCCGGCCGCCCGTCTCTGCGACCTCGACGTAACGGGCGGGGCCGCCGGTGCGATAAGGGATGTCGTTGAGTGTGAAATCGGCCTCGAGCCGCGTGCGCATCTCCGAGAGCGGCAGGTAATGGTCGGTCCTGTCCTCGTCCACTTCGCCCATCGGCATGGTCTCGATCAGCGTCAGATCCATGTCTCGACCATGTGCCCAGCGCATCAGTGCAGGTATTTCGGCGTCGTTGAAGCCCTTGAGGGCAACCGCGTTGATCTTCACCTTCAAGCCGGCAGTCAGCGCCGCATCGATGCCTTCGAGCACTTTTGCCAACTCGCCCCAGCGGGTGATCTGGCGGAACTTGTCCGGATCGAGCGTGTCGAGCGAGACATTGATCCGGCGCACGCCGCAATCGACGAGTTCGGCGGCGAATTTCGACAGCTGCGAGCCGTTGGTGGTGAGCGTCAGCTCGTCCAGTCGGCCTGCCTCGATCTCCTTGCCGAGTTCGCGAATGAGGAACATGATGTTCTTGCGCACCAGCGGTTCCCCGCCGGTGAGCCTCAGCTTACGCACACCCTTGGCAATGAATGCGGAACAGAGGCGGTGGAGTTCCTCGAGCGTCAGCAGTTCCTTCTTCGGCAGGAAGGTCATGTGCTCCGCCATGCAATAGGTGCAGCGGAAGTCGCAGCGATCGGTGACCGAGACACGCAGATAGGTGACCGCACGGCCGAATGGATCGACCATCGGGGCAGTGGCGGTGTCGAGCGGTCTGGCGTTCGTCTGGTTTATGGCGGCCGTATTCAAGTCTCTTCTCCCTGCCGATGCAATGTCGTGGTCAAAAAGGGTCGCGTCAAGGCGCATCCTGTCGCAAACTGTTTCGAATATAGGGAAAGTTGTCCTCGGGCGATTTCCGACCGTTCAATTCTGCTTTACTTGAGCGGTGACGAACACGGAGCAAATGACGATGAGCGAATTCTGGCCAACCGAACTGCGGGTATCGAAGGATCGTCACCGCCTGTCCGTGACTTTCGACGACGGCGCCGCTTTCGACCTTTCCGCGGAACTCCTGCGGGTCCTCTCGCCCTCGGCCGAGGTGCAGGGGCATGGGCCTGGCCAGCGGGTGACGGTTCCCGGCAAGCGCAACGTCCAGATCATCACGGTCCAGCCGACCGGGAATTACGCGGTGCGAATCGGTTTCGACGACGCTCACGACACCGGCATCTATACCTGGACCTATCTGCGTGAACTCGGCGAGAAGGGCGAAGAGCTGTTCCGGGCCTATGAGCAGGAGCTGGCCGAAAAAGGCATGTCGCGCGACAGGGCCGAAAGGCCACGCTGAAGCTTTTCCGCGCCGGCCCCCGACGTATGGACGGGAGGATCTCAGTCTCCGGACGCGGTTTCATCCTCCTTGAGCAAGACCGCGATGATCCGCTCCATCGACTCTGCGACCTTGACGCAGTCCTCGATGGGCGCGCCGCCATGCGAAGTCTCGATGAGAGCCGTCTGAATTTCCATCGCCTCCTCGGTCAAAGCCCTTCCTGCTGAGGTGAGCGATAGACGCAACACCCGTTTGTCCCTTGCATCTCCACGACGCTCAATAAGGCCGCGCTTTTCGAGCTGCGGCAGCAGCATGCTCATGTTGGAGCGTCCGACCAGCAGCTTGCGCGCGAGCTCCTGCTGGGTGATGCCGTCGAAGCGGTAGAGGTTGACCAGGATGTCCAGGTGCGGCGGCTTCACGTCGAGATGGCTCAGGCGTCGCGTCAATGTCTGCTGCATCAGCTGACAGGCGCGGGCGACGGCGATCCAGCTACGAAAACGAGGATGATCCCAAGGGAAATGGTGGTTTTCGTTCGGCACTTGCATTTTGTTCATCGTTGTACAAATATGTTCATTGTTGAACATTAGAGAGCCCCACTATGGCATCCTTTTCGATCAGGGTCATCCGTCTATCGTTAAAGGCCGTTTCCGCGTTTTCGGCCGACAAGGCGGGCAAGGCCGCGTTCTGGATCTTCTGCCGCACTCCCAGCCGAAAGCCGAAAAGCGGCAAGGAGGCAGCTCTGTTGAAAGCGGCAGCGCCGATCATGCAACACTCGCGCAAGGTCACATTGTCCTTTGCGGGCGGTTGGGTCGCCGCTCGCCATTTCGAACGCCGGCGGGGCGCTGGCGGACCGCGGGTCCTGGTTGCACATGGCTGGGGTTCTCGCAGCGAATATCTGGCGACGCTTATCGATGGCCTGCTCTCCGCGGGTGCGGAGGTGGTCGCGCTCGACTGGCCGGGCCATGGCGCGTCGCCCGGCCGGACATTGACCATGCCGCAGGCGGTGAGGGCGGTCGATGCGGCCTGGCGACACTTCGACGGTTTCGATGTCGGTGTCGGCCATTCTTTCGGGGGCGCGAGCCTTGCCTGCGCGGCCGGGGCGGTTCTCTGCGACGTGCCGGCGCGCGTTCCGGGAAAGCTGGTCCTGATCGGTGCACCAAGCGAAATGACATGGCTGTTCAGGGGGTTCGGCCGGGTGCTGGGGCTTGCACCGAAGGCACAGGCAGCTTTTGAGGGCATGGTGGAGCGGCTATCCGGGCGTCGCATCGACGGCTTCGATGCCTCCCGCATCCTGGCGACGCTCCGCAAGCCCGTCCTGGTCATCCATGCCGAGGACGACAAGGAGGTTCCTGCCGATCATGCGCGCCGCTATGACGCGGTCGGGCCGAATGTGGAACTGCACTGGGCGAACGGCCTCGGTCACCGTCGCATCGTCTCCGCCGCTTCCGTCATCGAGAAGATCACGGAGTTTCTCCGGGAGCGTGGAAAAGAGGCCCCCATGTCAAAAATCGCCTGATTGCGTCATCAGCCCGTCATGCTAATCCTCGAAACGGGCGCGCAGACATCGCGTTTTTCTGCGTTGCGGCCGCAGCACCGCACAAGGAGGGATGAAATGACGATTATCGGAACGGTCGAAGAGCTGCAGGCGCTCTATGGCGAAACGAGCGAGGCCTCGATCGTCAAGGTGACAAGTTCCCTGACGGCCGAGTACCGGCAAATGATCGAGGCGTCGCCCTTCGCAGCGCTCGCGACCGTCGGTCCGGAAGGGCTCGACTGTTCGCCGCGCGGCGACGATCGATGCGTCGTCCGCATCGCCGACGACAAAACCGTGCTGATGCCCGACTGGCGCGGCAATAACCGGGTGGACTCGCTTGCCAATATCGTGCGCGATCCGAGGGTGGCGCTGCTCTTTCTCGTGCCGGGTTCGAATACGACTATCCGCATCAATGGTACCGCCGTCGTCAGTGTCGACCCTGCCTTGACCGGTTCCTTCGAGATTGATGGGAAGCACCCGCGCAGCGTCATCGTTGTCACGATCGGCGAGGTCTATTTCCAATGCGCTCGGGCTCTGATCCGTTCACAGCTCTGGAACGCGGAGCGCTTCGCCAATCCGGCGTCGCTGCCGTCGCCGGGCGCGTTGCTGAAGGCTGCCAAGGCCGATTTCGACAAGGAAAGCTACGATCGGGAGTGGCCCGACCGCGCGGCGAAGACGATGTGGTAGGCGGCCGCGGCGACATCTGGAGCCGCGGCCGGATGAAGTGCGATCAGGCCGGGCCGATCATCGTTTCCGGACGGACGATCGCATCGAACTCCTCGTCCGTGACATAGCCGCCGCCGACGGCCTCTTCGCGCAGCGTGGTGCCGTTCTTATGCGCGGTCTTTGCGATCTTGGCCGCATTGTCGTAGCCGATCTTCGGCGCAAGCGCAGTCACCAGCATGAGCGAACGGTCGAGCGCCGCCTTGATGTTGTCCTCGCGGGCTTCGATTCCCACGACGCAATTGTCGGTGAAGGAGACGGCCGCGTCGGCGAGCAACTGCACCGACTGCAGGAAGTTGTAGGCCATTAGCGGATTGTAGACGTTGAGCTCGAAGTGCCCCTGGCTGCCGGCGAAGGTCAGGGCGGCATGATTGCCGAAGACCTGGACGCAGACCTGTGTCAGCGCCTCGCATTGCGTGGGGTTCACTTTGCCCGGCATGATGGACGAGCCCGGCTCGTTTTCCGGCAGCGAAAGTTCGCCGAGACCGGAACGGGGCCCGGAGCCGAGGAAGCGGATGTCGTTGGCTATCTTGAAGAGCGCGGCGGCCGTGGCGTTGATTGCGCCGTGGCTGAAGACCATCGAGTCATGGGCCGCCAGCGCTTCGAACTTGTTCGGCGCGGAAGTGAAGCCGATACCCGTAATGGCCGCGATTTCCTCGGCGACCTTCTCGGCAAAGCCGACGGGCGCGTTAAGCCCGGTGCCGACGGCAGTTCCGCCCTGGGCGAGTTCGCAAAGGCCGGGGAGCGTCATCTCGATCCGCTTGATCGAGGAGGCGACCTGCGCGGCATAGCCGGAAAACTCCTGGCCGAGTGTCAGGGGCGTTGCATCCTGCGTATGGGTGCGGCCGATCTTGATGATGTGATCGAACGCCTTCACCTTCTCTTCGAGAGCCTTGTGCAGGTGCTTGAGCGCCGGCAGCAGGTCGTGGATAACGCGCTCCGCGCAGGCAATGTGCATGGCCGTCGGATAGGTGTCGTTCGACGACTGGCTCATATTGACGTGATCGTTCGGGTGAACCGGCTTCTTCGAGCCCATGACGCCGCCGAGCAGCTCGATCGCGCGGTTGGAGACGACCTCGTTCGCGTTCATGTTCGACTGGGTTCCGGAGCCCGTCTGCCACACCACGAGAGGAAAGTGCTCGTCAAGCTTGCCGTCGATCACTTCCTGCGCGGCCTTGACGATGGCCTCGCCGACCGTCGGGTCGAGACGGCCGAGCGCCATGTTGGCACGAGCAGCCGCCTGCTTGACGATGCCGAGTGCGCGCACGATCGCCAGAGGCTGTTTTTCCCAGCCGATTTTGAAATTGCCCAGCGATCGCTGGGCCTGAGCGCCCCAATAGCGGTCGCTCGCCACTTCGATGGGGCCGAACGTATCAGTTTCCGTGCGGGTCGATGTCATCGCGATACCTGCTTTCATCATGCGGTTCATGAAGCCGAGGCGGGGAACCGGGTGAAGGCCGATCTTCCTCCCCGCTGCCGGGCATTTCTCTGCCCCGGCCATGCCGCCTTGTAAAGAGGCGGCCAGGGGGTGGAACCCCTACAATCGTTTGAATTGCAGCCAAGCGCACGCTGCCGGTCATTCACCGGCCGTGCGGATTTCCGGCTGCCGACGATGTGGCCTTTCCGTCACATCCGCAATCTTCCGTTGCGCATCCTGCCTGTGTCGCAGGGAACATCGGGACCGCGCCTGACCAGGCAAAGTAGATGCAAATCAAATTTTTAGGCGGGGGGGCATGGCTGAAAACAGGACGCGGCGACGATCGGAGCGCGGATTCGGGAGGCTTCGTTTCCTTTTCATTCACCATCCTTTTCTATAACTCTCCAAGCACGAGGGCGTGGCGAGAATCTGGCGGCGGCTGCATTCGGCAGCAACGCAATACGGGGACGTTTATACTTATGAGAATTATCAAGTCGGCAGCGATTGTCACACTCATGAGCGGCTGTGCGGCTGCAACCATGGATGTGCAGCCGGCGTCTGCGATCACCTTCATGGATTTCATCCGCGGGGGGAAGAAGCGGGACGTGCAGGAGCAGGTGCAGCCTCGCCAGCAGCCTCCGGGCGTGGATATGTTCGCGCCGCAGCGGCTCAATGAGAAGGCGGCGAAACCCCCGCGCATCACCGGCCCGCGCTATTATACCTATAAGGCGGATCCTTTGCGCCGGATCGCAACGGATCGGCTGCTCGATCCTGTCGTCACCGGTTCGGTGCAGAACGGAGGGCTGCCGCCTATCCTGCGCACGCCGCTTTCCGACGCGCGTCAATTTCTCCCGGAAATCGATGTACGCGCCTCCGGAGACGTCGCGAAAGCGGTCGAGAGCTTCTACGGCACGCGGTCGGATTTCCTGTGGATCGAGGGGACGGGCGTCAACGGCCGCGCCAAGGCAGCGCTCGACATATTGTCGGACGCTGCGAAGGTAGGGTTGGATCCGCTCGACTACGCCGTCGCTGTGCCGCCGGACAATTTCGATCGCGGCGACATGATTGCTCGTGAGAAGGATCTTGTGCGCTTCGAAATTGCGGTGTCGGCCGCCGTCCTGACCTATGTCCAGGACACCGTCCGTGGCCGTATCGATCCGAACAGAATATCCGGCTATCACGACTTCAAACGGAAGAATGTCGATCTCCTTGGCTTTCTGGAGAAGGTAGAAACGAGCAGCGACGTCGCCGCACTTGTCGAAAGCCAGAATCCGAAGAGCGTGCAGTTCACCGCATTGAAGCAGGAACTGGAGCGGCTCCGGACGCGGGTGGAATCGACGGCGCGGGTCGAAATCGCGCCAGGGACGCTGTTGAAGCCCGGCGAGAGCAATCCGGAGCTCGCGAATGTGATCGCCGGGATCAAGCTGAAAGCCTCGGAAGCGTTGAAGACGGAACATGCGGTCGTGCTCGCGGCCTATGACGGGACGCCGGACTACACGCCGGAACTCGTACCGGTCGTCGAGGCCTTCCAGAAGGAACATGGCCTGAAAGCCGACGGCATCGTCGGGCAGGCGTCGATCCGCGCCCTCACCGGCGGTGATACGACCGAGGAGAAGATCAACAAGGTTGAAATCGCGATGGAGCAGGCGCGCTGGCTGCCGGACGGGCTTGGCGACCGCTACGTCTTCATCAACCAGCCGGCCTTCACTGCGTCCTATGCGGAACAGGGCACCGAGCAGTTCTCCATGCGCGTGGTCGTCGGTTCCAAGGCCAACCAGACGTATTTCTTCCAGGACGAAATCCAGACGGTGGAAGTAAATCCCTATTGGGGCGTGCCGCAGTCGATCATCGTCAACGAAATGCTTCCGAAGCTCAGAAACGATCCCGGTTACCTGGACCGCATGGGGTATCAGGTGGAAGTCGGCGGCCGCGTCGTACCTTCCACCGCGGTGAACTGGTACGGATCGACAGCCTCGGTTGCCGTGCGGCAGCCGCCGAGTAGCGACAATGCGCTTGGCGAACTCAAGATACTCTTCCCCAATGCGCACGCGATCTACATGCACGATACGCCGTCGAAGAGCTTCTTCAAACGCGATCAGCGGGCGCTCAGCCATGGCTGCGTGCGTCTTGCCGATCCCCGCCGCATGGCGGCGGCCGTTCTGGGCGTGAGCGTCGACGAGGTCGGCAAGGAAATAGCGGGCGGCCGCAACAAGGCCCTGCCTGTGTCCGCGAAGATACCCGTCTATGTTTCCTATTTCACCGCCTGGCCGAACAAGGACGGAACCGTTGAGTATTTCAACGATGTCTATGAGCGCGACACGTACATGAATCGCGCTTTCGAGGCGACGGGCAAGGTGCGGCACTCGGAAATATGATCAAGCGGGGCCGCGCTGAACTGCGGCCCCTTTTCATTTGGGCTTGCGGGAGAGTACCGTCTCCACCAGATCCGGGGTCAACTCGTCGAAGTGCCCGATGATGCGATCGGGCAACAGGCTTTCGATCGGCACGTCGGAATATCCGAACGGCACGACGATCGACGGAACGGCGGCGTTTCGGGCGACGAGGACGTCGTTGAGGCTATCGCCGACCATCACCGCACGTTCGGCCAGGCCGCCGGCATTCGCGACCGTCGACAGCAGGTGGTCGGCATGCGGCTTGCGAACGGTGAAGGTATCGCCACCGGATATCGCCGCGAAGCGGCCAAGCAGACCCAAGCCTTCCAAAAGTCGCTTTGCCAGCATTTCCGGCTTGTTGGTGCAGACGGCGAGTTTTAGCCCCGCATCCTGCAGCCGGTCGAGCGCTTCGACGAGCCCCGGATAGGGCAGGGATTCACCCGGCATCGATCCGTGATAAAAATCGACGAATTCCTTCATTTGCCAGGTCAGTTCCTCTTCGGCGATCGTTCTGCCGCGAAGCGCGAAAGTCCTCTCGATCATGGCCCGTGCGCCGTGGCCGACCAGATGCGTGAGATCCGCGTAGGTCACCGGCTCGATACCGGCTTGCGTCACCGCATGGTTCAAGCTGGCGACGAGATCGGGCGCCGTGTCGACAAGCGTACCGTCGAGATCGAAGACGACTAGGGGCAGGGACACCGGCAACCTCGCTCTGTAAAACTTTTATTCGTCCGGGTAGGCGAAGTCGGCGCCGAATGCAATGGCGACCTAGGTCGTAGCGCAGCCGGAATCCGGTCCGGGCCATGCATTTTGGCTTTTGTTTGCCGCGGCGGGCGTGTAAGTGTCTCAGCGGAATTGGACGGTGGCGGCCAAGGGCGACGCCCCGCCTGACGTGGATCGAGAGGGAGCGAGTGGCGTATGGACGCCCGCCAAATGAAGATCAAGGCCGCCGAAGCGGCCCTTGAACATGTCGAAAACGGTATGCGGCTTGGAATTGGCACAGGCTCGACCGCTGAAGAATTCGTCCGGCTGCTGGCCGAGAAGGTCGCATCCGGCTTTCAGATCTCCGGCGTTCCGACGTCGGAGCGGACTGCGCGCCTCTGCGTCGAGCTGGGCGTGCCTCTTAAGTCGCTCGACGAGCTGCCGGAATTGGACCTGACCATAGACGGGGCCGACGAGGTCGACGGAAAGCTGCGCCTCATCAAAGGTGGCGGCGGTGCGTTGCTTCGGGAGAAGATCGTCGCGAGCGCTTCGGCGCGGATGATCGTCATTGCCGACGAAACGAAGGTCGTGGATGTGCTCGGCGCTTTCAAGCTGCCGATCGAGGTCAATCCTTTCGGTCAGCTCGCCACGAGGCTGGCGATCGAGAAGACCGCTGCGCGTCTCGGGCTGACCGGGGATATCGTCGTGCGGGCCTCCGGCGACGGACCCTTCATGACCGATGGCGGACACCTCATTCTCGATGCATCATTTGGCCGTATTCCTGATGCAGATGCGCTCGCGGTGGAGCTGAACGCCATCCCGGGGGTTGTTGAGCACGGGCTTTTCATAGACATCGCGTCGATGGCGATCATTGCCGGTCCTGAGGGAGCGCGCACGCTTACGGCGTCTTGAGCCGCTTCGGCCGGGGCCGCGCCGGGGCGTATCGAGAGACAGACTTTTGCACAGGTCAGCCTGGAGGCGGCTATCGGCCGGGCGACACGTGCCAACACAGGAGCATGGATAAATATGAACAAATTCGCAGGTCTTGCCCGCACTTTCGCTACCGCTGCAATTCTCGTTTCGGTTTCGGTTCCGGCGGTACAGGCACAGGACGTGACGGAAGATCAGATCAAAGCCGCGCGTGCGACGATCGCAGCGCTTGGCGTGACCAACAGCTTCGACAACATTCTGCCGAACCTCGCCGAGCGTCTGAAGAACACGCTGATCCAGGCATCGCCGAACCATCAGGAACTGATCACAGCGACGGTGGATGAGAAGGCGCTCAGCCTCGCCGGGCGGCGCTCGGATCTTGAACGCGAAGCCGCGACCATCTACGCGAAGACCTTTACCGTCGAAGAGCTGAATGCCATTGCCGATTTCTACAACTCTACCGCGGGCAAAAAGCTTCTCAACGACGGCCCGATCGCCTCGCGCGAGATGTTGAAAGCAGCCGACATCTGGGCGGCCGGCGTTTCCCGCGACCTGACCACCGAAGCAACAAAGTCGCTGGATGAAAAGATAGGCGACGTTCCCGCCGCAAACGCCGGCACCGCGGCGCCCGCGCAGTAAGGCTGAGGCGACCCGGCGGATCGACCGCCCGATCCCTGCCGCACGACGTCGACCACAGGACAGAAGCCCGGAGCGATCCGGGCTTTTCTTTTTTTGCATTGCAATACTATATCAGGGGCGAAAGGCGACGCCGCTCGCGCTTTCCAGCCCGACGCTTGCGGCCGACGGCCTATTCGACATTCGTTTCTTGCAGGAGTTCCCATGAGCGCTTTCGACTATGACCTCTTCGTGATCGGCGGCGGTTCCGGCGGTGTGAGAAGCGGCCGGCTGGCTGCGGCGCTCGGCAAGAAGGTGGCGATCGCCGAGGAGTTTCGGTACGGCGGGACGTGCGTCATTCGCGGCTGCGTGCCGAAGAAGCTCTATGTCTATGCATCGCAGTTCGCGGAACATTTCGAGGATGCGGCGGGATTCGGCTGGACCGCCGGCGAGAGCCGTTTCGACTGGTCCAAGCTCGTCGCTGCGAAGGAACGGGAGATCGCCCGGCTGGAGGGCCTTTACCGCAAAGGCCTTGCGAATGCCGGCGCCGAGATACTGGATACGCGGGCCGAGCTCGTCGGCCAACACACAGTAAAGCTGCTCGCAAGCGGCAAGACCGTCACGGCGGAGCGCATCGTTATCGCGGTCGGGGGGCATCCGAGCCCACACGACGCGCTGCCGGGCCATGAACTGTGCATCACGTCCAACGAAGCCTTCGATCTTCCGGCGCTGCCGGAATCGATCCTCATTGCCGGCGGCGGTTACATAGCGGTGGAATTCGCCAATATCTTCCACGGCCTGGGCGTGAAAACGACGCTGATCTATCGCGGAAAGGAAATTCTCTCCCGCTTCGATCAGGACATGCGGCGCGGCCTGCACGCAGCCATGGAGGAAAAGGGAATCCGCATCATCTGCGAGGACATCATCCAATCGGTGTCGCCGGATGCGGATGGGCGGCGCGTGGCGACGACGATGAAACATGGCGAGATCGTCATCGATCAGGTGATGCTGGCGCTCGGCCGCGTGCCGAACACGAAAGGTCTCGGGCTGGAGGCAGCGGGCGTCAGGACCACGGAACTCGGCGCGATCATCGTCGATGCCTTTTCGCGCACGAACGTGCCGGGAATCTACGCACTCGGCGATGTGACCGATCGCGTGCAACTGACCCCTGTCGCCATTCATGAAGCCATGTGTTTCATCGAAACGGAATACAAGAACAATCCCACCTCGCCGGATCACGACCTGATAGCGACTGCCGTGTTCTCACAGCCGGAGATCGGCACGGTCGGGATCACGGAAGAGGAAGCGGCGCGGAAATTCGAGGAGATCGAGGTCTATCGCGCCGAGTTCAGGCCGATGAAGGCGACGCTTTCCGGCCGCAAGGAAAAGACGATCATGAAGCTCCTCGTCAATGCCGCGGATCGCAAGGTCATCGGGGCGCATATTCTCGGCCATGATGCGGGCGAGATGGCACAGCTGTTGGGGATTTCGCTGAAGGCCGGCTGCACGAAGGACGATTTCGACCGGACAATGGCGGTGCATCCCACGGCGGCGGAGGAGCTCGTGACCATGTATCAGCCGAGCTATCGCGTCAGGAACGGAGAGAGGATCGGCTGAGCTCCTTGCGCCGTCGCTGTAGCGGCCCACGTTTTCTGGCAGGATGGCTTTCCAAGCCCCCTGTTAACGTTTATAAGCCCGCATCCGCGAAGTGGTCCGCCCGGGCGAGGGTGGCAGATTGCTGGAATCGGCGGGGCTGCCGACGCGGGCGCATGCAAATCCGGATGCCGGGCGGGGTGACCGCCGCAGGGGCGCGACGCGGGCCGATCCGCGTCAGACAACAGGTGATGGAAATGGCACAGACTTGGACTCCGAACAGCTGGCGGCAAAAACCCATTCAGCAGGTGCCGGATTATCCCGACCTCGCAGTGTTGGAAAGCGTGGAAGAACGCCTCGCCAAGTATCCGCCGCTGGTTTTTGCCGGAGAGGCGCGCCGTCTCAAAAGCGCGCTTGCCAACGTCGCGGAAGGTCGCGGTTTCCTGTTGCAGGGTGGCGACTGTGCCGAGAGCTTCGCCGAACATGGCGCCGATACGATCCGCGATTTCTTCCGCGCCTTCCTGCAGATGGCCGTTGTCCTGACCTTCGGTGCGCAACAGCCGGTCGTCAAGGTCGGCCGCATTGCCGGCCAATTCGCCAAGCCGCGTTCCTCATCGATCGAGAAACAGGGTGACGTTTCGCTGCCGAGCTACCGCGGCGACATCATCAACGGCATCGAGTTCACGGAGGAGGCACGCGTGCCCAATCCGGAACGGCAGGTCATGGCCTATCGCCAGTCCGCGGCTACGCTTAACCTGCTGCGCGCCTTTGCCATGGGCGGTTGCCAATCTGGAGAACGTCCATCAGTGGATGCTCGGCTTCGTTAAGGACAGCCCGCAGGCAGAGCGTTACCGCAAGCTCGCCGACCGGATCTCCGAAACCATGGATTTCATGAAGGCGATCGGCATCACGGCTGAAAACCATCCGAGCCTGCGCGAAACGGATTTCTTCACCAGCCACGAAGCCCTGCTGCTCGGTTACGAGCAGGCGCTCACGCGCGTCGATTCCACCTCGGGTGACTGGTACGCGACGTCCGGTCATATGATCTGGATCGGCGATCGCACGCGCCAGCCCGACCACGCCCATATCGAATACTGCCGCGGCATCAGAAATCCGCTTGGCCTGAAGTGCGGCCCGTCGCTGACGGCGGACGGACTTCTCGAACTGATCGACATCCTCAATCCCGCCAACGAGGCGGGACGGCTCACGCTGATCTGCCGCTTCGGCCACGACAAGGTCGCCGAGCACCTGCCGCGCCTCATTCGTGCAGTCGAACGGGAGGGCAAGAAGGTCGTGTGGTCCTGTGATCCGATGCACGGCAACACGATCACGCTCAACAATTATAAGACCCGGCCGTTCGAGCGGATTCTGTCCGAGGTCGAGAGCTTCTTCCAGATACATCGCGCCGAAGGCTCGCATCCGGGTGGCATCCATATTGAAATGACCGGCAACGACGTAACGGAGTGCACCGGCGGTGCGCGTGCGCTTTCCGGAGACGATCTTGCCGACCGCTACCACACTCATTGCGATCCGCGCCTCAATGCCGACCAGGCACTTGAGCTTGCCTTCCTGCTCGCCGAGCGCATGAAGGGCGGTCGCGACGAAAAGAAGATGGTCGTCAACGGCTGATCCGCTGCGCATCATGATGCCCGTTCAATATTTCTGAACCTGCGGCTCATTCTCTGAATTTGACATTGGCCGGGCCAGCTTGAAAGCTGGCCCGGCTTTCATGCTGTGGAGGGGAATGATGGAAATAAACCAGGGCGGTTGCCTTTGCGGTGCCGTGCGCTTCAAGACGCGCGGAAACCTTCGCGAACTGATTTTCTGCCATTGCTCTCAATGCCGAAAGCAGACCGGGCTTTACTATGCGGCAACCAATGTGCTCGACAGCGAAATGGAACTTAGGGGCGCCGACGACGTGACCTGGTACCGTTCCAGCAAGGAGGCGCAACGCGGTTTCTGCCGGCATTGCGGGTCGGCGCTGTTCTGGAAAGCGGACGGACTCGACTACACGTCAATCCTTGCCGGCACGTTCGACAGCTCGGTGAAGCTCAAACCCGGCTATCACATTTTTTGCGCGGACAAGGGCGACTATTACGAAATCGACGATGACTTGCCGCACTTCGCCGGGCCAAGCGCCTAGAGCACTTCCACGAAAATTGTATGACGGTTTTTCGGCCGGAAGTGCGTCGTGGTTCCAATCGGCGAGAGCGGTATCGCGGGTTCAATGAAACGGTCAGACGTTCGCTAACGCGACCGCTCGGCCGCCTGCTCAAAGGCGTGGGCCAACGCCTCGACCTTGACCGCCTGCCAGGAGACATACTCCTCTATCAGTTGTGCGCTCAGCCAGAACCGCCCGCGGCTGCCGTCACCGGCTTTGCCGAGAAAGCCGGCCGCGTCGGCTTTGGCAAATATCCGGCGGACGTGGGTATTTGATATGAGGTAGTGTTCGGCCAATTTCGCCAGGCTGACATCGATCCAGACCTTGCCGTCGATTGGCGTAAAGCTCGAGACGCGCGTCATGAGATCGTCGAGGATCACGCCGCCCGATTCGGACCAGACAAAGATCGCAACGCCCTTCGGCGGCGCCGTCCACCTGCTGTCCGAGAGGAGGCGCCGTGCGGCAAGCGGCTGGGCATGTTCGAAAATCGACTTATCTGCTTCGACGCGGTCGACCCTCGTGCCGCAGTCGAGGAGATCGAGCGTCCTCATCTGACTCTTGAACCAGAGCCGCATTGCGGTTTCGCTGACCTCCGTCGGCTCGAGCGGCCGCGCTCTCCTGGTCCGCCCGCCGGATGCGGGCTGAAGCAGCTTGTAAGCGACCAGTTCCGCAAGGAAAGCAGCCGCCGTGTTGCGGCTGGCGGCCCCGGTTTCGCGCATGATTTTGAGCAATCGTGCGGCAGTGATGCCCGATTCCGGGTTGTTGAGGTCCCGTTCGAGATGCAGGGAATAGGCTGCCTGCGTCAGCATCCATTTCTGGTGCGAAGCCACCAGGCGGGCAACGCGCGGGAACTGGTCGTTGACGGCGATCAGCGTTTGCGCGGCTGCTTGCAATATCTTCGGGAAATCCGGATTTTCCAGCAAGTCGCGGACCGTCAACCCGCTCGGTACCTGCTGCTCAGAACTGTCCTTCTCCGCGACCCGCTGCATCTGCTGCGCGTGCCCCCACTGCTGCGCCGGGGGCACTACGATGGTCCCTTCGCCCCACACTTAACATTCACGCGTTATGCTCAATGCGCAAGGCCACCATTTTGTTTCACACGAAAATTGAAATCAGTACGTGTGGAAACGCCCTATTGAACGAGAACGGGCTGCTGGCATTTGACGCCGGTGACGCGCACGTCGGCCTCGCCGACGCGCACGCCCACCAGAAGCAGCAGATTGTAGAGCAATTGATCGACCGGTGCGGTGACGGCGCCGAGCGTTTGCGCCAAAGCCTGCTGCAACAAAGCCGGGCTTCCGAGCGAGAGGAGGTTGCCGACACTGATCTGCGCGTCGAGATTGCCGAGCAGCGTCCTGGTCGTCGATGAGAGGATATCCCTGGTGGAGACGCTCTTGATCGTCCGCGAGGCGACCTCGGTGGGGCTGAATGTCAGACGCGAGGGCTGAAGGTTCTTGGATTCGACATGTGCGATGCCGTCAATCTTGATGAGACCGTCGAGGAGCCGCGCCCGCGTTACCCGGGCCTCGGACGAAAAGCTCGACAGAACGGTCGGGTCGACGTCGCCGAGTGCGATCTCCGCCACGCCGGGAACCGCATCTATGAGGACGCCGGCGTTCTCCGGCGTTCCGCCATAGCAGCGGATGTCCGAGAGTTTCGCTTCCGCATGGGCGAGTTCGACATAGATCGGCAGGCGAATGCGGGTCCCGGCGAGAGCTGCGAGACCGTCGACATTGACTTCGACTGCGAGGCGCGTTTGTGCGGTTCTTACTGCCGCACCGGGTGTACCCAGCCGATGGCTCGGCATTTCCACCGGCGGCTCACCGATCGCGAGCCTGACTTTTACCGCGGCGATGCCCGGCAAGCCCGCAACGGCGTCGAGCGCGATCTGACGTTCGCCGTTGGCAATCACCGCAGCCGCGGAGACGATCTGCAATGCGCTCACTCTCATCGCCCAATCCGAGCCGGCATCGATCCTAAGGCTCTTCTTCGGGTCGATGTTGAGAATCTGCGCCAGAGTGAATGTCCGCTTGTTTCCGGCAGTCGCGAATTCGAGGGTCTTGACCGCTGATGTCACCGTTCCGGACAGACCATGCACAAGTCGAAGCGATCCGAGCAATTGCGGCATCGTCAGCTTCGCCGTCAGCACGTCTTCGTAGGAAGCGGCCGTAAGGCTGAGGCGAGTGGCGATGATCTTGAGGAAGGGCTGGATGTCGATGTCGGCGTCGATCAATGCCTCGTAATCCATGACCTTCAATGCGACGCTGGTGCCGAGCATCTGGCCGAGGATCGCGTTCAAAAGACCGCCATTGAGGCTGGCAAGGCGGGAGCCGACGGAAAAGGCAGCCACCTTCGAGCTCGCCGCGGTGCCGATGACACTCAAATCCGGAGGATCGCTGAACAGCGCCGCGAGATAGATGTCGCCCTTCTTCTCGAGCCTGACCTGGACGGCATCGGCGGGCACGGCGTCCTTGACGAAGCGCTGGCCGGCATCGATCGACGGATCGGGGACATAGCGTCCGCGCACGACGGTCGCCACCCCCTTGGCTGCGGTTTCGACGTCGTTGGGGAGCACCTTGCCGTCGACCGTCATCAGCCCCGAGGGTGTCGAGACGGCGAAGCCGAGGCCGTTGTTCTTGAAGTGGGCGAGCACGGCCCCTTCGGCGGAGCTCACATTGGCGGCGGCGGCGATCGAGGCAAGGTCTGCGACAGACTGCATCTCCCGCCGTTGGAGGGTGAGATAGCCGTAGTCGATGCCGAGCCCCATCGACGTGACGAGCAACGGCATGACGAGGGCTGCCGAGACGCCGATGTTGCCGGCGCGGGACTTCAGGTATCGCCGGAAGGCGGGTGCCGCTTCACGCATTTCAGATTCCTCCTACCCGTATCGTCGCGTAACGCTCGATCTGCTCGCCCGGCAGGGCAAAGGTAAAGAGTTTCCAGATTGGAAGATCGCTTGCGTCGTATGAGATGGTGACGGTGAACTGATTGGTGTTGTTGGCGTCATCGCGAACGGTGACGTTCATGCGCGCGGAATTGATGAAGGTCTGGTTCATCGTCGTGCGCCGAATGTAATCGGTCGCAAGGCGCTCCCGTTCATCCTCGGAAAGGCCCGCAATCGCAGTCCTTGCCGCATCCGCGGCGATCTGCTGGATGGAGTGTGCGGCACTCAGATAGATCCCGTAGGCGATCAGCGTCAGCACGCACATGAAGAAGAGCGGCGCAATGACCGCGAATTCGATGGCGGCGGCGCCTCTACGGCTGGCGAGCAGGCGCTTGAAAACGGGCATGCAACATCTCCAAGTATTTTGTGTATCGTGGTCTTAAAGTTTTCCTGCATCTTCAAGGTGCGCCTTAATAGTTAATATTCCTATACTTTCGAGTATGGCGATTTTTCTTGTGGATTGTTGGAATTGAATAAATGTTGATTCGAATTTTAACTTCCAGGCATGCTCTTTGATCCACCGCGATCGAGCGTCGGGCTCGGCGGAAAATTTTTCTCTCCGCCATGCCTGCGCTTGTTGTCGCAAGGATCCGGCAGCGCCGCTTCCCGGTGCGGAGGAGGTCCTTTCAGCGCAGGGAGTTGGTCTGGCTGGATTCCTGTGACGAGAACAGGAAATGGGCCAGAAGCCAGAGGACAGAGACGGAGGGGGAGGTTCTGCTGCAGGGCTGCGGCCGGAGCGGATGGTCCGTTCCGGCCGGGACGGTCACAGGCCGGCGCTGTAGAGCTCGGCGTGGGACTTGAAGAAGCGCTCGGTGCTGTAGCGCTTTCCGAACATCATGTCGTGCTGCAGGAAACGGTAGTCCCGCAGCGATGCTGGGATCTTGGGCTGACGCTGCCAGTCGGCGACCTCCTTGCCGTTCTTGCGGATCAGCATGTAACGGTCGAGGACGCGGTAGTGATCGTAGACCTTGCCGAGGAACGCCGTGTAGTAGGGGTGCTCGTAGCCGGCCTGTTTCAGGACTTGATAGGACAGGAAGGCCGGGCTGATCGTGCCGATGTCCTTCTTCGGACCCGTCTTGTTCGACCAGACGACGAGCGGCGTCTCGTGCTCGGCCTTCATCTGATCCTTCGGTCCTTTGCGTTCGGCCGTAAAGCCCTTCATGTATCCGGTGTTGGTATAGACGGAATTCAGCGGCGGCAGGTGATCGCCGAAGAGAACGATGATCGTCTCCCGGTCCCGCTCTTTCGCCCAGTCCATCAGCATCTTAAGGCTGTCGTCGGCCTCCTTGACGCCCTGCGCATAGGTGGCGAGCACCCGGCGATCGGCTTCGGGGAGATCGCCCTCGACCTTGATCGTGTTCTTCGCGTAGCGGTTGGTCTCATAGGGACCGTGGCCCTGCAGGGTCACTGCGAAGAAGAAGAAAGGATCTTCCACTTCGTCCGCCTGGCGGATGATCTCCTTCGTCAAAGACTCATCCGAAGCGAAGATGCCGCGCTTCTGCATAGGCGGCATGTTTTCTTCCGAGCGGAACATGTCGAAACCGAAGGACTTGTACACGGCGGTCCGGTTCCAGAACCATCCCTGGAAAGGGTGGATGGCGCGCGACACATAGCCTTCGCTGCGGAAGAAGGTGGCAAGCGAGGGAATCGGGTTGCGGATATATTGCTGGTAGGGGATGCTGCCATAGGGCAGGAACGCATTGGAAAAGCCGGTCAGCGCCTCGAATTCGACATTGGCGGTCATGCCACCGAACTCCGGAGAGAAGACGTCGCCGCCCTGCAGTTCGCGGATCGTCGGCATGGGATCGGGCGTCAGCTTCACCTTGGGAAGACGGGTAGGATCCCAAAGGGATTCGCTCATCAGCACGATGACGTCCGGCTTACCGCGATGGGTCGTGCCGGCGGGAAGCGGCTTTACCGGAATTCGGTCGATGGCGTCCGCCATGTAGCCGGCCGGCGCGTTTACATTAGCCATCGGGAGGTTGATGGCGAAGGCAAGCGCAAAACCGTTATGGCGGTAATTCTCGGTCTGGTCCCACATGATGGGGATGACCCGGAGCCGGTCACGGACCCACGAGAACTGGTTGTAGTCCATGATGTTCCAGAAGGCGACCAGCAACGGCAGGGCGAATGCGATCCGCGCCAGCCGCTCCCAGCGCGTCAGCCTGGGAAAGTTCTGCCACGCATACCGCAGCAGGATAATGGAAACGACGGTGGCGGCGATGAGCCCGGCAACGATGCCGACCGCGGTCCACGGCCTGTCCTTCACGAGTACCGGCATCAGCTCCATGATCTGCCGGCCGAAAAGAAAATCGGTGGGATAGAGTGGATCGGAGAGGAAGACCTGTTTCTGCTGACTGATGAATGCCGGCACAACGGCAAGCGGCGCAACGAGCAGCGCGGCCTTGTGTTCGCGGCCGAACAGGGCATCGACGCCAAGCAGGGCGAGAAAGAAGACGGCGACCGTGGTCCAGGCCGGACGCATGGGGTCGGTGAAATATGCGACCGTGTCGGGCCAGGACCAGCGCACGATCAGTTCCACGGTGAAGACGAGCGCTATCGCGATCAGAAGCGTGAAGAGCGCACTTCGGACGCCCGACAGAGTTCTGGTGTATCTTGCGGAAGAGCCTTGCCCATCGGCGTAGACTTGAGAGCTGCTCACGGCGGAATCGATACGGGCCAACGGCTTCTCCAATTTCACAAATATTTCACCCTACCGTCATACGACTGTCATCTTGAACAGGGGATGAATGGCGGAAACGGCGCCGTCGTCGCCAGGTTCCTGACGCTTTGAAAGATTTTGTGCGCCGATACTAAGAGGCCGGAATTGTGCGGCTTTTCGGTTTTTTCCGCCCCAGCTTGATTTGTGTGTGGGTTTTTTTCCGCCGGATGCGGTAAGAACTACGCGAACGACACATGCATTCGCTGACGAGAGACGACGGGCCCGCTCATGACCGCACAGAAAGCCGCTCCCTCAACGCTACGGATCGCCGTGGCACAGCTCAATCCGACGGTCGGAGACATTGCCGGAAACATGGCAAAGGCTCGCGACGCGCGGGCGGCGGCGGCGCGCGAAGGCGCCGATCTGCTGCTCCTGACCGAGCTCTTCGTCTCCGGCTATCCGCCGGAGGACCTGGTTTTGAAACCCGCCTTCCTGAAGGCGTGCGAACAGGCGGTGGAGAAGTTGGCGGCGGAAACGGCGGACGGCGGGCCGGGTGTCGTAATCGGCTTCCCCCGGCGGGCCGCCGGGCTCCGGCACAATTCCGTTG
The DNA here is from genome assembly GCF_000427465.1 of Sinorhizobium arboris LMG 14919. Lineage (NCBI taxonomy): Bacteria > Pseudomonadati > Pseudomonadota > Alphaproteobacteria > Hyphomicrobiales > Rhizobiaceae > Sinorhizobium > Sinorhizobium arboris. The sequence goes on along the minus strand of NZ_ATYB01000014.1, from coordinate 1,719,627 downwards.
CGGTCCTCGACGGTGGCAAGGTCATCGCGATCCGCGACAAGGTCGACTTGCCGAACTACGGCGAATTCGACGAAAAGCGCGTCTTTGACGCGGGTGAGATGCCAGGCCCGGTGAACTTTCGCGGCGTGCGCATCGGAATACCGGTATGCGAGGACATATGGGGCGATCTCGGCGTCTGCGAAACCCTCGCGGAGAGCGGTGCCGAAATTCTCCTCTCGCCGAACGGTTCGCCCTATTACCGCGGCAAGGTCGACGTGCGCCATCAGGTGGTTCTGAGGCAGGTGATCGAGACCGGCCTGCCCATGATCTATGCCAACCAGCTGGGCGGCCAAGACGAGCTGGTCTTCGACGGCGCGAGTTTCGCCTTCAATGCGGACAGGTCGCTGGCCTTTCAGATGAGCCAGTTCGAGGAGGCGGTGGCCGTCTCCGAATGGAAAAGGGGGGCGGACGGCTGGATCTCGGCCAACGGGCTCAAGTCGCGCATACCGGAAGGCGAGGAGGCGGATTACCGCGCCTGCATGCTGGGCTTTCGCGATTACGTCAACAAGAACGGTTTCAGGAACGTCGTTCTTGGCCTGTCCGGCGGCATAGATTCGGCGATCTGTACGGCGCTTGCAGTGGACGCGTTGGGTGAGGAACGGGTTCGCACGGTCATGCTGCCGTACCGCTACACCTCGCGTGAATCATTGCGGGATGCCGAGGCATGCGCCAAGGCGCTCGGCTGCCGCTACGACGTCGTTGCAATCGAGGAGCCCGTCGAGGGCTTCCTGAGCGCGCTCTCCGACGCATTCGAGGGAACCGAAGCGGGCATCACCGAGGAAAACCTCCAGAGCCGTACGCGCGGGACGATCCTGATGGCGATATCCAACAAGTTCGGCTCCATGGTCGTGACGACGGGCAACAAGTCCGAAATGTCGGTCGGCTACGCCACGCTTTACGGCGACATGAACGGCGGCTTCAATCCGATCAAGGATCTTTACAAGATGCAGGTCTACGCGCTGGCGCGCTGGCGCAACGGCACCGTCCCGCCGGGAGCACTCGGGCCTTCAGGCGAAGTCATCCCGCAGAACATCATCGACAAGGCGCCGTCGGCCGAACTCCGTCCCGACCAGACGGATCAGGATTCGCTGCCGCCCTATCCGGTGCTCGACGATATTCTCGAATGCCTGGTCGAGAAGGAGATGAGCACGGAGGAGATCGTCGCCCGCGGGCATGAGGAGGCAACCGTCCACCGGATCGAGCATCTGCTCTACATCGCGGAATATAAGCGCCGCCAGTCGGCGCCGGGTGTGAAGATTACCAGGAAGAATTTCGGCCGCGACCGGCGTTATCCCATCACCAACCGCTTTCGCGACAGGGGGTAATCATGCGCAGTTCGGTGGAGGTCTTCGACATAGCGGCCGGCGAGACGCGCGTCGTGTGGCAGACGGAGCGGCTTGTCGAGGCACCGAACTGGTCGCCCGACGGCAAATTCCTCATCATCAACGGCGACGGCAGGCTCTATCGGCTTGGCTTCGATGGCTCCGAGCCTCAGGAGATCGATACCGGTTTTGCCCGGCAATGCAACAACGATCACGGCATCTCGCCCGACGGCAGCACGCTTGTGATCAGCGACAAGACGGAATTCGGCAGTTCGGCGATCTATCTCCTGCCGGCCGAGGGCGGCACGCCCCGGCTCGTCACGCGCAACCTGCCGTCCTACTGGCATGGATGGTCGCCCGACGGGCGCATGCTGGCCTATTGCGGAATCCGAGACCAGGTTTTCGACATCTACACGATTCCGGTCGAAGGCGGGGAGGAGCACCGCCTGACGCGCGGGGAAGGCCGCAATGACGGGCCGGACTGGTCTGCGGACGGAGAATGGATTTATTTCAATTCGAGCCGTACCGGCCGCATGCAGATCTGGCGGGTGAGGCCGGACGGCAAGGATGTCCAGCGTATCACCGACAGCCCTTATGGCGACTGGTTTCCGCATCCTTCGCCGGACGGCAGACGCCTGCTCGTGCTCTCCTATGACGGCGATGTCTTCGATCACCCGCGCGATCTCGACGTGCGTCTCCGCCTGATGGACCCGGACGGCGGCAATGCTCGCGTACTGTTCGAACTCTTCGGCGGGCAGGGGACGGTGAACGTCCCGAACTGGTCTCCGACCGGTGATCACTTTGCTTTCGTTCGCTACGAACCGGAGCGCTGAGCGGCTGGACAAGAATATGGCTGCGTGCTAGCGATCGTGTCGTTCGCAGGGCGCACCCGATCCGCGGGAAGGGCAAAGCCCACCTGTTTCACTGAACTTGGTTGCCACACCTCTTTTCAGTCTGTGGGCGCGGATACCGGACGTGAATGAAAGGAGGTCTTTCATGATCACGCGCGATCTTCCCGCGAATGCTTCCCTCGAATCCATCCGCAAACAGGCGCTCTAAAGGCTGGTGATCCCGCAGGGCGCCAGCGGGCTCTGCCCTGTTTCAACGAACCAGCCGCAATCGGTCTCCAGGATGCCCAATTGGTCATTGCCCGGGAGTTCGGCCTCTCCAGTTGGAAGCGATTGAAAACACATCTCGAACGCGCGCAACCGGGAAAGCCCGCGACCGAACAGCTCGCTAACCGTTTTCTCGCTTTGGCGACCGCGCGTCAGGCGACGGGCACGTTGTAGGGAGTAATTACCTCAACGGCGGACAGCCGGCTTCCGCCCAACTTCTGGCCAGCGCCGTTGCGTCGCGCGAGAATGGCCCGAAAAGTCGTGCGGGCGTCGCTGCGCAGGTCATGATGCAGGACAAAATGGATCCGGCGCTGGCGCAGCAGCACCAGATTGTCCTGGTCAAGGTCATGGGCGATGAACAACGCGCAGTCGCGGCCGAGGCGCTCGAAGGCGGCCAAAACGGCGTGGTTCCCGCCGCCGATCGAATAGGCGGCATTGATGTCGGCGTCTGCCGCAAGCGCCTTGGCGGCAAGGACACCCGTCTCGGCGTCCCTGCCATAGCCTTCGCTGATCTCGACGATGCGTATTGCCGGATAATGTTCGCGCAGCACGCGGCGAAAGCCGATCTCTCGTTCTTCCTCGCCACGAAAGCGGCTGCTCGAAATGGTGACGAGCACGGTCGCGGCTTGACCGGCGAACCGTTCGCCGACGAGATAGGCAGCCGTCTCGCCAGCCGCGCGATTGTCGGCTCCGGCATAGGCGGAACGCGCCGAGTTCGGCAGATCGGTGACAAGCGTGATGACCGCAATTCCCGTTTGTTCGAGGCGGGCGACAGCACCGATGATTTCGGGCACATCCGGTGCCTTCAGCACGACGCCGTCGGTGCCGCGCAGGCGGATTCGATCGAGCAGCTGGGCGATGTCGTGCGGCCGCATAGTCTCGGCGAAGTGGAAGCGGCAACGGAAGGTCGTCGGCATGAAAGTCGGTGCCTCGGTTTCGAATGCCTGCCTGACCGCCTCGGTGAAGCGCTCCGGTGCCTCCATCACGATGTCGATGGCGCGCTTCTGGCCGAGAATTTCCGATACCGATTGCTGCTTCTCCAATTCGCGGATTGCCGCCTGTACGCGGGCTGCCGTCTGCCGACGCACGCCGGGACGGTCATTCAGGACGCGATCGACGGTCGCGGTGCTGAGTCCCGCCTGAAAGGCGATATCCTTGACCAGAAACGGATGAGCCAACGGCGATCTCTCCTGATGGCTTTTTGATGGATATCTGCTCTATATCACAATCTCACGCCGCCTATAGTCGGGGCATTGAAGTTTCCTGGGAGGAACGAAATGAAGACCGACAACAATGCCCGCGAGCGGCTCAATCGTGTTTGGCTAAGCGAGGATGCCTGCGATATCGAAGCGTTTCGGGCAGAAGTGGAGCGCCAGACAGACCTTGCTGACTATCCCTACGCGCTCGCCTGCGAGAAAAATGTGCTGATCTATGACAGCGCCAGCCTGACTGCCGCCTGCGCCACGGCCGACGGGCGCCGCGCCGCCCTGGCCGAGATTTGTGAGGTGCTTGCGGGCGGCCCCGGCGTGGCCGTGTTCAAACGCGCCTATGCCGACACAGCCGTCATTGATGCCGCAAGCCGCATTTTCGATGCCATCATCGATGAGCAACGCCGCACCAACAGCGGCGGCGGCGACCACTTCGCCAAGCCCGGCGCTAACGACAGGATCTGGAATTCACTCGAGAAGCACTGCCTGAAGGACCCTGAGAATTTCGCGGCCTATTACGCCAACGCCATCATCGCGCTCGTCAGCGAAGCCTGGCTTGGTCCGAATTACCAGATGACGGCGCAGGTCAACCGCGTCAATCCCGGCGGCGCGTCTCAATCGCCGCATCGCGACTACCATCTGGGCTTCCAGACCGCGGCCGCTATAGAGCAGTATCCGGCACATGTGCACAGGCTTTCGCCGGTCCTGACCCTCCAGGGCGCGGTCGCCCATTGCGACATGCCGATCGAAAGCGGGCCAACTCTGTTCCTCCCCTATAGCCAGACCTATCTGCCCGGATATCTCGCTTTGAAACGGCCGGAGTTCAGTGCCTATTTCGAACAGAACCACGTGCAGTTGCCGCTGGAGAAGGGCGATGTCGTGTTCTTCAACCCGGCGCTTTTTCACGCAGCGGGCAGCAACCGGTCTGCCGGGATCAGGCGTGTGGCCAATCTTCTGCAGGTATCCTCCGCCTTCGGCCGGGCGATGGAAACGGTGGATCGCGAACACATGTGCGTCGTGCTCTTCCCGGCTCTGAAAGTCCTTGCGGCCGACGGCAAGCTCACGCAGGACGAAATTGCCAATGCAGTTGCCGCGTGCGCCGAAGGTTATTCGTTCCCGACCAATCTCGATCGTGATCCCCCGGTTGGCGGTCTGGCGCCCAGGACGCAGGCACAGCTGATGCACGAAGCGCTCGCCGGCGAATGGAGTGCTGAAGCGTTTGCCGAGGCGCTGGCTGATCAGGCGGCGAAAAAGCTAAGCTAAACCACCTTGGCTCAATGCACGGCCATTAACATTTCAAAGGGAGGAACAGGATGAGCACGGACCAAGCCGGACTGGACGGGAAGATCGCCATCGTGACAGGGGGCACGCAGGGGCTCGGTGCCACGATTGCCGCACTCTTCGCGGAGCGTGGCGCCGCCGGCGTCGTCATTTGCGGGCGCAACGCGGCGAAAGGCGAGGCGAAGGCTGCCGAGATCGCCGCGGCGACCGGTTCGAAGGTCGTCTACGTACCGGCGGATCTCGAGCGGGTGGAGGATGCCCGTGCCGTGGTAGCGGCTTGTGACCGCGCCTTCGGGCGGGTCGATGCGCTGGTCAACGCCGCAGCGATCACGGACCGGGGCACGATCCTCGATACCAGCCCGGAGCTCTTCGACCGGATGTTCGCGGTCAATGTGCGCGCGCCATTCTTCCTTATGCAGGAGGTGGTGAAAGTGATGCGGCGAGAGAAAAGGGAAGGCACGATCGTCAATATCGGCTCGATGTCGGCGAAGGCAGGTCAGCCATTCATCGCCGCCTATTGTGCGTCGAAGGGGGCGCTGGAGACGCTGACCAAGAACACTGCCTATGCCGTTCTGCGCAACCGCATCCGCGTGAACGGCCTGAACATCGGCTGGATGGCCTCGGAAGGCGAGGACCGGATCCAGCGCGAATATCACGATGCCCCGGCGAACTGGCTGGAAAAGGCGGCAGCCAGCCAGCCCTTCGGCAGGCTCGTCGACCCGGCGGAGGTCGCGCGCGCCTGCGCCTATCTTTCGTCAGCAGAATCCGGCCTTATGACCGGTTCCGTCATCTGCTTCGATCAGTCGATCTGGGGCGCCTACGACGCGTCGCCTCATCCGGAGGAACCGCTCTGAGTTGGCCACCTTGCCGGCTTGCGTTTCGCCGGCGCCTATGGCCATATGCACCCGCCAGGTGCCCGCGAAAATGCGGGAGAATCGGGAAGCCGGTGCAGTTCCGGCACGTGCCCAACGCTGTGACGGGGACGTTCTCGCCAAATCAAGGTCTGAATCTTTTCAGAGCTTTGCCACTGAATATTGAACTTGTTCGGGAAGGCGGTGCGAACGGATGATCCGAAGTCAGAAGACCGGCCTGGCGAGATAGACCGGCCCCGCGCGGACGGCGGGAGGTTGCCGCATTGTTGGGGATCGAACGATGCTGCCTGAACAGAACGGCTGCCTTGCGGCCGCCGGAGCCTTTTCGTCGGACGAGCGCGCCGCCGTCTATCGCGCCATCGAGACGCGCCGGGATGTACGCGACGAATTTCTGCCCGAGCCGCTGCCCGAGGAGTTGGTCGCCCGGCTGCTCGGTGCGGCGCATCAGGCGCCGTCCGTCGGTTTCATGCAACCCTGGAACTTCGTGCTCGTGCGGCAGGACGCGACGCGGGAGAAAGTCTGGCGGGCATTTCAGCGCGCCAATGATGAGGCCGCAGAGATGTTTTCCGGCGAAAGGCAGGCGAAATATCGCTCGCTGAAACTCGAAGGCATTCGCAAGGCACCGCTCAGCATTTGCGTGACCTGCGACCGGACGCGCGGCGGAGCGGTCGTCCTGGGCCGCACCCATAACCCGCAGATGGACGTATATTCTACCGTTTGCGCCGTGCAGAACCTGTGGCTCGCCGCGCGGGCGGAGGGCGTGGGCGTCGGTTGGGTCAGCATTTTCCACGAGAGCGAGATCAAGGCCATCCTCGGCATCCCCCGGCATATCGAAATCGTTGCCTGGCTATGCCTCGGCTTTGTCGACAAGCTGTATCGGGAGCCGGAGCTCGCCGCCAAGGGTTGGCGGCAGCGGCTGCCGCTCGAAGATCTCGTCTTCGAGGAAGGTTGGGGGGTCCGTTAGAAGCATGTATTGATTCAAGAAGATGCGCGCCGTTCTTGCAGCGCGCTCGCAGCTGCGCGCTTCAATTGTCCTGCAGCGGCTGGTATCGCGGCCCAAGCGGATGCTTGAGGTCGATCGCGCTCTCCTCCTGCGGAAGGAACGTCGGACCGACGACGCGGACCTTGCTGTTGGCCGGGTCGTAGGGTCGCTCTTCGATCGGTTTGGGCGGCGTCTTCTTTTCACTGCCGATCGTTATGACGGACGGGCTGACGACCGTGAGCTTGCCGGCCGGGCTTGCCTTCTGCTCGTTGGTATCCGTTGCGAGGTCCGGAATTCCGCAGCCGCATATGCCTGGAGCCCCGACGCCACGCGCCCTGTAGGCGAAGGCCGCTGGGAGTTCGGCGTAAGGCCGTCCGGTCGACGCCGAAACCATCTGGTCGGCCTCTTCCGTTGCGAGCACATGGTAATAGAGCTCCGTCTCCGCTCCGGGGCAACGCGCGCGGCAGAGCTCGGCGTCGCGGCCGAAGTCTGCCGGCGTGGCATGCGAGGAGATGGGAAAGAAGGCACCGTCGCACGTTCTTACGCATATGGTCCTGAGGCTGCCGGCGAAATCTTGCCCCATGAGCGGAAGATCGGTCCCGGGGGCGTCGAGCAGAAGCGGATAGGCATCGCTGTCCGGCGGCAGGTCCCGCAGGATGTTACGGTGGACCTCAGTCGCGCCGGCGGCGGCGTTCGCAAATTGACGCTCGGTGGCACGGGCCTCCCGATTCTCCGGCGGCGCTCCTGAGCAGCCGTTGAGTTCCATGGCAGCGAGAATGCGCCGGCGAATGTCCTCGCCACCGTCGCCGATCAGATGCCGGCGCTGCGCCTTGAGTGTCCGCAGGTTCTGCTCCATCCGCGCGATCGTGTCGTCGATCTCTGCGCAAGCGGCCTCGTCATCGCCGCCGATGATGATGACGCTGCCGCTGCTGCAGTTCATCCGGCGGCGATCGTTCCTCGCGCGGCGCAGCTCGATATTCTGGCGAGCGACCGCGCCTGTAAAATCGCGCAGGCTGGCATTCGTCGTGAAACCCGTGGGAAGGTCGGCGAGACGCGCGCCCAGCCGTTCGCAAACGCCGGATGCAGAGACCGGGCCGGCCGTCGCCAGCGCCAGCGGTATGCAAACCGCCGCGATGCGCCGGATCTTGCGGGATGCGACCTTCGGGGAGGCGAACACTTGCTTCTTCCTGCGTTGCAGCGGACCGCTCCATCATAGGGCGTTGTCATGATGGCGCAACGGGAAGAGGGGATTTGCGTTAACAGGCAAGGCCCCGTGGATGGAGGCCCTGGGCCGCGCGAGATGCACGGCCCGGACCGTCGCTCAGGCGGCGCGTGCCGTTTCAAGCGACATCGGGCGCTCGAGAACGGTACCTTCGATGGCGGCCACGGCCTTCATCGTTTCGAGCAGGGTCTTGCTGACCTCCCAGGCGATGGCGACCGCATAGACGGAGCCGATCCTGTGCGGGTCGGCAATGCGTTCTCCAGGGCAACCCATGCGGCGGAACATCCGCTCCAGGAACACGTCGGTTACCGTGACGATATGGCTGATGCCCGAGGCAAGGCTCATCTCGCCGACGCCGCACATCAGTTCGGCCGCAGCGATCGTGACCTGGTTCGATGAGCGATCCTGGGAGATGTCGGGATCGATGCAGAAGCGGCTCGATTCCCACACCGACGCACTGCGGATTTCCGGATTGTCCCCGAGCAGGATCGGAAACGTATCGTCAAGCATGTTCGGGCCGAGCGTCGGAAGCAGCCTCAGGGAACCGCGAATCTTGCCCGTTTCCGGTGAATACGACATGACATAGAGCGGATTGGCTCTGTCGTAGTGATCTATCTCCCAATCCCCTTCGGTCTTGACGTCCCATTTCAAGAAGTCGTGGAACACGCGTTTGCGCAGCCGGAACATCTCGTCGATGGCCTGGGGATGCTGGCTGCGACCATTTCCGTTCACTATTCTGATCATTTTTCGCTCCATAGCGTCATTACGCGATGTAGCGATGCTGTCAGGCTCGGATGACACATGTAACTGTCTATAGTGACAGTTTATTTCCGCATTTTTTCCCAATAGTTTTGTGGGGGAATCGGCGGGCGGCCGGTCCCACTCCGGGCCGGCAACCCGTCAGATCGTGGGGATCAGAGCGTGTCGAACAGCGTGCGCTACAGCTTGCGTGTTGGACACTACATTGAGTTTGCGGCGGGCATTGGTCATGAAGAAGCGTACGGTTCGCTCGGATATGCCGAGAATCGTCGCAATCTCCCAGTAGCTCTTGCCGGCCGCCGACCAGGTAAGCACCTCTGTCTCCCGCCCGGTCAGGCGGAGGTCGCGCTCGTCGATCGCCCCGGCCATGGCCGAGTGTTCGAGCATGGAGGCGTGGAAGAGGTTGGCAGCAAGCTGGAAATCGCGCAGATGACAACGGCGGTATGCCGACCATTCCACCGGCGACATGTTGGCGCTGATCGCGAGAAGCGCCATGCGGCCCGCGGGCGAAGGGAGCGGTAAGGCCACGCCCTCGGTGGAAAGCCCGATTTCCTCGGCTGCCTCGAAGAGAGGCTCGCACTCAGGAAAGCGCCGCCGCGCCGTCGCCCACTCCACCGGTCTGACGCCGCCGAGCGCAAGCTTGAGGATCGGATCGATTCTATGAAGCCCTCTTGCGGCGTAGACTTCGGCGGCATAGGCGCCGAAGGTGTGATGCAGGCGGCAGATTCTCAACCCATCCGGAAGGGACTCCGCCTCCAGATACAAGAGATGGGCGATGTTGAAGGTTCGACGCATCAGGGCGAAGAATCGCTCGGGGTCCGCGCAACCTCCATATTCCACGATATCCAGCAGATTGAGGACAGCCTGTTCATTAGTCATGCCGTAACACCGAAACTTGCCCCTATAATAAACATGGTTTACGGCGGCCGGTTTTGTCTAGTGCAATATTTCGTAAACGGTGCAGCAATCCCGCTAATGCAATCTGAAATTGCATTTTGAGCGGAGATATCGCTGATGCAGCTGCGTCCTTACCGGTGGAAGGGTGTCCGCCATCCGCTGTGAATGAGGAGGCGCGCCACCCCTCAGTCGGGGTGGCTCGATTCGACAACGGCCAGCGCCGCCATATTGACGACGCCGCGCGAGGTGACGGACGGCGACAGAATGTGCGCCGGCAATGCCGAGCCCAGGAGGATCGGACCGACATGCAGGCTGTCCGTCATGGTTTTGACCACGCCGAGCGTGATGTTGGCAGCGTCGAGGTTGGGGAAGACGAGCAGATTCGCTTCGCCGTTCAGCGTGCTGTCCGGCATTACACGCTGGCGCAGGACCTCGGAGATGGCGGAATCGCCATGCATTTCGCCATCGACTTCAAGATCGGGAGCGAGCTGGCGCACGAGCTGCAGCGCGGTGCGCATCTTGAAGGCGCTCTCGGAATCGCGCGAGCCGAAGTTCGAGTGGGAGACGAGGGCTGCGCGCGGCGTGATGCCGAAACGGCGAATTTCGTTTGCCGCCATGACCGTCGTCTGAGCGATCTCCTCCGCGCTGGGGCTGAAGCTGACATAGGTATCGGTGAAGAAGGTCGCGCCGCGTTGTGAGATCAGGAGGCTGAGCGCCGAAAAGTCGAGCACGCCCGCACGCTTGCCGATGATCTGCGACACATCGCGCAAATGCTTGCTGTAGCGGCCTTCGACCCCGCAGATCAGCGCATCCGCTTCGCCGCGCTTGACAGCGAGCGCGCCGATAACGGTCGTGTTCGTGCGGACGATGGTGCGGGCTGCTTCGGGAATGACGCCGAGACGTCCGACGAGCGCGAAATAATCGTCGACATAGTCGCGATAGCGCGGGTCGCCCTCGGGATTGACCACCTCGAAATCTGCATCGGGACGGATCCTGAGGCCGTAGCGCCGCAGTCGCGTTTCGATGATTTGCGGACGGCCGATCAGGATCGGCTTGGCGGTGCCTTCTTCCAGCAGCACCTGGGCCGCACGCAACACCCGCTCGTCTTCGCCCTCGGCAAAGATCACGCGGTTCTTCGCCGCGTTCTTCGCCGCCGCGAAGACCGGCTTCATGATGAAGCCGGAGCGGAAGACGAAACGGTTGAGCTTATCGAGATAGGCGTCGAAGTCCTGGATCGGGCGTGTGGCGACGCCGCTTTCGGCCGCAGCCTTTGCAACGGCCGGCGCAATGCGCAGGATCAGCCTCTGATCGAAAGGTGAAGGAATCAGGTAATCGGGGCCGAACACCGGCGTCTCGCCGGAATAGGCGCGCGCCGCGACATCCGACGGCTCCTCGCGGGCAAGACCGGCGATTGCGCGCACGGCCGCCATCTTCATCTCTTCGTTGATGGTGCGCGCGCCGCAATCGAGCGCGCCCCGGAAGATATGCGGGAAACAGAGGACATTGTTGACCTGGTTCGGAAAGTCCGATCGTCCGGTGCAGATCATGGCGTCGGGGCGCGCGGCACGGGCCACCTCGGGCATGATCTCAGGCGTGGGGTTGGCCAGCGCCATGATCAGTGGCTTTTCGGCCATCTGCGCCAACAGTTCGGGCTTGAGAACGCCTGCGGCCGAAAGGCCCAGGAACACGTCGGCTCCGCCGATGCTGTCGGAGAGTACGCGATTGTCGCTGTCCTGCGCGTAAACGGCTTTCCACTCGTCCATGAGGGCCTCGCGTCCCTTGTAGACGAGACCTTCGATGTCGTGGACCCAGATGTTTTCGCGCCTCGCGCCCAGCGTGACGAGGAGGTTGAGGCAGGCAAGCGCCGCCGCTCCGGCACCGGAGGCGACGATCTTGGCCTCGGCAATGTCCTTGCCGGCGAGTTCCAGGCCGTTCAATACCGCCGCCGCAACGATAATCGCGGTCCCATGCTGATCGTCGTGGAAGACCGGTATTTCCATTTTTTCGCGCAGACGCCGCTCCACCTCGAAACATTCAGGTGCCTTGATGTCCTCGAGGTTGATGCCGCCGAAGGTCGGCTCCAGTGCCGAGACGACGTCGACCATCCGGTCGACCGTCGGTGCGTCGATTTCGATGTCGAAGACGTCGATCCCTGCGAACTTCTTGAAGAGAACGGCTTTCCCTTCCATCACCGGTTTGGAGGCGAGGGGACCGATATTGCCGAGACCGAGAACGGCGGTGCCGTTGGATACCACGGCGACGAGATTGGCGCGGGCGGTGAAATCGGCTGCGGTCTCGGGGTTGTCTCTGATGGCGAGGCAGGGTGCGGCGACTCCGGGCGAATAGGCGAGCGCCAGGTCGCGCTGGTTCCCGAGCGGTTTGGTCGGCTGTATCTCGAGCTTGCCGGGGCGAGGATAGCGGTGAAAGAAGAGCGCCTGCTGATCGATGTCACCGCTGGCGGGAACGGCTTGGGATTTCGCTTTATCGCCCGTGCTCATGCCTTTGCATTCCTTGAATTCTTGCGTGGGACGCGAGAGCGCGGCTGCGAGATCGCGTTCACGTCCAGTGCTGATCGATGTCGTGCCTTTTGGCATGAATCGACCAGCAGGTACAGTTTCGAGGCGGTTCTTTCCGCGGCATTCGCTGCGAATGCGCTTCGCCCGAATTGCACGACGGTTTTGAAGAGCGCGCCCCGTGTCATCTTCCTGAAACACGAGTCTGATTTTGACGGTCCTGAAACGGCTAACCAGGATGAGGCTGGCATGGCGGCGGCATCGGCACCCCAACAGGATTCCGTTCGGAAACTGCGGACGCTCTTCATTTCCGATGTTCATCTGGGCTCGAAGGCGGCCAAGACGGACTTTTTGCTGGATTTCCTGCGGCACCACGAGGCCGAGACGATCATCCTGGTCGGCGATATCGTGGACGGTTGGCGGCTGAAGCGCAGCTGGTACTGGCCGCAATCGTGCAACGACGTCGTGCAGAAGCTTCTGCGCAAAGCGCGAAAAGGCACGCGGATCATCTACATCCCCGGCAATCACGACGAATTCCTCCGCGACTTTCCGGGCGTTCATTTCGGCGGCATCGAAGTGGCGCAGCGCCACCTCCATCGGGGCGCCGACGGGCGGACCTATCTCGTGCTGCACGGCGACGAGTTCGACGTCGTCGTGCGCAATGCACGCGTTCTCGCCTATCTCGGCGACTGGGCCTACGACATGGCGATCGCCATCAATATCGGCCTTGCGGCGGTACGCCGTCGTCTGGACATGCCGTACTGGTCATTCTCCTCCTGGGCCAAGCTGCAGGTGAAACATGCCGTGAACTTCATCGGCGAGTTCCAGAAAGTCGTGGCCGAGGAAGCCCGTCGCCACAATGCGCAAGGGGTGATCTGCGGTCACATCCATCATGCGGTCATCGAAGAGATCGACGACATCAAATACATCAACACAGGCGACTGGGTGGAGAGCTGCACGGCAATCGCCGAACATCACGACGGTACGATGGAGCTTATCACCTGGCACCAGGTGCGCGGCGACACGGAGGCAAAGCAACACGCCGGCGAGGCAGAGGCGATGCCCGTCAGGCGGTTTGCGCCGCAGGCCGCCTGAGAGATCTTGGGGTGACGAAGGCTTGGCCGGCATGGCGGTTATCGTGGCGGTGGACAAGCTTCCGCTGTGACAACTAGCCGATGGCAAACGCACGCGCGGTTGTGTTAATGGTGGTGTACAGCCATCAGGTTTCTCCATGATTCCCTCATCTGCTCCCGCATTCGTCGCGGGGCCCCCGCCGCGCCATTTCGCACTCCGCATCGCGCTGCTCTTCTCAGCGCCGCTGATCGTCAACGGCTTCGCGATGCCGTATTTCCCGGTCTGGCTCAGCGGCCTGTCGCTCAGCGACTTCGAAATCGGCGTGGTGCTTGCGGTCCCGATGTTCATCCGGGTGATCACCGCCCCGCTGGCGGGCGTTCTCGCCGACCGCATTGGCGAGCGGGCGATCGTCCTGATCTGGTCCGGTATCCTGTCCTTCGCCGGGGCCATCGTTTTATTCTATGCGCAGAGCTTCTGGCCGGTGCTCGTCATCTACACTCTGCAATCGGCGGTTTATTCGCCCTATGTGCCGATTGTGGAGGCGATCGCGCTTTCCGGAGTGCGGCGCTGGGGTTTCGACTATGCGCAAATGCGTGTCTGGGGATCGGTCGCTTTTATCGGGGCGACGATGTTGGGCGGCTGGCTGATTGGGATTGTCGGGGGGCAGGTGGTCCTGCCGGCCATGGCGGCGGGCTTCGCGCTCACCATCCTGTTGGCCGTGGCGGCGCCGCGTGTCGGCCGGCCGCGCAGGCCCTCACCGATTACCGCGATCACCGAGCCGCCGCCGCAGTCGCTGCGCCAGTCCGATCTGCAACTGCTGCTGGTCGGCGTGACCCTGGTCAACAGCAGCCACGCGATGCTTTTCGCCTTCTCTGCCATCTACTGGCAGCATATCGGCTACAGCGGCACGCAGATCGGTGTCCTCTGGAGCGCCGGCGTGGCGGCGGAAGTGCTGATGTTCTTCTTCGCCAAGGCGATCGTCCGTCGTTTCAGCGTCTGGACCATGATCTTTTCCGGCTGCCTGCTCGCGGTCGTGCGCTGGCTGATTTTTCCGATGGATCTCGGCTTCTCGGGCTATTTCGTCCTGCAATGCCTTCACGCCTTCACCTATGCGATCATGCATACGGGCATGCAGCACAAGCTCGTCGAGCGTGTCGCCGAGGAGCAGGAGGCGGCGGCGCAAGGGCTCTATTTTTTCTACACCGGCATCTTCACGGCGATCTTCACCTTTCTGTCCGGCTATTTCTACGCCTGGTTCGGCGTCGACGGCTTCTACTCCATGTCGGTGGTCGCGCTCTCGGGCTGCCTGTTCACTTTCCTCGGCTGGTATCTTCAGCCCCAGAGGCTGGCCTCCGGCGGCAAGACGAGCGAGGTCTCGTAGCGCAGGCCCGGCGAACGGTCTTTGGAGAGCAGCAGCGGACCGTCGAGATCGACGAAATCCGCGCCCTGGGCGACGAGGACCGCCGGTGCCATGGCAAGCGAACTGCCGACCATGCAGCCGACCATGATCTTGAGGCCGAGGCTCTCGGCGGCTGCGCGCATGCGCAGTGCCTCGGTGAGCCCGCCGGTCTTGTCGAGCTTGATGTTGACCGCGTCGTAGCGGCCGACAAGCCTCTCGAGGTCTTCCGTGGCATGCACGCTTTCATCGGCACAGACCGGCACCGGCCGGGCCAGGGAGGCGAGTATCTCGTCGTGCCCGGCCGGCAGCGGCTGTTCGATGAGGCTGATGCCGTGCTCGGCGCAGGCGGCGAAGTGGGCGGCAATATTGTCGGCGGTCCATCCCTCGTTGGCGTCGAGAATGATCCGGCTGTCGGGTGCGCCGCTCCTGACGGCGCGAATGCGCGCCGTGTCATCCGGCGTTCCGACTTTCACCTTGAGAAGCGCCCGATGGGCGTGTTTCGCTGCCTGGGCTTTCATCTCCTCCGGCTCGGCGAGCGACAAGGTGTAGGCGGTGGTCAACGGCGTCGGGTCAGCCAGGCCGGCGAGCGCGGCAGCGGAGCGTCCACTGCCTTTTGCCTCGAAATCCCACAGGGCGCAGTCCACCGCGTTTCGAGCAGCGCCGGCTTTCATCGCCTGCTGCAGGTCCGTGCGCGTCATGCCCTCTTCGATGAGCGGCCGAACCGCCTCGATGGCACTCAGCACCGATTCGATCGATTCGCCGTAGCGGCCATAGGGGACGCACTCGCCCCATCCCGATAGCTCGCCGTCGGCAAGGCGGCAGGTGACGACGCTTGCCGTGGTTTTCGAGCCCCGGGAAATGGTGAAAGCACCGGCAATCGGGAAATGTTCGACGGTGGCTGTAAGAGAAATCGGCATAGGGGACCCTTTGACTGATCCGCTCCGGTCGCGGACGGCGGACTTTTCGCGAAGCTTGTGACCCATTGTGTCATTTCTGTCGCACCAGGGGCACTGTACGACTTTGAATTCCCGCACGATTTTGTCATCAAGCGGAATCTGGTTTAAGAGACTATGAGGAGAACGAGCTGAAAGACTGATATCACGTGACGCGTGCCCAGACAGAGACCGCTGCCGACGTCGTCGTCGAGGAGGGCGCCGCCGGAAACGGTCGGCGATATGTGTTTAGCGGCGACTGGCGGCATGAGACGGCGGAGGCGATGGCTGCCAAGTTGAAGCGGCTTGAAAAACCCGCCGGCGGGCAGAACGAGTTCGACTTTTCCGGCATCACGGCGATGGACACGGCCGGCGCGTGGATCATTCGTCGTTTCATGAATGGGATAGCCGACGAGGTTCGTTTCGCGGGCGGCCAGCGCTACGCCGAATTGGTCCGCGCCCTGCCGAAGCAACTGCGCCGCCCGGAAGAGAATGCGGCCAGAATGCCGCTTTTCCAGCGGCTGTTCACTCCAGTGGGTGAGTTGACGGTTTCCATATGGACCGACACGGTAGCGGCCATGTTCATCCTGGGGTCCGCAGTACGCGGCGCTCAGATGAAGCTCGGGCGTCACGCCGGCGTTTCGCCTGCTGCGATCGTTCACCAGATCGATCGTATGGGTGTCATGGCGACGCCGATCATCACTCTGATGTCGTTCCTGATCGGCGCCATCATCGCTCAGCAGGGAGCATTCCAGCTTCGCTCGTTCGGCGCGGAAATCTTCGTCGTCGATCTTGTCGGCATTCTGCAATTGCGCGAGATCGGCGTGTTGCTCACTGCAATCATGATCGCCGGCCGGTCGGGCAGCGCGATTACCGCCGAGATAGGCTCCATGAAAATGCGCGAAGAGGTCGACGCGCTCAAGGTCATGGGCCTGAGCCCGGTGGGCGTCCTGGTCTTTCCGCGTCTCGTGGCGCTGACGATTGTGTTGCCGCTCCTGACGATCATTGCGAACTTTGCCGCCCTTACCGGGGCCGCCATGGTGGCCTGGGCCTATTCCGGCATCACGATCCCGACCTTTCTGGCGCGATTGCAGGAGGCGGTCGATTTCTCTTCGGTCGCCGCCGGTATGATCAAGGCGCCATTCATGGCGCTCATCATCGGCGTCGTGGCCGCGGTCGAGGGACTGAAGGTCGGGGGCAGCGCCGAGTCGCTCGGGCGGCGCGTGACGTCGTCCGTCGTCAAATCCATATTCGTCGTGATTCTGATCGACGGATTGTTCGCCATGTTCTACGCGGCAATCGATTTCTGAGGTAGCGAACATGGTTCAAGCGGCAATCGAGAAGCAAGAGGATGCAAGGGAACAGCGAGAGGCGGTCCTCTCCGTTCGCGATCTTACCGTCGGATTCGGCGACCATATCGTTCTCGACAACCTCAATCTCGAAGTGCTGCGGGGCGAAATCCTCGGCTTTGTCGGCGCCTCCGGAACCGGAAAGTCGGTGCTGATGCGCACCGTCCTCCGGCTCCTGCCGAAGCGTTCCGGCACGATCGAAATTCTCGGCGCCGATTACGACAAGATGGGCGAGGCCGAGCGCATCGCGCTCGATATGCGCCTCGGCGTGCTGTTCCAGCATGGCGCGCTTTTCTCCGCCTTGACGGTGCGTGAGAATATCCAGGTGCCGATGCGCGAATATCTCGATCTGCCGCAAGATCTGATGGACGAACTGGCGCGGTTGAAGATCGAACTGGTAGGCCTGGCGCCGGAGGCGGCGGAGAAGTATCCGTCCGAGCTTTCGGGCGGAATGATCAAGCGTGCGGCCCTGGCGCGTGCGCTTGCGCTGGATCCCGACCTCGTCTTTCTCGACGAGCCGACATCCGGCCTCGATCCGATCGGGGCGGCGGAGTTCGACGAGCTGATCGCCAAGCTGCGGGACACGCTTGGTCTGACCGTGTATATGGTGACGCACGATCTCGACAGTCTGTTTTCGGTTTGTGACCGGATCGCCGTGCTCGGCAAGAAACGCGTTCTTGTCGAGGGCACCATCGAGGACATGCTCGCCTGTGACGAGCCCTGGGTGAAGTCGTATTTCCGGGGCAAGCGCGCAAGGGCGATCGTGCGCGAGCACGATTGAAACGAGAATGCTGGGGCAGGGAGCTATGGCAAAGCTGCTCGCAGAGGCACATGAACAGGCGGCCAGGACCGCAAGGGTAGGTAATGCCGATGGAAACTAAAGCGAATTATGCCATTGTCGGCTTCTTCACCGTCCTGGTCATCGCCGCGGCTTTCGGTTTCGTTTACTGGATGTCGCAGTATGGCCGGACCGGCCAGATGGTCGAGCTCGTCGTCAACATTCCAGGATCGGCAAACGGTCTCTCGGTTGGCTCGCCGGTGCGCTTCAACGGAATCAACGTCGGCAGCGTCCGCAATCTTGCGATCGATGCCAATGACCCCCGCTATTCCATCGCGATCACCGAGGTCTCGGCCGATGCGCCTGTCATGAAATCGACAAAGGCGACGCTCGAAGTGCAGGGACTGACGGGCGCGGCCTATATCGAACTCAGCGGCGGGCGCAAGGGGGACGAAAATATTCTGAAGACCGCTCTGGAGAGCGGCACCCAGGCGCATATCCTTGCCGATCAGTCGAGCGTCACCAGCCTGCTGGCGACCGCCGATCAGATTCTCGACCGAGCGAATTCGGCGATCACGGATATTCAAAGCTTCGTCACCGACGTCCGCGGTCCGCTGACCGCAACCATCGGCAATGCGGAACGGTTTTCCAAGGCACTGGCGGACAATTCCGATGCGATCGACCAGTTTCTGAAGAGCGTCGAGCAACTGTCGGGATCGGTCAGCGCAGCTTCGAAGAAGCTCGACGATACGCTTGCGAGCGCCGACCGGCTGATCAAGTCGGTCGACCCGAAGAAGATCGATAACATCGTCAGTAACGCCGAACAGGTGAGCAACGATCTGAAGGATGCTTCGGGCGGGGTTTCGGAAGCGATCGCCGGCTTCCGGCGAACGGTGGATACCTACGATCAGTTCGGCAAGAATGCGCAAGAGACGTTGAAACGCGTCGACGCCCTGGTTGCCGCCGTGGACACGCAAAAGGTCGGACTGGTCGTCAACGATATTTCTGCCGCGAGTGCGGACGCCCGCAAGATCGCCGCGCAAGTTTCGGACTTTGCCGAGAAGATCTCCGCCCGGCAGGAGGACATCGATCAGACAATTACCGATTTCACGCAAATGTCCAACAAGCTGAATGCGGCTTCGAATCGGGTCGATAGCATCCTCGTGAAGATTGACGGCTTCCTCGGAGACGCGGATGCTCCCTCGCTTTCGGCACAGGCGCGCGAAACGCTCGAGTCGTTCCGGCGGGTGGCGGAAAATCTCAATGCGCAGCTGGGCCCGATCGCTGAAAACCTGAAGCGTTTCTCCAATTCGGGACTGCGGGACGTTGAGGCGCTCGTCGGCGATACGCGCCGTACGGTTCAAAGCCTGCAGAATACGATTTCCGATTTCGATAAAAATCCGCAACGCCTTCTGTTCGGCGGCGAGACGGTTAAGCAATATGATGGCCGCACGCGGCGGTGATTCGCTGATCGAGGGTCGCGGGCTGGTTGTGTTGGGGGCGGGGAGCTGAACGGCGCCGCGTTGCAAGGGGAAATTTGGCGTATGGAGTTTCGGTGTCTGGTGGGTCTTCGTGGCGGAGGGGGGGGCCGGTCTGCTGTGGTTCTTGGATTGGCGATGGTGCTGGCGGGTTGCGGTACGCGCCAGGCGGCCAACGATACGTACAGCCTGGCATCCGTTCCTGCCGTAGAGCGTCCGGGAGCGACGAACCGCCAGCTTCTCGTGCCAGAGCCGACGGCGCTTAAGACCTTGGGCAGCGATCAGATCGTCGTTCGCCTTTCAAGGTCGGAGCTGCAATACCTCGCCCGGGCGCAATGGGGCGACAGCCTGCCCCGCATGGTGCAGGACAGACTGGTCCAGACTTTCGACAACACCGGCAAGATCCGCGTTGGCAAACCCGGCCAGGGGCTGGCCATCGATTACCAATTGATAACCGAACTCCGGGCCTTCGAGATATCGACCGATGGGGCGGCAACCGCGGTGGTCGAGATATTCGCCAAGTTGCTGGACGATCGGAACGGCACCGTACGGAAGCAGCAGGCGTTCCGCGCTGTCGTGCCGGTCAGGGGCGCCGGCAATCCCGCCTTCGTCACTGCGCTCGATGCCGCTTTCGCCCGGGTGGCGGCCGACATTGTCGGCTGGACGCTCGGCTCCATCTGAGGGAAGTCGTCTCGGAGCTTTCGCCCTCTGCCCTATCTGAGATAGCCGCTTTGTGGAAGGCTGTTCAACCGCTCCCGACCTTCGCGAGTTCGATGCGGTTGATCACCTCGGTCACCCCTTCGACCGATCGGGCCGCCTCCTCGGCGCGGGCAATCTCCTCCTCGGTCGCTACCGTACCGGCGAGCAGGATCGTGGTGCCCGAGCCGGTCACCGTGACCCCTATGGCGTCGAGGCCCGGCGCGACTGCAAGGCAATGAGCGACACGGCGCTCGAGTTCGGCCGGATCTCCGGCAGGCAGTCTCTCGGGGTCACCGCCGAAGAATGTCCGTTTCTTGAAGACCATGCGTCGCTCCCTTTCTCCTGGAGAGGGAAACGCCGATGCGGCGCATTTGTTCGCCTTTGCAACGGTGGTCGAATAAGCCGCGGCTCACGGCCAGCGCACGAGGGGAGGCAGGGAGGAGAGGATCGACTCGACGTTGCCGCCGGTCTTGAGGCCGAAAATCGTGCCGCGGTCGTAAAGGAGGTTGAACTCGACATACCGACCGCGCCGCACGAGCTGTTCGTTGCGGTCCTGTTCGCTCCAGGGTTTGCCGAAATTGTTCCGGACGATCCTCGGATAGACGAGTGCGAAGGCCTTGCCGACATCGCGCGTGAAGGCGAAATCCGCGTCCCAGCCGCCGAGTTCCTCCGGAGAGTGCAGCCAGTCGTAGAAGATCCCGCCGGTGCCGCGCGGCTCGTTTCGGTGTTTCAGGAAAAAATACTCGTCACACCACTGCTTGAACTTCGCATGATCGGCGACCTGGTGCCGATTGCAGGCGATCTCCATGGCGCGATGAAAGAGCACGGTATCCGGATCGGTCATGATGCGCCGGCGGTCGAGGACCGGCGTCAGGTCCGCGCCGCCGCCGAACCAGTTGCTGGTGGTCACGACCATGCGCGTGTTCATGTGCACGGCAGGGACATTGGGGTTGATCGGGTGTGCGATTAGCGAAATCCCCGATGCCCAGAAGCGCGGATCTTCGCTCGCGCCGGGTATCTGATTGCGGAACTCCGGCGAGAACTCGCCGAAGACGGTGGACGTGTGAACGCCCACTTTCTCGAAGACGCGGCCTTCCATCATGGACATGCGGCCGCCACCGCCCGTGCCTTCCTCGCGCAGCCAGTCCTTGGCGACGAAACGGCCCGCCGGGCGATCCGACAGCGGACCGGTCAGATCATCCTCTATCGCCTCGAAGGCCGTGCAGATCGTGTCGCGGAGACTTTCGAACCAAGCCCTCGCCGCTGCCTTCTTGTCTTCGATGTCGGCCGGCAGGCCCTGTGGCAGTTGCGGTCGTTCCATGGGGATGTGCTTCCGTTCGCGGACTTCCTGTCGGAATCCGCCGATTCGATATTTGCCGCCACAGTCCATATTTTCACCTGCTTGGCAACGGTGCCACGGCGGTAGCGACAGTCTAACGCATTGAACCGCTCCCGCGGAGGATCGGGACAAATGACTGGCAATAATGCGGCGCTCATCCTATCTTTTCGCAAGAGGTACAGCCCATGGCGAAGATACCCCCAGGACCGCCGCTGGACGGCTTGCGGCGCCAGATCGCCCGGCATCGCCGGAAATATCCGGCACGAAGCGACCGGCTTTTCGTGCGCGAGACGTTTCGGCTCGAGCGCGACGCCGCGCGTGCCAAGGCGCGTGAGTGGTTCGAAACCTGGCCAAAGGCTGCCTATTGGACGGAGGTCGAGAGCTGGCGCCAGCTCGAGGGCGGCGAGATCGAGTTCACGATGCGCCGTCTTCCGAGTGCAGACTGAGCGCGCGCAATCCCGATGTGACACCCGGCCAGGCGAGAAAAACCTTCGGCGGCCGATAAATGGCGTGGTCAAGACCATGGCGGCGCGGTAAACCATTTGGTGTTTCCTCTCGCCATTACGCGCACTCCGTTCGATCCCGCCCCGATGCCTGTTCTCCGTTCCATCATCGTGCTCTCCATCACTCAGATCGTTGCTTGGGGAGCGATGTTCATGTTCGTCTCGGTGACGGCCTCAGCAATGGCCGAGGACCTTCTCCTGAGGCCTTCGACCATCTATCTGGGCCCGACCGCCATGCTGGTCGCGATGGCCTTCTGCTCGCCGCTGCTTGCGCCAATCTACGCCCGTCACGGGGCGCGGCTCGTGCTCGCTGTCGGTTCGGCGGCTGCGGCTCCCGGCCTGTGGATGCTGGCCGGCTCCGAGGGACCGCTTTCCTACTTTGCGGCCTGGGGCATCCTCGGCATGGCCGGGGCGGCTGCGCTCACGACGTCGGCTCAAGTCTTCCTGACGGAGGTCGCGGGCGAGGGCGCGCGTCGGGCCATCGGGGCACAGATGCTCGCCATGGCGCTCGCACCCACGATCGCCTGGCCGGCCACGACCTTCTGCGAGGCTGCTCTCGGCTGGCGCGGCACATTCGTCCTCTACGGCGCGGTGATGCTCCTCGTCTGCGCGCCCTTGCATTTTTTCGGTTTACCCAGATGCGGGCCGCCGCAACGCAATCCCCCGGTACCCAATTCGAATCAATCCGCGTCTCCGGCTGTGGGGCGCCGGTGGCACATCGTTGCCCTGATCACGGCGGCGGTCGCGCTGAACGGCTTCGTTACCTGGGGTTTCCAGCTTGTAGTAATCGATCTTTTCCGCAGCTTTGCCGTACCGGGATACCTGGCTGTCGGTTTCGGATCGGCCATCGGTTTCATCCAGCTCTCGGCGCGGCTTTTCGATTTCCTCGGCGGCAATCGCTGGGACGGGTTGACGACGGGCCTGGTCGCGGCGGCGATCATGCCGCCGGCTCTGCTGGCGCTCGCGCTTGGCGAAGGGGCGGAATGGTCGATCGTTCTCTTCCTCGTGCTCTATGGCCTTTCGAGCGGCGCCATGTCCGTCAGCCGTGCTACGATGCCGCTCGTCTTCTTTTCGTCTGCGGAATACGGAGCGGTGGTGGCGCGCCTCGGCCTGCCGCTCAATCTCGCTTTCGCGGCGGCCCCGCCGTTCTTCTCCCTCCTGCTCGGCGAGGCGGGCAACAGGTGTGCGCTGGCATTTGCGCTTCTCTGCTCTTTCGGTGCATTGGCAAGCATCGTTCTGCTCTCGCGTATGAGGCCTGCGCGTTCGGGTGGACCCAGTTAGCCCGCCTCATGCTCCGCCCCATCGGCGGGATCGATGAGGCGTGGTCCCGTGCCTTCGGAGGCGAGAACGTCCCATGGATTGCGCAAGGGACAGTCGCGCATCGACAGGCAACCGCAGCCAATGCAGCCTGTGAGCTGATCGCGCAGCGCCGTCAGCTTTGCGATCCGCTCATCCAGCTGCTGCCGCCAGTTCTTCGAGAGTCGCCCCCAGTCTTCGACCGTCAGTGGCCGGTCGTCGGGGAGCACCGACAGGGCCGCCTGAATCTCGGCAAGCGGGATACCTGTACGCTGGGCAACCTTGATCACGGCAACCCGCCTCAGCACGGAACGCGGGTAGCGCCGCTGATTGCCCCGGCTGCGATTGCTGCGGATGAGCCCCTTGGTTTCGTAGAAATGAAGCGTCGACACCGCGAGGCCGCTGCGTTCGGCCACTTCGCCGACGGTCAGCTCGCGCTTGATATCATTGGACTTGTCTTTTTTCACGGCTGCTATTGACCTCAACTATAGTTGAGGTTCTATAGCATGAGCTCCCTGCAACCGACAACATGGAGCCGACACAGCATGACTGAGAAGATGACCCTTGCCTTGATCTACGGCAGCGCACGGCAGGGCCGTTTCTGCGACACGATCGCGAGCTGGCTTATTCGTGAGCTCGAGACATCCGACGTGTTCAGCCTGACGATCATCGATCCCGTCAGAATGAAAAGCACGCGTGGCGACAAATCCGTCGGTCCCGCCGAGTGGATGGAACGCAAGGTCGCAGAGGCGGACGCATTCATCGTCATCACTCCGGAATACAACCACGGCTACCCGGCGGCGTTGAAGGAGATGATCGATGCGGTCTATGAGCCCTGGCATGCGAAGCCGGTAGCCTTTGTTTCCTATGGCGGCGCATCGGGCGGCATACGGGCCGTCGAACAATTGCGGCAGGTCTTCGGCGAATTGCATGCCGTCACCCTGCGCGACGGCATCTCCTTCGCCAAGGCCTGGTCGAAGTTCGATGCGGCGGGAAATCTTTACAAGCCGGAAGAGATGCGAGCGCCGCTGTTCCTGATGATCGACCGGCTGACCTGGTGGGCGCGCACGCTGAAATACGCGCGCAAGGCAACGCCCTACAACGAGATTGCCGCATGACCGCCGTCAGGACGCCGGACTCCGGTGCCGCAGATGGCCGCCCGTTTCGGCTCAGAAGACACCGGTCTGCCGCAGCGCTTCTCCGGCGATCATGGCGGTTGCCATGGCGATGTTGAGCGAACGCTGGCCGGGCACCATCGGTATGAGGATGCGCGCGTCGGCCCGCTCATGAACGGGATCGGGAACCCCGGCGCTTTCCCTGCCGAAGAGCAGGACGTCGTCCGGCCGGAAGCTGAAGCGCGTGTAGGGCGCAGCCGCCTTGGTGGAGGCGAGCACAAGGCGTCTGCCGGTGCTCGACCGCCAAGTCTCGAAACGTTCCCAGCTGACGTGCCGGGTCATGGTCACAGCCGCGATATAGTCCATTCCCGCACGCTTGAGATTGCGGTCAGAAAGATCGAATCCGGCAGGCTCGATGATGTCGACCGAAAGGCCGAGGCAGACGGCGAGCCGCAGGATCGTTCCGGTATTGCCCGGAATGTCGGGCTGGTAGAGGGCGATGCGCAATTCGTTCATGGGCCGATCGAGAGATTGGGACGCGTGGATCAGTATGGCTGCTCCTATGCCACCGATCTCCTTTCCGATCCATGGCCGTATGTGCTCCGGCGCGGTTCGTTCGGCACCGCTGCTTTTGCTGTCGCTAATTTGTGCCGTATTGGCAACAGACCTGTGGCTGGTGAAGAAATGGGCACGAAAATGCCTGCGACAATCTGGCATGGCGGCGCGAATAAGGGTAATGCTCAGTCCTCTTCAACGCGAACCGAAGGAGGCATGCATGACCGTTGTGATGTTGACACGCCTCTCACGAGTAACACGGCCTTTCCTGGCCTGACCGGTTCCGCGCTTCTCCTTCTTTCGATCGGCCGATGCGCGCTCCGGTTCATCCGGAGATCAAGGTCCGCTCGCGGGCGTCATTTCCGGATTGCATTTACAAACATAACGAATGCGGGGCGACCCGCTTTCCTTCAAAATATCTGAAGGGGCTAGATAATGTTCGGCTGGTTTGAATCCCGCCTCAACCCTTACCCGACGGAGGAACCGACGCTTCCGCCAAAGGGTCTGTTTGCCTTTTGCTGGCACTATACGAAGCCCGCGGCTCCGTGGCTCTTGATCATGTCGGTCTGCACCATGCTGATAGCGATCGGCGAGGTCGCCCTGTTCCAGTTCCTGGGCAACGTGGTCGATTGGCTGTCCAATGCCGATCGCGATACCTTTCTGTCGGCCGAAGGCGGCAGGCTCGCCTGGATGGCAGCGCTGATCCTCATAGGTCTGCCGGGACTGGTCGCGCTCGACTCTTTTGTGATGCATCAGGTGTTGCTCGGCAACTATCCGATGATCGCGCGCTGGCAGATGCATCGCTATCTGCTCAGGCAGAGCATGACCTTCTTTGCCAACGAGTTCGCCGGCCGCGTGGCGACGAAGGTTATGCAGACCTCGCTCGCCGTGCGTGAAACAGTGATGAAGATCCTCGACGTCTTCGTTTATGTGGTGAGCTATTTCGCAACGATGTTGATTGTCGTGGCGGCTGCGGATTGGCGCCTCGTGATGCCGCTCGCCTTGTGGCTCGTCATCTATATCGTGATCGTCACCTATTTCGTGCCTCGGCTGCAGAAGATCTCCAAGGAGCAGGCCGACGCGCGATCGATGATGACCGGGCGCATCGTCGACAGTTACACCAATATCGGCACGGTCAAGCTCTTCTCCCATGCGGGACGGGAGGAGACATACGCGCGCGCGGGCATGGACGAGTTTCTGGGCACGGTCTACCGACAGATGCGCAAGGTCACGCTCTTCCACATATTCGTCTACGCAAACAACTGTATCGCCCTTTTCTCCGTCGGCGCCCTCGGGATCTATCTGTGGCTGACGAGCGGGATTTCCGTCGGCGCGATCGCCGTCGGGATCGGGCTTGCCATGCGTGTCAATGGCATGTCGCAGTGGATCATGTGGGAAGTTTCGGCGCTGTTCGAGAACATCGGCACGGTCTATGACGGCATGGGCATGATGACCAAGGCGCACGACGTCGTCGACAAGCCGAGTGCCGTGAAGCTCAGCGCCGACAAGGGTGCGATCAGTTTCGAGGAGATCCGCTTCCATTACGGTAAGGCCAAGGGCGTCATAGACCGGCTGTCGCTTGACATCCGGCCCGGGGAGAAGATCGGCCTGGTCGGCCGATCGGGGGCGGGCAAGACGACCTTGATGCACCTGCTTCTGCGCTTCTACGATCTGGAATCCGGCACGATCCGGATCGACGGCGTCGACATCTCGACGGTCACGCAGGACAGCCTGCGTTCACAGATCGGCGTCGTGACACAGGACACATCGCTTCTGCATCGGTCCATTCGCGACAACATCGCCTATGGGCATCCGCAGGCAAGCGACGACGACATCATCGCCGCTGCGAAAAAGGCGAATGCCTGGGACTTCATTCAGACGCTGGAAGACAATCTGGGCAGGCGAGGGCTGGACGCTCAGGTCGGCGAGCGCGGGGTCAAGCTCTCGGGCGGCCAGCGGCAGCGAATCGCGATCGCCCGCGTCTTCCTGAAAGACGCGCCGATCCTCATCCTCGACGAAGCGACGTCCGCGCTCGACTCGGAGGTCGAAGCCGCGATTCAGGAGAACCTCTTCGCCCTGATGTCCGGAAAGACGGTGATCGCCATCGCGCACCGCCTGTCGACGCTGACGGAGATGGACCGCCTGGTCATCCTCGAAGCAGGCCGGATCGTCGAGACCGGTTCTCACGGCGAGCTCGTCGCCAGGCGCGGCATTTATGCCGATCTCTGGTCGCGCCAATCCGGCGGCTTCATCGCCGACGAAGCCGAAAAGGAGGAAGCGGCGGAGTAACCCGCCGCTTCCCGCGCCTCCGCCGACAACGCCTTAGGCGGCTCGGAGTTACGCAATTGTAATGGACGCGGCAGTGAAAACGGATTGCCCGGATTTCAGAACCGCCTATATCGGAACAATGCTGCGCGCCATCGTCAAGATTTTCGAGGACTGGATTGACCCTTTCGCGCCGCGCGAACGGCTGCAGCCGCCGCGATCGCTCTGGCGCTTCGCCTGGTTCTATGCGAGCCAGGCAAAGGGTCCGTTCCTCGCCATGGCAGTGCTCGGCGGGCTCGTGGCAATGCTGGAGGCGGGGCTCTTCTATTTCGTCGGGCGGCTGGTCGATGTGCTCGATACGGTCCGACCGGAGGACGGCTGGCAAGGGCTGATATCGACCAACGGGCCGGAACTGCTCTTCATGCTGCTGACGGTGCTGGTTTTCCGCTTCGTCGCGGTGGCGCTTGCCGCTCTGGTGGAAGAACAATCGATCATCACCGGCTTTCTCAACCTGGTGCGCTGGCAGTCCTATGTTCATGTCGCCCGGCAGTCGCTCGCCTTTTTTCAGAGCGATTTTTCTGGACGCATCGTCACCAAGGTCTGGTCCGGCGCGCAGGCGACGAGCGACCTGATCGTTTCGCTGTTGCAGGTGGTCTGGTTCATCGTCATCTACACGGCCTCAACCATGGCGTTGATCGCTCAGCTGGACTGGCGCCTGGCGGCGATGGTTGCCTTCTGGATCGCGATCTTCCTCGTACTTGCCCGCTACTTCGTGCCGCGCGTGCGCAAGCATGCCCGTGAAACCGCGGAAATGGCATCGATGCTGAACGGCCGCATGGTCGACGCCTATGCGAACGTTCAGACGCTGAAGCTCTTCGGAAGCGACGAGGAGAACGATCGCTACATCCGCGCCGGCTTCCACCGGTTCCAGGGAGCCGTCATCCCATTCACCCGGCTGCTGACCGGAGTGAGGGCGTCGCTCGCGCTTCTGTCGGGTCTGATGATCGCGGCGATTGCGATCTATGCGGTACATTTGTGGCTGGCGGGCGCGGTCAGTTCCGGCGCCGTCGCCTTCACCCTGGCGCTGGTGCTGCGTCTCAACATGTTGCTCGGGCGCATGATGTCGCAATTCAATGCGATCATGCGCAATATAGGAACGATTCAGAATTCGGCCGAGCTGGTATCCCAACCGATCGGGCTGACTGATCGGCCGGGCGCACCGGAACTCAAGGTCAAACGGCCGGAAATCCGCTTCGAACAGGCGACGTTCCACTACGGCAGGGGCGGCGGGGTCATCGAGGACTTTTCCCTCACCATCCGCCCGGGAGAGAAAGTCGGCATCGTCGGCCGTTCGGGTGCCGGCAAGTCGACGCTCGTCAATCTGCTGTTGCGCTTTTACGATCTCGAAGGAGGGCGTATCCTCATCGACGGGCAGGACATCGCTGCCGTCCGGCAGGAATCGCTGCGCAGCCAGATCGGCATGGTCAGCCAGGACACGTCGCTTCTGCACCGATCGATCCGCGACAATATCCTCTTCGGTCGGCCGGGGGCGGGGGAGGAGCAGTTGATCGAGGCGGCCCGCCGGGCGGAAGCCTATGACTTCATCGTCGACCTGCAGGACCAGCACGGACGCAGAG
Source organism: Sinorhizobium arboris LMG 14919 (assembly GCF_000427465.1). NCBI lineage: Bacteria > Pseudomonadati > Pseudomonadota > Alphaproteobacteria > Hyphomicrobiales > Rhizobiaceae > Sinorhizobium > Sinorhizobium arboris. The sequence goes on along the minus strand of NZ_ATYB01000014.1, from coordinate 1,690,998 downwards.
GCTTCGATGCACATGTGGGCGAGCGTGGCGTCAAGCTTTCCGGCGGCCAGCGCCAGCGTATCGCGATTGCCCGTGTCATGCTCAAGGATGCGCCGATTCTCGTACTGGACGAGGCGACTTCGGCGCTCGACTCGGAAGTGGAGGCGGCGATCCAGTCCAATCTGGAACGGCTGATGCAGGGCAAGACGGTACTGGCCATCGCGCATCGGCTATCGACGATCGCGGCGCTCGACCGGCTCGTCGTCATGGATAGAGGCCGCATCGTCGAGGACGGCACCCATACCGAACTGATCGCCAATGGTGGTCTCTACGCCGATCTCTGGTCGCGCCAATCAGGCGGTTTCATCGCGCGGGAAGAGGCCGCGGAATAGGGCGCTTCGCGGCGCGGCTACGACCCGTCAAGTCCTTGTGCCAATTGGTCGCGCCTTTCCCCGCGACAATCTGCCCGCCGCCCCTTGTCAAGGCTGGACATAATCTGCGATCAGGCATAGAACGCGCCGGATTGATGGGGAATCTGCGTGCAGAATTTTTCCCGGATTCTGACATCCGATCCGTGGCTTGCCTCAATGGGCCGGATAGGGTGCCAGCGTTTGACGGGGCGTGGTTCCAGGCTCGGGACGGGGCAGGAAGCGCGCCGGGGGCGGATGCGGTTTCCGCAACATTTGCGTGAGAGGATGTTTTAGCCGTGAGCGAACACGAGACTTCAAGCGAGACCATGGGCGAGCCCACTCGCCGCGATTTCCTATACCTGGCTACCGGTATGGCCGGCGTCGTCGGCGCCGGTGCGGCGGCGTGGCCGTTCATCGACCAAATGCGTCCGGACGCATCGACGCTGGCGCTCGCTTCGATCGAAGTCGACGTTTCGAGCTTGCAGCCGGGCATGTCGCTGACGGCGAAGTGGCGCGGCAGGCCGGTCTTCATCCGCAACCGCACCGATAAGGAAGTGGAAGACGCCAAGGCCGTCGCACTCGATGATTTGAAGGATCCGGTGGCGCGCAACGCCAACCTTCCGGCCGATGCCGAGGCGAACGATCTCGATCGTTCCGCCGGCGAAGGCAAGGAAAACTGGATCATCATGGTGGGTGTCTGCACCCATCTCGGTTGCGTGCCGCTCGGTCAGGCGGGCGACTTCGGCGGCTGGTTCTGTCCCTGCCACGGCTCGCACTACGACACGGCCGGCCGTATCCGCAAAGGCCCGGCACCGGAAAACCTCGCCGTGCCGACCTTCTCGTTCGTTTCCGACACAGTCATCAAGATCGGTTGAGGGGACTACTGATAATGAGTGCTGATCATTCAACCTACACGCCAACGACAGGCATCGAGAAGTGGGTTGACTCCCGTCTTCCGCTGCCCCGGCTCGTTCACGACTCGTTCGTCTCCTATCCGGTTCCGCGCAACCTGAATTACGCTTACACCTTCGGCGCCATGCTTTCGGTGATGCTGATCGTGCAGATTCTCACCGGCATCGTCCTGGCCATGCACTATGCCGCAGAAACGAGCGTCGCCTTCAATTCGGTCGAGAAGATCATGCGCGACGTCAATCACGGTTGGCTGCTGCGTTACCTGCACGCCAACGGCGCGTCGTTCTTCTTCATCGCGGTTTACCTGCATATTGCCCGCGGCCTCTATTACGGCTCCTACAAGGCGCCGCGAGAGATCCTCTGGATTCTCGGTGTGGTCATCTATCTCCTGATGATGGCGACCGGCTTCATGGGCTACGTTCTGCCCTGGGGTCAGATGTCCTTCTGGGGTGCGACCGTCATCACCGGCTTCTTCTCGGCCTTCCCGCTGGTGGGCGAATGGATCCAGCAGTTCCTGCTCGGCGGCTTCGCAGTCGACCAGCCGACGCTGAACCGCTTCTTCTCGCTGCATTACCTGCTGCCCTTCATGATCGCTGGCGTCGTCGTCCTGCACATCTGGGCGCTGCACGTCACCGGCCAGACGAATCCGACCGGCGTCGAGGTCAAGTCCAAGTCCGATACCGTGGCCTTCACGCCCTACGCGACGCTGAAGGATGCACTCGGCGTGTCGGTCTTCCTGATCGTCTATGCGTGGTTCGTCTTCTACATGCCGAACTATCTGGGGCATCCGGACAACTACATCCCGGCGGACGCGCTGAAGACCCCCGCTCATATCGTTCCGGAATGGTATTACCTGCCGTTCTACGCGATGCTGCGCGCGATCACCTTCAATATCGGCCCGATCGACTCCAAGCTCGGCGGCGTCCTGGTGATGTTCGGCTCGATCATCATCCTGTTCTTCCTGCCCTGGCTCGACACGTCGAAGGTTCGTTCGGCCGTCTACCGCCCGTGGTACAAGCTGTGCTTCTGGATCTTCGTTGCTGACTGCATCATGCTCGGCTGGCTGGGCTCGCGCCCGGCGGAAGGCCTCTACGTCGTGATGTCGCAGCTCGGCACGTTGTACTACTTCGCCTTCTTCCTCGTCATCATGCCGGTCCTCGGTCTGATCGAGACGCCGAAGCGCATTCCGAACTCCATTACCGAAGCGGTGCTGGAAAAACAGAATGCCAAGGCGCAGTTGAAGCCCGCACGCGCCTGACCGGAACAGCGATCGATAAGGAACCCACAACAATGAAAAAGCTTGTTACAGGCATTCTGTCACTCGCTGTCGTCGCCGGTCTCGGGTTTGGAGCGGCTATCGCCCAGGACGAAGCAGGCGGCGAAGAGCACGGCGGGGGTACGCCCCACTACCCGATTCACAAGCCGGAACAGCAGGACTGGAGCTTTGCCGGCCTGTTTGGCCACTACGACAAGGGGCAGCTGCAGCGCGGCCTGAAGGTCTACACGGAGGTCTGTTCGGCCTGCCACTCGATGGAGCTCGTCTCCTTCCGCACGCTCGAAGGCCTCGGTTACTCCGATGCGCAGGTGAAGGCCTTCGCAGCGAACTATGAGGTCGAGGACGGACCGAACGCCGATGGCGAGATGTTCACGCGCAAAGCGATTCCGTCCGATCACTTCCCGTCACCCTTCCCGAACAAGGAAGCGGCTGCCGCGGCCAACAATGGGGCGGCACCGCCGGACTTCTCGCTGATCGCGAAGGCACGGGGCATCGAGCGCGGCTTCCCGCAATTCGTATTCGACATTTTCTGGCCCTATCAGGAAGGTGGCCCTGACTACATCCACGCACTTCTGACCGGTTACCAGGATCCGCCTGCGGGTATGGAAGTCGCCGAAGGCACGCACTACAACCCGTATTTCGCCGGCGCCGCGGCACTGGCGATGGCGCCACCGATCTCCGACGATCAGGTTACCTATGACGACGGCGCCCCCCAGACCGTCGACCAGTACTCCAAGGACGTTTCGGCGTTCCTGATGTGGGCCGCCGAGCCGCATCTCGAAGATCGCAAGCGCACGGGCTTCATGGTCATGGTGTTCCTGCTCATCTTCACGGGTCTCATCTACCTGACGAAGAAGTCGGTCTACGCGAACAAGGAACATTGATCCCTATGCTGGCATAGCCAGCCTCGAGATCACCGACAGAGCCCCGGTCTATCCGGGGCTTTTTCCGTTAGGCGCCGGGCATTGCGCGTAATGCCGCAACGGAGGTCGTCTTGGCCGCTGTGTGCCGGCCGGGGTGAATTGCAGGTGCATGTCCTCGGCGAGCCTGGCGATGGGAACCGCCAGGCGAAGGCTGGATCTGGACGAGGAAGAGTGTGTGCGGTCTTCCGTGCGCAAGCCGCCCAAATCTGTCGGAGGAGGGTCGCCCTCATGATTTAGCCCGATCCGGGCATCGCGATGTGACTGAACAGCAAGGGTGTCGGCGCGAGGAACTCGACGGGTAGCTGCCGGCGTTTGCGCGGCTGAACTCGAAACGGCGCCCGCCGCATCGTCATGTCGAGCCGCCGACTTATTCGGCCAAGGTCCATTCCGGATTCCAGGCGATCTCCCAGAGGTGGCCGTCCGGATCATGGAAGTAGCCGGAATATCCGCCCCAGAAGCGGTCGCGGGCCGGGTTCGCAATAACCGCGCCTGCGCTTGCGGCCTGCGCCATCACCGCATCGACTTCCTCCCTCGAATTCACTATATGCCCGATCGATACCGCACCAATCCGCGCCTGCGTCACTTCGATGCCGGCGTCTCTGGAAAGCGACGTGGCGGGGAAGAGAGCCAATATCAGATCGTCCCCCATGTGGAAAAAGGCGACGGCTCCGTCTTCGTACTGGTCGCCGACGATTCCCTTTGTCGGCAGCCCCATGCCGTCACGATAAAAGGCGAGGGACCTTTCAAGATCATCGACGGCGAGCGTAATGACCTTTATCCGGGGTTTCATCTCAGCCTCCCGACTGCTGCGCGTGAAGGGCTTCATGGGCGTCAGCGATTGGTTTCGCTTTGATTTGACCAATTCCCGACGGAAGCAGTTTCCCATCAGCGGCCCCTGACGTCAAAGAGTCGAGTGGGCGGGCAGCCGGCGGTCGCTCCAATACAGAACGGCCCCGTCTTGCGACGAGGCCGTTCCTGAAGGGCGGTTGCTTTCCGAAATCAGCTGAAGCGTCCTGCCGCGTGGGCGAGCATCGTGTAGACCTTGCCCGTATCGGACGTCAGATAGGTCTGCGTGATGCGCTTGTCGGGGTCGTTGCGTGCGACATCGGCGAGCAGCTTCTCGAAATCGGCGATGTAGCGGTCGACGGCGGTGCGGAACTCCGGTTCGCGATCGTATTTGCGTTTGATCTCGTCGAAGGTCTGCTGCCCCTTCAGCGTATAGAGGCGGCGTGTGAACACGTCGCGCTCGCCGCGCTGATAGCGCCGCCAAAGCTCGACGGAGGCATCGTGATCGATAGCACGCGCGATGTCCACCGAGAGCGAATTCAGCGATTCGACGACGTGGCGGGGGTTGCGGCTGTCGCCGGCTTTTGCAACCGGCTGGCTCTCAGTCTGCCGGGGTCTTGCCACCACCGGCTCTTCCTCGCGAGAGGCGGCGCGCAGGAGATCGCGCATCCAGCCACCGCCCTCTTCAGCGCGTTCCTCAGTTGCCGGCGGACGGGCAGGCTGCAGCGGGCGGGTGGCCTGCTCTATTCCCAGGCTTCCGCGCAGCGCCGCATTCGGAGCCGGCTGCGGCGCGGCCGGCTGCGGCGCGGCGGCTTGTGGGGCGACGACGCGGGCGGCCGGGACAGCGGGGGCTTCCGGCTGGCGAACGGGCTGGGCGACCTCGAGCTGCGAGGAAGACTTGCCGATGATCTCGGACAACTCCTGCAGCGCCTTGATCTGCTCGCCAACGGCACGCCGCATCATTGCCGCGTTTTCCTTGGCCTCTTCCGGAAGGTCGAAGGCGCCGCGCTTCAACTCTTCGCGCGTCATGTCGAGTTCCTTGCGGATTTCCCCGGCGGAACGACGGATGTCGTCGGTGGCGCCATTGAAGCGGCCGATCGCATCTTCGATCGCCTGGCGGACGGCTTCGCGCAACTGGGCGGCAACGCCATCGGACTTCTTGCCGCTGTCCGCGAGCATGCGCTCGACGTCGGAGACGGAAGCACCGATGGTGCCGCGCAGCCGCGATGCCGCGTCCTTGGCACGCTCTTCCGCGGTCGCGAACGCTCCTTCGAGCGCTTGTCCGGCTTCCTCGCCAGCCTTGGCTACCGCTTGCCGCAGGACCTCGGAGGCGCTGAGTGCGCGGCCTTCGACTTGCGACAGCGTCGTGTTTGCATCGGCGAAAGAGGTTTCGACACCGGAGCGCAGCCTGTCGGCGATCTGGCGCGAGCGTTCCTCGGCTTGCGAGAAGACCCCTTCGACGGAAGCAGCGGCTTCATCGCTTGCCTTGACAAGCGTATCGCGCAGCGCCTCGGCAGCTTCGGTCGCCCGCTGTTCGGTGTTCGACAGCAGCCGGCCCACATCGGCGAAGGAGGACTGTATACCGCTGCGCAGATTGCCGGCGACCTGGCCGGAGCGCTCCTCGGCGCGCTGGAAGGCGCCGTCGACGAAGCCCTCGAGCGCCCTCATGGTCCGCTCGATTTCTTCCGAGCGCTGGACGAGGCCGACGGACAGCGTCCTGAGTGCGTCCTGCCGTTCTTCGAGCGTGCTGACCAGGTTCGATTGGGCAGCAGCCAAGAGGTCGGAAGCCTGTCCGAGAACCTTCGAATGGTCTTCGAAGCGGCCGACGATGCCGCCGATCTGCGATAGCGTCGAAGAGGAAATGTCCGACAGCTTGTCGACTTTGCCTTCGATCAGGCGGGTCGAGGTGGAGAGCATGTCGGAGGCTTGCCGCGCCGTCTCCGATACCCGTGCGGCCGTCGCCTCGAGCCGCTGGTCCATATCGCCGAGATTGCCGCTCGCCTGGTCGATCACTGTGGCGATCGCCGAATTGCTTGACGCGAGCTGGTCGATCAGGCCCAGCGCCGTCGACTGCAGCCGGTTCTCTACCATCTTCATCGCTTTGGCGGTCTCTTCCGCACGCAACGAGATGGCGTCGAGCGTCTCGCCGGTCCGTTCGGTGATGGCGTTGACGAGCGCTGCATTTTCGGCACGCAAGCGGTCGGCGCTTTCACGGGTGAGCGCGGCGATGCGCTCTGCGGCCTCCTTGCCGGTAGCGGCATATTGTTCGATGACCGGGCGAGCCTGTTCGTCGAGAAGACGTGACAGTTCCGTCGAGCGCCCGGCGAGCATCGAGTTGAGCTCGCGGGTGCTTTCGTCCAGCGTGCTGCGGATGGACTGGCCGCGCGCATCGAGCGCCTTCTCCGCATCGGTCAGGCTCTGCTGGATGCTCTTGGCATGGCTTGCGATCTGGCTGTTGGTCGAGGCTAGACGGGCCGTCGCCGTTTCCGCAGCTTCCGTGACCGAACGGGCGAGATCAGCGTGGCGTGCGGCCGTAGCCGATGCGGTTTGCTCGATCGAAGATGCAAATTCGGCATTGCTCGCGGCCAGAGCGCCCGCGAAGTCCGCGCCCGCCTTGGACAGGAGCCCGGCCGACCGGGCGGCCTCCGCGTCGATCTCCTGAGTGGCGTCGCTGACGGCACCACGCAAGCTGGTGACGAGCGCGGCAGCCTTCCCTTCGATCGTACGGTTTACGTTCTCGAGGCCGATATTGAGGGCTCGATCCATCGTGCCGAGACGCTCTTCGATCCGGCCAGTGCCGGCCTCGATCGCAGTCGATATCCGCGTTGCCGCAGCCTCGCTGATCCGGTCGATCTCGCCCGCGCGGTCGCCGAGACTGTCGGCGATCCGCTGGCCGGCATTGTCGACGATGGCATTGACGCTGCCGACGCTGTCGCGAATGCGCTCCTCGAGGGAGCCGAGACTCGTTTCGATGCGGGCGCCCGTATCGCCGAGAACGGCATCGACATCGCCGACGCTGCTGCGGATGCGCTCCTCGAGCGAGCCGAGGCTTGTCTCGATCCGGGCGCCGGTCTCGTCAAGGCGGCTATTGACGCCGCTGATGGAAATGTCGACGCGGTTGGTGAGCGTGTCGGCCGCGAGACTGATCTGATCGGCTGTTTCGGCCAGGCGTTCGGCGATTTCGCCCGTCGTCGAGCGCATGCGTGCGTCGAGCGATTCGGCACTGCGGTCGATCGCACCGGCGATGGATGCCTGACGCTCCTCGAGCGACATTTCCAGCATGCTGGCGCTGGTCGCCAAAGTGGTGGCCATCGCGATCGATTGATCGGACAGCAACTCTTCCAGCCGCTCGCGGCCCTGTCCGACGGTCAGGTCGATGGTGTTGATGCGGTCGTCGAGCGTCGAGCGCAATTGCTCATGCGTGTTCGCCAGCGTGTCGCGCAGCTGGGCGGCCTTGCCGGATAGCGTCTGATCGATCTCGGTGGCCTTGCTGGCAAGCGAAGCCGTGGCTTCCGACGTGCGGGCGGCAAGCGCTTCGGTGCTGCGCTCGATCGCTCCGGCAATCGAGGCCTGACGCTCTTCGAGTGACATTTCCAGCATGCTGGCGCTGGTTGCAAGCGTCGTCGCCATCGCCATCGACTGGTCGGACAGCAGTTCTTCCAGCTGCTCGCGGCCCTGGCCGACGGCGAGGTTGATCGCCGTGATCCTGTCGTCGAGCGTCGAGCGGATCTGCTCGTGCGTCGTCGTCAAAGTGTGGCGCAGGTGTTCGGCCCTGCCGGAGAGCGTCTGTTCGATCTCGGCGGCCTTTCCTGCAAGCGAAGCCGTGGCTTCCGACGTGCGGGCGGTAAGCGCTTCCGCGATCTCCGCGCTGGTCCCGGCCAGTGTCTCCGAAATCTTGCCGACGCGGCCGCTCAGGTCCTCGGCGATGCGGGCGCTGGTGTCGGTGAGCGTATCCGCGATCAGGCTGACGCGACCGCCCAGGTTCTCCGCGACTTCGGACACGCTCTGCGAAAGCTTGTTTTCGATCTCGCCGACGCGGTCTGTCATGGTCTCGGCTACCGCCATGGCGCGGAACGTCAGGCTATCGGCGACGTCTTCGGCATGACGGCTGAGCGAGTCGGCCATTTCGTTGGCGCGCGCCGACATGGTCGAGTTGATTTGCGCCGCGCGTTCGGCGAGCACGCCGTCGAGCGCTGCGGTCTGCGTCGACAGCGCTTCGGTGATCGTCTGGCCGCGCTCGGAGAGAACACGCTCCAGTCGGTCTGCGGTGTCGCCGACGGTGCTTTCGATGACGCTCGCTCCCGAGGTGAGGGCGGTTGACAGCGCGGCGGTACGTTCCGAAAGCGTGTTGTCGAGTCGGTGCTGGCTTGCAGCGATCGCGCTGGTGATCTCGTCGGTGGATCCGGTGAGAGTCTGTTCGATGCGGGCGTGAGCAGACTGCAAGCCCTCGATGAAGGCGGACGTACGGGAGTCGAGCCCGTCCGTCAGGCGTTGTTCGCTCGTCGTCAGCGCGTTGGCGAGCGCATCGGCGCGCTGGCCGAAGCCGTTCTCGATGCGCGCCTGCGCTTCGGTCAAGGCTCCCATCAGCGAGCCCGTCTTGTCCGAAAGGACGCTCTCGATGCGGTTGTGGGCGTTGCCGACCAGATTGCTGAGTTCGGAGGTGCGGCTACCGATCGTCTCTTCGATGAAGTCCTGCGTCGCGCCGAGCGCCGTTGCCAGGGTGAGCGACTGATCGGAGAGCGCCGAACTGATCTTGTCTACGCTGCTGTCAAGCGCCCCACCGATCGCCTCCGAGCCGCCCGAAACGGTCTCGTTGATCCGATGGAGGCTTTCCATGAGCTTCGTATCGAGCTGGCTGGCCCGCTTGTCGAAGGCGCTTGCAAACTCGTGGAAGCGTTCGTCGAAAGCGCTTGCCAGTTGGCCGACCGTCGTTTGCAGCTTCTCCTCGAAAAAGCCACCGCGCAGATCGAGGTCCATGATTGCGTCGTCCGCGCTCGATTTGAGGCTCTGGCGGAAACTCGCACCCTTTTCGTCAAGTGCCGAGTTGAGCGAGGAAAGCACGTCGTCGAGGCCGCCGGAAATCGCCTCCTGACCGATCCGGAGGCTTTCATTGAGGTCACGCGTCCGGGCGATCAGCGTCTCGTTGAGTTGACGGGCGCGTTCGTTCAGGGCGGCGTTGAGCTTCTCGGTATTCGCATCGAGCGTGGACGCGCGGGTTTCGAACTGGCTGAGCAACTGCTCGCCGCGCTGCGTCAGGTTCTCGCTGAGCGCATCGAGACGCGCGTCGAACTCGTTGCTGAGCGCCACTCCGGCGGTCGTCAGGCCCGAAAGCAACGCGTCGGTCCGGGTGGTCAGCATGGTGCTGAGGTTTTCGAGCGCATGGTCCGATTTGTCGGTAAGTGCCGCGGCCCGCGTATCGATGAGCGAAGCGAAGGCTTCGCCCGAAACGGCGATACGCGACGCGATGTCCTCGCTCGCCGTCTCAAGGTCGTCCCTCAGCTTGGTATGTGCGCCGGCGATAGCCGTGCGGATCCGCTCCGAATGGCCGATGATCGCTTCGCGTTCGAGGCCGAGCTCCTGGACGAGCGTGCGGACGCGCAGCTCGTTTTCGCTGTAGCTGCGCTCAAGTGCGCTGACTTCGGAATGCACCAGCGCTTCGAGCTCGGTTGCCCGGGCGATGGTGCGCTCTATGCCCTCGTTCATCGCCGAGACTTCGCGGCGTACGGCCTGGCCGACCGTCATTACGCGGTCGGCCGCATTGGTTTCCGGCTCGGCGAGCCGCATCGCGACCTCGGCCATCGACCGCGCGGCGCTGCGCAGTTCCTGAGAGCGCGCGATCATGATCGCGAAGGAGAAGAAGAGCATGACGGGCAGGGCGATGCCGAGAAGAACACCGATCGTTCCAGGCATTGCCGCCAGGTCGCCGAGAGAGCGAATCTGCCAAATCTCCGGCGCATAGAGAAGGTGGGCGACGCCAAGTCCGGCGACCGTCCAGAACAGCGAGACGATCGCTGCGACCCGGATCGCCGCGCGGCTGGAGCGCACCTCCAGCGAGCGCAGCATGGCGGCGGGAGACTTGCGCGTGTCGTCGTTGGCGGGCGCCAGCGGAGGCTGCTTCGGCGCCATCTCGCTCGCAAAACTGCGCGGCGCCTCGGTGCTGTGTGCGGGCTTCTGAGCTTCCTGTTGGGCTCGTGCGGCGCGGGCCTCAGCGGATCCGGCAGCCTGCCTGCCGGGCTCGGACACGCTCTCGTCCGGCTCGTCCAGGGAAGTCTCGTCCTTCAAGGCCGACTTCAGGTCGTCAAAGTCGATCTTCAGGGCAGCTTCCAGCGCCTGGAATGCCTTTTCGTCGATCGACTCGTTGGTCTTCTTCGTCGCCATACGGTTACGCCTCACTACTATTGCCCGATGATGGCCGTCTTCCTGTGCCGCCAGGTGCCCAGCGGAACATCCGAACCAGGGCGGTGACCGCAAGGTCCGAGCTTCGCAAGGAAGCCGGGCCCGACCGATCACCCATTGCATCGCCTCGATGGATAGCCGCAGCCTATGCCCTGCGACACCGTGGGACGCAGCTTATCCACCGGAACAGTTGCCATTTTCATATACAGACCCGTTCCTAATCGTATCGTAGTGACACATTAGCCGGGCTCTTACAATTATGAGCGTTCCGCATTCATTAAAATCCTAATGATTTCTTAACGGAAACTCGGCCTTGTGGCCGGAAAAGCCAAGGGAATCAGCCGGTTTAATGGCCGTTAACCATCTCCTCAATTTTTCTGCCTCCTTTGCGCCGCGTTTTAGGTCAATGGCAGTGCCGCGCACCGATAATCCTGTCTGAAAACGGTGCGATTGTTTATGCGAAATCGATTGTAGGAAACGAGCCCATGGCGGCACTCAAGATTGCCTTCGAGATACCGGACAACCCCGGAAACAGCATTCCTTCTGGCAAGAACCCTATCGACCTTGCTCACCTCTACAGGCAGACGATGGGCGACAAGATGCTCGAGATCGAAGTGCTCACGCTCTTTGCACGTCAGGCGCGCCAGGCGATGGCCCAGATGGCGGAGCGTGATGCAGAGGCCCGTGGCCAGGAGGCCCATCGCCTGAAGGGGGCGGCTCTCGCGGTCGGCGCCGTCGCGGTCGCCGAGGCTGCAGCTGCGATCGAAAAGTGCCCCGAGGACGCCGGACTGCAGAGCGCTCTCGCCGCCGCCGTTCTCGAAGCGGAACTCTTCGTTCTAAAGCTCTGCCGCTGACCTGAAGCGCGTCTTGTCAGGCGCGCAAGGGTCGTTGCAGCAGCTTGTCGGCATCGTGCATGTCGTCGTCCCGAAACCGCTGCGCATATGGCCGAGATGCTTTGAGACCGGTTATCAAACGCGATCTGCCCAGCCGCCGCGGCAATTTGCGGCTGTGCGGATGGGCCGCATCATGTTGACTGATTGGCTGATTTGTTGGAAGACGTGCCCTGATTCAAAGCCGGGGCACGCCTAGTACGAGCAAGCCCGGCGCCAGCCCGGCCCCCTCAATTCGTTCCGGAAAGAGAAATGACAAAACTTACGATCGTAGCCTTTGACGGCGTGCGCCACGAACTCGATGTCGAGAACGGCTCCACGGTCATGGAGAATGCGGTTCGCAATTCGGTCCCCGGGATCGAAGCGGAATGCGGCGGCGCTTGCGCCTGCGCGACCTGTCATGTCTATGTCGACGAGGCCTGGGCGGCCCAGGTCGGCGCACCCGAAGCGATGGAAGAGGATATGCTGGACTTCGCCTACGACGTGCGTCCGACCTCGCGTCTCTCCTGTCAGATCAAGATGAGCGAAGCTCTGGACGGGCTCGTCGTTCATGTTCCGGAGCGCCAGGCCTGATCGGCTAATCGCCTGTTCCGATAGCCCAGCTGCCTTCCGTCGATCTGATGGCAGCCCGTGTCCTGATGTTCGGCGCCGTGAACGCAAAAAAAGCCTCGCTGGTCGATCGACAAGCGAGGCTAGGAGGGCGCATCGCATGCAGATGAGGGAGGGAACATCTGCCGCACCAGGACACGCCAGGAGAACCTGTGCTGCTCCATCACCCGGATAATGCTGCAATATCCGAAGATGACGAAGCCAAACTCACGCCAGTTGCCACTAAAACGCGAGATCTCGGTGTTGATCCGCAATCCAATGTCAACTTCCTTCAGCAGTTGAACTTCGGTTCCTCTGCTCGTTGCATGACTTCAATATAGCTGAGTCGGTTGCTGCTCGCTATCGTTAGATTCCGCCAATAAAATACTGTGGGTTTCTGGCGTCTTCTTCTGGAGCCGAAACTACACCCCATCGTTTCTTTGGGGTATTTCGATCCAAAGGGCGTACACGGCAGCGAGTATCGCCCGACGGCGATGCGCGGCCGGTCTCATATCATCAACGGGTCTTCTCGTTTTTCTTCAGGGTTTCAAGGCGGTATTGTAGCAGCCGGATCATCCGCCGGTCGAAGTTGGCCGCTTCGGTGCGGTCGAAGCGCGCCTGATCCTTGTCGTGCCGCTCGACTTCTTCGGCGCTTACTTCCGCGACCCGGGCCTGCATGCGCTCGCAACTGTCTTCGGCTTTCAGTGCAAGCAGGGCCTTTTCCATCCGACGCGCATGAATGCGCGCGATCTCCGCGTGACGCTCTTCGTGGCGCTTGATGTCGCTCGCCAGCGTGTCCCAGACCAGGGCCAAATCGCGTCCGGCCTGTGGACGGTACTTCCATCGCGGCAGAATGATGCGGGTGCTGAGCGTAACCTTGGCCGAGCCGACCGCGCAGCGGTCGTCGCGACTGACATAGGTGACCGTGCCGCCGAACTTGATCCGGGTGGCGCCCGGATGCCGCGTGCCGGTGCTCTTCATCATGGGGCCGGATGCCGAAAGCGCCTTGTCGAGCTCCGCGGCCGTGCGTCCGCCGATCGAGAAATAGGAGATTCTCTTGCTGATCAGCGTTTCTCCCGAGGCGGCGCCAAGCGGGAGGCCTACGAGCAAAGCGATCAAGGCTGCACGTAACGGGATATTTAATCGAGGCATGGAAGCGCATTCTCGCCGATTGAACTTCGTTGAAGCTTGGGGCATAGCCAGGGCCAGCGCAACACAAATCGGCCAGAACCGAAGTCGACAAGCCTTCAAAGTGTATGAGAACCAAGTCATAACGCGTTGCTTTCGAAAGAGATCATCTGCACCATGAACGATCGGCGAATTCGACGCCGTTCAGCCGCGGACCGGAATAATGACATACGATCCACTTCAGTCCTCTCGCTGGCAATTGGCGCATGGACGCGATCTCGAACTCGGGCCGCGTGGCGTTTTGATGGCGATCATCAATGTTACACCGGATTCTTTCTCCGACGGCGGTCGCTTTGCCGATCCCGGCGCCGCTGTCGCGGCTGCTTTGAGCGCAGTCCAGGCGGGTGCGGAAATCCTCGACATCGGCGGCGAGTCCACGCGCCCGGACGCCGAGCCGGTCAACGCCGGTGAGGAGCAGGCCCGCATCCTGCCGGTTATAGCCGCCGTCGCGCGGCAGTCCCGGGCCATTATTTCCGTCGATACCTATCGCGCCGAGACCGCGCGACTCGCAGTGGAGGCCGGCGCCCACATCGTCAACGACGTGCACGGCCTGCAGCGCGAGCCGGCGATCGCGGCAGTGGCAGCCGAGACAGGCGCGGGGCTCTGCATCATGCACACGGGGCGCGATCGGGAAAAGCTGAGCGATGTGATCGAAGACCAGTTTCATTTTCTCGGCCGGTCCCTGCAGATCGCGACCGACGCCGGCGTGGCGCGGGAACGGATCGTTCTCGATCCGGGTTTTGGCTTCGCGAAGGACACGAACGAGAACCTGGAACTGATGGGCCGCTTCGGGGAGTTGCATGGATTTCGACTGCCGCTTCTCGTGGGGACGTCGCGCAAGCGCTTCGTCGGCGCGGTGACGGCACGGGAGGCGCAGGACCGGGACGTCGGTACCGCTGCGACGACAGCACTTCTCAGATTTGCGGGTGCTGCGATTTTTCGGGTACACGATGTCGCAATCAACAGGGATGCGCTAGCCGTTGCGGATGCTATGCTGGCGACAAAGAACCGTTGACGGGACAGGAATGCGATGACTGCGACCTACACAATCACCCTGAAGAACTGTGCGTTCTTCGCCCGCCATGGCGTGCTCGACGAAGAGGAGTTCCTCGGGCAGCGGTTCTTCGTGGATGCGGAACTCGAAGTCGAGCAGGGGACCGCGCTTGCCGAGGACTGCATCGACGACACCGTGCATTATGGCATCGCCTTCGCCGAGATCGAGAGAATCGTCACGGGACGCCGGCGTTATCTGATCGAGGCGCTGGCGCTTGAGGTTGCCAAGACGCTTTGCGCCCGTTTCCGTCAGATTCGAAGGGCGAAAGTCTCCATCCGCAAGCCGAACGCGCCGGTTCCGGGAATACTGGACTACGTGGAGGTCACGGTCGAGCATGTCGCCGAATAGGAACTGGCGGCGCGCGATCCTCGGTCTTGGCGGCAACCTCGGCGACCCGCGCCGGTCGATGGCGGAGGCCTTACGGGCGCTCGACGCGCGGGCGGATTGCCGGGTCGCTGCGGTGTCGCGGCTCTACCGCACACCCCCATGGGGCAAGACGGATCAGGATTGGTTCTTCAACGCCTGTGCGCAAGTCGAAACGACGCTCGATGCCGAGGCATTGCTTGCGGCCTGTCTCGGGATCGAGCGGGCCATGAAGCGCGTAAGAAAGGAACGGTGGGGCCCGCGCACCATCGACATCGACGTCCTGACCTTCGGTGACCTCAACATGGAGAGCGCGGCGCTTACGCTGCCTCACCCGCGCATGACAGAACGTGGCTTCGTGCTGAAGCCGCTCGCCGACTTTGCGGCAGACCTCACCGTCGAAGGGCGAACCGTTGGAGAATGGCTAAGCAGGGCGGATGTCACCGGGATCGAAGTAGCCGACGAAAACGTCGAGTGGTGGCGTACGCAGGACTGAGATCCGGTCTTTCCGTCGCGAGCGCGGCGAAGGCGGTTACTCGATCGAGCCGACGGCTATGTCGTCCATCTGGCGGTTGAGGCTCACCCCGATGACGGGGACCATCGTGTCTTCGACCTTCACCGAGATGGTGATGTTCATCGTCTCTTCGTTCTGCAGGCGCGCAATCATAGCGCCGTTGAGCTGTTTGCGGTTGATGCCGACCACTACCTTGTCCTTGGCCACGGTGCCGGACACGACGTCCAGACCCTTGCCCTCGGCTCCGTCCAGGAACTTTCCGGTATAGCCGTTAGCTTTCCGGACGATCGTTGCCGACATGGGCTGTTTGAAAACCCCGACACGGCAGAAACCGTCAAGTTTCAGGCCGGCCTCATTGCCTGGCGTCGCTTCGCCGGTGAGATCGCAGGTGAATTTCGTGCCTTTGTACTTGCCGGCAACGATCTCGCCCGGACCTTTCCATTGTCCGGCAACCCTGTCGAAGAAAGCCTTGTCGCGGGCCCCGGACAATGCGGGCGTAGCAAGGCCCACGGCGGCGACAAGCGCGATAGCGGCAACGCCGCGAGCAATCGAAGAAGGGCGCGTGAGCATGAGTGGTCCTTGATGGGTCAAGCTGCAAATCTGACGACTACATTGCCGCGAAAATGGTTAACGGATGGTTTCGTCCTCGCTTATAAGCCGCTCTCGGGGGTAGGCGAGAGCAGGGTGCCGTCGCGATCGTCAACGGCTTCTCGATAGCGGCGGCTGACGATCAGCGCGTTGCGCTTTCGGATCGCGCGGCGCCGGGCGCCAGGTCGGTCAAAAAGTCGCCGATGCTGGGGCGCTTCAGCGCGCGGAACGGCATCGGCCTGCAGAGATCCATTGCCGCGATTCCGATGCGCGCCGTCATCAGCCCGTTGATGACGCCTTCGCCAAGTCGGGCGGAAAGCTTTGAAGCGAGGCCGTGGCCGAGGATCTGCTGGATGAGGCTGTCGCCGACGGCGATCGAGCCGGTGACGGCGAGATGGGCGATGACGTCGCGCATCAGGCGTAACAGTCCGAGCGTACCCGGCCGGCCGCCGTAGAGTTCCGCCATTGCACGGATCATCCGCGCGGATTCGTAGATCACATAGCCGAGATCGACGAGTGCGCGTGGGCTGACGGCGGTGACGATCGATACGCGTTTCGCTCCGGCCAGGATGAGCCGGCGCGCTTCGCGGTCGAGCGGCGCCAGCAATTCACGTTCCGTCAATTCGATGAGGTGGGGGGCGTCGATGATGTCGTCCTCGGTCTCCGCCAGGCGGGCACGGCCCCTGGCTGTCCGCGGATTGCCGGCGAGCAGGTGGGCAAGCCTCGCGGTGGCAGCGCGCGCGGCCTGCGTATTGCCGGCTGCGGCCGCTGCGGCCAGATCGCCTTTCAGCGTCTGGACGGCGGTCAGTTGCATCATGCCGAAAACTTCGCGCGCGACCACGATCAGGAAAGCGACCGCGCCGATCGCCACGACTGCGACGGCCCCGTAGCCGAGCCAGTCGGCGCGCGAGAAGAGATCGCGTAGAAGCCGGTCGACCCAAAGCCCGACGGCAAGCGAAATCAGGATGCCGAAGGCGCTCGCGGCGATCTTGCCGAAGGAGAGTCGGCGCCGCTGCGGCTTTGCTTCCGGCAGGTCGAGCGATTCGATCGCAGCGGTCGTTCCGATGAACGGGTCCTCGGCGTCAGGAGTCATGACGACCCTTTCGCTGAAGCTGCCTGGCGCGCGCCGCGGCGTCTGTTTCGCCTCGCGTTCGATGGCTTCTTCGCCTTCGATGGAAAATGCGGCGGGCCTGCGTCGACGGTCCTTGAAATCGTCACTCATGCCAAACGATCTCCGAGGAGGAACTGCATGGCCCTGTCGAGCCGGATATGCGGCACCGAGAGTTTCAACCCGCCGCGTGTTTCTTCGAGGTGCGGTGGACGGAAGCGGACGAAGTTCAGTTCCGGCATTGAAGGATCCGTGGTCGAAGGGGATGTGGGTTGGCGATCGACGGCCTCGAAAAGAAGTTGAGGATCTTCCGGTAAGTCTCCAGGAAATATCGCTGTTTTCCTTTCACCATCGAAGATCTCACCGTTGATCTTCTCACCGGCGATCGGTGTTCCCACGATCACGGGCAAACGATGGCCGTCATGCTCAACCGTGGCTTCGCGTGTTGCCCTGACGGAGGCGAGCGCCATGACCTCCAGCCCCGCGCCGCTCATTCCTATCCGTTCGGTTGCCCGGCTGACGAGGCGGGCGGCAATGCGCTCGAGCCGATCGTGACTCTCGTGGTGCAGGTGATCGGCCTTGGTGGCGGCGATCAATACGCGGTCGATCCTGCGCGTGACGAGAGACGTCAGCCAGGAATTGACGCCGGGCCGGAAGCAGGCAAGCACATCGACGAGGGCCTGTTCCAGGTCCTTCAGTGCTTCCGAGCCGCGGTTGACCGCCTGGAGCGCGTCGACAAGCACGATCTGGCGGTCGAGACGGGCGAAGTGTTCGCGGAAGAACGGCTTTACGACATGCGTCTTGTAGGCTTCGTAGCGCCGCTCCATCATCGACCAGAGGGAATCCTTGGGGGCTCGGCCCGCAGGCAGGTCGGGGAGCGGCGAGAAGGTAAGGGCCGGCGACCCTTCGAGATCGCCCGGCATCAGGAAGCGGCCAGGCGGCAACGTGGAGAGGGACCGGTCGTCCTCCTTGCAGGCCTTTAGATAGCCGGTGAAGCTTTCGGCAAGCCGGCGGGCGCTGCCCTCATCGGCCGGCATCGCAGCCCCGAGTGTGGCGGCAAGTCCCAACCATTCGCGCGACAGACCGGCGCGCATGCCGGTGCGTGCGCGTTGAACCGTCGCGTCGCTGAACTGCCGAAAGTCCTGGCTGAGCAGCGGCAGGTCGAGGAGCCATTCGCCGGGATAATCGACAATGTCGATCGACAGCCTTCCGGGAGAGAGCAGCCGACTCCAGCCGCTGGCGCTTTCGTAATCGAGCGTGATCCGCAACTGCGATATGGCTCTCGTCGAATCCGGCCAGGACCGATCCCTGACCAGTGACGCGATGTGATCCTCATATTGAAAGCGCGGCACCGCGTCGTCGGGCTGCGGTTCGAGCCGGATTTTCGACACACGGCCCGAGCGGACCGGCTCGAAAACCGGCAGCCGCCCTCCGTTCAGCAGATTGTGGACGAGCGAGGAGATGAATACGGTTTTGCCGGCGCGCGAAAGGCCGGTGACACCGAGCCTGACGGACGGGGTGACGAGACCCGCCGCTCGGTCGGCGAGATTGTCCAGGGCGATCAGCGCGTCGTCTTTGAAGCTGGTGAGAATGGGCGCCAAATTCTTTCGTCCCTTCGGGAGTGCTATTGCAGGTTCCTATGATCCTGCCCGGTAGAAGGCAAAAACAGGCAGCAGATCAAAGTCCCGCATCGACCTTGCGTGACTGATGAGACGCGCGGCGCTGCAGAGCGTTGCAGCCCATTGCCGGTATACCAATGGGCGCCGCAATCCGCATTGCGCCGGGAGCGATATAGGAAATGTTTCCGTCAGCGCAACGACGGGAGGTGAATTCGGCGCTTTCGCAGGCCGGAAGCCGCGGGCACGCACTCATGGTTTTTCGGCTTCTTCAGGGGAGGGAATGAGCAGTTTCGACAGCGTCGCGGCCCATGCGGTTCCGGTCCTCGGCCGGGCAGTGAAATCGATCACCGCCAATCCGGCCGGCGGATATCCGTTCGCAAGTGCCGCAGCGGCCCGTTCGTCTCCCAGTATCCGGTGAAAGAGTTCCTCGATCATCGGATTGTGGCCGATGATCATCAACGAGGTTCGGCTCGCATACGCCTCGATAAGCTCGGCATAAACGCTTGTCGGACCGGTATAGAGCGGATCGAGGTAACGGATGGCGATGTCTTCGCCGAGCGCGCGGTAGAATGGCTCGGCCGTCTGTCGGCAGCGGACGGCTGTCGAGCAGAGGATCAGGTCCGGCCTGATGCGCTGGTCGGCCGCCGCTTGCGCCGTGAGTTCCGCCTCGGCAAAGCCGACGTCGTCGAGAGCGCGATCGAAATCCCGCTGGCCCGGCAAAGCCCAACCCGATCGGGCATGGCGAAGAAGCAGAAGGCGGAAGGCCGGGGCGACGCTGTCTTGCATGTATTCACCGGTGCTGGAAATCCCCAGGATGAAGGCGACCGTCCGCGCCGACGCTTCAAAACGCCTCGTGGATGCTCCGTTGTCCTGCCGGTTGGCATAAAGATCAAGTCGTGGCTCGCTGTTTTTTGATCCGGCACTCCCATTGAACCGACACTTGGCGCGCACCAAATGTCGCAATCCGAAATGCCGCGTGCTCGCCCACGGAGCGCCGAGCGGCTGGTGCGGTCGACGACGGGCGGTATTTCGGCGTTCAACACTTTGCGTGTAATTGTGATGAAATATTAGCCGGTTAGCCTGCGATGCGGGCAGTGTTAAAATGCAGTTAAGCGCTGATTACAAGGCTTGAAACAGAGCTTCCATGGGTCTATACACCGCCGCAATGAGATGTTCTTCAGGAGAATCGCGTTGAGTGAGAAGATCGATCTTAGTACCTATGTCCTTTCGGAGGACGAGGATTTTATGAATGCGAACCACCGGGCATACTTTCGTGCGAAGCTGAATGCCTGGAAAAACGACATCCTTCGCGAAGCCCGCGAGACACTGGACCACCTGGCGGAGGAGAGCGCCAACCATCCTGATCTCGCGGACCGCGCCTCATCCGAAACCGACCGGGCGATCGAGTTGCGCGCCCGGGACCGTCAGCGGAAGCTGATTGCCAAGATCGATGCCGCCTTGCAGCGGCTCGATGAAGGCACCTACGGCTAC
This sequence comes from Sinorhizobium arboris LMG 14919, assembly GCF_000427465.1. Lineage (NCBI taxonomy): Bacteria > Pseudomonadati > Pseudomonadota > Alphaproteobacteria > Hyphomicrobiales > Rhizobiaceae > Sinorhizobium > Sinorhizobium arboris. The sequence continues at coordinate 1,670,913 of NZ_ATYB01000014.1, read as the reverse complement.
TGCGAGGAAACCGGCGAGCCCATCGGCCTGAAGCGCCTGGACGCCCGGCCGATCGCAACCCTCTCGATTGAGGCGCAGGAGCGTCACGAGCGTCGCGAGAAGGTCTACCGGGACGAATAGGTCCGGGACATCGTTGGGATTATCGAAACGGCGCGGTTCGCCCGCGCCGTTTTATTTTGTGCACAGATGTATCTTGCCGCCGGGATGCGCGATCTACAATTTGCGGCTCACGGAGATGTCGGCGAGCATCCTTTCCATCTCCTCTTCGATCGTCGGCTCCTTGCGTGCGTTCTGCGAAGGCGATCCGAGTACCGGCTCCTGGCGGCCGCCGGCGGCCGGCCTGATCTCCGAATGCGGCGCAACAGAGGGCGTCAGGCGTTGGAGATCGCCGCTGATCTCCGCATCGAGCATGCGCTCGAATTCAGCGGCAGGTTCCGGCGCGGCGGACCTTGGCGGGAGTGATTGTCCCGGCACGGCCTTCACCGGTTCAAGCGCCGCAAGCGGGACGGGGCGTTCGTCGCGAGCAGGTGGCTCCATCGCAAACGCGCGGTTACGCGCCGTGCCGAAGTCAGCATCCGACGGCTCCATGGCGGCGGACACCGGCGGAATGTGGGGCGCAGGTGAAGGCCTGGAAGCCTGCTGCGGCGGCGGTGAACCGAGCGCGGGGGGGTGCTGATCAGGGACGGCGCGCATCGGAGGCTCCGGACGCGCGGCCGCCCGCGGCGGCTCGCTCGGACGCGAAGGCTGCCGAACGGGTTCTGCGGCTGGTTCCGCCGGGAGAGGGGAAGAAACCGGCTGTGGCCGCGCTTCCGCCATCGCGGTGCGCGTGGTCTTTTCTTCCGGTTCCGCCTGGAGATTGGCCGGATTCGGAACTTCTCCCTCCGGCGCGATGCGGCTTTCGATCACGATGTCCGTCGGGCCGCCGATCATGATCAGGTGTTCCACGTCGTCGCGGCGGACGAGCACCAGGCGTCGGCGCGTGTCGACCGCGGCGGCATCGAGCACCGCAAGCCGCGGCTGTCTGTTCTTGCCGCCGCGCACGAAGGGAGAGGAAGGTCTGTTGCGCATGAGCCGAAGCACGGCCGCCAGGCACAAGAGGCCGATCGCAACCGCTCCGGCGGCGATCAGGAACCGGCTGGCGTTGTCCCCCAGGATTGTTTCCAACATAGGCTGAACTCCTTACTGCCGCCTCGCATGGCAACATTTGACGGCTTTTTTCGGGCTCGGACAAGCTTCGGCCCGACATTCCCTGTGAATTGACCGCAGCGCTTCCGCCGAGACGCTTTTTGCTGTTATCTCTGATTGTTAAAGATGATTCCAGGTCGATGCGCGAAAGCGCGGAGGGCGGCCGTCGGTATTCGCGACGATGCCTTCGGACCAGGCCACCGCATGGTTCCTTAAACCGGAAGCGGATTAGGGATAAATTATGCGGCAACTTCAAAATATTGCAGCCCTTGTACATCCACGGGACGTACGGCGCTGCAAGCGCTCGGGATCGCGTCCGAAGCGAACCGGCAGCAGGTGAGGACCCGATGACGAAATTGCGACAGGCAGATGACTACCAGATGCCGGTCGTCGACCGAGGCGTTCGTCCGGGAACCATCCTCAGGATCATTCTGCTTGCGATCGTCCTTACCGCGTCGGCAGCCGCTTTCGTCGTCTTCAAGAACCAGCTCGAAAACGAGATCGTGCTCGGCATTCTCGGCGTGCTGGCCATGGTGGGGATATTCTTCCTCGTTTCTTCCGTCATCGGCTTCATCGAAGTGATGCCGCAATCGCGGCCGGACGAATTGGCGCGCGCCTTCCTCGATGCGCACGAAGACGGGACGATCGTAACCGACCGCAAGGGACGCATCATCTATGCCAACGCCGCCTACGGCGCCCTGACCGGCAACAAGAGTGCGGCGGGCATTCAGTCGCTCGAAACGATCCTTTCTCGAAACCGCGAAGCGACCGAGGCTATCTACCGCCTGACCAACGGCCTGCATGAGGGCAAGCAGGGCCACGAGGAGTTCCGGCTGCTGAAGCCCCTGGCAAACGCCAAACTGGCCGGCTCCGGTGCCCATTGGTATCGCCTGAAGGCGCGGGTTCTTCCGCTCGAGGATGCCGGCAGCAATCCGCTCTACCTGTGGCAGATCGCCGACATCACGGCGGAGCGCGACGAGCAGGAGCGTTTCTTCAAGGAACTGCAGAACGCGATCGACTATCTCGACCACGCACCGGCGGGCTTCTTCTCCGCCGGGCGCAAGGGCGAGATCTTCTATATCAACGCGACGCTCGCCGATTGGCTCGGGATCGATCTGACCAAGTTCCAGCCCGGCTCCGTCAGTATTGCCGATCTCGTTGCGGGCGAGGGGCTGGCGCTCGTCCAATCGGTACAGGCAGAGCCAGGTCTCAAGAAGACCAAGATCCTGGACCTCGATCTCAGAAAGACAAGCGGCCAGAGCCTGCCGGTACGCCTCATTCATCGCGTCTCCTCCACACGCGACGGCGCGCCCGGCGAAAGCCGGACGATCGTGATGTCCCGGGAAGGCGACGATGGCGATCAGTCGGCGTCAAACGCGGCAATGCGGTTCACCCGCTTCTTCAACAACACACCCATGGCAATCGCCTCGGTGGATGGAAATGGGCGCATTCTCAGAACCAATGCACCGTTCATGAAGCTCTTCGCCGGGCTCGTTTCGCAGGACGAGGTCGAGCGCGGGGCTCAGATCGACGCTGTCGTGCACCAGTCCGAGCGAGGACGCCTGCAGGAATCGCTCGCCGCCGCGAAGGACCGGCAGAGCGATATCGCGCCGATCGACGCGCTTCATCCCAAGGATGAGGGGCGCCACTTCCGCTTCTATGTCAATGCAGTCATCGACCAGAGCGATCAGGCGCCCGAGGAGGCCGCGATCATCTATGCCCTGGAGATCACCGAGCAGAAGGCGCTCGAGAACCAGATGGCGCAGACGCAGAAGATGAATGCCGTCGGAACGCTTGCCGGCGGCATCGCCCATGATTTCAACAACGTGCTGACAGCGATCCTGCTTTCCGCCGACCATCTCCTGCTTTCGGCGCGGCCGGCGGATGCGACCTTCGCCGATCTCATGGAGATCAAGCGTAACGCCAACCGGGCCGCCGTTCTCGTGCGGCAATTGCTCGCCTTCTCGCGCAAGCAGACGATGCGGCCGACGGTGCTCAATCTCACCGACGTCATCGGCGACCTCAGGATGCTCGTCGACCGCATGACCGGCACCAATGTCAAGGTGGAGGTGGATTACGGCCGCGATCTCTGGCCAGTGAAGACCGACCTCGGCCAATTCGAACAGGTGCTCCTGAACCTCGCCGTCAATGCCCGAGATGCCATGCCTGCGGGTGGAATAATCACGCTTCGGACACGCAATCTGCCGGCGGGCGAAGTGGCGGCACTTGGGCGGCGCGAATTGCCCGAGGAAGACTTTGTCATGGTGGAGGTATCGGATCAGGGCACCGGTATTCCACCCGAGATCATGGACAAGATCTTCGAGCCTTTCTTCACCACGAAGGATGTCGGCAAGGGCACCGGGCTCGGCTTGTCGATGGTTTACGGCATCGTGAAACAGTCCGGCGGCTATATCTATCCCGAGTCGGAGATCGGTAGCGGAACGACTTTCCGGATCCTGCTGCCGCGGCACGTCGATGTTCCGGAGACGCGCGAAGAGGATGTGCACGAAGCTGAATCCGCGGCGCCGGCGAAGAGCGAACCGGTTGCGGTGCCCATGCCTCGAGCCGAGCCGGCCGACCTCACCGGGGATTCAGCGGTCGTGTTGCTGGTGGAGGACGAGGAAGCGGTCCGGCGCGGCGGCAAGCGCATGCTGGAGACGCGCGGCTATACGGTCTACGAAGCGGGATCGGGCGTGGAGGCGCTGGAGATCATGGACGAGCTCGACGGCGCCGTCGATATCGTCGTCTCCGACGTCGTGATGCCGGAAATGGACGGTCCGACGCTGCTGCGCGAACTGCGCAAGAAGTATCCGGACCTGAAGTTCATCTTCGTATCCGGCTATGCCGAGGATGCTTTTGCCCGCAATCTGCCGGCCGACGCGAAGTTCGGCTTCCTGCCGAAGCCATTCTCGCTGAAGCAGCTTGCCGTCGCCGTGCGCGAGATGCTCGACAGCTGACAAGATATATCGATTCTACATCTGTGCGGCGCGCATGCCCTCAACCGCCTGCCGGTCCCTTCTCCCGATTTTCGATGGGGAGAAGGGAGAAGCGGCGGCGCTGCGCGTACCCTTCGTCCCGCCTGCGGCAAGAAGGTGCCGGCGGGCGGATGAGGAGAAAAACCGGGGCGATATGACCCTTTCGCTTCGCTCTATTGCGTGGCGCTGCCGCCGTCACCTCGCGGCGAGAGCGACGGCGATCTCGGCAGCAAGGCGCGCATTGTTTTCGACCAGGGCGATGTTGGTTTCGAGACTGCGCCCATCCGTCAAACGGAAGAGGTTGTCGAGCAGATACGGCGTGACCGCCTTGCCGGAAATCCCTTCGCTGGCCGCGTTGTCCAGCGCGCGGGTGATGTAGATTTCCATCTCCTCGCGGGGGATCTCGCTTTCTTCGGGAACCGGATTGGCGATAAGCATCCCCCCGTCGATTCCGAGCAGCTCGCGCGTCTGCTGGAAACTGGCGATCGCTGCCGGGCTGTTCAGCATCAGCGGGCTCTTGAGGCCGGAATCGCGTGACCAGAAGGCCGGGAAGTTCTCGCTGTCATAGGTTACGACCGGGACGCCGCGGCTTTCGAGCACTTCGAGAGTTTTGGGAATGTCCAGAATGGCCTTGGCGCCGGCACAGACGACGATCACGCCGGTCCGTGCGAGTTCGTCGAGATCGGCCGATATGTCGAAGCTCTGTTCCGCTCCGCGGTGAACGCCGCCGATGCCTCCGGTCGCGAAAACCCTGATGTCGGCGCGGGCGGCAGCGATCATCGTTGCGGCAACCGTCGTGGCGCCGGTGCGGCGTTCGGCGATGGCAAAGGCGAGATCGGCGCGCGAAAGCTTCATCGCGCCCTGAGTCTTCGACAGCGCCTCCAGCTTTGCGCCGTCCAGGCCGATATGCAGGACCCCGTGGATCACGGCGATGGTCGCGGGCACCGCGCCCTGTTCCCGAATGATCGTCTCGACGCTGCGGGCCATGTCGAGGTTGCCGGGATAGGGCATGCCATGCGTGATGATCGTCGATTCCAGTGCAACGATGGGCGCACCGCGTTGCTTGGCGGCCGCGACTTCATCCGAATATGCCATCGGCAGGGACGGGGAGGAGAGGTTGGTCATGGTCTTTTCCTTGAGTCACGACCTCCTCGAGGAGAATCGCTCGGGAGGTCTGGTCGATTCCGGAGCCTGGAACAGCGGGATGGGGAAGAACTGCCCCCATTTCCGCGCTACCGGCTCCCCAATTCAGCCGCCAAATCTCATGACAGCATTTCCGTTCCCGGCACAAGGTGCAGAACCTGCTCCAGCATGTCCTGCGACATCCCGTCGGAAGCCGCGAAGGGCGAGTGCAGCGTTATGACGGCGGCCGCTATGCCGCAACGCAAGGAAGCGGAAAGATCGCTGCCTGCAAGCCGGGCGGTGAGAAAGCCCGAGGCCAGCGCGTCGCCGGCGCCGGTGACGTCGGCGAGCGCTGGAAGAGCCGGTGGGGTCCCGAGGCAGGCACTCTCGCGATCGAAGGCTACCGCGGCGCGGCCTCCGCGCGTCACGACGCCTCCGGAGAGGCCGACGGAGCGCAGCAGCGACGGCCATTCTTCGGCGGTCGAGGCTTCGGTTTCGGTAAGCGCACGTGCTTCCGTCTCGTTCAGGAACAGGAAATCGAGCTGCTCCAGGCATTCCCGGTAGCGGACCACCTTTGCCGGCGAAACGGCGATACCGGCACGTAGCTGGCTGTACCCCGCGGTGCATCCGACGAGGGCCGTCAAGGTCTCCCCCGGCAGATTGGCGTCCATCAGCACGAGCTCGCTCGCAGCCAAAATCTCACGCGTGGCACGCTGCTGCAGCCGGCGCGGTGTAAACAAAGCGTAGAGATCCATGTCCGCGAGCGCGATGACCAGATTGCCGTCGTTTTCGAGGATTGCCGTATAGCTCGGCGTCTTGCGGTCGAGAAAGATGAAAGGACGGTCGATCACACCCGCAGCTTCCGCCGCTGCCGCCACCGTGTCGCCGGCGGCATCGCCGCCGCGCGGGCTGATCATCGTCACTCGATGGCCGAGACGCGAGAGATTTCGTGCGGCATTGAAGCCGCCGCCGCCGGCCTCCTCGAACCACGTGCCCGGATTGCTCGCGCCCGGTGCCGTCGCGCCGCTGATCCGGCCGCGTCGGTCGATATGCGCGCCGCCGAAAACGGCGATATTCCGCGGCTTCACCAGTTTCTGCATCTGATCCTCGACAAAAGGCGGAAAAAGGAGGCGAAGCCTCGCTTCCGCCGGCATCCCGATCTATCGTTCCGGACTATGTTCTATGGCTTTGTCCGGATTTGATCCACTGCGATTCACGACGCGAATCGGGACTTTGGGAAAATGCCCGGGCGAGTTGACGCGCCGCCTGTGGATACAGTGGTCGCGCGGCGTGAACAAGAGTTGAACGCAACGAAATAAAGTGAGCATTTTCAACTCTTTGAGGTGCCATTGCCAAATTGGAACAAAACATGTACAAAAACGCTTGCGGCGGCTTCATTGCCTCGATAGCTCCAATAACCTAAAGGTGGACCAATGGCACAAAATTCTTTGCGGCTCGTAGAGGACAAATCGGTGGACAAAAGCAAGGCACTTGAAGCGGCTCTTTCCCAGATCGAACGTTCGTTCGGCAAGGGATCGATCATGAAGCTCGGAGCGAAGGACAGCGTGGTTGAGATCGAAACCGTCTCCACCGGTTCGCTCGGTCTCGATATCGCGCTCGGAATAGGCGGTCTGCCGAAGGGCCGCATCATCGAGATCTATGGTCCGGAAAGCTCGGGCAAGACCACGCTGGCGCTGCAGACCATTGCCGAGGCCCAGAAGAAGGGCGGCATCTGCGGATTTGTGGATGCCGAGCATGCACTCGACCCGATCTATGCGCGCAAGCTCGGCGTCGACCTCGAAAATCTCCTGATTTCGCAGCCCGATACGGGGGAACAGGCGCTGGAAATCACCGATACGCTGGTCCGCTCCGGCGCAATCGACGTGCTTGTCGTCGATTCGGTGGCCGCACTCGTGCCGCGCGCCGAAATCGAGGGCGAGATGGGCGACAGCCTGCCGGGCATGCAGGCGCGGCTCATGAGCCAGGCGCTGCGCAAGCTGACGGCCTCGATCTCCAAGTCCAATTGCATGGTGATCTTCATCAACCAGATCCGCATGAAGATCGGGGTGATGTTCGGCTCGCCGGAAACGACGACGGGCGGTAATGCGCTCAAGTTTTACGCTTCCGTTCGTCTCGATATCCGGCGCATCGGCTCGGTCAAGGAGCGTGAGGAGGTCGTCGGCAACCAGACGCGGGTCAAGGTCGTCAAGAACAAGATGGCGCCGCCCTTCAAGCAGGTCGAGTTCGACATCATGTATGGCGAAGGCGTTTCGAAGACGGGCGAGTTGATCGACCTCGGAGTCAAGGCGGGCATCGTCGAGAAATCCGGTGCATGGTTTTCCTATAACAGCCAACGCCTCGGCCAGGGGCGGGAGAACGCCAAGCTCTTCCTGCGGGAAAATCCCGATCTGCTGCGCGAAATCGAAACGGCCTTGCGGCAGAATGCCGGTCTCATCGCGGATCGGTTCCTGGAGAATGGCGGGCCGGAAAGCGAAGGCGACGAAGCCGCCGATATGTAAGGGGCGGCGACCGTCTCCTTGAAGCATGCAAAACCGGCCCTCGTCGCGTGCGGCCGGTTTTTTGCTGCCGTCTGGACAGCATGATATGCGGACGATAAAAGCCTGTGGTTCCGACGGCTCCGCCGGCGGAGAGTGCGGCTACGACGATGCATGCCGCCTGAAAGCGCGCAGCGCTTTTGGGACGACGACATGTACGAAAACAAGAGCAATAAGCGCGCCGCATGAATTCGATTGAACGCGACGCGCTTTTGCGCGGGGTTGAAGAGTGCGGCTGGCGGCCCGAATACGTCCGGTTGCCGCCGGTGCAGTACACAGATAGGACGCAAGATGAGCGGCGTGAATGAAATCCGGTCGATGTTTCTCGACTATTTCCGCAAGAACGGTCACGAGATCGTGCCGTCCAGCCCCCTCGTGCCGCGCAATGACCCGACATTGATGTTCACCAATGCCGGCATGGTGCAGTTCAAGAACGTGTTCACCGGCCTCGAGCAGCGTCCTTACTCGACCGCGGCCACGGCGCAGAAATGCGTGCGCGCCGGCGGCAAGCACAACGACCTCGACAATGTCGGCTATACCGCCCGGCACCACACCTTCTTCGAAATGCTCGGCAATTTCTCCTTCGGCGACTATTTCAAGGAGCGCGCGATCGAGCTTGCCTGGAACCTGATCACCAAGGAATACGGGCTCGATCCGAAGCGGCTGCTCGTCACCGTCTATCACACGGACGACGAGGCTTTCGGCCTCTGGAAGAAGATCGCCGGCCTGAGCGACGACCGTATCATCCGCATCCCGACGAGCGACAACTTCTGGGCTATGGGTGATACCGGCCCATGCGGCCCGTGCTCGGAGATATTCTACGATCACGGCGAACAGATATGGGGCGGACCTCCCGGCTCGGCCGAGGAAGACGGCGATCGCTTCATCGAGATCTGGAACCTCGTCTTCATGCAGTACGAGCAGGTCACGAAGGAAGAGCGCGTCGACCTTCCGCGGCCCTCGATCGACACGGGCATGGGGCTGGAGCGCGTTGCCGCCGTGCTCCAGGGCCAGCACGACAACTATGACATCGATCTTTTCCGCGCATTGATCGCTGCTTCCGAGGAGGCGACCGGCGTCAAGGCCGAAGGCGACCGCCGCGCGAGCCATCGCGTGATCGCAGACCATCTGCGTTCGTCGGCCTTCCTGATTGCCGACGGGGTTCTGCCGTCGAACGAAGGCCGCGGTTACGTGCTGCGCCGAATCATGCGTCGCGCTATGCGCCATGCACAGCTGCTTGGCGCGCGGGATCCGCTGATGTGGAGGCTCCTGCCGGCACTTGTGGGTCAGATGGGGCGCGCCTATCCGGAACTGGTCCGCGCCGAAGCGCTGATCTCGGAAACGCTGAAGCTGGAGGAAACCCGCTTCCGCAAGACCCTGGAGCGCGGCCTCAACCTTCTGGCGGAAGCCTCGGCCGATCTTTCGGAAGGCGATCAGTTCAACGGTGAAACGGCCTTCAAGCTCTACGACACCTACGGTTTCCCGCTCGACCTCACGCAGGATGCACTGCGTGCCAAGGGCATCGGGGTCGATACGGACGCATTTGCGGCCGCCATGCAACGGCAGAAGGCCGAGGCCCGCGCCAACTGGACCGGCTCCGGCGAAGCCGCGACCGAGACCATCTGGTTCGAACTCAGAGACAAGCACGGTGCGACCGACTTTCTCGGCTACGACACCGAGTCGGCCGAAGGGGTCATTCAGGCGATCGTCCGGGACGGCACCGTCGTCGAGTCGGCCGCCAAGGGCGAGACTGTCCAGTTGGTTTTGAACCAGACGCCTTTCTACGGCGAATCCGGCGGCCAGGTGGGCGACACCGGCGTCATCACCACCGAGACCGGCAAGCTTGCAGTGACCGACACGCAGAAGCGTGGGGAAGGGCTCTTCGTCCACTATTGCACCGTGGAGGAGGGCAGCGTGAAGACCGGCGAAGCGGCCGCCCTGGCGGTCGACCATGTGCGCCGTACGCGTCTGCGCGCAAACCATTCCGCGACGCACTTGCTGCACGAGGCGCTGCGCGAGGTGCTTGGTACGCATGTTGCGCAGAAGGGCTCGCTGGTCGCGCCTGAGCGCCTGCGCTTCGACGTCTCTCATCCGAAGCCCATGACGGCGGAGGAGTTGAAGGTCGTCGAGGAGATGGCGAACGAAATCATCGTCCAGAACACGCCGGTCGTCACACGGCTGATGAGCGTCGACGATGCGATCGCCGAGGGCGCCATGGCGCTCTTCGGGGAGAAGTACGGCGACGAGGTGCGGGTCGTGTCCATGGGGCAGGGCATTCGCGGCTCCAAAGCCGGCAGGCCTTATTCGGTCGAGCTTTGCGGCGGCACGCATGTGTCCGCCACGGGGGATATCGGCCTTATCCGCGTCGTTTCCGAGAGTGCGGTCGGAGCCGGCGTCCGCCGGGTGGAAGCGTTGACCGGTGAAGCGGCGCGCGCCTATCTCGGCGAGCAGGACGAGCGGGTGAAGACACTCGCCGCGGCACTCAAGGTCCAGCCTGCGGAGGTTCTCGGTCGGGTCGAGGCTCTCCTGGACGAGCGGCGCAAGCTGGAGCGGGAACTTACCGAAGCGAAGAAGAAGCTCGCGCTCGCGGGTGACGGCCAGAACGGTTCCGGGGATGCTGCCCGGGAGATCGGCGGCGTCCGTTTCCTCGGCAGGGTCGTGTCCGGCGTCGAGCCGAAGGATCTGAAAAGCCTAGCGGACGACGGCAAGAAGACGCTCGGTTCGGGAGTCGTTGCCTTTGTCGGCGTCAGCGGCGACGGCAAGGCAAGTGCCGTTGTGGCGGTTACCGACGACCTCACCTCGAAAGTCAGCGCCGTGGATCTGGTGCGCGTCGCTTCCGCCGCGCTCGGCGGCAAGGGCGGTGGCGGGCGGCCCGACATGGCACAAGCCGGCGGTCCGGACGGCGGACGTGCAGCGGAAGCGATCGAGGCCGTTGCGGTCGCGCTCGCAGGCTGAAATGCTTCCCTATTGATATCCGCAAAGGGCGCTGCGGCGCCCTTTTTCATGACGCTCGTTCGTTTCGGATGGTGTCTAGCGCTGCGGTGACAGAGGCGCGCATCAGCACGCGCGGCGGCCGGACGTGGTGCTGGTAGAGAGTGCGGCGCACCTGCGATCTCGCGCCCGTGATGATGAAGCGTACGCCGGTTCGTTCCGCTTTGCGCAAGGTGCCCTCGATGACATTGGCAGCGGTGGAATCCATGAAGGCAACGTCGGAGCAATCGAGAATGAAATTGCGGCGCTGGTCGGCGATGCGATCGAGAACGGTGCCCACGGTCGCGGCCGAGCCGAAGAAGAAAATCCCCGAAACGCGATAGACGACGGTATCGGGATCGTCGGCGACCACGGGGCGTTCCTCGCCGTTCTCCTGTTTCAGGCCGGAGAGCGGCTGCGCCTCATCCACGGAGATGCTCTTTGCCATGCGATCGATGAAGAGCACGGCGCCGAGCGCGAAGCCCACGACGATGCCTTCCGTAAGCTCGCGAAAGACGACGATGAGGAAGGTGGCGAGCAGAACGACCGCATCGCCGTAGGAGGACCGCAGAAGCGCCATGAAGGCTGGTTTCTCGATCATGTTCCAGGCGACGATTGCAAGCACGCCGGCGAGCGAGGCCAACGGTATGTAGCTCGCCAGCGGGCCGGTGAGCAGCATGAACAGCAGAAGAAAGACGGAATGCAGCATGCCGGAGACAGGGCTCGTCGCACCGGCGCGTACATTCGTAGCGGTGCGGGCAATGGTCCCGGTGACGCAGATGCCGCCGAAGAGCGCCGAGCAGATATTCGCGGCTCCCTGTGCGATCAGTTCCATGCTCGATCGATGCCGGCGCCCTGTCATGCCGTCGGCGACGACGGCGGAGAGTAGCGATTCGATCGCGCCGAGGAGGGCGAAAGAGACGGCATCCGGAAAGACGGCAGCGGCTTTTTCGAGCGAGAGCGGCGGCAGGGCGGGAAGTGGCAGGCCGCGCGGAATGCCGCCGAACCGGCTGCCGATGGTTTCTGTCGGCAATTGCAGCAGGGCGACCAGTGCGGACGCGGCCGCGACTGCGATCAGCATGCCCGGCCAATGCGGCCGCATGTGTCGCAGCGCGAGGATGACGCCGACGGTAAGGGATGCAGTCAATATCGCCGCCCAATTGGCCGTTCCAGCGGCTTGCGCGAGCGCTGCGATCTTGTCGACGATTGGGCCGGGCTCCGCGGTCGCAAGCGTCAGGCCGAAGAGGTCGCGCAGCTGGCTCGCAAAGATGATCACTGCGATCCCCGCAGTGAAGCCGACCGTGACAGGGTAGGGGATGAACTTGATGTATCGCCCTAGCCTGAGATAGCCGGCGGCGATCAGCATGAACCCGGACATGAAAGTCGCCAGCAGCAGGCCGTCGACGCCGTGCCGCGCAACCGTGGCGGCGACGAGCACGATGAAGGCACCGGCGGGACCGCCGATCTGGACACGGCTGCCGCCGAGGAGCGAAACGAGGAAACCGCCGACGATCGCGGTATAAAGCCCGCGATCGGGCGTTACGCCGGATGCGATTGCGATCGCCATAGAGAGCGGCAGAGCGACGATTGCGACAGTCAGACCTGCGAGCGCGTCCGCTTTCAAGCGGGCGGGTCCATATCCTTCTGCGAGAACGCTGACTGTTTTCGGCACGAGGGAATCGGGCATGGGCGAGACTTTCCGGATCCGCCGCCTGGGCTGGACGGTGCGCGGCAGGCATGCTCAGCCTATCTGAGTCGTGGTGCGGCACAAGCGGACGGACCGAAGCGGACGACGCACCTTCGCGCTTCGAGCGGGCAAAAAGAAACCCGGCGCGAGGCCGGGTTTCGAATTCTGGCGATGAGACAGCTGATTACGCCGCCATGGCCTTCCTGAGGTTCTCGTCGATCTTGTCGAGGAAACCGGTGGTCGACAGCCAGGGCTGGTCGGGACCGATCAGGAGCGCCAGGTCCTTGGTCATAAAGCCCGATTCGACCGTGTCGACGCAGACGCGCTCCAAGGTTTCCGAGAACTTCGCGAGTTCGGCGTTGCCGTCGAGCTTGGCGCGATGCGCGAGGCCACGGGTCCAGGCGAAGATCGATGCGATCGAGTTGGTCGAGGTTTCCTCGCCCTTCTGATGCTGACGGTAGTGGCGCGTGACCGTGCCGTGAGCCGCTTCCGCTTCCACTGTCTTGCCGTCCGGCGTCATCAGCACCGACGTCATCAGGCCGAGCGAGCCGAAGCCCTGCGCTACGATGTCAGACTGTACGTCGCCGTCATAGTTCTTGCAGGCCCAGACATAGCCGCCGGACCACTTCAGCGCCGAGGCGACCATGTCGTCGATCAGACGGTGTTCGTACCAGAGCTTCTCGGCCTTGAACTGATCGGCGAACTCTTCTTCGAAGACCTTCTGGAAAATGTCCTTGAAACGGCCGTCGTAGGCTTTCAGGATCGTGTTCTTGGTCGAGAGATAGACCGGAACCTTGCGCTGCAGACCGTAGTTGAACGAGGCGCGCGCGAATTCGGTGATCGATTCATCCAGGTTGTACATGGCGAGTGCCACGCCGGCGCCGGGCGCATCGTAAACGTCGTGCTCGATGGTCTGGCCGTCTTCGCCGACGAACTTGATCGAAAGCTTGCCCTTGCCGGGGAACTTGAAATCGGTCGCGCGGTACTGGTCGCCGAAGGCGTGGCGGCCGACGATGATCGGCTTGGTCCAGCCGGGGACGAGCCGCGGCACGTTCTTGCAGATGATCGGCTCGCGGAAAATGACGCCGCCGAGGATGTTGCGGATCGTGCCGTTCGGCGACTTCCACATCTTCTTCAGCTTGAACTCCTCGACGCGGCCTTCGTCCGGCGTGATCGTGGCGCATTTGACGCCGACGCCGTGCTTCTTGATGGCGTTCGCGGCGTCGATCGTCACCTGGTCGTCGGTCGCGTCGCGGTTTTCGACGCCGAGGTCATAATATTCGAGATCGAGGTCGAGATAGGGATGGATCAGCTTGTCCTTGATGAACTGCCAGATGATGCGGGTCATCTCGTCGCCGTCGAGCTCGACGACCGGATTGGCGACCTTGATCTTTGCCATTTACGTGCCTCATGCTTTGCGGGACACCGGCGCGATGTCCCTCCGGTGGGAGAATTCCACAGCCCTATAGCACTGTGAGCCAGCAAGGCAAAGCATGCACGGCCGAAACTTTGGACCAAGCAGGGGCCCTCCGAATCGGGCCGCTGTGGACGCCCGTCAGCAGCGGCAGACGCTCACCTCTCAGCTTTGAAAAGGCCGCGGGAAAGGCTATTCAGAGATCGGGCGGCGGCATGCTTCAACTGTGTTGTGCGCGTCGTCATCCCGGAAACGCTGCACGCTGCGGGCGTGCGGACAGGCGGAGGCGCCATGACGTTGAGGCTTCGCTTGCGGGACTGGCTCCTTGCCAACGATCCGGCCTTTTCCCGGCTGCGGCAGGCGTCCCGCATAACGGCGACCGTGGTGATCTCGGTCGCTCTGCTGATCGCCTTCCATTTCATCGCCGCACCGCTGCCGCCGGCCGCCTACGGGCTCGCGATAACGCTTTCGATCGAGAGCGGTCTGGCGGTTCGCGACCGGACGGCATCGGAACAACTGGTCACGCGTATTCTGGCGGTCGTCACCGGCGTCGCGATGGTCACGCTCGCCTCGGCGCTGGAAAACCACCGACACGTTTCCGACGTGGTTTTCCTCGCGATCATCTTCGTGGCAGTCTATGGCCGGGCCTTCGGCCAGCGCTGGTTCGCCGTCGGCATGTTCGCCTTCATGTCCTACTTCACCGGAGCCTATCTGCGACCTTCGCTGGACCAGTTGCCGGCGCTCGTTCTGGGCGCCGGGATTTCAGCGGCTATCGCGCATCTGGTGCGAACCGTCTTTCTCCGGGACGACCGCTACCGCGATCTCTTGCGGGCGATCGCAAGCGTTCAGCAGAGGGTGGATCAGATCCTCCACGAGATCGCGGCCGCTGCCCGCAGACCCGTTCAGCAGACCGTCGATCGCCGCAGGCTGCACGCGCTGGAGGAGCGGCTGAAGGAAGCCGTGCTCATGGCGGAGAGCTTCATTCCGACGGACAACCGTCGCCCGGCCCCGGAGCCTGGCGTCGTCTCTGCGGACATCGCTATCGGGCTTTTCGACCTTCACCTCGCGGCCGAGAGCGTGATCGTGCTCAGCCTTCAAGCGATGCCGCCCGCGGCCCTTGTCGAGGCGGTGCTCGCGCACGACGCCGAGAAAGTGGGCGAGGGAATGCGGTCCCTGGACGGAGCGAACGTGAAACAGGTCGAAGCAGCCAAGGCTTTGCATTGGCTCCACAACGTGCGGGGCCGGCTGCGTTCGAGCCTGGCCGCTCTAAAAGAGTCCGACCTGGATGAACCGCCTCCGGCGTCATTTCCAGAGTCATCGGCAGCAACGGCTCGCTTTTCCATCGCCGATCCTGCATTACGAAGCGCGATCCAGATCACGCTCGCCTCCGGAATCGCAATGGTATTCGGCCTGATGCTTTCACGCGAGCGTTGGTTCTGGGCGGTTCTCGCAGCCTTTCTCGTCTTCACCAATACACGCTCGCGCGGCGACACCGCAGTGAAGGCCTTGCAGCGGTCCGCCGGCACGCTGGCGGGTATCGTCGTCGGACTTGCGGCGGCAAGCGCAATCGGCGGGTCGATCTACATCGTCCTGCCATTGGGTGCGGTCTGCATCTTTCTGGCCTTCTATTTCCTCCCGGTATCCTACGCGACCATGACTTTCTTCGTCTCGGTCGTCCTCTCTCTCGCGTACAGTCTTCTGGGCGTCCTGACACCGCAGCTTCTGGAGCTGCGCCTCGAGGAAACGCTTGTCGGCTCCGTTGCCGGTGCTGCGGTGGCGTTCGTCGTATTTCCGACGAGAACCCGCACGACATTGGACGCGGCAATCAGGATCTGGTGCGACATGCTCGTCGAACTGCTGGAGGCGGCAAAAATGGGAGCGTCCGGCCTGAGGCTGGTCAGCGGATCGCAGGCGCTCGACCGCGTCTACAGGGACCTCGCCGCTGCCGCCAAACCGCTCGGCGTCTCCTGGCAGCTCGTCACCCGCCCGGGCCACGTGCGCCAGACGCTGGCGGTGTTCATGGGCTGTACCTATTGGGCGCGCATATTCGCCCGAAAGATGTCGCAGGCCGCGGAAAACCCCTCCGATCTCGCCGCCCGGATCGAAGAGAATCTGAAGCTCGCACGCGAGGTGCGCGAGAATGGGGCGGACTATTTCTACCGGTCCCGGAGCGTCGCCGCGCCGGTCGAGCGTCATCTGCCGGTGTCGCGCGACGATGCCCGCCTTGGACTGGAGATGGTCGCCGTTTCGCTCGAGCGCCTTCATTCGCCGCGAGCGGAGCCCGCCGGCGAGGAGCGCGGGCTTTAAATCCGCGTGCATATATGCGAGGGAAGCGCCGAACAGAAGGCACAGGACAATGGCAGGCACCAACAGCGAGCGCGAACTTTTGACGGAGGGCCCGGCGATCATCCTCGCCTTTCCCCAGCTCGGGGAGAATATCGGCATGGTGGCGCGTGCCATGGCGAATTTCGGCCTGTCGGAACTGCGCCTCGTCAGCCCGCGCGACGGCTGGCCGAGCGAAAAGGCACGCTCCGCCGCCAGCCGCGCCGATCACGTGATCGATGGCGCCAAGCTTTATGAAACGCTTGAAGAGGCGCTTGCCGATCTCAATTTCGTCTATGCCACCACGGCACGCGACCGCGACGGCTTCAAACCCGTGCGGTCGCCGATCGTCGCTGCCCGGGAACTCCGCCACCGGTTCAAGAGCGGTCAGAAGGTGGGAATCATTTTCGGCCGCGAGCGGACGGGGCTGACCAATGCCGAGGTCGCGCTTGCCGACGAGATCGTGACTTTCCCGGTCAATCCGGCCTTCGCCTCGCTCAACCTCGCCCAGGCCGTGCTGCTCATGTCCTATGAATGGCTGAAGACCGGCATGGCGTCCGAGGACGAGACGTTCTTCCAGGCGAGCGATCAGCGGCCGGCGACAAAGGAGCAGCTGCACGCGCTCTGCGAGCATCTGGAGGAGGCGCTCGATGCGCGCAACTATTTCCGTTCCGCCGACAAAAGGCCGAAATTGGTCGAAAATCTGCGTGCGGTTCTGACCAGACCATCCTTTACCGAATCTGAAATCCAGGTGCTGCGCGGCGTCATTTCATCGCTCGACCGTTTCACGCGCGAAAATCCGCGTGGCTCCGCCGCACCCCCCGGGCACAGCAGGCCCGGGCACAGCAGGAAAGAACAGAGCGGCGGTGACAAAGACTGAGCTGAAGCCCATCCTCGTCTTCGACAGCGGGATCGGTGGCCTGACGGTACTGCGCGAGGCGCGCGTACTGATGCCGGAGCGGCATTTCATCTACGTGGCGGACGATGCCGGTTTTCCCTATGGCGGCTGGGAAGAGGCCGCACTGAAGGAGCGGGTGATCGCTCTTTTCGGCCGGCTCCTTGCCGAGCATGCTCCGGAAATCTGCATCATAGCCTGCAATACGGCCTTCACGCTTGTCGGCGCGGATCTGCGCGCCGCCTATCCGCAGATGACCTTCGTCGGTACGGTGCCCGCCATTAAGCCTGCGGCCGAGCGCACGCGTTCGGGCCTTGTTTCGGTGCTTGCGACGCCGGGCACGGTGAAACGCGCCTACACCCGCGATCTCATTCAATCCTTCGCCTCGCAATGCCACGTCAGGCTCGTCGGCTCGGAAAACCTGGCGCGCATGGCCGAGGCCTATATTCGCGGGGACGCATTGGCCGACGAGGCGGTGCTCGCCGAGATCGCGCCTTGCTTCGTGGAGGTGGAGGGAAAGAGAACCGATATCGTCGTGCTGGCCTGCACGCATTATCCTTTCATGGCCAATGTCTTCCGCCGGCTGGCGCCCTGGCCGGTCGACTGGCTGGATCCGGCCGAAGCGATCGCAAGGCGGGCGCGCTCGCTGGTGCCGCTGCCGAACGGGTTCGAACCATTGAACGGCGAGGACCCGGCGATCTTCACATCGGCTGATCCCGATTTCGCGACACGCCGTTTGATGCAGGGATTCGGCTTGAGAGTTGTTGCGGCCACCGCAACTGCGGGCAGGCGCGAAGCGTTCACCTAGATCGGCGCGCGGCATTGCTGCGGACGTGCGAGAGGCGGCATTCGAACCCAACTATTCCCTGTGGGTTTCCATAATCGGCGGCACGTTCGAGCGCGATCCATGCTAGGTGTTGCCCGTTTTGGCGACCCGTTCGCGGCCGCGAATCAACCCGTCACGAAGAGGTAAGGATGAAAGTCGGCATCGACATGGGAACGACGTCCGAAGGGACTTCGGCCTCGCTCGATATCGAAGAGCTTCTGGCGACGCGTCTTCTCGTGCAGGGCAATTCCGGTTCCGGCAAGTCGCATCTGCTCCGCCGTCTGCTGGAACAATCCGCGCCCTGGGTGCAGCAGTGTATCATCGATCCGGAAGGCGATTTCGTCACGCTTGCCGACAAGTTCGGTCATGTGGTGATCGAGGGGGAGCGTACCGATGCGGAGCTCATCGGCATCGCCACCCGCATCCGTCAGCACCGCGTTTCCTGCGTGCTTTCCCTCGAAGGGCTGGACGTCGAGCAGCAGATGCGCAGCGCCGGCGTGTTTCTGAACGCGATGTTCGATGCGGACCGGGAATATTGGTATCCCGTTCTGGTGGTCGTCGACGAGGCACAGATGTTCGCGCCGTCCGCCGGCGGCGACGTTTCGGAGGAAATACGCAAGGTTTCGCTTGGCGCAATGACCAATCTCATGTGCCGCGGCCGCAAGCGCGGGCTTGCCGGCGTCATCGCCACGCAGCGCCTCGCCAAGCTCGCCAAGAACGTGGCGGCAGAGGCCTCGAACTTCCTGATGGGACGCACCTTCCTCGACATCGACATGTTGCGCGCCGCCGATCTGCTGGGCATGGACCGGCGCACGGCCGAGATGTTTCGCGACCTGAAGCGCGGTTCCTTCGTGGCGCTCGGTCCCGCGCTTTCCCGCCGCCCGTTGAGGGTGACGATCGGTTCGGTCGAGACCTCGGCACGGTCGATGAGCCCGAAGCTGGTGCCGCTGCCCGAAGCGCCGCAGGACGTCGCAGACCTGATCTTCACGCCCGACCCGGAGGAATTCACGCGCCCGGCCGTACGCCGGACAGCACCGCAGCCGCGCCCTGCGAGCGATATTCTCGCGGAGCTGTCGCGGCCAAGGCCCGAGCCCGCAGCGCCCGTGGAAGCCAAGCCGGCGCAACCGGAAATCTCGGCGGAGGAGCGGGAGGCGCTGATCGGCAGCCTCTTTGCCGAAATCGTCGCAAATCCGGAAGCCGCGTTCCGGCCCGATGCGGAGCTCTACCAGGATTTCCTCGTTCGCTGCCGCATTCGCCGCGTCCCCGGACCCGCGCTCTCCTTGAGCGCATTCCGCCGCAAGATGGCCGTCGCCCGATCGGGCATCGATGCCGAGACGGCGGAAAGCGAGGATTGGGCCTCGGCGCTTGGGCTGGCCGACCGGGTGACGGAAGACCTGCAGGCGGTTTTTCTGATGCTGGCACAGGCGGCGCTGCGCGGGCTGCCATGCCCGTCGGACGCGATGATCGCACGTGCCTACGGAACGCATTCGGCCCGCCGTGCGCGGCGTTTGCTCGGCTATTTCGAAGAGCAGGGGCTTGTCGTGGTGCATGCGGATTTCTCCGGCAAGCGCATCGTCGCTTTCCCGGATCTCGGAAAAGAGACGGCGCCGGGCGACGCCAATGCCCCGGACACAGGCAATTCGACGCGCGCGGCCGCCGAGTGAATTCGCAGCCGCAAGTGCGGCTGAAATAGCGATCGGGACCGTCATATTCCGTTGACAATTCGGCGCCTAGTGCTTAAAGACCCGCTCAACGCCGGGCAGCGATGCCCGGTGTTTCATTTGACATGTCCCGTGATTTCTCCGGCAGCGTGATCGTGAGAGGTCTGTCAGAACTCTAAAAATGGGTTCAGAGGAGGGCGTGTTTCCTTGATCCGGTTTAGCAACGAACCGGTGTAACACTTTGAAAGGAAATGCGATGAGCAAGCGCGAATCGTCCAAGTACAAAATCGACCGCCGCATGGGCGAAAACATCTGGGGCCGTCCGAAGTCCCCGGTAAACCGTCGTGAATACGGCCCGGGCCAGCACGGCCAGCGCCGGAAGTCCAAGCTTTCCGACTTCGGCGTGCAGCTGCGCGCCAAGCAAAAGCTGAAGGGCTACTACGGCGATATCCGCGAAAAGCAGTTCCGTGCGATCTTCGCAGAAGCATCGCGCCGCAAGGGCGACACCCCGGAAAATCTGGTTGGCCTGCTCGAATCGCGCCTTGACGCGATCGTGTACCGCGCCAAGTTCGTCCCGACCGTTTTCGCCGCGCGCCAGTTCGTCAACCACGGCCACGTCAAGGTCAACGGCGTTCGCGTCAACATCGGTTCCTACCGCTGCAAGCCCGGCGACGTCATCGAAGTCAAGGAAAAGTCCAAGCAGCTCGTTACGGTTCTCGAAGCCGTACAGCTCGCCGAGCGCGACGTCCCTGACTACATCGAAGCTGATCACAACAAGATGGTTGCGACCTTCGTCCGCGTTCCCGCCCTCTCTGACGTGCCGTACCCGGTCGTCATGGAGCCGCACCTGGTCGTCGAATTCTACTCGCGTTAATCGGGCCTTGTCCGACGAGTTGCAGAACCGCCCGGAGACGGGCGGTTTTTTTGTATCGGGATGCCCGACGAATCCCATAAGCTTGAGGCGGATGCAGGACTGACCGTCCTGCCGGAGACCGCTGCCGAAGTGAGAAGTGCCGTATGCACGAGCCGAAACCGCAAGAAGACCTTCAGGCGATCATCGACGACATCTATCGGGAACTGACGCCGCGCCTCGGCGAAGGGAAGGTCGCCGACTATATTCCTCAGCTTGCGCGCGTCGATGCCCGTCACTTCGGCATGGCGGTCGTCACCACCGCCGGCGAGATCTATCGCGTGGGCGACGCGGAGGTGCCGTTCTCCATTCAGAGCATTTCCAAAGTGTTCACGCTTACGCTGGCGCTCGGAAAGCACGGAGAGAACATCTGGAACCGGGTGGGTCGCGAGCCGACGGGCTCGGCCTTCAATTCGATCGTCCAGCTGGAGCATGAGGGCGGCAAGCCGCGCAATCCGTTCATCAATGCCGGCGCGATCAGGATAAGCGACCTCATTCTCGCCGGTCACACGCCTAAGGAGCTGATCGGAGAGATCGTCCGGTTCGTTCGTTACCTCGCGGATGACGAGACCATCGTGATCGATCACGAAGTCGCTCGCTCGGAGACGGCGACCGGATACCGCAACATCGCACTTGCGAACTTTATGCGGTCCTTCGGCCGGCTCGATCATCCGGTCGAGCACGTGCTCGGCGTCTATTTCCATCATTGCGCGCTCGCGATGACCTGCAGCCAGCTTGCAAAGGCGGGGCTGTTTCTCGCAGCGGGCGGCACCAACCCGCTGACCGGCCATTCGGTCGTGTCGCGCCAGCGGGCACGGCGCATCAATGCCCTGATGCTCACCTGCGGCCACTACGACGGTTCCGGCGATTTCGCCTATCGCGTCGGCCTGCCCGGCAAGAGCGGCGTCGGCGGCGGCATCATGGCGGTTGCGCCGGGCAGGGCTTCCATCGCCGTCTGGTCGCCGGGGCTCAACGACTACGGCAATTCGCTGCTGGGATCGCTGGCGCTCGAAATGCTGGCTGCCCGTACGGGCTGGTCGGTGTTCGGGCCGTGAGGGGCAAAGACGAGGCCGCGGGCGCAGGCGCGTTTTCTCTTGATCTTCCCGGCCTGACGGGGCAAGTGCTGCTTCAGAAACGCAGCGTAAAAAGCGCCCCCCGGAACCGAGACTGCCATGGAACTCGCACAATCCTCCCCGGCCGAGACTGAGGGCTTCATCGAAGGCGATGCAGCCTTCGACGGCGCGGCGCATCCGCTCTTCTCGCGCATGCCGTCCTCCGTCTCCTTCAACAAGCTGCGCAAACGCCTGCTGAGGCAGGTACGCCAGGCGCTCGACGAGTTCGGCATGCTCAAGGGCGCCAGACGCTGGCTCGTCGGCGTGTCGGGCGGAAAGGACAGTTACAGCCTGCTGGCGCTGCTGATGGATCTGCAGTGGCGGGGCCTCCTTCCCGTCGAACTCGTCGCCTGCAATCTGGATCAGGGACAGCCGAACTTTCCGAAGCATGTATTGCCCGACTATCTCCGGTCTATCGGCGTCAGGCACCGCATCGAATACCGCGACACCTATTCGATCGTGAAGGAGAAGGTGGCGGCGGGAGCGACCTATTGTTCGCTCTGTTCACGGCTACGGCGAGGCAATCTTTATCGCATCGCCCGGGAGGAGGGCTGCGACGCATTGGTGCTTGGCCATCATCGAGAAGACATCCTCGAGACGTTTTTCATGAACTTTTTCCATGGCGGGCGTCTGGCGTCGATGCCGGCGAAGCTTCTCAACGACGAGGGCGACCTGATGGTCCTGCGGCCGCTTGCCTATGCGGCGGAAGACGACCTTGCGAAATTCGCGGCGGCAATGAAGTTCCCGATCATCCCCTGCGACCTCTGCGGCTCGCAGGACGGGCTCGAGCGCAATGCGTTGAAGGCGATGCTTGCGGATATCGAACGACGCATGCCGGGCCGCAAGGACACGATGCTGCGCGCGCTCGGACATGTGAACGCCTCCCATCTGCTCGACCCGAAGCTTTTCGATTTCCAATCCCTCTCTCCGGAGCCTAAAGAATGAGCCATTCCGTCGACATCGCCGCACTTGCCAATCTGCTGCAAGAGGCGGCGGTAAAGGAAATTCTTCCGCGCTTTCGCAATCTTGGCTCCGGCGATGTGCGGATGAAATCGGAAGCGATCGATCTGGTGACGGAAGGCGACGAGGCCGCCGAGAGGCTGATCAAGGCGAAGATCGATGCGATTGCGCCGGGTGCCGTATTCATCGGCGAGGAATCCGTCGCGGCCGATCCGGCGCTTCTCGACAAGCTGGCCGACGCCGATCTCGCGATCGTCGTCGATCCTATCGACGGCACGTTCAATTTCGCGGCCGGCCTGCCGCTCTTCGGTGTGATGGCAAGCGTCGTCGCCGGCGGAGAGACCGTTGCCGGGATCATTTACGATCCCCTCGGCAACGACTGGGTTATCGCCGAGCGGGGCTCCGGCGCGTGGATGTGCCGGGCCGACGGCACGCAGGAGAGATTGTCGGTCACTGCCGGAGTCGACGTCGAAAACATGGTAGGCGTCGCATCGGCCGGGTTCTACAAGCAGACCGAGCGCCGCATCGTCATGGGCAATATGGCCAAGGTGCGGATGGCCACGAGCTATCGCTGCGCGGCGCACGAGTACCGCATCTTCGCGGGCGGTCATCTGCACTTCCTGATGTACCAGAAGCTGATGCCCTGGGATCATCTTGCCGGTACCCTGATCGCCGAGGAGGCGGGCGCCTATGCGGCCCGTTTCGACGGCTCGCGCTATCTGCCTGCGCATACCAATGGCGGGCTGCTTCTGGCGACCGACAAAGAGAGCTGGGAAGAGCTACGGCGGGAGGTCTTCACCGTCTGATTGGAAAACACCTTCAGGGGGAAAGGGGCCGACCGGTCGTTCCGGCCGGCCGCTTTCGCCAGTCTAAAGGTGGCCGCCGCCGTGTTCGTGTGCCGTATCGCTGTCGCCCGGATGGGTGAACAGTTTCCCATTTTCGGCCCAGAGCGTTGCCAGGATGGTCAGCAGTCCGAACAGCGCGTATGCGCCGAAGAGTGGCTGCAGCGTGCCGTCGAAGAGCTGTCCGACGGCTCCGCCGATCAGCGCACCGCCCGTGGTGGAGACGAAACCGGTGATTGCCGTCGCCGTCCCCGCCAGGTGTCCCATCGGCTCGAGGCTGATGGCGGTGAAGTTGGTCGCGATAACCGCGAAGAACATCAGCAATAACGAAAACAGGAGATAGCTGATGGTGAAAGCCGGAGTGCCTGCGAGCGACAGGACGTAACCGATCGCGGCGAAGAGGGTGAAGAGGATCATCGCGGCATGCGAGATGCGCCGCATGCCGAAACTGCGCACGAAATAGCCATTGGCGAAATTCGCGACAGCTATCCCGCCGGCGGTCCCCGCAAAGGCGATGGGGAGCCAGTCACTGAGATTGTAGACCTCGCCGAAGACCTGCTGAACGCTGACGACATAGGCGCAAATGACGGCGGTAAACAGGGTCATTCCGATCATGTAGCCGCAGGTGATGCGATTCGTGAGCACCGTGCGGAAGCCCGAAAGGACCGCGCTCACCGAAAGCGGCAGACGCTCCTCCTTCGGGAGGGACTCCTTCATTCGTGTCAGCGCCCAAACGAACAGGACGGCGCCGACCACTCCGATCAGGATGAAGATCCAGTGCCAGTCGGCATAGGCGATCACCACCTGGCCAAGTGTCGGAGCGACGATCGGCACGATCATGAAGACGATCATGACGTACGACATGACGCGCGCCATCTCGCGGCCCCCGAAACAGTCGCGGACGATCGCCATGGTGGTGATACGCACGGCGGCACCGCCGATCCCCTGGACGAAGCGGAGCACGAGCAGCGCCTCGATGCTTTCGACCCGGGAGGCGGCGAACATCGACAAGCTGAAGAGGGCGAGGCCGCCAAGGAGAACGGACCGGCGGCCGAAGGTATCGGAGAGGCTTCCGAAGAAGATCTGGGAAAAGCCGAAGCCAAGGAAGAAGACCCCGATCACGAGTTGCGTATCGTTGGTGCTGGTGACGTTGAGGGTCTGGCCGATGCTTGGCAGAGCCGGCAGCATGCTGTCGATCGCGAGCGCTATGCTCGCGGTCATGACCGCTATGGTGACGATGAATTCGACGAGGCCCATTCCGAGGCGCGCAGCGCCCGAGGCCTGGTCCACATGTCCTGATGATTGCTCACCAAGCGAAGATTGTTGGGAAACGGATGTCATGTTCGAAAAATCCGAAATGGATGGGGAGGAAAACGGCGTGCAGAAGACAATCCGGCTAGCTCGCCGGATTGTGCGGTTTGAAGAGCTTACCGCCCTCTGCGATCAGCACGCAGACGAGGGCGACGACGGCGACCGCGAAAAAACCGATCGCAAGCGGCGTGACGCTGTTGTCGAAGGCTTGGCCGATGAACGCGCCGATGATCCCGCCGCCTATCGTCTGCGTGAAGCCGAGAACCGACGAGGCGGTGCCGGCCACGTGGCCGAGCGGCTCCATCGCCATGGCGTTGAAGTTCGCGGCGATCAGCCCGAACTGGAACATGGTGGCGGCGTGGAGAAGCATGAAGAGCGGCAGCGGCAGCGGCCCCATCAGGGAAGCCGACATCCAGATGAAGCTCGCCAGCGTGAAGCCGAGAAGTGCGGCATGCGACAGGGCCCGCATGCCGAACGTGCGGACAAGACGCGAATTGGTGAAAGAGGCGACCGCCATCATGCCGGCAAAAGCGGCGAAGACGGCCGGAAACCAGACGCCGAGACCATAGACGCCGACGAGAATCTGCTGCGCCGAATTGATGAAACCGAAGAGACCGCCGAGGAGAGCCGACGTCGCCAGGGTGTAGAACAGTGCCAGCCGGTTCGTCAGAACGATGCGAAAGCCCGCAAGTATGGACGAGGCCGTGAAGGCGCGCCTGTTGGCGGGCGCCAAAGTCTCACGAAGGCGAAAGGCGACCGGAAGCGCTACGGCGACCGCGAACAGGGCAATCACGACGAAGATCATGTGCCACTCGGAGAAAAGCATGATCAATTGTCCGATGCTCGGCGCAATGACCGGGACGATCATGAACACCATCATCACCAGCGACATGATCTCGGCCATCTGCCTCCCGCCATAGACATCGCGCACGACGGAGACCGTGATGACGCGGGTTGCCGCCGCGCCTATGCCCTGCACGAGCCGAAGGAATAGAAGTGTCGTGAAGGTCGGTACGAAGACGATTGCAAGGGCGCATGCGCCGTAAAGAGCCAGACCGCCCAGCAACGGTGCCTTTCGCCCGAAGCGATCGGACAGCGGTCCGAAGAACAGCTGCGCAAACCCCATGCCGAGCAGATAGGCGGTTATGACGTATTGCCGATGATTCTCGTCGGCCACGCCGAGGCTCGCTCCGATTTCCTGCAGCCCGGGCAACATGATGTCGATCGAGATCGCGTTGATGGACATCAGCATGGCCATCAACGCAATGAACTGGACTCTCGTCAGTCCGGAGAGGGTGGCGGTTTGGTCTATCGGCCTTGTCATTTCATATATCCCGCCGGCTGCAGCTTTCCCGCAGCCGGTTCTTTGCCGCGCTGAGCCAGTGCGTGGCACGTTTCGCAATGATTTGAGTTCGCTGAATGATTCAGTCTTTTGTTATGTCGGGTCGAAAAGGACGCAGTACTCGATGGTGAAAGTCGAAGAAGGCCGCGTCCAAGGGCCGGGCGGCGGACCGGACCGCGCGCCGGCCGTCCAATGGCACTCCATGATTGGCGTGAATTCACCGCATGCTCATGAAGGGCCTTGAAAATTAGCCGCGCGGCATATTGCCTCGGAATCAAAAAAGGCGGTTACCCGCCTTTTCCGATAATCGCAAAGATGCGGTTCGGAGGCGTTAGGCGGCACCCTTGACGGAGATACCCTGTCCCTGAAGAAGCGACTGCAGCTCGCCTGCCTGGAACATTTCGCGCACGATGTCGCAACCGCCGACGAACTCGCCTTTCACGTAAAGCTGCGGAATGGTCGGCCAGTTGGAATAATCCTTGATGCCCTGGCGCAGATCCGCATCGGCGAGCACATTGATGCCCTTATAGTCGACGCCGACGTAATCCAGAATCTGCACCACCTGACCGGAGAAACCACACTGCGGAAACTGCGGCGTTCCCTTCATGAATAGAACGACGTCGTTGTTCTTGACCTCGTTGTCGATGAAATCGTTGATTCCGCTCATCTCGTCTTCCTTCCTGCGCCGGTTTCAAGGACCGGATATCAATTGGGGTCTAGATAGCACGCATGGACGCGGTTTTCACCACCCAATCGTAAAATTATTGATGGTCCTCAAAGTTCGGCTTCCGCACCACACGCAGAGCGGATAAGAACTAACTCGCCGTGATCTAGGCCGAACGTCGGCGCAGTTTGCTTCGGGAGGCCGCCGTCCGGCGACGGCTCACCTGCTTTTTTGCCGGCTTGCGGAAGGCCGCTTCGACGATATCCGCCAGGATGCCGCCCCCTGACGTGGTTTTCCTGCCACGCCGTTTCGTCCGCTTGGACGCGGTCCCTCCCGTCTTCCTGAGAATCTCTTTCAATGCGGTGTTAACGACCCCGCCTACGAATTCCTTGATCAGGTCGGCCATTTCCGGCCTATTCCGGCGCGCTGGTTTGAAGGGCAAGTGCATGAAGGATGCCGCCCATGTTGCCCTTCAGAGCGTTGTAAACCATCTGGTGCTGCTGCACGCGCGTCTTGCCACGAAATGCCTCGGCCACGACTTCGGCGGCATAGTGGTCGCCGTCGCCGGCCAGATCACGAATCGTGACCTTCGCACCGGGAATCCCGGCCTTGATCATGTCTTCGATATCGCCTGGTGCCATGGGCATGATACGCCAACTCCCTTTTCATTTTGCGGCGCGGCAGCATTGCTGCCGCGTGCCATGACCTCAAGGGAAACACGATTCAGGCGAGGAAGGCAAATACTGAATTGACCGTCCTCCCCGTTGGCGGGGTCAATTGTCGGGCGCGAGATCGCCGCCCATGTAATCGGGGAACCAGGCTTCATGGGCGGAACGCAATTCATCGACGGAGACCGGCTTGGCGTCTCCGAGCTTAACCGCATTCCCGCCTGTCCTGCCGATCACCGGCAGCGCAATGCCGGCGGCTTTCGCCCGTGCGACCACCGTTTCCGTCGCGCCGTCTGCGACGGTAACGACATAGCGGCCCTGATCCTCGCCGTAGAAGACCGGGATCGGATCGTGTTCCGCTGGCGGGTCGATCGTCGCGCCGATGCCGGAGGCGATCGCCATCTCGGCTACGGCCAGCGCAAGTCCGCCGGAAGAGCAGTCGTGCACGGCCGTGACCAGGCCGTCCTCGATCAGTCCGCGAACGAAATCGCCGACCTTTCGTTCATGGGCGAGGTCGACATACGGAGCCGGACCATCGGTGCGGCCGTGAATATCGCGCATGTAGACCGACTGAGCGATGTGCGTCCCCCAGCTCTCCGGAGCACCGGCGAGCAGGATGGCTTCGTCCGCGGCCGCAAAGCGAATCCGCGCCATCTTCGACCAGTCGCGGATGAGGCCGACGCCTCCGATGGTGGGGGTCGGCAGGATCGCCTGGCCGTTGGTCTCGTTGTAGAGCGAGACGTTGCCGGAGACGATCGGAAAGTCGAGTGTCTGGCAGGCTTCGCCGATGCCTTTGATCGCATGGACGAGCTGGCTCATGATCTCGGGGCGCTCGGGGTTGCCGAAATTCAGATTGTCGGTCGCAGCGAGCGGCAGCGCGCCGGTCGCAGTGAGGTTCCGCCAGCACTCGGCCACCGCCTGCTTGCCTCCCTCGAACGGATCGGCTTCGACATAGCGCGGCGTCACGTCCGAAGAAAAGGCAAGCGCCTTGGTCTCATGGCCCTCAACGCGGATCACGCCGGCGTCGCCGCCCGGCAGCTGCAGTGAATTGCCCTGGATCAGCGTGTCGTATTGCTCGTAGACCCAGCGGCGCGAGGAATTGTTGGCGGAGCCGACAAGCTTCAAAAGGGCATCGGAAACATCAGCCTGCGGGATGTCGTTGGTGGCGAGCGGCGAGGGCGCCTTTGCCGGCGTCCAGGGGCGGTCGTATTCCGGCGCCTCGTCGCCGAGTTCCTTGATCGGCAGGTTAGCAACCTCTTCGCTCTGATGCAGGATGCGGAAACGCAGATCGCCAGTGGTCTTTCCGACGATCGCGAAGTCGAGGCCCCATTTGACGAAGATCGCTTTGGCTTCCTCTTCCTTTTCCGGGCGCAGCACCATCAGCATGCGCTCCTGGCTTTCCGAGAGCATCATCTCGTAGGCCGTCATGCGCTCTTCGCGCACCGGCACCTTGTCGAGATCGAGCTCGATGCCGAGATCGCCCTTGGCGCCCATCTCCACGGCGGAGCAGGTGAGCCCTGCAGCGCCCATGTCCTGGATCGCGATGACCGCGCCGGTCTGCATCAACTCCAGGCAGGCTTCGAGCAGGCACTTCTCGGTGAAGGGATCGCCGACCTGAACGGTCGGGCGCTTCTCCTCGATCGACTCGTCGAACTCTGCCGACGCCATAGTCGCGCCGCCGACGCCGTCGCGTCCGGTCTTGGCCCCCAGATAGACGACCGGAAGGCCGATGCCTTCCGCTTTCGAGTAGAAGATCGCGTCGGTCCTGGCGAGGCCGGCGGCGAAGGCATTGACGAGAATGTTGCCATTGTAACGCGCGTCGAACTCGACTTCGCCGCCCACCGTAGGCACGCCGAAGGAATTGCCGTAGCCGCCGACGCCTGCGACGACCCCGGAAACCAGGTGGCGTGTTTTGGGATGATCCGGCGATCCGAAGCGCAGCGCGTTCATGGCTGCTACGGGGCGCGCACCCATGGTGAAGACGTCGCGCAGGATGCCGCCGACGCCCGTTGCCGCGCCCTGGTAGGGCTCGATGTAGGAGGGGTGGTTGTGGCTCTCCATCTTGAAGACGACGCAGTCGCCATCGTCGATGTCCACCACGCCGGCGTTCTCGCCGGGGCCCTGTATGACGCGCGGCCCCTTGGTCGGAAGCGTGCGCAGCCATTTTTTCGAGGACTTGTAGGAGCAATGCTCGTTCCACATGGCCGAGAAGATGCCAAGCTCCGTAAAGGTCGGCTCGCGCCCGATCAGGTTCAGGATCCGTTCGTATTCGTCGGGCTTGAGCCCGTGCGAGGCGATCAGGTCCGGGGTGATGGGGCGGGTGTTGGAAATCGTCATCGTCGACCGTCAAATCCTTCGGGCGGCGCGCAACCCTCGCTTCAAAGGGACGGCGCGTGCGAACCGCAACATAACACAGGGGGCGCTTTGCGGCTTCTTTAGCCTATGCTGCGGCGCGGCGCGACAGAAAAATACGGTCGGTCAACAGGGCTGCAGCGGTGGTGTCGAACGGATGGAGCCACGGTCCTAGAACTTATAGCCGAGCATCAGCCCCGCACGCGTCAGGCCGTCATTCGGACCGTCGCAAAAGTTGGCATTAGACGCGTGCTCGACCGTGGCCGAGAGGTTCCAATGGTCGTCGAAACGGTAGCCCGCGGCGGCATATTCGCGGAACAGCAGCCGACAGCCGAGTTTCGGGCCGTCGGAGCCATCGTCATTGAGATCGCCGTCATGCACCGTGGCACCAGCTCCGAGTTCGATGAAGAAGCGCTCGGTGATATTGGCGTCCCAACTGAAGCCGGCGAAGATTTCGTTTACGCCGCTGGACGAAGTTGCAACGGAGGCTCCGGCGTGGATACGCGGACGCAGGATTTTTTCCGCCACGCCGGTCGCGCTGTCGGCGCCGAGCGGATCGAAGAAGACCGTGACGGAGGGGAACGCGCCGTTTTCGTGATTTGAGCCGTCGCCGATCGATGCCGTGGCGCCGAACCGCAACTCGTCGAAGACGTTTTCTGCTGCGGCCGCCGGCGAGACGATTCCGCTCAATGCGCTCGAAAAGCCGATGACAGATGCAATGAGTGTGAGCCTGCCCCGACCTGCGACCGAGCGGAAATTTGTCATGCTGAAGCCTTCCAGTGCGAATCAGACTACGCGGGATCCAACGCGAGGATAGATTGCCGGGGCTCGCGCAAAAGTCACGTACAAAAAGGGACGATCAATCGAAGCTGTCGTATCCGGCACGCCCGCTGTCGAGCAGCCGCCGCAGAATACCGAAGCCTCTCTCCACTTCCGACCGCTCGACGGGTGAGGAGAAGCCCACGCGGATGCGATGGAAGACCCGGTCGGAGCGTCCGGCCTTGAATTCGTCCTCATCGTCGATCAGCACCCCTTCCTGCAGGGCGGCCTGCTTGAAGGTTCCGGAAAGCCACGGCTCCGGCAGCTTCAGCCAGAAGAACGGAATCTTCGGATGCGAGTTGAATTCGAAGCCGGTGAAGATCTCGCGCGCCATTGCTTCGCGAGCTCCGATTTCCTCGACCCCGCGATTGCGCAATATTGACGCCGATCCGGAGAGGACCAGCCGGGCGCAGAGTTCAGCCAGAATGAACGGCAAGCCGCCGCTGACCATCTTATGCGCTACGCGAATGCGCTGGCTGAAGTGCGGCGGGCAGGCGACCCAGCCGCCGCGTACGCCGGCCGCAACGGACTTCGAAAGGCCGCCGACGAGGAAAGTCCGCTCCGGCGCAAGCTCCATGAGCAGGGGGATCGGGTCCCCGGTCATGGAACCGTAGAGATTATCCTCGACCAGCCAGACGCCATATCTTCGGGCGATGTCGGCGATGGCCTGGCGCCGGTCGAGCGGCATGACCGCGACGGTCGGATTCTGTGCGCCGGGCATGAGAAAGGCGAGTTTGGGGTGCTGCTGGGCGCAGACCCGCTCGAAATCCTCCGGCCGCATCCCGAATTCGTCGCTTTCCACCAACGCAATCCGCCGGCCGATGAGGCCCGCACTGCGGCTGATCTGGGAATAGGTCAGCGTCTCAAAGGCGATCCGGTCGCCAGGGGAGGT
The DNA here is from genome assembly GCF_000427465.1 of Sinorhizobium arboris LMG 14919. Lineage (NCBI taxonomy): Bacteria > Pseudomonadati > Pseudomonadota > Alphaproteobacteria > Hyphomicrobiales > Rhizobiaceae > Sinorhizobium > Sinorhizobium arboris. The sequence goes on along the minus strand of NZ_ATYB01000014.1, from coordinate 1,639,429 downwards.
GACCGCAGAGATCACCGCGACGACGGCGGCGTGGGCGCCAAGTGTGGGGACGACCGTTTCCGGCGGCGGGCGGAAATTCCCGCGCGCCAGCCATTGAGACCCGGCCTCGAACCAATGGTCCGGAAAGTTGCGGGCATAGCTTGCAATGTCCCCGTGATGGTCGCGGCTGATGTCTCCAAGCAATCTCGCGAGAATGTCACCCTGGCCGATATCAGGGGCGGCCGTGCTGTCGAAGCGGAGCTTTCCCGCGGGGGCTATGAGCGGGCGCGTCCCGGAAAGCGACGTCGTCAGCGGATCCGACTGCTCCGGTGGCCGGCTCTCCGGGTGGTCGAGAACGTAGGTGCCGCGGCCGACCTCACCGCTGACCAGGCCACGCTCGCGGACAATGCCGTAGGCGCGCCCGATCGTGCCGATCGTCACCCCCACGTCAAAGGCGAGATTGCGCTGGGGCGGCAGCTTCGTACCCGCGGGCAGGGTGCCGTCGCCAATCGCCTCTTCGATCTGGTCGGCGATGCGCGCGTAAAGCGGCCCGTGACCTTGCTCAATGTCCGGAAGCCAAGTTGTCATAGTGACAATTATCTATATTGCGCGACATTCCGTGTCAATTATCTCTTGGAGATCAGAGGTTGCTAGGACAATGGTGGTCATAATGGGTGCAATTGATGCAATTCAGCCCTCGAAGCGGATAGCGCGTTCTCAGGTTCGATTTGGCATTGAATCAGGCAGCGGTACCGGAAATGTGTTGTCGCGGATCTGGCGGTTCTATTGCGCGGTGGCTGCCAAAAGGCGCAGCCGTTTGGCGCTTGATGAACTGAGCACGCATCTGCTCGACGATATAGGCGTGAGTGCAGAGGAGGCGCGGCGCGAGTCGGCCGTCCCGTTCTGGCGATAGGAGATGTCTGGCAAATGTCCGTGTCCCTGTCACAGGGACCCGGCAGCGCCGCGCCTGCGGCGCGGAAGAGTCAGTCCAATGACTTGGCCCGGCTGGATTCCTGAACGAGCACAGGAACGGCGTTGGGAAGGGGCTCAGTCGCAGCCTTTGCCGCCGGCGGCCCAGCGGCGCACGTCCGCGGCGATGCGCGTCCCAACGGGCTCGCTCATCAGCGGGCCGAAGGCCTGCAAGCGGGCCGGGTGACCCTCGGCCTCGACGACCGCTAGCGGGCGTGCTTCGGGTGATTGGCGGGGGACGATCAATATGCGCGGGCGTCCGGAGAACGAGTTGAGTTCGGGTGCGAGGCGGTAAGCTTTGAACGCCGCATCGCCCGACTTGAACCAGCAGCCGTTCGCGCCGAGAGCGACGCGCTCCATCGTCGGCAGCGCAGCGGAACTCGCGGCGGGCGCGGCGGGACGCCCCGACTGGCAAGCGGCAACAAGCGTCAGGCTGCCGGCGACGCAGGCGAGCGCAAGGATACGTCCGTAGCTGATGGATGACATAGGCGTCTCGCGAGAGGTCGTTGCGGATGCCGCCTTCTGGCAGCAACCGGAGCAATTCCGGGAAAGCCGTGTAGCGGTTTCCCGTCCGGATTTGCGCCAAGACGGAGCGGAGATTAAGCAGCGATGACGTCGAGCGCGGAGGCGAAGAGTCCTCGTCCGTCCGCGCCGCCATGGGCGGATTCGATCAGGTTCTCCGGATGCGGCATCATGCCGAGCACGTTGCCTTCCGCGTTCATGACGCCGGCAATGTCGTTGACCGAGCCGTTCGGATTGGTTCCTTCGGCATAGCGGAACACGACCTGGCCATTGCCTTCTATCGCCTTCAGCGTTTCCGCATCGGCGAAATAGTTGCCGTCATGATGGGCGACGGGGCTGCGGATCACCTGGCCTTTGGCGTAGGCGCGGGTGAATGCGGTCTCGGCGTTGACGACTGCGAGCTTCACCTCGCGGCAGACGAACTTCAGCGAGGCGTTGCGCATCAGCGCGCCGGGCAGGAGACCAGCCTCGACCAGGATCTGGAAACCGTTGCAGACGCCGAGAACGCGCACGCCTTGCTTCGCCTTGGCCTTGATCGCCTGCATCACCGGCATGCGTGCAGCGATCGCGCCGCAGCGCAGATAGTCGCCATAGGAAAAACCGCCGGGAATGACGATCAGGTCAACATCCGGGATTTCGGTCTCGGTCTGCCAGACGGTGACCGGCGCTTTGCCGGAAATCTTCGTCAGCGCCGCGATCATGTCGCGGTCGCGATTGAGACCAGGAAGCTGAACGACGGCGGACTTCATGAGGTACCTATCTTGCCTTTGCCCCCGGCATGTAGGAGTTTCCGGGGCCGTTTCAACGCTGCAATGACTGCCCCCGCCATCAGGCGAGGGAGATGCTGTAGTTTTCGATAACGGTATTCGCGAGCAGCTTTTCGCACATGGCCTTGAGGTCGGCTTCCGCCTTGGCCTTGTCGGCGGTTTCCAGCTGCAGATCGAAGACCTTGCCCTGCCGCACCTGGCCAATGCCGTCAAAGCCGAGGGCGCCGAGTGCGCCTTCGATCGCCTTGCCCTGCGGGTCGAGAACACCGTTTTTCAGCGTCACGGTTACGCGTGCCTTGATCACTTTATTTTTCCCCGAAATTACTTGACCAGCACCGGACCCGAACCGCGCGGCGGCTCGTTTTCATTGATGATGCCGAGGCGGCGGGCCACTTCCTGATAGGCTTCGACAAGCCCGCCCATATCGCGGCGGAAGCGGTCCTTGTCCATCTTTTCCTTCGTCTCGATGTCCCAGAGACGGCAGCTGTCGGGGGAAATCTCGTCGGCAAGGACGATGCGCATCATGTCGCCCTCATAGAGGCGGCCGCACTCGACCTTGAAGTCGACGAGCTGGATGCCGACGCCGAGGAAGAGACCGGAAAGGAAATCGTTGATGCGAATGGCGAGCGCCATGATGTCGTCGAGTTCCTGCGGGCTCGCCCAGCCGAAGGCCGTGATGTGCTCTTCGGAGACCATCGGGTCGTCAAGGGCGTCGGCCTTGTAATAAAACTCGATGATCGAGCGCGGCAGAACGGTGCCTTCCTCGATGCCGAGGCGCTTGGCAAGAGAGCCGGCAGCAACATTGCGTACGACGATCTCAAGCGGGATGATTTCCACTTCCTTGATCAACTGCTCGCGCATGTTGAGGCGGCGGATGAAATGGGTCGGAATACCGATCTTGTTCAGGTGCGTGAAGATGTACTCGGAGATCCGGTTGTTGAGCACGCCTTTGCCGTCGATGACGTCATGTTTCTTCTTGTTGAAGGCGGTTGCGTCATCCTTGAAGAACTGGATCAGCGTGCCCGGCTCCGGACCCTCGTAAAGGATCTTGGCCTTGCCCTCGTAGATACGGCGGCGACGATTCATGGATTTGTCTCTGTGGTTGTTGGCGCTCTTGGGAGGCGCATTGGGAATTTTCTCAGCGGGTCCATATCCGAAAAGAAGACATTTAACAATCGGCGTGTCTTTCCATCCCCGAATTAGATTAGGCTATCATGAAAGTCGCCGAAGGCGAAAAGGCGCATTGCACTTTCGACGGCCTTTTGGTTTATGGCGATGGTGCTTCCGGCAGCACATTTTTGATGGAGATCGATTGATGACCACGATGCAGGATCGCGAGAAGGCCTTCGAGGCGAAGTTTGCGCTGGACGAGGAATTGAGGTTCAAGGCCGTCGCCCGCCGTAACAAGCTGCTTGGCCTCTGGGCCGCCGGCCTACTCGCCAAGTCGGACCCGGACGCCTATGCAAGCGAAATCATCGCCGCGGACTTCGAAGAGGCAGGCCACGAGGATGTCGTGCGCAAGATCAAGGCGGATTTCGACGCCGCTGGCGTTGCCATTTCCGAGGACGACATTCGCGTCCGCATGATCGAATTGCTCTCGGAAGCGGTCGCCCAGCTGCAGAAAAGCTAAACGATACCTGCATGCCGCCGCCCGGCAGAGACCGGGCGGTGTTTCTTTCAGCGGCGCCCGCCGTCATGCGAAGACGCGACCATCGAAGAGCTTTCGCGCGGTACGCAGAAACGAGCATTCCTCCACGCTGCCGGCGTTATCGAGTCGAAGCAGGATTTCCATACGGGGACGAGCTTTTTCGAGACGTCGCCCAAATTCATCAGCGGTCCTGCGGCGAGGCGGATGCGCTCGATACGCGCCGTGACAGGCTCGTTCGCCTCGAGCTCTTCGCGGCTCCCGTATCCCGTCGGGCGAAAATCCGCCGCCGGGACGCGGACAATCGGTATCACCGTTCGGGAGAACTGGTTGCCGAGCCGGCTTCAGAAGACTTTTCTCGAATATCTGCGGGTCGCAGCAGCGGGTCTCGGCCAGGCGTGAGTTGCGGTGCCCGACACGGACGTGTCTTACGCCCGCAGGCGGCTCAGGAACTGGGCGAAGACCATCGAGCCTTCCGGCCAGGGGCCGTGGCCGGACTCCGTATTGATGTGGCCGGCGTCGCCGGCATCGACGAGCAGTGATCCCCAGGCGTTGGCGATGTCGCCGGCGTGTTCGTAGGATCCGAAGGAATCGTTGCGGCTGGCCACCATGATCGACGGGAAGGGCAGCGGATCGCGCGGATAGGGGCCGAAGGTCATCAGGTGCTTCGGCCGGATCTTCGGATTGGCGACATCCGGCGGGGCAACCAGGAATGCACCGGCAATCTGCCGCGTGCAGTGTGGCAGTGCGTGGATCGCCGTGGCAACGCCCAGGGAATGCGCGATGATGACGACCGGCTTCTCTGCGGCGTTAACCTCTTCGATCATGCGCGCCACCCAATCCTCCCGCACCGGCTTCGACCATTCCGCCTGCTCGACGCGGCGCGCGGTCGAAAGTTTGCGCTCCCATCGGGTCTGCCAATGGTTCGGACCCGAGTTGGTGTAGCCGGGGACGATGAGGATATGCGTTTCGGAAACCTTCATGATCGTCGCGATTTGACGGTGAAACGGGCCGAAGTCAAGGCGGAGGCGACAGAGGCCGCATTTTCTGTATAATCGCACTCACGGTCGCGGTTCGGCAGCGGCCCATTTTTTACTCCGCTGTCGCGGGTCCGTGGCCGCTCTGGTTCGTTGAGGAGTGTGAGCCATGACAACCTTCCATGTTCTGTCGGGGGCAGATCCAACTGTCACGCATCCCGGCATACGAAAGATTGGCATTGCAGATGTGTTCGACGCGTTGCGTCTCGGATTGGATGATTTCCGGGAAAAGCCGTCGCATTACGTTTTTCTGTGTCTCATATATCCGGTCGCCGGCGTCGTGCTGATGACGTGGAGCGCGGGAGCGAACATGTTGCCGCTGCTCTATCCGCTCGCCTCCGGCTTCGCCCTCATCGGGCCGGTTGCTGCCATCGCTCTGTACGAGGTCAGCAGGCGTCGTGAACTCGGCATGGACGCGCGATGGCCGCACGCCATGCGATTGCATCGCCACCCGGCAATTCCGTCCATCCTTGCGGTCGCCGCCGTCCTCTTCGTCCTCTTCGTTGTCTGGTTGCTGGTCGCCCAAGGCCTTTACATAACCATGTTCGGCCCGACCCCTCCCGCTTCGATTTCAGAGTTCTGGACCAATGTGACAAGCACGGAACAGGGTTGGAATCTGATCCTCGTGGGCAACCTCGTCGGCTTCATCTTTGCCGTCGTCGTGCTGTCGATCAGCGTCGTCACTTTTCCGCTGCTGCTCGATCGTGACGTCGGGGCGCTGACGGCGATGGAGACCTCGGTCAGGGCGACACTCGCCAACCCGGTACCCGTGGCCCTGTGGGGTCTGATCATCGCGGCCGGACTGGTGATCGGCTCCATCCCGATCTTCGTCGGTCTGGCCGTCATCATGCCGATCTTCGGCCACGCCACGTGGCATCTCTACCGCAAGCTGGTGGAACAACCGGCCGGGGCGGCGCGGTAGCCCCTCTCGCTCCAGCGGGACGTTGGACCGGCAACAGCCTTCAGCGTCCCGTTCCTCGGTCGGTCATTCTTCACTGCCGATCAGCGAAAGAACTTGTAATAGGACGAGATCTGAGCCGCCGTGTTCGAGGACAGGTTCAGCTTGATGCCGATCCTGTCGCCACGGACCCAGCGCACCATGCCCGAAAGAAAGCCGAGCTCCTCGCTGCGGATCGCAACTTCCTGGCCGGTCCGCGCGCCGATGTCGAAGAGCAGCTTGAAGCAGACGCCTTCGTCGGAAAGATCAACCACGATCCCGCTGGTCGAACCCGTCTTGCAGGTAACGGTACCGGTTATCCTGGTCTCTTCGCGCGAAGAGGCGCGCTGAACGCTGTCCTTGTAAACCATGGTTTCCTCGAAACCTGATTGCGCAGGCCACGATCGTCTCACGGAGCACCTAAGAGAGCGCTAAAGACTTCGACCGCATTTGAGCGAAGGACGTCAAAAGCACCCGCCGTCCTTCATAGGCTTGACCCGCGAAATGAATCGCGGGCTGCAATTCCGGACGGAATATCGTTGCAGGCGCTTCCTGGAAGCGCCTTGGCTAAACCGAACCGAAGACGCGTCGGAAGATCGTGTCGACGTGCTTGGTATGGTAGCCGAGGTCGAATTTCTCCCGGATGTCCTCTTCGGAGAGTGCTGCGCGGACTTCCGTATCGGCGAGCAGCTCTTCAAGGAAGTCCTTGCCCTGTTCCCACACTTTCATGGCGTTGCGCTGGACGAGGCGGTAGGCGTCCTCGCGCGACACACCGGCCTGGGTAAGAGCGAGAAGAACACGCTGCGAATGAACAAGCCCCCGGAACTTGTTCATATTCTTCAGCATGTTCTCCGGGTAGACGAGAAGCTTATCGATGACGCCGGTCAGGCGGGCCAGCGCGAAATCGAGCGTAATCGTCGCATCCGGACCGATCATCCGTTCGACGGACGAATGGGAGATATCGCGTTCGTGCCACAGCGCAACGTTTTCCATGGCCGGGACGACGAAGGCGCGGACCATGCGGGAGAGGCCCGTCAGGTTTTCCGTCAGCACCGGATTGCGCTTGTGCGGCATGGCGGAAGAGCCCTTCTGGCCCGGAGAGAAATATTCCTCCGCCTCAAGAACTTCGGTGCGCTGCAAATGCCGGATCTCGGTTGCGAGACGCTCGATGGAGGAGGCGATGACGCCAAGCGTTGCGAAATACATCGCGTGGCGATCGCGCGGAATCACCTGGGTCGAAACGGGCTCAGGCTTAAGACCGAGCGCCTTTGCGACGTGCTCTTCGACACGCGGATCGATATTGGCGAAGGTGCCGACCGCTCCGGAAATGGCGCAGGTGGCGATCTCCTCGCGGGCGGCGATAAGGCGCTGCCTGCACCGGTCGAACTCGGCATAGGCGAGCGCGAGCTTGACGCCGAAGGTCGTCGGCTCGGCGTGGATTCCGTGCGAGCGGCCGATCGTCACGGTGTCCTTGTGCTCGAAGGCACGCCGTTTCAGCGCTTCGAGCAGCTTGTCGAGGTCGGAAAGCAGAAGATCGCTCGCGCGGACGAGCTGAACGTTGAAGCAGGTGTCCAGCACGTCGGAAGAGGTCATCCCCTGATGGATGAAGCGGCTGTCCGGGCCCACGAATTCCGCGAGATGGGTGAGGAAGGCGATGACATCGTGCTTCGTGACCGCTTCGATCTCATCGATGCGAGCGACGTCGAATGTCGCTGCTCCGCCCTTTTCCCAGATGGTCTTCGCAGCTTCCTTGGGGATCACGCCGATTTCAGCCAAGGCATCGCAGGCATGCGCTTCGATCTCGAACCAGATGCGGAACTTGGTTTCCGGCGACCAGATGGCCACCATTTCCGGCCGGGAGTAACGGGGGATCATGGGCTTCAAGCTTTCGTCGAGAGTGGAGGATGGCTGTGCCTCTATCAAAGATGGCGCTGAAGCTCAACGGCGTTGCCGCGCATCCGATCGCGCGAGCAGCAGACACGTCGCTACGAGCGCGACGGCGCCAAGCGGCAGGTAAAGGCGAACGCCGAGGACCAGAAACTGGTAGAAGGCGCCAAGCGACGTGAACGCGAACTGAAACAGCCAGGTGCGCGTGCCTGTCATCGCATGCCACTGCGCATAGAATGTGCGGTAATCGAGAGCGAACAGGAATGCCGTCGTTCCGATCGTGCCCGCAACGAGGCACAGGAAAAAGGCCGCGAAGCGCGTTTCGACCGGTCTGTTCTTCGACAGGCAACGGGCGGCAAACAGCGACAGCGGCCATGCGATGAGGCCGCCCGATGCGTATAGAATCAGGATGCTTCCAAGGTGGAACGTGGCGGCATTTTCCCGGCACCAAAGTGCAAGCCACGCCGAGAGCGCCATCGCGATCCCCCAGCAGAGCGCGCCCAGGATCGTTTCCCGCAGGCTCGGAACCGTATGCGCTAGGCGGAGACGCTTCGGCCGGCCCGGGTCCGCTATGAGCACCTTGGCCCGGACGTCGGCCTTCCCTTCCATCAACCGGGAATCCGCACCGGCACCGCGATCCAGCGGCCGTCGGTCGTGCCCTCGAATCCGAGCGACTCGACCAGGATCATGACTGCATGGACCTCGGAGCCATCGGCGTTGACATGCGTCACGACGCCGCCGATGCGGTAGCCCGTCGGGCAACGGCGGCTCAGCGGGATCCGCGGATCGTCTTCGAGCACTTCCGACACGGGCTCCCCGGCCTTTTCGGTCATCGTCAGGCGGAAGCCTTTGACCTCTTTCAGAAATTCCTTGCAGATCCCTTCCGGTTCGAAGGACTTCTCTTCGAGCTTCAGCGCATAGACCTTACGGAAGGATGCATCGGCGGGAAATGAGGAATAGGTCAGTGTGCGCGGCTCCGCGTCGAGCTCGGTCACGGGATTATAGGCAGCGAGCACTCCCGGCCTGTCGTGGAGGCGGTAGGCATCGATGAGCGGCGCCGAGCGCCTGTGGGCCTCGCCGCGCGCTCTGTGCAGATCGGAGCCGTCCTCTTCCGCCACGGCGCGCACAGGAGCGCCGGGCAGGAATTCGTCGGTATTCGTGTCAACAACGTAGACCGTCGAATAGGGGAAGCCGGAGCCGTCCTGGATGCCGTATTCCTCGAAAGCAAAGACATCGCCGTCCGATGAGAAGCCGATCGGTTGAAACGCGGCATAATCGCCGGCGGCAGCGCCCGAGGCGGCAAGCATGCTCACAATGATGCCTGCAGTCGCTGCGCGCGCCGTCATCCGCGCCCCTTTTCCGCCTGTACGCGGAGCGCGTCGATGGCGCTGCGATAGGCATCGACGGAACCGCCCTTGAAGATGGCGGAGCCGGCGACGAGCACATTGGCACCCGCCTTGGCGGCGACGCCGGCCGTATCGGGTGCTATACCGCCGTCCACCTCGATCTCGATCGCCCGGCTGCCGATCATTGCTTTGATCCGCCGGATCTTCTCTTCCGTGGCGCCGATGAACTTCTGTCCGCCGAAGCCGGGGTTCACCGTCATCACGAGAACGAGATCGACGGTGTCGAGGACATATTCGATGACGCTTTCCGGCGTCGCCGGATTGATGGAGATACCGGCCTTCTTTCCAAGCGACTTCACCGTCTGCAGCGAGCGGTGCAAATGCGGGCCCGCTTCGGCATGGACGGTGATGATGTCGCACCCGGCCTTCGCGAAGGCCTCGAGGAAGGGGTCGGCCGGCGCGATCATCAGGTGACAGTCGAAGGTCGCCTGGGTGTAGGGGCGCAGCGATCTTATGACATCAGGTCCGAAGGTGATGTTGGGCACGAAATGCCCGTCCATGACATCGAGATGGATCCAGTCGGCGCCGGCCTCGACGACGTCGCGAACCTCCTGTCCGAGCTTGGAAAAATCAGCCGCCAGGATAGACGGGGCAATGCGAATGGGGTGGGTCATCATCAGGCTCCGGCTCTCTCCCGCGCCACAAAGCGCCGCGTCTGTCGAACGCGTAAAGGTCGCTGCAGTCGTTTGATCTGCATGTTTTTAAATCGACTACGATTCAGGGAAAATGCAGTAGCATTCCGGAGCCTTCCGAACAACCGGCGGGAAGATTACGAGTGCGAGCACCAGGCAGGTATCGGATCGTCGCCGGTATCTCGGGCGTCGTGGATACCGCGCGCGATCGCGCGGGCCATGGTGGCGGCTGCCGCGGCGCTGAGATCGATGAAATCCTGAAGCAACGGCGTCTTTCCGCTCGTGCCCGTCGAAAGCGCGAAGACCAGATCGCCGTCAAGCGGCGTATGGGAGGGCCAGAGGGCACGCGAAAAGCCGTCATGGGCCGCGATCGCCAGGCGCTTTGCCTCCGCCTTGGTGAGAAGGGCATCGGTGGCGATGACCGCGATGGTCGTGTTCGTCGAAGAGGCTTGCCGCTCCCGGAACTTGAATCGAGGGGTAGCGGCGTCCTGCGGCCAGGGCAAGGCCTGGCCAAGCCCGCCGAACTCGCCGTCCATTTCGAAAGGCGCGGCCCAGAAATGACGTGTGTCGCCGACGGTCGCCGAGCCGACGGCATTCACTGCCACGAGGGCGCCCACAGTCGTCCCGTTGGCGAGCACCGTCGACGCGGAGCCGAGACCCCCTTTGAAGGTCGCCGTAAGCGCGCCAGTGCCTGCGCCGGTACTGCCGGTCGCGAAATCCGCAGTTGTCGCATACGCCGCTTCGTAACCGAGATCGCGATAGGGAGCGTAGCGTCCCCATTCCTTGTCGCCCCCGTTTGCCAGATCGAAGAGGATCGCCGCGGGCACGATCGGCACGCGGTGCGGCCCGACCGCGAAGCCGCGTCCCATCTCCCGCAGCGCCGCCTGCACCCCCGACGCCGCGTCGAGGCCGAAGGCCGAACCGCCGGACAGTACGATCGCGTCGACTGCCTGGACCGTGTTGTGGGGAGCGAGAAGGTCGGTCTCTCGCGTTCCGGGAGCGCCGCCCAGAACCTGGACGGCGGCTGTCGCTGGCGGATCGCAAAGCACGGCGGTGACGCCGGATTTCAGGCGATGGTCTTCCGCATTGCCGACCAGCAGCCCCGGGACGTCCGTGATGAGATTTTTGGGACCTTTGCGCATCATTCCATATTGCCCGTATCGGCTGCATCGACGAAACGCCCGTCCTGCCATCGCATCAGCCTGTATGGGGTCTCGGCCAGTTCGTGCGCGCGGTTGAACCGGATCGGCCCGAGAACTGTCGGATAAGGTCCTTTCGTCAGGGCATCGGAGAGCGAGCTGCCGTCTTTCGCCGCCTGGTCCTTTGCCTGTTCGAGGAGCGACACTGCGGCAAAGGCGGGGAGAACATAACCCTCCGGCTCGATCCTGGCGGCGCGCATGGCGTTTGCCACCGCGGCGGCCTCCGCCGATCGTGCGGGATCGGGTATCGTCATGGCGAGTACCCCGTCCTCGAGCGGGACGTCGAGATCGGCGGCGTTCAGCGTATCGCCGCCCAAAAGGGTTATCGGGACGTTTTCGGCTTTGGCGTCCCGTGCGATGACTGCCGTGTCGTTGCGGTCGCCTCCGGTAAAGACGTGCGTTGCACCGCTCTTTGCCAGTCGCCGCACGAGGCTCACCTGCTGTTCCTGCGAGGGACGGTAGGTGTCGGTGAAAACAGGGGTTATGCCGATCTCGGCCAGCCCATTGCGCACGCTCTCGACGAGTTCGCGGCTGTGGATCGTTCCGTCGTCTATCAGAGCGAGCGGCCGGCCTCTCCAGTGCGCGACGATGGCATCGGTTATCGCCGCGGCTTCCGCCTTGCCGCTTGGCGCCAAGCGGTAGAACGGCCACTTTTTCTTGAGCGCATCCTCCATGAGAATGTCGGAGCGGACGCTGACAGTGATCGTCGGAATTCCGGCTTCGGCGAGGGCCGGCAGTGCGGCCTCAAGGCTCTCGGTGCACATAAAACCGATTGCGGCTTCCGCGCCGCTCTCGAGCAGGGCTTTCGTCAGAGCCTCGCCGCCGGCGGGATCGCAGCTTTCGCTGATAGGGATAACCTGGCTCCCGCGGTCGCCGGCCTGGAACGCTGCTCCGGCAGAAATCTGCCTGCCGAGAGAGACGAAAGGCCCCTCTGCGGGAGCCACGACCGCGACCTTTACGCCGGCAGCGAAAGCAGGACCGCTCAGCGCAAGTGCAGCGACGAAGAGGCTGGTGACGATTGATTTAGGCATGGTTTTTCCCGCTATCGACCGCCATGTTTTAAGGATGTCGCCGCGCCCGTCAAAGGAAAAGATCGAGCTATGGCGAGGCTTTGTCGCCGCATCGATTGCAAGAGGCGCTGATCCGCAAGATTCTCGCATCGCCGGGTTTCATATTTTCCGCGAGAGTCTATGTATGTGCGAGATATCGTTCCGGAGCGAGATGTGTTGGAGAAGACCCGGCTGGACCCGATAACCTACCGTGACGCGATGAGCCGCATGTCGTCGCATGTGCAGCTGATCACGGCGGCCGATGGCAATGAGCGGCGCGGCGTGACGATTACCGCGTCCTGCTCGGTCTCTGACGATCCGCCGACCGTTCTCGCTTGCCTCAATGCAGCCAACCGGCGCAACGACATCTTTTCGCGCGGCGGCAGCTTCGCGCTGAACCTTCTGGGTGCCCAGCACAGCGCACTGGCTCACGCCTTTTCGGGCCGCGATCAGCTCGATATGGAGCGACGTTTTGCCCTCGGTCGATGGACGCAGCGCACGACCGGCGCGCCCATCCTCGTCGAGGCGATCGCTGCCTTCGATTGCCGTCTGATCGAAGTCAAGGTCGTGGCCACGCATCTCATCCTCATCGGCGAAGTCGTGGACGTTCAGCTCGGCCCCAAGCAGCCACCGCTCATTTATGTGGACCGCGGATATCGCACGCTATAAGTTTCCTTCGTGCGGAGGCAGCATGGCGAGACAGATGACAGGAAAGCAGCCCCAGTCCATCGATGAGACGAAGGCGATGCTTGAGGCGCAGGACTATCTCGCCGGAACCGCGCTCGCGACCGTCCTCTTCCTCGCGCTCAGGATGAAGCGCCCGCTTTTCCTCGAAGGCGAAGCCGGCGTCGGCAAGACCGAGATCGCTAAGGTTCTGGCGCGCGCTCTCGACCGCCCCCTGATCCGGCTTCAGTGCTACGAGGGACTTGATGTCGCTTCGGCCGTTTACGAATGGAATTATCCCGCCCAGATGCTGGAAATTCGCCTTTCGGAGGCGGCTGGCATGGTCGACCGGCAAAGGGTGGAAAGCGACATTTTCTCCGAACGGTTCCTCATACGACGGCCGGTGCTGCAGGCGATATCGACGACGGCCGGGCGGGCGCCGGTGTTCCTGATCGACGAGCTCGACCGGACCGACGAGGCCTTCGAGGCCTTTCTCCTGGAGGTGCTTTCCGATTTCCAGGTCACAATTCCCGAACTCGGAACGATCAGGGCCCACGAGCCGCCGATCGTCATCATCACCACCAACCGGACCCGCGAAATCCACGACGCCCTGAAGAGGCGCTGCCTCTATCACTGGGTCGATTACCCGCAGGCGGCGCAGGAACTGGAGATCATCCGCCGTAAGGTCCCGGGCTGCAACGCGGCGCTTTCACGCGAGATCGTCGCTTATGTTCACAGGTTGAGAGCGCTCGATCTCTTCAAGAACCCTGGCGTTGCGGAAACGATCGATTGGGCCACTGCGCTCACGGAACTCGACGCGCTGGCGCTCGATCCCGAGACGGTGGCCGATACCCTCGGGACGCTTCTCAAATACCAGGACGACATCGCCCGGATTGAAGGCGCCGAAGGCCGGCGCCTTCTTGCCGACGTTAAGGCCGAGTTGCTGGCGCAGGACTGAGCATGATCACCGGCGGCGCCCATTCGGATGAAGGAAGGCTTGCCGACAATATCGTCTTCTTCGCCCGTGCCCTCAGGCGTGCGGGACTGCGGATCGGCCCGGCCGCCATCGCGGATGCCATCGATGCGGTAAGATTGATCGGCATCGGTTCCCGTCGCGAATTCTATGCGGCGCTCCAGTGCACCTTCGTCAAACGCCACGAGGACCAGGCCGTCTTCGACGAGGCGTTCCGGCTCTTCTGGCGTTCGCCGGATGCGGTGAGCAAGATGATTGCGCTCATGTCGCCTGTTGCCCTGCCGCGCTCCGGGGAGGACCGATCTAGGCGCGCCGGCGAAGCACGCGCTCGTGATGCGTTCCTCGCCGGCCGGGACGGCGCGCAGCAGCCGAGCGAAGCGCCGGAGGTGGAGGTCGATGCACGCTACACCGTCTCGGGCCGCGAACTCTTCCGCAAGGCGGATTTCGGCCAGATGACAGCCGAGGAGATCGCAGAGGCAAGAAAGGCATTGTCCACAATGCTGCTGCCGCTCGACCGGGTACGAACGCGCCGCTACCGGCGGTCCCGCCGCCCGGTGCGCATCGATCCGCGCGCCACCATGCGCGACGCGATGCGATTTGGCGGGGACTTCATTCTGCCGCGCTTTCGCGAACCGCGACTCGTCCATCCTCCAATTGTCGTGCTTGCGGACATTTCCGGATCGATGAGCAGTTATACCCGGATATTCCTGCACTTCCTGCACGCGCTCACCGAACAGCGCCACCGCGTTCATACGTTCCTGTTCGGGACCCGGCTGACGAATGTGACGAGGCAGATGCGCAACCGAGACCCGGACGAGGCGTTGGACGACTGCGTCAGGGCGGTCAAGGACTGGTCGGGCGGCACCCGTATCGGAGAGACGCTGCACGAGTTCAACCGCCGTTGGTCGCGCCGGGTGCTCGGGCAGGGGGCGGTCGTGCTTTTGATGACCGACGGGCTCGAGCGCGACGATACGGCCGAACTGGAGACCGAGATCGATCGCCTCCATCGTTCCTGCCGCCGGCTCGTCTGGCTCAATCCGCTGCTGCGTTTCGAGGGTTTCGAGGCGCGCGCCCGAGGCGTCAGGGCCATGCTTCCGCACGTCGACGAGTTCCGCCCGATACACAATCTCGAATCCGTCGCCGATCTGGTGAAATCTCTGTCCGGAGGCGGGGCGCGCGATGCCGATCCTCGGCCTTTCCTGAGCCGTGGAGGGCCCGCCGTTGACCGCGCGCCGGCGAATGCGTCACAGTGATGTGACTTGATCCGGCGCAGGATTATCGCCTGAGTGCAATTTTCGGAGTCGCAGTATGCAGAACGAGCCGAACATCCTCGATCCTCTGGCGGTCGCTGAAACCTGGCACGGACAAGGTCGCTCCGTGGCACTTGCGACCGTGATCGAAACCTGGGGCTCGGCGCCCCGTCCGGTCGGCAGCCATCTGGTGATCGACGGGGAGGGCAATTTTCAGGGCTCCGTTTCCGGCGGCTGCGTAGAGGGCGCGGTCATTGCGGAGGCGGCCGACGTGATCGCGTCCGGCAGGCCGCGGGTCCTCGAATTCGGCGTCGCCGACGAGACGGCCTGGCGTGTCGGCCTTTCCTGCGGCGGCCGGATCCGCGTCTATGTCGAACGAATTGACGGTTGAACATGGAACTAGGCACACTGCAGATCCTCAATGAGGCCCGCGCGTCGCGCCGCGCTGCCGTCGTCGTCAGCGATCTTGCGGATGGCAGCAGTCAGGCTTTCGTCGAAGGCGAGCGCATTCCCCCTGAATGGGCCGAGCCCGTCTCCGAGGCACTGCACTCGGGCCGGCCCCGCCTCGTCGACATCGGGGAACGGCCCCTTTTCTTCAACGTTCATCTGCCGCCGCCACGGATCGTCGCGATTGGAGCCGTTCATATTTCGCAGGCGTTGGCGCGCCTGGCGCCGGTCGCGGGTTTCGATATGGTCGTCGTCGATCCGCGCACCGCCTTCGCAACGGCCGAGCGTTTCCATGGCGTCGAGCTTCTCGCCGACTGGCCGGAAGATGTGCTGCCCGAGCGGCCTCTCGACCGCTATACGGCGCTTGCCGCTCTCACGCACGATCCGAAAATCGACGACTATCCCCTCAGGGCGGCGCTGGAAGCGAGGTGCTTCTATGTCGGCGCACTTGGGAGCCGCAAGACCCATGCGTCGCGGGTCGAACGCCTTCGGACGCAAGGCGTGGCCGGGGAAGCGATCGCGCGCATCAAGGCGCCGATCGGCCTCGATATAGGTGCTGCGAGCCCTGCGGAAATTGCCGTCGCCGTGCTGGCTGAGATCATCATGTCTCTGCGGCGCCGGGACGTGGACCTGCCGGCGGAGGGCGCCAGGTGAGGTTCGGACCCGTACGGCTTGCCGATGCCGAAGGCGCTCTCCTGGGCCATTCGGTAAAAGTCGGCGCACTGAAATTGTCAAAGGGGCATCGCCTGAGCCCCGACGATGTCGCGGCACTTGCCGAAGCGGATGTAGCGGAAGTCATCGCGGCGCGGCTCGAGCCGGGCGATCTCCCGGAGGACGAAGCAGCGGCGCGCATAGCTGCGGCGATCGCACCGGATCACTTGCGATTCTCGAGCGCCACGACCGGCCGGGTCAACGTCTATGCTACCGCCACCGGTCTTTTCGTTGCCGATCGGGTTATCGTCGACCTGCTTAACCGTATCGATCCGGCGATCACGCTCGCCTGTCTTGCCGATCATGTTGCGGTCGAAGCAGGCGACATGGTGGCGACGATCAAGATCATTCCTCTCGCCGTGCCGCAAGCGCTCGTCGAGCAAGCGCAGGCGCTCCTTCGAGCGGATCGAGCCTTCGAGATCAAGCCGTTCACGCCCCGACGCGCGGCCCTGGTGGCAACCGAGTTGCCTTCCCTCAAGACCCAGGTGATGGACAAGACGCGCGCCGTTCTCACCGCAAGACTCCTGCAATCGGGCAGCAGCCTCGAAAGCGAGCAGCGTGTGGCGCACACCACGGAAGCAGTCGCAGCTGCAATCTCCGAGGCCGCCGCTTCGCATGACCTGATCATCGTCTTCGGCGCTTCGGCCGTGGCCGATCCGAACGATGTCATTCCCGCCGCCATTCGACTCGCGGGCGGGGTCGTCGACCACGTCGGAATGCCCGTCGACCCGGGCAATCTGCTTGTGCTCGGGCGGCTCGGGGAAATCCCGGTCCTGGGTGCTCCAGGATGCGCCCGAAGCCCCAAGGAAAACGGTTTCGACTGGATTCTCGACCGGTTGATCGCAGGCGAGTGGCCGAGCAATGCCGACATCACTGGTCTCGGCGTCGGCGGGTTGCTCAAGGAAATTCCGACACGTCCGCAGCCGCGGGAAGGCAGCGCCAGCAGGCCGCCTGGTCCCGCCGGGATTGTGGTGCTCGCGGCCGGCCAGGCGAGCCGGATGGGGCCGGAAGGCCGGCATAAGCTGCTGGCGGAGTTCGAAGGCGTGCCGCTCGTGCGCCGGTCGGTGGAGACCGCCATCGCCGCGGCTCCCGGCAGGGTGACTGTCGTCACCGGACATCGGGAAGCGGAGATTCGGGCGGCACTCGCCGGACTCCAGGCCACATTCGTCTCAAATCCCGATTACGCGAGCGGGATGGCCTCTTCGCTGGTTGCGGGGCTCTCCGCCCTCGACGCCGGTGCCGGCGGCATGCTCGTCATGCTTGCCGACATGCCGGGCATCACGTCGGAACACCTGGAAAAGTTGATCGCTGCCTTCGAAGCCGAGTCCGGCCGCGCCGTGATCCGTGCCGCTGCCAGCGGGCAGCGCGGCAATCCCGTCATTCTGCCGAAGGAGACCTTCCATGCCGTCCGGCAGCTCGTCGGCGACGTCGGCGCGAGACACATCGTCGAGCGGTGCGGCTTGCCGGTCATCGACGTCGAACTCGGTGCCGCGGCGCGTCTCGATCTCGACACGCCGGAGGCGATTGTGGCGGCCGGCGGGATATTGAGGGGGTGAGCGATGGACAATGCGGCAATCGAGGAGATGTTCGAAACACTGGGCCCGGTCAAGATCCGCCGGATGTTCGGCGGCAAGGGCATCTATTTCAATGGGACCATCCTCGCTTTGGAAGTGAACGGCGAAATTCTTCTGAAGGGAGATGCGGAATCGGCGCGGGAACTCGAGGAGGCGGGCGGGCGCCAATGGACCTATGAAGGCAAGGGAAAGCCGGTGAAGATGCCCTACTGGAGCATTCCCGAACCGGCCTGGGATGATCCGGACGAGATGGCGCGTTGGGTGAGGCTTGCCTATGGGGCCGCTCTCAGGGCGACGAAATGACGCTCAAAGTCGCGAATGTCCTCGTCCTTCTGCCTTTTCGCGCAAGCGATGCGGCGCCAGGAGAAAGGTGGCCGGGAGGCAGGATGCGGGGAAACGGAATCTGGTTTGAAAGCCGCGCGCCGTATCGCCAAGTCAGGCGAGCGCCCGAACCGCGTCCGCAGCAAAGCGGGACAGAGGCTGGGGCAGGGCGGCCAGATCGAACCAGCGGATGTCGGAGAGCTTGTCCGGCTCCGTGAGGCGCGGCTCGCCGGAAAAATCCTCGGTAACATAGATCAGCGAAATCCAATGTTGCCGATCGGCTTCGATCATCTGTTCGCTGATGCAGAGAAAGCGGGTCGAGTGGATGGAAAGACCGCTTTCCTCCTCCGCCTCGCGTCGCGCCGCATCCTGCGCCCGCTCCATATGATCGACTTTGCCGCCGACGATGCTCCAGTGGCCGGCTTCAGGCGCCTTCAGGCGACGGCAGAGAAGGATCTGTCCATCGCGCAGGATCGCCAGACCACAACCGAGACCGGGAAAGTCGATGCCGGGCAGTGCCATGGAGCGAGGGATCAGGCCTTGCCGACGATCAGCATGAAGGCAGGAATATCGTCACCGAAACCGACCGGCGTCGGGCCGTCGTCGTGGTCGCGGCGGTTGCGCTGGCGACGATCGCGATTGTCGTCATTGGCGGCATTCTGCGCTCGGCCGGGACGGTCGCTGCGGCCATTATGGCGATCCTTGCTGTCGGCATTGCGTTCGATCTTCACCGCATCGACCCTTTCAGGGGCTGTTTCGAGTTCTTCCGTGTTATTGCCGAATGCCGTGACAGCTTTGTGATCGGCGCGAGCCTTGCCCGGACGCTCCCTCTTCCGGTCCTTGCGCCCATCGCTACTACGGTCGCGACGGCTGTCGTGACTCTCCATCGGCTCGGGCAGTTCCGAAAGATCGCCGTTGAACCATTCGACCGTCTGACCGATCAACTTTTCGATGGCATCCGCGAATTTCGCGTCGCGCTTGGTGACGATCGTAAAAGAAGCGCCGGAACGGCCGGCACGCCCGGTGCGGCCAATGCGGTGGACATAGTCTTCCGCGTGGATCGGCACGTCGAAATTGAAGACGTGGCTGACATCGGGAATATCGAGCCCTCGCGCCGCGACGTCGGACGCGACCAGGAGCTTGATATTGCCGTCCTTGAAGTTGGCGAGCATGGTCATGCGCGAGCGCTGATCCATGTCGCCGTGCAGCGCGCCCACCGAAAATCCGTGGCGATCGAGCGAGCGGAAAAGCTCGGCGACATCTTTTTTGCGATTGCAGAAGATGATCGCGTTCTTCAGATCCTCCTGGGACCGAATGAGATCGCGGAGAACAGAGCGTTTTTCGTAGTCCTTGCCGTGCGAGGCGACGAAACGCTGCGTAACCGTGATCGCTGTCGAGGACCGGCGTGCCACCTCGACGCGCTCCGGATTCTGCAGAAAGCGATCCGCAAGCTTCTGGATCTCGGGCGGCATCGTCGCCGAGAAGAACAAGGTCTGCCGCGTGAACGGAATGAGCTTTGCGATGCGCTCGATGTCGGGAATGAAGCCCATGTCGAGCATTCGGTCGGCTTCGTCGATGACGAGAATTTCGACTCCTGTCATCAGGAGCTTGCCGCGTTCGCAATGGTCGAGTAGTCGCCCGGGCGTGCAGATCAGTACGTCGGCACCGCGCTCCAGCTTGCGGTCCTGCTCGTCGAAGGAAACGCCACCGATCAGCAGCGCGATGTTGAGCTTGTGATTCTTGCCGTATTTGTCGAAGTTCTCGGCAACCTGCGCAGCGAGTTCGCGCGTCGGCTCTAGGATCAGCGTGCGCGGCATGCGCGCACGGGCACGTCCCTTTTCAAGAAGGGTCAACATCGGCAACACGAAGGATGCGGTCTTGCCGGTTCCGGTCTGGGCGATGCCGAGAATGTCGCGGCGCTGAAGCGCTGGGGGGATTGCACCAACCTGGATCGGTGTCGGTATCGTATAACCCGCATCGGTAACTGCGGAGAGTACTTTCTGGCTCAGGCCAAGGTCAGCGAAATTGGTCAAAGGGGAAACTGTTTCCGTTCCGGTTCTGGTGAACTCTGGTCGATCGATGGAAAATGCAGCAGCATATGGCGGCGCTCATACGACCAAAGGCGTCGAAAGTCAAGAAATCCAGAGCGTTGAAACACTGGAAGTTGAAATTGCTCGAATCCGTTGCATTCCCCGTTACGCGCGGGGGAGGTGGCGACGCGCCTTGCTCATCTCAATCGAGATAGCCGGCGAGCTCCGTTCCGGCTTTCAGGAAGCCGGCCGGATCGACGGCCTGCCCATTCAGACGGACCTCGTAATGGAGATGCGGTCCCGTCGATCGTCCGGTGCTTCCCGACTTGGCGATGACCGCGTCTGCCTTCACCTGATCGCCGACATTGGTCAGGATGACCGACAGATGCGCATAGCGGCTCGTGACGCCATTGCCATGATCGATCTCGATCATGTTTCCATAGCCGCCCGCCGGACCGGCGGCCGTAACGGTGCCATCCGCGGCGGCGCGAACGCGCGTGCCGGTCGGTGCTCGAAAGTCGATGCCGGCGTGCAGCGCCAGACGCCCGAGGAACGGGTCCAGCCGATTTCCGAAACTGCTCGTGACGACGGCCGCGGGCGCCGGGCTGCCCAGAGGAAGTTTTCGCGCGGCGTCGCGGGTCTGTTCGAGTTCGAGGAGGGCACTGTCGAAACCCAGCAGCGACTGATCGAACGAATCCCCGTTCTGAGGCTCCACGAACGGACCGCCGATCCCGGCTTCCGCCGCCGCATCCGCGTTCACCGCTTCCTCGATCGCCGGGAGTGTGAAGCCGGTACCTTCGACGATGGCCCTGATCGCATCGGACGTCCTGAGCGCGTCATTCGTCATCTGCCGGAGATGCGCCATTTGTTCGCGCTCCACGCCCTTGAGCGAAAGCGTGACGTTGGAGAAAATCCGGTCGGCCCGGTCGGAAGCGCTCTCGCCACCGGCGTTTCCGGAGGAGACAGGGGTGTAACCCAATGCGGCGGGACGGGGAGACCGGTTGTCCTGCTCGCCGACAATGCCCATGATCGACTCGATAGCCTTGACGCCGTCCCGGGCTTCTGTACGCCGATCATAGGCCAGGGCTCCGGTCGCCGGCAAAACGTCTTCCTGTGCTGTACGATCCGAAGCCTGGCGGCGTTCTGAGATCGCGCCGATCTTGCCACTCCTGGATGTCAGCGCCAGTTGCCGCTGGAGGAGCTTTTCGACTTTCTCCTCGACAATTTGCTGGTCCAGCAATTGCCGGCTCGTGACCCGGTCCACCTGTGCCCGCAACGCGGTGATCCGGTCTTCGTATACGTGCTGCATGCGCGCCTGCCGGGCGATCGTTCCGCCGATCAGGTCGTCGCGAAGCACCAGATAGGTGGTAGCGGCAAGATATCCCGTGCCGAACATGCCGACGAAGCAGATGGCGAGCGCCGACATCCATGGGCGGATCGTCATGTGCCGGACCCTGTCGCCGCTCGCAAGGATCAGGACATGACTTTGCCTTCGTTTCCCGAAGGCGTTTACCGGACCAACAGACACCACATCACCCCCGCCGATGCGCTACAGTTCGTGCGTCCGATGGACGCACGACGCCGTAGTTCGCCTTACCCGACGGCAATTACACTTTGTTAAGGTTAACAAAGCGTTTGCGCGGGGCGTGCTTCCTCAGATGTTGGTCGAGGCGGTCATCGAACGATAGAAGGAGGGCGTCAACCCCGCCTCCGCCCGGGCAATGTCGTTGAACGGAGGTTTCAGCGGTCCGCGGAAATTTGCCCGCACCAGCGTTTGGAAGGTTGCGGCGGGGTCCTTCTTCTGACGGGCGCAGAGAAAGCGGAACCATTTCGCTCCGACGGCTACGTGACCCTTCTCGTCCTCATAGATCACGTCGAGCACGGCAGCGCTCTCGTCATCGCCGGTCTCCCGCATCTTTGCACGCAGCGCCGGCGTTACATCAAGCCCGCGCGCCTCGAGAATCAGCGGCGCGACCGCGAGGCGGGCGGTCAGGTCGTTGCGCGTGTCGTGCGCCGCCTGCCAGAGGCCGTCATGCGCGGGAAGATCGCCGTAGTCGGCGCCGAGGTCGTTCAGCCTTTGCCGGACCATGCGAAAATGCTTGGCTTCTTCGAAGGCGACCTGCATCCAACCTGCAAAGAAGGAATTCGGCACTGGTTCGGACGCAAAGCGTGCGACGATGTCGAGAGCCAGATCGACGGCGTTCAGTTCGATATGGGCAATGGCGTGCAGCAGCGCGATCCGTCCTTTCAGCGAACCGAGCGAGCGGCGCTTGACGTGAGTGGGTGGCGTCAGAACCGGCTTTTCGGGGCGGCCGGGCCGCTCGGGTACGGCGCGGTCCAAGGGGGAGCGCAAGGACAGCGTTCGCGCCTGCCAGCGCCGCGCGGCTTCCTGGGCGAGCTCGGTCTTGACGGCAAGGTCGGGGGCGCGGATCGCTTCGACGGCCGCCCCGCGCAGGCTATGGAATTGCGGAAGCTGCGTCATCGCCGGCTCTGCTCAAAGCGCCTTTGCGGCGGCCAGAACTTCGTCGGCATGGCCGGGCACTTTGACCTTTTCCCAGACGCGGCTGATGACGCCCTGCCGGTCGATAAGGAAGGTGGTTCGCTCGACGCCCATGTACTTGCGGCCGTACATGCTCTTCTCGACCCAGACGCCGTAGGCGTTTGCCACGGCCTTATCCTCGTCAGAACCGAGCGCGACCGTCAGATTGTGTTTCTTGGCGAAGCGGTCGTGGCTCTTGGCCGAATCGGGCGATACTCCGATGAGCGCAATCCCGGCCCTCTGGAACGCCTCCGCCAGAGCGGAAAAAGAAATGGCCTCCTCCGTGCAGGCTTTCGTGTCGTCTTTCGGGTAGAAGAACAGAACGATCGGCTTGCCGCGCAGCGCAGCAAGCGAGATCGAACCACCGCCGTCGCGAGGAAGTTCGAACTCCGGGGCGACATCGCCTTGTCCCAATCCTGCCATGATCAAACCTTTCTTACGTCAAGTTTTGTGGACATTCCGCGGTTAATGCATGTCGCCAAAATTGTGCAGCGGTTTTGGATGACGGCATGCACGAGCAGTACCCCAGCGCATCGCATGACTCCGGTCGAATGCAATGTGCTTTAGGACATATCGAAGATCGTCGGAGCCCGTCCAGCGGATTTGTGATAGATTTGACAGGTGCCGGACGGCTTCGTAGCTACTGCTTGATCCTTTAACTCGGATTCGAGTGGAGGTGAAATCGTGCAGGGCTCAAAGCGGTGAGCGATCTTTGCGCAAAGGAGAAATGGCCGCGTTTCCGCGAGAGGCAAAGCGTGGTGACTTGGTTCGACGAGTTGTGATCTAGATGGGGCGAATGAAAGATCCGGCTATCGCTTGCGTGGCAGCGGGCCAGATGGGAAACATGCAACCGGGCAATCAGGTCGAGGACACTCGCGCCGATGAGTGAAATTCGCGGCGAAAGAGTCGACTTTCGCAGGGAAGACATCGTCGCGCTGCACGCATTGCCCTCGGCTCAAGCGCATGACCCGGTTATCGTGCACACGCCGCGCCCGGGCGGTGCCTGGCGCTTGTGCGCGCGTCTTCTCCTGTGCTGCTCGCTCCTTGTCTTCATCGCCTTGGCTTCGCTCGTGGCCGTCATAGAAAGCGGGATCGTCGACGGACCCTTGAACGCCCGGGCACGTAACGCCCTCAACGCAGCGCTCGGCCAGGGTTACAGCGCCGATGTCGAAAGCACGGTCATCCGCTTGACAGGCGGCGGCGCCCTTGCGCTCAAGGCGCGCGGCGTGACGCTGAAGGAGAGCGGTTCGGGCCGGCACCTCGCCAGGCTCGGTGCGATCTCGATCGCCCTCGATCCCTTTGCCCTTGCGACCGGCCGCATCGACGTCTCGAGGCTCGAAGCGGAAGGCGGCGAACTCGACACCGGCCTCTTGCCGCGCGGCGAGCCGATCGATCTCACGGCCATCCGCATCGCCGATGTGGGCAACGCGCTCGAAGAGTTGTTCGCGCAGGGCGACCGGATGTCACGGTTGACCGCGGGACGGGCGACGCAGACCGTGGTGCTCTCGGATTTCAGCCTGAAAGTCAGCGGCGTCCGGGGTCGCATTGTCCCGGTCGAGATCAAGACGCTCGAGTTCAGCCACGATCCGGACAGCTCGATGCGCGTCGACGGCACGATCGCAGTCGATGGTACAGAGTCGCTGCTGACGGCCAAGGCTCTCGGCAACAATGGGCGCATTGCTGCCTTCGAGGCCCGCCTCGACGCGCTCTCGCTCTCGCCGTTCCTCTATCACGGCAAATCGGCCAAGGAGGAGGCCTTCGGCATCGAGGCCGCCGCCGATGTGACCCTCAACGCAGCTCGCGCCACGGACGGCAGGAAGCCGGCACTGACGGCGACCGTCAAGACTTCGAACGGAGCCTTCCACGCCGGCGGACTCGTCTCGACTCTCAATTCCTCCGACCTCAACCTGTCTTACGATTTCGAGCGGGCCTCTGTCGAAATTCTGTCGTCGATGATCAGGATAGGCCGTTCGAGTTTCCCTTTTACCGGCGCCCTGATCGACCTCGACAAGGTTGCCGGCGCGGATCGGAAAGGTTTCGCGGTCGATCTTCTGCTCAGGAACGCCAGTTCCGATCCCGAAGACATTCAAGAACGTCCGCTTGCCTTCGATGCCAAGGCGAGCGGTCGGTTCGAGTCGGACAGCCACCGGCTGATCTTCGATCAGCTGGCAATATCGAGCCCGCTCGGTTCCATGGCTGGGTCCCTCTCGGTCGCTTTCGGCAAGACGTCTCCGCGCATCAGTTTCGCCGCACTCAGCGACCGGATGCACTCCACGGCAGTCAAGCAGTTGTGGCCGTGGTGGCTTGCGAAGGGTGCCCGCCGTTGGGCGATCGGCAACCTCTTCGGCGGCATTGTGAGCGATGCCCGCATCGAGGTATCGATTCCCGAAGGGCGCATCGCCAGCAGTGGTGGCGAATTGAGGCTCAACGAGAGAGAACTCAACATCAATTTCGCCATCGACGATACGCGTATCAACATCGCGGGAGAGATTCCACCGCTGCGCGACACGGCCGGGCATTTCAGCCTGAGCGGCGAACGGATGTCCGTCGCGGTGGAGAAGGGCGCTGCCTTTTTCCCCTCCGGCCACTCCGTCGCCTTGAACGGCGGCGATTTCGTCATTGCCGACGTCTATAGCAAGCCGCTCATGGCGGAGATGAAGATAGAGGTCGCCGGCCAGGCGGATGCGATAGCGGAGCTCGTCCGCTACAAGCCCATCCAGGCGCTGCAGAAGACGCCCTTCGTTCCGGAGGATTTCACCGGTCCGATGAAGGCGTTGGTCGGCGCGCGGTTCGGTCTCATATCCGACCAGAAGCCGCCGCCACCGCTTTGGCAGGTGGAAATGCAGCTCGAGGACGTCACGATAAGGCGGCCCATCGCGGGACGTTCGATCGCCAATCTCGACGGTACGATGCGGATCGACAACGAACGTGCCGTGCTTCAGGCAAACGCCCTGATCGATGGCGCGAAGATGCGCATCGCGCTCACCGAGCCGGTGGATGCCTCCGCCAATGTGAAGAGAACGCGCGAAATCTCCGGAACGCTCGACGAGGCGGCACGGGCGAAAATCGCTCCGGCACTGTCCGGTATCGTCAGCGGGCCCGTCGGCATCGACGTGTCGCTTGCGGAGGATGGCAGCCAGTCGGTGAAGGCCGATCTCGGCAAAGCCGTACTGTCGCTGCCCTGGATCGGCTGGAGCAAGGGCTCCGGCATCGCCGCAGAGGCACATTTCACCATCCGGGGTTCCGACGGCATCACGGAAATAAACGACTTTCATCTTACCGGTGAAGGCTTTGGCGGCAATGGCGAATTGCGCGTCGATGAGTCCGGCCTCGCATCGGCGCGGCTGAAGGATGTGCGGCTGGCCAGCGGCGACGATTTCGCCGTTGCGGTGGGTCGCAGCAAGGGGGGCTATTCGATAGATCTCACGGGCACGGCAGCGGATATCCGACCGGCGCTCGCCCGCGTGAAGGGCGGGGTCGGGTCGAAGGATGGCGGTAATGTAAAGATCAATGCGCGTCTCGACCGGGTCACCGGTTTCAACGGCGAGGTGCTCTCGAACGTGAAGCTGGCCTATTCGAGCCGCGGCCAGCAGATCGACGACATCGACCTTTCGGCGGTAACGGCAAGCGGTCAGGCTGTCGTCGCCAGGTTGGTCAAGGCCGGAGCCGACAACACGCTGGAGTTGACAACGAGCGATGCCGGGTCCTTTGCGCGGTTCATCGACATCTACCGCAATATGCGCGGGGGTCTGCTCAATCTGCGCCTGCGTGATCGGGGCGCCAACTCGTGGCGCGGAACCGTGGACATCCGCAAGTTCTCGCTCGTCGGCGAGCAAAGGCTGCAATCGATGGTCTCGACGCCGACAGGACAGGACGGGCGCAGTCTCAACCAGGCAGTCCGGCGCGATATTGATGTGAGCACGGCTCAGTTCGAGCGCGGTTTCGCGCAACTCTTCCTGGATCAGGGCACGATCCGCGTCGGCAGCGGGGTCGTCCGCGGCGTCGACGTCGGCGCGACCTTCCAGGGAACTGTTCGCGACGCCAATGGCCGTATGGATATGACGGGAACGTTCATGCCGGCCTATGGCCTGAACCGGCTCTTCGGCGAGCTGCCGCTGATCGGCGCCCTGCTCGGAAATGGCCGCGACCGCGGTCTGCTCGGCATCACCTTCAAGCTCGCCGGTCCGTTCAACCAGCCGAATCTGACGATCAACCCGCTGTCCATCATAGCGCCGGGCGTTTTCCGCAACATTTTCGAGTTTCAATGAGAAGGCCGGCACGACGGCCGGCCTCTCGTTTCTGAATGTCTTTCCTTCCCGGTCAGATGGGCCGGACCAGCAGATGCTTCTTCTTGCCGAGCGAGAGCTTGATGACGCCATCGCCGGTCACGTCGTCGCTTCCGACGACCCGACGTTCGTCGCTGACCTGATCGTCGTTGATCCGAACGGCACCGCCCTGAACATGGCGACGCGCTTCACCGTTCGAACCGGCAAGGCCGGCACGCACCATCAGTGCAAGCAGACCGAGCCCCGATTCGATCTCGGGAGCGGGCACGTCGACCGAGGGCAGGTTCTCGGCCAGCGCACCTTCCTCGAAGGTCTTGCGCGCCGTTTCGGCGGCCTGTTCCGCTGCCGCCCGCCCGTGCAGCATGGCGGTCACTTCGGTTGCCAGAACCTTCTTGACCTCGTTGATCTCGGAGCCGCCGAGCTTCGACAGGCGGTCGATTTCCGCCATCGGCAGCGTCGTGTAGAGCTTGAGGAACCGCGTGACGTCGGCGTCCTCGGTGTTGCGCCAGTACTGCCAGAACTCGTAGGGACCAAGCATATCCGGATTGAGCCAGACGGCACCGCTCAAGGATTTGCCCATTTTCGCGCCGGATGAGGTGGTCAGCAGCGGCGAGGTGAGTGCGTAGAGTTGCGGCGTTCCCATCCGGTGGCCGAGATCGATGCCGTTGACGATGTTGCCCCATTGATCCGAACCGCCCATCTGGAGCCGGCATCCGGTACGCTCGTAAAGCTCCACGAAATCGTAGGCCTGCAGGATCATGTAGTTGAATTCGAGGAAGGACAGCGACTGCTCCCGCTCGAGCCGCATCTTCACGCTGTCGAAAGACAGCATGCGGTTCACCGAGAAGTGCCGGCCGACATCGCGCAGGAACTCGAGATAGTTGATGCCGAGCAGCCAGTCGGCATTGTTGATCATCAGCGCGTCCTTAGGGCCGTCGCCATATTTCAGGTAGTTCGAGAAGACCGTCTTGATGCTTGCGATATTGGCTGCGATCGTTTCGGGCGTCATCAGCTGACGCGCCTCGTCCTTGAACGAGGGATCGCCTACCATGCCCGTGCCGCCGCCCATCAGCGAAATGGGCCGATGTCCGGTCGCCTGCAGCCAGTGCAGCATCATGATCTGAATGAGCCCGCCGGCGTGCAGGCTCGCAGCCGTTGGGTCGAATCCGATATAGGCAGTCACGGTTTCCGTGCGGAACAGCTGGTCGAGGCCGGCATCATCCGATGTCTGATGGATGAAACCGCGTTCGCTGAGAGTGTGAAGGAAATCGGACTTGAACTCGGACATAACCTGTCTCTTTCGGCTGGGTAGGACGTCTGCGCCGCGCCTTTATCACTGTTTCTTCGAAAGTGCACGTTTTTGCTTGGCGGGTGTTTTGCTATGAACACGGATACGGGGCGGTGCGCTTCGGCGGAGGATGATGCATGGGCAAGGTATTGACGGCGATCGGCCTGATGAGCGGCACGAGCATGGACGGTATAGATATCGCAGTCCTGCGAACGGACGGCGACGCCATCGTCGATCGCGGCCCATCTGCCGGATATGCCTATGATCCGCGGTTCCGGGAGCGACTGAAACAGGGCCTCGATGACGCGCGGTCGATTGTGAATCGAAATGAGCGGCCGGGAGCGCTCGCAGACCTCGAGCGCGAGCTGACGCTGCGGCACGCGGTTTCTGTCCGAGCATTTCTACAAGAAAACAATATTTTACAGGAAAGTGTCGATGTAATAGGTTTTCATGGGCAAACCGTCCTGCATCGCCCCGATCAAGCGTTGACGGTACAGCTCGGCGACGGCGATCTGCTGGCGCGGGAAGCCGGGATCGACGTTGTCTACGACATGCGAGCCAATGACATGGCCCATGGAGGCCAGGGCGCGCCGCTCATCCCCGCCTATCACGCCGCTTTGGCGCGCGGGCTCTCCCAGATCGGCGAGATCGCCGCGCCGGTCGTCTTCGTCAATATCGGCGGTATCTCCAATCTCACCTTCATTGGAGCAGGCGGAGAAATCGTCGCCTATGACAGCGGCCCGGGCAACACGCTGATC
The DNA here is from genome assembly GCF_000427465.1 of Sinorhizobium arboris LMG 14919. Lineage (NCBI taxonomy): Bacteria > Pseudomonadati > Pseudomonadota > Alphaproteobacteria > Hyphomicrobiales > Rhizobiaceae > Sinorhizobium > Sinorhizobium arboris. Next base: position 1,610,560 of record NZ_ATYB01000014.1, on the reverse strand, counting down.
GACCAGTGGGTCGAGGCTCATGCCGGCATTCCCTACGACCAGGGGGGCATGATCGCGAGCGAGGGCGCAGTCTTGCCGGCACTTGCCGAACGCTATCTTTGCCACCCCTTCTTCACGGCGGAGAAACGCCGCTCTCTCGACCGGAACGATTTCGCGCCGCCACCGAGCGAAGCGGCAAGTCTCGCAGATGGTGCGCGTACGCTCGCACATGTGACGGCCGCCGCCATCATCCGGTCCGCACGGCATCTTCCCGAAAGGCCGGCGTGCTACATCATCTGTGGCGGCGGCCGGCTGAATGCCGTGATCATGCAAGACCTCAGCGCTCTTGCCGCGGCAGAGGCGGCGCGCGTGCTGCCGGCAGAAGCACTGAATCTCGACGGCGACTCGATGGAAGCGGAGGCCTGGGCCTATCTCGCCGTCAGGTCGCGATACGGCCTGCCCTTGACCTATCCCGGAACGACCGGCGTCAGCCGTCCGGTGAGCGGGGGCAGGTATGCCGCAAAGCCAGAGCGGATTGCGGAGGTTTCGTGATTTCCTCGGGCACGTCCTCGTCAGCCGCAGCGCTGCGCGTCGTATCAGACGCGCAAAGCCGGCCGTAGCGCGTCGACCCGGGTCATGGCTGCCGCACCTTCCTGACTCCCATAGCTTGCGCCGCCTTCACGAATTTCCTGTCGAAACTCACGAAACCCTCGCAATGCATGGACTTCCCCAGATGCAGCGCATCGGCGAAATCCACCCCTTTTTCCGCCAGGTCCAGTGCTTCGGCAACAATCGAGGCCTCTTCGACCGTCACGGTCGGCAGCCCCCCAAATGCGCGCAAAGCCCGCGCCACGTCCTCGGGCCGGTAGCCATAGGCGCTGCGCAGAACCCATTCGACTTCCAGCACCACGGTCACCGGCACGAACACCTGCCCGCCATCCACGACGGTACGCGCTTGCGGTGACTGTTCCGGATGATCGCCCGTGAGATAGCGGACGATCAGATTGGTATCAATTGCGTCCATGCCGCCGCCGGGCCTCGGTCAGGACAGCCGCCTTCATGTCCTCCAACGATTTCGGCTCACCGCTGAAGCCCAGCGACCCAAACACGTTCTTCGGCTCGGATGGTTCAAATGCAGGCGCGCGTTTCAGCAGGACACCCTCGGGTGTCTCCTCCACGATCAGGCGCGTGCCGGCTTCCCATTGCCGCCGCTGGCGGATGGCCTTGGGCAGAATGACCTGCCCCTTCGTCGAAACCGTCGTCTCGAGCTTCTCGGCTTTCGGCATTGACAGCCCTCAAGTAAGACGACGGTAAGATAATCGATTTAGGCAACGGTAACAAGGTAAAGAGGCAGAAGGCCGGTAGAGCTTCAGGCGGCGCGGAAGCGCCGCCGAAACGCCGGCGGTGCCAACGGAACTCTCGCATCTCTGCGGCGCGATGGCGCCGTTCAGCGAATGCGCTTCGCCGCCGGCTCAGGCACCAGTTCGCCGTTGAGACGGCGGTCGAGATAGTCTTCGCATTCGGCCATGAGGGTTTCGACCTGGCCATTGAAGAAGTGGTTGGCGCCCGATACCGTCTTATGCGTGATCAGAATGCCCTTCTGAGCCTTGAGCTTCTCGACAAGCCCATTGACGTCCTTCTCCGGCGCCACCTTGTCGGAATCGCCGTTGATGATCAGGCCGGAGGAGGGGCACGGCGCCAGGAAGGAGAAATCGTAGATGTTCGGTTGCGGTGCCACTGCCATGAAGCCCTCGATCTCCGGACGCCGCATCAGCAGCTGCATGCCGATCCAGGCGCCGAACGAGTAGCCGGCGACCCAGCAGCTCTTGGAATCGGGGTGCAGGCTCTGCACCCAGTCGAGTGCGGATGCCGCGTCGGAAAGTTCGCCGGCACCATGGTCGAATTCGCCCTGGCTGCGCCCGATGCCCCGGAAATTGAAGCGCAAGGTGGTAAAGCCGCGCTTTTGAAACATGTAGAAGAGCTGGTATACGATCTGGTTGTTCATCGTGCCGCCGAACTGCGGGTGCGGATGCAGGATGATCGCAATCGGGGCGCTCTTCTGCTTCGAAGGCTGATAGCGGCCCTCAAGGCGACCGGCCGGTCCGTTGAAGATGATTTCGGGCATTGGCTCTCCGGGAGTGCTTTGGTTCAATTCCGTCGTTCTTGGTGCCGATCTGTCTTGACTAAACCAGTCAGCTTTTCTAGAACCTACTTTAGAACCGTTCAAAACTTTGGTACGGACATCCGCATGAGCTTCGTCTCTTAAGGCAAGCGGCGCGGAAAATTCAAGGAAAATGCAACGGCGCCGCTAGAAGCGGTCGCAGCAGGCCCAGCGAAGGAATCGATGTCGGGATCGCGCATCTACATGGACTGGAACGCCACGGCGCCGCTTCTGCCGGAAGCGCGTGAGGCGCTCCTGTTCGCGCTCGATCAGCATGGCAATCCCTCTTCGGTCCACGGCGAAGGGCGTGCGGTGCGCGCCCTTGTCGAGAGCGCCCGCCGCGATGTTGCCACACTCTGCGGCGCGCAACCCGCAGCGGTCGTCTTTACCAGCGGCGCGACGGAAGCGGCGAACATGGTGCTGACGCCGCAGTTCCGCATGGGGCGCACGCCGCTCAAGGCAGGCAAGCTCTATGTTTCGGCGATCGAGCATCCGGCAGTGCGCGAGGGCGGACGTTTCGCGCCCGAGGATATTTGCGAGATAGCGGTGACCAGCGCCGGCGTCATCGACTGCGCGGCGCTCGAGGCCCTGCTTCAGGCGCATGACCGCGAGACCGGTCTGCCGTTGGTAGCGGTGATGCTTGCCAACAACGAAACGGGCATCATTCAGCCGGTCGCCGAGGTTGCGGCGATCGTGCGCGCACATGGCGGTATTCTGGTCGTCGATGCTGTTCAGGCTGCCGGCCGGCTACCGCTTTCGATCGAGTCGCTCGGTGCGGACTTTCTGATCCTGTCGTCGCACAAGATCGGCGGTCCGAAGGGAGCGGGCGCGCTCGTTGCCCGGGGCGAGATCATGATGCCTTCGCCACTGATCCGCGGCGGCGGACAGGAAAAGGGACACCGTTCGGGGACCGAGAATGCAGCGGCGCTTGCGGGCTTTGCTGCTGCAGCACGCGCGGCCGCTGGGAATATCGACGGGCGCATGGCCGCCATGGCCGCGCTGCGCGACGGCCTGGAGGCGGAAATGCGGTCCTCCGCCCCCGATGTGGTGATCCACGGGCGCGACGGGCCCCGCCTGGCAAATACATGCTTCTTCACTCTTCCGGGGCTGAAAGCCGAGACCGGACAGATCGCTTTCGATCTCGAGGGCGTCGCCTTGTCGGCAGGCTCGGCCTGCTCATCCGGAAAGGTCGGGCAAAGCCATGTTTTGACAGCCATGGGCTACGATCCGCGTCACGGTGCACTCAGGATTTCGATCGGCGAGACGACGACGCAAGCGGATATCGAGCGCTGCGCAGCGATATTCGCGAAAGTGGCTGCACGGCGACCCTCGACCGGACAGGCGGCGTGAAGCGGAGAGCATTGAATGAAATTGCGGAAAAGCAATTTTCCGCTTGGCAAATGGGGTGAAAAGCGCCTTTTAGCCATTACATATGCGGTGCGCGAATACTTGCATCGTGTTGACAAGCTGCCGGACCTTGGATCCGGCGAGATTGGAGAACGACATGCCTGCCGTGCAGGAAACCATTGACCAGGTCCGCCAGATCGACGTGGACCAGTATAAATACGGCTTCGAGACGACGATCGAGATGGACAAGGCTCCGAAGGGGCTGTCCGAGGATATCATCCGCCTGATCTCGTCCAAGAAGAACGAACCGGAGTGGATGCTCGAATGGCGCCTCGAGGCTTATCGCCGCTGGCAGACCATGGAGGAGCCGACCTGGGCACGCGTCCGCTATCCGAAGATCGACTTCAACGACATCCACTATTACGCGGCGCCGAAAGGCACAGCGGGGCCGAAGTCGCTCGACGAGGTCGATCCGGAGCTGCTCAAGGTCTATGAGAAGCTCGGCATTCCGCTGAAGGAACAGGAGATCCTCGCCGGCGTCGAGAAGTCGAAGATAGCCGTCGATGCGGTGTTCGATTCCGTCTCCGTTGTCACCACCTTCAAGGAAGAGCTGAAGAAGGCGGGCGTCATCTTCATGTCGATCTCGGAGGCGATGCGGGAGCATCCGGATCTCGTGCGGAAGTATCTCGGTACGGTCGTGCCGCAGTCGGACAACTTCTATGCGACGCTGAATTCCGCTGTCTTCACCGACGGTTCCTTCGTCTATGTGCCGAAGGGCGTTCGGTGCCCGATGGAGCTTTCGACCTATTTCCGCATCAACGAGAAGAACACCGGCCAGTTCGAGCGTACGCTCATCATCGCCGATGAAGGCGCCTATGTCTCTTATCTCGAGGGCTGCACGGCACCGCAACGCGACGAGAACCAGCTTCACGCGGCTGTGGTCGAACTGATTGCGCTCGACGATGCCGAAATCAAGTATTCGACGGTGCAGAACTGGTATCCGGGCGACAAGCAGGGCAAGGGCGGCATCTATAATTTCGTGACCAAGCGCGGCGATTGCCGCGGCAGGAACTCGAAGATCTCCTGGACCCAGGTCGAGACCGGATCGGCGATCACCTGGAAATACCCGTCCTGCATCCTGCGCGGCGACGGTTCGCGCGGCGAGTTCTACTCGATCGCGGTATCCAACGGTCACCAGCAGATCGACTCGGGCACCAAGATGATTCACCTCGGCAAGAATACGTCGAGCCGCATCATCTCCAAGGGCATCGCGGCGGGTGTTTCGGAAAACACCTATCGCGGTCAGGTTTCGGCGCATCGCAAGGCTGAGAACGCCCGCAACTTCACCCAATGCGACTCGCTGCTGATCGGCGACAGATGCGGTGCGCACACGGTCCCCTATATCGAGGCGAAGAATTCGACGGCGCAGTTCGAGCACGAGGCGACGACGTCGAAGATTTCCGAGGACCAGCTTTTCTACTGCCTGCAGCGCGGCATCCCGGAAGAGGCGGCGATCGCTCTGATCGTCAACGGCTTCGTCAAGGAAGTCATCCAGGAACTGCCGATGGAGTTCGCCGTCGAGGCGCAGAAGCTGATCGGCATCTCGCTCGAAGGCTCCGTGGGCTGAGGCCCCGGCCGAATACCGAACCGGCGCACGGATTGCGCGATTGAAGATTTCGTTTCCCAAGAGGACGAACGCATATGCTTGAAATCAAGAACCTGCACGCACGCATCGCCGAGGACGGCACCGAGATCATCCGCGGGCTGAACCTCACGGTGAAGGCCGGCGAAGTCGCGGCCATCATGGGGCCCAACGGCTCCGGCAAGTCGACGCTGTCCTATATCCTGTCTGGACGCGAAGATTATGAAGTCACCGAAGGCGACATTCTTTATAACGGCGAAAGCATCCTGGAGCTCGACGCTGCGGAACGCGCTGCGAAGGGCATCTTCCTCGCATTCCAGTACCCGGTCGAGATCCCGGGCGTTGCCACCATGCAGTTCCTGAAGGTGGCGATGAACGAACAGCGCAAGTATCGCGGCGAAGACGAATTGACGACGCCGGAATTCATGCGCCGCGTCAAGGAAGCTGCAGTGGAGCTGAAAATCGCGCCCGAAATGCTGCGTCGTCCGCTCAATGTCGGCTTTTCGGGCGGTGAGAAGAAGCGCGCCGAAATCCTGCAGATGGCTCTGCTCGAGCCGAAGCTCTGCGTACTCGACGAAACCGACTCCGGCCTCGACATTGACGCGCTGAAGATCGTCGCAGATGGCGTCAACGCGCTGCGCTCGCCAGATCGCGCGGTGGTCGTCATCACACACTACCAGCGCCTGCTGAACTACATCGTTCCGGACACCGTCCACGTCCTCTACAAGGGCCAGGTCATCAAGTCCGGCGACAAGACGCTGGCGCACGAGCTCGAGGCCAACGGCTACGCGGATATCATCGAGGCGGCAGCCTGACGCCTGTCGAAGGAGTGTTCGAATGAATATGCAACAGGCCATCAAGATGACGGCGGCCGAAACGGCGCTCGTCGATGCCTATACGGCGCAGATTGGCGACTTGCCGGGCGACGGGGCCGTGCTGTCACTGCGAGATACGCTGGTTCACGAGTTGAAGACCGCCGGTCTGCCGACGCGTCGCGTCGAAGCGTGGCACTATACGGACCTGCGGACGCTGCTGCGGGCGGTGCCCGCGGCCGATCCGACTGCCTTCGCCGAGCGCGTCGAGCCGGTCGTCCCGGGTTCGTCGGTTCTCTCCGTGCGCAACGGGCAGGCGGACATCAAGAGCGTTCCCGAGCAGCTTACGGTGCGCTCTTATACCGAGAGCCTTCTGGACGGCTCGGCAGCAGCCGGGCTCTCCGTGCTCGGCTCGGATGATGCGATCGGCCGGATCAATGGCGGGCTCGTGCGCGGCGGACTGGAGATCACGGTCGACGCCGGCGCGGAGATCGAAGCTCCGATTGAAATCCAGGTGGCTCAGAGTCATGGTCAGGCGCATACGCGCTTTCCGGTTTCCTTCGGCGCCGGCGCGAAAGCAACCGTGATCGAGCGCCATCTGTCGACCAACGCCGAGGCAAGCTTCGTTTCCTCGGTAAGCGATGTGACGCTTGCCGAGGGTGCCGACGTGATCTGGATCATCCTGCAGCAGCAGGGCCCGGCCGATACCCATCTCGGCCAGATCCGCTTCGATCTCGGCAAGGACGCGAAACTGCACCTCTTTGTCATCAATGCCGGCGGGAAGCTGGTCCGTCAGGAACTGCATGGCCGTGCGAGCGGCGAGCGCGCCGACCTCACGCTGCGCGGGATCAACCTGCTCGGCGGCGACAGCCACACCGACCTGACGTTCACGCTGAGCCACAACGTGCCGCACACGACGTCGAGCGAAATTATCCGCAACGTCGTTTTCGACCGGGCGAAGGGCGTATTTCAGGGCAAGATCCTTGTCGCGCAGGACGCGCAGAAGACCGACGCGAAGATGTCGTGCAACACGCTGCTCTTGTCCGACGACGCAGACTTCTCTGCGAAGCCGGAACTCGAAATCTTTGCAGACGACGTACAGTGCGGTCACGGTGCAACGGTTATCGATATCGACCACACGCAGCTCTTCTACATGCTCGCGCGCGGCATACCGGAAAACAAGGCACGTGCGATGCTGGTCAATGCTTTCGTCGCCGAGATCGTCGAAGAATTGGAAGACGACGCGGCGCTGGTCGAGTCGCTCGAGGGCGTTATCTCGGCCTGGCTCGAAAAACATGCCTGATTGGACAAAGATATGGAACATCCTGCGCCGCCGGTAGCGGCCTACGACGTCGAAGCGGTCAGAAAGGACTTCCCGATCCTTTCGCGGACGGTCTACGGCAAGCCGCTCGTCTATCTCGACAACGGTGCATCGGCGCAGAAGCCGCAACTCGTCATCGACGCCGTGGCCCAGGCCTATTCAAACGAATATGCCAACGTCCATCGCGGCTTGCACTTCCTGTCGAATGCCGCGACGGAGGCCTACGAGCAGGCGCGCGAAAAGGTTCGTCGGTTCCTGAATGCGCCATCGGTCGACAACATAATCTTCACCAAGTCTTCGACCGAGGCGATCAACACCGTGGCCTATGGCTATGGAATGCCGAAGCTTGGTGACGGGGATGAAATCGTCATTTCGATCATGGAGCATCACTCCAACATCGTTCCGTGGCACTTTATCCGCGAGCGGCAGGGCGCGAAGCTCGTCTGGGCGCCGGTCGACGAGGACGGCGCGTTCCACATCGAGGATTTCGTCAAATGCCTGACGGAGCGGACGAAGCTCATTGCCATCACGCACATGTCGAATGCGCTAGGCACGGTGGTCCCGGTGAAGGAGATTTGCCGCATCGCTCGCGAGCGCGGCATTCCGGTGCTGGTCGACGGCAGCCAGGGGGCGGTGCATATGCCCGTCGACGTGCAGGACATCGATTGCGACTGGTATGTGATGACCGGTCACAAGCTCTACGGCCCTTCCGGCATCGGCGTGCTTTATGGCAAAACGGACCGGCTGAAGGAAATGCGGCCCTTCATGGGCGGCGGCGAGATGATCGAGGAAGTGACCGAGGACCGCGTCACCTACAACGACCCGCCACATCGCTTCGAAGCCGGAACGCCGCCGATCGTCCAGGCAATCGGGCTCGGCTATGCGCTCGACTACATGGAGAAGATCGGCCGCGAAGCGATCAGGGCACATGAAGCGGACCTGACGGCCTATGCCCGCGAATGCCTGTCCTCGATCAATTCGCTGAAGGTCTTCGGCGACGCACCCGGCAAGGGAAGCATCTTTTCCTTTGAGATCGCCGGCATCCACGCCCATGACGTGTCGATGGTCATCGACCGCGCCGGCATCGCGGTCCGGGCCGGAACGCATTGTGCACAGCCGCTCTTGAAACGGTTCGGCGTCACCTCCACATGCCGGGCGTCCTTCGGTCTCTACAACACCCGGGCCGAGGTCGACGCGCTGGCGGACGCGCTGGAACACGCACGCAAGTTTTTCGCTTAGGGAGACGGACATGGGTCTCGAGCAAATGCAGGAAAAAGTGGATGTCCGCGAGGGTATCGTTCATTCGGCCATTCCGCCGGAGGAACTGGCGCGCCTTAGCGATGACATCATTGCCGCTCTGAAGACGGTTTACGACCCGGAGATCCCCGCCGATATTTTCGAACTCGGTCTCATCTACAAGATCGACATCGAAGACGACCGCATGGTGAAGATCGACATGACGCTGACGGCGCCGGGCTGCCCCGTCGCAGGCGAGATGCCGGGATGGGTCGAGAACGCCGTAGGCTCCGTCGAAGGCGTCTCGGGCGTCGAAGTCACGATGACCTTCGATCCTCCGTGGACGCCTGACCGGATGTCGGAAGAGGCGCAGGTCGCGCTCGGCTGGTATTGAGCACCTGCCGATATTGATCGGCAGGTCTACGGGCATTACATTCAGTTCTGGAAAGCGCCGGGCCTTTACCCCGGCGATACAAAGGAGATAGAGCCCATGGGCTTTGCCGTAATGAGCCTCACCGATGCCGCCGCCGGCCGCGTCCGGTCGATCGTGGAGAGTGCCGGAGGCGAGGCCAAGGGCATCCGCATCAGTATCAAGAAGGGTGGGTGCGCCGGCATGGAATATGCCGTCGATCTCGTGAGCGAACCCAATTCGAAGGACGATCTGGTCGAGCACGACGGCGCGAAAGTCTGGGTTGCTCCCGAGGCTGTGCTCTATCTTCTCGGTACCCAGATGGATTTCGAGAGCACGACGCTACGCTCGGGCTTCACCTTCAACAACCCCAATCAGACTTCGGCCTGCGGCTGCGGCGAATCGGTCGAGTTGAAACCGGCCGATCTGGCGGCACTCGCCGCGCGCGGCGATGCGGTGGTCCGCGCAAACTGATTTCTGCAGCCGCGGCGCTGTCCTAATCCAGGTGACTAGTCGCGCCGTCACTCGGCCTTGACCTCTCCCATGCGGTTCCATGCGTCCAAGCCGGCGATCTTGTAGGCTTCGGCGAGGGTAGGATAGTTGAAGGTGTTCTCGACGAAATATTCGACGGTGCCCTTCAGGTTCAGGACGGCCTGGCCGATATGCACGAGCTCCGTCGCACCTTCGCCGATGATATGGACGCCGAGCAGGCGCCGTGTCCTGAGCGAGAAGATCATTTTCAAGAGGCCTGAATCCAGACCCATGATGTGTCCGCGCGAAGTCTCGCGGAAGCGGGCAATACCGCATTCGTAGGGAATTCCACGCTCCTTGACCTCTTCCTCGGAGAGGCCGCAGGTGGAGATTTCCGGCACGGCATAGATGCCGTAGGGGAAATATTTCTGCGGCTCCTTGGCGATTGCGCCGACGGCGACGCGGGCCGCGACGCGGCCTTGCTCCATCGAGGTTGAAGCAAGGCTCGGAAAGCCGACGACATCACCCGCGGCGTAGATGTTCGGGACCGCCGTCTGAAACGTCTCCGGATTGACCTTCAGCCGTCCGCGCGCGTCGGCTTCGAGACCTGCCGCGGGGAGATTGAGCGCATCCGTCGCGCCCATCCGGCCGGCCGCGAACAGCACCATTTCGGTTGTGATCTTGCGGCCGTTGTCGAGGGAAAGCAGCACCTTGCCGTTTTCCAGCCGTTCGACCTTTTCTGCCTTCTGGCCGAGGTTAAGCTTCATGGCGCGGTCGCGCAATTGATAGGTGAAATCCTCTACGATCTCCCGATCGATGAAATCGAGCATGGTCGTCTTGGGGTCGACGACCGTCACCTGAATGTCAAGGGCGCTGAAGATGGTCGCGTATTCTATGCCGATGACGCCTGCCCCGATCACCACAAGCGAGCGGGGCAGTTCCCCGATATCGAGCAACTCGTCACTGTCGACGACCGTCTTGCCGTCGAACGGCATATAGTCCGGTCGAAAAGGTTTCGTTCCCACGGCAAGCAGGATGCTGGTGCCGGAGACGAGCATGCTCTCGTCGTCATCTTTGGCGATCTCGAGCGTCGTCGGCCCGACGAAGCTCGCCCTGCCGCGGATGTGCTGAACGCGGTTTCGCGCGAATTGATGCTCTAGCACCTCCACCTCGTGATTGAGGGTGATGATGAGACGCTGGCGCAGATCTTCGGCGCTGATCTCCTGTTTGACCCGATAGGAACGGCCGTAGAAGCCGCGCTCGCGCCAGCCGGTGAGGTTGAGCGCCGTTTCACGCAGCGTCTTCGACGGAATGGTTCCCGTGTGGACGGAAACGCCGCCGACCCGTTTTCCCTGTTCGATGACGAGCACCTTCTTGCCGAGCTTCGCGGCCTGGATGGCACCTCTGCGCCCGGCCGGACCGCTGCCGACGACGATGAGATCATACTGATTCATGGACGCTTCTCCTGACCCGCGTGAGAATCGTTGTGCGCTGCGGCATATTTCGCGCAGGCACAGCTATACCGTCAATCGCACCGTTTGATGACGTGCAATGCCGCAACGATCTGTCCTGGATGCGTCTGATGCATGCACCCTTCAGAACAATCGAAGCCCTTTGAGGCTGACGTGGCCGTCCTTGCCGATGATGACGTGATCATGAAGAGCAATGCCGAGCGGCCTGGCGGCGTCTGCAATCAATTTCGTCATATCGATATCGGCGCGTGACGGCGTCGGGTCGCCGGAGGGATGGTTGTGCACTAAGATCAAGGCGGTAGCGGAAAGCTCCAGAGCGCGTTTGACCACTTCGCGAGGGTATACGGGCGTGTGGTCGATCGTTCCTTGCTGCTGCACCTCATCGGCGATCAGCGTATTGCGCTTGTCAAGGAAGAGGATTCTGAATTGCTCCTTCGTCTCATGCGCCATTGCCGCATGGCAATAGTCGATCACGGCGCTCCAGGAGGACAGAACCTGCTTGTTGCGCAGTTCGCTCTTGAGCATGCGATGGCCGGCAGTGGCGATGAGCTTGAGATCGAGTGCGACGGATTCCCCCACGCCCTTTACTTCCTGAAGCAGGTGCAAGGGAGCGCCGAAAACGGCTGCGAGCGTGCCGAACCGGGCGAGCAGGGCCTTGGCGATCGGCTTCGTATCGCGCCGGGGGATGAGGCGGAAGAGAATAAGCTCGAGGATTTCGTAATCCGCCAGCGCCGCATCCCCGTGCTCGCGGTAGCGAGTTCTCAGGCGATCCCGGTGGCCGTGGTAGTGGGCATCGGCTGCCGGCGCGGGCGCAGGCCTGTTGTCCGTCGGCTGCTGCGGGAAAAACTGGCGTTCGTCCGCTGCGTCGAAAAGGTCGTCCGCTCCGGCGGGCGGCGTCTTCGTCACGCGTCGCCCGCAGCGTGAATGCCGGGCTTGAAGAGGCCGGCCGGTGAAAGCGTGAATATTTCGCAGCCGTCTGCCGTGACGCCGACGGTGTGCTCGTATTGTGCCGAGAGAGATCGATCGCGCGTGACCGCCGTCCACCCGTCCGAGAGGACCTTCACATGCGGACGGCCCAGATTGATCATCGGTTCGATCGTGAAGATCATGCCTTCCTTGAGCTCCGGCCCTTCTTTGGCGCTGCCGTAATGAAGGATGTTCGGCGCGTCGTGAAAGAGCCGGCCGACGCCGTGGCCGCAGAAGTCGCGCACCACGGAACAACGCTCGGATTCGGCATAGCTCTGGATCGCCTCGCCGATCGCGCCGGTGCGCGCGCCGGGGCGGACCGCGGCTATGCCGCGCATCAGGCATTCATGCGTTACGTCCAGCAACCGCTCGGCGGCACGCTTTATCTCTCCCACGGGATACATTCGGCTGGAATCACCGTGCCAGCCATCGACCACATAGGTCACGTCGATGTTGACGATGTCCCCTTCGCGTAGCGGCTTGTCATTGGGGATGCCGTGACAGACCACGTGGTTGATTGAGGTACAGGAAGACTTCGTGTAGCCGCGATAGTTGAGGGTTGCCGGGAGCGCGCCATGGTCCATGCCGAACTCGAAGACGAAGCGGTCGATCTCTTCCGTCGTCACGCCAGGGCTCACGCGCGTCACGAGTTCGTCCAGGCACCGTGCGGTCACCTGACAGGCCTTGCGCATGCCTTCGAACCCCTCCGGCCCGTAAAGACGAATGACGCCGGTGTTCTTGTAGGGAGCCGCGCCCGCCTCTATGTAGGTTACCATTCCAGGACTTTCGTTGTTTCAGGCGGTTTTCATAAAACAGCAGGGACCGGTTCGTCCACTGTCATCGGCCCCGCGGGCACGATTTGCGCGGGCGACACCGTGCATTTGACCGCATAGGCTTCGACCCCGCGTGCGCTCGCCCTTTCGAAGGCACGAGCATAGGCCGGATCGAGGTCACGGCAGATGCGGAAGCGACTGCAATCATCTCTCTGGACAAGATAGAGCATGATCGCGCGGTGTCCCGCATAGGCCATATCGCCCAGTTCCTCGAGATGTTTCGCGCCGCGTTGGGTCGGACTGTCGGGAAACTCGGCGAGGCCGTTGAGGCGGCTGAAATGAACGTTCTTCACCTCGACATAGGCGAGGCCCTTTTCCGGATCGCTGAGCAGGATATCGATTCTCGAGTTGCGGCCGTATCTCTGCTCGCGCCGGAGCGCTCCGTAGGTGTGAAGATTGCCGACCTGTCCGGCGACGATCGCCTCCTCGGCGATCCGGTTCGGCAAACCGGTGTTGATGCCGACCAGTGTGCCGTCCGCCTCGACGATCTCCAGCATGTGGCGATACTTGCGTGTCGGGCTGTCGTGTTCGGAAAGCCAGATTGGCGAGCCCGGTGTCGTCAGCCCTCGCATCGAACCCGTATTCGGGCATGAGCCGGTGATTGCCGTTCCATCGGCGAGAATAGCGTCGAAAAGGAAGCGCTTGTAGCGCTGCACAAGCGTCGCAGGGACGAGCGGGCGAGGGAAATTCAAGGAAATATACTCTCTGCGTTCAGGCGCGTACGCGCACGTATGAGCCGGGCGCTTCCTCAATGGATTTGAGCGGACCTCCGGCTTTTCGGGCCGGAACCCTGCGCTTGTCGAGCCGTTCGACCCATCCCTGCCAATGCGGCCACCAGGACCCGGCCGTTTCCTTCGCCTTGCCCATCCAGGTCTCGAGGTCGCCCTTGGGCGCCGCTCCGGTCCAGTATTGGTATTTGCTCCGCGCGGGAGGGTTGACGACGCCGGCGATATGACCCGAGCCGGAGAGCACGAACGTCACCTTGCCGCCGAAGCTGCTGCTGCCGAGGAACACAGACTTCGCCGGCGCGATGTGATCTTCCTTCGTCGCGAGATTGTAGATGGGGATCTTGACGTCGCCGAGGGATACCCGGCGGCCGGCAAGCACCATCTCGCCTTTGGAGAGCCTGTTCTCCAGATAGCAGTTGCGCAGATAGAACGAGTGGTTCGCCGCGGGCATCCGGGTCGAATCGGAGTTCCAGTAAAGCAGGTCGAAGGGCAGGGGCTCCTGCCCTTTGAGATAATTATTGACGAAGTAGGGCCAGATCAGTTCCGACGACCGGAGCATGTTGAACGCGGACGCCATTTTCGAGCCTTCGAGATAGCCGGTGGCGCTCATATTGGCTTCGAGATGGCGGATCTGGTCGTCGTCCACAAAGACCTTGAGGTCGCCGGCATGGGTGAAATCGACCTGTGTCGTGAAGAGCGTCGCCGAGCGAATGCGGTCGTCCCCTTCCGCTGCGTGGAGCGCCAAGGCGGCGGCGAGCAGAGTCCCGCCGACGCAATAGCCGATGGAATTGACTTCGCGCTCGCCGGTTGCCTGCTCGATGATATCAAGCGCGAAGCCGATCCCTTCACGTGCGTAGGCCTCCCAATCCTTGGAGGCATGGCGCTCGTCAGGATTCACCCAGGAGATGACGAAGACCGTGTGGCCCTGGTCGACCGCCCATTTGATGAAGGACTTCTCCGGATTGAGGTCCAGCACGTAGAATTTGTTGATCCAGGGCGGGCAGATGAGCAGCGGCCGCTTCAGCACGGTCTCGGTGCTCGCCTCGTATTGCAGCACCTGGCAGACATCGTTCTGCGCGATGACCTTGCCCGGCGTGATCGCGATGTTCTCTCCGATGGCGAACTTGCTGGTGTCCGTCTGTCGCAGCCGAAGCTCGCCGCGCCCGGCGGCGATGTCTTCCGCCAGCATCTGCATGCCCTTCACGAGATTGGCGCCGCTCGACGCTACCGTCTCGCGATAGAGCTGCGGATTGGTGGTGATGAAGTTGGTCGGGGAAAGAGCGCTGGCAATCTGACGAACGTAGAAGGCCGCCTTATGGCGGGTATGTTCGTCAAGACCCTCGGCATCCTTCACCATGCGCTCCGCCCAGTCCGAGGTGATGAAATAGGCCTGGCGGATGAAGTCAAAAAAGGGGTTCTTCACCCAGTCTTCGTCGGCGAAGCGCTTGTCGTTGCGCTGCAGGTTGGCCGGGTCTTCGACGGCGTCGCCTGCCATGCGGTGGAGCGTCCGCGACCACATATCGAAGAAGCTGCCGAGAAGATGGGTTTGGGCTTCCAGTGTCCGCCGGGGGTCGGAGAGCCAGTATTCCGAGACCTTGGAGAGAGTCTTGACCATGTCGGAGACAGGCTCGGCGAAACTGTCGGTCTTCTCGCCCGCTTCGCGGGGCGCGAGCCACGCAGAAGCGGCTTTTCCGAGCTGCTCTGCCGCGCGAGCCATGTTGATGGCCAGGCTTTCGGGATCCTTGACGATGTAAGGTTCGACTGATTTGGGGTCGAAGCCGGCAAAGCCCGTAGCGCCCTCGGCCTTCTCTGCTGTCACCCGGCGTCCTCCACAGCATCTTGTTTGTTTTGTATTTTTACATTCTGCCCGAAAATGATTACAAGGGCTAGCGCATCGTCGCGCCGCAGAAACAGAGGTCATCGCCAGCATGCTTGCCGTCGGAAAACAGCGTTCGCTTTCTCGGATTTGCGCACTGATACTCGCAGGCGTGCTCGCCGGCTGCAATTCGACGGCGGATCTTGCCACCTATCCCTCGGTTTACGGCCAGAAGCCCGCTGCCATGCAGCAGATGACTGATGAAGAGGCCCTGAACATGGAGGGGCGTTTGACCGCACTCGCCGGGCAGCGCCGGTCCGGCGCGATCTCCGAGACGGAGTATCGGCGCCGCCTGAAGGAGTTGCAGCTTCTGGCCGAGCAGCACGGCGCCGAAACGCTGAAACAGATCGAGAATTAGAGCTTGCCTTTCTCGTGATTTGGCCGCAAAGCGTTGAATGGCCGCAGGACGGCCGTTCACCCCGCGCATGTCGAGCGAAGAGCCCGAGGGCTCGCGAAGACGCGCGCCAAATGAGGTCTGGAGATGGAAGAGTTTCATAAAGTCCGGCGTCTGCCGCCCTATGTTTTCGAACAGGTCAACCGTTTGAAAGCTAGCGCGCGAGCGGCCGGTGCTGACATCATCGACCTCGGCATGGGCAATCCCGACCTTCCTACGCCGCAGTCGATCGTCGACAAGCTCTGCGAGGTGGTCCAGGATCCGCGGACCCATCGTTACTCGTCATCCAAGGGCATTCCGGGTCTGCGCCGTGCGCAGGCGGCCTATTATGCACGGCGCTTCGGCGTCAAGCTCAATCCCGAGACGCAGGTCGTAGCCACTCTCGGCTCCAAGGAGGGCTTCGCCAATATGGCGCAGGCGATCACTGCGCCCGGCGACGTAATCCTCTGCCCGAATCCGACCTATCCTATCCACGCTTTCGGCTTCCTGATGGCAGGCGGCGTCATCCGCTCGATTTCGGTCGAGCCGGACGAGAGTTTTTTCCCGCCGCTCGAGCGTGCCGTGCGGCATTCGATCCCCAAGCCGCTTGCGCTGATCCTCAACTATCCGTCCAATCCCACGGCGCAGGTCGCGACGCTCGATTTCTACAAGGATGTCGTCGCCTTTGCGAAGAAGCACGACATCATCGTGCTGTCGGATCTCGCCTATTCGGAAATCTACTTCGACGACGCGCCGCCGCCCTCGGTTCTGGAAGTGCCGGGCGCGACCGACGTGACAGTCGAATTTACGTCGATGTCGAAGACTTTCTCGATGCCCGGCTGGCGCATGGGCTTCGCCGTCGGCAATGAACGTCTTATCGCGGCACTGACGCGGGTGAAGTCCTATCTCGATTACGGCGCCTTCACTCCGATCCAGGTGGCTGCGACCCAGGCACTGAACGGTGACGGCAGCGACATCGCAGAGGTTCGCGCCATCTACAAGCGGCGCCGCGACGTGATGGTTGAGAGCTTCGGAAAAGCCGGCTTCGAGGTGCCGCCGCCGCCGGCGACGATGTTCGCCTGGGCGAAGATACCCGAGAAGTTTCGCCATCTCGGCTCGCTCGAGTTCTCCAAGCTTCTCGTCGAGAAGGCGGATGTCGCGGTTGCTCCGGGCATCGGCTTCGGCGAACAGGGGGACGACTACGTTCGTCTTGCGCTGGTGGAGAACGAGCATCGGATTCGCCAGGCGGCGCGCAACATCAAGCGCTTTCTTTCTTCGGCGGACGAGACGATGCACAACGTCGTCTCGCTCAACGCACATCGGTAAGGAGCCGGGCAGCCAGCCCGCTTCCGCACCAAAATGGCCCCGCCGTTCCGGCGGGGTGTCTTCTACCTGTTAGGAACTTGCTATGGCAGATGCCCTCAAAATCGGCATTGCGGGCTTGGGGACCGTCGGTGCCTCGCTCGTGCGGATTCTCCAGGATCGTCATGAGACGCTGGCGACCACATGCGGAAGGGCGATCGGAATTACGGCCGTGGCGGCAAGGGACCGGTCGAAAGATCGGGGCGTAAAGCTTGCGGATATCGCCTGGTTCGACGACGCGGTGTCCCTGGCGTCGGAAGCAGACATCGACGTCTTCGTCGAACTGATGGGGGGTGCCGGAGATCCAGCCTATTCCTCGGTGAAGGCGGCGCTCAGGCGCGGCGTCCATGTGGTGACCGCCAATAAGGCGCTTCTGGCGGCACATGGGGTCGAACTGGCGGAAATTGCCGAGAAGCATGGCGCGCTTCTGAACTACGAAGCTGCAGTCGCCGGCGGCATACCCGTCATCAAGGCGCTCCGCGAGTCGATGACCGGAAACACGATCTCTCGCGTCTACGGGATCATGAACGGCACGTGCAACTACATCCTGACGAAGATGGAGAAGGAGGGGCTCTCCTTCGAGGAATGCCTCAAGGAGGCTCAGCGTCTCGGCTATGCGGAGGCCGATCCGGCCTTCGACATCGAGGGCAACGATACGGCACACAAGCTTTCGATCCTGACGAGCCTTGCCTTCGGTACCGCGATCGCGGCCGACGACATCTATCTCGAAGGGATCACCAACATCTCGATCGAGGATATTCAGGCGGCTTCCGACCTCGGCTATCGCATCAAGCTTCTCGGAGTCGCCCAGCGAACCGATAGCGGCATAGAGCAGCGCGTCCACCCAACCATGGTGCCTCATGACACCGTCATCGCCCAGGTCGACGGGGTGACGAATGCGGTTGCGATCGAATCCGACATTCTGGGCGAGCTTCTGATGGTTGGCCCGGGCGCCGGTGGGGACGCGACCGCATCTGCGGTGCTGGGCGATATCGCCGACATCGCCAAGAGCCGCCCGGGCGCACAGCACGTTCCGGCATTCGGCCGTCCGGCGAAGGCGCTGCTGCCCTATAAGCGCGCCCGGATGCGGAGCCATGAGGGCGGCTACTTCATCCGGCTGAAGGTGGTCGACCGTACCGGCGTCTTCGCCAATGTCGCGAAGCATATGGCGGAGAACGACATCTCGCTGGAATCGATCATGCAGCATTCCAAGCACTATGCCGATCCGGCCGAGCCGAAGACGATCATCCTCGTCACGCATGCGACGTCAGAGGCTTCAGTGCGCAAGGCGATCGTCTCGATCAAGGGCGAGGGCTATCTCGTCGGAGAGCCGCAGGTGATTCGGATCGAGCGTCCGAAGGCCTGGTGATCGCGCGTACACATCAAATCTGTTGAGAAGCCGCTTCGACTCGCGACTTGCGGGCCGAAGTGCGCCCCCGCCGGTTTTTCAGGGCCGAAATCTTCGTTAAGAACGGAGGGACTTCGGGCGGGTGGACAGATGGACGTTTTGGCGGATCCGATCCAGCGGGCATTTCTCGGCGTTGATCGCTCGGTCAGCGGTCAGCGCTGGGTGTCGCGTCTCGATCAGGCGGGCCAGAACCGTGCGCTGGCCATCAGTCAGGTCCACGGCTATTCCGAACTGATCGCTCGCGTGCTTGCCGGGCGCGGCGTCGGACTGGACGACGCGTCCGCATTCCTCGAGCCCACGTTGCGCGCCCTGATGCCGGACCCCGACACCCTGACCGACGGGCGCAAGGCGGCCGAGCGGCTCGCGGACGCCATTGGTCGCCGCGAGAAAGTGGTGATGTTCGGGGACTACGATGTCGATGGTGCGGCCTCATCCGCGCTCATGGCGCGTTTCCTGCGGCATTTCGATGTCACGGCCGAGATCTACATTCCCGACCGCATTTTCGAGGGCTACGGTCCGAATCCGCAGGCGATCGATCAATTGATCGATCGCGGTGCCGGACTGATCGTCACGGTCGACTGCGGCTCGACGAGCCATGAGGCGCTGGCGGTGGCGGCAGAGCGCAGGATCGATGTCGTGGTCATAGACCACCACCAGGTCGGCTCGACGTTGCCGCCGTGCCACGCCCTCGTGAATCCCAACCGCGAGGACGATCTGTCCGGCCAGGGTCACCTCTGCGCTGCGGGCGTCGTCTATCTGGTGCTCGTCAATACATTGCGCGTGCTTCGCTCACGGGGCGACCCGCGCGCCGCATCCTTCGATCTCCTGTCGCTGCTCGACCTGGTGGCGCTAGCGACCATCTGCGACGTGGTGCCGCTCAAGGGCCTTAACCGCGCCTATGTCGTCAAGGGACTGATCGCGGCGCGGCATATGGGCAATGCAGGCTTGGCGGCGCTCTTGCGCAAGGCCGCCATCGGCGGACCCGTGACGCCCTATCATCTCGGTTTCCTGCTTGGACCGCGGATCAATGCCGGAGGGCGTATCGGAGACGCGGCGCTCGGCAGCCGCCTGCTGACGCTCGACGATGCAGCCGCGGCGGAGATTATCGCCAGCCAGCTCGACGAACTCAATCGCGAGCGCCAGGCGATGGAGGCGGCGATGCTTGCGGAGGCGGAAGCCGAGGTGCTGGCGGAATACGGAACGGGCGAGGGCGCGTCGGTGATCGTCACTGCCCGGGAGAATTGGCATCCCGGAATCGTCGGCCTGATTGCGGCACGCATCAAGGAGAAATTCCGCCGGCCGGCCTTTGCGATCGCGTTCGACCCGAACGGCCGGGGGACAGGATCCGGCCGCTCGATCAACGGCTTCGACATGGGGCGGCTGGTCCGCGCGGCCGTCGACAACGGCCTGCTGATCAAGGGTGGGGGGCACGCTATGGCTGCCGGGCTGACGGTCGAGCGCGGCAAGCTGGGTCAGCTTCGGCAATTCTTCGAAGAGCGCGCCGAAACTGCCGTTCGCGACCTCGTGGCCGTCCAAACGCTCAAGGTCGACGGCGCGCTCGCCGCTGCCGGAGCGACGCTCGGCCTGGTCGATCTTCTCGAACAGGCGGGACCCTATGGCTCCGGCCATCCACAGCCGCTCTTTGCCTTCCCGCAGCATCGGTTGCGTGACAGCCGGCAGGTTGGGGCCAACCATGTGAAGGTGACGCTCGAGGGGCAGGACGGCAGCCGTATAGAAGGCATCGCCTTCCGCGCGACGGAGACGCCGCTCGGCAATTTCCTGCTCGGCAACCGCGGCGCTACCGTTCATGTCGCGGGTTCCGTGTCAGCAGATCTGTGGCAGGGAACACGCAAGGTCCAACTGCGCGTGACAGATGCGGCGAAAGCAAACTGAGGCGCAATTCGAAACGCGACGGTTTCCAGTCGAATCAGCGGTTTGCGAAATTTTCTTAAAGACTTTGAAGAGGAATGGCACGCCCAACGGGAATCGAACCCGTGTTTCCGCCGTGAAAGGGCGGCGTCCTAGACCGCTAGACGATGGGCGCCTGCTGCAGCAATTTCGTCTATGAAAGACGTAAGTCGCTGTAAGACAAGGCGGCTTATAGAGAGCGCTTCGGATTCCTGCAAGAGACCACGAGCCGTAAATTTCGATTTTTCCTCGGAAAAAATCGGGCGCAGACGCACGCCCCATGAGGATCGAAATGATGCGACTGCAACGTAAGGGAATAGTATGCCAAACGGGCCCAACATGAACGTTGATTTTATTGCATATTTCGATTTGGGACTCCCAGCTTGGTTTTCCGTATGTTTCTGTTCCCTTGGGCCCCGGCTCATCCAACGACCCGGAACGTCGCCCGGCGCTTCATTTCATCGCGCTTGCGCTCACGCTCATTGAGTGCGCTTCGGGGTATTTGGGATCAAGCCAGTGTTGCAGCACGGGGCACGCGTTGCGGCGGCTTGCCGTCGTGATGGTCGATGCTTATGAATCCGGCATACAGTCGATGACATAATGAGCCCGATCCGGGCGAGGCAGATCGCCGGCAATCTCGCCGGCAGCAATTTACAGCAAAGCGTGCAGTCGCCGCACCCGCCTCATGCAAGGTCATCCACGGTGATGCGCAGCGCCGCCGCGATTTTCTTCATGGTCTCAAATGTCCCGTCGCGCTTGCCGCTCTCGATTTGGGAGAGGTACGCCGGGCTTATGTCTACCGTGGCGGCTAGGTCGCGCAGGGAAAGCTTCCGGTATTCGCGCCAGACCTTGATTTTGTTTTCGCCGTCTAGCATCCGGTTGACGAATTCGGCCGGAATCAATTCTTCCTCGCCGCGTGCCAAGCGCGCACTGAAACGCTCGACGGCGGCTCTATCGGCGGCGTCTTCGGCCGCCTCGGCGATCCTGTTAAATTCCGCCTCGGGCAAGACAACCATGCGCTCGCCGGCCGGGGTAGTAATGAACTGTAGTGCCATCTTTGGGCCCTCCTAATCGTATGCGCCGCCGCGGGGTGTGATCCTGATAATCGCAATGACCTTGCCATCCTCGGCAAAGATCACGCGCCAGTCACCAACCCGCAAACGATAGACGCCTGATTGACCTTGCAGCGCAATGACATTGTTTGCGAGGCTTGCCGGGTCCGATGCGTATTGCTCGATTTTGGCGCGTATGCGCTTGGCGATGTTTGCCGGCATGTGAAGCAATGTCTTGGTGGCGTCGCGGGAGTAGGTGACTGTTTTCATGTTTGTATGATAGCTAATCGCTAACATCTTGACAGAGAAATTAGCGAATCGCAAACACAATATCCGGGAGGGCTTGGGCCCCTTGGGGCCCGACCTTGGGCTCCTCTTGGAGCCAGCGTTAATTTATCCAATGAAATCAATGCTTATGGTACGCCCAACGGGACTCGAACCCGTGTTACCGCCGTGAGAGGGCGGCGTCCTGACCGCTAGACGATGGGCGCCCGCTGGTGACGATCAGCACCATACTATGAAAAATGTGAAATGGAAAAGAGGTGGTTTGGCACGCCCAACGGGAATCGAACCCGTGTTTCCGCCGTGAAAGGGCGGCGTCCTAGACCGCTAGACGATGGGCGCCTGCTGCAGCAATTTCGTCTATGGAAGACGTAAGTCGCTGTAAGACGAGGCGGCTTATAGAGAGGGCTTCGGATTCCCGCAAGGGTCAGTTTCTATTTTTTCGGGGAAAATGTCGGCTGATCGCGACCAATCCGTTGAAGCCGCGATGGCAGATCAGCCCTTGCGCCGGCGACAGCGCCAGTTCCAGTCCCGCTCGGGGCCGATATCGATATGGACGGAGTTCGTGTGGCAGTAGGTGCCGACGCCGCCGCGGCCGGTAACGCTGCGCAGGAAATTCGCGAGGTCCCACTTGCTGACGCCCGCCACCTGGATATCCGCTGCCTCGCAGCGCGTGTGGAGAGACTGGCGCTTGCGGTTGACGTTGATGGCGCGCAGCCCCGAGGTGACCATGACCTTGCGGCCGTAATGCCTTTCCACCGTTTTCAATATGTCGAGAAGCTCCGGCTTGAAACAGCCCGTCTCCACCTTCTCCGTTTGCAGGATGAGGCCGTTCGGCGTCAGTCGGGCCAGGCCGGAAAGGTTCGCCACCTCCACAGGTGCGTCGTCCTCGTCCGACTCATGCGCTTCGTGTTCCATGCTGAAGAGCGGGTTCATGTTGACGCCGGGAAGTGAGGTATAGGCGAGGGACGCGATCTGCGGCTGTCCCGCATTGCTGGGGGTGATCGTTTTCTTCTCGCGTGCTTGTGCAGTGTGCGCTGCGTCGGAGCGCGGCTTTTCCTTGCGCTTGGGTGCGAAGAGGCTGGCGAGAGTCCAGGTCTTCCTGGTCTTCTTTGTCTCTTCTGTCCCGTTCTCGCCTTCGCCGATGTCCGTCGATCGAGCCGCGAGCGAAGCCGCCGCGGAGGCGGCTTCGACCGGTTGCAGGGCCGGCACCGCCGCACCGGACAATGCGGCCTGTGCGCTCACAGGCAACGGTACGGCCGCGGGCACATCGCTTTCGTCTGCGGTTGCGGTGGATGCAGCGGCGATCGCCTCGTTCGCTGGACGAACTTCGCCTGCCGCGCCCTGTTGTGGTTGAATTGCCGGCTGAGTCGCGGATGGCTGATTGCTGAAGACGCTATTGGTCTTGGCGTTCATCGTTGGTGATTCGCCGGCCGGCGCCGTCGCCTGCTTGCTTGAGCCCGGCTGCGCTGGCCCGGATGGAGCCGCTGGCGATTGCCCGTAGATGCTCGCCGACGTCGCGCGCAGCGCGGTCCCCTGCATGGTCAGGCCGGGCTGCAGGGCAGCTCCCTCCTGACCGGCTTCGCCCGGCGGGCCCTCCGGCGCCTGCGCCGTCGTGCCGGCACCGGGCGCTGCCTCCTGCCCATCCTGCATCGTCTCCTCACCGGCCGGCGGCGCCTCTGCCATCTGCTGCGATTTGAGAGGGTCGATAGCCTCGCCGTCCGCAACTGCAGACACGCAGCCGGACAACGCCAGCAGCGACAGGGACAGCGCTGCGGCGCGTCCGATCGTCAGGGGCCGGTATCCTGTTTCCAGATGTTGCAACGCCTTATCCCCGCTCTCCGTGCATGCGGGCGGCTTTGCGCCGCGCGCATCACGTTCCAGTTCCGAACATCGCCCGGAATGGCAACAACAATTTCACGCGGAGGGCGCTCGGCTCCCCACGGGAAAGGTCAGGCAAGTATAGGGCTGTCCCCCGCAAGTGACGACGAAGCAGAGCCCCGTTTCAACGTCTGGCGCGGCAAGATAACGAAGGCCGCGTGATTTGTAAACTTGCACCAACCTATTTCAGCTTCGTAAAATATATGCGAAGGCCCGGCAATGGCCGGGCCTGAAGATCAT
Source organism: Sinorhizobium arboris LMG 14919 (assembly GCF_000427465.1). Lineage (NCBI taxonomy): Bacteria > Pseudomonadati > Pseudomonadota > Alphaproteobacteria > Hyphomicrobiales > Rhizobiaceae > Sinorhizobium > Sinorhizobium arboris. The sequence goes on along the minus strand of NZ_ATYB01000014.1, from coordinate 1,586,801 downwards.
CCGCTGTTCTATCGATCCTCTTGCGCCGGCACGGGTGCCGCGCCGCTCGGCAGAGCCGGCGACGGGTGAGAAATAGCCGGCCGCAATTGTGCGAGGCTTACCAGACCCCGGTATTGGCCATGGAGGCCCAGGGTTCCTGTGCGGGCAGGTGCTCGCCTTTCTGCAGTATCTCGATCGAGATGCCATCGGGCGATCGGACGAAGGCCATGTGGCCGTCGCGCGGCGGACGGTTGATGGTTACGCCGCTGTCCATCAGATGCTTGCAGAACGCGTAGATATCGTCGACTTCATAGGCGAGGTGGCCAAAGTTCCGCCCGCCGGTATATTCCTCGGGATCCCAATTATAGGTGAGTTCGAGGCATGGCGCGGCTTCACCCCTGGCGCGGTCGACATCGCCGGGGGCGGCGAGAAAGACGAGCGTGAAGCGGCCTTTTTCGTTCTCGTACCGCCGAATCTCTTCGAGCCCGAAAAGCTTGCAATAGAAGTGAAGGGCCTGGTCGAGGTCTTTGACGCGAACCATCGTATGCAGATACCGCATTGGAGAATGTCCCTGTTTCGTGGAAGATGGCGTATAGTGAAGCGACGGCAAGCCAGACGCAAGGCTGCGTCCCTATAAAGGTCCCAAGCCAAAATACGTCGAGGGGCTTGCACACGCGCTGCGGGACGATGTTATTCTGGCCCATAAGAATCAGTTAACCGTATCGAAGTGTTGCGCGTAACGAGGGGCTGCGAGAATGGCTGACAGGACATCTTCGAAAGACGTCATCCATAATGGCGAATTTGGCAACGACGCCCTTGACCTCATCGAAATTACCGGGGTTATCAAGTGGTTCGACGTCGCCAAAGGCTTCGGCTTCATCGTTCCGGACAACGGCATGCAGGACGTTTTGCTGCATGTCACCTGTCTCAGACGCGACGGCTATCAAACGGTGCTTGAAGGCGCGCGCGTCGTCGCTCTCATTCAGAAGCGGGACCGCGGCTATCAGGCCTTCCGCATCCTCTCCATGGATCAGTCCACCGCCGTTCATCCGTCGCAGCTTCCACCGGTCAGGACGCATGTCCAGGTAACGCCGACGAGCGGGCTCGAGCGGGTGCTGGTGAAGTGGTTCAACCGCACCAAGGGCTTCGGCTTTCTGACCCGCGGCGAGGGTACGGAAGACATTTTCGTGCACATGGAAACGTTACGCCGTTTCGGCCTGACGGAGCTGAGGCCCGGCCAAGTTGTGCTCTGCCGCTTCGGGGACGGGGAGAAGGGCCTTATGGCGGCGGAAATCCATCCCGACGGGCCGACGCCAACCACGCGGTCGCATTGATGCCCGGGGCCGTCGGCATTGCTGCAAGAAGCGCCCTGGCGGCGCTTTTTTTGTTGTCGCTGCTCGCCGCTTCGGCGATGGCAGAGGTTTCCTTTGCAAAGGAGCGGGTTCGGCTGATCACCGCGAGCGGCGGCACGCACGATCTTACGGTAGAGCTCGCGATCGACCCGGAGCAGCGCGAGCAGGGGCTGATGCATCGCCGCCAGATGGCACCAAATCACGGCATGCTGTTCGATTTCGGCGAGACGCGGCGGGTGATGATGTGGATGAAGAACACCTATCTGCCGCTCGACATGCTCTTCATCGCGCGTGACGGTACGATCCGAACCATCCACGAGAACGCGGTCCCGCTTTCCGAAGCGATTATCGATTCCGGGGAACCGGTGGCCTACGTGCTCGAGCTTAACGCCGGAACCGTGAAGCGGCTCGGCCTCAGCCCTGGCGACAGGCTTGAAGGTGCAGGACTTCCGGCAACGGAGAGGGCGAACTGACGCATCCACCGGCGCCGCTCACCCCGCGAAATTTGCTGTTGCAGGCGCAGGGCGAAGCGTGTATCTCCGCCTTCGTGGTGCGGAGTGTAGCGCAGTCTGGTAGCGCATCTGGTTTGGGACCAGAGGGTCGGGAGTTCGAATCTCTCCACTCCGACCATCTAATCATGTGAAAACATTGATCTCTTGGTCAACGGGAGCCGTTCGAAACAATGTCCGCGAAGATCTATCGTCCCGCAAAGACAGCAATGCAGTCCGGCAAGGCCAAGACGCATCTGTGGGTGCTGGAGTTCGATCAGGAAAGACCGCGCACGATCGACCCGATCATGGGCTACACGAGTTCCGCCGACACACGGCAACAGGTTCGCCTGACCTTCGAGAGTGCTGAGCAGGCGATCTCCTATGCCGAGAGAAACGGCATCGAATATCGCGTGATCGCCCCCAAGGATGCGGCGCGCAAGAACGTTTCCTATTCGGATAATTTCCGTTTCAACCGGATGCAGCCCTGGACCCATTGAGGCCCACGGCGCTCCGTCGGGCAAGGCCCAGACGGCCCCTTAGCTCAGCTGGATAGAGCACCTGCCTTCTAAGCAGGTTGTCGCAGGTTCGAATCCTGCAGGGGTCGCCAAACTTTTCAAGCACTTAGAGGACATTTCCACCTGCTGATCTGACCCCGTTTACAGCTTTTTTCGAGCCGTTTACAAAAGATATTCCCTAAGTGTTCTTTTCCATCCGCAGAATGACCGCATCGCTCGTCTGCTGGTCGGTCGCCAGATAGTGTTTTTCGAGCACTCTTCCCACCTCAGCAATCGAGTGCCCCGTAATCGACGCGATCTGCTCTGTGGTAGATCCTTCCCGCCGGCGTTCAGTGATGAACGTCCCGCGGAGATCGTGGAACGTCACGCCCTCGATCTTAGCGCCCTTGCACACTCATCCGCGACTATTGTGACGCACGCATGCGCTTCCTGCGCTCGCTCACGAATGTCAAGACCGGCTTTCCGGTCAACGGCCGCGGCTGGACCATCCGCGTCACCGGCAAGGATCCGAAGGGGGATTGGATGGATCAGCCGGGCGTCCTCGGTAACGCGCTGCGTTTGGCGGCGGATGCAAGCGGGCGGTCTGTCGAGAGGCCGAAAACGCCGCCGGAAGCCGGTGCGAAAGCCGACAGCCGTGATGCCGGCCTCGGCGAGGTTCTCAAGAAGCCCGAGGCGTGGGGCCCGTTCGCGTTGCCGTTGCTGTCGTAGAATAGCTTTCCGGTGTCGGTCTCGTAGATGATCGCCGATCAATTTGTCGTTGCCGGCACCGCCATAATGTTGGCTATCGGCACCACTCCAACCAGCAGTGATTTGTGTCGTCTCCGTCTCGCCATATAGGCGGTTTATTCTTGTCCCGCCGTCGATGATGTCGTTACCAGTGCCACCCCAGATGTAGTTGTCTGCGTGGAAGCCCCCGGTGAGAGTATCGTTACCGCCATATCCATAAACGTAATTCGAGACGCCGAAAACGTCGGTCTCGCCGATCAATTTATTGTTGCTATTGTTGCCTTTGATAACTGGGGATTTTTGCTCAGCCCCTCAGGTATTTGCCCGTCTACGTTGCGCATCCTGCGCATATCGTGAGCGCAGCGAAATCGCAGCGCGAGCCAGCGGGGACACGAAATCTGGTGGATTTCCGCGTGTGCTTGCCGGAGCTGCAGCGGTCCCACTGCAGCTCCTTATGTCAGGCCGTCGGGACGGCCTTCCCGACTGCAGAAGGAGAAACTCCGACGCCTCGATCGCGAGGCTCGCGACCGCTCCCACCGCATCGATTAAAGCAGAAAGTAGTTGCCCGCCAAGGTCACGGCGTCGTCCAGATGAATCTTGAGGTCTGCGATCCGATCACCGTTCACATCCGCGTATATGAAAGTGTCTGAAGACAGCTTCTCGTACCTCAGTTCGCCAGCGGTCCCCTTGAAAGCCGCAGTGCCAATGAAAGAGAATGCTTGATTACCCGATGTCTTGGTATTTGCATCGATAGCCGAGAGGTCAATCCTGTCCTGCTCGTTCGGCACGAAGTCGAGGATTGAATCGACCTTCGCCCCTGCTGATTCAGAGAGTGCCTTGAAGACGAACCTGTCGGCGCCCATTCCACCGACCAGCCGGTCTGCACCCGAGCCTCCATAGATCCAATCGTTCCCCGAGCCTGCGCCGATGATATCATCGCCGGTTCCTCCGGAAAGGCGATTTGCGCCCCCGTTGCCATACAGCTGGTCAGCGAAATTTGAACCGATCAAGCTCTCAACCGCAGAATAGGTGTCGCCTTTTGCGTCTCCTGTGTTGCTGCTCGGTCTGCCCAGATTGGCAATGACGCCCGTCGCGGCGGTCGCGTATGAGGCCGCGTCATTTCCGGTTCCTCCGTAAAGCTTGTCACCGCCCGCACCGCCGATCAGGATATCACTACCTTCGCCGCCCGTGAGTATGTTGACATAGGCGTTGCCTCCGAGAACATCGGCAAAGCGCGTTCCCGTCAGGTTCTCGATCCCGAAGTACGTATCACCGGCTGCATCGTTGGTATTGGTCGATTTGGAAGACAAGCTTGCTTTGACCCCTACGGTGGCGCTCGCATATGAAGCTGTATCATTGCCAGTGCCGCCATCTAGCCGGTCCTTACCAGCACCTCCTAAAATAGTGTCATTTCCGGATTCGCCGTAAAGAAGGTCGTCGCCGTCGTTCCCAAAGAGAGTATCGTTGCCGCCGCCAGCAAGGATTTTGTCGGCGCCGATGCCGCCATTCAAAGTCTGGGATGAGGAGTTCCCCACGATCGTCTCAAGCACGTCGGTGACACTTATCACGAAATTCTTCGTAAACGAGCCACTCGCGTTCGAAACTACCACTGTGATGGAGTAGGATTGTTGCGTCTCATAGTTCAATGTGTCGTTGAGATATAGTTTGTTGTCCACGATCCAAAACGTTCCACCGGCTGAGTCCTTAAGCCAGTAGTCCACCGGGTCGCCTTCTGGATCAACCGCGGAAAAGGTTCCGATCAAGGTGTCGACAGCGGCCGTTTCGGCTACCCTTGAATTAGACAATGTCAGCGCACTCGGCGCTTCGTTGACATCAGCGATATTGATTGTGAACGATTTAACGACCGTGAACTTTCCATCAGAAACTTCAAAGGTTACTGTTTTTGTCGGAGATTTCTCGAAGTCGACTGGCTTCGCAAGCTGAATGGCATTGGCGCCTACCAGTTTGAACGTGCCCCCCGCATCGTCTATCAATTTGAACGTTAGTACTGAATCTTCTGGATCCACCCCAGATACGTAGTCGAACACCGTGCCGACTTTCATATCTTCTGGGACCTCTGCTCCACCCATCCAAACTAGGTGCGGCGGTTCGTCAACATCTTCGATTGATACGAAGAACTTTTTGAGAACCTTGTTCACCCCGTCGGAGACCTCGATCTGGAACGTCTTCCCCTGCAGCTCCTCGTAACTGACCGGCTTAGCCAACTGGACTCTATTGCCATCGAGCTGAACCAAGCCTCCACCACTGTCCACCAGTCGATATGTCAGGGGCTGACCTTCTGGGTCAGTGGCCGATAGTGTGCCGATCGTCGTGCCGACGGGAGAGTTCTCCGCTATCGAGTTGTTGGACAGGGTGATATTGCTTGGGGGCAGGTTCTCAGTCATTGCGGCCACCGGCTGCAACTTGTCGCTGATGAATGCCCTACCGATATGCCCAGCGTGCTTTCCATTGTTCACCTTGATTCTTCGGCCAAATGATCCGGAGGGACCGTAGCTTCAATTGCAGCGCAATCAAGAGGGTGCAACCAAAGATTTAGCCTGGGGACTGGTCCTCCGCCGTCACCTCCATCAAGCCCGGCCATCAGCCCTTCTAATCGTCTCCAAGCGCTTCCTTCGCCTGATGGCCGCCCAGACGGGCGATGAGCATCTGCAGTTCGGGATCAGCAGGAAGACTCACGTTTCGCGCGCTTGGCGCGCGCACGGCAAGGAAGATCGAAGTCGCCACGCCAGATTCCAGCGGCGCGCGACTTCGCGATCTCTTGGGAAGGCGCGTACGCCTAAGGCGGCTCTCCCTCTAGAACGCCCAGGCATGGGCGCGGCGGATGACACGCAGCCAGTCCCGGGCGACAAGGAAGGCACGGCGCCGCTGCCGCGGATTGCGACTTGCGTCCATCACCGTCAGCAGGTGGACGTTGAGCGCACCGGCCAGGGCGTTGGAAGCGCCGGCCACCCAGTAGGCGCCTCGCGTCGCGTCGTCGATCCGGCGATCCCGCCCGAGTCCCGTCAGGTATTCCTTGAGCAGGAGGTCATGCCGCTGCAACGCACTCGGCTCGAAGAAGCGCAGAGATTGGAGCATCGAGCTCACGTCCTCCAGCGGCGAACCGGGGCGGGTCCGCCCCCAGTCGATCATCACGGGCCGGCGATCGATGCCCCTCCTCACCATCGCGTTGCCCGGATGCAGATCCCCGTGGATCGGGCGCTGGTTGAACGTGCTCTCGTCCAACAGGGCACCGCGAAGCCGAGCGAGGTTCGAGACAACCCGGTCGAGCATGCGGGCATGGCGCGCGAGCGGCCTCAGGTCCTCATAGTACCGGAAGTGCTCGAGCCGAGCGAGCGTCTCGGCGGCGCTGACGGCGAGTTCGCCCTCATAGTCCCAGTCCGTCAGCGGCAACATGCTTTGCATCGTCTCGACGTGAAATTGCCCCAACTGCCGCAATAGGACTGCCGTGAGGTCGAGGTATTGCCAGGGCCAGGCCATGGCCTGGTTGATGGCTTCCACCACCAGGAACGACGCCGCCTGTCCATCCTGCACATCCAGCAGCCGTGGCGCTATAGCGCTCGCGTGCGTGGCCACCAGGTCGCGGTAGATGGTCGCCTCGCGCCGTGTGCGCCCCTGCAGGTGCTTGACAACAAAGGTGATGGTCTGCGGCTTGCCCCTCCTGCCGGCAAAGCGGGCAGAGACGCGGACTACTTCGCTCGCTTCGCTGCCCAACGAAAGGCGGCGGTGGGTCAGAACGGCCTCGGCTGCAACCGGCCCGGCGACGTTGAGAAGGGCTTTGCGGGCGGCGTCCTGAATCTGGGTGGTCAAGGTCATGAGAGAATGATGGGGATGCGTCGGGGCCTGTTCAACGCTGCTCCCGGTTTTGCGATTGCGACATCGATAAGCCTTACCGCAGCGGCCGCGGAGATTGGTGGCAGAAGATCACCTGCAAGCGCCGGGATAGCTCGTCGTCGTCGGCTTCGAGCCGTCGACCTTGCCTGGCCATCTCGGCCGGCTGCTACTCGGCGCGTGGAAGGACGGACAGATGGTCTCTGTCGGCGGCTGCGGCACCGGCTGGTCAAGCGAGCTTTCGCGCGAGCTGCGGAAGCTGCTCGAAGGGATGGATCGCCGGCCGTAGCACTCAAAAGGAGAGTGGCGGTCTTCGTCGAGCCGGTCCTTGTCGCTGAGGTCGAGTATCGCACCTGGACGGACGAGGGGAAACTGAGGCATGCATCGTTCCAGGGGATACGCGAGAGGGCGGACGATGCAGTGGTTTTTACGCTAGCTTGAGAATTTTAGAAGTTTAAACCTTAATGCTGGTGGCGGGGTTTGTCGGGTCGTTCTCGACTAACCTCTACCTCTTCATAAGTCAGCGTGTCGATCAGTTGTCCCAGAAAGCGTCGGGCAATACACGGTGACAATCTCATGATTCGAGACGAGGTAATGATTTGATAGATATTGAGACCGTTGTCGATCAGCAAAGTCTCCTAAATTATTTGGCGTCGATGCGAACCGATTTCGAGAATGGCGCTGTCCGATGGGAAAACACTGACCTTGCAAGCTACCTTGAAGCTATGAGCGCCTGGCTAAAAGACGGCGCGCCACAATGCGAAACCAACCCATGGAAGCTCGTCGCTTTTTTATTACAAGCGGGAGCCTTCTATGAATGACTTCCAGCCAAATTCATTGTGGCCGTCTCTACATGAGACTTCGCTCACGATGGAAAGCTCCGGCACCCATCGTGCAAGGGCATCAGGCCGCGATAGGATGAGGCGACTGTGTTTCAGTTACAGTGGGTGGCGTTTTCCGTTTACATCGAACCCGGATTAGTCAATGAATTTCGGGGCGGAGATTGTAAACCGATCTCCCGCACAGCTTGAAAACCTTGGATTCGCTTTCTGCCTTTTAAGCAGGTTGTCGCAGGTTCGAATCCTGCACGGGTCGCCATCCATTTCCTTGTCCGACCCGGACACATAGGTAACAGTTCGTACCTAAGACATGGGTGACAACCTCGTGCCGAACGGGTTGTCGATGGTTTGCAAAGTCCTCTGCTCCAGATCGATATATCCCAGATCATAGTGCATGAAGCTGACGAGCCAAATACCTTCGTCGACTTCCCTGATTCCAAGCTTCTGGCCGGCCAGCACGGTGGAGATATTGATCTTCTTGCGATAGATGCAGAGACGCCCGCAATTTGTGACGAGTGCCTCCCTGTCATGAAAGGGATAGTCGATTTCCGGCAGTCCGGTATAGGGGCGGGTTGAGGCCGTGAAGATGTCGGACGGGGTCTTCATCTTGAGCGCCTCGTGTGGTCGTTCGTCATTGAATTGCCTGACGAATTCGTCGAACCGGGCCTGCTGCTGAAGGATGTTTTTTCCTGGCGGGCGGGTTGCCTCCCTCTTCAGCGTCAGGTGCATGCGTTCATGGCGTCCGTTCTGCTGCGGACGGCCGGGCCTGATCCGTTCGAGGCCGATCCCCAATCGCAGCCACCAGACGGACAGCTTGGAGAGATTGTAGAGGCCATTCGGGCTTGCGAAAGGCAGGCCGTTGTCGGAGCGAATGGCTGCTGGGAGGCCGCGTTCGGCAAAGACCCTCCGGAACGCTTCAAAGACGCCCTGTTCGCGCGTCGATTCGAAGGCTTCGCAGCAAAGAAGATAGCGTGAGGCCTGGTCTGTGATCGTCAAAGGGTAACAGTAGCGGCCGTTGCCGAGCTTGAACTCGCCTTTGAAGTCAGCGCACCACAGATCATTGGGCTCAAGCGCTTGCGAAAGGTGCGTGCCCACGGCCTTGTTCGCCCGGTTCCTCTTGCGGGCCTGGCGCACAAGGCCGTGTCGATCGAGCACGGCGTGCACCGTGCTCTTTGCTGGAATGCGCACATCGCCAGCGAGCCGTTTGACGAGCAACTCCCTGATCTTCCTGGCACCCCAGTGAGGCTTCTCCTTTTTGAGGCGAACAATCATTGCCTCAATCGGATCAGGTAACTGGTTGGCATAACGCACCGGTCGTCGAGATCGATCGGTGAGCGCTTCCACGCCATCATCCTTGTAGCGGTTGAAGATCTTGTAGCCGGTCTTGCGCGAGATGCCGAACGCTCGGCACACCTCGCTCATGCTTTCGCCCTCAAGCAGACGGGCGACAAATCGCAGACGCTCCTCCAACACCGAAGTCTCTTTCCACGGCATCAACACCTCCCGCAAAAAGCGAAAAGTGTTACCCATGTCTCCGGTACGTTCCGTTTACCTATCTCTCAGGTCGGGCACATCTAAGTTATTGATCTTATTTGAGGTGCGACCGAGCAGGAATTCAGGTGCGACCTACATTCTGTTCGCTAGGCGTTCCGAAGCAGCCTTCGCGAGGCGCCTCTTGTCCGCTTCCTTGGTGTAAACTCGGCCATCGCGAGGCGAGTCCAGCCGTACATCGCCATCAGCTTGATCTAATCGACCACAACCATTGGTGATTTGCAGGCTGTTCTGATCGCGGACCTCGATTAGAGGGAACACTCGCCGGCCTTAGGGAGGAACTCACCGCCTCCCGCCTTGGCAGAATATTGCCTGGATTTTTACGAGTTGCCCAGTTGCGGAAGCTAGCGGAAATCGCTTAGCTGGCCTAATGAGCTTCGCGGCAGCCCACTACCAAAAGTTTTTCGATGAAATTGGAGAAACTGGAATCGTCTGGACGATATGCGACGACACCGGTTTCCCGACTTCGACGAGCCAGTCAAATAAACCCGCCATGCCGTTTTGGTCTTCCGAAGCGCGGGCTCAGCGAATTATCGAGACTGTTCCTTCTTATCGCCGCTTCGGCACTCACAGGCTCAGCCTGGAGGTGTTCCGCGACAGGTGGCTGGAAGGCTTGGAGAAAGACTCCATAAGGGTTGGCATTAATTGGAGCGGGGAGCGTGCGACTGGGTTTGACGTTGAACCTTCTGACGTTCGCCGAAGGCTCACAATTGGCGCATAGGAGAAATGCGTCTTTTCCCAGATCGTCCGCTGATAGAGAGCGCCGTCCGCTTTTCGTTTGCCTCGCCATTTGCTAGCTTGCGCACAGGCGACTGATGGCGAGGCTGAGCCAATTTCCCGGCTGGACGATTAATGATCTTGACTGTCGAACTCGAGAGCGCAGAGCACCCCGAGGTTGCCCTTTGCTTTGACCGCGAAGGACTGGATTTGTTGATTGGTAAGCTTGAAGCGCTAAGGAATACTCCGGGTCACATGCATCTGAAGACGCAATCGTGGGCAGGAGACTCGCTCACCGAAGAAAAGCAGGGTGGCGAGCGATACGAGCTCGTGAACAGCTTGCGACTGGTGCGGGTCACTAGAGCCCGCCTTTAGACGGTGAATGCAATCACAATAACAATTCAGAACGGATCAATGTTCAAATCGCGAACGACCAGTCTGGTTCACCTGGTCATTGCTCTTGTGATCCCCTGCATTTTGATACTGTCAATTTATGTGAACTCGTGGATTTTATACCTAAACTATGTTATCTCTTGTTCTGATATTGCTCAGATCGTGTATATGGCGAACAAATATCGAAGTGCGGTAAAAGATCTTTTGAGGTCGTTTATTATCCCGCTCTCATTGTTTTATCTCGTCATAAATTGGCGCGCACTTCCGTCCGTTGCAATGCGCTTATCATACAGGATGGGATCGCAAAGCTATCGTCTTTATCGGAAGAGTATTCTCGGCGCGAAGGTCTTGTACTGGGAAGAATTGGTCAAAGAGTGCGAATCTGTACCCGCCAGCAAGGATCAGAGACCTACATAAGTTCAGATAGTCCCGACTGGGCAAGCGCGACCACCCGATGACCGCCGTCTATGCGGAGGGGCGGTCGCCTGCAAAAATCGCTTAGTCCGCACGGATTAGAAATCCACATCCGTACTGGACGTGTTCTCGCGCCGTTCCGTTCAGCATTAACGCTTAAACTGGCAGTAGAGGTTTCACTTTCAGCAGGCAGGGCAACTGGTATGCCACATGGCTCAGCCGGAGCTTGCAACTAGCGCATTGGTTGTTAAGTTGTTGGCATGCTGCCAACTGGTGACCCGAAGCTCGCATTCAAAATTATCGCCACCACCGCGGTCTACGGATTCGTGGTGATATTGATCGCCGAGTGGTTCGGTGGTGTCGTTGCGCTTTTTGCGGGCGCAGTCGGCTTTATCGCGTTTCTCGCGCATTTCGCGCTTACCGAGTTGGGTAAGACGCGAGAGCGTAAGTGACCACCCAAGATCGCCGCCTATGCGGTAGGGTGGTCGAATTTCATTCCCGCAGGCAGAGCAAATGGTAAGCCGCTTTAGTTCGAGACATCAATCGATGAACGCGAATGCCAATCCACGAGCGCGAATATAGAAGTTTGAGCGCTGAATCTCTTGTCGAGCGCAACGAGGTCAAACGAAGGCATGATTAGCACGCCTTGTGGAGAGCAGAGGGAGGTTGCGTGTTTCTTCAGGAAGCGGCGCGGTGAGCATACCTCTGCCGCAAAGGCGTCCGCTCCGCATCCGGATCCTGCATAGAAATCGATGCTGAACTCGAAATCTTCAGGGTCGTCCGGCTACCAGCCTGCACCTTGCTTGTCGTGATCCAGAATTCGGAAGCCGTGATAGCGGGCTTTCATGGAGTATGCTCTCTGTTCGAGGAATGAGCATCGGCATGGAACAGCTTATTTAATTATGGTCCACTTCTCTGTGGATCGCGGAGGTCTCACTTTGGTAATGAAGCGTTCGTCCGACGCGCCGAAAGCTGCATAGTCGGCCCGCGCAGCATGCAGTGACAAGCGGCCATTAGGCCCGCCTCTTACCACGTCGGCTTCATCCTCGTCCTGGCCGTCATCCTCCCAGAAGCAAACCGGATAAACTTCATGCTCGGCGCGAGCAGACAGCGTCCGGTGTTTGCAGCATGGGCAGTGATCGTGGCTCATGCGCTTTTATCCAGAATTCGTCAGCCTTAGCCAAGAGGTGATGCATGCTCTACCGTGTCATTGAACACGATTCCGGCCCTACGGGGATCCGGGCATGGAAGCTCTCATCAACGAGTGGGCGGCCAAGGGGTATCGCCTAGATCAGGTGGTCCGGAGATCGACATACCAGTGGCTGCTGATTTTCTCCCTCACTGCAGGCGCAGAGCATTTCGGTAGCTCAAGAGGCTCACGGGAGAAACTGTTTGCTGCGTTCAATCAGCAGTTCAACCGCTTCGAAAGGGATGTCTTCTTCACGGGCCCAGAAGGTCATTCGGCCCGTTTCGTCAGAGTAAAAAACTTCGGCTAAGGCTTTTTGAGCGTCGGTATCCGATAGTTCCAGATACATCCCATCACGCTGAACGTCACTGCCGCGGATCAGGCGAAATCTTCGCCCGTCAATCTCGATAGCTTCCAAGCTTGGTCTCCCTTGCGTACGGTACTGGGGTCTGCCTCATTTCCGCGTCCCCGCCCAATAATCTCTGAGCATGGCTTGAGGTCAGAGGTAGTCTAGTGTCTGGCCATTCGCGCCGTAGCCGAAGACCCGGAACCCTTGCAGCGCTAGAGCGGCCGCCGATCAAGCGCGTGCATCGGCCGGGCTGTTATTCCGCTGCGGCTGGTGCGAGGTGGTCGATGCCATCCCGGCCGGCGCGCGCTCGATGCGGGGCTGGGACCTTGGTGCAACGCCCAAGACCGAGAGCAACGATCCGGACTGGACCGCCGCTACCAAGATCGGAAAGTTTCCGGACGGCCGGTACATCATGGCTCACCACTGCCACGATCGGCTGTCGCCAACCGGCGTCGAGCGGCTGATAAAGAACACGGCCGAAGCCGACGGCAAGGAAATGCACATTTCTCTGCCTCAGGACCCGGGGCAGGCCGGCAAATCGCAGGTCACCAACCTTACGAAGCTGCTCGCGGGCTTCACGGTTCGGGCGACACCCGAATCCGGCGACAAGACCACGCGTTTCAGCCCGTTCTCTGCGCAGGCGGCGGGCAACGTCTGGGTGCTCCGCGGACCTTGGAACGAGACTTGGTTTTCATCGCTCGAGGCACGAGCCGGGCATTCAATGCGCTGCTGGGCGCAAGCACGTACACGCTGGCGAACGTCTAGCTTCCAGATTGTAGAAAGCGGCTCATTGGGTATCTTACAGGGCACGACTGAGGACCCGCCCGAGCTACTGTGATGAAAACCAACCAGAAAACACTTGGCGATGCGACTCCGGCCCAAAAAGGTGGAGTCCCCGGATTGGCATACCTGCACCCTTATGCCTGCTTTCAGTGTCGTAAGAGCTTTAAGCGAGCGAGCAAATCGGCTCCCGTTTTGCCGTGTCCTCATTGTGGCGGTCCAAGCATCGGCCTCACGCGCAAGTTCAAGCCGCCAAAGCAGTCCGACAGCAAGCAGTGGGCTAAGGTTGAGGCTCTGGTCCGGCATGGATTCTTGTTCTGGAGCTTAGGCGAACGCTATCCCGATACCCTGCAGGAAGTGGACGCCTTCGCCAGGAAGCATGCTCAATTTCTCCGTGACGAACGTGAACGCGCGCTAGAAGCATACGCGCAAATTGACGCCGCTCTCGCTGCGGTTCCAGTCCGAACTGGATAGTCGGACGCTATAAGCTGCGCGCGCGAGCGCTTAGGAGCGGACATGGGAAACATCATCGCTTTCGTCCGCGACAACCTGACAAACATGGTCTCCAGTCTCGGAACCGGCCGGGATAAGGCCGCGGCTAGCGTCTATTCGATGCCGATGCTCACCGACGAGGAGCTGCTCAACGCCTATCGCGGCGGTGGCTCCCCCGGAAGATCGTCGATATCCCGGCATTCGACAGCATCCGTGCCTGGCGGGACTGGCAGGTGAAGAAGCCGCAGATCGAGGCGATCGAAGCCGAAGAAAAGCGGGTCAACCTCATGGGCAAGCTGCTGGAGACCCGCATCAAGGCGCGCCTATGGGGCGGCGCTGCGATGGTTATCGGTACCGGCGACCAGGACCTGACACAGCCGCTCGTTGTCGATCGCATCGGGAAGGGCGGTCTGAAGTATCTCACGGTCATGACCCGTCGACACCTCACAGCCGGCGAGATCGATCGTGATCCGGCTTCCGAGTGGTATGGCAAGCCGAAGGTCTACCTGTTGAACTCTGCCGACGGCGCCCAGGTCGAAATCCATCCGTCGCGCCTGGTCATCTTCAACGGCAGCTAGCAGCCGGACGAGGATATCGTCACCACGACCTATGCCGGCTGGGGCGACAGTGTTCTGTCCGCCGTCGATGCGATCAAGCAGGCCGACGGTACCGCGGCGAACATCGCCAGCCTCGTCTTCGAGGCCAAGGTCAACGTGATCCGCATCCCGGATTTCATGCAGAACCTCGGCGATGAGCGGTACCGGGCCAAGATCTTCGAGCGCTACACGCTCACTGCCACGGCCAAGGGCATCAACGGCGACCTCCTCCTCGACAAGGAAGAGGAGTACAAGCAGAAGACGGCGAGCTTCGCCACGCTGCCCGACGTCCTGATGTCGTTCCTGCAGATCGTCTCGGGCGCCGCCGACAATCCGGCTACCCGATTGCTCAGACAGTCTCCGGCCGGCATGAACGCCACTGGTGAAAGCGACCTGCGCAACTATTACGACCGACTGCAGGCAATGCAGACCGTCGAGATGACGCCGGCGATGGCGCGCCTCGACGAGTGCCTCATCCGGAGCGCGCTCGGCTCTCGCGATCCGGACATCTATAACGAGTGGGCACCGCTCTGGGGCATGTCGGAAAAGGAAAAGGCCGACGTGTTCAAGACGAAGGCCGATGCTGCCCGCCAACTGGTCGGAACGTCGCCTGGACAGGAGATCATCCCGCGCGATGCCGTCTCTGATGCTCTGGTCAACACCTTCATTGAGGACGGATCGCTGCCTGGGCTCGATGCTGCGATTGAAGAGTACGGTAAGTTGAGTGAGCAGGAGCCGGACGATGACGAAGTCCGCGCAGCCGCCGGTGCTGATCAAATCACGTAATTTTTCATAAAGAGCACTTGGTCGATCGGGCAATCAGGGTAGACCCACTTTGACCAATTCGCCTTGAGCCAAGCCGTAGAAATGGACTTGGTTCGTAAGACGATTGCCTCCGGCTGAAGATGAACGATCGTGTGTCCAGCGCTATAACCTGTTGCCACCATAATCCCAAGCGGGCGTGCTGCGTCAGTCGTTTCGACGACCATAAAGTCTACAAGCTCTTCGTAAGGGTGAGAGCCTTTGACGCGGAAGATAGCGCCGCGCCAGATTTGTGGCTCTTCAAGGTCCACCAGCTTTTGCATTGATTCCTCGAGCCGGTTCTCGTCGCCGAAGTCGAGTATCGCGCCTGGACGGATGACGGGAGCTGCGGCATGCAGCGTTCAAGGGAATAAGGCCGCGAGAGGACGAGACGGCGATTTACGAGCCACGGTCGCACTGAGCCTGCTGAGACTCCTTGCTATCAGCCTGGCGGTGTTCCGCGACAGGTGGCTGGAAGGCTTGGAGGAAGACTCCATAAGGGTTGGCATTAATTGGAGCGGGGGGCGTGCGACTGGGTTTGACGTTGAACCTTCTGACGTTCGCCGAAGGCTCACATTCGGCGCATAGGAGAAAAGCGCCCTTTTCCCCGGCGAGTTTCCCGTTCCGCACCGTCTGCTACTAGGTCCAGACTCATCCAGCTGTCTTCTAGGTATACCGCCGCTTGGGGCGAACTCGACCTAGGTCGTCCAGTTCCATTACGCGTCTGCCCGGCAGCCCGAGATATTCATCCACCGAGCGACGGCCACTTTGGTCTTCGACCGTGACCACGAAACGGGGCCCTCGCGAATCCAGCGAGTAGCGGGTTTTTAGCTCGCGGAAAGCTTCAGCTCTACTTCCATGTCGCTGGCAGAGCCCGTCCAAGGCTCGTGCATAAAGTGAGATCGCTTTGGCTAACGAGTCTGAAGGCTGAGCGCCTGTAGAAGTGCCAGCGATGAAATCAACCAAAATGAACCCCTCAGGACTTGCGGCAGCCTCTCGAAATACATCCATCTCGTAGACGCCAATCAAGAAGCCCATCCCGCTTGCGAAAGAGTCGGCGATGTTGTGGCCGATAGATGTCAACTCTCTGAACTTCATGCTCCGAGCTTATGCGCGAGGGGCTGGTTTGCGAAGACCCAGCGTCAGCGCATGAGCATCTTTTTCAACAGACGGTTGAGAACGCAGGCAGGTCAACTGGTCAGCCGGGTGCCATGCTCGGCTCAATTCGGGAAGCCAGCCACTAAGTCGAGCCGTTCTAAGTCGAAGCCCCTACAAGCGGCCGCTATTATGAGCGAGGCGTCCGGATCGGTATCCGTCCGCAGCCCAAGAGGATCCTTGAGCTCTCCGCGAAGTCCGAGGATTTTAACAAGCGCGTGCCGCGCCGCGCTTCGGTCACGATTCTGAAAATCGCAGAAGATCACAAGCAGCGTCTTTTCGACATCTTCGTCTCTGAAATTCAACAGATACTCCGGGGCTAAGTGTATGGCGGCCATTTTGCTTCCGCCGAAGTCGAGATCGCCGTCGGCCAAGATGTATTTTCGAACGACCGCTCGATATCGGTCGATTAAGCCCAGGTAGCGGCACAGTGACTTGAGGGCCAACTCGCCATGAACGTCTTTGTGATTGCCGCGGAGGTACGGCTCGATCAGTGGCGCATCGCCGTGAGCGCCGCAAAGTCCGACAATGAACAAGGCGGCTCCAATGTCGCCCTCACCCGACCGCAATATATGGCGGGCAAATTCAAGCTCCTGTTCAGTAACAGGGCCGCTGTCGACGCCTTGCGCGCGATCTCGAATGCTGTTGATGTCCATATGTTGCCGCTTTTCAAAATTGGCGTCGACAGGCTCCAGACCACGAAAGACCGGGTTCGATTCCCGGGCCTGCAACCAGTTCGACGCAATCGCTCACAAACTGCCCCGGAGCGAGACGACTGTTCTTGCTGCACGTTCGCATCGCTCGACCAAGCCGTTATCGCTGAGCCCCATGTGCTCTGTGGCTATTTCGAGGAGGTAGTTTGCAATGTCTTCTCGGGCAGCGCCCTCGTTGACGAGCATACCGAGAACGACGTCGGCATAAACGTCGTACTCGTCCCTTGCCTCCGGAAGATCGGATATGCCGACGGGATCCCAGGAGTGAAGCAGCACCTCGCGAATTTCGGCGCGCGCTTTCTCGATACAAACCGTCTGGTCTTCAATTCCCATGACACTCCTTTCCTGTCGGCGTAGAGCAGCCCGGTAGCTCGCCAACCTCATGGGAGCATCTGTTTACTGCGTTCAATCAGCAGCTCAATCGTAAGCGCTGTCGCCCTCGCACATTGACCAAGAGCGTTGGCTCGTTTCGAGCACTACCGCTTTGATAGAGATGGCAAGAATGCGCCATCTGCGGTGATTGCAGGACTACTTGCCACGGTTTACTAAAAGACTGCCCAGCCCACTAAACCGGACGTCCTCATGCCCCCCCGCCTCACAAATCGTTTTGAAGGATATAGAAGGCTTCAGCCCGCTAAATTCGAACGAGACGCTGCTCTTTTAGAACTTGTTCAATCGCTAGGTATAGGTGGCTCCGTCTTCCATGTCCTAAATGAGATACCCGAACAGGGCGAAGACCTCTTCACACTGCTATGCGACGACCAACTTGTTATGTCGTTCCAGGTTCCTCGCGGAAAGATACCGCTTTGCGCCGAAGATATTGTCAAAGTTCCCATCGCGGAATATCGCAACAAGATCGGTCAAGGGAAACACCGAATACGTCTCGATGAGACGTTAAAGAACGCGCGAGTTCTACTGAGCAGGTAGGAGCGGTGCCCGCAATGGGCCGACAGCACACTTCAGTCGCTTGTTCGTCCTGCGTAATTCCACGGTATAAGCTCATTCACCCGGCTCTGCTTGTGGCCATTGACAAGGCGGTGAGCGTGCTGGCCAGGTAGGCCAGCGGATCGACAGCATTGAGCTTGCAGGTTTCTTCATTGAGGACGGATCGCTGCCTGGGCTCGATGCTGCGATTGAAGAGTACGGTAAGTTGAGTGAGCAGGAGCCGGACGATGACGAAGTGCGCGCAGCCGCCGGTGCTGATCAAATCACGTATTTTTTCATAAAGAGCACTTGGTCGATCGGGCAATCAGGGTAGACCCACTTTGACCAATTCGCCGTGAGCCAAGCCGTAGAAATGGACTTGGTTCGTAAGACGATTGCCTCCGGCGGAAGATGAGCGATCGTGTGTCCAGCGCTATAACCTGTTGCCACCATAATCCCAAGCGGGCGTGCTGCGTCAGTCGTTTCGACGACCATAAAGTCTACGAGCTCTTCGTAAGGGTGAGAGCCTTTGACGCGGAAGATAGCGCCGCGCCAGATTTGTGGCTCTTCAAGGTCCACCAGCTTTTGCATTGATTCCGCCTCCTGCAGCTTTAGGACATCTCTTTTACGGTTGGGAGGTTCTGAAGGTGATGACGATGTCCTCTAGCTCGAAATCAAGACGGGCAAAGATGTCAGGCCTGTCGCCGGGCCCCAACCACAACATCGCATTGAGCTGAATACGGTCCGAGAAAGGAGACGACGAGGGGAGCGGCAGAAGAGATAGTATTTCGCCGTCGAGGCTCGTGGCAAAGTCCTGTAGATCTCCCGCGACAATGCGGACACCGGACATTATGACAATGCCGGTTGCGTAGTCGTTGGGCCCAGGCGGCGGAAGCGGCCCGGGCATGCCGAGATTGTAGTATAGCTCTGT
The DNA here is from genome assembly GCF_000427465.1 of Sinorhizobium arboris LMG 14919. Classification (NCBI taxonomy): domain Bacteria; kingdom Pseudomonadati; phylum Pseudomonadota; class Alphaproteobacteria; order Hyphomicrobiales; family Rhizobiaceae; genus Sinorhizobium; species Sinorhizobium arboris. Next base: position 1,568,048 of record NZ_ATYB01000014.1, on the reverse strand, counting down.
TCGGAATGTGATTGTCCCAGTCTCATAGCGGAAATCGAGAAGTGATGCGTCGTGAAGCCAGTAGCACTCGTTGAACACCGCTAATTTCATTCTTTCTCTAGCCTCTGACCACGTCGGGCGTTGACTCGCTCCGGCGTTAGCTCGGGGTCGATCTCCAGCTCGAAACCGAAGTTGTACCATGCGTCGTAAATGCTTCGCGCAGTCGCCGGAGGTTCCCAAGAATCGTCGACAATCCAAAACGAGTAAGCGCCATCGACTCCGGTCGCCGTAATCCCATGCCTCTCTGATAGCCAGTTCCTGGAGGCGTCGCGCTCACCGGACCAGATGTATTTGATCGTCCAGCCATTGCTTCTCAGCTTCGCTGCGATTTCGTCAAATTCTAGCGTGTCGAAATTCACCGAGATTCTCCATCCCCTACTTCCCGCACGCAATCGCGGGTAGCACGCGGCAAGGATTGACCACAATGAAATTTACTGACCTTGCACCGATCGCGGGCACGCGACGGACCGCTGACGGCTACCTTGTTGCGGACGTTCGCACCGCGTCCACCGGCATCCAGCTCTATGCCGGTCATGAGGTCGGCAAGCCGGAAATGCAGGTCGTGAAGGTCTATCGGCCCGAGGATCAGGTCTTCGACAAGGCAAGCCTCGGCAGCTACGCGCACAAGCCGGTGACGAACGATCATCCGGACGAGGCGGTGACGGCCGACAACTGGAAAGCGTTCTCCGTCGCCCGATCGGCGACGAGGTCGCCCGCGACGGTGAATTCATCCGCGTCCATCGTCATGGACGGCGCCACCATCGGCGAAATCGAGGGCGGCAAGCGTGAGCTCTCGGCCGGCTACACCTGCGATCTCGCATGGGAACCGCCACGCCCGAAGGCGAGAAATACGATGCCATTCAGAAGGATATCCGGATCAACCACGTCGCCATCGTGCAGCGCGGTCGCGCCGGATCACAAGCTCGCATCGGCGACGGTGTGAGGTCGTGGGGCGCTGCCCCGTTCACCAGTGATCAGAAACCGAAAAACGACAAGATCATGACCCTGAAGACGATTACCGTCGATGGCATCCCGGTTGAAGTAACCGACCAGGGTGCCACGGTGGTCGGCACGCTTACGTCTACACGGCGGAAACCGGGCAGCAGCTCGACATTCAGCCGCTGCGCGAGCTGGCGAATGCCTCTCAGGACGGCGGCGGCCGCATGGTCGTGGATTGCCGGGATTCGGAGGTTCTCCGTTTCCATCTGCCGATGCCACCCCGTGTGCTCCAGCCGCGCCAGAAGTCCATCATGGGCTTCGAGACCGGCATCATCGCCCGTACCGGCGGTACCGAATGGCGTCTGCCCGGTGCTGCCGCCTATTGCGACGAAATCACCGCTCCGTAACCAGAGGATCAGCCATGAAGGTCACCAACAACGGCAAGGCGCTGCAGGGCGTCCGCTCCCAGGGGCGGGCGGCCTACATCCGACCGGGTGAGACCCGCGACGTCGACCTTGAAGGCGTCGATCTCGCAAAGGCCAAGCGCCTTCGCTTCCTCAAGATTGAGGGCGTCTCGAAGGCTGCCGCCAACCAGGACGGCGACGGCCCGAAGACGGCACTCGAAGTGCTCGAAATGGCCAAGGACCAGAACGTGCAGTTCATGTCCTTCAAGTCGGTTGCCAAGAAGCTGCTCGGCGAAAAGACCCGTCCACCAAGGACGAGATCGTCGCCGCTCTCGAAGAGCTGGCAACGCAGCCCTGATAACTAAGCCCGGCGGGGGACTGCCGGGCGACCCTCCTAGAGCTTGCCAAATTTGCTTGGACTGCTAGTGGAGAGCGATACACCTCGAATAACTCGGCGCGCTCGGCGCGAAGCATCCATGTTTGAAAAGCACGACATCTGGGAGCGCCACCAAGGTTGCGTCGTTATCCACAGGATCTTCCGAGATCTGGATACTGGCCTTTATCACCTCCAACAAAGTGAAGCAGTCACTTTGGCTGAAAGTCGAACCCGCACCGTCACCGCTGAGCAATTCGCTTTGTCGGTCGATCTGTTTCTCGACGAACCGCCATCAATGCGCGCCACCGGGTACAAGACAGTTCCCGAAGCGATTGCCGCGCACTGGCGCGAATTTGAGCGACCAACGGGTCCTCGCACACGCTGACGCCTTGCCGCCAGCGCCTATTGCTGGAGCGAAAATGGCTAGATACGGCACCAACGACGGCTTCACGGCGTACGCAACCGAAGCCGGCTATGTCTTTCCCGATGGCACAACCGATGCCCAGAAGACCGCCGCACGTCAGCGCGGTTCTCTGGTGATCGATCGGTGTTAGCCGAAGTTCAGCGGGACGCGCACTGGCGGATATGCTCAAGAGCGCGCCTGGCCGCGCACAGGTGCCACGACCTATTACGGCGAGGCGATCCCATCGACCGAAATTCCGGCCCCATCGTCACCGGCACGCAAACGGTGAAACGCGAGAAAATCGGTCAGCTTGAGGTCGAGTATTCAACCTCTTCTTCAACAGACATCGATGATCTGGTCGTGCTCGCAACACCTGTCGTGACCACGATCGAGGGGCTGCTCTGGCCCTTCCTCATACCATGTACTGGCGCCTTGGTGTTCTAGGCGCTTCTTTTGACGGCATCCAAATACTGCGATCCACTGATCGTATGCATATTCAGATCGGGGAGTGACGTCACAGGTTCTTTGTCAGTCCGAAGGGAAAAAATGCTGTCGATCACAGCGCTTCTCTGGTCGATGGTGGATGCGATGTCACCCACGATTGCTTGGGAAATAAACTGGGCGGCATCACCGCCGGGAATAGACGTCGAGGCCACGCGATAGATGACGCCAATCCTTCCCGCCCGGATGTTGAGCGTTAAGTCGTCCGCCACAGCGCCGATTGATACAACCGTTTCTTCCGGTTTCCAGATGCCTGCTTGGAGCAGTGTCGAGGGACGAGTGGTGCCGGTGATACCTTCGAGAGCAAGGGCGATATCCTGCGTGATGATCTCGAAATCTCCTTCAAGGTCGCCGGCATCTTCGATCTGAAACCAATCCGTCCGATAGGGTGCATCGGCGTCAAATTGGATCTCGAGTTTGCCGTAGCACCAATAGGTGGGGACCGTTTCGGCATGCTCCGTTAGGAAACGGCTCGGAGCACCCAGGACTCGCGCCACGTCGAGGAGCGTGGTGTCAGTCGTCAATGGACCGAACGCGCCCGTGCGGAGGAACTCCCGCATCGATACCATCACCTTTTTCATGAGATTGGCTTGCTCCAGCTTTAATGCGGAAGCTTTGCTTCCACGGCGAGTGCACTGTCAAGCTTCCCTCAACTTACTGCTGTGGAGAGCTAGAGCATGATGCGGTTTGATTACTCCCGCGCGCCCGCGCCACTGGCGGACGCCTCATAGCAAAATTTGGCCAAGCCGGCTCACTCAAGCGAATGACACCACCTGACCAAGTCTACGACGGCGAACCCGTCACAACGTCCTATCCGGCCACCCTGGTGCCCGATGGCCTACGGGGCCCGCTACATCGACGGCACGGTCATCCAGACCGGCGATATGCAGATTTACATTTCGGCTGTGGGCCTCCCAATCGAGCCGAAGCCCGGCGACGTCGTCACGGCCAATGGCGCCGATTACGCCCTGATCAACGGTGACCCGAACAAATACGACGGCACCACACCGTCGTCTTCATTGTGCAGGGGAGGATTGCAGGCTAACTCGGTAGGATATTCAAATCGAGCCTGAAGCGATTTTCCAGATTGATCCTGCGATCGCGCATAAGCTCATTCAAGCGCTTTCGGGGACGTCGGCGCTCACGCCTTGAGTTTTAGAGACTCGGTCCACTTATTTGGTACGCCAGCGAAGTGGTCGCGTAGCCTGTCCTCGACGTGTTCCGGATCCCAGACCGCTGCCCGCTCGAGCGCCTCGCATTCATCACGCGTTGCCGGCCTCTCTTGGCCATCAACGCAGACGTACAGTTTCCGACTAATGGCGTCTTGGTTAAACGTCTTTATCGGGGAAATGTCTTTGTGATTTTGCGGATGCATCGCAGCCCGCCGCCCGTTCCGTGCTCGTGAAAATTCTAACTTGCGACAGGCCGTTTCGGACCCTTTCGGGCTGGATTCTAAGGAGTGGAACGCGGATGCCGATGTGATCTTGAGCGCGGCAAAAAAGCGATTCGAATGCAAAGACGACCCGCGTCGGCGTAAGAAGTTGCTTCACTAGATGCCGGAGAGCAGCAGCGGTGCCCTCATTGTGCGTAACGGAGCCTGAGCAACGGTTTAGCGTACGCTCAGGTGAATGACGATCGGCTACCTGCGGTGCTCACCGGACGGTTACGATGTAAGCCAGAACTCACACAGTGGAAAATGGTTTGCCGAAACTCCAGAAGACGCGGCCAAATGGGGCGAGATCATGAATGGCCCTGGCAAGTCGACCGTTGTGCGAGCGGAACTTCCCACCGGCCAAGCCAATCAGATGATGCGCATGGAGCGGTTGGACGGAATTGGGCCAGCCCGGTATGATGAACTGAACCAGCTAGAGGGCGTTACGATCAAGTGGTAGTTCGGGAGACAGGACTGCTCTGATGAACAATAAAGTAAAGGTAGGGGTCCAATGGTCCGATTGGAAAATTAATCACCTGCCTCCGTCTGGGATCTATACAACCGCAGCGAAGTTTCCAGAAGATGAGGCGACCTGGCCGAGAGAAGGATGGAGTGTTGTATTGCAGTTTGACTCAGAGGGTATGGGCAGATCTGGGACTGCAACTGCGCGATTTCTCTCTCCGAGCGGCCCATACGAACGGTTTAAGCCCGGATGCGAGTTTGAAATGCGTGAAGGGAATAGAGTCTCCGCGAAAGTAACAGTTCTTGAGGTCTGTTAAGTAGAGTCTCTCTCCCGGAGTTTTCATGAAAACTAATACGCCGGTTGCGACGCGCAATGAAATGACCTTTGCGGGTTTGCCTTATTGGTTCCGCAAACATCATCATGCCGCGTTCAGCCGCTGACGCGGTAAAAACCATCGGACAAGCAAAACAACGAGGTTCTGCCTGTGAGCGAAGTTCCCAAAATTAAACTGTTCTTTGAATGGGGCGGCGGAGTTCTTTGGTGCGCCAATGACGCCGCTCATCAACGCTTTGACGTAGGGCCTATTGAAGACAAGCTGTCCTTGTCGAATGAAATCCGACAGCGATTGCATGGTATGGCAGTGTGGCATGATACAGCACTGGATTGGAACAATCCTCCGGGGCCCAGCCCATGGTCCAAAGCGGAAGATATCAGATTTGCCGAAGCAGTTGACCAGCTTGTTGAGGACATCATACGGGAACTCGGGCCCGGCTACGAAGTCATCAACGAACATTGTCCCATCTATTGAATTCAATTGAGATGTCGGCGTTACCTCCGGCACGTGTCGGTACGATTAAGCGCCGGAGGCATTCTGCTATCCGCGGCCCTGACCGGATGGATACCCTGAGAGCGATCGACACTCACCTACGGCCCTCAGATGCCGCTAGGCTTTCTTGCGCCGAGACAACCGAGTATTGAACTAAAGGATACGATGCGGGAGATGGCCAGCACACCATCGCTGCGCCAATGGGCAATGGCATTACGCCTCGTAGTTCGCTATCTTCATTCCCGCTATGGAGCGCCACCTAACCGTCATTCTCGCGGCCGATGTTGTCGGCTACAGCCACCTTATGGAGGCTGATGAGGAGCGTACCCACGCTGCTTTCTGCATCTGCCGGGCTGTTATCGCTGATCTAGTCTCCAACCATCGCGGTCGGATATTCTCAGGGGCAGGCGACAGCGTGCTGGCGGAGTTCGCCAGTCCGGTCGAGGCGATGCGGGCTGCGGTCGAAATTCAGACCGATCTGGCAAAGCGCTCCCTCGATCTACCCGAAAACCACCAAATGAAATTTCGCATCGGCATCAACCTCGGTGACGTCCTCGTTGATGGCGACAATCTCTTCGGGGACGGTGTGAACATCGCGGTGCGGCTGGAGGCATTGGCCGAACCTGGTGGAATCTGCTTATCCAGCAGTGTTTACGAGCATGTCGAACGTAAACTGCCTCTGCAATACGTGGATATTGGACCTCAAAGGCTAAAAAACATCGCCAGGCCCATACATGCTTTTCGCGCGTCGATATCACGGACATCCGAGAACGTGCTCTCGATCACCGCGATCCATACCTTCGCGACCAATTGGCTGGCACCGCGCCTGGGGGCATTCCAGACCGCCCACCGCGATCTCGACTTGAGGCTGGAGGCTATGAGTCGCGTGGTCGACCTCAGATGCGAGCCGTTTGACGTCGGTATTCGCGCGGGTAACGGTCGCTGGCCGGGTCTGATATCCCATGAGCTAATGGTTGAGGAGTTTGCTCCATTCTGCAGTCCAGACTTCCTGGCAGGGGCGGGCAACATATCGGCACCTTCCGATCTCCTTACGCTGCCGTTGCTAAGAGATGATGACTGGTGGCGAGCGTGGTTCAAGGCGGCTGGAGTTGCGGATTCCGAGCCAAAAATCTCTTCATCGGTCTTTTTCAACACGCAGATAGTGGTCAGCCAGGCCGCAATCGCTGGACAAGGGGTTGCATTGCTTACACCAGCGTTATTCGCGCCGGACATCAAGGCCGGACGTTTGGTGCAACTTTTCGATGTCATCGCCCGCAACGGGATCAGCCTCTGGCTTGTCTACCCGGAGGAACGGGAGAGTTCCCGCAAGATTCGCGTGTTCAGGGAATGGCTCCTGGATGAAATTCAGCGTGTCCAGTGATGATCTCGGTGACTGGATTAATGATCCTAGTCTAGAAACACTTAAGGCCCCGAAGGTTCCTTAAGGGCGGTCTCATTCCTCACGGTATTGGTTTCCCGGAACGGAGGTCATCGAGTAACCGGTGGGGCTCAATCGTTCCGTGACGCAACAAGACCAATTCCGGCTGCCAAGACGAGAGCGACGATGTTCAATGTGAATGCCTTAACCCATTTCATTTCCGCCCCCATAGACTAGCAGACCGCGTCTTGTTTTCGGATGCACTACTTTCTTCCCAGCATGACGGTTTGAGCTACGAAGGAGAAGAAGTTCTCCGCCTCCGTTTCGAAGGTTGGTCCGGCCATGTCGAGACAAAAAACCGCTTCCCCTAGTTCAGGGCAAAGGCAATATCGCCAAGTGGCGCCACTATCCCCAATGGCAACCGCATCGGCAGGGATGGCGTCCCCTTCAGGTCGTCGGCCGTATACACTTTGGTAGGCGTCTGACTGATAAAGCCTAAACGATGGGTGCTGTTCAACGAGGCATGCGGGCTCCGGTTCGTAGATGTTGAATTCCCGCGTCGTTGATCCCGTCCCGATCTTTCGAATGAACTCCAGGTACTGTTCGGAAATGTTGGGGTAGAGTTCGGCAATAGTCATTACATCGCGATGGGATACCGGCTGCAGCGATGACAGTTCATTCTTGCGGTCAAGAGCGAGCAGCTGGCTGAGTTCGTTGATCATGACATTTACCGGCGCCAGAACCAGGGCTGGAGGACGGCGAGAAACGTTACAAGTTCCAATCGCCCTATGACCATCGCAAAGGCGATCAGCCACTTGGCGGTGTCCGGTATGGCGGCGAAATTTGTTGCCGGCCCGACGACAGGGCCGAGGCCTGGCCCTGCATTCGCCATGGCTTGCGCGACCGAAGAGATGGACGAAAGAAAATCAAGCCCCGTCGCCATCACGAGAAGCGACATGAAGAGCAGGGTCATGATGTAGAGGAAAAAGAAGTTGCGGACGTTGCTGATCGCCACGTCGTCGACGGACTTGCCCTGGAAGCGGACCGGCACAACGGCTTGCGGGTAAAGCATGATGCGAAGGGCTCGCCCGGTCCCTTCGAAGAGGATCTGCCAGCGGAATATCTTGATCGCACCCGCCGTCGAACCGGCACAGCCGCCGACGAGATACAGCATGAAGAAGAGGCCTACGGCGAAACTCCCCCACGTGGAGAAATCGGCGGTGGCAAAGCCGGTATCCGTCATGATCGAGGTGACGTTGAAGGCGGACAGCCGCAGGGCGACGGGCGGCGACATGCCTTGGCTGATGTTCCACGCCGTGCAGGCGAGGATGGCCGCAGCAAGCACTGACAGAAAAGGTATTATCTGCCCTTCGATGGCGCTGCGCTTGCCGCGGTTCAGAAGAAACACGGCGTAAAAGGCGAGCGGTAGCGCACCGGAAATCATAAAAACGATCGTGACGATCTCGATCGCCAGGGAATTGTAGAAGCCGATCGAGGCGTCTCTGGTCGAATGGCCACCTGTCGCGATCGTCGTCATCGCATGATTGACGGCATCGAAAGTCGACATACCGGCGATGTCGAGCGACACGGCGCAAGCCAAAGTGAGCGATACGTACACGATCAGGATGTTGCGGGCGATCTGGTGCACCTTCGGAAATGGCTTTTCGGAAATGTCGGACGACTCGGAGCGGAAGAGCTGCATGCCACCGACGCGCAATGCCGGAAACACGCTGAGCGCCATGACGATGATGCCGATCCCGCCGAGCCATTGCAGCAGCGAGCGCCAAATCAAGAGTCCCGGCGGCATGTCATCGAGCCCCACCAGGATCGTGGAACCCGTCGTCGTCAAGGCGGATGCTGTTTCGAACACTGCATCGGTCCAACTGAGGCCGAGTCCCGAATTATACAGTGGGACGGCTCCGACAATTGAGACCGAAAGCCAGGCACTGACCGTTATGAGGAGCCCCGTCCTGCGGTCGGTGAGGTCGATCTGATCCTGCTTGAAGGCGGCGATGAACATAGATCCGAGAGCGCCGATCGCTGCTGCACTGCTCACGAAGATGATAGCATCCTTGCCGTCGTCAGCGGCGAAATCGACGATCGCCGGCACCAGCATGGCCACCGCCAACGCCAATATAAAGAGACCGTTGAGGAAGAGGACAAAGCGGAGTCGATCGGTGGTCATTTTTCGTCCCCACTATCTGTTTCGGCCTTACCGGTAGGTGCATTTGCAGAGCATCCGCACCCTACCGACTGTGTAGAAGATGAGAAGGGATATTTTCGGCGGCTTACTTCACAAAAGGCTGAAGGCATTCAAGGGCCTTAGCAAAGGTGCGTGACCGTTGCACGGGGGAACCGCGACCTCTACTCAGCGTGCGCGACTGATCTGCAGCCCTGGCCGTTGAAGCACGGTAAGGGCCAGGGCAGCGGGGGAAGAAGGCTACCCCCAAATAACCGTCAGCTTCTGCGGGACGCTTGGCGGCCCTGACGGGTTCTGACGGCTGGGGCGATGATCGATCCGGTGGGTGGTGCGTCCGGTTCCCGCTCGACCGCCAGTATGCTCATCACGATAGAGATGAGCACGAGTATAAGCACCAGAAAGGCGATTCCCGCTTTATCCATCCCCCATCATGGTGAGGTGAATGCGCGCAAAGCGGGGCAAACATCGGCGAAGGACGTCGCCGATGCCTGCCGTGGTTAATTTTCTCTGAATCGAGCCGGCCATACCGCAACCGGGCATTTTGGAAACGTCTCCGTAAGACGCAAGGGTTTTGGTTTTGGACGGATCGGAGCAGACACGGTGCAGAAGCCCGCTGCCGACCCGCCCCTGCGGTTGCAATCCAGCCTCAAGGACGCCACCCCGCGGTCTCAACCCGTAAGCCCTACGCTGTCGCACTCCGGGCTTCGGTCACTGCCGCCCGGACGTGCGTGTGATGCCGTAAAATGAGCGCATAAATCGCCGCGTAAATGCCGATCACGATGACGCCCACCCATTCGATCCTGAACGGCGTGAACTGGTAAGCCATCACGAGGCCGAGCTGAAGGAGGAAGTGCAGCGGATAGTATATTCCCCCGCCGAGCCGCGATTTCGTCCAGCCGAGATTGAGCCCGTAAAGGCGGATCAGGGAGTCGAGCGAGTTCACGACGAATATGATGCCGACCGTGACCATGAACCAGTTCAACCAGATCGGAATGACGATCTGCTGCTGGAAATAGATGTAAAGCACCGCGAACCATACGGCCAAGGGGATCGAAGGCAAGAGGATCATGGCGACGGCCAGCCGCCATGTCCCAAGTCCTCCGACGAACATCGAAACGAACTGGCCGATCATGATGCTCCAGGAGAACCACCAGAACAGATAGAACTCGTGATATTCGGTGATAGGGCTGACGAAGCGGTGCAGATTTGCAAAATAGTCCGACAGCAGACCCACATTCGACGCAAGGCCGCTGACGCCGATGTCGCTGTAGTAATAGGCGGCAGCCAACAGCGCCACGAGAGCCAGTGTCACGAACATCCATGTCGAGGTGACGGCCAGCCATTTCATGAAATTGACATTGCTGCTGGAATAGACGGATGCCCCGATGACGGTGACGACGATCGCCCAGCACACGGGCGTCGAGATTCCCTCGACATAGCTCGGCAGGGCCGTGAGGAAGAGATAGCACGTGAACGCGCAGGTCGCGATGACCGTGAGATTGTAGAGCCATTTGACGATTGCGATCTCGAAGACCTGAAGCCGGGGTTCGAGCACCACGAAGTAAAAAGCCGAGAGGAAGTACATCATCCAGACCAGCGGACCCCACATGCCGAACTCGATTGCGAGCGGATTAGTGAAGCCGTAGGCCCTGTCAGCCGCATAGGCCGGAAATTCGGTCAAGGGAAGCATAACCAGCCCCATATCCAGGCCAGCGGTGAACAGCAGCGCCACGAACGTGCATATGCCGACGGGAGTTTGCCCGCGACAGTGGACGTTGCCCCAGCGGACGATGACGAAAACGGCACTGAGAAGGACCGCGGCATAGGCGGTGCTGATGATGTAGCTCACGGCAGATCTCCCCCTCTTGTCGTGCCGCCGCATTCGGTCGGACGGGAGCGGCATGAGGCCACATGTGTCGGGATTTCAAACGCCCACAAGCGACGCTGCGGCAATCGTAAGCGACTTGCGCCGCGGCCGATACAGGCCGAATGCGATCGAAAATGGCCTTGAAACTGCGCAGCTCAAAGCCTTACCGGAGACGTGTCAAATCCACAGGACGGTTGTCAATGATCGCTTCCATCGAAAAGAAGCCCGTCACGGTCGCGAGGTCGAAATTTGTGATGAGCTTCTGATAAAAGGCGTCATAGCCGGACATGCCTCTGGTGACGACTTTGATCAGGTAGTCCCATTCCCCGCCGATTCGGTAAAAATCGATGACTTCCGGAAGCCGTTCAACATGCGCCCTGAAGCCGTCGCTCCACTCCTTGGAGTGGTGACGGGTGCGAATCATGACAAACACGATCAGATCGAGGCCCAACGCGCCGAGGTCTATATCGCTGTGGGATCCGCGGATCATTCCAATTGAGTGAAGCCGCTGCAGACGGCGCCAGCAGGCATTTTGCGATAACCCTACCTTCTCGGCCAGCTCGCGCTGCGAGAGGTTCGAATCCTTTTGCAGTGCCGCCAGGATCTTCAGATCGAAACCATCGACTTTTGCTTGAGACTCGATCATGTGACACAAAATCCGAGAAAAACCGCAGAAAATAGGTGAACATTTCGACGGTGCGGCAGAATACAATCGATGTCAACATTCAAGCCCCGGAGGTGATCATGCAAGCTGTGCGCTATGAACCGAAAGAGAACCTCACGCCTCTTGAACGGTTTCGCCGCGGGCTGGACCGCAACGGTCTGATAGACTTCCTGCGGGACGATCTCGTCGGGGCCGCTGCGCAGATCGAGGGCCCCTACGGCGTCAGGAACCTGGTTTATGCCGACTATGTTGCATCCGGACGGGCGCTTCGAACGGTCGAACGTTTCATTCTGGAAGACGTCCTGCCGTTTTACGCCAACAGCCATACCGAGGCTTCCTACTGCGGCGGTTTCATGACCCGCATGCGCCGGGAGGCGCGGGCATTGATCGCCGAGTTCTGCGGAGCGAACGAGAGACATGCGGTCATTTTTACCGGATCCGGCGCGACTTCAGGATTGAACCGCCTCGTCAAACTGTTCGGCGTCACCGAAGCGGTCGCGGCAGGAAAAACCGTGCGGGTGATCATCGGTCCGTACGAGCACCACTCCAACATTCTTCCCTGGCGCGAAAGCGGGGCGGAAATCGTAGAGCTGACCGAGTCGCCCAGGGGCGGGCCAGAGCTTTTCCTTCTGGAGCAGGCTCTGCAAACCGGATCTCCCGACCTGACCATCTGTACGCTGTCCGCGGCCTCGAACGTTACGGGAATCACCAGCGACGTCGCCGCGATTACGAACCTGGTGAAATCGGCCGGGGCCAAGATGATCTGGGATTATGCAGGGGCCGGTCCCTATGTACCGATTTCGATGTCGCCGGGCGGCTCGGCGGAGATCGACGCCATCGTTCTATCGCCGCACAAATTCATTGGCGGCCCGGGCGCTTCCGGGATTTTGATCGTCCGGCGCGACGGTCTGGCAACGAGTAAACCCTCCTGGCCGGGTGGGGGGACGGTGAAATTCGTCTCGCCGGAAACGCATGACTACAGCGACAGCCTCGAAGCCCGCGAAGAGGCGGGGACGCCGAACGTCGTCGGCGACATCCGGGCGGCCCTCACCTTTGCCGTCAAGCACGCAATCGGCTTGAAGGAAATGGCGCGGCGCAATCGCGAGCTTACCCTTCGGGCCTTTTCCGCATGGAAGGATATCCCGCAGATGGAGATCCTTGGCCTTCCCGGGGCGGACCGGCTGCCGATTTTCTCCTTCCGCATCCGGAACGGCAAGGGGGGATATATTCACCAGCAACTCGTCACGCGCATGCTGAGCGACCGGTTCGGCATTCAGGCCCGTGGCGGCTGCGCCTGCGCCGGGCCTTATGTTCACAGGCTGCTGTCGATCGATGCGCGGCAATCAGAGCTGATGCGCCAAGCCATTCTCGCCGGCGACGAAATAAAAAAGCCCGGCTTCACGCGGCTGAATTTCAGCGTTCTGCTCTCGGACGAAAAGGTGAAATTCATCCTCGATTCCGTCGCTAAACTGGCTGCTGACGCGCCGACGTTCGAGCAGGATTACGACTTCGATCCGGCACGTGCGATCTTCTTTCCTCGTGTAGCAGCCGAGAAAGGCAACGCACATGCATGGGCCTGATGTAGCTGCCTTTTACGACGCGGCCACGGGCAGCATCCAGTATGTCGTGGCCGACCCGGAAACGGGCAAATGCGCGATCATCGATCCGGTGCTCGATTTCGATCAGAAGTCGGGTTCCACCGCGACGACGAATGCCGACGCCATCCTCGATCATGTGGCCAAGCGTGGCTTGAGTGTCGAATGGATACTGGACACCCATCCGCACGCGGATCATTTTTCGGCGGCACGCTACCTCAGGGATCGAACGGGAGCGCCGACGGCTATCGGCGAGCACGTGAAAGGCGTGCAGAAAATCTGGAAACAGATCTACAATTGGCCGGATTTCGTGTGTGACGGTTCGCAGTGGGATCGGCTGTTTCGCGATGGCGATGTGTTCAATATCGGGAATCTCGAAGCCCGTGTACTGCACTCGCCTGGGCATACGCTTGCGTCGATCAGCTACATCGTCGGCGATGCGGTCTTCATTCACGACACGTTGTTCATGCCTGACAGCGGGTCCGCCCGCGCCGATTTCCCCGGCGGCAGCGCCGAGAGCCTGTGGAACTCGATTCAGGCCATTCTTGCTCTTCCCGGCGAGACCCGTCTCTTCACCGGACATGACTATCGGCCAGGCGGACGTGAAGCTCTGTGGGAAAGTACGGTGGCGGAACAGAAAGCCCGCAATGCGCATGTCGCGGGAAAAAGCCGAGCCGATTTCGTCGGTCTGCGAGAGGCGCGCGACAGGACGTTACCGATGCCCAAGCTGATTCTGCATGCTCTGCAGGTCAATATACGCGGCGGAGAACTGCCGGTTGCCGAAGGCAATGGCCGCCGCTACCTCAAGATACCGCTGGACGCCTTTCCCGGCGTCGCCTGGGAATGAAAGGGGCAGGTGTACGATCTTCGCCCGTATGGGTTCCATGGATCATTGAAGGGGGTTAGCGAAGACCGGGCTCACCGTCCTGGGCGAAACGCAGCCGGCAGCCGAGCCTTTCGAGAAGGGCGCGTGCCGATTGGTCGAACTTTGTTCCTTCCATCCGTATCCAATCGGTAAACAGGCGGACCGGGCGGCGGTTGAAGTGGCGGCTCGGACAGACGATCCAGTAGGCGGGAAATTCGACGACCTCGAACGCGGTGGAAAGCGGCACAAGAGTGCCGCGCTCAAGTTCCTCCTGCGCCAGCGTTGCCGAATCCAGCACGATTCCGGCGCCGTCGCGCGCAAGCTGGATCGCCATGGAGGAGCGATCGAAGCGTAACGGGGCATGCTCCGTCGGTGGGTCGATGTTGTGAACGACAAGCCAGACGTCCCATTGGTAAAGCGCCTTCACCGAATGGATGAGCCGGGCCTGGGCAAACTGCAACGCCGGATCGTCGCTGACCGAACGCAGCCGGTCGCGATAGTCCGGGCTGCACATCGGCAAAACGAAATCGCTGATGATGCACTCGGTACGCAGCCCCTCCCAGGCGCCGGAACCGTACCGCAAGTCGAGGTCGATCACCTCGGTCTCGAAATCGGAAAAATCGGGCGTTGCGTCGACGCGCAAGCCCCAGTCCGGATTGGCATCGAGGAAGCCCTTGAGACGCGGCGTGAGCCAACGGACGGCGAAACTGGGGCTGGAGCGCATCGTCAGCTGACGGCTGTTGCGCTGGCGCAGGACTGCCGAGCGAGCGTCGCGGATCATGCGGAAAGCACTCGTCGTCGTCTGGAACAGCAACTCGCCGTCGATCGTCAGGCTGAGGCGGCGGTCCTTTCGGCGGAAGAGCCGTACGCCCCATTGCTCTTCCAATTGCTTCAACTGCTGGCTGACTGCCGCTGCAGAGACCCCCAGTTCGGCCGCGGCAAGGGAAACTCGTCCCGTACGGGCGACCGCCTCGAAATAGGCGAGCGAGTTGAGGTTAGGGTTGATCGGCAAGTTTGCCTCCGGGGCGGAGTTCCGGCGCGCTGACGGAAGGATGATGCGCAGGCATGCGTCAATTGCTGCACATGCGCCGTTCATGTCAAGCGATGCCGTTCAGACGCCGATAGGCGGCGATCACCTGGCTGTCGTCCTCCAGGCCGTTTCCGCTGCCGCTTTCGGCCAGGAACATCTGGTGAGCGGCCGCCGCAAGCGGGAGCGCCATGCTGACCGACGCTCCCGTTGCCAGCGCGATGCCGAGATCCTTAACGAAAATGTCCACGGCACTGGTGACAGGCGGCGTTTCCATGATCATGCGTGGTCCACGGTCTTTCAGCATCCAGCTCGAGGCAGCTGAGCTGGAGACGATCTCGAGCAGGGTCGTGACATCGACACCGGCTTTCTCGCCAAGCGCCAGTGCCTCGGCTGCGGTGGCGAGGTGCACGCCGCAGAGAAGCTGGTTGATCGCCTTGACGACGGCGCCCTGGCCTTGCTCCGGTCCGCAATGGAAGACCTTGTCGCCCATTGCCCCAAGCACAGGCGCGACCGCGTGATACGCCTCTTCGGGCGCTCCTACCATGATGGTGAGCGTGCCCGCTTTGGCGCCAACGACGCCGCCGGAGACGGGGCAATCAACAAGCATCCTGCCGCTCGCTTCGACCTCGGCAGCCAGCCGCTTGACCTCATCGGGCGGACAGGTTGCCATGAGGCAGATATGGACGCCTTTCGGCAGGGCCGACAGCGCGCCCCTTTCCAGGAGCACGGAACGAGCCTGCTCCGCGTTCACCACCATCAACACAAGAATTTCCGCTCCGGCGCAGGTCTCTGCCAGGTCCGCGGACCTGATCCCGCCCGACGCGGCGAGTGCCTCCATGGCTGCGGCCCGAACATCGAAGCCGCGCACCCTGTGACCGGCCCTGATCAGGTTCTCCGCCATCGGCAATCCCATGGAGCCGAGGCCGACGAATGCAATCGTCTTCTTATCGATCATGGTCAATCCTCAATAGAGCGTCAGTGCAGGAACGTATGACATCAGCACCAACACGGTCGCCGCAACGATGTAGAAGGGCCACAGCTCCTTGACCACTGCGCCGATGGGCACGCGGGCGATCACCGCTCCGATGAACAGGGTGGTGCCGATCGGTGGGGTGAACAGTCCGATCGAGAGATTGATGCAGATCATCACTCCGAGCTGGACAGGGTCCATACCGATAGCATGGCCGATGGCAACAAAGGTCGGCCCGAGCAGCAGGATCGCCGCGGGCAGGTCGAGAAACATGCCGACAACCAGCATGATGAGGTTCATCATGAGGATGATCAGGAGCGTGCTTCCGAGGGTTTCCAGTGCCCACTGCGCTACGAGGGTCGGTATGCGCTCGGTAATGAGGACGTGACCAACCAGACTCGAGGCGGCGATGACCAGCATGACGACACCGGTTGTGATCACCGTTCCGACGAGGGTGGCGTGAATGCGCCCCCAGGTCAGGTCGCGGTAGAGCAGCAGGCTCACCAGGAGTGCATAGAAGACGGCGATCACGCTGACTTCGGTCGGCGTCGCGATTCCTGCCCGCAACAACAGAATGATGAAGAACGGCATGGCCAGTGCCGGCAAGGCCGACATCAGCGAGCGGCCGAAGGACTTCAACTGGCGGGCATCCGTCAGCCGTGGGAAGTTTCGGATGCGCCCCGACAGGTAGCAAACGAACATCATCCCGCCGGCGAGCATCAATCCGGGAAGGATTGCAGCCGAAAACAGCGATGCGATCGAGGAATTCGCCACCGTCGAATAGAGGATCAGGGGAATGGAAGGCGGGATCAGGCCGGCAATGGTCGAGGAGGAGGCGGTAACGGCGGCCGCAAAGCCTGCCGGATAGCCCTCTTTCTTCTGCCAGGGGATCAGCATCGAGCCGAGCGCCGATGCTTCGGCGACCGCCGAGCCCGAGACGCCGCCGAAGATGGTTGAGCCGACGACCGTGACCTGACCCATTCCGCCATGAAACCGCCCCACGAGAGCTGCGGCGAACTGCACGAGTTTCTGACCCAGCGTGCCCGACATCATCAGCGAGCCGGACAGGATGAAGAAGGGTATGGCCAGCAGCGGAAAGCTCTGGGTCGGCTGGAACAACTTCACCACCGCCAGCACGGTCGGCGTTCCGCCCTGCCATAAGATCGCGGCGCCTGCAGCGATGATCAGCGCATAGCCGACCGGCACCGAGATTGCCAGCAATGCGGCGAAGAGGCCGGTCATGATCGCGGTCATGTCATGTGCTCCGTTTCCTGTTTGCTCATCGTTCTCGGGTCGTCACAGAACGCAACGCGTACGAGATTGACCAGGGAGGCGACCGCGATGCCGCCGAAGCCGAACATGAGCGAGCTGTAGGCCCAGGCCTGTCCCAGTCCGGTCATCGGAAAGACCTGTGCCCTGGTGATCGAGATCACCTGAAGCGACAGGTAACCGAGATAGGCAAAGGCGATGGCGACGAGGAGATGGATCAGCATCAGCAGGATGCGTAGCTGCTCGGTTGAGAGCAGGCACCGGAACGCTTCCGCGGCGATATGAGATCCCCGATGCGCGCCGAGGACGATGCCTCCCATGATGAGCCATGGGAACAGCAGGTTCGGCACCTCGTTAGGCCAGCCGAGGCTCGCATGGGTAAGATAGCGGATAGCGACCTCGGTCATGAGGGCAAGGAAGATTGCGACCACCGAGGCGACGGCAATGATTATCGCGGCCGTATCCAGAACGAAGCCGACCCCGTTGGCGATGCGCAAGGCGGGCAGGCCCGCACTTGCGCTTCTGTTGCGGACGTTGACCATCGCCATCATTGCGCAGCCGCTGCCTTGGCGGCGGCGACGAGTTCGTCGACGAGTTCCGGGTACTGTGCCCGCCACTTGTCATAGACCGACTGCGTCGCCTGGACGAACGGAACCGGGTCGACATCGTTGATCTTCACGCCTGCGGCTTCGAGCTCGCCGCGCAGCCGGTTGGTCTGGTCGCCCACCATTTGCCGGTTCAGTTCACCGGCCTCTCGGGCGGCCTCGCGGATGATCTGCTGATCTTCCGGCGGCAACGCGTCGAACACGATCTTCGAGGCCAGGAAAGGCGTAGACTCGTATTTGTGGTTGGTCATGGAGATATAGGGCTGCACTTCGTGCAGTTTCGACGAATGAATGTTGATCAGCGGGTTTTCCTGGCCGTCGACGACACCCTGCTGCAAGGCGATATAGAGCTCGGAGAAGGCCATCGGCGTCGGCGAGGCGCCGAGCGCGGTGAAGATGTCGACGGTCATCTGATCCGGCGGTGTGCGGATCTTCATTCCGGCAAGATCGGACGGTGTGGTGATCTGCCTCTTCGAGTTGGAGGTTTCGCGAATGCCGTTGTTCCACCAGGCAAGCACGACCAGGCCCTGCTGTTCGGCCGCGGCAGCGATCTTGTCGCCGACGGGTCCGTCCATCACGGCCTCGGCCTGCTTCAGATCCTGGAACAGGAACGGCAGGCCAAGGAGCGCGATTTCCGGCACCACGGCCGATGTCGTCCCTTGGGAGTTGGCGGCGAAGGCAATGGTGCCGAGCCGCATGTTGGTAATCGTCTCGGCGTCGTCGCCGAACTGAGCGCTGCCGCCGACGTCAATCTTGAGACGCCCTTCCGATTTCTGTTTCACGAGCTCGGCGAATTTCAGCGATGCCACGTCCTTGGGGTTGCCCGGCGCGGCATTGTGCGAGAGCTGGTAGGTCTGCGCGCCGACAGGGCTGGCGCAAAGCGACAGCACCGCAGCGGCCAACAGATGACGAAGGTTCATTTTTTTCTCCTCCCTGAGAATTTCCTATCCCGGTCGGCGAAGAGAATTGTCCGCTGCTGCACGAAGCCGGCCCCCCCGATTGACGTCCTGGGAAATCGTTCAGAGGCAACTCGCTTCAGCGGCGTACTGCATGCAGTTGAGCGTCCTCCTCGCTCCGCCTGGCCAGACCATCGCCGATCTTCATCGGAGCGTCACCTAAGTTTTGCTTAACAACTTGTTCGTTTTCCTTAATTGCCCGCAGCCGCTGCCCAGTTCAGTAATTACCGAGCGGGCGTCTTTTACGCCGACATGAAGGGAGGAGCCATGAGCAGCCAAAGCCCGGCAGTTCGTCTGTCGAACACAAGTCTTGCGCGTCGCGCCTGGGAAATCCGGCGCAAGGCGGTGCGGATGGGCGAGGTTCAGGGCCAAGGTTATGTCGGCCAGGCACTCGGCATCGCCGATGTTCTCGCAGTCTCCTATTTTCATGCCTTGACCTATCGATCGCAGGAACCCGAATGGGAGGGACGCGACCGGTTTCTGCTTTCGATCGGCCACTACGCCATTGCACTTTACGCGGCACTGATCGAAGCAGGAATCCTTCCGGAACAGGAACTCGAGACCTACGGCACCGATGACAGCCGCCTGCCGATGTCCGGCATGGCAGCCTATACGCCGGGAATGGAAATCACCGGCGGGTCGCTGGGGCAGGGGCTTGGCATCGGCGTCGGCATGGCGCTCGGGCTGAGGGCCAAGAAAAACCCGGCCTTCGTCTATAACCTGATGTCGGATGGAGAGCTGGGCGAAGGTTCGACCTGGGAAGCGGCAATGTCGGCCGCTCATCACAAACTCGGCAATCTGATCTGTATCGTCGACTTCAACGATCAGCAGGCGGATGGCAAGTCGACCGAGACGCTGTGCTCGGAGCCGCTTGGCGCAAAATGGGCCGCGTTTGGCTGGCATGTGCAGCGGATCGACGGCAATGACATTCCCGCCCTGGTGGCCGCCTTCGACGCGGCCCGCGCACTTGAAGAGGCTATGCCTCGGGTGATCATCTGCGACACCTTGATGTGCAAGGGCGTGCCGTTCCTCGAGCGACGCGAGATGACGCATTTCGTCCGGGTCGAAACAGACGAATGGCAGAAGGCGCTGGCCGTCCTGGACGCGAACCGGCCGGCTTGAGGAGAACAACGATGAGCGTCATTCGCAACTACGACCCGCACCGGAAATGGGAACCGCGCCTGCCGCCGAAGAGCGGCGAGGGGGGACGCACCTCCGCGATGATCGCCTCGCTGGCGGCGGAAGGCTATGAAACGGTCTCTGCCCCGTTCGGCCACGCCCTGGTGGCGGAGGCTCGCCGCAATGATCGGATCGTGAGTCTCACGGCCGATCTCGCGAAATACACCGACCTGCATGTCTTCGCGGAGGCTCTCCCGGAACGTTTCTATCAGATGGGCATGGCAGAGCAGGTGATGATCTCGGCGGCGGCCGGACTGGCGCGCGAGGGGTTCATTCCCTTTGCCACCACCTATGCCGTCTTCGCCTCGCGCCGGGCCTATGACTTCATCGCCATGGCGATTGCCGAGGAGTATCTGCCCGTCAAGATCGTCTGCGCCCTGCCGGGTCTGACCACCGGTTACGGGCCGAGCCATCAGGCGACCGAGGATCTGGCGATCTTCCGCGGCCTGCCCAATCTGACGATCATCGATCCATGCGATGCCATCGATGTGGCCGAGGCGATACCCGCCATCGCAGCCCATGCGGGTCCGGTCTATATGCGGCTCCTGCGCGGCAGGGTGCCGTCGGTGATCCGCCGCCATTGCCCCGATTACAGGTTCGAGCTGGGCAAGGCGAAGCTTCTGCGGGACGGCACCGATGTGCTGATCATTGCCTCGGGCTTCATGACGATGCGGGCGCTCGATACGGCGGTCGAACTCGAAGGGCAGGGCATCTCGGCCGCGGTGCTCCATTGCCCGACGATCAAGCCGCTCGATACCGAGACGATCCTTGCCGAGGCCCAACGGCTCGGCCGGCTGGTCGTCACTGCGGAGAATCACACATGCGTTGGCGGATTGGGTGAAGCCGTGGCGGCGACGCTCCTATTGAACGGCGCGACGCCGGTATTCCGGATGATCGGTCTGCCGGACCAGTTTCTCGACGCCGGAGCGCTGCCGACGCTTCATGAGCGTTACGGGATCTCGACGGCGTCGATGGTGCGGAAGATCCGCAGTTGGCTCTGACGCGCCGTTTCGACGCATTCACCTCCGGCGACCCTCGCTGGACCTTTCCGGACAACAGGAGAATTCGATGGGAACCGCTCTACTCGAGGGCAATTTCGCCGTGATCACCGGTGCTGCATCCAGGCGCGGCCTGGGCAAGGCGACGGCCAAGCTTTTTGCCGAACACGGCGCCACGGTCGCCATTCTTGATCTCAACGAGGCTGCTGCCAGGGAGGCCGCCTCCAGCCTCGGCCCGCAACATGTCGGCATGGCGTGCAATGTGACCGAGCTGGAGGGCGTTCGTGCGGTCATGAATGCTTTGATATCGAAATGGGGGCGGATCGACATCCTGGTGAACAATGCCGGGATCACCCAGCCGCTGAAGACCATGGAGATCACGCCGGAGAACTACGATGCCGTGCTCGACGTGAACCTGCGCGGCACGCTCTATTGCAGCCAGGCGGTCATTCCTCATATGCGTTCGCGCAAACAGGGAAAGATCGTCAATCTTTCTTCCGTGTCGGCCCAGCGTGGCGGCGGTATATTCGGCGGGCCGCACTATTCTGCCGCCAAGGCCGGCATCCTCGGCCTTACGAAGGCGATGGCCCGCGAGTTGGCGCCCGACAATGTGAGGGTTAACGCAATCTGCCCCGGCTTCATCGCGACCGACATCACGGGCGGCCTGCTGACGCCGGAAAAACTGGAGGAAATCAAGACGGGCATTCCCATGGGGCGTCCGGGTACTGCGGATGACGTGGCCGGTTGCGCGCTTTTCCTTGCTTCGGACCTTTCGGCTTACGTCACTGGTTCGGAAGTCGACGTGAACGGCGGATCACTGATCCATTGATCGGGAAAGCGGCGCCGCAGCATGCGCCGCTCAAACCTCGGAGGAGCCCATGAAGCTCGGATTGGGCAGCTATGCCTTCCGCTGGTCGATCGGCATCAGGGACCTGCAGCCTGTCCAGCCGATGACTGCGATGGAGATGCTGGAGATCGCCCACGCTCACGGCCTGAGCGTTGTCCAGTATGCCGACAATCTGCCGCTCGACCGCCTGACGCCTGCCCAACACCTGGCACTGAGGGAACGCGCCGACAGTTACGGCATGGCGCTGGAGCTTGGCACGCAGAGCTTCGACGCGGAGGAACTCAGCCGGTACATCCCCATTGCGGCGCGCATCGGTTCCAGAATCCTTCGCGTCGCGCTTGATGCCGCAGATGCGCGGATTCCCGTGCCTGACCTGGCAGCCCAGATCCGCGAGATACTTCCGGAGGGGAAACGGTCCGGTCTGCGCTTCGCCATAGAGAACCACTTCAACTATCCCTCTCCGCGAATGGTGGACCTGCTGGAGGCTGTTGCGGACGAATCACTCGGGGTCTGCCTCGACGTCGCAAATTCGATTTGCGCCGGCGAGTGGCCGATGACGACGACCCGGATGCTGGCGCCCTATACGATCAACCTGCATCTGAAGGACTACCGGATTACCCCCGATCCCTACGGCGTCGGCTTTCGTATCCATGGCACGCCGCTTGGCGAGGGCTTGGCGGAAATCGAGGAAATCCTCTCCTGCCTGTCCCATTGCCCGGACGAAATGAGCTGCATTCTCGAGCACTGGCTGCCGCAGTCGGAGGACATGGAGGCGACCCGCCGGCTCGAGCACGAGTGGCTCGACCGCACCGTTGCAGCTGCGAGGCGATTGGTGCCAGGTGACCATAGGGCACAGGCTCGACCATGAAGCAAGGTTCACATTATGGACCTTTTGCAACATAGATTATCTTTTGTTCTCAATTATTTGGACGAACGTGTTGATTGGTGTGTTCCTTTCACCTAGAAAATGGACCTGACCGAATGTCGCTGTGGAGGGCGACGAACGATCTGGAATGTCGATCTGATGCTTCCATCTGTTTCGGACGATACCTCCGGGGAGGAGTTTTGACGCTGTTCAATCCGCCGTGATGCGCACGACTTGCGCGCGTAACGCGATCGGACGGTTCAAAAGGGGAGAAAGGCCTATGACCACCACGACGGAGGGCGTTTCCGAATTCGCAGTGCTCGCCGAAACTATGGAGGCCCGACCAGGTTCGCGGCTGATGCGGCCCGTCGAGGCGCTGTCCGCCGTTCTGCTTCTGGCGATCATCGCGATGCTGCTTTCCGGCGTGGTCTTTCGTTATGGCCTGTCGAGACCGATCGTCTGGATCGATGAAGCGGCGTCCATCGCCTTTCTGTGGCTGGCCATGTTCGGGTCGGCCATAGCGATCGATCGCTGCGAGCATCTGCGCCTGACCATTCTCCTCAATGCTCTCGGCGAGAGGACCCGGCAGTTCACCGAAACGCTCGGCATGGTCGTGATCATGGCGTTCCTTCTCGCCCTGCTGCCGGCTGCCTACACTTATGCCGCCGGCGAAATGGACATTACCTCGTCGGCCTTGAACATCCCGGCCGGCTATCGCGCCGCGGCAATTGCTGTCGGCATGGTCCTGATGTTGCTCCTGGCCGCCGGTCAATTGCTCAGAACGGCCAAGCCATTTGACGTGGCGGTGGCGGTGGCGTTCGTACTCGCCGTTGCTTTGGCGCTCTGGTTGCTGTCGCCAGTGCTTGTCTCGTTCGGCAATGGCAACATTCTTATCTTTCTCGTCGGCGGTGCCGCCGTCTGCCTCGCAATGGGCGTTCCGATCGCCTTCTGTTTCGGCATTGCGACTCTTCTGTTTCTCGCCTTCACGACATCGATGCCGCTGGTTGTCATGATCGGCCGCATGGACGAGGGCATGTCCAGCCTCATTCTGCTGTCGGTCCCGGTCTTCGTGCTTCTCGGCTGCATTCTGGATGCGACCGGGATGGGCAAGGCAATCGTCGACTTTCTGGCCTCCATGCTCGGTCACGTGAAGGCCGGTATGTCTTACGTACTGTTGGGGTCGCTCTTCCTGGTTTCCGGAATTTCCGGCTCGAAAGTATCCGACATGGCAACGGTCGCTCCGGCGCTGTTTCCGGAGATGAAGCGCCGTGGTCACAAGCCGAAGGAGATGATAGCGCTTCTGGCGACCGGCGCCGCGATGGCCGACACCGTGCCGCCCAGCATCGTCCTGATCGTTCTGGGCTCGGTGGCCGGCGTCTCGATCGCGGCACTGTTCACCAGCGGTTTTGCCATCGCTCTGGTGTTGCTGGTCGCACTTGCTGCACTTGCCCGCATCAAGGCAGCCCGCGAAAACGTCGACGGCGTCAAGCGCCCGTCGCTGAAACGCATCGGCAGCACAGCCTTGATCGCGGCGCCGGCCCTGGTGCTGCCGTTTATCATCCGCAGCGCGGTCGCGAGCGGTGCGGCGACGGCGACCGAGGTCTCGACGATCGCGGTTGTCTACGCCTTCCTTATCGGCACTGTCCTTTATGGCGGCATCGGCGTGCGGCGCACCTACAGGATGCTGGTCGAGACGGCGGCGATGAGCGGTGCGATCCTCCTGATTCTCGGGACTGCCGCTGCTATGGCCTGGGCGCTCACCCAGACCGGATTCGCCTTCGAACTCACGGACATGATGAGCGGCCTGCCGGGCGGATGGTTCACCTTCATGCTGGTCTCGATCGCCTTGTTCATGCTGCTCGGCTGCGTGCTCGAAGGGCTCCCTGCGATCGTGCTCCTGGCGCCGATCATGTTCCCGATCGCACGCGCAATGGGCATCCATGACGTCCACTATTCCATGGTGATCGTCACCGCGATGAACGTGGGACTGATGGCGCCGCCGATCGGCATCGGCTTCTACATCGCCTGCAAGATCGGCAACGTTTCGCCCGACGAGGCCATGGGAGCGATCTGGCCGTATATCGGCGCGATGGTGCTTGGCCTTCTGCTGATCGCCGCCGTGCCTTGGTTCTCGCTCGCATTGCTGTGAGCCCGTCATGCCACATTTCATCATCGACGATCAGGAGGAGAACAGAGCGATGAAAATAACCCGTAGAACGATGCTGCTCGGCACTGGGGCAGTGGCAATCGGGGCTTCGATCCGCACGAAGGCCCATGCCGCTGATTTCACCTATAAGCTGGCCAACAACCTGCCGGTCACCCATCCGCTCAACATTCGCCTGAAGGAGGCGGCCGACAAGATACTGGAGGAGACGGGCGGCCGCCTGAAGATCAACATCTTCCCGAGCAGCCAGCTCGGCAACGACACAGAGACGCTTTCGCAGCTTCGCAACGGCGCTACCGAGTTCTTCTCTCTCTCGCCGCTGATCCTGTCGACCCTGGTGCCCAACGCCGCCATCAGCGGCATCGGCTTTGCCTTTCCCGATTACGACAGCGTCTGGAAGGCAATGGATGGCGAACTCGGCGCCTATGCACGCGGCGAAATCGAGAAGAAGGGCCTCGTGCCCATGGAGAAGATCTGGGACAACGGTTTTCGCCAGATCACAAGTTCGGACAAGCCGATCAATACGCCGGAGGACTTGAAGGGGTTCAAGATTCGCGTTCCGCCGAGCCCGCTCTGGCAGTCCATGTTCACCGCCTTCGGCGCCGCGCCCACCACGATCAATTTCGCGGAAGTCTACACGGCGCTCAGCACCGGCACTGTCGACGGCCAGGAAAACCCGCTGGCAATTGCCTCGACCGCGAAACTCTACGAGGTGCAGAAGCATTGCGCCATGACCAACCATATGTGGGACGGGTTCTGGATGCTGGCCAACAAGCAGGCCTGGGAAACCCTGCCGGAAGACATAAGGGAGATTGCGGCAAAGCATCTCAAGGAGTCGGCCGTCGCTCAGCGCACCGATACCGCCAAGGTCAACGACACGGTACGCGAGCAGCTTACCCAAAGCGGCATGACGTTCACCGACCCGGACAAGGCGGCCTTCCGCGAGACGCTGAGATCGGCGGGTTTCTACGCCGAATGGAAGGGCAAGTTCGGCGATGAGGCCTGGGCCATTCTCGAAAAGGCAGTCGGCACCAGCCTTGGCTGACCACCTGAGCATGACGAGGCGGGCGGCCGTTTCATGCGGCCGTTCGCCGAACGATGCAGTGATGCGGCGCGCTTCCACGAGCGTGCGACGCCTTCCGAGGTTTCGAAGTGACAGACCGTCTCAAGGGAAAATCGGCAATCGTCTTCGGTGCAGGTTCCTCGGGGCCCGGCTGGGGCAACGGCAAGGCTGCCGCCGTTCTTTATGCCCGTGAAGGCGCCAGGGTTGCCTGTGTCGACGTTGATATGGAGGCAGCCGAGGAAACAGCGGCAATCATCGCGGCGGAAGGCGGGCAAGCCGTAGCCATCGCCGCAGACGTCACCGATCTCGCATCTGTCGAAGCGGCCGTTGCGGCCGCACGGCAGGCATTCGGCATCGTTTCCATCCTGCACAACAATGTGGGCGTCACGCATATGGGCGGACCGGTCGAGTTGTCGGAGGCACAGTTCCAACAATCCGTCGATCTCAATCTCGGCTCGGTGTTCCGCACCGCCAAGGCTGTTATCCCGCACATGATCGAGGCAGGCGGTGGCGCCGTCGTCAACATCTCGTCACTGGCGGGGATCCGGTGGACCGGCTATCCGTATTTCGCCTATTACGCGACGAAGGCGGCGGTCAACCAGGCGACGGTCGCGATTGCGGCTCAATATGCGCCGCAGGGGATTCGCGCAAACTGTGTCGTCCCCGGTTTGATCGACACGCCTCTGATCTACAAGCAGATCTCCTCGCAATACGCCTCCGCCGAAGAAATGGTGGCAGCCCGCAATTCGGCGCTTCCGGGCGGGCGCATGGGCGACGCCTGGGATGTCGCCAACGCAGCGCTTTTCCTTGCCTCCGACGAAGCGAAATTCATCACGGGCGTTTGTCTGCCGGTCGATGGCGGCCAGAGCTGCACGATAATGGGGGTACGTTGAAACATGGGCGATCTGGCCGACAGAGACATGACGGGTTCGCAGAGCGTCGATCGTGCGGCAAAGCTCCTGTCTCTGGTCGGCCGCCAGATGGACGGCATGTCTCTGAGCGCCATCGTCGAGAAGAGCGGTCTCAACAAACCCACGGTTCGCCGACTCCTGCTCGCCCTGATCAGGGCCGGCCTCGTGGAACAGGACGACCGCGACCGACGCTACTATATCGGCGAAGAAGCCTATGTGCTCGGAACGCTCGCGTCGAGCCGGCACGGGCTGCTGCGCCTTTCGACGGAAAGCCTGCATCGTCTTGCGCAGAAAACCAGCGATACCTGCTTTCTCTCCGTGCGCCGAGGAGCGTCCTCCGTCTGTCTCCACCGGGAGGAGGGGAGCTTTCCGATCCGCACCCACGCGCTCCAGGCGGGCTTCGTGCATCCGCTGGGCGTCGGCGCCGGCTCTCTCGCCATGCTGGCCGCCCTGCCGGACGATGAGGTTTCATCCGTGCTGGAGCAGAATGCTGCCGTGCTCGAAGAGCAGTTTCCGATGCTTGCGCCCGATGAGCTGCGCCGGCGCGTCGAGCTTACCCGCGTGCAGGGCTACGCGGTCAATCCCGGTCTTATCCTCACCAATTCCTGGGGCGTGGGCGTCGCAATCCGCTATCCCGACGGCGGCGTGGCCGGAGCCATCAGCATTGCCGCCATAGACAGCCGCATGCAGGAGCCGCGGCAGAGCGAGCTGGCGGCTCTTCTCAGGCAGGAAGCGTCACGCATAGAGAGCAAGCTCGCCGAGCAGTTCCGCGACCGCGGGACGCGACACATAGCCGCCGTTGCGAGACCTCTCAAAAGGAGATTGTCCAGATGACCAAGGCGCAGATCGTAGGCTGGGCCCACTCCCAGTTCGGCAAGACCGACTACCCGGACACCGAGGCGTTGATGGCCGCTGTCGCGGCTCCGGCACTTGCCCATGCCGGCCTGTCGGCCGCGGATGTCGACGGCATCTTCGTCGGAGTCATGAATGGCGGATTCTCCAAGCAGGAGTTTCAAGCCGCACTGGTCGGAATGACCGACGAGGCGCTTGCCCATGTTCCCTCCGTACGGCTGGAAAATGCATGCGCGACCGGCTCGGCGGCGATTTATACGGCAATGGATTTCATCGAGGCTGGCCGCGGCCGCATCGCGCTCGTTATCGGCGCCGAGAAAATGACTGCCGTTCCGACGGCGGAGGTCGGCGACATTCTTCTGGGCGGCAGCTACCGGAAAGAGGAAGGCGATGTGGAGGGGGGCTTTGCCGGCGTCTTCGGCCGCATCGCGCAGCATTATTTCCAGCGCTACGGCGACCGTTCCGAGGAATTGGCGATGATCGCGGCCAAGAACCACGCGAACGGCGTCGCCAATCCTTACGCGCATATGCGCAGGGATTTCGGTTTTGCGTTCTGCAATACTGTTTCGGAGAAGAACCCGATCGTCGCGCCCCCCTTGCGCCGAACCGACTGTTCACTCGTCTCGGACGGAGCGGCGGCCCTCGTGCTGGCCGACGCGGACACGGCCGCGACACTGCAGCGGGCAATTGCCTTCCGAGCCCGCAGCCACGTCAGTGACGTGTTTGCGCTCAGCCGCCGGGACATGCTGGAATTCGACGGGCCGCGGCGGGCCTGGAGGACGGCACTGTCCATGGCCGGCGCCACGCTGAACGATCTCTCCTTCGTCGAGACCCATGACTGTTTCACCATAGCCGAGATGATCGAGTACGAGGCGATGGGCCTGGCCGCACCCGGTGAAGGCTACCGCGTGATCCGAGACGGAACGACCACCAGGAGCGGACGATTGCCGGTCAATCCCTCCGGCGGCCTGAAATCCAAGGGGCATCCGATCGGCGCGACGGGCATCTCGATGCATGTAATCTCCGCCATGCAGCTCGTTGGGGAGGCGGGCGAAATGCAGATCCCAGGCGCGGGTCTCGCCGGCATCTTCAACATGGGCGGCGCGGCCGTTGCCAACTATGTCTCCATTCTGGAACGGGCGAAATGACGAGCAACGAACCCAAGGGCGGCGTCAGCCCCATTTCGACGCGTGTTATGAACCTCGCCAACTTCCTGTCGCAAGCCGCAAGACGCAATCCGGAGGATATCGCCGTCGTTCACGGCGCTCGCCAGTGGCGCTGGAGCGAGTTGGAGGCGCGGGTCGACGCCATGGCATACGCGCTCGTCCACGAGTTCGGTATCCGCAAGGGAGATCGGGTTCTCGTCCACTCCGCCAACTGCAACCAGATGTTCGAGTCCATGTTCGCGGCTTTCAGAGCGGGTGCGGTCTGGGTCCCCACGAATTTCCGGCAGCTGCCGGAGGAGGTCGCCTATCTGGCTCAATCGAGCGGTGCCAGGCTGGTGATATTCCAGGCAGCCTTTGAGGACCATGCCGAAGCATGTCGGGCTGCAGGCAAAGGGATCGGATCATGCATCCCGATCGGGTCGTCGACGGCCGGCGAAGACTATGACGCGATCGTTGCTCGAAATCTTGGAAGATCGGTATCGCCTGTTGCCGTCGATCGCGACGATCCCTGCTGGTTTTTCTATACGTCGGGCACGACCGGCC
This sequence comes from Sinorhizobium arboris LMG 14919, assembly GCF_000427465.1. Taxonomy (NCBI): domain Bacteria; kingdom Pseudomonadati; phylum Pseudomonadota; class Alphaproteobacteria; order Hyphomicrobiales; family Rhizobiaceae; genus Sinorhizobium; species Sinorhizobium arboris. The sequence continues at coordinate 1,538,678 of NZ_ATYB01000014.1, read as the reverse complement.
GCCCCAAGGCGGCGGTGCTGACGCACGGGCAGATGGCTTTCGTGGTCAACAACCATATAGGCGATCTCTTTCCGTCTACGACCCATCGGGACCGGTCGATCGTCGTTGCTCCGCTGTCCCATGGCGCCGGCGTTCATCAGCTGTGTCAGGTTGCAAGGGGCGCAACGACGATCCTTCTGCCATCCGAAAAGCTCGATATTCCGCAGTTCTGGGCCCTGGTCCAAAAGTGGAAGGTGAACAACCTTTTCGCTGTGCCGACCATAGTAAAGCTGCTCGTCGAGGACCCGTCGGTCGACCGATACGACCATTCGTCGCTGCGCTATGTCATCTATGCCGGTGCGCCGATGTACCGTGCCGACCAGAAGAGGGCGCTGGAAAAGCTCGGCGCCGTGATGGTGCAGTATTTCGGCCTCGGCGAAGTGACAGGCGCGATCACCGTTCTGCCGCCCGCCTTTCACAGCCTCGAGGACGGCGCGGATGCGCGTATCGGCACCTGCGGTTTCGAGCGGACGGGCATGCAGCTGCAGATTCAGGACGAGGAAGGCAACGCGGTCCCGGCGGGTGCAACCGGCGAGATCTGCGTGATCGGACCGGCGGTGTTTGCCGGCTATTACCAGAACCCGGAGGCCAACGCGAAAGCGTTTCGCAACGGTTGGTTCCGTACGGGCGACCTTGGCCATGTCGATGCGCAGGGTTTCCTCTACATCACGGGGCGTGCCTCCGACATGTTCATTTCAGGCGGATCCAACGTCTATCCGCGCGAGATCGAGGAAAAGCTCCTGGCGCATCCCGATATCAGCGAAGCGGCGATCGTCGGCGTCCCCGATCCGGTCTGGGGAGAAGTCGGCATCGCGGTTTGCGTCGCACGTGGCGGCGCGCCAGTGGACGCGACGGCCTTGAGGGAATGGCTGGACGGGAAGATTGCCCGCTACAAGCTTCCGAAGAAGATCGTGTTCTGGTCCGAAATGCCGAAATCGGCCTATGGCAAGATCGCCAAGAAGCTGATCCGCGAGGAACTCGAGCGGCGCGGCGAACTGGATATCGGCTCGGGTGGTGGGGAGCGCAGGAGTGCTGACCCATGAGCGATGGAACGAAATCCGTTCTCATCACCGGAGGCGCATCCGGTATCGGCCTCGAAATTGCAAGGCTTTTGAACGAGCGCGGCTGGAAGGTCTATCTGATCGATTGCAATGCCGATGCGCTGGCGGGCGCATGCCGCGCGATCCATATCGATCCCGCGCAGGCAATCGCCTGCAGCGTCACGGATGAAAAGGAGGTCGAATCGGCAATCGCGGCCGTCGCGGCGAGCGCACCGCTACGGGCGGTGATCAATTCGGCCGGCATCGCGATGGACAGGCGTGCCGTCGAGACCGGCGTCGACGACTTCCGCCGCATTGTAGACGTCAACCTGACCGGCACGTTCATCGTCTGCCGTGAAGCGGCGCGTCACTGGCTGGCGACGTCCTCGCGGGGTGCGATCGTCAACATCTCCTCCGTGTCGGGCCTTGTCGGAAACAAGGGACGCGCCGCCTATGGCGCCTCGAAGGGCGCGGTCAACCTGCTCACTTACATTCTTGCGACCGAGCTCGGACAGGATGGAATTCGCGTCAATGCCATCGCTCCCGGGGCCATCGACACGCCCTTGTCGCGCGCCGTCCATACGGAAGACGTGCGTGCGCAATGGCACGAGCGCATTCCCCAGGGTCGCTACGGTTCGTCGCATGAAATCGCGGCCAGCGCGGCGTTCCTCATCTCGGAGGAGGCGAGCTATATCAACGGCCAGGTGCTGGCCGTCGATGGTGGATTCGTAAACGCCGGCCTGGCTCTGAAAGGACGATGATGCGGAGTCTCCGACAGCCTGGCGCACCGTTCACGCCGAGGGTGATCTCTCTCGGTTGTCACGCCGAGAAGATGCGATTGACCTTCAAGCCCGGCTTGAGCGTGCTCGATGCCGTCCATGACGCGCTCTCGGAAAAAGGCTGCGATAGCGCGGTGATAGAAATCAGGGGCGGGGCCTTCGAGCCGCTTGCCTATGTCACACCGACCCTCTCGGACGATGGCCGGCATGCTGCCTGGTACAGCGACATACACACGCCCGAGGGCCGCGCGACTATCGAAGATCTGGTCATGACGGTCGGCCGCCGCGACGGGGAACCGTTCCTGCACGGCCATGGTGTCTGGCGGCACGCGGACGGGTTCCGCGGAGCCGGGCACGTCATGCCGAAGGATTCGCGGTTCGCCGAGCCGGTGGAGGCGGAAGTCTGGATCGTGTCGGGCGCGATCATGGATCAGTTGGAGGATGGTGAGACCTGCTTCCGTCTCTTCACGCCCGTGCCCCATCCCACCTGCGCCATAGCTTCGCGGCGGGCCGTTCTCTGCCGGCTGAAGCCCAACGAACCGCTTCATCGGGCGGTCGAGCGCACGGCAGCCGAGCATGGGATCAAGCGAGCGACGTTGCACGGCATCGGCAGCCTCGTCGGCTGCACCTTCTCAGACGGCCAACTCATGGAATCGGCCGCTTCGGAATTGCTTATTCGTAAGGGGACGCTTTCGCCGGATCAAAGCGGTCAGGCAAAAGCGAAACTCGATATCGCGATCGTCGATACAGAACGCGCGGTATTCGAGGGTGAGATAGCCTATGGCGTCAACGCCGTCTGCATAACGTTCGAGCTGCTGATCGTCGAAGTATGACGACTCATTCCTTCTTCGCTGTGTTTCGCCGTTCAAGCAATTGCCGGAAAATATCGGCCTGCCTCTCTGACGCCGAGCGTATGGCGGCAAGGTGATCGACCATCGCGCCGAAGGCGATGAGGAGGAGGCCGCCGGCGATCGCCGGAAAGGCCCAGGGGAGGGCAGCGACAAGAGTTTTCACGTCGGACGCAGGAACGAGTGTCATCCCCAGCAAAACCAGCGTACCGACAACGATCGTGCCCCCCAGGAACTCCAAGAACCTTCCCATCCTTCCTCCCGTAGCGTTTCCGACGTGCTGCGGCGTGCCCGTCCCGCTTCCGCAACCTGCCTCCTGATGGCCTTCTCAAGTGAGAGCCGATATGGCCTTCAGAAAAAACCCGGCGATTGCCGGGTTTTCAATCCAAACTCCTGTGGCGATCAGAACTTCACGCCGACGCCGACGGTAAACTGGTGTTGGTCGAGATCGACATCGACACCGCCGAGATCCTTGTCGCCGAAATCATTGTAACGATATTCCGCGCGTCCGAAGACGCTATCGGTGAATCCATAGTCGACGCCGCCGCCAATGGTCCAGCCGTTGAACGTTTCCTTTTCCTTGGGCGCACCGGCGACGTCGACGAATCCACGCGTCACTGCCCAGCCGCCGGTGGCATAGAGCAGGGTCCGGTCGTTGACGGTGTAGCCAAGGCGGGCGCGCACCGATCCCGAGACATCCGTCCCGACGTCGGTATTCGCGCCGAAGACGGTGACGGTCTCATCGTTCCAGTTGTAGCTGACATCACCTTCGACGCCGACGACCCAGTCGCCATGCTGGTAATTGTAGCCGGCGAATGCGCCGAAGAGGCCCCCGCTGAATTTCTCGGAGGCGCTGCCGCCGGGAACGCTGAGGTCGCTGTTCAGCCAGCCGCCGCCGCCTTGCAGACCGAGATAACCGCCCGTCCACACGAAACTGGATACCGTCTCGACCGTCGGCGCCGGCTCCGGTGCCTGAGCCAGGTCGGCCGCATGGGCCGTCCCCCCGACCAGCGAAGCCCCGAAGATTGCAACAAGCACATTTCTGATCATCACAGATGCCTCCTGTTGTTGCGGCAGAGATTAGCAACATATCGGAAACGAGTCTGCGAAAAACAACGCCCCCGAGCCCCGTTCCAAGGGAAAGAAAAGAGGCCGGCGGATCGTTCCGGCCGGCCCTTCCGAAAGCAGCGGAAAAAGGGGAACATCGCTTTCGCGGGCCTGCAAAATGCCTGCGAAAGAGATCGATTGCCGGTCGATAATGCCCTAACGACCGTTTGCGAATTGACATATCACGCATAAAAATTGACGTTATGCGCATGAATGCGAGCCGTTCTGCACAATCGTCGATTGAGGTCGTGGTGGTTGTCCTACCAGAATCGTCGATCATGTCTCTTGCCTCCGTCCTGGATCCGATGCGCGCTGCAAATCGGGTGGCGGGGCGCGAGGTGTTCCGCTGGCGGCTGCTGTCGGCCGACGGCCAGGCAGTGATGCTGACCTGCGGTGTGCCTATCGCCGTGAACGGCAGTTTCTCCCTACCCGTGGTCGGAGATCTGCTTCTCATTATTGGCGGGTTCAATCTTCAAAGGCACGCCGGTAAGCGCTTCTTGGCCACTCTGCAGGAATGCGCACGCCATTTCGACATCGTTGCGGGCGTCGAATCCGGCTGCTGGCTGCTCGGCCGTTCGGGGCTCATCAATGGCCGCAAGGCCACGGCGCATTGGGAGGAGCTCGAAGATTTCAGCCGGGCCTTTCCGGAATTGAACGTGATCGGCGACCGTTTCGTGATCGACGGCAAATATTGGACTTCGGGGGGTGCGTCGCCGACCTTCGACATGATGCTGCATCTTGTCGCCGAGAGGCTGGGGCCGGCACTCGCGCTGGATGTCGCGAGCATTTTCGTCTACGACCAGATGCACAGTCCCAACGATGTCCAGCCTTTCGTTTCGCTCGGCCGCATTGAGGCGCGCGATCCCGAGCTTGCCGCGGCCATCAGGCTCATGGAGCGCACGCTCGAGCGTCCGATGACGGTGGCGGCGCTGGCGCGGCGGCTTTCCGTGTCCCAGCGCAAGCTCGAAACGCTCTTCGCCAAGGGTCTCTCGACGAGCCCGGGCGCCTATTACCTGCGCCTCAGGCTGCAGGTCGCCCATCGACTCGTGCACGATACCGGCATTCCGATGCGTGACATTGCCCTGCGCTGCGGCTTCGACAGCCTCTCGGCCTTTTCTCGCGCCTACCGACGCGAGTACCGGACGAGTCCGCTGAAAATGCGCAGCGCACGCGGCACAGGCGTTCTGCCGGAAACGTCGGACAAGAGGGGTCGTCGTGCCGAGGCCGGCTGAATTTAGAGCATTTGTCCGCCGCGATTCCGGACGGAAAAAACCGCTGCACACTTTTCCTGGAATGGCTCTCAGCGCTTACCGTCGTGCTTGCCCGGTCGACCCGGCAAGTGCGCATGCCTCTTCGAATTCCTTGACGGTTTCCGGTTCGTTGTCTTCCGGGAGTACGGCATCGGCTACGTCGGCGCGATCAGCGGAAGCGGCCGCATTGCCTTCGTAGACATAGGACTGGATGTAATAGGCCAACTCGCCCTTCCATACATTCCTGCCGTCTATCTGCCGGCAGGCCACGGCAGTTTCGAAGTCGGCCTGGAGGTCGTCCACCGTGGCGGTGGCCGAGACGAGGTTCGAAGGCGCCGCAAGTGAGGCAATCAACAAAGCGGTAAACATGATGGCAGCCCTCCGGAAGCGAATCTATTGGGAAACGGCGGGATGGTTTCCTTGGTTCCTTCGATAGAAGGCGATTCCGATGCGGAGGGAAGTGGCATTTTAATGAGAATCAGATTTTGCTGATAAGCGGTGTGTATGCGCCACACCGCCGCTACGACGGCGCCGTATCGGCCGGCGCCGCCGTGCCCGGGCGCCGCCGGCTCCATGTGCCTCTGTCTATGTGCCTCTTACTGAACGACCTGAACGACCGTGTAGGTTTTCGGGTCGACAATCACGCGTTGGTTGTTCACCACGGCGAAGGCATAGGAGGGGTTCTCCGGAATGGGCGTCAGAGCCACGGTCCGCGGTAGCGGACGACCTACGGCGATACGCTCCTGCAGGACAACGGTATCGGCGGGAACCGGCTGCTGTCGCACATAGGTGACGACCTGCTGCGGCGGAGGGGCGATGACTGCACCGGCGACAAGCCCGACCGCGCCACCGATTGCGGCGCCGACGGGACCGCCGACGATAGCGCCAGTAACGGCTCCACCTGCAGCACCCGTCACGGCACCCTGATTGCTGTCGGTTGCAATAGCGGGTGCGGCAAAGATGCCCGTTGCGATCGCAGTAACAATGAAGATCTTGGCGTTCATCTATCGTACTCCCTTGCTATACGCTGGGAAAACGAGACAGTGCAGGATTTGTTCCTGTATGTACTGGTGATAACCCGCCACATCGCAGTAACGTTGAGTTACCTGGGTGAAATATACCGTGACTTTACGGTGAGCCTGAATCCGCGGGTGCCGCGGAAGCCCCAGAGCGGCGCGCCCGAAGGGACTACTGGGGACGCCGCTCTAGGACCGCTCGCGGGGTCCGCCGTCCAGCGGCGGCTGGCTGCCGGGCCTCGCGACACTCTGCAGCAATCGCCTATGGTTTGCCGCAATGTTCCATGCAAACCATACTGCAGTGGGCGGCGCAGCGTATCGGACCTTTGGCCGGCCAAGAGCCTTAAGGCACCGGGACCAAAGTCCGACGACAAAAAAGCCCCGCTCGATGGCGGGGCAGGCACGCATCCGCTTGGCAAACGAAATGCGGGGAAAGATGCAGCTCCACCGGAACTGCGACGCAAACGCTATCTCTGAGCCGAACGGGTGGGAAGGTCTGAATCCCGGATTCCGGTACGCCGCTGCGAATAAATCCGCGCCGTCCATAAGCGAAAGCTGCGGGAAAGCAGGGTCGTTTTGCCCGCAATGCGGGCCGAACCTCAGCTCAGCTCAAGCCGAAGAACGACAGGATGGCTATGACGATCACAACGAGGCCGACGAGGTAAATAATCTGGTTCATCGCTCAACTCCTTTCATCACGAGTGAACGGGCACGTCGCTGGTAAGTTCCAGGCCGGCAGCAGACGCGGGCCGGCCCGGCGCGGGGCGTTCGAACGGCCATGGGATCAGTTGATAACCTGAACGACCGTGCGCGACCTTGGCTCCACGATGACGCGCCGCTCATTGACCACCGCATAGGCATAGGTGGGGTTCTCCGGCACCGGCGTGAGCACAACCGTTTCGGGAATGGGTTTGCCGACCGCAATCGGCTGCTGCACGACCACCGATGGCGGTGCCGGTTGCTGCTGAACATAGGTGACCACCTCGGGAGGAGGTGGCGTGAGCGCACCGCCGAGCGTGGCTCCGACCACCGCGCCGACGCCGGCGCCGATCGGACCGCCGAGAACGGCGCCTGTCGCGGCGCCGCCGACCATGCCGGTTGCGGCGTTGGTACCGTCGGTTTGCTGCGCGACAGAGCCGCTGGCTACGAGCGCAACCGTCGCAACGGTCGCGGTAATAAATACGAGCTTCTTCATAGCATTTCCTCTCGTTGAACTCGTCACTCAACGGGGAAATAAGCAAGCGGTTCCAATCCGTGGACTTTAGTCCGAGTCCTTTTCAGACGATCGCCCGATTATTCAGACGATCTTCGCGGATATATTTCCTGATAGTCAGATTTGCCCGTCAAACGCGTCGGCTGGTCGTGGTCCTGACCGCCTCTTTTTCCCGTCGGTGAGCCCCGCACCGATATTCGCGCCGAAGCCGGAACATGTGAAGACCGACGCCGTCGCGCGGGTCGGTCACTGGCGCCAGCCCTTTCCTTGAAGCGCGTCCGGCGGAAAGGATCCCATGCCGCGGATGAATGTTACCGCCGCCACCTCGCTCCACGAGCATTTCTGCGAAACTTTTCAAGCGGTCGCCTGAGTTTCGTCATGCTCTGGGCGACTTGTTCGATGGTCAGCAAGTGCTTTTCGTTCTCCAACGCTATGGGCGTTCCGCATCTCCTGCAGGGGAGTTCGTCATTCGCTTTGACCCAAGCGACCGGCTTGCTGGTCTCGTGGCCGCATTCGGGGCAGGGGACGCCGATCTCTTCATGGTCGGGCATAGCAGCGTCGGGCATCGCAGCGTCGGTCATAGCAGCACTCCGGTTGAATGCAGATAGCAGCACAACCCTCGGCAAGGCGCAATGCCTACCGGCCTCAGCAATATGGGTTACAAACGGCCCTATCGGCCAGATCCCTGCGTCTCTGGCGATGTCATCGCCAAGGCGGAGACCGGGCACTCGATGCAGTGGCGTAGCGCTGTCCCGCGTTGTTCATGCCATTCCTGGAAGGCAGCGCGTGGTAAAGGCTGGCATAACCGGTGAAGGAACGAAGTGGCACGGACGCGGTTCGATTGCAGGCAGTTCTGCGAGATCGCCGGCATGGCGGCGTCCGCCTGCTCCTCGCGTGAATTGCAAGCGGAGGAACATCGATGGCGCAGAGAACCCGGCATAAGCTGATGAAGGCGAGCGACATCCCATCCTTTGTAGATGACATCATCGAGACCGGGTGCGACATCTGCGCCGTTGGCCACGACAAATACGTTATCGGAGATGCGGACCTGGCGCCGGCGTACTATGAAAAGGTGAGGCGGAGGCTGGATACGATTGAGGAGACCTATGGCGATCGTGATTTCCTTAAATCGGAGATCGTTGCCTATCTCAGGTCGATTGGGCGGTACATAGACGTTGGTGCCGACGGGGCTGGGTAGGAGCATGCCGCCGCAGCGTACGACTTTCGCAGGATCCGAAGCACCGACATGAAAAAGCCCCGCACCATGGCGGGGCAACCCCTCATCCAGTTGCCTTCTTTGGAATCGGGGACGTAGCCCGAATGCAGCTACGCAGAGACGCTATCTGCGGTTTCATCAGTGAGGAAGGTCTGATTCCGCGATTCCAGTACGCCTCCTTCAAAATTCACAGGCAGATAAACGGTTTTACACATTTCCATCAAGCGCGATCTTCCGGTTCATGATCACATCGGCGGCATCACCACGGGGAGACCGGGCGGAACCGCCTCTATGCCGAAACACCGATCATAGAGCGAAAGCAACGACCGGGCTGCCTGCCGGCTCTCGAGCAGGCAGGCGCTAATGGACGGTGCGTATCGACTGCTCGAGAAAGCTGCGAATTCCATCGCGGTGGACGGTCGCTAGGAATTCCTGAAAAGCATCGCTGTCGGTAGCGAACTGATCGTCCCAGACGGTCGAATATCCCTCTTGATCGACGACTTCGAGCGTCCAGTCGGCATTGGTGCCGGCTGGGCGGTATATGCCGATCGTGACCATGATGTCGTCGTCGACGAATTCGCCGGAGAATTCGGAAAACTCGTACTGCTGTTCGTTTTCGGTCATCGATCTCTTATAGCATGTGCGAGTGCCGAGGGGCAGCCTTCATGACGTCCCTCCTGTCGGTGCGCAGGTGTATTTATCCGGATCCCAAGTGCCGTCCTGACAGGGGACATCGGCAAAGCCGGACACCAGCAGGAACAACAGCAGCGCTGCGATCAGAACAGCCGCCAGCACGAGCAGTCTCATGGCTTCTCACGCGAGCGTGAACGGACACCAGCGCTGCCTGACATGATGTCACCATCCAACAGGAAGATGACGTCCTTCGCCAACATCGTACGCGATGCGTCCAATGCCGATTGCTTGGCAGCCGCGCGATGCTCGATCCGCATGATTGTGTTCGCCGCCCCCGGCAATGCGGCCAGTACACCTGATCCGACAGTGGTACACGCCATGTTCAAGTGAGAAGGCTTCATGTCCCCGTCGACCTCCACTTCCGCCCCGGGGGTACAGCGCGATAATCTTCGTGGTGTGGCGACCCACCATTCCGGCCGTATCGGAAAAGCGTCTTTAAGTGCTTGATTTTGCGTGGTGAGCGCGCAGGGATTCGAACCCTGGACCTACTGATTAAAAGTCAGTTGCTCTACCGGCTGAGCTACGCGCTCCCATGCCGGGCCTGCGGGCCCGGCGGAGTGGCCGGACATATGCACGCAGGCTTTGCGCCGGTCAACCCAAAAATTGCACTGAGCAACGATTATGGGTTCGAAGAGAACGGCCCGTGCGGCGCTCTCATCTTCGGCCGGGCATGGTTCGGTGCGTCAAAATGATCGCCAAAAGGTGATTGGTTTCACTCCGTACATGCGGGTAAGAAGGCGGCAAGCCGAGTGCCGGAGTTCTGATACCTTGTCGATTGCAGATATATCCATCTGGACCGCCGTTCTTGCAGGCGCTCTGTCCTTTCTCTCGCCCTGCGTCCTGCCCTTGGTCCCGCCTTATCTGTGCTACATGGCCGGGGTATCCGTCGACCAGTTCCGGGACGGAAGTGGCGTGGCCGCCGCGAGCACGCGCAGGGCCGTCCTGCCGGCGGCATTGTTCTTCACTTTCGGCTTTGCGACGGTTTTCGTGGCGCTCGGGGCGGGGGCCTCTTCGATCGGTCTTTTGCTCAGGCAGCACCTGGATCTTCTTTCGCGCTTCGGCGGGATCATCATCATCGTGATGGGGCTGCATTTCCTCGGGGTCTTCCGCATCGGGCTTCTCGCCCGCGAGGCACGTTTCCAGGGCGGGAAGCCGGCGACTCTGTCGGGGGCGTATGTCATGGGTCTTGCCTTCGCCTTCGGCTGGACTCCCTGCATAGGGCCCGTGCTCGGCACGATCCTGGGAGTGGCCGCCGCCCGCGATACCGTGGCCGATGGCGCTGCTCTGCTGGCGATCTATTCGCTCGGCCTCGCAGTGCCGTTCTGGATCGCGGCGGGTTTTTCCGGCGCCTTCATGCGGTTTCTTTCCCGCTTCCGCCGCCATCTGGGGCTCATCGAAAAGCTGATGGGTGCACTGCTCGTCGCCGCCGGCCTCGCCTTCCTCTTCGGTTTCGTCAGTTCCGTCGCGATCTGGTTCCAACAGACCTTCCCAATTCTGTCGCAAATCGGCTAAGCACGCTTAGCTACAGCGGTCCGGTGCTTCGTTGAAACACCAGACCGCTCCAAGTCTTTGAAGCTACGCAATGCTGGACGGAAAACCGCGACGGACTTTTCCTGGAGGCGCTGTAAGTCTTTGAAACGACGCACTTCCGAACGGAAAACCGCTACGCATTTTTCCTGGAAGCGCTCCTGCCGCGGCGAGGGAGATCATGGCGGAAATTGCGGGCCTGGTGCTGCCGTTCTTCGGCCTCATCTTTCTCGGCTATCTGACAGCGCGTCTCGTCGACCATCCGGGCGAGGCAATGGGCTGGCTGAACACGTTCATCGTCTACCTGGCGCTGCCGGCACTCTTCTTCAAGCTGGTCTCGCGCACGCCGGTGGAGGAGCTTACCCGTGGCGAGTTCATCCTGACCAGCGTTGGTACGACCTATGTCATTTTCGCCCTGATCTTCGCGATAGGGCTGTTCCTTCGCCGCAACACGGTTGCCGAGGCGACGATGCAGGGTTTCGCCGGTTCCTATGGGAATATCGGCTATATGGGGCCCGGACTGGCGCTGCTTGCTCTCGGCGAGACGGCGGCCGTTCCGGTGGCACTGATCTTCTGCTTCGAGAATGCAGTGCATTTCACCGTTGCTCCGGCGATGATGGCAGCGGTGGGCGGCCGCAAGCAGAAGCCTGCCTTCCTCGCCCTCGGCATTGCGCGCCGCATCGCATTCCATCCATTCATCCTGTCTACCTTTGCCGGCGTCGGTGCGGCCTTTCTCGCCTTTGAACCCCCGCTGCCGCTGCAGCGGCTGATCGACTATCTGGCGCAAGCGGCGGCGCCTTGCGCCCTGTTCGCGATGGGGGTCACGCTCGCGTTGCGCCCGCTTAAGCGCATTCCCGCCGAGATCGGCTACATCGTTCCGGCGAAGCTCGTGCTCCATCCGCTGCTGATGTATCTGGCGCTCAGTCTTGGCGGCGCCTACGATCCTGTCTGGGTGCAGACGGCCGTGCTGCTTGCCTCCCTGCCGACCGCGACGAACGTCTTCGTGATCGGTCAGCAATATGGCGTCTGGCAGGAGCGGGCATCGGCGACCATCCTCATCACAACGCTGCTTTCGGTCGCAACGGTAACCGGCCTGCTTTATCTCATACGTTCAGGCGCTCTTCCGTCGGATTTCTTCCCGTAGCCCCTCTTTGAACGCCTGCAGGGCGCTGCCGGGATGGATTCCTTCGCGCATCAAAAGTCCGCGTAGCGGACCTGCAGAGGAAAGAAGATGCAGGCCGGCCGCGCGCAAGGCTTGCACCGGCAGGAAATTCGAGAGCAGCGAACGGTTGAGCAGGTCGACGCTCGCCGTTCTGCTGAGGATGTCGGCGCGCCGCCGGCCGTCGAAGCGGTCGCCCGTGTCTGCCGGCAGGCGGCTGCCTGCTGGCGCGCCGATGAGATCGACGAGGGTCATGATATCGCGAAGGCTGAGGTTCAGCCCCTGGGCTCCGATCGGCGGAAAGGCGTGGGCGGCTTCACCGACGAGCAGGATGCGTCCCCTGCCGAAACGATGGGCGGAAAGGCCGGAAAGCGGAAATGACTGCGGCACTCCCTCGGTCGTAACTTTGCCGAGGATCGACTGCATGCGGTCCTCGATGGTGCGCGAAAGGACGTCAGGAGCAAGCTTCAACGTCTCCTCCGCGTCGCGCGGCTTCTGCACCCAGACGAGGCTCGAGCGGTTCCCGGGAAGAGGAACCTGCGTGAACGGACCGCTTTCCGTATGGAACTCCGTCGAAACGTCCTGGTGCGGCAGTTCGTGGCCGAAATTCAGGACGATGGCGGCCTGTGGATAGGACCAGGTGCGGACGCCGATCCCGGCGGCCTCCCGCACGGCCGAGCGTCGCCCGTCGGCGCCGATCACCAGATCGGCGGTGATCGAGCGACCACTATCGAGGCCGATTCGAACTTCTGCGGCGTCGATGTCGAAGCTCGTTGCCGCGGCGGTCTCACGCTCGAGTACCGGCAAGGCCGCTTCGTGTTTTTCGAGAATACCGAGGAAGGGCGCATTCGGAATGTTGTAGCCAAAAGCCTGGAGGCCCACTTCCGAGGCGCGGAAATTGACTGGCGGCGCCCGAAAAAGCCGCCCGGTCCCGTCCAGGATGTGAATGGCGACAAGCGGCGCCGTCAGCGGCTGGACCTCATCCCAAAGATCCAGCGTCTTCAAATATTCGATCGACTGGTCCATGAGCGCGGTGGTGCGGCCGTCGGCGATGGCCGGGCGAGGTCCGACGAGCGCGACGCGATGCCCTTCGCGGGCAAGTGCGATCGCCGCCAGCGAGCCGGCAAGCCCCGCGCCGATGATTGCGATGTCAAAGTGATCCATGGTCGACAGGACCTCCCACGCGGTTGCCCGCCCTTCGTCTTGTTGTCACGACTTATCAGTATTCAACAGTCGCGCGGTTGCAGTATGACATAGCCTTCCCTCCCTCACTCCTGTGCTCGTCACAGGAAAGACGCCTTCCGCGCCGCAGGTGCGGCGCTTCTGGACCCCTGTGCCAAGCAGCACAGGGAGGAGCGAGGAAATGCGACCGTCAAATCTACCACGCTGCCGCCGTGTACCATATCCCGATCCTCGTTCTAGCCGCTTAGGCCATTGAAATAAATGGTCGGAATCAGCGCAGGGTTGCTGGTCGCATGTCCACAGGACAATGCTGCTCAAAGGCTGTGCAGGGTTGGTTTTTGCTGGCGATGCTCGGCAATCGGTGCATATTACGGCCAAGGCGGCGCAGGTGCCGAAATACGGCTGGCTGGCGGCGCAGAGCGACGGGACAAGGGACAGGGGCGGCTTCGCAGATGAAGTTTTTCAATTACAGACGCGTTCCTTACGCCGAAATCCGCGCCTTCTCCGTACACATCCTGACGGCGTCCGGTTCGTTCCTGGCCTTCCTCGGTGTGGTGGCAGCGGCCGAGCACCGTTTCGTCGATATGTTCTGGTGGCTCGGTCTCGCCTTGCTCGTCGACGGCATTGACGGTCCGATCGCCCGCAAGGTCCAGGTCAAGGAGGTGTTGCCCAACTGGTCCGGCGATACGCTCGACAACGTCATCGACTACGTGACCTACGTGCTGCTGCCGGCCTTCGCGCTTTACCAGAGCGGCATGATCGGCGAGCCCTGGTCCTTCGTGGCAGCCGGCGCCATCGTCGTCTCGAGCGCTATCTACTACGCGGACATGGGAATGAAGACGGACGAGTATTTCTTTTCCGGATTTCCCGTCGTCTGGAACATGATCGTCTTCACCCTTTTTGTAATCCAGGCGAGTGAAGTCACTGCTTCGATTGTTGTTTTCCTCTCGGTCGTATTGACGTTCCTGCCCATCAATTTTCTGCATCCGGTGCGTGTGAAGAGACTGAGGCCGCTCAATCTCGGCATATTCTTCGCGTGGTCGGTGCTCGGCATGTACGCGTTGCTTCTGCATTTCGAGACGCCGCCGTGGGTGGTCGCAGGCGTCGTCGCAACCGGGCTTTACCTGTACGTTATCGGTTTCATACTGCAGATCTTCCCGAATCTCGGGCGTGCCTGAACGCAATCGGGTGGCTCGGCGCGAAATCATCGGAATCCATAGGAGTTGATCATGGCACAGGCGATCGTCGTTCGCGAACTTGGCGCACCGGAAGTTCTGAAGATCGAGGGTGTGACGCTTGCGGCGCCCGGGCCCGGCGAAGTGCAGATCCGGCAGGTGGCGATCGGCCTCAACTTCATCGATGTCTATTTTCGCACCGGCCTTTACAAGTCGGCGACCGGGCTTCCCTTCGTCCCGGGCAAGGAAGGCGCCGGCATAGTGACCGCCGTGGGGGACGGGGTCAGCATGTTTTCGGTCGGCGACCGCGTCGCCTATGCGTCGGCTGACGGCGCCTATGCGAGCGAGCGTAACATAGATGCTTCGCAACTTCTGAAGGTTCCGGATGGAATCAGCCTGGAGACGGCGGCTGCGATGATGCTCAAGGGCATGACCGCGCAATACCTACTCAACCAGACCTTCAAGGTCGGTCCGGAGACGACGTTGCTTTTTCACGCCGCCGCCGGCGGTGTCGGCCTCATTGCGGGGCAATGGGCCAAGGCGCTCGGCGCGACGGTGATCGGAACAGCCGGATCCCAGGAGAAGATCGATCTTGCGCTTGCCCATGGCTACGATCACGTCATCAACTACCGCACGGACAATTTCGTCACCCGCGTGAAGGAGTTGACCGGGGGGCACGGCGTCGACGTCGTCTATGACTCCGTCGGTCGCGATACCTACCCGGCCTCGCTCGACTGCCTGAAGCCGCGCGGCCTCTGGGTCAGCTTCGGCAACTCCTCCGGGCCGGTAGATGCGTTCAACATCGGTATCCTGGCGCAGAAGGGTGCGCTCTTTGCGACGCGCCCGACGCTCTTCAGTTATGTCGCGACCCGACCGGCTCTGGAGGCATGTGCAAATTCCCTGTTTGATGTTGTGCAAAGCAACAAAGTGCGTATCAATATCAATCAGACCTATCCGCTCGCCGAAGCCGGCCGGGCGCATACGGATCTCGAAACAAGAAAAACAAGTGGAACGACATTGCTGATTCCCTGACCGAAGCCTTACAGCGCCTACGTCTTCTCTGACGCACGAAGGTCGCTGTAACTCTTCAAGCTGGTGCATGACATTGTCCCTCGGTCGGATACGACTGAAGGAAACATGCGGCAAGGCGGCCGGGGATCAAAGAGGGGAAAGAGGGCAGCGTGCCTGTAAAGGGACAAACCGCGAGCGGCCCGTTGCTGGCCGTTAGCAACCTTACGAAATTGTTCGGCTCGTTCGCGGCCTGCGATGCGATCAACCTGCAGATAGAACCCGGAGAGATCCACGCGCTGCTCGGCGAGAACGGCGCGGGAAAATCGACGCTGGTGAAGATGTTGTTCGGCGTACTGGCGCCGACGGCGGGCGAGATCATGTGGCAGGAGGCGAATGTTCGCATCGCCAGCCCGAGTGACGCCCGCCGGCTCGGCATCGGCATGGTCTTCCAGCATTTTTCCCTGTTCGAGGCGCTGACCGTCGCCGAGAACATCGCCCTTTCCATGGACAGGACCGTTTCGCTCGCCCGCGTCGCCGAAGAGGCGTCACGGCTGTCGCGCATCTACGGACTGCCTCTCGATCCGAAGGCGCATGTGGCCGATCTCTCCGTGGGTGAACGGCAGCGGATCGAAATCGTCCGGGCCCTCCTGCAGAATCCGCAGCTCATCATTCTCGACGAGCCGACTTCGGTATTGACGCCCCAGGAAGCGGACCGCCTTTTCGAGACGCTGCAGAAACTGAGATCGGAGGGGCGTTCCGTCCTTTACATCAGCCACCGTCTTGAAGAGGTGCAGCGCATCTGCGACCGCGCGACCGTTCTGAGACACGGCAAGGTGACCGGCGCCTGCGATCCGCGCGCGGAAACGCCCGCCTCTCTCGCACGAATGATGGTCGGCAGCGACGTCGCGGTCGTGACGCCGGAGGGAACGAGCACCAGAGGCGAAGTGCAATTGGAGGCGCGGCATCTTTCGGTCGCGGGGCGCACGCCCTTTGCCGTCTCGTTGAAGGACATCTGTCTGAAGGTCAGGGCGGGCGAGGTTCTCGCGGTCGCCGGAGTAGCCGGCAACGGGCAGGGCGAACTCTTCGACGCGCTTTCGGGCGAATATCCTGTGGCCGACGACAACGCTATCCAGATCCGCCAGCGGCCCGTCGGGACCAGGAACATCAATGCGCGGCGCCTGATGGGCGCCGGTTTCGTGCCGGAGGAGCGCCATGGGCATGCCGCGGTATCGGGGCTGTCGCTTTCGGACAACCTGGTGCTCGCGCGCAGTCAGTCCGACCGGCGGGCCTTCCTCGGTGGCGGCGCCTTGAAGATCATCCGTCACGGCGCGGTCAAGGCGGCAACGAAGCGGATCGCCGAGGCGATGGACGTGCGCAAGAGCGGCGAGGACCCGCCGGCCGGTTCGCTTTCGGGCGGCAACCTGCAGAAATTCATCGTCGGACGGGAACTCGACCGGCAGCCGGCCGTGCTCGTCGTCAACCAGCCGACCTGGGGTGTGGACGCCGGAGCGGCGAGCCGTATACGCCAAGCCCTCGTCGATCTCGCAAAGGCGGGATCGGCCGTGCTGGTGATCAGCCAGGATCTCGATGAAATATTCGAAGTGGCGACGGAGATCGCAGTGATCAGCGACGGGCGTCTCTCCGATCCCTATCCGGCCCGCGAACTTTCGCGTGAAAAGATCGGCCTTCTGATGGGTGGAATGCACGGCCAATCGGAAAGCAGTGCGGCAGATACGGGAGCAGCGCATGCGCATTGAACTCGAAAAGCGCGCGAAGGCCTCGACGCTGTTTTCCGTCCTTTCGCCGTTCATCGCCCTTGCGCTGACCATCGCCTTCGGCGGCGTGATGTTCGCCCTGCTCGGCAAGAATCCCGTGACTGCGCTTTACAGCTTTTTTGTAGAGCCTCTAATCGAGGTCTGGTCGCTCCACGAGCTTGCGATCAAGGCGGCGCCGCTGATCCTGATCGGCGTCGGACTCTCCGTCTGCTTCCGTTCCAACAACTGGAACATCGGCGCAGAGGGGCAGTTCGTCATGGGTGCAATCGCCGGCTCGGCCCTGCCGGTACTCTTCTACGAATGGCAGTCGCCGCTGATGCTGCCGCTGATGATGCTTCTCGGCATGCTTGGCGGCGCGCTTTTCGCGGCGATACCGGCCTTCCTGAAGGCGCATATGAATACGAATGAGATATTGACGAGCCTGATGCTGGTTTATGTGGCCCAGCTCTTTCTCGACTGGCTCGTTCGTGGTCCCTGGCGCAATCCGCAAGGCATGAACTTTCCGGAAACGCGAACGTTCGGCGCCGATGCGATCCTTCCCGAACTGCTCGCCTCAGGGCGCACGCACTGGGGTTTCGCCTTTGCGATCATCGCAGCAGTGCTGGTGTGGTTCATGATGCGCTATACGTTGAAAGGTTTTGAAATCACCGTTCTCGGGCAATCCGAGCGGGCAGGGCGCTTTGCCGGCTTTTCCTCGCGCAGGATGATCTGGTTCTCGATGCTGTTTTCCGGGGCGCTGGCGGGACTGGCCGGCATCTCGGAAGTCAGCGGCGCCATCCAACAACTGCGTCCGGTGATCTCACCCGGTTACGGCTTTACCGCCATCATCGTCGCTTTCCTCGGCCGGCTCAATCCGCTCGGGATCGTCGCCGCCGGTCTCGTCCTGGCGCTGACCTATCTTGGCGGCGAGGCCGCGCAGCTTTCGATCGGAGTGTCCGACAAGGTGACGCGCGTCTTTCAGGGGTTGCTGCTGTTTTTCGTGCTATCTTGCGACGCGCTCATTCACTATCGAATCCGATTGGTGTGGGATCGTTTCGCCGGAGTGACGACGGAAGGGGCGCACTGATGGGCATTGTCGAAGCCATCCTTTTCAGCGTCATCACGGCGGCGACGCCGCTCGTCCTCGCTGCGGTCGGCGAACTCGTCGCCGAGCGGTCCGGTGTGCTCAATCTCGGCGTTGAAGGCATGATGATCATGGGAGCGGTCTGCGCTTTCGCTGCCACCCAGCTCAGCGGTTCGCCTTATGTCGGAATTGTTGCCGGCATAGCCGCCGGCGCTGTGTTTTCGCTGCTGTTCGGCTTCCTGACTCTAACGCTTGTTGCCAACCAGGTAGCGACCGGCCTGGCGCTGACTCTCCTCGGTCTGGGCGTTTCCGGGATGCTCGGCGAGAGTTTTCTTGGAGTGCAGGGCATCAAGCTGCAGCCGATCGCGATTCCGCTCCTGTCTCAGATACCGGTCGTCGGTCCGCTTTTGTTTCGGCAAGATGCCATATTCTATGCGTCGATCGCGATCGTGGTGGGCGTCCACCTGTTCCTGTTCAGGAGTCGTGCGGGTTTGACGCTGCGGGCCGTGGGCGACAGCCATTCCTCGGCCCATGCTCTCGGTGTGAACGTCATTCGGATCCGCTACCTGGCCGTTCTTTTCGGCGGCGCCTGCGCCGGTCTTGCCGGCGCACAGTTGTCGCTCGTTTACACGCCCCAATGGGTGGAGAACATGTCTGCCGGCCGCGGCTGGATCGCGCTGGCCCTGGTGGTTTTCGCCTCCTGGCGGCCGTGGCGCGTGGTTGCCGGGGGATATCTCTTCGGAGCGGTCTCCATCAGCCAGCTTCACGCCCAGGCTTTCGGAATCGGCATCCCCTCGCAGTTCCTGACTGCGCTTCCCTATATCGCGACGATTGTCGTACTCATTCTCATATCGCATAACCGGCGCATGACCCTGATCAATACGCCGGCATCGCTCGGCAAACCGTTCGTGCCGGACCGGTGAAGTACAACAGCCAGACGGAAATTTCTCAAACCGACAGAGGTCAAAATGAAAAAACTACTCGTCGCCCTAGCAGCCACCGTGGCCGTGCTCGGTATCGCGCCGACTGCAGGCGCTCAGGAAAAGGCAAAGATCTGCTTCATCTATGTCGGCTCGAAGACGGATGGCGGCTGGACCCAGGCCCATGACATCGGCCGCCAGGAGCTCGAAAAGGAGCTCGGCGACAAGATCGAAACGCAGTTCCTGGAAAACGTGCCGGAAGGTCCGGACGCCGAACGGGCGATCGAGCGCCTGGCCCGTTCCGGATGTGGTCTGATCTTCACCACGTCCTTCGGCTTCATGGATGCGACGATCAAAGTCGCCCAGAAGTTCCCGGACGTGAAGTTCGAGCACGCGACCGGCTACAAGACAGCACCCAACGTCGCCACCTATAACAGCCGTTTCTACGAGGGCCGCTACATCCAGGGTCAGATCGCAGCGAAGATGTCCGAGAAGGGTGTCGCCGGCTATATCGCCTCCTTCCCGATTCCCGAGGTGGTGATGGGCATCAACGCCTTCGTCATCGGTGCCCGCGCGGTCAACCCGGATTTCAAGATCAAGGTCGTATGGGCGAACACCTGGTTCGATCCGGGTAAGGAAGCGGACGCCGCCAAGGCGCTCGTAGACCAGGGCGTCGACATCCTCACCCAGCATACCGACACGACCGCGCCGATGCAGGTCGCGGCAGAGCGCGGCATCAAGGCCTTCGGTCAGGCGTCCGACATGATTGCCGCCGGCCCGCAGACGCAATTGACCGCGATCGTCGATACCTGGGGCGCCTATTATGTGAAGCGCACCAGGGCTTTCCTCGATGGAACCTGGTCCACGTCTTCGAGCTGGGACGGTCTGAAGGACGGCATCCTGACCATGGCGCCTTACACCAACATGCCCGATGACGTGAAAGCCATGGCAGAAGCAACGGAGGCGAAAATCAAATCCGGCGAACTGAAGCCGTTTACCGGTCCGCTCAACAAGCAGGACGGCAGCCCGTGGCTGAAAGAGGGCGAAACGGCCGACGACGCGACGCTGCTCGGAATGAACTTCTACGTCGAAGGCGTTGACGACAAGCTGCCGCAATAATCGAAGGGCCGAAACACGGAAATTGAAACCCCGCGTCTCGTGCGCGGGGTTTCCCATGGACCGATGCGGCTTACCTGTCTCTCTCCAGGCTTTCAGGAATCGTCTATTCGATCTAGTGTTGATCGTTACCGGCAGGAATTGCGCTGGTGGCAATGATGAGTTTCCCTGGGGAGGATTGGTTGAAGAGCGTGCTTGAGACGGTGATAGCCGGCGCGCCGAAGCGCACGAGCCATGCACAGGTCGTGGATCAGCTCGGCAGGGCGATCGTTTCGGGAGAATTCCCCGTCGGCAGTATTCTCCCCGGAGATCCAGAATTGGCGCTCCGATTCCGGGTATCGCGGACCGTACTGCGCGAAGCGATGAAGACGCTTGCCGCAAAGGGCATGATCGTACCGCGTGCCCGAATCGGTACGCGCATCACGCCACGCAAGGAATGGAACCTCTTCGACAGCGACATTCTCACCTGGCATTTCGCCTGCGGCGTCGACGAAGACTTTCTCTACCATCTGAGCGAGGTGAGGCTGGCCTTCGAAACGCATGCTGCGGCATTGGCGGCAAGAAACGCATCTGACTCGGAAATCGCGGGGATGATGCGGCTCGCCGTCGCCATGGGGGAGGCGAGTCACACGCCCGAGAGTCTCGCCATAGCGGACCTCAAGTTCCACCTCTCCGTCATCGAAGCGTCTGGTAATCCCTTCCTGCGGACGGTCGGCGGCTTGATCGAGGCAGCCCTTGTGGGCGTCTTCAAGCTGAGTTCGCCGACAGCGGAAAAAGGCGGTATCGATGAGGTTGCGCGCAACCATATCCGCATCGTCGAGGCGATCGGCAAACGGGACGAGGCGGCTGCCCGTCTGGCGATGGAGCACGTGATCAAGGTGGGGCGTGCGCGCATCCGCCAGGCGCTCGGCGGCAGCACGGCGAAAGCCTGACCGAGCCCGGTCAAGCACGTCGGTAAGACATCGGCCAGCTGGCGTCCAGGCCGGCCGTGAATTCCTGCCGGCAGCCTTGCCCGGACTTGTGGCCTAGCCTATCTGGAGAGGAGCAGTCTTCACGGCGGCCCTTTTCCACAACGGTGAAGCGGGGACCATGTTCGAGCTTTTTGTCATTTTCGTTCTGCTTTTGATCAACGCCTTCTTCGCGTTGTCGGAAATGGCAATCGTCTCGGCAAGCAAGCCGCTGCTGCGCCAGATGGTGAAGCAGGGAAACCGGCGCGCGGAGGCCGCGCTCAAACTCGCCGAAGATCCTGGCAATTTTCTATCGACGGTACAAGTCGGCATCACCCTCGTCGGTATTCTGGCGGGTGCCTATGGCGGCGCGACGATCGCTGCCAAGATAGCGCCGTTCCTGAACGACATCGGCTGGATCAGCCCTTACGGCGACACGGTCGCGGTCGCGCTTGTCGTCACCCTGATCACATTTCTGTCGGTGGTCCTCGGCGAACTCATCCCGAAGCAGTTGGCGCTTAGAAGTCCGGAAGGGCTGGCCATGTTCGTTGCCGGTCCGATGGCGCTGCTTTCCCGTATAGCAGCGCCCATCGTCTACCTTTTCGAAACGGCAGCCTCTCTTGCGATGCGGCTCATGGGCATGCGGCCGGAGGACGTCGACCATGTCACAGAAGAGGAGGTGCAGGCGATCATCGCGGAAGGGGTCGAAAGCGGCGCCATCGAGAAGAGCGAGCACGAGATGCTACGGCGAATCATCCGGCTCGGCGATCGCAACGTCAAATCGATCATGACGCACCGCACCGAGGTCGGGTTCATCGACATTCATGACAGCCTGGAGACGATCGGGCAGAAGATCCGGCAATTCGGCCACTCGCGCTATCCGGTGATCGACGGCCCATCGGGCGATGTCGTTGGCGCGATCCTTGCAAAGGAGATACTGAATGTCGCACCGGGCGCGCCGTTCAACATCCGCGATTATGTCCGCGAAATTCTTACCCTGCCGGAAACGGCCTCCTGTCTGAAGGCTCTCGAATCCTTCAAGTCGTCCAGTATCAATATGGCGATGATCGTCGACGAGTACGGGAGTACGGAGGGGATCATCACCACCGCCGACATCCTGGAGGCAATCGTCGGCGTCATCCCTTCGAATTACGATAATTCAGAACACGCTCTCATTCGCCTGCGCGAAGACGGCAGCTACCTTGTGGACGGACGCACCCCGATCGATGAGATCCACCTCCAAATCGGCATCGAAGGGATCGATGCGGATGGCGACTTCGAAACCATAGCGGGCTTCCTGGTGCAGCAGCTGCGCAAGACGCCGGAGGAAGGCGATGCGGCCGAGGCCAGCGGCTACCGCTTCGAGGTGATCGACATGGACGGCCGCCGCATCGACAAGATCCTCGTCAGCCGGCTCGGTGAAACAGTCTCGTGACGCGACGGCGAACACCGTCGCTGATGATGAATATCAGCGGGTTCGATTATCACGAAACGACGCACTTCCGGACGGAACACCGGCGCACAGTTTTCCCGGAAGGGCGCTGACTTGAAATGCGCGCAGGCGAGGCAGATGGCAGTGAAGGCGGAGAACCGTAGCGGTCGTGGGAGACGCTGGAGACAAGTGGTGTGGAGCGCGGCCGCAGCGCTTATGCTGCTGCCCTTGCTTGCCATGCAGGTCACTGCGGAAGTGGTCTGGGATGGGGCCGATTTCGCTATCTTTGGAGCCATGCTGATCGTCGCAGGCGGCGTCTGCGAGTTGGCAACAAGGATTTCAGCCAGTGGCGCATACCGCGCCGCCGTCGGCATCGCAGTTGCGGCAGCAGTAGCGCTGATCTGGACAAATCTCGCCGTCGGCCTCATCGGGGCCGAGGATGACCCCGCCAACCTTCTCTATGGCGGAGTGTTGGGCGTCGGCATCATCGGCGCCTTCATCGCACGATTCCGGCCGAACGGAATGGCACATGCATTTCTCGCGACGGCGCTCGTCCAGGCGGTGGTCGCCGCGGTCGCGGTAGCCGCAGGAATGGGTTACCCGTCGAGCCCGCCGCTGGAGATACTTGGCGTGAATGCCCTGTTCGCAGTGCTCTGGCTCGCATCGGCCCTGCTGTTCCGGAGGGCGGCGCGGGAGCAGACTTTCGCCTGAACGGCGCCGTAGCTCAGCTCAATCCGCTTCTCACCGATCGCCTACCGTCTCATTCGCCACCGCCGCTGCGTCAGGTCAGGCAGGATCCCTGAGCTTGAAAACGCTGCATACCTCTCCGATCGCGACCTCGGAAGCACCTGGTGGCCGAACGATCAGCCCGTCGGACTGGGCGAACACGCTGACCATCGACGAATCCTGGCGCGGGAACGGATGCGCCACGAGCGAACCGTCGGTCTCGAGCGTGAGGCGGGCACGTATATAATCCTGGCGTCGGTCATTGGCCGGCAGCGGTGCGGCAAGCCGTGCATCGACCAGTCGGGAACGGGGCGGCAGATGCGCAAGTCTGCGCGTCAGAGGCTCGAGGAAGAGCAGCGCGCAAACGAGGCTCGAGACGGGGTTTCCGGGAAGGCCGAGCACGGGGACGCCGTCGAGATCGCCGACCATCAAGGGCTTTCCCGGACGCATGGCGATACGCCAGAAGTCAAGCGTCATGCCGCAGCCGAGAAGCGTCGATTGAACGAGATCGTGATCGCCGACCGAGGCTCCTCCAAGGGTGACGAGCACGTCGACATTCGCTGCCTGCGCCTTTGTAACGGCGCTGGCGATCGCCGCCCGATCATCGCCGACGATGCCGATGTCAACAACTTCGGCGCCATTGTCGCGGGCCACCGCGGCGATTCCGAAACTGTTCGAGGCGATGATCTGGTCGGGGCCAAGGGAACTCCCTGGCGGCAACAATTCGTCACCGGTGGCGACGATCGCGATTTTCGGCCGCGCAAACACCGGGAGGTCCCGATGGTTCATTCCGGCCGCGAGCGTCAAGCGTCCTGCGTCGAGCACGCAACCGGCAGAGAGTGCGACGTCACCAGCCAGGAAATCCTGCCCCGCCAGGCGGATGTGGCGTCCCTTGGCCGGGGCGAACAGAGTGCGGATGCGACCGTCCGGCAGCTTCTCGGTGTCCTCCTGTATTATGACGGTATCCGCGCCCGCGGGAACCGGCGCACCCGTAAAGATGCGTACCGCCTCGCCGCCTTTGACGTCGCCGCGAAAACGGCGCCCTGCGGCGGACTGGCCGATAACGGAGAGCTCCGCTCCGACTTCGGCGATATCCTCGTGGCGGACGGCGTAGCCATCCATCGCGGAATTGTCGAATGGGGGGTGGGTCAGCTTGGCCGCTACGTTCTCGGCGAGCACCCGTCCGAAGCATTCATGCAACTCAAGGCGTTCCGTGCGCTTCAGCGGCAAGGCTGCGGTCAGGATCCTCAGCAGCGCTTCCTCAACCGAAAGAAGCGACATCAGCGCATGTCTCCCGCGCGGTGATAATCGCCGGAGCGTCCGCCAGACTTGCTGACCAGCCGCACGCCGCCGATCTCCATTTCCCGGTCCGCCGCCTTGGCCATGTCGTATATCGTCAGGCAGGCGACACTGACGGCAGTCAACGCCTCCATCTCGACGCCCGTCCGGCCGGTCAGCTTGGCCATCGATTCGACGCGCAAACCGGGAAGCGCATCATCCGGCGTGATATCGACGGACACTTTCGTCAGCATCAGCGGATGGCAGAGCGGAATGAGGTTCGATGTCTGCTTCGCGGCCATGATACCCGCGAGGCGGGCGGTCGCGATGACGTCGCCCTTCTTTGCGTTGCCTTCGCGGATCAATGCCAGGGTCTCCGGCTTCATTCTGACGAAACCTTCCGCGACAGCGACGCGGACAGTCTCTGCCTTGTCGCCGACATCGACCATGCTGGCTTCGCCCGCGCTGTCGATATGGGTGAGGGTCGACCCGTTCATCATTCTGCCGCCAGGATGCTTGCCGAGCCGGTCAGCAGCGCACGCGTCGCCGCCTCCACGTCATCCTTCCTCATCAGGCTTTCGCCGACCAGGAAGGTCGTAATCCCGCACTTCTCGAGGCGCAGGCAGTCTTCGTGCGTGAAAACGCCGCTTTCGCCGACCAGGAGGCGATCGGAGGAAACCATTGCCGCAAGCCCTTCGGAGACGGCGAGGTCGACCTCAAACGTCCGGAGATTGCGGTTGTTGATGCCGACGAGCGGAGATGACAAGCGAAGCGCCCGTTCCATTTCTTCCGCATCATGCACTTCGACGAGGACGTCCATGCCGAGTGCAAAGGCAGCATCCTCCAACCGGCGCGCGTCATCGTCGGTGAGCGAAGCCATGATCAGCAGAATGCAATCGGCGCCCCAGGCGCGCGCTTCGAAAACCTGATAGGTGTCGAACATGAAGTCCTTGCGCAGCGCCGGCAGCGCGCAGGCCTCGCGTGCCCGGGTCAGGAACTCCGGCGCACCCTGGAAGCTCGGCGCGTCGGTAAGCACGGAAAGGCAGGCAGCGCCGCCTGCGGCGTAGGCCTTCGCCAATTCCGGAGGGTCGAAATCCTGCCGGATCAAACCCTTCGACGGGCTCGCCTTCTTGATTTCGGCGATCAATCCGAACCCGCCCTTGTTCCGTCGCTCCGCCAGTGCCGCGTGGAAACCGCGCGGCGCCGATTGATCGGCGAGCCGCGCCTTCAGCTCTTCGAGTGGAACGCGCGCCTTCGCGGCAGCGATCTCCTCTCGCTTATAGACCTCGATCCGGCGCAGGATATCCGTCATGTCTTCTCCTCAAGCCGCGTTCGAGACGGTGATCAACCGCTGCAGGGCGACTTTGGCGGCGCCGCTCGAAAGCGCTTGCCGGGCCAGCGCCATGCCTTCGCCCAGGTCTTTGGCGCGTCCGGCTATCATCAACGAAGCGGCGGCATTCGCAAGGGAAATGTCCCGGTAGGCATTCTCCGCACCATCGAGAACGGCCTGCAGCGCGGCGGCGTTATGAGCTCCGTCTCCGCCCTTCAGGGACTCGAGCGACACCCGCTCGAGGCCAAAATCGGCCGGAGTCAGTTCGAAGTTGGTAATCGTGCCGCCCTTGAGCGCCGCCACTTTGGTCACGCCGGTCGTGGTGATCTCATCCAGTCCTTCGCCATGCACGACCCAGACACTTTCCGAACCGAGGTCGCGGAGCACCTCCGCGAGCGGATCGACCCATTGCGGCGCGTAAACGCCGACAAGCTGCTGCCTGACGCCGGCGGGGTTGGCGAGGGGACCGAGCAGATTGAAGATCGTTCTCGTTCCAAGTTCCACACGCGTCGGGCCGACGTGACGCATGGCCGAATGGTGCTGCTGCGCGAACATGAAGCCGAGACCCGCCTCGGCAATGCAGCGTGAGATCGCCGCGGGCCCGATATCGAGATTGACCCCGAGGCAGGAAAGCGCATCGGCCGTTCCGGATTTCGAGCTGAGCGCACGGTTGCCATGCTTGGCGACCGGCACGCCGGCGCCCGCCACGATCAGCGCGGCCAGCGTCGAAATGTTGTAGGTACCGGCGCCGTCGCCGCCGGTGCCGACGATGTCGATCGCACCTTCAGGCGCTTCTACGGGCAACATCCGTGCACGCATCGCGCCGACGGCACCCACGATCTCGTCGACCGTTTCGCCGCGCACCCGGAGCGCCATCAGAAAACCGCCGATCTGCGATGGCGTGGCCGCTCCCGACATGATGATCTCGAAGGCCGCGCGCGCATCTTCGCGGCTAAGTGCCTCGCGCGCTGCGACTTTGGCGACGAACGGCTTCAAATCACTCATGAGTTCGCTTCTCCGTCGTCACCGTTGCGCCAATGCCGTTTCCGCAAGCGTCTGGTTTATCGAGACGCCATAGGCAGTTTGGAGTGTTGAGACCATCTGATCCAGGATGTCGTCACCGCTCGCGCGCGCAACCGCTTCGATCTGGCTGCTGTCATTGTCGAGGGCGTCGGCGGGAGCTTTCTCTTCGACCGCCGTAACCTGCATGAGGACCTGGCCGTCGCCGCCGACCCCCGGTGCATTGGCGACATGGCCGTTCGGACCGCCGAAGGCGGCGGTCACCGCTGCAGGGCTCAGGGTCGCATCGCTGGTCGCACGGGTCAGCCCGGCCTTGGTCTCGACGACAAGGCCAAGTTCGCCCGCGATATCGGCGAGCGTGGCGCCTTTTTCGATACGCTCCTTGAGTTCCTTGGCCTTGGCGGCCAAGGCTGCGCGTTGTTGCTCCGCAGTCCAGTCGGCGGCTACTTCGTCGCGAACCTCGTCAAGCGTCCGGTCGCGAGCCGGAATGATTTCCTCGACGTCGAACCATGCGGAGCCGTCGCGCCCGATATTGACCGAAAGCGTATCCGTCCCGACATCGGCCTTGAAGACTTCCTGGAGAAAGGCGCGCGGTTCCGGAAGATCCTTCACCTCGTCGCCGTTTTGATCCTTACCGGAAGCGTCGACCGCGTCGACTGTGACGAGCTTGAGTTTCAGCTGCTCGGCGATTTCCTTGACGGTCACGCCGCCGGCGCGCTCGTCTTCGATTTTGTCATGAAGGCCGACGAGCTGCTCCCGAGCGGCGTCGAGGGCGATTTCCTTGCGCAGTTCTTCCTCGACTTCCTCGAAGCTGCGAACAGCTTCGGGTCGGATGTTGGTCACGCGCAGGATGACCGGACCGAATGCGCCTTCGACGACGGGCGTGGTGCCGCCATCCTGAGCAACCGCAAAGGCTGCATCGGCAATCTTTGCGTCTGGCATGCGCTCCTTTGTGAAATCGCCGAGGAGAACATCTGCCGACGTCCTGCCCTCTGCCTTGACCAGATCGTCGAAGGACGTGCCGGCGGCAAGCTTTGCGGCTGCGGCTTCGGCCGCCTCGCGCGAGGGGAAGGTGAGTTGCTCGACCGTTCTCGTTGCGGGCGTACGGTAGCTCTCCTTACGCTTTTCATAATCTGCGCGAAGCTCTTCGTCCGTCACGGCGTCGGGTGCGGCCAGGTCCTCCGGTTCGAGCTTGATATAGCTAACTTTGCGGTATTCGGGAGCGCGATAGTTCGCCTTGCGGCTTTCGAACCATGGAGCGAGCACGTCGTCGCCCGGCGTTTTGACCGCATCGATATTTGCGTTGGAAAGCAGAAGATAGTCGATCGAGCGCGTCTCGTGCCGGTACGTGCCGATCGCCTCGACGAGGACATTGGGGGCCGTGTAACCGTCCGTGAGCGCATCCACGATCTGCGACCGAACCGCCACCTGGCTGCGGTTGTTGATATAGTCCTGCTCGGTCAGCCCGGCATTACGCAGGACGCTCGAAAATGTCAGCCGGTCGAACTGGCCATTGACGCCGTGGAACGCCGGGTCTTCGCCGATCAGCCGCGCAAGCCTGTCTTCTGAAAGACCCAGATTCATGTCGGTAGCAAGCTGGTCGAGTGCGGCGCCCGCCACGAGTTGGGCATAGACCTGGTTCTCGACCCCGAAGGCCTGTGCCTGCTGGCGCGTCAATGGCGTTCCGAGCTGTCTTGACAGCAGGGCGACCTGCCGTTCGTAAGCCAGCCGAAAGTCGCTCGCCGACACCTTGACGTCACCAACTGTGACCACCGCGTTTGGCGTGCTGGGCACCATCAACGTCTGGCCGCCCCACACCATGAATGAGAGGATGAGAAGGGCCAGCAGGCCTTTGACGACCCGGGTCCGGGCGGCGTTTCTCAGGGAGTCGAGCATGGGGGCAGAAAACCTCGTTGCGATGCGCTGGCGTGACGCCGAATGAATTCGTTCCTTAGAACAAACAGGAGAGGAATTGAAGGCCGGTTCGTCGCAAATTGCGGCCGGCGGGTCCCGCATGTCCTTGTCGACCTCAGGGCGCGCCAGGTTATTCGAGCGCAAGGGCTGCAGAAGGCGCGAACGGCGAAGGCAATGTCGGATTTTGTTAGCCGGCAACTTAAAAGAGCTGCAAATTTGGCGTTGGAAGCGCGTCCCTCTGTGGCAAACTGGTGGGAATCGCTTCTTCGGTACTCGACCGGGACTTTCGATCGGCCGGCTATTACGGGAAATCACCTCCATGCAGTCCACGATCGTGATGGTCAATCTCTTCGGTGCGGTGGCACTGCTCCTCTTCGGTTTGTCGCTCGTCAAGGACGGGGTGACGCGTGCCTTCGGAGCGCGGCTGCGTGCGGCTCTTGCGCGCGGAACAAACGGTCCTTTCCGGGCTTTTGCGACGGGACTCGTCGCAACGCTCGGTCTGCAAAGTTCGACGGCCACGGCACTCATGACGGCCTCTTTCGTCGAGAAGGGGCTGATCCGTTCGAAGATGGCGCAGATCGTATTGCTGGGCGCCAATGTCGGTACGGCAATGACGGCCTGGATCGTTGCACTCGGCATCGGATGGCTTTCGCCGTTGCTCATCCTGGCAGGCGTGGCCACGCATCGCCTGAGCCGGTCGAGCGCGCGCCAAGGCGCCGGCTATGCGCTCGTGGGCATCGGTCTGATGCTTCTGTCGCTCGAGCTGCTCGGCGCGGCGACCGAGCCGATGCGTCAGTCCCAGGCCCTGGGAGCATTTCTCGGCATGCTCGACAACGCGCTGCCCGTTGCGATGATCATTGCGGCCGGTCTTGCCTTCGCATCATCGTCCAGTCTCGCCGTCGTCATGCTGGTGCTGTCGCTCTCCTCCGCCGGCGTGCTTTCTCCCATATTGACAGTCGCTCTCGTGCTCGGCGCCAATCTCGGCGGCGCGATCCCGCCTGTCATCACCACGCTCGGTTCGGCGCCCGCGGCCCGCCGGGTCACGCTTGGCAACCTCGTTGTGCGCGGCATAGGCTGTCTCATCGCGCTGCCGGCCGTTGGCGCCAGCGCCGATTTTCTGCAGAGCCTGCCGCTGCCGCGGCAGAACCTGCCTGTTGACGTTCACCTGCTTTTCAATCTGGTGCTGGCAATGGTCGCCTGGCCGTTCGCCGGGCTGCTCGCCCGAACGATGAACCGCTTCGTCCCCGACGACGAAGCGGGGGAGACCGGGCCGCGCTATCTCGACGAGGCGGCGCTGGATACGCCGGTCATGGCTCTTTCCGGCGCCACGCGAGAGGTCCTGAGGGTCGGCGACCTGATCGAGGTCATGCTGATGCGGGCATCGGAGGCGTTCAGCAAAAATGACGTCAATGAGCTGGGCGACATCGAGAATATCGAACGGCAGGTCGATCTCCTGCAGCAGGAAGTGAAGATCTTCCTTTCCCGCCTTGGCCGCGATGGCTTGAACGAGGAGGACGGGCGTCGTTCCATCGTAATCATCGACTATGCCATCAATCTGGAGCACATGGGGGACATCATCGAAAAGGGCCTGTGCGAGCAGATCGCCAAAAAGGTAAGGGGGGGCTTGCGATTTTCCGAGGACGGCTATCGGGAGCTCAAGGGTCTTTTCGATCTCACTATCGACAATCTGCGCATCGCCCAGACAATTTTCGTGACGCGCAATGCCGATCTGGCGCGCCATCTCATCGAAGTGAAGGTCGATGTGCGGCATATGGAAAAACGCTCCGCAGAGCGCCACCTGGAGCGGTTGCGGGACGGCCTTCTGGAAAGCCTGCAGACCAGTTCGCTGCACCTCGATATCCTGCGCGATCTGAAGCGCATCAACGCGCACATCGCCTCCGTCGCCTATCCCATTCTCGAAGAGAGCGGACTTCTCACGGAAAGCCGCCTGCGGCCGCCGGGCTGATGCCGAAGCGAAAACATCATCCGGTTTGAACCGCATTAACGCGACGTGATTGTGCGGATTATGGTTCTCGCAATATGTTGCTGTTAGGAACGCGCAAAATGCGCGCGGGCGGAGGCGCGGAACGCCGCGTCGGAGACTGTCCCGAGAGAATACCAAGGAGATCAGAGTATGGAACGGACTTGCCTGGCGATCATCCTGGCAGCTGGCGAGAGCACACGTATGAAATCGGCCATGTCGAAGGTGCTGCATCCGGTCGCCGGGCGACCGATGATCGCCCATGTCGTCGACGCCCTGGCGAGTGCATCGATTTCGGATGTGGCGCTGGTCGTCGGGCGCGATGCCGAAGCCGTATCGGCTGCCGCCACGACAGCGGAAGTCGCCGTCACCTCCTTTCTTCAAAAGGAGCGGCTGGGTACCGCGCACGCCGTGCTCGCTGCGCGCGAGGCTGTAGCGAGAGGCTATGACGACGTTCTCGTCGTTTTCGGAGACACGCCCCTTATCACCGCCGCGCCCCTCAAGGCGGCGCGTGACGGCCTTGCCGCCGGCAATGACGTGGTGGTGATAGGTTTCCGGGCTGCGGATCCTACCGGGTACGGGCGTCTCATCGAGAAGGATGGATCGCTGGTCGCCATCCGTGAACACCGGGACGCATCGGACGAGGAGCGGCGCATCACCTATTGCAATGGCGGCCTGATGGCGATCGATGGCCGCAAGGCTCTCGATCTGCTGGACCGCATCGGCAACGCCAATGCGAAAGGCGAATACTACCTGACCGATCTCGTCGAGATCGTTCGCTCTCTCGGCGGCCGGGCGATTGCCGTCGAAGCGCCCGAGGCGGAGCTTACCGGCTGCAACACCCGCGCCGAGCTTGCCTATATCGAGCGCCTCTGGCAGCAGCGCCGCCGGCAAGAGCTGATGCTCGCAGGCGTGTCGATGATCGCACCCGAGACCGTGTTTCTCTGCTGGGATACCGTACTCGCCCAGGACGTTCTGCTGGAGCCGAACGTCGTCTTCGGGCCGGGCGTGCAGGTGGAAAGCGGCGCCGTAATCCACGCCTTCTCCCATCTGGAGGGCGCTCACGTCCACACCGGCGCAACGGTCGGGCCTTTCGCGCGACTGCGTCCGGGTGCCGACCTCGGACCCAATTCCAAGGTCGGCAATTTCTGCGAGGTAAAAAAGGCTGAGATCGGCGCCGGCGCCAAAGTCAACCACCTCACCTATATCGGCGACGCCTTTGTCGGCGCCGGCTCGAACATTGGCGCCGGAACCATCACCTGCAACTATGACGGCGTGAACAAGCACGTCACCCGCATCGGCGCGAATGCCTTCGTCGGCTCCAATTCGGCGCTCGTCGCTCCGGTTTCGATCGGCGACGGGGCGCTCGTCGCATCCGGCAGCGTGATCACGGCAGACGTCCCGGCGGACGCGGTCGCTTTCGGCCGTGCGCGCCAGGAGGTGAAGCCCGGCAGAGCGCCGATACTGCGCGAGCGCTACGAGACGGAAAAGGCAGCCAGGAAGAGCACCAAGGCCGCGGAGTAGGCACGTTAAATACTGAAACTTAAAGTGAAATCGATACGGATTGCCTCGCGACGCAATTTCGCTACCAAGTTGTCAACAGGCACCTGCAGCGCCGCGCGTCTTGTCAGATGCGGAAAAGGCCGCTGCTGCACTTTGATTCGTTGCATGTTGATGCGCTACGGCTGAAACATGCGGCGGTCGCTACATTTGATCTGATACGCCGCAGGGCGTGAAGAGACGCGGAGAGGGATATGTGCGGGATTGTTGGCATCGTTGGGCATCAGCCGGTGTCGGAGCGGCTTGTCGAAGCATTGAAGCGTCTGGAGTATCGCGGCTATGATTCGGCCGGCGTCGCGACCGTCGACGGGGGAACATTGCAGCGCCGGCGGGCCGAGGGCAAACTTGTCAATCTCGAGAGCAGGTTGAAAGAGGAGCCTCTGGCCGGAACCATCGGCATCGCCCACACGCGATGGGCGACCCATGGGGCGCCGACGGAACGAAACGCCCACCCGCACTTTACCGGGGGCGTGGCCGTGGTTCACAACGGCATTATCGAGAATTTCGCCGAACTCAAGGACGAGCTGGCGGCAACGGGAGCCGAGTTCCAGACCGAGACCGACACCGAAGTCGTCGCGCATCTTCTGGCGAAGTATCGTCGGGACGGACTGGGACGGCGCGAAGCGATGCATGCCATGCTGAAGCGCGTCAGGGGCGCCTACGCCCTGGCGGTCCTCTTCGAGGACGATCCGTCGACCATCATGGCGGCACGCAATGGGCCGCCGCTGGCGATCGGGCACGGCAATGGGGAGATGTTCCTGGGCTCGGACGCGATTGCGCTTGCTCCCTTCACGAACGAGATCACCTATCTCATCGACGGCGACTGGGCCGTCATCGGCAAGACCGGCGTTCATATTTTCGATTTCGACGGCAATGTCGTCGAGCGTCCGCGCCAGATTTCGACGGCCGCGGCATTTCTGGTCGACAAGGGCAACCACCGCCACTTCATGGAGAAGGAGATCTACGAGCAGCCGGAGGTCATCGCCCATGCTCTCGGCCACTATGTCGATTTCATAGAAAACCGTGTGGTTCCGATTTCCGACGCCATCGATTTCGGGACGGTCCCGAGCCTGGCGATCTCTGCCTGCGGCACCGCCTATCTCGCAGGACTGATCGGAAAATACTGGTTCGAGCGCTATGCCCGCCTGCCGGTCGAAATCGACGTTGCGTCCGAATTCCGCTATCGCGAGATACCGCTGTCGCCCCAGTCGGCAGCTCTTTTCATCTCGCAGTCGGGCGAGACCGCCGACACACTGGCATCGCTGAGATATTGCAAGGAGCACGGTCTCAAGATCGGCGCGGTGGTCAACACCCGCGAGTCGACCATCGCGCGGGAGTCCGATGCGGTCTTTCCGATCCTTGCCGGCCCTGAGATCGGCGTCGCCTCGACCAAGGCCTTCACCTGCCAGCTTGCCGTACTGGCCGCACTCGCGGTCGGCGCGGGCAAGGCCCGCGGAACGATCGGCGACGAAGAGGAGCAGGCGCTCGTAAAGAGCCTTGCCGAAATGCCGCGCCTCATGGGCCAAGTGCTGAACAGCATCCAGCCGAAGATCGAGGTTCTTTCGCGCGAATTGTCGAAGTGCCACGACGTGCTCTATCTCGGCCGCGGCACCAGCTTCCCGCTGGCTATGGAAGGAGCGCTGAAACTCAAGGAGATTTCCTATATTCACGCCGAAGGCTATGCGGCGGGCGAATTGAAGCACGGGCCGATTGCCCTGATCGACGAAAACATGCCCGTCATCGTCATCGCTCCGCATGACCGTTTCTTCGAAAAGACGGTATCGAACATGCAGGAGGTGGCCGCCCGCGGCGGCCGGATCGTCCTGATAACCGACGAGAGGGGAGCGGCCGTGTCGAAGCTCGACACGATGCATACGATCGTGCTGCCGTCTGTCGACGAGATCATCGCGCCGATGATCTTCTCATTGCCGGTCCAACTCCTCGCCTACCATACGGCCGTCTTCATGGGGACAGACGTGGACCAGCCGCGCAACCTCGCCAAATCGGTGACGGTCGAATGATCATTCGGCCGGAAACAGACGGCGACGCCGAGACGATCCGGCAGGTTACCGAGGCGGCTTTCGCCGGGCTGCCCTACAGCGATCAGACGGAGGCGCGGATCATCGACCGGCTGCGCTCCGAAGACGCATTGACGCTGTCCCTCGTTGCCGAGGACGGGGGCGAGGTAATCGGCCACATTGCTTTTTCGCCTGTGGCGATCACTCCTCTTGCAGTCGGCTGGTACGGGCTCGGCCCTTTGTCGGTACGGCCGGACCGGCAAGGACGCGGCACGGGCAGCGCGCTTGTGCGCCGGGGGCTCGACATGCTGCGCAAGGCGGGGGCTTCGGGCTGCGTCCTGGCGGGTAACCCGGCTTTCTACGAGAGATTCGGGTTCCGCAACGAACCTGCTCTTGTATTCCCGGGTTGTGCGCCGCAATATTTCATGGCTCTACCCTTGTCGGGAACGATGGTTTCCGGCACCGTCACTTACCATTCCGCCTTCGGAGCGGACTGACGGATCGATGGCAACGGCATGACGAAAAGTTCCAAAAGCGGCATCATCGCGGCTCGACTGCGCAATTATTTTCTCACTGGCCTTATCATCTGCGCGCCACTGGCGATCACGGTATGGCTCGTGCGGTCCTTTATCGAGTGGGCAGACGGCTGGGTGAAGCCGTACCTGCCGAGCTTTTATAACCCCGATAACTACCTGCCCATCGCGATTCCGGGCTTCGGGCTGCTCGTCGCCGTGGTGGGCATCACCCTCGTCGGTTTTCTGACCGCGAATCTCGTCGGGCGCTCGATCATCAATTTCGGCGAGTCGCTACTCAACAGGACGCCGCTCGTCCGCTCCATCTACCGGTCGCTGAAACAGATCTTTCAGACCGTGCTGCAGGACCAGTCGTCGTCGTTCAAGAAGGCAGGGCTGATCGAATATCCGAGTCCCGGGCTGTGGTCACTGGTCTTTATTGCCACGGACGTGAAGGGCGAGATTGCCGCCCGATTTGACGAGCGCGGCATGGACATGGTGACGGTCTTCCTGCCTCCGACACCGATTCCCACCGCCGGTTTCCTGCTCTTCGTGCCGCGCGACAAGATCATTCCCCTGCAGATGAGCGCCGAAGATGCAGCGAAGCTGCTGATCTCCGGAGGCCTCGTCGCGCCGGATTACAACCCGTTGGCCAACGCGCCGCCGCGCGCGATCAAACAGCAAGAGCGCGCTTGAGGCCGCGAGGCATGATCATCCAGCCCGCAGGAAGCGGATCGCCTCGTCGCGCCGGAAAAGATAGAGCAGCGTCCTGAGCGCCTGGCCGCGCTCCGAGGTCAGTTCCGGATCCCGGTCTATGACATAGACGGCATCCTTGCGGGCCATCTCCAGGAGGTCGCCATGCGCCTCGAGGCTCGCAATGAGGAAGCCAGGCGTGCCGGATTGCCGCGTGCCCAGAAGCTCGCCTTCGCCGCGCAGCTTCAGATCCTCCTCGGCGATCAGGAATCCGTCTTCGGTTTCGCGCAGGACCGAAAGGCGCGCGCGCCCGGTTTCGCTGAGCGGGCTCTTGTACAATAGGATGCAGGTCGAGGCTTCGTCTCCGCGCCCCACGCGGCCGCGTAGCTGGTGCAGCTGCGCAAGGCCGAAGCGTTCGGCGTGCTCGATGACCATGATCGTGGCGTCCGGCACGTCGACGCCGACCTCGACGACGGTCGTTGCCACGAGCAAACGGATTTCGCCGTTCTTGAAGGCGAGCATGACGGCGTCCTTGTCCGGCCCTGCCATGCGCCCGTGCACCAGGCCCACATCCCTGCCGAAGCGTCGGACAAGATTCTGATAGCGCTCATCGGCGGACATGGCGTCGGTTTCCTCCGATTCCTCTACGAGCGGGCAGATCCAATAGGCCTTCTTGCCCTGGCGGAGCGCGACGTCGAGCCTCTCCACGATCTCGTCCGTACGTTCGTTTGGTATCGTGACGGTCTGGATCGGCTTGCGCCCGGCCGGTTTCTCTGTGAGCTTCGATACGTCCATGTCGCCGAACGCCGCGAGCACGAGTGTTCTTGGAATCGGCGTCGCGGTCATGACCAGCATATGCGGCGAAATACCTTTGGCCGTCAGCCGCAGCCTCTGATGCACGCCGAACCGATGCTGCTCGTCGACGACAGCGAGGACGAGTTGGCGATAGCTCACCGCATCCTGGAACAGCGCATGCGTTCCGATGACGATCTGCGTTTCGCCGGAGGCGATGCGTTCCAGGATCGCGTCTCGTTCCTTGCCCTTCGTCCTGCCGGTCAGGACGTCGATCGTGACACCC
This sequence comes from Sinorhizobium arboris LMG 14919, assembly GCF_000427465.1. Lineage (NCBI taxonomy): Bacteria > Pseudomonadati > Pseudomonadota > Alphaproteobacteria > Hyphomicrobiales > Rhizobiaceae > Sinorhizobium > Sinorhizobium arboris. The sequence goes on along the minus strand of NZ_ATYB01000014.1, from coordinate 1,502,060 downwards.
GCCGGCGCGGCCATCCTCGAAAGCGTGGCGTGGTGCTGCCGCGCGAGAATTTCGGTCGGCGCCATCAGCACCGCCTGGCCGCCGGATTCCACGGCCGCCAGCATCGCCATCAAAGCCACGGCCGTCTTGCCGGAGCCGACGTCGCCCTGCAGCAGCCGCAGCATGCGCTCGGCCCCGGACATGTCGGCCAGGATCTCGTCGACGGCCACGGACTGGCTCTGCGTCAAGGAGAAGGGCAGGGAGGCAATCACCGGTCCGCTCAACCGGCCGGTCGGATGAATCGGCGTGCCGGAGATTTTGCGCAATCGCTGGCGTACGAGCGCGAGCGAAAGCTGCCCCGCCAGAAACTCGTCATAGGCGAGCCGGCGGCGAGCCGGCGCCTGGGGGTCGATATCGGCCTCGTCCCGCGGCTCGTGCAGGCGCCGAAAACTCTCCTTGGCGCTCTGGAAGCCCTGCTTGCGGAGCAGAGCCGCATCCAGCCACTCCGGCAGGTCCGGAACGCGCGCAACTGCCGCCTCGACCGACTTGCGAAGGGGCCGCAAGGTCAGGCCTGCCGTCAGCCCATAGACGGGCTCCACCAGCGGCATGTTCTCCGATTCGGCTGCACGGACCATGTAATCCGGGTGGATCATGGAAGCCCGACCGTTAAACCAGTCGACCTTGCCGCTGACGATCACCGTCTCGTCGACCGGCAGCGTCTTCTCCAGCCAATTTCCCTTCACGCGGAAGAAGGTGAGCGCCAGTTCGCCGGTCTCGTCGTGCAGAAAGACGCGATAGGGCACATTCGACCTGCCGCTGGGTGCCGGCTGGTGCCGGTCGACACGACCCGTGATGGTAACGATCGCACCGCTCGGAGCATGGGCGATGCCGGGCTGGCGGCGACGGTCGATCAGCGAAACGGGGATATGGAACAAAAGGTCGACGACACGGCAGTCCCCGATCGACTCGCGACCGAGCAGACGCGCGTAAAGCTCGCCCGTTTTCGGGCCGATGCCCGGCAAGGTGTCGAGGGACGAAAACAGCGGATCGAGCAGGGCAGGGCGCATAGCAATGAAATTGCGACGATAATTCCGGCTTTGGCAAGGCTGACAACCCGCTTTCCAGCGTTTATAGAGCCCATGATCTCGGTCCGCCAGACGGCGGACGACAGGAAGGACATCCCATGACCGGCATTTCTCGCACGAGCGCCGATCTCGACCCGCGTCGGCGCAGGATTCTTTTCCGCGCGTGGCACCGCGGCATTCGGGAGATGGACCTGATCCTCGGCCAGTTCGCCGAGGCGGAGCTTGCGACCTTGTCGGAGACGGAACTCGACGAACTGGAGGCGATCATGCGGGAGGAGGACAACGACCTCGTCCGCTGGATTACCGGCGAAAATCCGCTGCCCGATCGTTATGCGACGGAACTCTTTGCCCGTATCGCTGCCTATCGCCCTGATTTCGACCCGGTTCGCCACGAAACGAAGTAGACATGACGATGATACCTGGCCTCGACCCTAGGAAGATTCTTGCGGCGACGCGGGAAATTACGATCGGCCCGGTGCCAACCGGCGCCGAGGCGCTCGTTCTCGCCGAACTCGCCCGGGCAGGGGCACCCGTTGCTTATGTCCTTTCCGATGGCCAGAAGGTCGCAGATCTCGAACAGGTGCTCGGTTTTGTTGCTCCCGATATCCCGGTCCTGACGCTGCCCGGTTGGGACTGTCTGCCCTATGACCGCGTCTCGCCGAGCGCCGACACCTCGGCGCGCCGGCTCGCGGCGCTGAGCGCCTTGGTTGCCCACCGCAGGAAACCGCATCCGGCGATCGTACTCGTCACCGTCAACGCAGCGTTGCAAAGGATGTCGCCGCAGGATGTGATCGAGAGCCTCGCCTTCACGGCGCGGCCCGGCAACCAGATCCGCATGGACGACCTTGCCGCCCGGCTCGAGCGCAACGGCTTCGAACGGGTGCCGACCGTGCGCGAGATGGGCGAATTCGCCGTACGGGGAGGCATCCTCGACGTTTATGTGCCCGGTAGCGGTGAGCCCTTGCGCCTTGACTTCTTCGGCGACACGCTGGAAGCGATCCGCTCCTTCGACCCCGCAAGCCAGCGAACGATCGGGCAGGTCCGGTCCCTCGATCTCAATCCGATGAGCGAGGTATCCCTGACGCCTGAGACGATCAGCCATTTCCGAAAGCAGTATCTTTCGCTCTTCGGAGCAGCGACGCGCGACGATGCGCTTTATCAGGCCGTGTCGGAAGGGCGACGCTATGCGGGGATGGAGCATTGGCTGCCGCTCTTCTACGATCGGCTCGAAACGGTCTTCGACTATCTCGACGGCTTCAGCATCGTAACCGACCATCTGGCGCGAGAGGCCGCGGCAGAACGCTCGAAGCTCGTTCTCGACTACTACGACGCGCGTCTTGCCTCCGCTTCACCGGGCAAGTCTCAGGTCAGCCAGGGCACGCCCTACAAGCCCGTGCCGCCGGAGATGCTCTATCTCACTGCGAAGAGCTTCGGCGAGGCACTGGCGGAGCGCAACGCGGTCCGCCTATCGCCCTTTTCCGAACACGAGGGCGAAGCCCGCCAGGTCATGAATATCGAAGCGCGCCAGGGCCTGCGTTGGGCCAAACCGGCGGGCGAGGCCGAAAGCGATGGCACGCGCACCAATGTTTTCGATCAGGCCGTGAAGCATGTCGCAGAGAAGCGCGCTGAAGGCGCCAAGGTCATCGTGTCCGGCTGGACGGAAGGCTCCCTCGACCGGTTGCTCCAGGTTCTGGGCGAGCATGGTCTTGCCAATATCCGCCCGATCGATGCGCTATCGGAACTTGGATCGCTCAAGCCGGGCGAGGTCGCATCGGCGGTGCTCAGCCTCGAAGCGGGATTTGAAACCGGTGATCTCGTTCTCATCGGCGAGCAGGATATTCTCGGCGATCGTCTGGTCCGCCGCTCCAAGCGCCGCAAACGTGGCGCGGATTTCATCGCGGAAGTGACCGGCCTCGACGAGGGCAGTTATGTCGTGCACGCCGAGCACGGTATCGGACGCTTCGTTGGCCTCAGGACGATCGAGGCCGCCGGCGCGCCGCATGACTGCCTCGAGCTCGTCTATGCGGACGATGCCAAGCTGTTCCTGCCGGTGGAAAACATCGAGCTTCTGTCGCGCTACGGCTCGGAAGGAACCGATGCGGTCCTCGACAAGCTCGGCGGTGTCGCCTGGCAGGCGCGCAAGGCCAAGCTCAAGAAGCGGCTGCTCGACATGGCCGGCGGCCTCATCCGCATTGCTGCCGAAAGACATACGCGCCATGCCCCGGTCCTTGCGGCGCAGGACGGGGTCTACGACGAATTCGCCGCCCGCTTCCCCTATGACGAGACCGAGGACCAACTGAACTCGATCGATGCTGTCCGCGACGATCTCGGCCGCGGCCGGCCCATGGATCGCCTCGTATGCGGCGATGTCGGCTTCGGCAAGACGGAGGTGGCGCTGCGTGCCGCTTTCATCGCGGCGATGAACGGCGTGCAGGTCGCCGTGGTCGTCCCGACGACACTGCTTGCGCGGCAGCACTTCAAGACCTTCTCCGATCGTTTCCGCGGATTGCCGATAAGGATCCAGCAGGCCTCCCGCCTGGTCGGCTCGAAGGACCTGGCGCTGACGAAGAAGGAGGTCGCCGAAGGCAAGACGGACATCGTGGTCGGCACGCACGCTCTGCTCGGCTCGTCGATCAAATTCGCCAATCTCGGCCTGCTCATCATCGACGAGGAGCAGCATTTCGGCGTCAAGCACAAGGAACGCCTGAAAGAGCTGAAGACCGATGTGCACGTCCTCACGCTCTCGGCGACGCCCATTCCGCGGACGCTGCAGCTTGCCCTCACCGGCGTACGCGAACTGTCGCTGATCACGACGCCGCCGGTCGACCGTATGGCGGTGCGAACCTTCATTTCGCCCTTCGATGCCTTGGTGATCCGAGAGACGCTGATGCGAGAGCACTACCGCGGCGGCCAGAGCTTCTATGTCTGCCCGCGCGTGAGCGATCTCCCGGAAATCCACGATTTCCTGAAATCCGACGTGCCGGAACTGAAAGTTGCAGTGGCGCACGGGCAAATGCCGGCGACCGAGCTCGAAGATATCATGAACGCCTTTTACGAAGGGCGCTACGATGTGCTCCTCTCGACGACGATCGTCGAGTCCGGTCTCGACGTGCCGACCGCCAACACCCTGATCGTGCATCGCGCAGATATGTTCGGCCTTGCCCAGCTCTATCAGCTGCGCGGTCGGGTAGGGCGCTCCAAGGTCCGCGCCTTCGCGCTCTTCACACTTCCCGTCAACAAGATGTTGACGGGGCCGGCGGAACGTCGCCTCAAGGTCCTGCAGTCGCTTGACACGCTTGGAGCCGGGTTCCAGCTCGCCAGCCACGACCTCGACATCCGCGGGGCGGGTAATCTGCTCGGCGAGGAGCAGTCGGGTCACATCAAGGAGGTCGGCTTCGAGCTCTACCAGCAGATGCTGGAGGAGGCGGTTGCCGAACTCAAGGGCGAGGAGGAGATCCACGATACCGGCTGGTCGCCGCAGATATCGGTCGGGACCCCGGTGATGATTCCGGAAGAATATGTGCCGGACCTCAATCTGCGGCTCGGCCTATATCGGCGCCTGGGCGAACTGTCGGACCTCAAGGAGATCGACGGCTTCGGTGCGGAGCTGATCGACCGTTTCGGGCCGCTGCCGACGGAGGTGCAGCACCTCCTGAAGATCGTCTACGTCAAGTCGCTCTGCCGCACGGCGAACGTCGAAAAGCTCGATGCCGGGCCGAAGGGCGTGGTGGTCCAGTTCCGCAACAAGGAATTTCCCAATCCCGCGGCACTCGTGGGCTACATCGCGAAACAGGGAACAATCGCCAAGATCCGCCCGGACCAGAGCATTTTCTTCCAGCGCGACCTCGCGACACCGGAGAAACGCCTTTCCGGCGCCGCGATGGTGATGACACAGCTGGCAGCGCTCGCAAAAGCCGGGTGAAGGCGATGAGCCCTCCCGGGGTGGGAGTAATGTAAAGCTGCGCTTGAGATGGCGTCCGGTAGTCGCAACGTCGAATGCCTCGTCGGATTTTTTCCTCGCGGATAGTTCCGACGACCCGCCGTCGGAATCCATTGGATGCCGGCTACGGGCAGTGTCCCGACCCCGCCCGGCTCTCCTTCCGGCACGCAGCCGTCTTTGACCTCGCTCCGCCGGATGGCCCGGCGAGCGTCTCGACGTGGTGGACGTAATTCTGCCGAGTGTTCTGATCGACGATGGCAGCGGGTGCGGCAACGACCAGTCCGGCGGCCGTTCCAACGGTGTGGGCGGCCCCGGACGTCGCCGCGACGATATGGTCGCCAAGACCCAAGCGGCTGTCGGTCAAGGTTTGACCACTGGAAAGGCGCCTGCCGATCAGTTGTACGATTTCAGGCGACTGCGCGAACTTCGTGTGGTGCAGATTGTCGCCTGCCTTGACTTTGGTAAGATCGACGACGGTGATCCCATTCGCCGCCAGTTCCTCCTTATAGGGCGACTGCTCCGGATCAATCGCTCCCAGCCGGGAGACATTTCCCCAGACGCGACGAGAAACGGCGAGTGCACGGTCGTCGCGCGAGACGAAAAGTGTGAAGCGCGGCCGTTGCTTGCCCATGTCGGCGATCTGCGAACCGAAGACGTCTACATCTACGTCCGGCGCCGCCAGCATGACGTTCCTGAACTTCGCCGGCAGTCCGTCATTGCGTATGGCCATCTGGCGCAGGGACTCCAGCGCCAGCCAATTGCCCATCGAATGCGCCAGGATCGATACTTCCTTGACCTCGGGATCCCGCGCCAGATACTGGAACAGGCGCTCCACCGCGTTGCGGGTGTAGTTGGTGCTTTCGCGATCGTAGCCATAGGCCAGCAGGCTCCCGCGCGACGGCCAGGTCGCGAGCACCGGGACACTATGCGCGCCCGAGTCGTGGATGATCTGCGCGAAACGGAAGACTGCATCCTCGAAGTGATTGTTGAACCCATGGATAAAGACGAGGACGCTGCCGTCAGGGCTCTTGCGCACATGCGTGTTCAACCAATTCTCGGCTGCACTGCGGTCGACTTCGGCAGCCTTCACGGTTGCGAAATCCGTCCCGGCATTGGGCGGTAGTTTGCGCGGCCAGGCGACTTCACCGGCCTTACGAGCGGTATCGGGCGGAATCGACACGGTGATTTCCGCGAATGTCGGGCTTTGCGCGCGCTCTCCGCTGAACATCTCGCCCGGCTCTTCCGCGCGGCTCCGGGTTGTCGTGACCAGCATCTCGACTTGAGCGGCCGACGGATTGGCCGCTACCGGCTCCAGGACCCCTGTCGGGCGGCCCGCACATGCGGAAAGCGCCGCCACGCTCAAGGCTACGACGCTCGGCAAAAGGCGCCATGATGGCGGTTCTCCGCCTTTGGCGTTGCGGGAGAAGTGCCGCGTCAATTCAATTACTCCTCTTCAACGCCGTATACGCACCGGCGGAAAGAGGAGCGGCAAACGAGTGTTTGCCGCTCCAGGGGTTTCAGCATCGCCTTCGGCCGACACCGGGGATCACTTCAGGTATTCGACTTTCAGACGTTCGATCTTGCCGTTGAACGCAAACGGCTTGCGGTCAAAGTATGCGAGGGAGACTGGAGAGTAGCTGTCTCTGCCCACGTCGAAGGCGTCATTGGCAGTAAACGCGAGCGGCGCGGAGCGCGGCACGCGTCCCTTCGCCACCTCTTTCCCGTCGATGCGGATAACGACGTCGAGCGGTGCACCGCGATTGGGGCCGGACTTGCGCGTTTCGACCTCGATATTGACTTTGCCGCTCGGCAGCGGCTCGGAGGATTCGAGACGCGTCCGCTCGATCTCGAACAGATTGTACTCATAGGTGAGCTTGCCGTTCTCAATCCACAAAGCGACTCCACCTGAAAAGGCCCCCAACGCGTATAGTACGCCCTCGGAGTCGGCCTTCAAGTCCGCCTCTACGGTGACAAGATTGCTGCGGGCTCCAACTTTCGGCGCCGTGAACTCGGGAACACCGATCACGTCTTGCGTGAACTGGAACTCGGTCGCAGGGTTGGACGGCGCATCTTCCGGGTGGAAGACGGCAGACCACAATCCTCCCCCGACCGGAAACACCTTGTTGGCTTCAGCCTGAACGCCAAACGCCTTCTTGAGCGCTTCGACTTTTTCGGGATGATCGGCCGCGACGTCCTTCGCCTGGGAGTAGTCCTGGCTGAGGTCATGGAGCTCCCATGCGTCGTCATCCGGCGACCATTTGAAGATGGCGGGATCGAGGCCGGGAGTCCATGGTGTGCGGGGTCCAAAGACCGATGCGATCCACTCTTCCTGATAGATGGCACGGCTGCCCATGATCTCGAAGTACTGCTCCTTCTTTTGCCCCGATGCTTCGGGAGAGTCGAAGGTGTAAGTCATGCTGACACCATCCAGGGGGTCCTGGGTGATGCCGTCCACGAGCTTGGGCGGTTGGATGTCCAGGACGTCGTAGATCGTGGGTACGATATCGTTGACATGATGAAACTGGGAGCGTGGTTTTTTGTCGGGCTTTATTCTGCTCGGCCAAGAGACCACGAGCGGCGTACGTGTTCCGCCGAAATGTGCTGCGACCAGCTTGGTCGATCGATGCGGCGTGGAACCGGCCCATGCCCAGCCGGCATGATACATGTTATCTGCCTTGGGTGATCCGAGAACGTCCATCCCGCCCAGGTCGTTCATCGCGCGAATATGGTCCTTGATCTCGGTAGCGATGCCGTTCTGGGCCAGCAGTTCGCTGATCGTGCCATTCTGGCCTTCCGCGCTGGAACCGTTGTCGCCCCAGATATAGAAGATCAGAGTATTGTCGCGAACTCCCAATTCGTCGAGCGCATCGAGCAGGCGTCCGGCCTGAGTGTCCGCATGTTCGGTATACCCTGCGAAGACCTCCATCAGTCGGCGCTGGAACGGCTTCTCGTCTTCTGGAATGTCCTGCCATCCGGCGAGCGTATCCGGACGCGGCGTCAGTTCCGTGTTCTGGGGTACCCAGCCGAGTTGTTTTTGGCGGTCATAGATGCGTTCCCGCATGACATCCCAGCCGTCATCGAATTTGCCCGCGTATTTGTCTGCCCATTCCTTGAATATGTGATGCGGACCATGCGCGGCGCCGGGCGCCCAGTACATGAAGAAGGGCCGGTCGGGAGTCAGCGCGTGCACCTGCTTCATCCACGACACCGCCTTGTCGGTCATGTCCTCGGTGAAGTGGTAGCCTTCCTTCCCGTGAGACGGGTCGACGCGAACTGTGTTCTCGACCACGGCGGGTTCCCACTGGGAGGACTCTCCGGCAAGAAAACCATAGAAGTAATCGAAGCCAATCCCTTCGCCCGCGGGCCAGTCCGCATACGGCCCGACGGCTGTCGTTTCATTGGCCGGGGTATTGTGCCACTTGCCGAAGGCTGCGGTCGCGTAGCCATAATAGCCAAGCACCTTCGCGGCGGTCGCGGATGTGCGGGGTATCCTCCCGGTGTATCCGTCCCAGTCGTTTGCCAACTCGGCGATCTGGCCGCTTCCGACCCGATGATGATTACGCCCCGTCAGCAAGGCCGCCCGGGTGGGAGAGCACATGGCGGCATTGTGGAAACGATTGTAGGACACACCGTCCTGCGCAAGACGGCTCAGCGTCGGCGTATCGATCACTCCGCCGAAGGTGTCCGGCAGCGCCGGGCCGACGTCGTCGAGCATGATGACGACGATGTTCGGCGCGTTCGCGGGAAGGCGCTGCTGCGCCGGCAACGGGCTGTACGTGGACTGAGCTATCGTCGGGCCGGCCTTGCTCCCCGAAGCTTTCGGCGGAAAAGGCAGCGATTCCTGGGCCATTGCGGGAGCGCCCAACAGCAGGATTGCCGTGCTCGCCGCCAACAAGCGTGTTCTCGTGTGCTTAGGTGACTTCATGCGACCCTCCTGGTCTGACCACACATCTGAAACCTACGTGGCATGTCGACGTGTCTATAGGTTCGGCATGCCTCGCCGCTGGACGATAGCGCCGGCAGTAGTTGGGCGCGCATAGGTGCGACCCGCCCTTCAACACCTTGCGCGGAATTCTTATCTCGGGGTGACAGGGGTCGTAGCTGTCTGCTTGGCGCCCGCCGCGCGGGTTCCTGGGAACACAGCACGCCTTCGATGCGTCTGCCTCGTGCCGCGGCGAGAACCAGTCGGACGTCCATTCCCAAACGTTCCCTATCATGTCGTACAGGCCGTATCCGTTCGGCGGGAAGGCCCTGACCGGAGAGGTGCGCGAATAGCCGTCCTCTACGTCGTTCACTATGGGGAAGGCCCCTTGCCAGGTATTGGCAAGATGGCGTCCGGCGGGGGTAAGTTCCGAGCCCCAGGCATATTCAGTGGCATCGAGGCCGCCTCTGGCAGCAAATTCCCACTCGGCCTCCGTCGGGAGATCCTTGCCCCTCCACCGCGCGTAGGCGAGCGCGTCGTGATAGGAAACATGAACAACCGGATGGTCGTCCAACCCTTTGACGCTGCTCCCGGGACCGTACGGGTGACGCCAGCAGGCGCCTTTCAGAAATATCCACCATTGAGTCCAGTCTTGCAGGTCGACGGCCCTATTCGGCTGATGAAAGACCAGCGAACCGGCGTACAGCATCTCCGGCAGGATACCGGGATAGTCCCGTGGATCGGGGGGAGATTCCGCAAATGTGCGATAGCCGGTCGCGGCTACGAATTCCGAAAACTCGGCGTTCGTCACAGGCGATTCATCGATATGAAAGCCATCGACGCTAACGCGATGCACCGGCCCCTCTTCCGGATAGTGTCCGTCGGACCCCATCGAGAAGGTTCCACCATCGATGAATATCATGCCGGCGCGCGCGCGCGCCGCAACGACGGTACTGTGAGCCGCTTCCAAGGTGACGCTTCCCCCTTGCCCCATTGCGACACGCATTCGCTGCGCTTCGGTGCAACGCCACAATAAGCATAAGCGCAAGCGCGCCGCTTGCCATTTCATGCCACCTGCCTGTTGCTGCTCGCTCAGCTCAGTTCATCGGGGAGCTCTTCCCAAACGGTTGCACACTGCTATATTGCTCAACTTTAATCTTGCGTTTTCGTGCCAGGTTTATTGCTCGGATGATACATTCTGCACCCTCAATCAGGGTTAGGGCCTTCCTCCCGATGGCACCCTACCTCGCCCAGCACGATGTCTCGGCCATCGAGTTCTGCGCGCGGCTCGGCATATCGCCGAACGTGTTCGAGAACGCTGACGGTTGGATTCCGCGCGCCCGATGCTTTCACATGGCCAACGAGGTGGCGGCTCTCCTGGGAGACCCATTCGCGGGCGCGCATGTCGGGCGTTTGACCGAACTGCGTGATCTTGGCCCATGGGGAAGGTCGGTTCTCGCAGCGGAGAACGTGGCTGATGCATGCGTACTCGCGGCGTCCAACGTAGCATCGATCCACCAAGGATCGGATATACGCTTCCTGGTGGAAGGCGGAACCGCTCGAATTATCTTCCGCTTCACTGATCGGTTCGAGTTCGATCCCCGGCATTTCATCTTCGGCAGCCTCGCCGTACTGCGGAAGCTGCCTCTTTTAGCGGGTGAACCCTCCGCAATAGGGGTTCGGCTGACGGCTTCGCGGACGCGCGGAAGCGAGACGCTCGAGGAGTGCTTTGGGCCCAACATCGAAACGGGATGCGACTACGATGCGATCGAGTTCGATCGGGAGCTGCTCGACCTCCCTCTGAGACCTCCTGGAAAGCGACCCTCGAAGGTGACGGAAGCGCTGGCTTCGGCGATAGAGGCGGCCAAGATGCTCAGCGAAAGGCTGTCCGATGGTCATGAGCTCGGATTGGAAACCGTAGCGAGAAGCCTCGGCATATCGTCTCGCACCCTGCAGCGGCGCCTGAAGTTTTGCGGCGTCGATTTTGAGGAGTTACTCGATGACACGCGCCGCTCCGAGGCGATCCGCCTGATCTGCGAGGGGGCTCACAGCATGACCGACATAGCCTATCGAGTAGGCTACAGCGACTCCGCGCATTTCACGCGCGCGTTCAAGCGTTGGACGGGAGTGGCGCCGTCCCGCTTTCAGACGGACCGGAAGTGAGAGGCGAAACAGACAGAGTGTCCGACTTTCGGCTTCCCCATCCGTTTGACACGATCGATGGCCGGCCGATTGGCCCGCCGCTTTTGCGGACTGCATGAAATGCCGGCGTAACAGGCAATATTTCCTCTGCCCTTCACGGCTCAGTGAGCCGGATGCTCGGCTTTCATCTGCGCGATCTCGCGCAAGGCGCTGGTCAGTACCTCGACCGATTGCGCCCCCATCACCGCATATTGCTGTTCGATGATGAAGCAAGGAACGCCGGTCACGCCGATTTCCCGAGCCATGTCGATTTCCTGCTTCACGGCGTCCTTGTCGGCATCCGAAGCGAGAAGAGCCGCGATGACAGGCCTTTCGAGGCCGCCCTGTTCCGCAACGTCGAGGAGGACGGTATGGTCGCCGACATTTCGACCCTCTTCGAAATTCGCCTTGAACAGCAGCTTTACCACCTCGGCCTGCGCGGCTTCGCCGCTGGTCGCTGCCCAGCGGATCAGTCGGTGTGCATCGAGCGTATTCGGGCTGACCTTGACCGCATCGAAGTCGAACGCGATGCCGTCTTCCATACCAAGGCTTTCCAGTGTCCTGTGCGCCTCTTCGACGGCGGCCTGACCGCCGAACTTGGCCGCCAGGTGCTGCTTATGATCGACGCCTTCCGGCGGCAGATCGGGGTTGAGTTGGTAGGGACGCCATTGAATAGCAACACTGATCTCCCCGGCGACATTGGCGATCGCCTGGTCGAGGCGATTCTTGCCGAGATAGCACCACGGGCAGACCACGTCCGAGACGATATCGATATTGACGGTTTCCATGGTGGCGGCCTTTCGCTTTACCAAACCTGCGACATAGGCCGGGCGGCCGCGTCTTTCAATGCGTTACTGAACGGATTCCGGCTTACTGGACGCGCTCGTCCCACCAGCTTGGCAATTGATATCCGTAAAGCGGTACCGTCGTCGGCCGGCCGATATGCTTCCACCGGGCGATCCATTGCGCATCGAGGTGGTAAAGCGGAACCAGATAGGAATTGTTGACGAGCAGCCGGTCGTGCGCGCGGACGGCAGCGGTGAAGTCTTCCGGGTTTCGCGCCTGCAGGATGTTGTTGATCAGTTTGTCCACGTCCTTGTCGGCGACACCGGCAAAGTTGTTGCTGCCCTGTCTGTCCCGGGTTTGTGAGCTCCAGCGGTTGATCTGCTCCAGACCTGGGGAAAGCGATGACGGAAAGGATTTTATGATGACGTCGTAGTCAAAGGACTGACTGCGCAACTGATACTGCGAATCGTCGACGGTCCGCACCCTCGCTACGATGCCGAGCGGGGCGAGAAACCGCTGATAGGCGAGCGCCACCTTCTCCTGGCCGGCGTTCTGACTCATGATCTCAAAGGCGAGCGGGGTGCCCTTGGCGTCGACCATCTTGCCGTCCTTGATGGAGTAGCCCGCTTCCCGAAGCAGTGTGACCGCTTCCCGGAGCACATTGCGATCGCGGCCCGACCCGTCGGTGACGGGGAGCCGATAGCTGCCGTCGAGGATCGCCGGATTGATGCGTTCCCTCACGTCGCCCATCAGGTCCAGTTCACGATTGTCGGCTGCCACCCCGAGGAAGGAAAGCGACGAGTTCTGCCAGTAGCTCTGCGTGCGCGTATAGGCGCCGTCGAAGAGATTCTTGTTGACCCATTCGAAATCGAAGACGAGAGCGAGCCCCTGTCTGAGCTTGATGTTGTCGAACATCGGCCTGCGTGTATTGAAGACAAAGCCGAGCATGCCTGAGGGTGTCTTCGGTTTAAACGTTTCCTTGATCACGTCGCCGCTGCGAACGGCGGGAAAATCGTAGGCGCGGGCCCATTTCGTCGCGCTGCCTTCGGGGTAGATGTCCACCACACCCTTCTTGAAGGCCTCGAAAAGCGTATTCTCCTGCAGGAAATATTCGACAGAGATTTCGTCATAATTGTCGAGGCCCACCTTCGACGGCAAATCCCTGGCCCAATAGTCGGGATTGCGGCGATAGACGATCCGTTCGCCGGGCCTCACTTCCGCGACCCGGTAGGGACCGGAGCCAAGCGGCGGTTCAAGGCTCGTCCGCTCGAAGGTCTCCACGTCGATCGCATGCTTGGGGAGCACCGGCGAAAGCGCGAGCAGCAGCGGAAATTCGCGGTCGGTATCCTCGGTGAGGGTGAAGCGCACGCTGCGTTCCCCCACCTTTTCCATCTTCGCAACCTTCGAAAGGCGGTTGCTGAAGGGCGCGCGCCCCTGGTCTCGCAACAGTTCGAAGGTGAAGATCACGTCTTCGGCGGTCACCGGCTGTCCGTCGGCCCAGCGCGCCCTGGGATTGAGGTTGAACTGGATGAAGGTGCGGTCATCGTCCCATTCGACGGTTTCGGCGAGCAGACCATACATCGTGAATGGCTCATCCTGCGAGCGCTGCATGAGGGATTCGTAGACCAGATTGCCGAATTCAGGGTCCCACATGCCGCGCGCGGTCGTGCGCATGCTCTTCAGGATGAACGGATTGAGGCTATCGAACGTGCCGACGACACCATAGGCGATCTTCCCGCCTTTCTTCACCTTTGGATTGACGTAAGGGAAGTGCTTGAAATCGGCGGGCAAGGCGGGTTCGCCGTGCATGGCGATCGCATGCACGGGTTCGGCCAGAGCACCATTGGCAAACACGCTGGCTGCCAGGAGCATCACCAGGCCGGAAAGAACTGCGCGCAACTTCACCTCCCGTAGGGATTCAACAGGCCGATTCCGCGCAAGGTATCAATGCGGAAGCGCATTTCCAACAGGCGCCGGATCGGGAAAAGAACAAAGCAGGCTCCTGCCATATCCCGCACCGGTTCGAAAGGGCCGCTCCAAGCAAATGATTGCACAAAATCGCAACAAACACTGGATAAACCGCACAAGCCAATGTAACAGGTGTTTCCGGAATCGGGGCCATTCAAATGCCTCATTTGGCCAACAGGACAACGGCGGCTGACGATACTCACTCTGCGGAACTCTGTTCCGTAACCGGATTTCAGGAGACGGAATCACAATGATCTTCAAGTCGAACTTCACAACACGCGCGGGATTGGCAGCGCTGGCGCTTTCTTTCGCAGCAGCCGGTGCGCCGGGCGTCGCATCCGCGCAGCAGGCGGGAGGCAAGCCGCCGCAGGGTTGGTTCAAGGTCTGCACCAAGCAGGAAGACAACGATGTCTGCATCGTTCAGAACCTGCTTACTGCCAATAACGGCCAGCTCGTGACCGCCGTCGGCCTTATCTCCGTCTCCGGCAAGGTCAACCGCAAGGTCATGCAGGTTTCCGTTCCGTCCGCACGCATGATCCCGCAGGGCATTCAAATGCAGATCGATGGCGGCAAGGGCGTCAAGCTCGACTACGCAATCTGCATGCCCGACAAGTGCGTTGCCGAAGCGCCGCTCTCCGACGCGCTCATCGGGCAGCTGAAGAAGGGCAACGAGGTCGTCTTCACCTCCGTCAACTTCCAGCGTGCTCCGAATCCGATCAAGATGTCTCTCGAAGGCTTCACCGGCGTTTTCGACGGCGAGCCGATCGAACAGTCCCAGCTTGAAGAGCGTCAGCGCCTGCTGCAGGAAGAAATGCAGAAAAAGGCTGAAGACGCCCGCAAGAAGCTCGAAGAGGCGCAGAAGGCTGCCAAGCAGCAGTAATCATCAGCGTTTACTGAACAATCAAGCGCCTGGGTCACCGATCCGGGCGTTTTTTGTATCTGCCGCCAGCAGGTCCCAGCGGGTCAACCATTCTAAAAAGCCCTGCGGCAGACGGGCGCCCTGTGCCTTCGCGATCTCATAGGCGCCGACGACAGGCGCAACCGACGGGTAGAGCACCAGGAGCTGCCCGCTACGCAATTCCCTCTCCACGAAAGAGGGATTGGCCTGGCCAACGCCCAAGCCGGACATGCAGGCGTCGATCGCAGCCTCGTCGGTGTCGAAAACAAGGGTCCCGCCGCGTGGTTCGAACGCGAAACCAGCGCGTTCACACCAGCGATGCCAGGACCAGGCATCTGCCGTATCCAGAAGTAGCGGCAGGTCGAGGACCTGTTTTGCTTCTTCGCCGCAGTTATGGCTGGAGAACAGATGCGGCGAGCAGACCGCGATGGTTCTGTCTACCAGCGATCCCGGCACAAAGGCCCGCATCTGGGTACCCCGGCGATAGGTGACCGTCACATCGGCCGCTTCTGCGGAACCGAGGGCCAGCGAGTGAATGGAAATGTCGACAGTCGGGTTTTCCTGAAGATAGGAGCTGAGGCGCGGAATGAGCCAACGCCGCGCAAGCGTTATCGGTGCCTGAACGACGAGCCGGGACCGATCGGGCCGGATCGACCGCGCGCCGGTCTCGAGCATCGAAAGAGCGCTGTTGACGTGTACAAGGAAGTGACGGCCGGCTTCGGTCAAAGCGATGGCATTGTGCCGGCGGTGGAACAGCATCACGCCCAACGCTTCTTCGAGCGATTTGACCTGACGGCTTACGGCCCCCGGCGTCACATGCATCTCGGCAGCTGCAAGCGTCAAGCTTCCCGTCCTCGCAGCCGCGACGAAAGCCGGTAAGGCGCCGAGACGGAGAGGTCGTGCGGTTGTGGTTTGAGTTTTTCTCATGCCAGCGTGAAAACCTTTCGATTGCAATGAAATTGCCCTTTTGCCTTCTTAAACCAAACTCAGGCTGAGGAATATGCACCTAATCGAGGACATGTTTGGAACAATTCTAAATTAGGCTTCGAGAATCCGCTGCCGGCCAGCTATAACGCCTCATGAGTTTCTCCAGTTGCGCCCTAGAACTCGAAAGGTCCGCGCGATCTTTCGTGCGCTTTTCTATATCCAGGTTCCGCGTATTCTTTTTTATATTCTTGGATTTCTTCTGTTTGTTTGGAAGAATAAACTTGAATATCGTTATCATGTATGTAATGCGGATCCGAACAGGGAGCAGGGGATCCGGGCGATGCAAGCACGAAAGGTCGGGCAATACAGCGGATATCCGTTTTTGAGAGAGACCGGCTTGCGGCCCTCTCATGCAGTTCGCCTGCGAGCGCTTCCGCGCATGCAGGGCAAGTTCCCGCCGGCTGGCGCGCTCGGCGCTTGCTGTCGGCGCAGCCGCGCCGGCATCCAAGGAAACCATCAGGAGGCTTTTCATGTTTTCCGGCCCTATCCGCATCTCTTCTCGGTGGTCGATCCGCACTTGCGCGGCCGGCATCGCAGCGCTCGCGATCTCGGCAGCCGCGGCCAATGCAGACGAGATCAAGACGCTTAGCGTCATCGACGATCGCGGCGTTGCGGTCGAAGTGCCTGCCTCGCCGAGAAGGATCGCCTCGGTATCCTATTTTGCGGCAGATGTTGCTCTGGCCCTCGGCATAAAGCCGATCGCAAGCACCTATATGGTTCAGGGCCGCAATCCCGATTTCCTTGCCGACTACCTCAAGGACGTGAAGGAAATCGGCCAGCGAGCCACACCCAATCTCGAACTGCTCGCCGAAGCGAAACCGGATGTGACGGTTGCCATCAGGCGCTATACGGAGGGTAATGCCGAGCAGATTGCGAAAGTGGCTCCGTATCTCGCTTACAATCTCGAGCTCTACGCGGACAGCGACAGGACCATAAGCCAGCTCGCTGCGATCCTCGGCCAGGCGAAGCGCGGGCAGGAACTCAACGCCCAATTCAAGACTGCGATGGAGGTGTTTGCCGGCAAGGCACCGAAGGACCGGCATCCGCGGTTCGTGGTCATGTGGGGTGGCGATACGCCCTGGGTGTTCCGCTCCGAGAACATGACGGCGGCGATCCTCGTGGCGCTCGGCGGAGACAACATCGCGGGACAAAACCCGACGCCCTATCTGCCCGACAACTGGGGGATGGAGATGAGCCTCGAAACCCTGCTGGAAAAGGACCCGGAAGTCATCTTCGTCTACGACTACGGCCCGGACCGGCCGCATGAAAACAACCCGGTCTGGCAACAGCTCTCTGCAGTGAAGAACGGCCGCGTTCACTATGTCGGCGATCACTGGGTCGAGACGCACGGACCGATCGCGCGGGAGATTGTCCTGCGCGAAGCGGCACATCTGCTCTATCCCGAGACTTTCCCGGCCGTGGACGTCAAGGCCGAAGCGCGCAAACTCATCCCGGCCTCCGTGGAGTAACGACTATTTTGGGGAAGCCAGTGACGCCGCGTGGCCGTTGTATCGCTGCAATTCTTCTGGCGCTCTCGGCGGCCGCGCTCATCGGATTTGCGGCGCTGCTCGTCGGCGCCAAGCCGATGAGCGCGGAGGCGGCCATTCATGCCCTTTTTGCGCCCGATCGGGATATCGATGCCATCATCGTATGGACGCTGCGGATGCCGCGCAGCATTGCGGCCTTCATTGCCGGGGCCGCGCTGGCGGTCGCCGGCCTGCTTCTCCAGGTCATCACCCGCAATCCGCTTGCTGCACCGGATCTGACGGGCGTATCGGCCGGCGCCGTGCTGCTGATCGTCTTCACATTCGTCGTGTTCCCGGCGGTCTCGTCGGCAGTCTATCCTTTCATCGGGATGGCCGGGGGGCTGCTCGCTCTTGCACTGACGATCTGGACGGCACGGAGCGGGCGTGCAGCGCCGCCCCATCTGGCGCTGAGCGGCATTACGGTCTCGCTCTTTCTCAACGCGATGACCGCATACATCCTCATCCGCGGTGCGCCCCAGTCGCCTTCCGTGTTGTTTTGGCTGTCCGGAGGCTTCCAGGGGCGTTCATGGCGGCAGGTAAGTTATATGCTGCCGTGGATCGCCATCGGCATAGGCGCAGCACTTGCGAGCCATCGCGTCCTAGGGCTGCTCGCGCTCGGTGACGAGGCGGCCGCGGGCATGGGATTGAATACCGCTCGCTGGAAACTCTTTCTTCTCCTCTGCGCGGCTGCGCTGGTGGCCGGCGTCACGCCGGTTGCGGGGCCGATTGCCTTTATCGGCCTCGCGGTCCCGCACCTCGTTCGTCTCCTGCGCCCTGTGGATGCCGTTTCGGCCATATTGCTCAATGCGTCGCTCGGAGGCGCTATCCTGGTTGCGGCCGACGCATTCGCACGCTCCGCGGCGGCGCCGCGGGAGATTCCGGTCAGCATCTTCACCGCGCTTATCGGCGGACCGGTCTTTCTCTATCTCGTGCAGCGGCGACAGCCTTTGCCGGGCAGGGGAACGGCGCGATGAGCGGACCCATGACAAGATCGGCCCGACCGAAGGGGGCACTGGTCCTTCCGATGACGCTCTCGGCGATGCTGCTGCTCGCTGCTGTCTTTCTCGGTACGGTGGATCTGCCGGCCGAAGATGTTCTCGCGGTCCTGATGGGTAGCGGCTCGGACGATGCGGACCTCATCATCGCCACCATTCGCATGCCGCGCATCGTGACCGGCATGCTCGCCGGAATTCATTTCGCGGTCGCCGGACTCCTGCTGCAGGCGATAACACGCAATCCGCTCGCGGACCCGACAATCCTGGGCATATCGCAGGGTGCGACTCTGACGGTTGCGATCTTCCTGCTGTTCACGGTTTATGGGGCGAGCGCCGATGCGCACACGCTTTACAGCCTGCCATTGCGCTGGCTGCCTCTCGTGGCGTGTGTCGGCGGCATGTCGACCGGATTTCTGGTCTTCAGCCTGGCCATGCGCAATCGCCTGAGCGTCCTGAGGTTGACGCTCTCCGGGATTGCCATAGGCGCGACGCTGCACGCACTGGCGATGGGTCTCGTCGCCGGGTGGGGCAGCGCCCGCTTCGAGATCGTCATGCAATGGCTGTCCGGCAGCCTTTATGCGCGCAGCTGGGAGCATGTGCTCTTTCTGTTCCCATTCACGGTCGCGGCGGCGATTGCTCTGCCGCTCTTGCATCGCTCGATCGACATGCTCCGCTTCGAAGAAGACGTCGCCCGTTCCTTCGGCCTTTCCTATCGACTGCATTTCAGCCTGGTCCTCTTCGCCGCCTGCGGCCTCGCCGCAAGCGCTGTCGGAACCGTCGGACCACTCATTTTCGTCGGCCTCGTCGTACCGCATCTGGCGCATTTTCTCGCCGGGCGGCGTTTCGGCATGGTTATGCCGCTCACCGTGGTCCTCGGAGCATCTCTCGTCACCGGCGCCGACCTCGCCGGCCGTTTACTTGGCCAGGCGGAGGAAATCCCGATCGGGGTCATTACCGCTCTGGCAGGTGCCCCGGCGCTCCTCGTTCTCCTGCGCCGTCGTTCCTGAGGCAAACCGATGATCCTGAAAGCAACTGATGTCGGCGTGAAATACGGTACGCACCGCGCTCTCGAGGCTTTTTCGCTCGGGTTCTCGCCGGGGGAGATCGTGGCGCTGATCGGACCGAACGGGTCAGGCAAGAGCACGGCACTGCATGCGCTCGCCGGCCTGACGAGCCCCGACGAGGGAGAAGTGGTTCTGGACGGGCGGGAAATGAGGTCATGGAAAAGGCGGAGTCTCGCCAAGCGGCTGTCTTTCCTGCCGCAGGCGCCTTACGCGCCGGACGAGATGAGCGTGGAGCAACTGGTTCGCCAAGGGCGTTTTGCCCATGTCGGACTGTTTCAGAGCTTTCGCGGTGAAGATCGCGCAGTCGTCGAATGGGCGCTCGAAAGCACCGGGCTCGGGGACCTCGCCAACCGCGGACTGAAGGAATTGTCCGGCGGCGAACGCCAGCGCGCATGGATTGCTGCCGCGCTTGCTCAGGAAAGCGGCATTCTTGTTCTGGATGAACCCACGTCGTTCCTCGACATCGGTCATCAGGTTGAAATACTGGAACTCATTTCCCGGCTCAGCCGTGAACGCGGCGTTACCGTGATCATCGCGATCCACGACCTCAATCACGCCATGGCCATTGCCGACAGAATTGCGCTTCTGTCTGCAGGGAAGCTGGTGTTCGAAGGCTCACCGATGGCGCTGAGCCTCACCGGTCTTCTCGAAGCGACGTTCAACGTTCGGGGCGAGTTCATCCGGTCCAGCAGCGCGGAAGCGCCTTATCTGCAGATTCGGGTTGGCCGGTAGAGCAATCCAAAGCCTGCCCGGTCGTGATCCTCCGCCTTCTGATCCACGCGCAAGCGTCCAGCTGCGTTATACTATGTGGATGGTGCGGCGGACGTGCAGGGACTGGGTGTAACCCCGCCTGTTTCGATTTTCAGCGGCTCGCGCATGGTTCCCCGGGTCAAGCCCACGAATGAGATCCGAGGGGCAAACCCGGGGATTACCGTGAGGCGCGATTTGTATCAGTGTTGATAAATGGCCTTGGGCTTGTAGTGCCCGGCGTCGGCCCTTTCGAACAAGGCATCTACCTGGGGGTGGCGGACCGGCCTGTCGCTGTCGTCGGAAACGAGGTTCTGTTCCGAAACATAGGCGACGTATTCGCTTTCGTCGTTTTCCGCGAACAGGTGATAGAAGGGCTGGTCCTTTTCGGGCCTGATCTCCTGCGGAATCGCATTCCACCACTCTTCGGTGTTCGCATATTCCGGGTCGACGTCGAAGATGACGCCGCGGAACGGGAACATCCGATGGCGAACCACCTGTCCGATCTCAAATTTGGCGTTTCTTTGTTTCATGACGCAACACATCCTTTCAGACAGTTATCTGGGTTGTCGCATATGGAACATCAAGAGGTGCGCCCATCCGGCGGCGCACCTTCCATCGGCATCGAATTGAATAAAGGCGGGCTTCGATGAAACCCGCCTTCCTCGTTTCATCTTACATGGACAGGACCTGAGGGGACTGTCCGCACCGTCATCACACGGAATAATACATGTCGAACTCGACCGGATGCGGCGTCATTTCGAACCGCATGACTTCCTGCATCTTCAGTTCGATGAAGGAGTCGATCTGGTCGTCGTCGAAAACGCCGCCGGCGGTCAGGAACTTGCGGTCCTTGTCGAGGCTTTCGAGCGCTTCCCGCAGGCTGCCGCAGACCGTCGGGATCTTCTTCAGTTCCTTCGGCGGCAGGTCATAGAGGTCCTTGTCCATGGCCTTGCCCGGGTGAAGCTTGTTCTTGATACCGTCGAGGCCGGCCATCAGCATCGCGGCAAAGGCGAGGTAGGGGTTTGCCGTCGGATCCGGGAAGCGGACTTCGACGCGCTTTGCCTTCGGATTGGTACCGAACGGAATGCGGCAGGAGGCCGAGCGGTTGCGGGCGGAATAGGCGAGCAGAACCGGTGCTTCATAACCCGGAACGAGACGCTTGTAGGAGTTCGTCGACGGATTGGTGAAGGCGTTCAGGGCCTTGGCATGCTTGATGATGCCGCCGATGAAGTAGAGGCACGTTTCGGAAAGACCGGCATACTCGTCGCCGGCAAAAGTCGGCTTGCCGTCCTTCCAGATCGACAGATGCACGTGCATGCCAGATCCGTTATCGCCGAAGACCGGCTTCGGCATGAAGGTGGCGGTCTTACCATAGGCATTTGCGACCTGGTGCACGACATATTTGTAGATCTGCATCTTGTCCGCGTTGCGGACCAGCGCGTCGAACTTCACGCCGAGCTCATGCTGCGCCGCGGCCACTTCGTGGTGATGCTTTTCGACCGTGACGCCCATTTCGGACAGGACGGTGAGCATCTCGGAGCGCATGTCCTGACTGCTGTCGACCGGCGGAACCGGGAAATAGCCGCCCTTGACGCGGGGGCGGTGGCCGAGGTTGCCGGTCTCGTAGTCCGTGTCGTCGTTGGACGGCAGTTCGGAGCAATCGAGCTTGAAGCCGGTGTTGTACGGATCGGCCTTGTACTTGACGTCGTCGAAGACGAAGAATTCTGCCTCCGGACCTACGAACACCGTGTCGCCGATGCCGGAGGCCTTGAGGTAGGCTTCTGCCTTCTTGGCCGTACCGCGCGGATCTCGGTTATAGGCTTCGCCCGAAACCGGATCGAGAATGTCGCAGAAGATGACCATGGTGGACTGGGCGAAGAACGGGTCCATGTGCGCCGTTTCCGGATCGGGCATCAGCACCATGTCGGATTCGTTGATTGCCTTCCAGCCGGCAATCGAGGAACCGTCGAACATGACGCCATCGGCGAACATGTCCTCGTCGACGCAGACGACATCCATCGTCACATGCTGCAGCTTGCCTTTAGGGTCGGTAAAGCGCAGGTCGACGAACTTGACGTCGTTTTCCTTGATCTGCTTCAGAACTTCATTCGCAGTCGTCATTTGTTGCAATTCCCTGTGTGATGACGAGGATGGAAAATGGGGCCGGACGGCCCCCGGATGAGGTGAAATTGCCAGGCGGCGCGATCAGATGGCGTCGAGGCCGGTTTCGCCGGTACGGATGCGGATGACTTCTTCCACGTTGGATACGAAAATCTTGCCGTCGCCGATGCGGCCGGTTTGCGCGGCATTGCGGATGGCTTCGATCACGGCCTCCGCGTTTTCATCCGCCAGCACGACCTCGACCTTCACCTTCGGCAGGAAATCGACGACGTATTCCGCGCCCCGGTAGAGCTCCGTATGTCCCTTCTGCCGCCCGAAGCCCTTGGCTTCCGTGACGGTAATCCCCTGCAGGCCGACCTCCTGAAGGGCTTCCTTCACTTCGTCGAGCTTGAAGGGCTTAATGATCGCTTCGATCTTTTTCATGAGAAAATGTCTCTCCGCTTCTCCCTTTAAAGCAGGTTCTGCCCGCTTGGTCTCCCACTATGCACGTAGCGTGCCACTTTTGTAGAGGCATGACGCACAGATTGCGAAATATCCAGCATTAACGCGATAGGTGCCGATGGGGCCGTGGCTTTCGCAATGGCAGTCTGCCTATTTTTTATGAAGTTTCGGCGTTCGATACCAGCGCACGACGCAGAAGCGCCGCTGTTTCGCACTCGAAGCATGTTATTTGAGCACGTATTGTGTGCAAATGCACATTATTTAGACGTTCCTTTTCCCTCAGCGCTGCCCTTGTCATGCGCTTTCTGTCGCGCTTAGATTGGCTCCATGCCTCAAGCACTTTCGACTATCCTCGTGACCCCGGCGGAAATGACAGAGGTCGACAAGGATGCCGCGCATTCGGGGATCGACAGCTTCTCGCTCATGCGCTCGGCGGGGACGGCCGTAGCGGCCGCCGGCTTGCGGCTTTATCCGGGGGCCTTGCGCTTTGCCGTGCTTTGCGGTCCGGGCAATAATGGCGGCGACGGTTACGTCGCCGCAGCCGCGCTCGCCGCAAGCGGCGCAAGCGTCGCGGTGTTTGCGCTCGGCGACGCAGCCATGCTGAAGGGCGACGCGGCGCTGGCGCGCGATGCCTTTGCGCAGGCGGCCGGTTCCCTCGACGCCTACATGCCGCAACCGGGTGACATCGTCATCGATGCGCTTTTTGGGGCAGGGCTTGCCCGCGATGTGCCGGAGCAGGCGAGGGCTGTCATTGATCGGGTGAATGCAAGCAAAGTACCGGTCGTCGCCGTGGACCTGCCATCCGGCATAGACGGACGGACTGGCGAAATCCGCGGCTCGAGCTTCGTTGCCGCCCATACGGTGACGTTCATGGCAGCCAAGCCCGGCCATCTGCTGATGCCGGGTCGCGCCCGCTGCGGTACGCTCGAAATCTTCGATATAGGCATCCCGGCGAGGATCGTTGCCGCCAGAGCCGGACACTTGCACGTCAATACACCCGCGCTCTGGGAGCAATACGTCGGCGCGCTCGATCCCGCGACCCACAAATACAAACGCGGCCATCTCGCCGTGCTTTGCGGTGGACCGGTGTCGACCGGGGCCGCGCGGCTGTCGGCGGCCGCGGGCCTGCGCGCCGGTGCGGGGCTGGTGACGCTTGCCTCTCCGGCGGAGGCGCTCGCCGTCAATGCGTCTCACCTCACTGCCGTCATGCTCAAGGAAGTCAGCGATGCGGCCGGGCTTGCCGCCTGGCTCAAGGACAGACGGCTGAATGCCTTCGTTCTCGGTCCTGGTTTCGGCGTCGGTGCGAAGGCACGGGACTTCGTGCTCATGCTCTGCGGCCGGGCCCTGGTGCTCGATGCCGACGGGATAAGTTCGTTTCGGGACGGCAGGGAGCGGCTCTTCGACACGATCGCGGCAGAGGGCGGCGAAGTGGTGATGACACCGCACGAAGGGGAGTTCGCCCGCCTCTTTCCCGATATCGCAGCGGATGTCACGCTGTCCAAGATCGAGAAGGCTCAGGCCGCAGCAAAGCTCAGCCATGCCGTAATCGTCTACAAGGGTCCGGATACGGTTATCGCGGCGCCGTCCGGCCGGGCCGCCGTCAACGTCAATGCGCCGCCCTGGCTTGCGACGGCAGGTTCCGGGGACGTGCTTGCGGGAATCATCGGCGCTCATCTGGCGCAGGGCATGCCCGCTTTCGAGGCGGCAGCCGCCGCAGTCTGGCGCCATAGCGAAGCGGGCGTCGGCGCCGGTCGGACGGCGACGGCAGAGAGCCTTGTCGAAAACATCGCGCCGCTTGGAAACAATACCTAGGGCTGCCGGAAAAGTGCGTCACGGCTCCGTCCGGAAACGCGTGGTCCAGAAGGTGAGAGCGCCGTGCATCCAGTCGGCGAACGAAGAACGCTGCTATTCGTTTCAACCGCGCGTACCCTCGTTAGCCGCGCGTACCCTTGGCGATCGGCTCCTGGTAGGCGAAACCCAGGTCCCAGGGGAAGTAGATCCAGGTATCCTGGCTGACTTCGGTAACGAAAGTATCGACAAGCGGGCGACCTTTCGGCTTCGCGTAGACCGCAGCGAAGTGCGCCTTCGGCAACATCGCGCGAACCTCGGCGGCCGTCTTGCCGGTGTCGGTCAGGTCGTCGACGATGAGAACGCCTTCGCCTCCATCCTTCGCGATCTCCGGCGAGATGCTCTTAAGCACCTTCATCTGACCCTGCGTATCGTAGTCGTGATAGGAGGCGATGCAGACCGTTTCGATCATCCGGATGTTGAGCTCACGGCTGACGATCGCGGCCGGAACGAGGCCGCCGCGCGTGATGCAGACCATCGCGCGCCAATCCTGTCCGTTGTCCGCCAGCCGCCAGGCCAGGGCGCGGGCGTCGCGGTGGAACTGATCCCAGGATACAGGAAAGGCTTTCTCGGGAAGAGACATGGCGGACTCCGGCTTCTTGCGCTGTCGGCGATAAGGTTGCTGCAAACCGGCGGTCAACCCGCCGACACGTATTCATGCCTGATGCAATAGCGGCAATGAAGCCGAAAGTGCAAGAGCCAGTCCGGCCGCGAATAGCGCGATTCGCAAGGATTTCGCCGCCGCGGAATTCATGGCCCGCTTTTCCCTCGCGAGCGGCCGATCGCTTCGATCATCGCAATCACTTCCGTTTCTGCGGCCGCAAGCACTGCGGCATCGCGGGCCCGGATAATGATGTCGGTCGAGAAACTCTTGCCGTCGAATTTCGGATAGGAGCCGATGCTCGTCTCGGGATGGTTCTTTTGCACCTGGGTCAGCGGCGCCCCGATGTCGCCCTCGCCATAGGGGGAGCGAACCGTACGTGACTGAACGGGCGTGCCCGTCTCGAGGCTCGGCAGCAAGGCGTCGAGCATCGCCTGGAACACCTGGGGCACACCGGCCATGACGTAGACGTTTTCGATGGCGAAGCCGGGCGCGGTCGACACCGGATTGGGAATGTGGGTCGCGCCATCAGGCATGCGGGCCATCCGCTTGCGCGCCTCGGTGAACTCGATGCCGCGGCGCTCGTACATCGCGGCAAGCAGTTCCATTGCCTTCGGCTCATGGATGCACTCGACGCCGAAGGCCTTAGAAATCGCATCGGCCGTAATATCATCATGGGTCGGACCGATCCCGCCGGAAGTGAACACATGGTGGTAGCGGCTGCGCAGGGCATTGACCGCCTCCACGATTGCGTCCGCGTCGTCGGCAACGATGCGCACCTCGCGCAGGTCGATGCCGACCATCGTCAGCATGTCGGCAAGATGACCGATGTTCTTGTCCTTTGTCCGCCCGGAGAGAAGCTCGTCGCCGATGGCGAGCATGGCGGCGGTGACGATCGTTGGGCTGGTCATTGGTGCTCCGGTCGTACTCGGATCGCGGAACGCGATCACGTCATTGTTAAAGAAAGCTGAACAGTCTGTCGACCGTCCCCGCGCTGGCAGCGCTGTGCGTTTTGATAAATCCTGCCCGCCGCGGCGATCAAGCGGAATTGCCGGACAGGAAGGAGTATCGTTTTGGCTAGAGTACTGGTTCTTTACTATTCGGCCTATGGGCATATCGAGACGATGGCCTATGCAGTCGCGGAAGGTGCGAAATCGGCCGGAGCCGAAGTGGTCGTTAAGCGCGTCCCTGAACTCGTGCCGGAGGAAGTGGCGAAAGCTTCGCATTTCAAGCTCGACCAGCCGGCGCCGGTCGCAACGGTCGAGGAACTGGCGGATTACGACGCGATCATCTTTGGCGCGGGCACCCGCTACGGGACCGTCGCTTCGCAATTGCGCAACTTTATCGACCAGACCGGCGGCCTTTGGGCAAAAGGGAAGCTTGTCGGCAAGGTGGGCTCCGCCTTCACCTCGTCGGCGACCCAGCACGGCGGCCAGGAATCGACCATTCTCGGTCTCATCCCCACGATGATGCATCACGGCATGGTCGTCGTCGGTCTTCCTTATGCCTTCCAGGGCCAGATGGGCGTTGAGGAGGTCAAGGGCGGATCGCCCTATGGCGCCTCGACGATCACGGGCGGCGACGGTTCGCGCCAACCATCTGCGGTCGAGCTCGAAGCAGCCCGTTTCCAGGGAGCACATGTCGCGCGGATTGCCTCAAAGCTTGCAGGCTGACAGCTGCATTCAACCTTCGCGCGCGGCTCCGGAGCGAGCCGCGCGTTGTTCTTGGACCGGGTGGAGGAAGCATGCGCGGTCTGCCCGCAACCTGTTCTCACTCATTGGAAGATCACGCACTTGATGACGGAAACCCGTCGGTAGTCCTTTCGCAAATCTGTCCCAATGGGGCAATTTTGTGTTAACATCCCAGTATCCGGCATCAAAAATGCCCGACAGCGCCGTGTGTCCTTTCAGGCACGTAGGGTCGCTGCAGCACTTTGAATGGCTGCATGTCTTTTTTGGCCGACTTCGATTCAAGCATGCAGCGGCAAGGAGGAGCACAAGGGGCCGCGCCGCGCGGCCCGTCGGGGGCAGGGACTGTCCTTGAATATCTTTGGGAGTGAAGGATGGTGCGTATCACTTATTTCATCGTTCCACACGATGGAGGTTGGGCTTACAAGGCAGCCGACGCATATTCAGAGCCCTTTCCCAGTCGCGAGATGGCGCTAGCGGCCGCAAAGGCAGCAGCTGCCGAACAGCAGGTCGGCGGCGACGACGAGGAAATCAGCTTCCAGGATGAGAAGGGAAACTGGCATTTCGAACATGCCGACGGCGGGGATCGACCGGAAGCAACCGTAGAGGATGGCTGAAGATGTTGTGTTGAGGGCAAATTGCCTTCACGCAGCAGTCCTCGGTCATGCGGTCCCCCGAGGCCACTGAGCGACGGAGAATTTTCATGCACTACAATGTTCAGATCTTCACCTGGACTGCGCGGCAGGGCGTTCACCAGGTCGGATCGGTTATCGAAGTCGACGCGCCCAATCCCAAGGCAGCGGCGATTTCGCTGTTGGGATTGCGGCTTGAAGAGAGCGGCGAGTCGTCGAAGCTGGCGGTCAGGGTGTGGAGGGGCGAAGACGCGCTTAAAGCCGACTGCGACTGTTTCTACTATCATTGAGCCGGTATCCAGGGCCGGCTCCGCGCCGTCGGATGAGCTTCTTGGTCAGGCCATTCTCTTCTGCGGGTGCGCCTGACTGACGAAGGCTTGCCCTGCTCGCAGAAGAAGTTCCTCGTCTCTCGTGCCGGTCTGAAACCCTCGGATCAGCATCCTCCCCAACCGCTGCGCCTGCGCGCTGTCGCGCGGCCATCGATATTCGCGGCACAACGTGTCGAACACGCGCTGCAGCACGTCGAGGTCTTCGGGAAGCAAGGCGAGGCCGCCGAACGCCTGCAGTGAACGCACGCCACCCTCCGTCGCAAATGTAAGGATGCAGTGTTAAGCCCTGCACTACCTTGCCACCGACGCACAGCGATTGAACCCCTGGCGAATCAGGGGTTGCGAGAATTTTTCCGCGCAGTGCGTTTGCCGGCTGTCGAAATGGCGCGCCGGGCCCAAGAGGAACCTTCAGAAATGTGCGGGGTTGAACTGGCGAAACCGGAAAGGAGCGAGCTCATGAGCAATCCCAAATACGACGACCTGACCGACCAGCCGATGCCGTCCCCCACCTGGAAACCGGAGCCGAAAGAAATGGACATGGAGCCACGGCCGCTCCCGGATCAGGCGGCGGAGTCCGGCACCGAAGACCCTGATGCACCGCCAGCCAGGAGCGGACAGTCCGCAAAGAGAGAGGAGCCGGCCCAAGGAGCAGGATCGGACAATCCGACCCATCACACCGGCCGCGTCCCTCCCAAGGTGACCGACGGACAGCTTTGAGCAGGCGAATCCAGGCGTACCGAAGGCGCCTTGCCGGACCCACCCCGGCGGCCATGCCCGACAGCCGCTGGGCTTGATCGCGTGCAGCAGAAGCGATTTAATCGCCGCGGTCGTGAGTTACGATCTCGGAAGGGTTCATCCCGCTGAGCGCTCGCAACCGTGCGACTGTTTCATTCATGTCCTGGTGCCGGCCCCGGCGCTGTATGCGGGTTTGGGGGATATCCATGTTCTACGCCATATTGGCCTATCATGAGGAAAATGTCGTCGAATCCTGGACCAGGGAGGAGGATGACAAGCTGATGGGCGAACTGCTGCAGGTCAACAATCGCCTCGTCCGGGCGAAGCGCCTGGGGCCAGCCGCGCGACTTGGCGCGACCAGGGACGCCGTGACATTGCGGGGAGATGGAGAGGGGATGATCATCGACGGCCCCTTTGCCGAAACCAAGGAGCAGTTGCTCGGCCTCTACGTGGTCGATTGCCCGAGCCTTGAAGTCGCTGTCGAGACGGCGCGCGAATTGCGCCGCGTCAACCCGACCGCAGTATACGAGATTCGGCCGATTTCGCTCTATCTGCCCGGTGCGGCGCTTTCGGCACCCGAGGAAGACCCGGAGTGAGTTGGTGACACCGCACGGCCGCAAGACATCCTGACCGAACTGCCTATGGGCTCGACTTCAGGCTGCGGAGCGGAGGCGACAAAGCTAACGCTGACGGTTGTCGAATCGACATTCTCATCTTCTCTTTGCGGCCATGATCGCCTTCCCGGCAGGTCCGCACCCAACCCTGCTGAGGTTCCCGCCCTTGCCGCGGCGGCTTTGGCGCCTATCCTTCAAGGTGAGCATGGAAGGGAAGGCATGGCCGACGACCTGAAGAAGAGAGACCTGCACCGGAATCCCTGTTCCGCCCCGGAGCACAGGGCCTCACGCACCTCAAAATCGGGGCTCGGGACGCGGCTGGAGGTACAGGGTGCCATCCGCCAGGCCGATCCCGGCCGCATGAAGGCGCTGGATTATCTCAGCAGGCGCTGGTTATCAGGCGGTTAGCCTATGACAGGCCAGTCGGCTCCAACAGCTCAGATCATTCTGCCCACCTCGGCGGGCTGGCACCGCCATCTTTTGACCCTCAGAGCCGGGTGTTCCGCCGACCATTGGGCGATGTACGTCATGGAGCGGAACAGGCATTGCGTCAGAGAGCCGGATTCCTGCAATTGCAGGCTCTCCTCACGGCATGCTTCGGGTGAAGAAATCAGACATACGGTCATTACCAGGGTGATCAGCGTCATCAGAATGCCCCCGCAAAGTTCAGAACGCCCTAATAAAGCAATAGGTGAAAGTTACGCTCGGCAGAATGACCAATACTGGGCTCGTCCGGCCTAATTTCGCTCGGGATGGTTGGTGACGCTAAGAGAAGGTCGTGGTTTTCGTCGGTCTCCTGCCGATCGCAGAGATCGAGGATCGTGCAGCGATGGATAGCGGCAAGTTGCGCGAAGCGCCGTCCTGGGAGCGTGCCGGTACGACCGTATATGCGCTCCAAAGCAGGAACTCAGGATTGAGCCGGACCCCCATACAGCTCTCTCTGGTTCTATACCGTACCCTATATGTTCAACGCCGGGCTGCGGTGGCAATCTCTACGGGTGTAATCAATGCAACGTTAAGGGGAGACGTTCATGCCCGAAGTACCACACGAACCGCCATCAAAGAGCGACGAAGATCGGCGAGAGTTTCTGAAAAGTTGCGGTCGGTTCGCCATTGTGACACCGCCTGCAGTAACGATGTTGCTTTCCACAAGCCTGACGTCAAACGCAATCGCCAAGTCCGGTGGCGGCGGCGGAAAGGTTAAAGGCAACAACGGCTGGGGTAACGGCGCAGATCCAACGAACCCCGGCAGCTCCCATGGCAAGGGCGTGGCCCGAGGCGGCCGCGGCGCGGGACAGTCACAAGAAAGCTCCAAGACCGGCCGAGGTCGGTAAGCCAGTCCGCTTGACGCCTCCCGATAAAATTGGTGTCGTCTCTTGCGCCGTGCGTCATTTCAGACGCACGGCGCTTTCGCATGGCGTAAAACCCTGGCACTGCGCCTGCGATCCCGCTGGACTGCCTGGAAACGCCGTTCGCAAAACATTCCCTTGAATGAATCGACTAAGTATTTGATTTAGGCTGCGGGCGGACGCGGCGACACTGGTAGACGCAAGGGACTTAAAATCCCCAAAGCGTCCCTTCCACCAAGGCAATCATTCCCCAAAGCACTGAAATTTAAGCCTGATCCCTAAGGGGTTCGGGCCGTTTCTGATTTCTCTCCACTGAGGCAGGGATTTTGGTGACAAGGGACCTCCTGTGACAATCCTCCTGTGACAACCAAGGAAATGACCATGAACACGCCCTCTCTCTTCAAGTTCAAGGACACGGATATTCGCACGGTACGGCTCGACGACGGGCCGTGGTTCGTGGCCAGTGATGTCTGCTCCAGCCTCGACATGGACCTCCACGCCGGGACGAGCCGCTGGTTGGCAGGTATTGGGGCGCACGTCGTACATCCCACCGACCGCTCGTGTTCGCGCCGTCCTGGCGCAGTGTCGGATCGACAGCAAGGACCCTGCGCGGCCCTTCGGTGACCTGAACCTCGACACATGCCGTCGCCACCTGAACGTGGTCTACGAGAAGCTCGGCGGCAAGTACGCGAAGTTCTCACAGCCGTTCCACATCTTCCGGCAGACCTGCGCGTCACGTTTGGCGATGGCGGGATCGACGCCAAGCGGATCATGGAATGGATGGACCACTCGAACCTCTCGGTGACCCAGCGGTACATGAAGCTGTCGCCCTCGGCCCTCGACGACGTCGCAGCGGCGCTCGAACCGGCTGTCCCGAAGCTCCCGGTGGTCGCCAACGACTGACCCCCTCGGCACCTTCCCAGAACTCGAGCCTCGGCAGCTTCGCCGGGGCCTTTTTTGTCTTGCCAGCCCCGCAACTGCACGGCTAGATACCTCGCGTAGGCCGAGAGAGTTCTCTCAATGGTGGTAATTCTAAGAAGCGGGGAATGAAATGATCGCGGTATTGTCTCAACTGGCTGGCGGCGCTGTTGCGGTTTTCCTTATCGCCTCTCTTCTCGCATGGATATTGGGGAAGGTTACCGAACTAGAGAAGCAATTGCGGTTAGGCATAGGGTTTCTGGCGGCTCCAATCGCGGCTGCTTTTATTTGGGTCTACGGCACCGGAGACGGTGACTTCTCTTACTTTGCTCAAGGATTGCTGCTTTACAGTGGTAGCGCCTTCTGGGCCTTGATAACGGCCGTTTTCGCCGGGAAGCTCTCCAAGGCATAATCATTGGTGCGGACGGCGGGGATCGAACCCGCACGGGCGTTGCCCGAGGCATTTTAAGTGCCTTGCGTCTACCTATTTCGCCACGTCCGCTCCGGGTTCCTCTTTAGCGAAATCTCTCGGAAATACAACGGCTTTCCGTGTGACAAACCCGTGTGACAATGCGTGTCACTCGGTGCCCCTGTGGAAAAATAGGTGATGCTAAATAGCTAGTCTTTTCAACCCGCTGGCTTTTGGCAAACCTCGGATTTAGGGACTTAAAATCCCTCGGGAAACCGTACGGGTTCGATTCCCGTCGTCCGTACCAGAGCCGCCTGATTTCTCCTTCCGGCCCGAGTGCTCCGCCTTGCGATCCTGGCGTGCTGCTGGCTGAGGTCGGCAATCTCTCAGGGGCCGGCGATTTCGAAGGGCTGGTCGACGCTTGCACTCCTGCCGCTGTTGATGTCGTTGAAGCGGTAGCGCAGCACATAGTTTCCGGATGGGGCCCCGGCTACGTCGATCCTCAGCGTTGCATAGATTTCCTGGTTGCGCAGATAGCCCTTGAAGGTGAAGTCGCCGAACGCCTTCTGGCTGGCGAGGACTTCTCCCTTCGGGTTGAGAATGTCGAAGTCGACCGTGAAGCGAGTCTCCAGCTTGCCCTTGTCGCTTGCCTCCTTCCAGGTAAGTCCCACGGGCTCGACATAGGATATGAGCGTTTCGCCCGTCTCGAATACCGGGGCGGGCTTCGGCTCGTACATCGCGAAGCCCGCCGGTGCTGCCGTGACGAAGACGGCCTTGCCGATGGAGAAGGGCAGGGTTTGCGAAAAGTCGCTCACGGCCTTGCGCAACGTTTCCTGCGCACCGGCGGCATCGCCGGAACTCGCCTGCTGTTCGGCCCTCGCCGCAGCGTCGGCGAGCGGCCCCGCCTCTGCATGCGTTTGGGCGAGGATGACGGTGGCGTTCGTGAGTGCCGCCAACAGGAGCAGGTGTTTCGCCATCGCGCTTCCCAGAATGCCCGATCGCTCTGAGCTTTCGGCATTTGGCACACCAAGTCAAGGCACGGCTGTAGCGGGCGACCGTTACTGCTTCCAGAAGACCGGAGTGAGCACGACGAGAACGGTCAATACCTCCAGACGTCCGAGCAGCATCATCATCGACAGCAGGTAGAGCTCGGGGTCCTGGAGGGTCGAGAAGTTGCCCGCAGGACCGATGATGCTGCCGAGGCCGGGGCCGACATTGGAGAGGCACGTGATCACCGCCGACACGGCTGTGACAAAATCATAGCCGAGGGCCCCCATAAACAGACTGCCGAAGACCCAGAGCAGGATATAGGTAATGAAAAACAGCAGGATGGCACGTTGAACGTCCGCATCGACCGTACTCTTGCCGTAACGCACCGCATAGACCGCGTTCGGGTAGACGAGTTTGTTCAGGGCCGACCTAACGGCGTTGAAGAGCACGACAAACCGATAGGCCTTCATGCCGCCGGACGTGGAGCCGGAGCAGCCTCCGATAAAGGTGCATATGAACGCAACCATGAACACGAAGGGACCCCACATGCTGTAGTCCTGGCTCGCGTAGCCGGTAGTCGACAGAAGCGACGTGACATTGAAGAAGGCGTGGGTCAGTGCCAGGTGAAAATCAACGCCGTTGGCAAGTCTGTTGTAGGTCGCGACCGCAACCGAGAAGGCTGTGAGGTACGCCAGGAATACGATGATCTGAGGATCGCGAAGCGCGTCCAGGCGTCCGCGAACGACGAGCACGATCAGGATCGAAAAGGGCAGGCTGCAGAGCGCCATGAAGAAGGTGCTGACCCAGTAGAGGGGAATGCTGGCAAAATGGCCGAATGACGCGTCGTGAGTCGAAAAGCCGCCCGTGGCGACGGTCGTCATCGCATGATTGATGGCATCGAACCGGCTCATCCCGAGCATGGCGTAGCTGATCGCGCAAAGCAGGGTCAGCGACACATAGATGACGAGAAAGGCGCGGCCGAAGCTTGCGAGGCGAGCGAACGGTTTGTCGCTGGTGTCGGAGGATTCCATCTTGAAGAAGGACATGCCGCCGACACGCAGGTAAGGGATGATGAAGAGGCCGAGAACGACGATGCCGATGCCGCCAAGCCAGCTGAGGAGCGAGCGCCAAAGCAGGAGGCCCGGAGGCGCGTCATCGAGCCCGACGATAACGGTTGAACCGGTGGTCGTTACCGCCGATACGGACTCGAACAGAGCCTGGGCAAAATCGAGGTCGACCGACGAAAGCCAGAGTGGAATGGCGCCGACGATCGAGAAGACGAACCACAGCACGTTCACCACCAGGAAGCCGAACTTTTTCGAGAACGGCGGGGGACCGGCACGCGTGGCCATGAACGTGGTCGACGAGATAGCGCCCGTCATGAAGGCCGTCACGGCAAAAACCTGCCAGTCCGGGTGTCCGTAGTAGAGATCGACCAGAGCCGGAAGCAGCATCGCGCCGGAGAGATAGAACCCCAGGATCGCCGCGAGATGGACAGCATGCCGGATCAGATTCGCGTTCAAGCTCTTGATTTCCTGCAAGCGGTTGTCGATGGGCCCGGCGATCGCCCGGAGTGGACGCGATAGTGCTGCGGGTCATCGATTCGTGTCAAATCGATGGTTTCCGGCGCGGCAATGTGCAATAGCGACTGCTATCGGCAAACTCAACGGGTGAAGTCACGTGATGAAGCAGGATGTTGAAAAAGCGGCGGCGGCCATGCGCGAGATCTTTCCGCCAACGCCCCTGCAACTCAACGAACATCTGAGCGCGCGCTATGGAGCCAGCGTCTTTCTGAAGCGCGAGGACCTTTCCCCGGTGCGGTCCTATAAGATCCGCGGCGCCTTCAATTTCTTCCGCAAGTCGCTCGGTTCCGGAGCGGCTGGAAAGACCTTCGTTTGCGCTTCCGCGGGCAATCATGCGCAAGGCTTTGCCTTTGTCTGCCGTCACTTCGGCGTTCCCGGCGTCGTCTTCATGCCCGTGACGACGCCCCAGCAGAAGATCGACAAGACGCGCATGTTCGGCGGCGAATTCATAACGATCCGGCTCGTCGGCGATATTTTCGATCAATGCTACCAGTCGGCGCGCGATCATGTGCAAGCGATCGGCGGCGTCATGGTGCCGCCCTTCGATCATGACGATATCATCGAGGGTCAGGCCACGGTTGCAGCTGAAATAACCGAACAATTGCCCGCCGGTCTCATGGCCGATCTCGTCGTCCTGCCCGTCGGCGGCGGCGGGTTGGCCGCCGGCGTGACAGGCTATTTGGCTGACAGCCTTTCGGCAGACCGCTTTCTGTTCTGCGAACCGGAGGGGGCCCCGAGCTTCAGGCGCAGCCTGGAACTCGGCAGCGTCGTCACGCTCGAGCAAGTGGACAATTTCGTCGATGGCGCGGCGGTTGCACGGATCGGCGACCTGAATTTTGCAGCGCTGCGGAGATTTTCGCCGGAACAGGTGATGCTGCTGCCGGAGAATGCGATCTGCCTGACGATCACCGAAATGTTGAATGTCGAAGGCGTGGTTCTCGAACCCGCCGGTGCGCTCGCGATCACTGCGCTGGAGGCGCTTGGCCGCGAAAAGCTCGATGGCAAGATCGTCGTGGCTGTCGTTTCCGGAGGCAATTTCGACTTTGAGCGCCTGCCGGACGTGAAGGAGCGGGCCATGCGCCATGCGGGACTCAAGAAGTATTTCATTCTGCGCATGGCTCAGCGTCCGGGGGCGCTTCGCGATTTCCTCAGCCTGCTCGGAGAGGAGGACGATATCGCGCGGTTCGAGTATCTGAAAAAATCGGCGCGAAATTTCGGTTCGGTGCTCATCGGCATCGAGACGAAGCACGCGGAGAATTTTCCCGTTCTCAAACAGCGTTTCGATGCGGCAGGGCTGCGTTACCAGGACATCACCGAGAACGAGATACTCGCCAACTTCGTCATTTGAATCGGCGGTGACCGCCCGCGCCAATCTGGTCAATTTTGGCTTTGACAGCGCCGGCGAGCACGGCTAACTGTAAGGCATGGCATCGTTTTTCTCGAAATTATTCGGCCGGTCCAGCTCTGAAGCGCAGGCGCAGCCTGCGGCGGGCAAGACCGAGAACTATGCGGATTGCGTGATCCGGGCGACGCCTCAACGCGAGGGATCGCAGTACCGACTTGCCGGCAGCATCGAAAAGCCGATGCCGGACGGCGAAACGAAGGTGCGCAGCTTCATCCGAGCAGATCTCTTCACCTCCGAGCAGGACGCGATCGACTCGGCGTTTCGCAAGGGACGCCAGATCATCGATGAGCAGCGCGCGGCCCTCTTTTCCGACGACGCTCAGTCCCGGTCGGTCTGATGCCAAGCGATGATAATCGCTAAATCCATCAGCCTCTTGTGAGCCTGTTCTCATGTTTTGCATGAGATCACGGTGACTTCAGCCGGATCGACCCAGAGCGTTGTCGCTGTTGAAAAGGTTGATGCAGGCGGAATGCGGACCGGAAACCGACCCGCTCCTCTCCCGGCAGCCGCGACGACAATGTCACAGCTTGATTCTGAACCGGGCGAAACCATCGCTCCCGTCGCCTGCATCTTCGATTTTCACCGCCTTGACTTCTTCCAGGAACTGCCGCGCCTTCGGGCCGCTATCGAAGAGAACGCTCGTGTCCTTTTGCGGCGCGAAGGTCCAGTTCGCGTCCGCCGATGGGTTGATCGTTCCCTGTTCGACGATGTAGCGCACGATGACGTCGCGATTGGTGTCGGGCGCGGCGAAGACGACCTTGTCGGCAGTGATGCCCGGAAAGTTGCCGCCACCCCCGGCACGGTAATTATTCGTCGCAACGACGAATTTCTGCGCGGGATCGATTGGTTTGCCCTCGAACTTCAAGTCGCGGATGCGGTGGGCGTCCGGGTTCGCTAGGTTGCCGTCCTTGTCGTATTTTGCCGGCTGCGAGAGATCGATCTGGTAGGTGACGCCGTCGATCACGTCGAAATTGTAGGAGGGGAAAGCACCATTGATCAGGCTTGCGTCGACGGAACCGGGCGCGATCTGATTGAAGATGCCGGCGGACATTTCGAGCCAGTTGCGCACCTCGTCGCCGGTGATGACGACCGCCTGCACCGTATTCGGATAGAGATAGAGGTCGGCGACATTCTTGATGGCGATGGCGCCCGCTGGAACATCCGTATAGTACTCGGCGCCACCGCGCCCGCCGGCCTTGAAAGGCGCCGCGGCGGAGAGGACCGGCAGGTCCCTGTGCTCGGTGTCCTTGAGCATGTCGCGGATATACCAGGTCTGGGCCTGGCTCACGATCTGCACGGACGGATCGTCTGCGACCAGCGCGAAATAGGAGTAAAGCGGCGCCGAGGTCTTGCCGACGGGGGTACGGACGTAGGCGAGCGTCGCATCATGGTCCTTCTTCGCAGCTGCCAGCACGTCCGGCTGGTCGCCGACCTCGGCGATCACCTTCTTCTCTTCCCGGCGAAAGATCGGCCGCGCCTCGCTCGTCGAACCGATCACGCGCCATTGGCCGCCGTCACGTTCGAGCAGCAGATCGATGAGGCCGAGATGCGATCCCCAGAAGCCGCCCATGACGCCCGGTTTACCGGAAATCAGCCCCTTGGCGTTGTCGACACCCGGCATGCCGTCGAATTTGGGACCAGGAAAATCGAGATGGCTGTGGCCGGTCACGATGGCATCGATACCGTCGATCGCAGCCAGGGGCACGGACGCGTTTTCCAGATTCTCTGCATAAGCCTGCTGCCCTATGCCGGAATGGGAGAGGGCGATCACGATCTCGGCGCCTTCCTCGCGCATCTGCGGCACCCAGGCATGCGCAGCCTTGACGATGTCGCGCGCATTGGCCTTGCCTTCCAGATTCTTGGCGTCCCAGGTCATGATCTGCGGCGGCACGAAGCCAATGAGGCCGACGCGGATCGGGTGTTCCTGACCGGCGCCGTCCTTCACTTTTCGGTCGAGGATTACATAGGGCTTGAGAAAGAGTTCGTCCTGGCGCGGGTCGGCGGCCAGGGCGCCTTTGGTCAGATTGGCGCAGACGATAGGAAAGTTTGCGCCATCGAGTACATTGAACATGAAGTCCAGGCCGTAATTGAACTCGTGATTGCCGAGCGTGCCGCAGTCGTAGCCGAGCACGTTCATCGCGGCGATCACCGGATGCATGTCGCCTTCCTTCATGCCGCGCTTGTAGGCGATGTAATCGCCCATCGGATTGCCCTGAAGAAAATCGCCATTGTCGACGAGGATCGCGTTCGTCGCCTCGGCGCGGATCGCATCGACGATCGAAGCGGTGCGCGCCAGGCCGAGCGTGTCGTTCGGCTTGTCGGCATAATAGTCGTAAGGAAAGACATGGACATGGAGGTCCGTGGTTTCCATGATCCTGAGATGCGCCTGATTGGCAGTCGCGCGGGCCGAAAAAGGATGCAGCACGACAAGAGCCGACGAGGCGGCAAGGCCGCCGAGCAGGGTCCGGCGCGATATGGCATGCAAAGCGGTCATCGGTGATCTCCCGTCGAAAGCGCGTCGATGTGTTCAGACAAGCGTGACTATGGCGGAATGCCCCGGCGGCGCAAAGCGGTTGATTCTTGTAGACACAATTGTCGCAGCACTTGCAGAAGCAGCGACCTCAGATGCCGACATTGGGGCGGTCGATAACTTCGCGGAGCGAAAAACTCGAATTGATCTTTACCACATGCGGCAGAGCCGAAAGCCAATCCCGATGGATGCGTTCGTAGTCCTCCAGGTCCTTTGCCGCCACGCGCAGGATGTAGTCATATTCCCCCGACATCAGATAGCATACGAGCACGTTCGGGCAGAGCTTCACCGCCGCTTCGAACTCGGCAAGGGTCTTTGCGAACTGCCCGGAGAGGGAGATGTGGACGATCACCATGATCTTGTAGTCGAGCGCCTTGTGAGCGATGCGTGCATGATAGCCGGCAATCGTCCCGGATTTCTCGAGAATGTCGACCCGCCGCGAACAGGCGGACGGGGAGAGTCCGACCTTCGACGCAAGGTCGGCGTTCGAGATCCGGCCGTCCTGTTGCAGAATGCGCAGAATCGAACGATCGATAGCATCCAAGTCACTCATTCGTACCTTCTTTCAAATATTCGCCACTTGACGCAAGAATTCCCGAAAGCAGTGCATGGATGAGCACTTCTTTGCAAGGACATTCTGGACGCCATCTGTTTTGCTTGACGCCTCATCAACGCGGCGGAAAGCCCACAGATAGGAGAGGAACGCCAGGATGCGTGTCGGTTGCCCGAAGGAAATCAAAAACCATGAATACCGTGTCGGTCTGACGCCCGGATCAGTACGGGAATACGTCGCCCACGGTCACGAGGTCATCGTGGAAACCAAGGCCGGGGCAGGGATCGGGGCGGACGACGACGCTTACCGGGCTGCCGGTGCGAGGATCGTACCGACCGCCAAGGAAGTCTTCGAAAAGGCGGACATGATCGTCAAGGTCAAGGAGCCGCAGCCCTCGGAATGGGCGCAGCTGCGCGAAGGCCAAATTCTCTACACCTATCTCCATCTCGCACCAGACCCGGAACAGACCCAGGGACTTCTCAAGTCCGGCGTCACTGCTGTCGCCTATGAGACCGTAACGGATGAGCGCGGCGGCCTCCCGCTCCTTGCGCCGATGTCCGAGGTCGCGGGACGGCTTGCGATCCAGGCGGGCGCCACCTCGCTCCAGAAGGCAAATGGCGGCCGCGGCATCCTGCTCGGCGGGGTCCCGGGCGTTCTTCCGGCCAAGGTGGCAATCATCGGTGGCGGCGTTGTCGGCCTGCATGCTGCCAAAATGGCCGCGGGCCTCGGGGCCGATGTCTCGATCCTCGACCGGTCTCTCCCGCGTCTGCGCCAACTCGACGACATCTTCAACGGCCGTGTCCATACGCGCTACTCGACGATCGACGCCCTGGAGGAGGAAGTCTTTGCCGCCGACCTGGTGATCGGGGCGGTGCTCATTCCCGGCGCCGCTGCGCCGAAGCTCGTCACACGCGAAATGCTTTCCGCTATGAAGAAGGGCGCTGTCATTGTCGATGTCGCAATCGACCAGGGCGGCTGCTTCGAGACGTCGCATGCGACCACGCACTCCGAGCCCACCTATGAGGTCGACGGTATCGTGCATTACTGCGTCGCAAACATGCCGGGCGCGGTGCCGATTACATCGGCCCACGCCCTCAACAACGCGACCCTCCAATACGGACTGCAGCTCGCCGACCGCGGCCTCAAGGCGATTGCCGAAGACCGGCATCTGCGCGCCGGCCTCAATGTCCATCGGGGCCGAGTGACGAATGTCGCGGTCGCCGAAGCGCTCGGCTACGATGCCCACGCCCCTGAGGCCGCCCTCAACGTCGCCTGACGCGATCTTAGGTTTGTCGCCCGGCGCTGCCATGCGCCGGGCTCCCACTCAGCTTGCTTCGATGCGGCACTGGTAGCAATTGTATTTCCCGGAACGTACATGCACGAAGGCGACGTCCGGTCGTGCCAGCAATTCCTCGGCGCGCTGCTCGAGATACTCGGCCTCTACGGCCCCGCCGGTGCCGTAGACGATGCGCTCATCTCGCCCGTAGCCGCGTAGAAGATAGCTTTTGCTCGATGCGAGGATCGGCGGCAGTGAGCCTCCGTCGTGGATCGCGCAATGTTCAGCATGCATGAAAATCGGCCCCGTTTCGGCATAGGCCTGAACCGACGAAAACGGCCGGTAGGCGAGAACGAGATATGGCTGTCCCTCATCGATATTTCGAAGACAGTGCCGGCATGGCATGCCGTCGCCATCCGAAATGTGCCGCTCGGGCAGAGCGCCATAGGCATCCCGGCCACCTTGCCTAAGCCGCTCCGCCTCCTCGACGGGCATTGCAACGTAATGGAGTTTCATAGTGCTTCTCCCGATTGGCTGAACTCAGGAGACGATGCTCTGTGCCGGTACGAGGCGACACCCGATACTTGCCGGGTCGTTGCCGCGTAGCGAGAGCGGATGCGGATTCAGAGCTTCTTTGCGAAGGCGAGAAGTTCCTCGTCGCTCAGCGGCTCGACCACCGTCTCGCGCGTCGCGACCGGTGAAAATCCGAACTGCTGGTATAGCTGCAGCGCCCGAGGGTGATCGAGATTGTTCGTCGTGACCGTGACCTTGCGCGGGTTCATGGCCCAGGCAGCAAACAATGCCTGCAGCAGGAACCACTTGCCGAGTCCCAGGCCGAGCGCGTGCTCCATGAGCCCGAAATGGGTGAGGTCGATGACGTCATCGTCCCCTTGCTGGAATTCGAAGAAGCCGGCCGGCGCACCGTCCACATACAGCACCATGACCGTCGTTCGCTTGTCGTGGAGAATGGCTGCCAGATCGTCGTCGCTCATACGCAGGCGCTCGGCCCAGTGCCAGCGTTTGCCGACACGCAGATAGAGAAAGCGGTAGTAGGCGAGCGAAATGTCCGATACGCGCAGGATTGCCGTATGGATGTTGATCGGCATCGGCAGGCTTTGCTTCGGCGGCGACGTCATTTCGAGTTCGGTCACGTGCGCCGTGATCGCGGCAGGCTTCGACCTTGGCATGGCTCTCACTCTCTACCGGTTGCAACCGGGGTGTCGGGCCGGCTACCCCATTCCGACCAGGAGCCATCATAAAGCGTATTGTCCTTATGTCCCAAGGATTGAAGCGCAAGCGTGATGATGGCGGCGGTTATGCCGGAACCGCAGGTCGTGACGACCGGCCCTGTCAGATCGATGCCGGCGTCCGCGAAAGTCCGGCGCAATGCATCGAGATTCTTGAACTTTCCATTCTCGGAAAAGACACCGGAGGGCAGACTCGTCGCACCCGGCATATGGCCCGACCGCATGCCTGCCCGCGGCTCCGGTTCCTCTCCGGCAAATCGCCCGGCGCTGCGCGCATCGGCAATCTGAGAGAGCCGGCGCTCGACCACATCCCTCATGCGTTCGAACGAGATGACCGCGTTCGGATTGAAAGTCGCGTTGAACGTTTGCGGACTGGGCTTCGGGATCTTGGTCGTCGTCGGACGGCCTTCCGCTATCCAACCGTCCATCCCGCCGTCGAGAACGAAGACATTCCTGGCACCCATGATCCGGAACATCCACCAGACCCTCGGGGCGGTAAAAATTCCCGGACCGTCGTAAACGACGATCGTGTCGTTCTCACTGATTCCCATTGCGCCCACGGCATCGGAAAATGCCTCAGGAGAGGGCAGGGTGTGCGGCAGCGCGCTCGCCCGGTCGGCGATCGTGTCCTGATCGAAAAAGACCGCCCCGGGGATGTGCGCGGCGGTGTATTCGGCCCTCGGATCGCGTTT
This sequence comes from Sinorhizobium arboris LMG 14919, assembly GCF_000427465.1. NCBI lineage: Bacteria > Pseudomonadati > Pseudomonadota > Alphaproteobacteria > Hyphomicrobiales > Rhizobiaceae > Sinorhizobium > Sinorhizobium arboris. Next base: position 1,460,018 of record NZ_ATYB01000014.1, on the reverse strand, counting down.
CTGCGCCGGCAGATACCAGGCGGCATCGAGGATTTTGACCGACGGATCATCGAGGCGCTGTTCAAGCCAGTCCGCAGAAACGACAAAGCTGCTCTTCTTTTCGTTCTCACCATTCATCGTCGTCACTCCACTGGCTTGACCGTGTCGTTCGCTGCCCGCGCTAAACCGCAGCCCCATCCGCAGCCGTCGCGAAGCGTATGCGGAAACGCCTGTTTTCCTTACCTTTCTTCTCGATCTTGGCGATGTGGATCGCGCCCACTTCCTGCGTTTCGGAAACATGCGTCCCGCCGCAGGGCTGGCTGTCAATCGATGAATTCTCGCCGATGCAGACGAGACTGACGCGGCCAAGCCCCATCGGCGGGCGGACGTTCTTCGACTTGACGATGCCCGGATTGGAGGCCAGCTCCTCGTCGGTGATCCACTGTACGTAGACGGGATGGTTCTCTTCGACGAGGTTCATCAGCGCTGCCGTGACCTGATCCTTTTCGATCGTTTCGCTCATGTCGAAGTCTACGCGGCTTTCCTCCTCTCCCACGGCTGCGCCGGTAATCGGGAAGGGGCAGACGACCGACAGCAGATGGCAGGCCGTATGCATGCGCATCAGCCGGTAGCGGCGCGGCCAGTCGATGTGCAGCACGAGCTTCTCTCCGACCGCCGGCGCGGGCGCGCCCTCCGCGGGAATATGCACGATAATGTCCTTGGTCGCGCCATGCCGGGTGTCGACGATGTCAATGCGGCTGCCGTCTTCGCGTTCTATGAAGCCCCTGTCGCCGGGCTGACCGCCGGATGCGGCGTAGAAGCAGGTCTGGTCGAACTCGATGCCGCCGTCTTCCAGGATCGCCGTCACGCGTGCTTCGCAGGTCGAAAGGTAAAAATCATCTCGGAAGAGGGCGGTGACGGATCTGGTCATGGCAATTCTATCCAGCGGGTTCGTATGGCACTGCTATGTTCGAAGCCGTCTTCAACCAGGCCGGAACCGGCAGACCCTTGGAGGTCAGGAAGTCGGGATTGAAGAGTTTCGACTGATAGCGGTTACCATAGTCGCAGAGGATCGTCACGACCGTGTGTCCGGGTCCAAGGTCGCGGGCCAGGCGCACGGCCCCGGCGATGTTGATGCCGGTCGAGCCGCCGACGCAAATGCCTTCCTTTTCGACGAGGTCGAAGACATAGGGCACCGCTTCAGCATCTGGAATCTGGTAGGCGAAGTCCGGCGTGAAACCTTCGAGGTTCGCGGTGATTCGTCCCTGGCCGATACCTTCGGTGATCGAGCTTCCGCTCGACTTGAGTTCGCCATGGGCATAGAAATTGTAAAGCGCCGCCCCTTCCGGGTCGGCAATGCCGATCTTGATCGCCGCGTTGCGGGCGCGCAACCCTTCCGCCACGCCGGCAAGCGTGCCGCCGGAGCCGACGGCGCAGATGAAACCGTCGACTTTGCCATCGGTGTCGCGCCAGATTTCAGGCGCGGTCGTATCGAGATGCGCTTGCCGGTTGGCGACATTGTCGAACTGGTTCGCCCAGATGGCGCCGTTCGGCTCGGTTTCGGCCAATTGAGCGGCAAGCCGGCCGGAGATCTTCACGTAGTTGTTGGGATTCCTGTAGGGCACCGCCGGAACCTCGACCAGCTCGGCACCAAGCAGGCGCAACGCGTCCTTCTTCTCCTGACTCTGGGTTTCGGGAATGACGATAACCGTGCGGTATCCGAGCGCGCTGCCGACCACGGCAAGCCCGATTCCCGTGTTTCCAGCGGTGCCTTCGACAATCACGCCGCCCGGACGCAATTGGCCGGCTTTCTCCGCCTGGCGGATGATCCAAAGCGCCGCCCGGTCCTTCACGGACTGCCCGGGGTTGAGAAACTCCGCTTTGCCGAGAATGTTGCAGCCGGTCGCTTCGGAAACGGCCTTGAGCCGGATCAGCGGCGTATTGCCGATTGCTTCGAGCACGGACGGAAGAACAGACATTTTGAGACCTCGCGCTGGACGGAACGGATGCCGGCAATAGCCAAGCACTAACCTCGATCGACGGCAAGCCGATAAACATTTGGTTTCATGAGCAGGATCGCCGAAATATTGGCGTGTTTTCGGCTCAGTCTGTCCTACAGGCAAGGAATAGCGTTTCGCAGCTTTCCTGTCCCGGGCAAAAAACGTCTCTGCCGTCAATCGACGGGCGGGAAGCGGAGGTTGCCGGGCAGGCGCTTGCCGTCCGGAGAGGTATGGTGGCCGACCGCTGGCGCGGATGCCCGATGAGAAACCCCCGTCGACGCGCGAGGAAAAAATGACAGCTGTATTCACCGCCCGCCCTGAACATGGATTGGCATGGGTCACCGGCGCAAGCTCCGGCATCGGTCGTGCCGTAGCGCGTCGACTCGTCGAAGAAGGATATACGGTCGTCGTCACGGCGCGAAGTCACGAGAAGCTGGTAGAGCTTCAGCATGAGGCGGCCGGGCCGGGACGGATCATCGTTCTCGATGGAGACGTCACCGATCCGATGGACATGGAACGGCTGCTGGCCGCGATCGAATACGAGCACGGACAGGTGGCACTCGCTATTCTCAACGCCGGCGTCGTGCTGCCGGTCCGTGGCGACGATCTGCGCCGCGACGCGTTCGACCGGAGCTTTGCCGTCAATCTCGGCGGCGTCGTCAACTGTCTCGTGCCTCTGGTCGAGCACATGAAGTCAAAGGGGCACGGCCAGATCGCGATCATGTCGTCGGTGGCCGGCTACGGCGGCCTGCCGATGAGCGCCGCCTACGGTGCGAGCAAGGCCGCACTCATCAACATGGCGGAAAGTCTGAAATTCGACCTCGATCGCATCGGCATCCGCCTGCAGGTCATCTGTCCGGGATTCGTGGATACGCAGGCTGCGGCGAAAGGCGGCTTCCCGAGACCTGCGCTGGTGAGTACGGAGGAGGCGTCAGACCGGATATGCGCTGGACTGAGGTCTTCGCGTTTCGAGATCACCTTCCCGAAACGATTTACCTATCTGGTAAAATTGCTGCGAATCCTGCCCTATGGGCTTTATTTCGCGCTTCTCGACTGGCTGGTGCCGGGGAGGGCAGCCGTCGCTTCGGGCACCCCAAGAAAAAAACGCTCGGGATCCGACGGGCAGCCGCGTCAGGCAGTGTGAAGCACCAGGACCGCGCCGAAAATCAAAGACAGTCCAACCCAGCCGATCGGTTTCAGCCTCTGGCCGAAGAAAAAGCGGCCGCAGAGAGCCGTACCGAAGATTCCGGTCGCGCCGAGAACGGCATAGGCGACCGCCAGGTCCATATCCTTGATCGCTTCCGCCAGCAGCGCGAAGGCCGCAAGCACCAGGACGATCGAAAGAACACCCCAGCCGCGGCGCGCAAATCCGTTCGACTTCGTGGAGGCGAGATTCGCGGCGACGTCGAGGACTCCTGCGGCGACCGCAAATGCAAAAGAAACGCCCGGCGCACTCATGCGGCTACTTCCTCGCCATCGCTCTTGCCCGCGTTGAGGAGAACGATCCCTGCGACGGCCATCGCAAGGCCGAGCATCTCTTGGCTGGAGAGGGCGTGGCCGAAAACGAAAACAGAGACGAGCGTTATTACAGCGACGCCGGACCCTTCCCACACCGCATAGGCGACACCTACCGGAATGGTCTTCACCGCTCGTGCCAGAAAGACGTAGGAAAGCGCGATCGAGGCATACATGGCCACGTGTCCCCAATAGGAGCCGGCTGCCGCCTTCATCACCGTCAGGCCGACGACCTCGGTCGCGATCGCGAGTACCAGGAAAATCCATGCAAGACGCATGAGGAGCCTTCGAGAAAATCAGCCCGACATATGAAAAGAGCCATTCGGGCTGACCTGCTACTGAACTTTCACCCAGCGGCGATTAAAGCCTCGGCGGTTTTCGTTACCCGATTGGCGCGGCGGGAGCAACCGCCGGAAACGCGTAGCCTTCATCTAGCGTAGCCCCGCGCATCGCATCCGGGCTCAGGAATCTTGACGTTGTAGCGTGCCTACATTACTTTTCTCCTTACAAATTATAAGGAGAAATTTATGTCGACGGCGACCATCACCTCGAAAGGGCAGATCACCATCCCGGCGAAAGTCAGGACCGATATGGGCCTGACCGCCGGTGACAGGGTGGATTTCATCCGCATGGAGGACGGCCACTATGCCGTCGTGCCCGCTTCCCACTCGATCAAATCGCTCAAAGGAATCGTTCCGCGTCCGGCAAAGCCCGTCAGCCTGGACGACATGCAGGCGGCGATCGCGGCCGGCGTGACCAGCGAATGATCGGCGTCGATACCAACATCCTCGTCCGCTACCTCGCGCAGGACGATGAAGTGCAGTCTCCGGCTGCCTCGCGGATCATCGACGGTTTCACCCCGGACGCGCCGGGCTTCATCTCGCAGGTCGTGCTTGTCGAGACGGTATGGGTGCTAACACGCGCCTACAGAATGTCGCGGCAAGCCATTGCGGACACGGTGGAAACACTTCTGCGTGCACGGGAGATCGTGGTCGAGCGCACCGATGCCGGCTATCTGGCGCTGACGACCTATCGTGCCACCGGAGCCGACTTTTCCGATGCGCTGATCGCTCATGCCGGCCGTCTGGCCGGATGCAGCGAGACGCTCACCTTCGACAAGGGCGCCGCCGCGGACGCGGACATGCGCCTCGTGAGGGCCTGACGATGGCGGTGACCCACGATTACCAGCAAGTTTCTCGGCTACGCAGCGGCACGCCCTGTTCCAGACCGCCGACGCCGATGCCCGCCTGACGCGCCTCTACGAGGCGATCCAGGTCGGGATCGCTGACCGGACGGACGAGAACCTCAAGGGCCGCATCGCCGAACTGGGGCCGATTCGGCGCGTGCTGACGCGGAGCGCGCCGAAACGAAGGATGGGGATCGGCCGATCGAGATCGCGCCGGAGATGGTTCGCCGATTCGCCGCCGACGCCAAGCGCAAGCTACGGACCTTTGACGGCGGTATGCCCGCCACCACGTGCAGAACCTCGCCCAGAGGGTCGAGGTCAGCGAAAGCGAGGTGAAGATTGTGGGATCGGAGCCCAAGCTGTTCGATGCGCTTCCAGCGGCCGGATGTGAGGTGTTAACTCGCAGGCGCGAAGCTTGCAGTTCTGAGCCAAAGTGGCTCCCCGGGCCGGATTCGAACCGGCGACCTATCGATTAACAGTCGAGTGCTCTACCGCTGAGCTACCAGGGAACATCTGCGCCGCAGAAGTGAGGCTGCTAATACAAATGCTTTTCCGATTTGCCAAGTGCTTTTTCAAAAAAAATGACGGGAACCGGTTGCCGCCCTGTGGAGAAGGCACCAAGTGTGGGCCATTGGTACGAAAGAACAACGATGGCGACTGAAGGCAAGAAGAGGCATTTTGGCATAGATCCCAAGACGCGTGAGATCGTGCTCGGCAGCTGGCGGATAAGCTTGCCCAGTTCCCCCGCCTTGCGTGTCCTCATCGGCGTGCTGCTCGTGTGTGGCGGTTTGCTCGGTTTTTTACCGGTGCTGGGCTTCTGGATGGTTCCTCTGGGCCTTCTCGTGCTTTCGCACGATATACCCTCGATCCGTCGCCGGCGCCGCAGGCTGGCCGTATGGTGGGCGCGATGGCGCGGGAAACCGAATTCCCCCGGGCCCAATTCCTCCGACAGGCCGTGATTCGCTCGAATCGCGAAGAGGACCACCTCTCCTGCGGGCGCACTGCATTTTTCAGTCGTCAGAACTACCCGGCTTTCGTCGCCACTTTGGCAGAAGAGCAAATATGACGCAGACGAGTACCAGAGCAGTCGGCCAGAAGTCGGTCGCCTGATCCCAACTCCATTTCCACATTTTGTAACCTTCAAGGTGAGGCGGCTGCAGGTTTGCGCTGATCTCGAAATCACGTTTCTCGCGTCCGTGAAAGTGTCCGGCGGCGAATGCGAGGCCGATGATCAGCGCCAGCCTCCTCGGCGCAACCACCATGAACAGCAGGGCGACGACTGCTGCGATACAGAAGCCCTCGACCACATGGCCGAGCCAATCAAAGTGGCGCTGAATGTAGCCCCAGGGAATATCCATCATGTCGCGCTTCGAGTACCGCCGCTCCCGACGAGCCGGGCTGACAGGGTGCTATAGCACAACCGCCAATCAGGGGGCCACAAAGTCCTCGGGACCTCAGCTCGGCGCTGTCCTTCGCGAATACGGATCCTGCGTTCGTCTGACGAAGGTTATTCGGTCTCGCCTTGTGAATGTCGTCACGCGACGACCAAGCCGCAATGTCAGAGCTGCTGAGGGGCAGCTGAGCGTGACTGAAGGGCTGTTGATGGCAAAGAAAAGAAAATTTCTCGTGCAGCAAAGCCGGATTCGTATGGCTTTGGAGGCCTCGGCCGGAATTGAACCGGCGTACAAGGATTTGCAGTCCTCTGCGTCACCACTCCGCCACGAGGCCTCTACGATTTGGATTTTCAAATCGTGGCGCGGATTTAGAATGATTGATCGGAATCCGCAAGAGGGTTCATTTCGAATAGGGGCTTTTTTATTCTGTTTAACTGTTTGCCTTCCGTTCTACGGATGGCGTGGTCATGATGCTCGAAGGCTCAACACCTTATCTGACGCCCTAGTGGTAGCGCCGGATGAGGCCGACCAGGCGACCTTGGATCTTGACCCGATCAGGACCGAATATGCGTGTTTCGTAAGCCGGATTGGCGGCCTCGAGCGCAATGGAGGCGCCCTTGCGCCGGAATCGCTTCAGGGTGGCTTCCTCATCGTCGATCAGGGCGACGACGATATCTCCTGGGCTGGCGGTGCTTCCATTCCGGATGATCACCGTATCGCCGTCGAGGATACCGGCCTCGATCATCGAATCGCCTTTGATCTCGAGAGCGTAATGCTCGCCATTGCCGATCATTTCGACCGGTACCGAAATATCGTGCATATTGTTCTGGATTGCAGAAATCGGCACGCCGGCAGCAATGCGGCCCATGACCGGAACGGTAACCGATGCGGTCTCGGCCGGCGGCGGCGCCTTCGGTGCGGGGGGCGGCGCTGCGGGCTTGCCGAGGCTGCCTTCGATCACGCTAGGCGAAAAGCCGCGGCGGACCTGCGAAGTGCCGGTATAGGCCTCCGGCAACTTGATGACTTCCAGAGCCCGCGCACGATTCGGTAGCCGGCGAATAAACCCGCGCTCTTCGAGTGCCGTGATCAAACGGTGAATGCCCGACTTGGACGCGAGGTCCAGAGCGTCTTTCATCTCGTCGAAGGACGGCGGGACCCCGGATTCCTTCATTCGTTCATGAATGAACAGAAGCAATTCCTGTTGCTTGCGGGTCAGCATGGCGCGTCACTCCAGAATCGCGAAACAAATCAAGAACAGAACCTATCTGTTCCATATGTGTTCCGCAAGTACCTAAAATTCCGTGAATTTCGCTTGCTGCTCTATGCAAGGGCGCAACGCCGGCATGCCGGGCAAAGATCACCGGTGTCTTCGGAGGCGAGGGCGGACTATGCGGGCCTAGTAGGCAAGGCGCAGCCCGCCCGGCGTAAGAACGTCGAATTCAGGCTCGGGATAGGGCCCGTACCATTGGGTGTAGGTCGTGTTGGTCGAGCCTGTGCTCGCGCATGCCGAAAGGGCGAAAAGGGCAAAGATTACCGCTGCCACCAAAGATTTATCAGGCATGTTTTTCTCCGCTCGCGGGAGTTGCCCAGACCTCGGAGGGGTCAGACCAAAACTTTCTCTCAAATCAGCTTTCTTGGCAAGCGCAGCCGAACCGTCGGGCCGACCGAGACTGGCGCAACCCGGCGGGGTTGCGGCAGTATTACCTATGTCTCCGGGTCGGACAAAGGTCAGGATGGTGGAGCCGAAGGGAGTCGAACCCTCGACCTCCGCAGTGCGATTGCGGCGCTCTCCCAACTGAGCTACGACCCCACTGATCAACGATTGTATATGAGTTTTCGCTCGCCTGCGCCAGCGCATTCCGCTTGCCGACCATATTGTAATGCAAGGATGCGGTTAATAGCTGCAGGCCGCGTGAACTCAAACGGCATGCATCGCGGTGCACTGATTTTCTGAATGGCGGAAGAGGTGGGATTCGAACCCACGGTACGCTTTCACGCACGCCGGTTTTCAAGACCGGTGCCTTAAACCGCTCGGCCACTCTTCCAAGTGATTGAGGAGCTTCGTGAAATTCGTTTCCGAGTTCTCGATAGACCGGCGATCGCTGCCGGTTTGCTGCCCATTCACCAACGGCTGGCTTTTTAGCAGCTTTGATCGCATCGTCAACGTGCTCCGGAGCATTTGCGTGCGTTCCGGGCCTGCCCGACGGGGAGAAATCGGTCGCACGCCGCGCGTCCCTGCTGATCATCGTAAGCGCCGGTTGAGAATTATTCTGAGGCGGGCGCTGGTCCGGTTGCGGCCGGACTGTTCCTCCATCGATCCTTCCGGCGCAAATGGCGGCCAGTCGAAGTCTTCGCCGAGCGCGTCTCTGGCCTGCAGTCCATCGAGGCGATGGAGCAGGGCGACGATCATCTCACGGTCGCTGATGCCGCTGCCAGGCTCCAAATAGGCGAACAGGTCTCTGCGACAGTCCTCTATGAGCACTCTCATCTTGTCGGCATTCATGGACGTCCTCCCGAGGGTGCGCGCCGCACTGGGCCACATACGCCCAGGACACAGACAAGGACAATCGTCTCGGGCGCTGTTCAGTGTCTCGCACTGCGGTCAGCCTTTCTTCGCCTGCGGGGCGTACACCGCGACCTCCCGGTCGCCGCCCGTCGCTCCGGCGGTCCATAATCGTCTCATACATTGCGAGAGCCTTTTGGACGTCGAGCCAGAGCGCAGGAGGCACACCGGGAACGGAGCCCCAGAGTTGCACCGACGGGAAGCTTCGGTCAGCTCTGAGGCGCCACACCCTGCGGCTTACGAGAGTGCCGCCCAGGCGCTTATTGCGATATGTGGCGGCAGCGACACCCGGCAACGGGCTTAGGACCTTTGGCAAGTCCTGTCGGACTATGGTCCAGCGGCACATTTACGTTCCGTAAACCATGACGGGAGATTTTCAGACCCCCTTCGCCTTCCAGTTCGCAATTTCGCCTTGTTGTTGTCATGATTGTTCGACTGTTTCGTTTCGGGACGGCGAAATTCTGGCGGGGAACTACTGCACGATTGCGCAAAATCTCTGCGCGTCCGGTCGGAAGCGTGAGCGCTATTGGAGCGGATTTTCGGGTGCGGCTTTGCGAATGATCTTGTGGGACAGATGACATCCAATAACGGTGCGGCATATCTTGTGAGGGGGCTCCGCCTCGCAGCGGTTCCGTTGCTTTGCGCGGTGCTTGCGGCCTGCGGATCGACGCCGAGCGTCAAGAAGACCAAGGCGCGGAGCAAGGAGTATTTCGCCGAGTCCGTCTATGGTGTCAAAGCCAGCCCCAGAGTCGCCACCGGGGACAATATTCCCAAGGGTGGTGGTCGCTACCAGGTCGGCAAACCCTATCAGGTAAAGGGCAAGTGGTATCAGCCGAAGGAGGATTTCGGCTATAACAAGAGCGGGATGGCATCTTGGTACGGGTCGGCCTTTCATGGCCGGCTGACGGCGAATGGCGAAGTCTATGACAAGCACCACCTTTCGGCCGCACACCCGACTTTTCCGCTGCCGAGCTATGCCCGCGTGACGAATCTGGAGAATGGAACGTCGGTCATCGTGCGTGTCAACGATCGCGGACCTTATGAGTACGGCCGGATCATCGACGTCTCTTCGAAGACCGCCGACCTGCTGGATATCAAGCGCAAGGGCAGTGCCAATGTTCGCGTTCAGTATATCGGCCGCGCGCCCCTAGAAGGCAACGACATGCCCTACCTCATGGCTTCCTACGTCAGGAAGGGCGACCGTAGCCCGAGCGTCATGCCGGAAGGACAGATCGCAACAGGCGTGATGGTCGCCTCCAACAAGCCGTTGCGCGATCTGGTTCCGGAGCTCAGTGCTGTGCCCGTTCCGAATAAGTCGAAGCTCGGCACCGGCGTGCCGATGAACGCACTTGCTGAGCCGGCGCGGCCCTCTTCAATGCCGAGCGCGTTCGGCGAGTTTGCGATTCTGCCGGAGATCGGCCCCATGCCGACGTCGCGCCCGCAATTGATCCCGCTGCCGGACGGCAGCATGGCCTATGCTTCGGCATATGTCGAAGTCCGCGTCAGCGACAAACCTTCGCCCTTCGAAGCGATCATGGTCGATCGCAATCCGCTGACGCCCGATTCCATTCTCGCCTATGCGAAGCGCCAGAATCGAAGCGTCCACCTGCACTGACTCCGGTTGAAGAGGGTTTTTCGCGCTGCTATGCCCATGAAGAACCGGAGTTTCTCATGCGCATGAAGTGCATTGCGGTCGCAGCTTTTCTCGCGGCCATCGTTTCGGGGCAAGCGGTCGCACAAACGCCCGCCTTCGACACCAAAGCGAAACAGATATATCTCGTCGATGCTGAAACGGGCACGGTGCTCTTTTCACGCGACGAGGATGCGCCTGTCCCGCCTGCCTCGCTCGCCAAGCTCATGGCGATGGAGGTGGTTTTCGAGGCCCTGGACAAGGGCGAAGTGACGCCCGAGACGACTTTCCAGGTCTCGGAACATGCGTGGCGTACCGGCGGCGCTCCTTCCGGCACCGCAACGATGTTCGCCGCCATAAAATCCAGGATCCGAGTTGCGGATCTCATCCAGGGCGCAACGGTGCAACTTGCCAACGACGCCTGCATCGTGCTGGCCGAAGGCATGACCGGCAGCGAGGCTGCCTTTGCCGAACGGATGACCAAGCGGGCGCGCGAACTCGGGCTGCCGGTCGCCACCTTCAAGAATGCCACCGGGCTGCCGCATCCGGAAAACAAGATCACGATGCGCGAACTCGTCGCCCTTGCGCGGCACCTGTACGAGGCGCATCCGAATCACTACCGCCTCTATTCGCAGCCTGAATTCGAGTGGAACAAGATCCTTCAGCGCAACAAGAACCCGCTGATCGCTGCGAATGTCGGCGTCGACGGCCTGGCTACCGGTTTTGCGGAGGGTTTCGGCTTCTCGCTGACCGCCTCGATGCAACGGGGCGAGCGCCGCGTCTATCTTGCGATGGGTGGCCTTGAGAGCGACAAGGAGAGAATCGAGGAGAGCCGCAGGGTCCTCGATTGGGCGATGACCGCTTTCGAGAAACGGCGCATTTTTGCAGATGGTGAGACCATCGGAGAAGCGAGCGTCTATGGCGGCGCAGATTCGCGGGTGCCGCTCGTAGCGGCCGGCCCGGTCGACGTTCTGCTGCCGGTAAAAAATCCGGAACGGCTGACGGCTCGCATCATCTACAAATGGCCGCTCAATGCGCCGGTCGCTGCCGGCCAGCAGGTCGGCGTCGTCAAGCTCTGGAACGGGGAAAAGCTGCTACGGGAGGTGCCCGTCAGGACGGCAAAGGCGGTCGAACCCGGAACGCTTGCCAGCCGGGCGCTCGATGCGCTGCAGGAACTGCTGTTCTTCTGGTTGTGACAAATGCGCGTCGCGACGGTTCCTTCCACCGGACCGATCGGCTAAAGAGGGACCGATATGCACGCCGATCCGAGAATTGAAGTGTCGCTGGTCAAGGGTTTGTTCATAACATTCGAGGGGGGAGAGGGGGCCGGCAAGTCGACCCAGATGCGCCTTCTTGCGGAAGCGCTCAGCGGGCGCGGCTACCGCGTGCTCACCACGCGCGAGCCGGGCGGCTCCGCCGGCGCCGAAGCGGTCCGCCACGTCCTTCTTTCAGGCGCGGCGGAGTCCTTCGGAGTTCGCATGGAAGCGATCCTCTTTGCGGCCGCCCGCAGCGATCATGTCGAGGAGGTGATCCGTCCGGCGCTCCAGCAGGGAACGATCGTCCTTTGCGATCGATTCATGGATTCCTCTCGCGTCTATCAGGGAGTGACGGGCAACCTGGAACCGGCTTTCGTCGAAACCTTGGAACGCGTTGCCGTGAACGGCGTCATTCCCGACTGCACCATCATCTTCGATCTTCCTGCTTCGGTCGGGCTCGAGCGCGCTCGTCGTCGCGCCGCAAACGACAGTCCCGACCGATTTGAAAAGGAACAGCTGGAAACGCACGAAAAACGGCGCGAAGCATTTCTCGACATTGCTGCGGCCGATCCGGAGCGCTGCCGCGTCGTCGATGCCAACCGTCCGCCGGACGCGATTGCGGCCGAGGTGTTCAGCCTTGTCGAGGCGCTGCTTCCCGCCGAGGACAAGCCGCAGCCTTCGAATGCGGAAGCGACGTCATGACCACGGAACATCCAGGTGTGCTGGAGGGGGCGCTCGCTCCGGCGACGAACAGCAAGCTCTTTGGCCATCAGCAAGCGGAAGCGTTTCTCGCGCAGAGCTACAGGTCCGGCAAGGGACATCATGCGATCCTGATCGAAGGGCCGGAGGGAATCGGCAAGGCGACGCTCGCCTTTCGCTTCGCCAATCATGTTCTGAGCCATCCGGACCCGGCAGAAGCCCCCGACAGGCTTGCCGATCCTGACCCCGCCTCGATCGTCACGCGGCAGCTTGCTACTGGCGCGTCGCACAACCTGCTCCATCTCAAGCGTCCGGTGGACGAGAAGACGGGCAGGGCGAAGGCGGCCATCACGGTCGACGAGGTACGCCGCGCCGGCAAGTTCTTTGGGCAGACGTCAGGCACCGGAAACTGGCGCATCGTCATCATCGATCCCGCCGACGATCTCAACCGAAATGCCGCCAATGCGATTTTGAAGATATTGGAGGAGCCGCCGCGTCGTTCGCTGTTCCTGGTGCTCACCCATGCGCCGGGGAAGCTCCTGCCGACCATCCGTTCGCGTTGCCTGCCTTTGCGGCTGAAGCCTCTGGAGACGGAAGCCCTGCGCCAGGCGCTTGCGCATCTCGGCCTCGATCTCACCGGTTCCGGCGCCGACCGTGTTCTCGCCGCCGCGAGCGGCAGCGTTTCGGAGGCGCTGAAGCTGATAAACTATGGCGGACTGGATATCGCCGCGGCTTTCGAAGACATCCTGGCGGGGCAGGGTCCTTCCGTCCGCAAGAACATGCACAAGCTCGCCGACGCTCTGTCGGGCAAGGACAGCGAAACGATCTTCGATTTCTTCTCGTCGCTGCTGTCAGGGCGCATCATGCAGCTGGCACGCGAGGCGGCGATCGCAGGCGACGTGGCCAGGGCCGAGCGGTTCGCGAGGCTCTCCAGCAGCGTTGGCGAACGCCTCGCGCTGAGCGATGCCTACAATCTCGATCGCAAGCAGACGATCCTTTCCCTGCTCGACGATCTCAGAGAGGCCCTGTAGGCAAGAGGGAATGAGGGAAGGTGTGTGCGGCTTTCCGCCCGCACCCCGCGTCTCGACTATTGGAATCGATGACGTTCACGATTTTACCTCCCCCGGCCTAATCGTCGTGACTGGGCACGAATTTCCATTTTCGCTCTATCGCTGCAGCGAGATCGATATCGTTATGGTGGGCGAAGAGCAGGACATGGCCGAGGAGATCCGCCGTTTCGTCGGCGAGCGACTGCAGCAGGGTATCCGGCGGGACCTCCCGATTGCGCCCGCGACCGGTTACACTGTTCCATGCCTGCGTCAGTTCTCCCACCTCTTCCTGCAGTTTCAGGATATACCAGTCCGGGTCACGTCTGATCGCATGCTTCGCCGCATAGACCGCGGACGCTTCCTCGAATTTTCGTTTGAGCCCACTGAGCACGCACGCCTCCCTGAAGCACTTCCAGGAAAAGTCTGCAACGGTTTCCGTCCGGAAGTGCGTGGTCTCGAAATGATCCAGCTTGTTTCTGTTTTGTTCCGATTTTCGGCTCGTGTCAATCGGGACCGTTTCTCAAAGCCTCGGGCGACGGGGGAGGGCTTTTTCTTGCCCCGGCAGTTTCCTACCTGAAGGCTATGCGCTAATAGCACCCATAGTTCCGATCCCGAGGATACCGAAGCCCGCTATGAGAGATACGTCCCCGTTCTACATCACCACCGCGATTTCCTATCCGAACGGCAAGCCGCATATCGGTCACGCCTATGAGCTGATCGCGACGGATGCCATGGCGCGCTTCCAGCGGCTCGACGGGCGCGAAGTCTTCTTCCTGACCGGAACGGACGAGCATGGGCAGAAGATGCAGCAGACGGCGAAGAAGGAAGGAATTTCACCGCAGGAGCTTGCCGCGCGCAATTCGGCCGAGTTCCAGAATATGGCGCGGCTGCTCAACGCCTCCAACGACGATTTCATCCGCACGACCGAAAAGCGTCACCACGAGGCATCGCAGGAGATCTGGATCCGCATGGACGCGGCGGGCGACCTCTACAAGGATTCGTACGCCGGTTGGTATTCCGTTCGAGACGAGGCATTTTATCAGGAGAACGAGACGGAGCTGCGCGACGACGGCGTACGTTACGGAGCGCAAGGGACGCCCGTGGAGTGGGTGGAGGAGGAGAGCTATTTCTTCCGGCTGTCCGCCTACCAGGACAAGCTCCTGAAGCATTACGAGGAAAATCCCGACTTCATCGGACCTGCCGAGCGGCGCAATGAGGTCATCTCCTTCGTCAAATCGGGGCTTAAGGATCTCTCCGTGTCCCGCACGACATTCGATTGGGGTATCAAGGTCCCGAACGATCCGGCACATGTCATGTACGTCTGGGTCGACGCGCTGACCAACTACATCACTGCCACCGGCTATCTGACTGATCCGACGGGGCCGCGCGCGAAGTTCTGGCCGGCGAACATCCACGTCATCGGCAAGGACATAATCCGTTTCCATGCCGTCTATTGGCCCGCATTCCTGATGTCGGCCGGTCTTCCGCTTCCCAAGCGAATCTTCGCTCACGGCTTCCTGCTCAACAAGGGCGAGAAGATGTCGAAGTCGCTCGGCAACGTGGTCGATCCGTTCAATCTGGTCGAGCACTTCGGCCTCGACCAGATCCGCTATTTCTTCCTGCGCGAGGTGTCGTTCGGCCAGGACGGCAGCTACAGCGAGGAGGGGATCGCAACCCGCATCAATTCCGACCTCGCCAACGGTATCGGCAATCTCGCCAGCCGTTCTCTGTCGATGATCGTCAAGAACTGCGACGGCCAGATCCCGCTGTGCGGTCCGCTGACGGACGAGGACAAGGCGATGCTTGCCGCCGCCGACTCGCTGATCGACACCGCACGCGCGGAAATGGACCGGCAGCTCATTCATCGCGCACTTGCGGCGATCATCGCTGTCGTATCCGAGACTGACCGCTACTTCGCAGGCCAGGAACCCTGGGCGCTGAAAAAGACCGATCCGAACCGCATGGCAACGGTGCTCTACGTCACGGCGGAGGTCGTGCGCCAGGTCGCGATCCTTCTGCAGCCATTCATGCCGGAGGCGGCGGGAAAACTCCTCGACCTCGTCGCTGTATCGGCCGATCGCCGCGATTTTGCGCATCTCGGCGAAGCTGGGCGCCTCGTTTCCGGGACGGCGCTCGAAGCGCCCAAGCCGGTCTTCCCGCGCTATGTGGCACCGGAAGCGTAAGGCGAAAGCATGCTGATCGATACCCATTGCCACCTGGATTTTCCGGATTTCGAAGCCGAGCGCGACGCGATCGTCGCGCGGGCGCGCGAGGCAGGCGTGGCGCAGATGGTGACGATTTCGACCCGGGTGAAACGGTTCGATACGATCCTGGCAATTGCCGCGAAATATCCTAACGTCTTCTGCTCGGTCGGCACGCATCCGCATAATGCCGATGAGGAACTGGACATCACCGCCGACGACCTCGTTCGGCTGTCCGCCCATCCCAAGGTGGTCGCGATCGGCGAGGCGGGGCTCGATTATTTTTACGACAACGCGCCGCGCGACGCGCAGGCGGAGGGATTGAAGCGGCATATCGCGGCAGCGCGAACGACGGGGCTGCCGCTCGTCATCCATAGCAGGTCGGCCGACGACGACATGGCCACCATTCTATCCGAGGAATCGGGGAAGGGCGCTTTTCCCTTCCTTCTGCATTGCTTCTCGTCCGGTCCAGACCTCGCCCGGATCGGCGTCGAGCTCGGCGGTTATGTTTCCTTTTCGGGTATCCTGACATTCCCGAAGTCCGAAGAGCTGAGAGACATCGCCAGAACGGTCCCGCGCGATCGGATAATCGTGGAGACGGACGCACCCTATCTGGCGCCGAAGCCGTTCCGCGGCAAGCGCAACGAACCGGCTTACGTGGCGCACACGGCCGAGGTCCTGGCGCAAACCATCGGCGTCTCCAGGGAGGAAATTGCCGAGATCACAACCGAAAACGCCTTCAGGATCTTCTCGAAGATGCCGAGGCTTTGAAATGGCGTTTCGGCGGGCCTTCACCATTCTGGGCTGCGGCTCGTCGCCGGGCGTGCCGCGCATCACCGGTGATTGGGGCGCCTGCGACCCGTCGAACCCCCGCAACCGTCGCATGCGGGCGGCACTGCTTGTAGAACAGCTTGCCTCGGACGGCGGCAAGACGACCGTGGTGATCGACACCGGCCCCGATTTCCGCGCTCAGATGATCGCGGCCAATGTACGCCACATCGACGCCGTGCTTTATACCCATGCCCATGCAGACCATCTGCACGGAATCGACGATCTCCGCGGTTTCGTCATCGAAAATCGCAGGCGCGTGCCGATCTGGGCCGATGCGTCCACGATGGCCCGCATTCGCGACGGCTTCCGCTACTGCCTCGAGTCGCCACCTGGGAGCGGCTATCCGCCGATCGTCGAACCCTATGTCATTCCGGACGACCTGCCACCCTTGACCATCCACGGCGCCGGCGGCCCGATCTCGTTCGCGCCGCTGATGCAATTTCACGGCAACGTTCATTCTCTCGGCTTTCGGATCGGCGATTTTGCCTATTGCAGCGACGTCAGCGACTTTCCGGCAGAAACGATCGAGAAACTTGCCGGGCTCGATCTGCTCGTCATCGACACGCTGCAGTACAAGTTCCACCCGAGTCACTTGTCCCTGGTGCAGTCGCTCAGCTGGATCAACCGGCTGCAGCCGAAGCGTGCGGTGCTCACGCACATGCATGTGCCAATGGATTACGAAACCGTGTGCGGCGAAACGCCGGACCATGTGGAACCGGCTTACGACATGATGCGCCTGGAGTTCGATATAGAACGGCCGACGGCGGAAGACGCATGAAGTCCTGTATCAGAGACTTCCTCCAATCCACTGATTCACTGTGGTTTTCGTCGGTTCGCGCCTGCACAGGTTAGTTCCATAATCTATCTTATGCGACAAAATCATGTAGCGGCATTTTAGAGATGCGACATATGAGCCAGTTAGAGATGCGACGGTCGTCGCCTCTTGGGATGCTGCTCAAACGTCAACGTTTGGAAGGAAGACTGGCGACGTGATGCGTGGTTGAGACCATGAGCGTTCGGAGTCGTCATGTCTTGTTTGATCACCATGTCGCAGAAGGAATTGCATCGTCTTGAACTGATCCAGCGGATTCGCGGTGGCAGCCTGACCGTCGTCGAGGCGGCCGCGTTGCTCGGTCTTAGCCGCAGTCAGGTCCACCGGCTGTTGCAGGCCTATGACCTGACCGGCGCCGACGGACTGGTCTCGAAGAAGCGCGGCCGTCCGAGCAATCGGCGTTACAGTGAGGATTTCCGCAACCTGGTGCTCGACCTGGTGCGTGAGCATTACGTGGATTTTGGCCCAACGTTGGCGGCCGAGAAGCTCGTCGAACGCCACCGGATAGCGGTCAGCAAGGAGACGCTGCGTCAGTGGATGATGGAAGCCGGCATCTGGGCGTCGCGACGCGAGCGCAAGAAGCGGGTTTTTCAGCCGCGCGGCCGGCGCGATTGTTTCGGCGAACTGGTCCAGATCGATGGCTCGCATCATTGGTGGTTCGAGAACCGCGGCCCCAAATGCGCCCTGCTCGTCTATATCGACGATGCCACCGGCAAGCTGTTGCACTTACGCTTTGCGGCCTCGGAGAACACCTTCGACTATCTGCACGCGACGAAGGCCTATCTGCAGCAATGGGGCAAGCCGATCGCCTTCTACAGCGACAAGCATGGCATCTTCCGCACCACCCATGCTTCCAAGAAGGACAGGACCAGTGGCCTGACGCAGTTCGGGCGGGCCCTTTATGAGCTCAACATCGACATCATCTGCGCCAACACCCCGCAGGCCAAGGGCCGCGTCGAGCGCGCCAACCAGACGCTGCAGGATCGCCTCGTCAAGGAACTGCGGCTGCGCGGCATCGACACGATCGCGGCGGCCAATGCCTACGCGCCGGAGTTCATGGCCGACTTCAATCGTCGCTTTGGCAAGGCGGCGCGCAATCCGAAGGATATGCATCGGCCGTTTGCCGCGCATGAGAACCTCGATGGCGCCATGTGCCGCAAGGAGATCCGCAAGCTGTCGCAGTCGCTGACGTTGCGCTATGACAAGGTGATGTTCCTCCTTGATCCGACGGATTTCGCCACGGCGCTCGCCGGCCAGAAGCTCATTGTCTGCGATTATCCCGACGGCCGCCTCGAGATCACCCATGAGGGGACGTCCCTGCCCTATAGAACCTTCGACACGCTGCGCTCGGTGCACCGGTGCGAGGTGGTCGAGAACAAGCGCCTTGACGAGGTGTTGGCGCTGGTGGCCGAGATGCAGGCCGGACGAGAGCAACAGCGCAGCAAGGGCGGACCGCGCCGCACCGGCCAGACCGACCATATGTTCGGCATTCGCGACGGCAGCCAAAGCAATGGCTACCAAAAGCGCGGCACGAAGCCTGGCCGCAAGACGGATTTTACCAAGGATCCGGTGGTCATCGCCAAGCGCCAGCAAGCCCTTGCACGGCTGAAAGCGGCGGAGTGATGAGGATGTCAAAGCTAAAGTTTATCTTGCAGCTGGAGCCACCCGCCGCCGACCGGGCTGCGCAACCCTGACCAGCTCCACCCGGCCGGCGGCTTGCGTCTACGTACGTTGTAAATATATCCACTTGCAAACGCAGTAGTCAGGAATAGGATGATGTCGCATTTCTAAGTTGACTACTTTGTCTCATCTTTAAATAGCTGTGACAAATCATGTAGCCGGGTACATTCTATTTCCAAGTGCGACATGCCAATAAAAACAAAGGCTTGTTCCTTGGAGATTTTTGGATGTCGCTCTGCTATTCGCAGCTCACCCTTTCCGATCGCCGACGTTTGCATCAGCTCGTGGAACGCAAAGTTCCTGTCGGTGAGATGGCCCGGCAGCTCGGCCGTCATCGCTCGACGATCTATCGTGAACTGAAGCGCAATACCTTCCATGATGCCGAGTTTCCGGAATACAGCGGCTATTACAGCGGCATCGCCAACGACATCTCAAAGGAGCGTCGACGACGGCTGCGCAAGCTCAGCCGCCACCCTCAATTACGCGAACTGGTCATTGAGCAGCTGAAGGCACTTTGGTCGCCGGAGCAGATCGCCGGCCGCCTGCTTGCCGACGGTGTGAGCGCCCTGCGTGTCTGCACCGAGACAGGAAGGCCGTTTGAGTTGCCGCTGTCCGCACGGCGAGGCGCCGGCCTGCCCCGGCGTTTTCAGTACTGCTTCGACACGTTGAGAAGCACACCGTGGTCTGTATCGCCTTCGATACCGAGCATGCCCCGATATTCGACGCGGATCGCGAAGTCCTGCAAGGTTTTAATATTGGCGCCCACGCCGACGATGAAGCGGTCGCGATCGAGACCATCGATGAAACTGCGGTAAGTGGGACCGCTGAAGATATCGGCGTAGTTCATCGTGACCGCGCTGTCCCCCCCGAAGTCATGCTGGTACTCGAGACGCAGTTCCGGCGAGACGATGCCGAAGCTCGTCGGCTGGTCGTAACGCATCGTCACTCCCAGACTGCCTGTCGTTGTGGTGATGTCCTGTTCGCCATAACGGAGGGCCGTCGAGGGATCTCCCCTTTCGGTAAAGGCGTCGAGCGTGGCGCGTGCGACGTCGAGCCGGGCATAGGGCGAAAGGTGCAGACCCTGGACGTCGAAAAGCCCACCGGCCGAAACCGAGGCGAACCATTGCTTGCCATCCCGCTCTCCAAATGCGAAGTCCCCGGTCGATGTCACATATCTCTTGGAGTCGAATGACAGCCACTGATATCCAAGCAAGCCATCGATGAAGAAGTTCTCTGCGGGCAGGTAGCTGCCGTAGATCGCAGCGGTGTAGCTGTCCCCCTTGCTGCGGCTTCCGTTGTTGCCGACGTCGCTGTCGTCATGGCCATAGCCGAGGCCGACGCCGATCGCCAGATCGCGATTAAACCGGTAATCGACGCCGCCGCTCAAACCCGTCGTCTCGAACTCGAAGCCATCCCCGCCATCACGATCACCGACATTGATCGAACCGCCGGTCCAGATCGTCACCTTCGTTGCTTTTGGCTGCGCAGACCCACCGGCCGCCTCACCGGCGAGCGCGGCCTGGAACGGAGCGTTCCCCGGCGTCACCTGCCCTCCTCCGCATTCTTCGGGCCTGAGTGTAGTTTCACGACCACGGCAGGCATCCGCGAAGGAAAGGGCAATGCCCTGGAAGAAGCTGACGCCGTCCGCAGGTTCACCCCCTCGCCCGCCGGCTTCGTGCAGCGCCTCGAGCCGCTGATGGAAATTTGTGATCTGCGTCGTTGCAAAGCGGCGCGTCGCCGCCGTTTGCGCGTTCAATATGCCCATCACCTCGGCATCGAGCGTCGGATCGGGCCTGGCGGACACATCGAGATAGATTGCCGTCGGCTCGGACGTTGCGAAGGCATTGCTGAGCGTGAATGTCGCCGTTGCCGCGCCCTCGAATTCCGGGTCGGCGGTAAAGGTCAATTGCTGACCGGATAGCGACGCGCTTCCGGCATCCGGCGGTGACAGCGAAATCAACGAGGCGCCGGTGAACGGCCCTCCGCTGGCACCGGCCGCAAGATCGATGGTGACCGTACTGCCCATCACGACATCGATGCGCCGCGATAGCGGGATCGGACGCGGATTGACCTCGATCGTGACGGTCGCGGCCGACGAACTGCCCGCTGGCCCAAGCGCCCGGTAGGTGAGCGTATCCGTCCCGCCGAACGATGCCTCCGAGGTATAGACGATCGAATTGCCGCTCAAGGCGGCGCTGCCATTCGCCGGATCCTGGACGATCTCGATGGACGAGATCGCCCCCACGTCATTGGCGGTTACATCGATCGTCGCCGATTGACCTGCGACGGCGGTTGCCGAGTCGGGATTGGCAACCGGTACTGCATCGGCGACGGTTACGCTGTAGGCAGCCGACCCGGTGAAATTCTGCGCGTCCGTCGCAACGACAGTGAAGCTGTAGCTACCCGCCGTTGTCGGCGTTCCGGATATCTCCCCGCCAGCCGCCAGAGATAGCCCCGCGGGCAAGGCACCGGCGCCGATGCTGAGGGTGTAGGGTGCAGTGCCGCCGCTCGCCGTCAGCGACTGGCTGTAGGAGTGGCCGGCGACGCCGTTCGCGATCGTCGCGGGTGTAATGGTGATGGTCGGACTGGAGACCGCGAGCGTATAGGATGCCGTCGTCGTCGACGGCGTGCCGCCGGTCGCGTCTGTTAGGGTCACGTCGAAGTTGAAGGACCCTGCGGACGTAGGGGTTCCCGAGAGCAGGCCGGAGGCGCTCAGGCTCACGCCTGCCGGCAGGGCGCCGCCGGTGACGCTGAAGCTATAGGGCGCGACACCGCCGCTCGCCGTCAGCGCCTGGCTATAGGCGACACCCGCAGTGGCCGCGGGCAGCGTCGTCGGCGAAATGCTGAGCCCGCCGGTGCCGATCGTCAGGCTGTAGGCTCTCGCCCCCGTTTGTCCATTCGCGTCGGTTGCCGTCACGGTAAGGCCGAATGTTCCCGACTCCGTCGGCACGCCTGAGAGCACGCCGGCCGAAGAGAGCGACAGCCCGGCCGGCAATGTCCCTGCCGTCGGCGCGAAACCGTAGGGTCCGACGCCTCCGGATGCCGACAATGTCGCGCTGTAAGCGGTGCCCGCGGTCGCATTCGGCAGCGTCGCAGGATCGATGGCAATCGTTGGCGCACCGACCTGCAGCACGTAGTTCGCGGTATCCGAGAACGGCGCACCGGTTCCGGATGAGCTGTCTTCGGCCGTCACCGAAATAGAAAAGGTACCTGTCTGGACCGGCGTGCCGCTAAGCGTCGCCGTCGCTGTGTCGAAGGACAGGCCGGTGGGCAGAGTGCCGGTCAGCGAGAATCTGTAGGGAGCGGTACCGCCGTTGGCGCCAAAGGTCTGGGTGAACGTCGTCGCATAAGCGAGGTTCAGGGTGCCCGAGGATGGCGAGATGGCGATCGTCGGGGCGGAAACTGTGAGGGTAAATGGCTGCGCCGCGCTGAACGGGCCGGTTCCCGTACTGCTGTCGGTGGCGGTCACGGTCAGGCCAAAGCTGCCGCTCTCGCTCGGCGTGCCGGAGACCGTGACGCTCGTGGTGGAGGTTCCCGTTACCGCCAGGCCGGCTGGCAAGCCGGTGACGCCAATGCTGTAGGGTGCCGCCCCACCGGAAGCGCTGAATGTCTGGCTGTAGGCCGTGCCGATCTGGGCGGTTAACGAGCCGCCGGCGGTGATCAAAAGGGTCGGGTCGGAAACCGTGATGCTGACCGTTGCCGGCGCCGAGGTTCCGGTGCCGTTGCTCGCTGTATAGGTAAAGCTGTCTGCTCCGCCATAGCCCGCTGCGGGCTGATAGGTGATGCTGGTCCCCGAGGCGATCGCCGTGCCGTGTAGAGGTGCCGTGGCGATGGACACGGATGTCGCCGTGCCCCCGGTTATGTTGAGGGTGATCGGGTTAGCGCCGCTGCCATAGGCAACGATCGCAAAGACCGGATTTGCTACGGGGATCGCATCGACGATGGTAATCGCATAGGCGTTGGAAGCCGTGTACGGCCCCGTGCCCGTGCTGCTGTCCGTTGCCGTGACGGTGAAGTTGAACGTTCCCGGCGAGGTCGGCGTGCCGGTGATTTGTCCGTTGGCGGCGCCAAGCGCCAATCCGGTCGGCAGCGCTCCGCTCGTCAGCGCATAAGTATAGGGCGCGGCCCCCCCCGTGGCAGAATTGAGCGATCCGGAATAGGCGGTTCCTACGGTTCCGTCTGCAAGGGCCGTTGCCGGCAATGTCATCGCTGGCGGAGCGACCGTCAGCGTGTAGGCCTGCGCTCCGGAAACGGACCCGGCATCCGCCGCGGTCACCGTAAAGTTGAACGTTCCACCCGCCGTCGGCGTACCGGTTAAAATGCCGGCCGAGGACAGGCTCAGGCCAGAGGGAAGCGCTCCGGCAGTAACCGCGAAGGTATAGGGCGCCGTGCCGCCGCTGGCAGAAATCGTCTCACTATAGGCACTGGCCACCGTCGCCGATGGGAGCGTCGGCGGGCTGATGGTGATCGTCGGGGCGGCGCCGATTGTGACGTTGACTTGAACGTCATTTCCGAGGCCGTCGTCGAAGACGAAGCTGTCGCTCGTCGCCGTGTCGCTGCCGCCGAAATGCGTATAGGTGACCGATTGGGTCGCTATCGTGTCTATCGTGACCGTGCCGTGAGAAGGAGGGGTCTTCAAGAGACCGATCCCAAAATCGTCCGGCCCGTCACACATGCTGGCATCGATGACGACCGAACCGCCATGGGTGACGCTGACATTGAACGGACCGCAGTTCGGCGATGGCGCAGCCGCGGCGGGCCTGTGAGCCAGAAAGACGATGAACCCCAAGACCAGAAGTGCCGTCCAGACAGCGACGATCATGCGGCGTCCGGTGGCCCGGTGCGGCAAGCCGGTGTGATGCATCTTTTCCCCCGCCAGCTATCTCAGCGTGCGCTTAATTAAAAATTCACAACCGAAACATGTATTTGGAGCTATAATGACGTGCGTTGATTTGCGCAATAGCACTCCTGGATGAATCCGGGAGTGAGACGCCGCTTAAGAGTTTTTTACCAAGGCCGAGGAGCACGGCTTGAAAGAACGCATCCAACAGGAGAAGATGCACGCCATTAGACAACCTGGAATACATGACGGTGCGGAGGCATGACCATGGCCGAGGTTTTTCTGGGGCAGATCATGATGGCAGGATTCGAATTCGCGCCACGCGGCTTTGCACTGGCAAACGGCGGCTTGCTACCCATCAGCCAGAACAGCGCCCTCTTCTCGCTGTTTGGAACCGCCTATGGCGGCAATGGGACAACCAGTTTCGCATTGCCGAACCTGCAGGGGCGCACCCCCGTCGGCATCGGCACCTCCGCCGATTCGAGCTGGAATCCGACACCCTTTGTTCTGGGCGAATTCGGCGGATCCGAGAGCGTTACGCTCTCGCTCGACCAACTGCCGACGCATGCGCATCAGGCAAACGGCACATCCGCCAACGGCACCGGACGCAATCCGACGGACGATCTCTTCGGCACGAATTCCGCCGATATTTACGGCCCCGCGAGCGGGCCGCAAGTGATGCTTTCCGGCAATACGGCGGCTCCAACGGGCGGGGGGCAGCCCCACGCGAACATGCAGCCCTATGGCGTCATCAACTTCTGCGTCGCGATTGCCGGCATCTTTCCGTCGCGAGGCTAAAGCATTTTGCAGTCAGGTGGAATCACCTGTGGTCGCACAAATGCGGCGAAGACAAACAGGTAGAGCGGTGGCGCGAACGGATGGGAGCGCATTGCGCTCTGGCAACAGGAGAAGCGGTGATGAGTGAACCCTTCGTCGGAGAAATCCGTCTGTTCGGCTTCCCAAAGGTCCCCAATGGCTGGCTGCCTTGCGATGGATCCAAGTGGTCGATCTCGGTCTACGAGGACCTGTTTACGCTCATCGGAACCATTTACGGCGGCGACGGCGTGACAACCTTTGCCGTCCCCAATCTCGCCGGACGCGTGCCCTTGCACTACGGTACGGGGACGGGTCTGACCGAGCGAATGATCGGCGAGATCGGCGGCTCGGAAAACGTCACGCTGCTGCCAAGCCAGATACCTTCGCATGGGCACGCCATGAATGCGACGACATCGCCGGCAACCGAATCCTCGATCTCGACGTCGGTCGAGCTCGGCGCGCTTACGGGCGACACGCTCTACGTCACCGATACCAGCGGATCGTCTCCGTTCGTCACCTCGCCCGCCTCGACGGGCGCGGCCGGCTATACCTCTCCGCATGATAACACGATGCCGACGCTTGCCGCGCAATTCTGTATCGCCTGGGCCGGGATTTACCCAAGCCCGAGTTGACCGGGCGACGGTCCACCGCACCCCTGCCCTACTCCTTGCGAGGACACGATAATGACCACACCATTCATCGGCGAAATCCAGCTTTTCGGCTTTAATTTCGCGCCGCGCGGCTGGGCCTTCTGCAATGGCGCGTTGTTGCCGATTCAGCAGAACTCGGCACTGTTCAGCTTGCTCGGAACGGAGTACGGCGGCGACGGCCACACGACCTTCCAATTGCCGAACTTCGCCGCACGCGCCGCCTGCAGCCAGGGCACCGGCATCGGGCTGACCCCGCGTGTCGCAGGTGACACCTTCGGAGAGGCAGCCGTCACGCTGACCCTGACGCAGATGCCGTCCCACACACATGCCTTCACGGTCTATAACCAGAATGACCCGAGCAAACGGGCCGCCTCGCCAAGCACGGGTAATTCGCTCGCTTCGCCGACGTCGAGCTCGCCATTTGCGAGCGGCGCGGAACCGGACGCGCAATTCGCGCCCGCCATGATCGGGCCGGCGGGCGGCAGCCAGGCCCACGAGAACCAGCAGCCCTACCTTGCCGTCAACTTCAGCATCGCGCTTGCAGGCGAGTACCCTTCGTTTGGCGGATGACGATGGGCAGGGGCTTCCCTCTCCCGGATTTCCCAGCCAGCGACTGGGGGAAGGAAGCATTGGCGCAAATGGGGGTGCGCCCCGCCTCGTCTTCCGACATTCCTTTCCTGAGAGAGCTTTATCGAACGCTTAGGCTCGATGAACTGGCCGCGATTCCCTGGACTTCGGATGAACGGCAGGAGTTCCTGGACAGCCAGTTCGATCTCCAGCACCGCCATTATCTCGCCGCCTTCCCCAGGGCGGATTTTCTCCTGATTCAGGAAGGCCTTGCGCCGGCCGGTCGCCTTTATATCGATCGAAACATCGACACCTGGCACATTCTCGACATCAGCCTGCTGCCATCCTTCAGAAACCGGGGCATTGCCACGGCTCTCCTGACGAGGCTGCAGTCGAATGCCAGCGAGACGCGCGCATCCCGCATCTCGCTCCATGTCGCCCGTGACAATTCTGGGGGGCGGCGGCTCTATCGTCGCTTGGGCTTTATCGAGGACGGGGAAAGCGAGACGCACTTTCGCATGCGCTGGCGCATCGAGGGTTCAGGCGGGCGTGCGGATCAATTGTAGATCGCCTGATAGAGGATGCCGCTCCGGTCGCGAGCAACCGGCACAAGAAACACCTCGATCGATCCGAGCCGGGCATGTTTCAGCCGGTATGTCCGTTGGGGCAGCACGATGAGCGAGCCGCTGCGGAACAACAGGGAAAAGGGGGTGCGCCGGAGCCATGAAAGATTCTGAACCGGCAGCGGGCTAGCCTCGGCCAAAGTCAGCGCCAGCGACCCCGTGCCCATGTCGATATCAAATCCCTCTCCGACACACGGCGCAAAGTGATCCAAGCTCACGACATCCATGCACAACCTCAACAGCAACTTTTGGACAGATGCCCTACAGATGACATATCATCAGCGTTCAGTAACTCGCGTAAAGTGTATATGTTGAAAAATTCACCGGAGTGGTTGCAGTATCATTAACCGCGGCAAAAGCTGGACCCGGATGTCGCCCTGTTATTCGCAGCTCACCCTTTTCGGATCGCCGACGTTTGCATCAGCTCATGGAACGCAAGGTTCCTGTCGGTGACACCGCCCGCCAACTCGGTCGGCATCGCTCGACGATCTATCGTGAACTGAAGCGCACCTTTCATCTGGCCGAGGTCACACTCCGAAGGTAGCCAGGATCGGACACGGCCCCGTTTTATCCTCTGCGCATTCGGACACCAGCTTCCGGAGCGCTTCCCGAGCACGATTAAGCTCTCCGATCCTGGCGTCGAGCTGCTCAAGTCTCTTCTTCGCCAGCTCCCGCGCGGCCGATCGGTTCTCCCCCGCATCCAGCGCCATGAGCTCCCGAATCTCCTCCAGCGTGAAACCCGCCGTCTGCGCCTGTTTGATGAAACGTAGCCGGCGCACGTCTTCGCCGCCATAACGGCGAACGCCTTCCAGCCGCTTCGGCGTCGTCAGCAGCCCCTTGCGCTGATAGAAACGGATGGTCTCAACACCCACGCCTCCCGCAGCCGCAAGTTTCCCGATCGTCAGTTCTTGAGGGTCTTGACTCCGTACCATGGTACGGAACTTATAGTGCTGCCAACGATTTCACAAGAACGAGGAGAAGTGAAAGATGTTGGACAAGACCAATCCGCAGAGTCTCGGTAAGAAGGCCATCCTGTATCGGATGGTGATGCCAAGCCACACCTGCCCCTACGGACTGAAGACCAAGGACCTGCTGCAGCGGTCAGGCTACGAGGTGGATGACCATCACCTGACCACCCGCGAGGAGACGGACGCTTTCAAGGCACAGCACGGCGTGCCGACGACGCCTCAGGTCTTCATCGACGGCAAGCGGGTCGGCGGCTACGACGACCTGCGCCGTTTTCTCGGGAAGCCCGTCGCCGATCCAAAAGCGACTACCTACCGCCCGGTTATCGTGCTGTTCACGCTGACCGCACTCACGGCGATGGCGGCGAGCCAAGCCGCCATCGGAACGCCATTCACCTTGCGCGCAGCCGAATGGTTCATCGCCTTTTCGATGGTCGTTCTGGCGATGATGAAACTCCAGAACGTCGAGAGCTTTGCGACGATGTTCTTGAACTATGACCTCCTGGCAAAGCGCTGGGTGCCGTACAGCTACATCTATCCTTATGCCGAGGGACTGGCTGGCGTGCTCATGGCGGCGGGCGCTCTGAACTGGCTGTCGGTCCCGGTCGCGATGTTCATCGGTACGGTAGGAGCCGCGTCGGTCTTCAAGGCCGTCTATATCGACAAGCGTGAGCTGAAGTGCGCCTGCGTCGGTGGCTCGAGCAACGTTCCCCTCGGGTTCATCTCGCTGACAGAAAACCTGATGATGATTGGCATGGCAATCTGGATGGCCGCTGGAGGCATTGGCCTCACGGCAACTCACGCCATGTAGCTGAAGCGGACAATGCTCGTGCCCCCCAAGAAGGATGCGGGCCCGTCCCGCATGGCAACGAGACCAGAGACGACCAGTAACCGACATGGTCTTCGTTGGCGACTGCAAACTGTCTCGGCCTGTTGATCCAAAGGCCGGGCCCTTCCCGCCCCGCAGGCTACAAACCGCTCGACTGATGCCCTACGCCAACGACCCTGCGCATGTTACTGTACAGCCGCGTTGGAGCGTGAAGCCATGGCCTGCTCATATCGCTGTATGGATTATCGTGGAATGGAATCGTGCCCGGCGTCGTTTACGGCCGAAACTGAAGCGGAACTCTGAAACACATCGAACTGCACGGAGCGACCGCTCATCAGGCAGCCTGACAGGTGGCCGTCGGAAGACCGGAGGCAGATCAAAAGCTTAACTCGCCTAACGTAGGCCGCCGCGCGTGTACAGTGGCTTCATTTCGAAAGGACGCCCGTGGGTATCTATCGCGACAGCATCCTGCCCAAGCTCTGCGATCTTTCCATGCGTAACGAGCGCCTGCACCCCTATCGCAAACGCGTGGTCGGCGCGGCCGAGGGGCGCGTCCTTGAAATCGGCAGCGGTTCGGGTCTGAACCTGCCCTTTTACCCTCCGGTCGTCCGGGAAGTTCTGGCGCTCGAACCTGACGCAAACCTGCTCGCGATGGCCCGCCGGGTTCCGCATGTGGAGATGCCCGTGAATTTCATCGAGGCTTCGGCGGAAGCGATCCCGCTCGACGACAACAGCGTCGACACGGTCGTGACGACCTGGACCCTGTGCACGATTCCGGAGGCGGCCGCGGCGCTCTGCGAAATGCGCCGGGTGCTGAGACCGCAAGGCAAGCTGTTGTTCGTGGAGCACGGGCTGTCCCCCGACCGCGGCGTGCGCTGGTGGCAGGATAACCTCACGCCAGTCTGGCGGCGCATCAGCGGCGGCTGCCATCTCAATAGGCCGATCCAATCGATGATCGAAGGAGCCGGCTTCGGCATCGATCGCATTGACACCGGCTACATGCGCGGGCCGAAGCCGATGACGTTCATGTACGAGGGCAGCGCTCGGCCGAGATAGTGATATGCACACGCTCGGTCACTGGGCTGTTTCCCGCTCCTGGCGGCTCATTTCCGCCTGATAGGCCCGCTCCTGCTCCGGCCAGGTGCTTTTGATGTAGGCGAGCACGGCGCGGGTTTCTTCGTCACTCATGATCTTTCCGAACCCCGGCATATCGCTTTCGTAGCCCCCACCAACAACCGCTGACGGTCCTTCCTTGGTGATGCGGATGAGCATGCCGTCGGCATGATGCCAGGTGTGGCCGGATGCGTCGTGCGGCGGCGCGGGCATGCGTCCGGAAGGCAGTGGGCTTTTCCAGTCGCGCTGCCCTTCGAGGTTCGCTCCGTGACAGACGGCGCAGTGTTTGGCGTAGAGTCTCTTGCCGAGCGCGATGGTCTCGGCCGAGGGTTCGCCGTTCGCCATCCGAGCGGCCAACCATGGCCATCCTGCCATAAGCCCCAACCCGATCGCGGCAATCCCCAGCACTGAGAACGGAACCGTCTTCGCCAGCCGCACCACACGCACTGGATACGTCATCGCGAACTCCCCTTGTTCATGACGGTGGCGACGCCTCCCGCTTTTCCTTCTACCATCGACGGAACCCGTCGCCACCCAGCGCCGCCTGCAGCCGGTCGAGGGTCGGCATCTCATTGCGGCATGGCAGGCACCAGGTCGCCCAGACATTGAGGAGAACGACCTTGCAGCGGAAGGCCGCAAGCGTGCGCTGCTGTCCGCTACCATCGGTGAAGTCCGGCGAGACCTACAGCGCCCAGCAGCAGAAGCGACCGACGGCGCAGAGGTCCTAGCGGTGTCGATGTCCATCTTGTTCATTCCGTCGCGTAGACCTCCGGTCCCTTGCCGTCCTTCGGCACGGTGTAGATCACGAACGGTTCGGTCTTTGTGCCGGCCATGCCCGGCGAGCCCATCGGCATGCCCGGCAGGGTGATGCCGGCGATCGGGGGCTTCTCCTTGAGAAGCTTGCGGACGACGTTCACGGGGACGTGCCCGTCGACCACGTAGCCGTCGATGAACATCGTGTGGCAGCCCTGCATGTTTTCCGGCACGCCCGCCTTGCGACTGATCTCGAGAAGGTCGTTAGTCGGCTTCACGTCGACGTTGAAGCCGTTCTCGCGGAGATAGGCGGCATAGCCCTCGCAGCAGCCGCATTGCGGATTCTTATAGAGCGTCGCCTGCAGCGGATCGGCAAGCGCCGGCGTGGCGAAGGCGATGAGAGCGGCGAGACTGGCGAAGCGGAGTGAAGGGTTCATTTCAGTTCTCCTTGAGCAGTTCTGCTTGTTCAGGCGACGCGCAGCACAGTCATCATCCCTGACATCTGGTGGTCCATGACATGGCAGTGCAGCATCCAGTCGCCGGGATTGTCGGCGACGAAGGCGGCCTCGACAACGTCCTTCGGAGCCATCAATACCGTGTCCTGCCACTGGCGGTGCGGCACGGCCCTGCCGTTGCGGCTCAGCACCTTGAGGCTGTGGCCGTGGAAGTGCATCGGGTGCCACCAGGCGGTCTCGTTGCGCAGTTCCAGCACGACGCTGCGGCCCTGCTTGAAGGTGAGCGCAGGTTCCATGCCGGCATGGCCGTCGCCGGTCATCGCCCGGCCGTTGATTGCCCAGGCCGCGCCGTGGTCCATGCCCATCATTCCACCGCCACCACCCATCATGCCGCTGCCCATCATCCCGCGCATGCCCGACATTCCGCCCATGCCCATCATGCCGCCCTGGAGGGTCAGCGTGTGGCGCTCTGGCGAGGTGAGGTCGGGCTCGGGCAAGGGATTGCGGGTCAGTACAACAGGTCCGTCGAGAGAGTGTCCGCGGACCGGCCGCTCGTCGTAGGCAATCTGCGTCAGCCGGTAGGACAGACCATCGTAGAAGTCATCGATGACGTCGTAGCGCCGCTCCGGCTCGCCCTCCAGATCGAGGACAAGATCGACGCGCATGGCCGGGCCTAGAAGGATGCGGCCGTGCTCCGGCTCGTGCGGATCGCAGGGCTGGCCGTCGATCGCAACGACCATCGGTCGATGCCCCTCGAAACGCAGGGCCATGATCCGTGCGAGCGACGCGTTGACGAGGCGCAGGCGGACGCGCTCGCCCGCCCGGAAAGGCTCTGCCGCCGAGGCCCGGCCGTTGAGCGTCACCGTGTTGCCGACCCGGCCGGACATCGCCGCCTCCATCCGATTGCCGAAGCGGGAGGCGATCCCTCCTCCGTCCGTTAGCCGCCAGTCGGATAGGAGCCAGAGAAGGTCACGGTCGACAGCGACGGGCTCACGATCCTCGACGATCACGGCTCCGGCGAGGCCGCGGCCGAGCTGTTCGAGGCTGTTCGCGTGCGGGTGATACCAGAAAGTTCCCGCATCCGGCGGCGTGAATTCGTAGACGAAGGTCTCGCCGGATTTGATCGGCGGCTGCGTCAATCCAGGGACCCCGTCCATGGCGTTCAGGAGCCGGATGCCGTGCCAGTGGACCGTCGTTTCCTGGTCCAGGCGGTTTTCGACGACTAGGCGAGCGCGCTCGCCCTGGTGAAGGCGCAGGACCGAGCCCGGAACCGTTCCGTTGTATGTCCAGACATCCGTTTCCGGCTTATCCGGACGAAGTCGTGCGCGGGCGGGCGCGGCAACGATGCGGTAGCCGTCGGATGGCGCGGACCGCGCGGGGAACGGTGCCGGCGCACTCGCCAGCAGAAGGCCCGCGCCCGCCTGAAGCAGACCCCGGCGAGACACGAGACAATGGGATTCGCTATTCACATTCGATCCTTCCGATCATCGTCGATGACGGAACGCATGAGCCTCAATGCGCACGCGTTCGCTTGACCGGCGCTGTCGCTTGGTCGCGACCGCCGCAACTCAGCCGATGTCGGAGGTTCGTGGTGGATCGGGGTCGGGCTGCAACCCCCTGCCAACGAGGAGAGGATCGCGGACACTTGCAGAAGCGGGCTTCTCGCCAATCGGAACGAGCGTCGCTATCGGGAGCGGCGCGACGGCAGGGGCGGCGCAGACGTTGCCGCAGGCCATCGCCTTCAACCCGCCGGGCTGGTCGGGACAACCCTGACAGTCGCCCTGGTCCGACATGGCCATCTCGGACATAGTCGCCATCTTCGCAGCCATGCCGCTCGCCTGAGCGATCGACAGGCCCATCCCCGCGGCGACGAAGGTCGCGAGGAGCAACAGGCCAAGCTGTCGGACAGACCAGCGCTTCATAGCGGAGAGGATCGCGCCGAACCTCCGGGAATACAAGCCCCGATGCGCCCCGGAGGAAACCCAGCGCGTCAACATTGCGTGACGGGACGCGGTAGCCGCCAGCCCGTGACCAGTCCGCAGATGGCCGGGACCTGACCATCGTCGAGGCGGCCGCGTTGCTCGGTCTCAGCCGCAGCCAGGTGCACCGGCTGTTGCAGGCCTATGACATGGCCGGCGCCGACGGTCTGGTCTCGAAGAGGCGCGGCCGGCCGAGCAACCGGCGTCATAGCGAGGATTTCCGCAACCTGGTGCGGGAGGATTATGTGGATTTCGGACCGACGCTGGCGGTTGGGGAGCTGGCCGCGCGCGACGGGTTGACGGTGTCGCGCGAGACCTAGCGCCCTCACTGGCCCCGATCTGACGTTGCAACGCGAACCAGCCCGTCACATTCTACCCGACCGATATGCGACAGGCCGCGCCCCTCGTGGCGCTGGTCAACGTCAGCGCTGCAACGCTTGATTTGGAGGAGGCGCAATATGGATCGATTCACAGGCGGCTGTCTGTGCGGCAATATGCGATTTGTGGCGTCGGGACGACCATACCGGGTCGGCCTCTGTCATTGTCTCGACTGCCGCAAGCATCATGGGGCCCTGTTTCACGCTTCCGCGATCTTCCCTCAGGATGCGGTGACGATCGATGGCGAAACACGCGACTACCGCGGGCGGTTTTTCTGTCCCCGCTGCGGCTCGACCGTTTTCGGACGCACCGCAGACGAAATCGAAGTGAACCTCGGATGCCTGGATGCGCCCGACCAACTGGTGCCAACATACGAAAGTTGGACTATACGCCGCGAATCCTGGTTGCCGCCGTTTCCGCTCAAGCGACGATACGAACGGGATCGTGACGAAGCGAGTCGCTTCGAAGAATAGCCGCATGGACGAACCGCAGATGCGCGTCACTCCGGAAGTCCGGCCCTGCGGTAACCATCGAGGAAATGCTCGAGCGTCGCGGCGTCGCGGAATGGCTCCGTCTCGGCCCAGCGGCGGGTCGTGAAATGCGGGTTGCCGACGAGAAACAGCTCGACCTCCGTGCGCGCCTCGTCGAGCCGGCCCAGTTGGGCGAGGCTTGCCGCCAGGAATCGGCGTGAGCTTGTACGATAAGTCTCGTCCCTGCGCAGCGTCTCGACAGCGGCTTGATAGTCGCAAGCGGCATATTGCGCCTGGCCGAGCGTCAGATAGTACCAACTTGCCGGAAACGGGTTCAGCCGGAACGCCTTGCGGATGTGCTCGAGCCCCGCCTCCACCCGCCCGGCCAGGACCGCGATGTCGGACAAGGTCGCCCAGGTGTCGGCCTCGTTGGGATCGAGCTCGATCGCTTTGGCGAATTCCGCATCTGCCTCGTCGAAGCTTCGCTCATAAGCAAGCAGATTAGCAAGGACCCAGTGGCAGCCGGCATCGTTGGGGTCGATCGCCACGGCCCTGCGCGCCAGTTCCAAAGCAATGCTACGGTTGGGTTCGATCGGTTCGCCCCAATGTACCCATCGCATCCAATGGTTCATGGCAAGCCAGCGATAGGCCTCGGCGTATTCCGGATCGAGCGAAACTGCGCGCGTGAGCATAAGATGCGCTTCCCGCGCCGTCTGCGGCGAATCATCGATCAGCTTGCGCGCCCGTACACAGAGGTCGTAGGCCTCGAGATTTTTGGGCCGATTGCGCGGCGGCGGTGCGCGCAGGCGGCCGAGCAACGCGTCCACGATCTTGCCTGTGACCTCGTCCTGAACGGCAAAGATGTCTTCCAGGCTGCGATCGAAGCGTTCCGCCCACAGATGATCGCCGCGCACCGCGTCGACCAGCTGCGCGTTGATACGCACGCGCCCTGAAGCGCGCCGTGCGCTACCCTCCAGCAGGTAGCGCACGCCAAGTTCCTCAGCGATCTCGCGCACATCCCTCGCCTTTCCTTTGTAGGCGAAGGCCGAGTTGCGTGCGATCACGAACAGGCCGGAGGTCCTGGACAGGTCGGTGATCAGGTCTTCGGTCAACCCATCCACGAAGGATTCCTCCTCGGGATCGTTGCTGAAATTGACGAAAGGCAGAACGGCTATCGATGGATTGCTAGGCAGCGGCAAAGGCTCTCTCTTCGTCCGCCCGGGTCGTTCGACGGCGCCCGTGAAGCGATAGCCGACCCGCGGAACCGTGGAGATCCATTCGCCGCCGGCGGGACCAAGCAGCTTCCGCAACTGTGCGATCTGGACGGTGAGGTTGCCTTCCTCGACCGCCCTGCCCGGCCACGCCGCGTCCATCAACTCGGCTTTTCCAAGGATCTCGCCGGGCCGTCCGACGAGCGCCGCAAGCAGCTTCAGCCCGCGGTAGCCAACCGCAACGGGATCACCGTTCCGAAGGAGCGTTCCCGCCCCCGGGTCAAGCACGAACGGACCAAAGGCAAACCGCGATCCCTGCATGGGCGCATCTATAGTCCGTTTGGAAGTTTTTGAGAACTTTTTGGAAGAGCTTAATTACGACGCTGTTCCGACCCTGCAGAATTCATCCTCTTTCAGGCCGAGTGCCGCCGCCCCTGAAACCGTATGGAGGCTGTTATGAACGACACCCGAATCCTTGCGTCGGCTCCACATCCGGCAGCCGAAACGCCGGAGGAGCTGGCCCAAAGGCCGCGCCGGCATTGCGGCTTGGCTGCCCTGCGAATCGTTATCGCGACCTGGGACGAGCGGAAGCGCTTTCGCTTCGAACTTGAGCAGAAATTGAAGGACGATCCCCATTTGATCAGCGATATCGGTCTAACGAAACTTGAGGCCGAGGCGGAGATCGCCAAGCCCTTCTGGCAAGTATAGGGCGAATCTGCATGACGGCTGAAAGCACGACATTGTCGCGACAGGACCAGATTCCATGGGCCGCTATGGCCGGTATCATCGCGACCGTCTCGGTGTTCGCGGTGGCACAGGGACTGACCTATCCCCTGCTCAGCTTCATCCTGGAGCGGCAGGGCACGACGCCCGGCCTGATCGGTTTGTCAGCGGCGATGACCCCACTGGGTTTCATCGTATCCGCCCTTTTCGTTCCGGCACTGGCTCGGCGCATTGGCGGGGCGCGGCTTGCGATCCGGTGTTCGAGCCTGGCCGCGCTCACCCTGATCGCGATTGGCTGGTCGCAGGACGTCTGGGTCTGGATGCCGCTGCGTTTCCTGCTCGGCTTCTTCGCCAATCCGCTTTACGTGATCAGCGAAACCTGGCTGCTCTCGATCACGCCCGCGCGGCGGCGGGGCCGCATCATGGGCCTCTATTCGTCGATCGTGTCGGGTGGCTTCGCCATCGGCCCGCTGTCGCTCGGCCTGGTCGGCACGCAAGGGTGGCCGCCCTTCATGGTCGGCATCGTGGCTTTCCTCCTGTGCGGCCTGATCGTGCTTGCGGTCGTGCCGCGCCTGCCGAAGATGCCGCATGAGGGCGAGGCAACATCGGTCGGCGGCTTCTTCGCCTTGGCACCGTTGCTCTTGTTCGCGGTTTTCGCCGCAGCCGCCTTCGAACAGACCCTGCTTTCCTTGCTCGCAGTCTACGGTGCGGCGCTCGGCAGCGCAGAGGGGCGAATCGCCTCGCTCATCACCTGTTTCATTGCAGGTAATGCCGTGCTGCAGATCTTGCTCGGGCGGGTGGCCGAACAGTTTGGGTCGCTGCGGACCATGGCGTTCTGCGCCCTGGCTGGGCTGGCCGGCTGCCTGCTGCTGCCGGTGATCTTCGAGTCGTGGCTCATTTGGCCGCTCTTTTTCGTCTGGGGCGGGGCCTCGTTCGGAATCTACACAATGTCGCTGATCCAACTCGGCGAGCGTTTCACCGGTCAAGCCCTGGTCGCCGGCAACGCGGCCTTCGCCTTCGTATGGGGCGTCGGCGGCATCGTGGGCTCGCCGGCGACAGGACTGGCGATGCAATTGATCGGACAGCAGGGGCTGCCCTTGTCCCTTGGCCTGCTTTGCTTTGTGCTGACGGCTCTTCTGGCGGTAGAGAGACGGCGGATCTGACCGGGGCAGCGTCGTGCCGCGGTGGCGCGCCAGCAGTTTGAAACGACGCGCTTGCGGATGGAAACCGCTAAACGCTCTCCCGGAAGTGCCCTAATGCGCCGTAAAAGCCCCGTCGACTGGATGGTAGCTACCGGTGATGAAGCTCGCCTGTTCGGACAGGAGGAAGCAGACGAGGGCTGCGACCTCCTCCGGTTTGCCGCGCCGGCCGAGCGGCTGCAGCGCTTCCAGGCGTCGCGTCTTCGCCAGTTCCGAATGCCCGGACAGGAGCGGCGTTTCGATCCATCCGGGACCGACGGCATTGATGCGGATCCCCATTCTTGCATATTCGATCCCGGCAGCCTTGGTGAGCCCAACCACCCCATGCTTGGCGGCGGTGTAGGCGGACGCGGTAGGCAAGGCAACCGCGCCGAGAATCGAAGACATGTTGACGATGGCGCCGCCGCCCTTTCCGAGCATGGCGGCGATCTCGTATTTCATACAGTAGAAAACGCCGTTCAGATTGACTTCGATTAGTCTGCGCCAGTCTTCGAGCGGGTAGTCCGCGGTCGCTTTTCTCGGGCCCTCAATGCCGGCGTTGTTGACCGCCAGATGCAAGCCGCCGCATTCGCCAACCGTGAAGGCGACCAGCTGCTCCACCGCTCCCGCATCGGTGACGTCGACGGTGAAGTGGCGCGCCCTACCCCCGTCCGAGCGAATCTCCGCCGCGACCTTGCGGGCCGCGTCGGCGTCCCGGTCCGCGACGACAACTTCCGCGCCCTCGCCGCCAAGTTGCCTGGAGACGGCAGCGCCAATGCCGGAACCGGCACCGGTCACGATTGCGATTTTTCCTTCCAGGCCGAGTTTCATCGTGCCGCTCCTTGTCTCCGCTGCGTTCCCCAACCAGTCGAGCAGACGCCCGTTCCGGTCGCAAGAGGTTTCATCCTTGCGGTGTAACCGTTGCAAGGCTTGGCCGACACGCGCTTGGGTGTTAAACACGAATTCGTAGGGACTCACAATTTACTCAGCAGGTGAGAATGGAGAACGCTCGCATTACGCGCCGGGTACTCGTGCTGGGTAGCCTGGCTCTCTTGGGCTCTGGCTGCAGTTCGTTGCGGCCGGCGGACAGGCCGCAAACAGCCAGGACCCGTATAGACCCGCGATACCGCAGGCAGGAGGTCGCCTATTACGGCGGCGAAGCGCCTGGAACGATCGTCGTCAATACGGAAGAACGCTATCTCTATCATGTTCAGGGAGGCGGCTCCGCGATTCGCTATGGGATCGGCGTAGGCGAGGAAGGCCGCACCCTCAAAGGCAGCGCGAAAATCGGCCGCAAGGCGGAATGGCCCTCCTGGACGCCGACCGCAAACATGATCCGCCGCAAGCCGCATCTGGCGCAATATGCCGGCGGAGTGAGCGGCGGCCTTCACAACCCGCTTGGCGCCGCCGCCCTCTATCTCTATCGCGGCGGAAACGACACCATGTTCCGGCTGCACGGAACGAACGAGCCCTGGACGATCGGCCAGGCTGTTTCGAGCGGTTGCATTCGCTTGACGAACGACGACATCGTCGATCTCTACAGCCGTACCCCGGTGGGTACGACCGTGCTGATCATTTGATGGCGTTTTCCGTTACATTTCGGTATAAATGACTAAGCCCCGTGTGTTCCGACGAGGTTGATAACCCGGTAACCATAAAGCGGTTATCAACTGTGTCCTTTCTGCACTAGGCCCCGGCGCAAATCGCCACTATTACTTGAAGTGTTGCCTTCGATAACCCATTCCGACTATTGAGGAAAGGACTTCTTGATGAGCAGAATTCTAGTCGTGATGATTGCGTTGCTTTCTGTTGCCGGCCTCACCGCGTGTGATACGATCGGCAAAGGTAAAGGTAAGGCGCCGCCGCCTGCTGCCGTCGATACGGTAGAACCGGCGCCGGTATACAAGTAACAGTGACTTTGCGCCGTGGGGGAGCTCAAGAAGTGCTTTCCCACGGCGCGTTATTCAGGGCTAGACCGGCTATGGGAGTGACGGCATAGTACGCGTCAGAAACTCTCGAGGGCCGGCCCGAGATCTGAACTGTCAGAACTCGGAAGACAACTTAAGTGATGTGATGACGCTTGCACGAGGCCGCATATCCCTTGTGATCCTGGTCGCACTGGCGGCAGCAGCATGCCAGACACAAGACAAAAATCCCGAACCCCGCTACGTTTCCAGTACCCTGCATGGGCCGGCGAAACTCGAATCGCAATCGAGAGAGCAGGGGTATTTTATCGAATTCCGTTCTCGCTACGCGCTCAGCTATGGCCATACCTACGTCATCTATGGGCGCACGAACAAGGCCGGAGCAGTGGTCCAGCGCGAAGTCGCCGGCCTCGCACCGGCAACGCTTGACCCCACTCCGTATGTTCTCGGCCATTTCGTGCCCGTTCCGGCTGAAACCGGTGCGAGCGACGGTGACCTCGAGGAAGAATATCGTTCGGCAAG
The DNA here is from genome assembly GCF_000427465.1 of Sinorhizobium arboris LMG 14919. Taxonomy (NCBI): domain Bacteria; kingdom Pseudomonadati; phylum Pseudomonadota; class Alphaproteobacteria; order Hyphomicrobiales; family Rhizobiaceae; genus Sinorhizobium; species Sinorhizobium arboris. The sequence continues at coordinate 1,421,206 of NZ_ATYB01000014.1, read as the reverse complement.
CTGGCGCGTCATGCTGACGGAAGCCGAATACAACAAGGTCGTGGCTTTCATCGGCAAACTCAAAGCCAAGTCGAAATTCTGGCACGCGTCGCTTTACAACTGCAACGCCTTCGTCGCGGAAATCGCCCGCTCGATGGGCTATAAGACGCCCGGTATCTGGCTTAGACCGCAAGAATTCATTACAAGGCTTCGGGAGATGAACGGCGGCTGAGCAGGGATCGGGCAGAGCTTGAGATCTGATCACCCGTTCAAAACAGAATCACGCTGCGAAGCATCGACTGAAGAGAGTTCCCGCCCGATTCGTTGACGCCAGGCGTATGCTAAGGAGTTGGGGAACTATAAATGTCGGTATCCTCCATCGGCGAGATCGCCTGGGTGCTCGGAATCGTCGCCTGGTACTTCATTCGCCGCCCATATGAACGCCGGGCGAAGCGCGTGCGTGTCGTCAGCCACCGCCGCTCCGCCTCCGAGATGCTGGGACTGTCGGCGGCCCTGGTCGGTCTTGCGATCGTTCCCGCTTTCTATGTTGCGACAGGCATTCCGGAGGGGGCCGACTACCCTGCACGCCTCTGGTCCGTCGTGCTCGGCGCCGCCATTTTCTTTCTGGCCATGTGGGTCTTTCGCAGAACCCACAAGGAGCTGGGTCGCAACTGGTCGATCACGCTCGAGATTCGCGACAAGCACGAACTGATTCGCCGCGGCCCTTACGCTCTGGTCCGCCATCCCATGTATACTTCGTTCCTGCTGATGGGGCTTGGCCAGGCATTCCTGTTGTCGAACTGGGTCGCGGGGTTGGCGGGGCTGGTGGGCTTCGCAGTCCTCTTTCTTCTTAGGGTGGACGAGGAGGAACGTATGATGCTGGAAATGTTCGGCTCCGAGTATCGAGACTACATGGCGAACACCAAGCGGATCATTCCGTATATCTACTAGAGGTGCATGATGCGGGGCCGAGCCCTCAAGCTTTCAGCGTCTCGACGCCTTGTCGGAGATCTCATGCGATTTTCGATGAAGGTGCCGCGCGTAAGCGTTCAGCGACGGATGAACCTCGGACCGTTGCTCAGTGCCAGAGCATCGCTTGAAAGCAGGCCGTCCTGGACAGCGCTCTTCCTCAAGGGATACGCGCTTCTGGCTCAGGAGACGCCCGAGTTGCGGCGCGCTTACGTCAAGTTTCCGAAGCCGCAGCTCTATGAGTATCCCGGAAGCATCGCCTCCATCGCCCATGAAAGGGAGTATGAGGGCGAACGGGTCGTGCTGCTGACAACGATCAAGAATCCGGAGCGCCGTCCGATCGCGGAACTGGGGTCTTTGATGCAGGCGGCGCGGAGCCGACCCGTATTGGAGGTCAAGGAATTCCGGCGCGCTTTGAAGATCGCCCGCCTCCCCGGCCCTGTCAGATGGCTTCTCATGTGGCTCGGATTGAATATCGGCCGGCAGAGAGCGCGCCGTTTTGGTACATTTCAGCTGTCCGTCTATTCCGGCCTCGGCGCAGAATCGCTCAACCCGCTGACGCCTTTGACCTCGCTTCTCAATTACGGTCCGATCGACAAGGATGGCTCGGTGACCGTTCGCATCCACTACGATCACCGGGTTATGGACGGCGCTAACGTTGCGCGTGCCCTCGAGAGGTTCGAGAGGATATTGAACGGCGAAGTCGCGGCGGAATTGATGGGGCTGGCAAACGGGTACGACGCTGCCGCTGCGGCAGGTACCGGGGCGGCGCGATGACACCCGGCGGTCAACAACGCCCCGCCGTCGTCGTCGTCGGTGCCTCGCGGGGAATCGGCAAGGCGATCGCCGAAGTGGCCGCCAGGGACGGTGCGCCGATCGTCCTTGCGGCGCGTTCGGCAGAGGCGCTGGCGACCGTCGCTGACAATATCCGAAAGGCCGGGGGCGAGGCGTTCACGGTCCCGCTCGATGTCTTGGCTGACGATGCGGCGCGCGACCTCGAGCGCTTTCTCTCCGCAAACAGTCTGTTTTGCGACGTGCTCGTCAACAGCGCCGGTTATGGCCTGCGCGGAGGCGCGACTGTCCTGCCGTTGGAAGAGCAGCTCGGTCTTGTCGACCTCAACATCCGCGCCCTGGCCGAGCTCACCTTGCGCCTGCTGCCGGGAATGGTCGCCCGCCGTCGCGGTGGCGTCATCAATCTCGGATCGGTCGCCAGCTTCACGCCAGGTCCTTACATGGCGCTCTACTATGCCAGCAAGGGTTTTGTGCGCTCCTTTTCCGAAGCGCTGCACGAGGAGTTGCGCCGCACCGGTGTGACCGTTACATGCGTCGCGCCGGGACCGGTCTCGACGGAATTTTTGGCAACTTCGGGCGCCAACCGCGTCGCGCTGTTCAAGGTCTTGCCCAAGCTCGAGTCGGATTATGTCGCTGAAAAGGCTTGGCGCGGCTTCAAAGCAGGCCGGCGGCTCGTCATACCGGGGCTGTCGGCCAAGCTGACGATCCTGTTGGCGACACTGGTGCCCTCGGCGATCATGTTGCCCCTGATCGGCCGATTGCAGCGCAGGAGCAAAGATCCATGTCCCTGCGGTTCCGGCAAAAACTTCACGGCATGCTGCGGCGCCCGCGGCAATTCACGCGGGATCCCCGCGCAAGGCCGATAGTGATGCGTTGCCCGAGTGACCGGCGGCCGCGCAACATCAGCCTTTCGGAAGAAATCACCCATTTACGATTCCTGATTATAAACTTCAGGTAATCTCCATATCCCATTGAGAATACGTGAATATACGACCGAGACGTGCCTTGGGGGCCGAGCGCACGAGCCGATAGGACGCTTGTCCGCGCGAAGCGTTACCCGGAACGCGGACAATATCTACCGGATGAATGGCGTGATGATGATACAGACCGTGGCCGGGCCGGAGCTGCAATCGCCCGGAAGTCACACCGGTGGCAGATCGCCGCGCCGCCAGCCTTCAATAGTCTCCGCCATGAAGTCGGCATAACGCCCCTCTTCGATCGCCTTGCGGATGCCGGCCATCAAGTCCTGATAATAGGCCAGATTGTTCCAGCTGAGCAGCATCCCGCCGAGCGATTCGTTGGAACGGATCAGATGGTGCAGATAGGCGCGCGAATAGTCGCGCGTCGCCGGGCAGGAAGACTGCTCGTCCAGCGGGCGGATATCTTCCGCATGTCGGGCATTGCGCAGGTTGATGCGACCGTAGCGCGTGAAGGCAAGGCCGTGACGGCCGGAGCGGGTCGGCATGACGCAATCGAACATGTCGATCCCATGCGCGACCGACTTCAGGATATCGTCCGGCGTCCCGACCCCCATCAGATAGCGCGGCTTGTCGGTCGGCAGGACAGGGCAAGTCACGTCGAGCATATCGAGCATGACTTCCTGCGGCTCACCGACGGCGAGGCCTCCGACGGCATAGCCCTTGAGGTCGAGATCCTTAAGCGCCAGGGCCGAGCGCTCGCGCAGCCTGGGAATATCTCCGCCCTGCACGATTCCGAACATCGCCTTGCCGGGCTGATCGCCGAAGGCAATTCTGCAGCGCTCCGCCCAGCGCAGCGACATTTCCATGGCGCGCTCGATTTCATCGGGTTCTGCCGGCAGCGCCACGCACTCGTCGAGTTGCATCTGGATGTCGCTGCCGAGCAGGCCCTGGATTTCGATCGAGCGTTCCGGCGACATATGATAGAGCGCGCCGTCGACATGACTTTTGAAGGTAACGCCCTGTTCGTTGATTCTGCGCAGGCTTGACAGCGACATGACCTGGAACCCGCCGCTGTCGGTCAGGATCGGATGCTCCCAACCGATGAACTTGTGCAGCCCGCCAAGCCGTGCGACGCGTTCGGCGCCCGGCCTCAGCATCAGATGATAGGTATTCCCGAGAATGATGTCGGCGCCCAGATCGCGCACCTGGTCAAGATACATCGCCTTGACCGTGCCGACGGTTCCAACCGGCATGAAGGCAGGCGTACGGATCGTCCCACGGGGGGTCACGACCTCGCCACGGCGTGCGTTGCCATCATTGGCAAGCAGTTTGAATTGAAACGCTTGGGTCATTTAGTCTTTCCGGAAAAGCAGGCTCGAATCGCCATAGGAATAGAAGCGGTAGCCCGTTGCGATCGCATGGGCATAGGCCGCACGCATCGTTTCGAGCCCCGCAAAGGCCGAGACAAGCATGAACAGGGTCGATTTCGGCAGGTGGAAATTGGTCATCAGCATATCCACGGCCCGGAAGCGGTAGCCGGGCGTGATGAAGATACCGGTCGGGCCCGACCAGGGACGGATATTCCCGTCCTCGGCGGCCGCGCTCTCGATCAGCCGAAGCGATGTCGTGCCGACACAGACGACACGGCCGCCGCGTTCGCGCACGGCATTGAGCTTCGCAGCAGTTGTCGCATCGACGTGGCCTATTTCCTCATGCATCACGTGGTCGTCCGTATCGTCCGCCTTGACCGGCAGGAAAGTTCCCGCCCCTACGTGCAGTGTGACGAAGTGCCGTTCGATGCCGTTCTCATCGAGCTTGGCGAAAAGGCGGTCGGTGAAATGCAGCCCCGCCGTCGGCGCCGCGACCGCGCCCTCCTCGCGCGCATAGACAGTCTGGTAATCGGTCCGGTCCCGTGCATCGTCGGCACGCTTGGACGCGATGTAAGGGGGCAAGGGAATGTGTCCGACTGCCATGATCGCCTCATCGAGCGAAGGGCCCGAGAGATCGAAGCGAAGCGTCACCTCGCCCGCATCGCCTTTCTCCTCGACCACGGCCTCAAGCGAGCCGAGAAGACAGGCATTGCCCCCATGCCCGAAGCTGATCCGGTCCCCGGGCTTCAATCGCCGGGCCGGACGCGCGAAGGCTTTCCAGCGATCGGGCGCCACGCGCATGTGCAGTGTCAGCGATACGGGCGTGCTTATGTCTTCGCCTCTGTAGCGGACGCCTTCCAGCTGCGCCGGTATGACCTTGGTATCGTTAAAGACCAGCGCATCGCCAGGCCGCAGGAATGACGGCAGATCGAGGACGCCGCGATCTTCGAGAACGGGTTCACCGCCGGGGCGAACGACGAGCATGCGGGCGCTATCGCGCGGGCTTGCGGGCCTCAGAGCAATGGAATCTTCCGGGAGGTCGAAATCGAACAGGTCTACGCGCATCTATGTATCAGCCAAAAGCAAACCCGCCCCGGCGGCTTGCGCGCGATCGGGGCGGGCAGGTCGGTGCACCACAGCGACGCGCGTCTGACCAGACCCGCAAAGTTCGCTGCAGCACTTGGAACCGCTGCATGTCTTGTCCTTCGTCGGTGACGAATTAGGGACACATGCAGTAGCGCAAATCAGGCGTCGGCGGCAACCCGCATCGAAACGATGGAATCCGGATCGCGGACCGGTTCGCCGCGCTTGATGTTGTCGATATTCTCCATTCCTTCGACGACCTGGCCCCAGACGGAGTATTGCTTGTTGAGCCAGGGAGCATCGGTGAAGCAGATGAAGAACTGGGAATTGGCCGAGTTCGGCATCTGGCTGCGCGCCATCGAGCAGGTACCGCGCACATGAGCAACATCGGAGAATTCGGCCTTGAGGTCCGGCTTGGAGGAGCCGCCCATGCCCGCCCGGGCCGGGTTGAATTGATCGCCGCCGGTCTTGCCATATTGCACGTCGCCGGTCTGGGCCATGAAGTCCTCGATCACGCGGTGAAAGACCACGCCGTCATAGGCGCCTTCGCGCGCCAGCTCCTTGATACGGGCGACATGGCCCGGAGCCACATCCGGCCGCAGCTCGATCACCACCCTGCCCTTTGTGGTTTCCATGATGATCGTGTTTTCCGGATCCTTGATCTCGGCCATGATTCTTCTCCTTCTGTTTCAGTCTTATCTGCCGACCTTAACGCTGATCATGCGATCTGGATCGGCGACGGCACCGTTATTGGCATCATCGCCGAGCTTGATCTTGTCGACATTCTCCATGCCTTCCACCACCTTTCCGACGACCGTGTATTGGCCATTGAGGAAATCGCCGGGTGCGAACATGATGAAGAACTGCGAGTTGGCGCTGTTGGGGTCCTGCGCGCGGGCCATTCCCACCGTACCGCGCTCGAAGGGAACGTCGGAGAACTCGGCCGGAAGGTCGGGCTTTGACGAGCCGCCGGTTCCCGCGCGATCGGCCTGGTAGCCGTCCTTCATGTCGCCGAACTCGACGTCGCCGGTCTGGGCCATGAAGCCCTTGATGACACGGTGAAAGGCGACATTGTCATACTCGCCCGCCGCGGCCAGTTCCTTGATCTGCTGGACGTGCTTCGGGGCGATATCCGGCCGCAGCTCAATGACGACGGGGCCGTCCTTGAGCTGAACCGTCAGGACGTTTTCGCCAGACTGCGCCAGGGCACCTCCCGTGAAAGCGGCGAGCGCCAAGGCTCCGGCAACAGCGAATTGGAGAATCTTCATTGGGACTCCTTGCATGATGTAAAGCTTATTTGCGCTTCGCCTGCAGCGCCTGGTGAACCGCCCCGGGAACGAAAGCGCTGACGTCACCGCCCATGGCCGCGATCTGCCGAACCAATGTGGCCGTAATGGGCCGGGAAGCAGTGCCTGCCGGCAGGAACAAGGTCTGTATGTCGGGGGCCATCTGCCGGTTCATGCCCGCCATCTGCATCTCGTAGTCGAGGTCGGTTCCGTCCCGCAGGCCCCTGACCAGCAGCCTTGCGCCGTGCTGGCGGGCCGCATCGACCACCAGGTTGTCGAAGGCGACAACGGAAATGTCGGCCGCGCGCTCCGGCAGTGTTTCCTCGAGGGCGGCGCGGATGAGATCCGCTCTTTCGTCGAAAGAGAAAAGTGGCACCTTTCCGGGGTGAACTCCGATCGCGACGATGACCTTCGCTGCGACGTTCAATGCCTGCACGAGTACATCGAGATGCCCGTTGGTGATCGGATCGAAGGAGCCGGGATAGAAAGCCGTGGTCATCGCGCCTGTTTCCGTTTGGTGAAGCCTTTTGTCACGGACGGCCGCGGACCGCAAGGGTTGTACCATCCTTGCTCCGTGTTCCTTGGGAAACAGCGGCGGCAAATGGCTGAATGCTAGATGAACGCAACGTTCAAGAGGGTTTCACATCGCAAGCCGTAATGTGGATCCAGCATAACGGAACTTTTTTGAGTACATGCCGTTTAAGCGACGAAAGGAGACGGCCATGGGACTTGCTCTGTTTTCAATGGCGATGTTCTTCGCGATGGTCGTTGCGACGATCCATGCGATACGAGATGAGGCCCGTGACCGCGCGCCCGTTCTGTTGCCGCTGGCCGATAGGCGCAGGCGGAAGTAGCGACGTCGAATATCCTCGCCTGCAACGGTTGAAACCAATGCCTCCAGGAAACTTCTCGCCGGAAGTTTCACAAGCGATCCCATTCTTCCCCTGATGCGATCGCTTCTACAGGCCGGACGGTCTCCCCTGCCCGTCCGGCTTTTTCTTTTTTTGCGCAGTGGCATTGAACAGCACCGCCTGCCAAGCCGGCAGATGATCAAATGTGGCTCACCGGGTCGAGATGGTATAAGGTGCTGCCATGAACAGGAACGACGCAATCAGACAGCTTCAGCAACACGCCGATGCCGTTCAAAGCATGGGCGCGACCGCCTTGTACCTTTTCGGTTCGACGGTTCGCGACGAGGCCGGTGCGCCGAGCGATCTTGACCTTTTTATCGACTATGATCCGGGGAAGCGGTTCTCCCTTCTGGATTTGGTCAGCATCAAGCAGTTTCTTGAAGAGAAGCTTTCCATAGAGGTGGATGTCACCACTCGGAACAGCCTTCATCCGATGCTCCGCACCGACATCGAGAAATCCGCGGTCCGCGTTTTCTAATGGTCAAGCGCAAAGGTCGGTCCGGTTCTAGCCGAAATCCTGGAAGCCATCGACGGTATCGAGACTCATACCGCCGGAAAGTCGCTCGGCGACTTTGAACGGGACTGGCTGTTGCGCCTCGCCATCCAGCGCGCTTTGGAAATCATCTCCGAAGCAACCCGGCACATTCCCGACGAACTGCTGACCATCGCGCCGGATGTTCCATGGAAACAGATTCGCGGCATCGGCAATATCCTGCGCCACGAATACCATCGGATTGCCGACGACGTGATATGGGTGGTCGTCACCGAACACATCACCCCGCTTGGGGTTGCTGTTGCAGCTATCAAGCGGCATATCGGCGACGAGCCGCAGGCGTGAGCGACCAGACGCCTCGCCAAACATCACCGCGACACATTTCCAGCAATCTGCTACGACGCGGCCGGGGCCGCGCCTACCCTACGGAGGAGACGGAAGAAGCGCCAGTTGAGCAAGAGCGCCGCAGACGCAAGGCCAAGGACGAAGCCGAACCAGACGCCCTTACCGCCGAAGCCGATCGGAAAAGCAAAGGCCCAGGCGCAGAAGAAGCCTATCGGCCAATAGGCGATCATCGCCAGGATCATCGGCACGGTCGTATCCTTGAGTCCACGCAGCATGCCGGCGGCTATCGCCTGAAGGCCGTCGACGAGCTGGAAGGCGCCGGCAATTACGATCAGCGGCCCCGCAAAGGCGAGCACTTCGGCTGCGTCGGGCCGCCTCGTATCGAGATAGAGGGCGGCAAGCTCATGGGGGAACAGGGCGAAAATCGTGCTGCCGACGGCAGCAAAGCCGACGCCGAGCGTCAGCACGGCAATTGCGGCACGCCTGACGCCCACCATGTCGCCGCTGCCATAGGCCAGCCCGATTCGCACCGTTCCGGCCTGCGCCAGTCCGAGCGGGATCATGAAGGCGATGGACGCGAATTGGAGTGCTATGCCGTGAGCCGCGAGTTCGATGGTCCCGATCGTTCCCATCAGCAGCGATGCGACGGTGAACAGGCTCACTTCGGCGAGAATCGTCACCGAGATCGGAATGCCGAGATAGATCACCTCTCCGAAAGCCGGCCAATCCGGCCGCCAGAAGCGGACGAACAGCTCATAGCGATGGAGCTCCGGCTGCCGGCGGATATAGCCGATCGTCAGGACCGCGCCGAGCAGCGCCACGCCGAGAGCGGCGACGGCTGCGCCGAAGATGCCCAGCTCCGGAAAGCCGAAGTGGCCGAAGATGAGAACATAGCAAAGCGCGGCATTTAAGACCAAAGTCACAAGCGTCACGTAGAGGATCACCCCTGCCCGCTCGAGCCCGCTCAGGAATGCTCTGAGGACCATGAAAATGAGGCTGGGGAAGATCGCCCACTGAGCAATGTGCAGATATTCTCCCGCGAGCGCCGCGACTTCCGGTTTCTGGCCGGCAAAAAGAAGGATCGGCTCCGCCATCCACAGGACGGGCGCAGTCAGCACGCCATAAAGGAGCACCACCCACATTCCCATCCGTACCGACCGCCGGACGGAGGCCTGGTCGCCCCGCCCCTGCGCCTGAGCGACCATTGGAACCACCGCATTGGCAAACCCGCTGCCGAAGATGAAGATCGTGAAGAAGACCTGCGTCGCGAGGATGATCGACGCCAGCTGGGTGGCGCCCAGCTGCCCGACCATGAGCACGTCCGTCGTATTGATCGCCAATTGTGCAAGCTGTGCGCCGATGAAGGGAACGCCGAGATAGAGGCTCGCGCGAAAATGCGTGGGCCAGGAATTGTCGCTCTGCGGAAGCACGAGGTCTTTGGTAGCGATCAGCATGAGGAATCCTGGCTCTGCAGCGGCACGGGTCAAAAGGCCAAAGTGAAGAAGAGAGAACGAATTAGAGCACCACCAGGACTTGCGCCAGCGGTAAAGGTCGGGCTGCTCAATTTTTCATCGTTAGATCAAGAAATTTGATCGATCTGAAGGCATCCACAGTTTGCGCGGCTAAGCCTCCGTCACCCTCGGAACGGCATCCCGGAAGGCGCCTCCCCGGCCAGCGCGGACTTTGGAAACGAAGATCGCCAGTGCGGCGGCGATCAAACACCCTGCCAGCGCATAGGGCGCCCCCGCAAAGGCGTAGGCCGAAGCAGGGTTGGTGAAAAGGGCGAAAATCTGCGTGAACATCAGGGGCCCGATGATCGTTGTGATGCTCGATATGCTGGTGAGCGCACCTTGCAGTTCGCCCTGTGCCGACGGCGGGACATGGACGGAGGCGATGCTGCGGAGTGGTGGATCGGCGAGGCTTTCCAGCGCGGTCGCGATGATTACGGCATAGATCATCCAGCCCTCCCACGCCGCAGCGTAACCGGCCATGCCCAGCGCCGTGAAGGTGAGCCCGACCGCCGCCGTGCGCCTCTCTCCCAATGCCGGCACGACACGGGGAAGCACGAGCGCCATGACAATTGCGCCGCCGACGCCGAAGATGCCCAGCGAAAGCCCGATCTGCCCTTCGCTCCACCCGTAGCGATAGGAGGCAACGAAGGACCAGACCGCCGGATAGACGGCGTGGGCGAGCCAATAGAGGAAGAAAACGAGGCCCACCCAGCCGATACCGGGATAGCGGCGCATCTGCTTGAGCGCGCCGAGCGGATTTGCCCGATGCCATTCGAAGCGGCGCCGGTTGCCCGGTGCGAGCGTCTCCGGCAAAAGAAAGGCCCCCATGATGAAATTGAGAAAAGAGAGCGCCGCCGCACCATAAAAGGGCACTCTGGGACCCAATTCGCCGAGGAAGCCGCCGATGACGGGACCGAGCGCAAAACCGGTGCCGAAGGCAATGCCGATCAGCCCGAAATTCTTGGCGCGGTTCTCATCGTCACTGACATCGGCAATGTAGGCGGATGCAGTGCCGAAGCTCGCGCCGCTGATGCCGGCAAGGCTGCGTCCGATGAAAAGCATCCAGTAGCTCGTCGCCAGCGCGCAGATCAGGTTGTCGATCGCGAAGGTGAGCACGGAAGCCAGAAGGATGGGCCGGCGCCCGAATCGGTCGCTCAGATTCCCGATCAGCGGCGCAAAGAGAAACTGCATACCGGAATAGACGAGCAGCAGCCAGCCGCCGTCGATCGCCGCCTCGCCGATATCCGCGCCCGTCAGTTCCTCGAGATAGGTCGGCAACACCGGCACGATGATCGCGATGCCCATGATATCGAGGAAGAGGATCATAAAGACGAGGAACAGACCGCGCTTCACGAATTTCTTGTCGAGCATGAGCCCCCTCCCCGCTGTCCGCCGGAGCGGAGACAGAACGTGAACGACGTTCCCAGATAAGGTGTAACGACTTGGTCGATCCGAAACAATACGTGAACATGTCAAAAATCGGCATCGCCTGGGCCGCCGTTCAGGCGGGGACATTGTGCCGCTCAACGCCGCGCCCCGGGGGACCGTACTCGGTGCCCGGACGGTTCACCTGAACGCCGACGCCAGGTCTGCGATCGAAAGCGCCGCGCCGAGGGGCGCCGCTGCCGGTGCGCGCTATCCGGAGGCGCAGCTTGCTCACATGGACAGGGAACGGCAGGAATAAAGCAAGAGCGCCGGACCGAGGTGCACTCCCGGTCCGGAGGTCGGTCAGACAGCGCCGGAGAAGGTGTCGCAATCCGCCATCTTGCCGCTATCGAAACCGCGCTTGAACCACCGCATCCGCTGCTCGGACGTGCCGTGATTGAAACTTTCCGGAACGACGTAGCCCTGCATGCGCTTCTGCAATGTGTCGTCGCCGATCTGAGTGGCAGCGTTCAACGCCTCCTCAAGATCGCCCCGTTCCAGGAGCCCCTTCTGCTCGGTGTACTTGCCCCAAATCCCGGCGAAGCAGTCCGCCTGCAACTCGACCCGGACGGACATCTGGTTCGCCTCGGCTTCGCTCATGCGCTGCCGCATCTGGTTGAACTTGGGCAACACGCCGATCAGGTTTTGAACGTGATGACCGACCTCATGCGCAAGCACATAGGCCTGCGCGAAGTCGCCGGAGGCCTCGAATTTGTCCGCCAGCTCATCGAAGAAACTCATATCGAGGTAGACCTTGCGGTCACCGGGGCAATAGAACGGGCCCGAAGCGGACGAGGCAAAGCCGCAGGCCGAGCGGACCGAGCCGCTGAAAAGCACGAGCCTCGGCTCCTCGTATTGCTCGCCGCTCGCCTGAAAAATGCCGTTCCAGGTGTCTTCCGTTTCCGCAAGCACCGTGGCCATGAAGGCCTTCATCTCCTCTTCCTCGGCCGTGCCCTGCGGTGCCCCGGACCCGTCGCTCTGCTCGAAGCCCGGTATGTTCGCCGGACCACCGCCTTCGAGCACCTGCAGCATGTCGATGCCCATCGCCTTCAATAGGAAATAGAGAATGACCAGGAAGATGAGCGTGCCGAAGCTCATGCCGCCGCCGGCGCGACGCATGCCGCCCCCGCCCGGCAGGCGAAATCCGCCGCCACGACCGAAAGGGCTGCCTCCGCGAGGGCCGGCCCCACGCTGATCCTCGATGTTTCCGGATTGGCGACGGCCCTTCCATTCCATGATCTGTCCTCCAGAGGGCGTCGCTTCTACTTTAGCGCGCTCAGTGATTTTATAAGCCCGGGCGGCGACCCTTGTAAAACGCAATCGCCGTCACCCGGTTGCATCGGCCTGTCGTTTTATCCGGCGCACCGCAAACCTCGAGAGGCCCCGAGCACCGGGATTGACGCTCTCGTCGTGTTCCGCTCCAATGAACGCAGAGTGCGGGAGGAACAGATGAAGGCAGTGCGTCTGGAATCGGTGGGCAATATCTCCGTTCGGAACGTCGGAATTCCCGAGCCCGGCCCCGACGATCTGCTCGTCAAAGTCGAAGCCTGCGGCATCTGCGGAACCGATCGTCATCTCCTCCACGGCGAATTCCCTTCGGCACCACCGGTCACGCTCGGGCACGAATTCTGCGGCATCGTCGTAGAAGCCGGAAGCGCCGTGCGCGATATCGCGCCGGGTGCGAGGATCACCGGAGATCCCAACATCTCCTGCGGCCGCTGCCAGCAGTGCCAGGCCGGCCGGGTCAATCTCTGCCGAAATCTGCGCGCGATCGGCATCCATCGCGATGGCGGCTTTGCCGAATACGTCCTGGTCCCCCGGAAGCAGGCTTTCGAAATTCCGATCACTCTGGATCCCGTGCACGGAGCCTTCTGCGAGCCCCTCGCCTGCTGCCTGCATGGCATGGACATCTCGGGAATCAGGCCGGGTTCTACGGTGGCGGTCCTGGGCGGCGGCGTGATTGGCCTGCTGACGGTACAGCTCGCACGACTTGCCGGGGCAACGACGGTCATTCTCTCGACCCGCCAGGCAGCGAAGCGCCGTCTGGCCGAAGAGGTCGGCGCCACCGCAACGGTCGACCCGTCGGCTGGCGACGTGGTCGAGGCGATCGCCGGGCCGGCAGGCCTCGTTCCCGGAGGCGTCGACGTCGTCATCGAGTGTGCCGGAGTCGCGGAAACGGTGAAGCAGTCGACCCGTCTCGCCAGGGCGGGTGGCACGATCGTGATCCTCGGCGTGCTGCCGCAGGGTGAAAAGGTCGAGATAGAACCGTTCGACATCCTCTTCCGCGAGCTGCGCGTGCTTGGTTCCTTCATCAATCCTTTCGTCCACCGCCGCGCGGCCGACCTGGTCGCGACAGGCGCGATCGAGATCGACCGGTTGATTTCGCGGCGCATATCGCTCGATGAAGCCCCCGGTGTCATTTCAAATCCCGCCGCAGCCGGCGAGGTGAAGGTACTGGTGATCCCGTCGGCCGAGCAGGTGGCGCAGCAGTAACGATTATATCGGAGAACCGTCGGTTCGGGAGGCGGAGCAAATATCTTTGCTTTCTTGTCGATTCCGGAATTTTCGGGGTTCCGCTGGCCAGAACATTTGCCTATAAGCCGCTTCTAGCCTGAAAAGACCATCAATGCGCGACCCGGCCGGTGACCTCCCAACCAGGCCGGTTTTTCGCGCAGCTAGAAACGGATGATTGCCCATGCCGAAGCGCCAAGACATCAAATCGATTCTCATCATCGGCGCGGGGCCGATCGTCATCGGTCAGGCATGCGAATTCGACTATTCCGGCACCCAGGCCTGCAAGGCGCTGAAGGAGGAAGGTTACCGCGTCATCCTCGTCAATTCCAACCCCGCGACGATCATGACCGATCCGGGGCTGGCGGACGCGACCTATGTCGAGCCGATCACGCCCGAGGTCGTCGCCAAGATCATCGCCAAGGAACGCCCCGACGCGCTGCTGCCGACCATGGGCGGACAGACAGCGCTGAATACGGCTCTGTCGCTGCGCCGCATGGGCGTCCTCGATCGCTACAATGTCGAGATGATCGGTGCCAAGCCCGAGGCGATCGACAAGGCGGAAGACCGCGCCCTTTTCCGCGAGGCCATGGCCCGGATCGGCCTCGAGACGCCGAAGTCACGCCTGGCGAATGCCACCGACATCAAGGATCACGACCGCAAGGCCCACGAGGCGGAGCGTTCCGCGCTCAAGGCGAAGCTTTCCGGCGAACAACTCGACAAGGCGCTGGACGAACTCGAGAACCAGTGGAACCTCGGCGAAGGCGACCGCAAACAGCGCTATGTGAACCACGCCATGGCGATCGCCGCGCAGGCGCTCGACGATGTCGGCCTCCCCGCGATTATCCGTCCGTCCTTCACCCTTGGCGGCACCGGCGGCGGCATCGCCTATAATCGCTCGGAATTCTTCGAAATCGTCGGCAGCGGTCTCGATGCATCGCCGACGACGGAAGTCCTGATCGAGGAATCGGTCCTCGGCTGGAAGGAATATGAAATGGAGGTCGTCCGCGACAAGGCGGACAACTGCATCATCATATGCTCGATCGAGAATATCGACCCGATGGGCGTCCATACGGGTGATTCGATCACGGTTGCGCCGGCGCTGACCTTGACCGACAAGGAATATCAGATCATGCGCAACGCCTCGATCGCGGTGCTGCGCGAGATCGGCGTCGAAACCGGCGGCTCGAATGTCCAGTTCGCCGTCAATCCCGAGAATGGCCGCCTGGTCGTCATTGAGATGAATCCGCGCGTCTCGCGCTCTTCCGCACTCGCATCCAAGGCCACCGGCTTCCCGATCGCCAAGATCGCCGCCAAGCTTGCCGTCGGCTATACGCTCGACGAACTCGAGAACGATATCACCGGCGGCGCGACGCCTGCATCCTTCGAGCCGTCGATCGATTACGTCGTCACGAAGATCCCGCGCTTCGCCTTCGAGAAATTCCCGGGAGCCGAGCCGACGCTCACGACCGCAATGAAGTCGGTGGGCGAAGTCATGGCGATCGGCCGCACCTTCGCCGAATCTCTGCAAAAGGCACTGCGCGGCCTCGAGACCGGACTGACCGGACTTGACGAGATCGAGATTCCTGATTTCGACGACAACGGCGACGGCCGCAATGCCATCCGCGCCGCGCTCGGCACGCCCACGCCGGACCGCCTGCGCATGGTCGCCCAGGCGCTGCGTCTCGGCATGAGCGAAGCCGAAGTGCATGAAGCCTGCAAGATCGACCCCTGGTTCATTGCCCAGTTCAAGGCGATCGTCGACATGGAGGCGCGCATCCGCGAGCACGGCCTGCCCGCCGACGCCGAGAACCTGCGCATGCTGAAGGCGATGGGCTTCTCCGACGCGCGGCTTGCGACGCTTACCGGCAAGCGTCCGAAAGAGGTGGCCGAGCTCCGCAACGCTCTGAACGTGCGACCCGTCTACAAGCGCATCGACACCTGCGCGGCCGAGTTCGCATCGCCGACCGCCTACATGTATTCGACCTACGAGACGCCTTTCGTCGGTGCCGCCCGGTCGGAGGCGCAGGTTTCCGATCGAAAAAAGGTCGTTATCCTCGGCGGCGGCCCGAACCGCATCGGCCAGGGCATTGAGTTCGACTATTGCTGCTGCCATGCCGCCTTTGCACTGAAGGACGCCGGCTACGAAGCGATCATGGTCAACTGCAACCCGGAGACCGTCTCGACCGACTACGACACCTCCGACCGGCTCTATTTCGAGCCGCTGACGGCAGAAGACGTCATCGAGATCATGCGCGCCGAGCAGGAGAACGGCACGCTTCACGGCGTAATCGTACAGTTCGGCGGCCAGACGCCGCTGAAGCTCGCCGAAGCGCTCGAAAAGAACGGCATCCCGATCCTCGGCACGGCGCCGGACGCGATCGACCTCGCAGAGGACCGCGATCGCTTCCAGAAGCTCCTGATGAAGCTCGACCTCAACCAGCCGAACAACGGCATCGCCTATTCCGTCGAGCAGGCCCGCCTCGTCGCTGCCGAAATCGGCTTCCCGCTGGTCGTGCGCCCCTCCTATGTTCTCGGCGGCCGCGCCATGCAGATCATCCATTCGGAAAGCATGCTGCAGAGCTACCTGCTCGACACGGTCCCGGGCCTCGTTCCTGAAGATATCAAGCAGCGCTATCCGAACGACAAGACCGGCCAGATCAACACGTTGCTCGGCAAGAACCCGCTTCTTTTCGACAGCTATCTGACGAACGCGATCGAGGTGGACGTGGATTGTCTTTGCGACGGCAAGGACGTCTTCGTTTCGGGGATCATGGAGCATATCGAGGAGGCCGGCATCCATTCGGGCGACTCCGCCTGCTCCTTGCCCGTGCACTCGCTCGATAGCGACCTCGTCGACGAACTGGAGCGCCAGACGGCGGCGCTTGCCAAGGCCCTGAACGTCGGCGGGCTGATGAACGTGCAGTTCGCCATCAAGGACGGCACGATCTACGTGCTTGAGGTCAACCCCCGCGCATCGCGCACGGTGCCCTTCGTCGCCAAGACGATCGGCGCGCCGATCGCCAAGATCGCAGCCCGCGTCATGGCCGGCGAAGTGCTCGACGAAGCGATCGCCGCCTACGGCAGGAAGCCGGATCCGCGCAACCTGAAACATATCGCCGTCAAGGAAGCCGTCTTCCCCTTCGCCCGCTTCCCCGGCGTCGATACGCTGCTCGGCCCGGAAATGCGTTCGACCGGCGAGGTCATCGGCCTCGATACCGACTACGCGCTTGCCTTTGCCAAATCGCAGCTCGGCGCCGGCGTCGACCTGCCGCGCGACGGAACGGTCTTCGTTTCGGTTCGTGACGAGGACAAGGAACGGGTGCTGCCCGCAATCCGCATTCTCTCCGATATCGGTTTCAAGGTCATGGCGACCGGCGGCACGGCTCGCTTCCTCGGCGAGCAGGGCATCGTGGCCACCAAGATCAACAAGGTCCTGGAAGGACGGCCCCATGTCGAGGACGCCATCCGCAACCGGCAGGTCCAGCTTGTGATCAACACGACCGACGGCAACAAGGCGATCTCCGACTCTAAGTCGCTTCGCCGTGCGACGCTGATGCAGAAGGTGCCCTATTACACCACTATGGCCGGCGCCGAAGCGGCCGCACTCGCCATCAAGGCGCTGAAGGCCGGGAACCTCGAAGTGCGTCCGCTGCAGAGCTACTTCGAAGCCTGACCATTGCGCGGATTTACACTTGTGAACGCAGCCTGAATGTCCGGTTCAGGCTGCGTTCCGATGCGACATGGTTCCCTGTCCCAGCATGCGGAAACGGATCACCCGTGACGCGCATGGCTGGGGCAACGGCATGCAGCTATATTTCTTCGATCTCCATTGGGATGACGATTGTTTCACCGATGACGAGGGTATCGTTCACTTCGATGAGGGATCGGCGCTCTATTACGCCCAGCGTATCGCCGACAGGATCGGCCGCGACGCGGACTATGGTTCCCTGAAGGTCACGGTACGGTCGGAAGCGGGCGTGCTGCTCGCGAGCGTCACGCCCTCTCAGGGCCGCGGCGCCGAACAAGACGCCCTGCTCGGCCGGCGCAGCCCCGGCCTGTTCCCGCATCCGGCCAAAGCCGGCCTTGCGCCGGCTGCGGCTCGGTGAACGCTACTGGATGGTTGCCCTGCTTTCGCATCGCGCCAGCCGCAGGGTCCTGATTCCGAAGAAGAGCGACACGGCGGCGAGAAGGCAGCCGAGTGCGAAAACGCCCAGCATCGCGGCCGAAATCACCCGGACGCCGACACCTTCGTCGACGCCTCCGGCATTGGCGACAGCTCCGAAAACGGCGGCGCCGATCGCGTAGCCGGCGGATTGCAGCGTCGGCAGCAGCGCGGAGGTCTTGTCGCGTTCCTCGATCGCCGAGACGTTCATCAGCAGCTGGCTCAGCGTTCCCCAGCAAAGGCCGAAACCGGCTCCGACAGCGCTCTGGCTGACGAAGACGAGGCCGTACTCGCCGGAGCCGACGGCGAGCGTCAATCCGCCGAGACCGAGGCAAAGGAACAACGGCCCGGTCCAGACCAGCCGCACGCGCGTCGCGTGAGAGCGGAGGCTTGCAACAATGATTGCCGTCAGGCTCCAGGACATGGCCATCAAGGCATTAGAGAACCCGGCCCCTGTCGGGCCGAAACCCCAGAGATGTTGCAGCGCATAGACGAGGTAGACGGAGCCCGAGGCTTGTGCCAGAGGCATTAGCAACACGACCCAAAGCCCCGTTCCCAGCGGGCGATCGAGCGAAAACGCGCCGAAGGGGAGTATGGACTGCGGCGATCGGCGGTCGATGTGAACGGTCGCGACCAAGACCGCGAGTGCCGCCGCCAGCAGCGCCGACATCCTGTAGCCGTCGGTCGCCGTATTCGAGAGCGAGATCAGCATTATCCCGAAGCCGAACGCCACAAGGCGCAGCAAGGGAACCGATCCGGCCGCGCTTGGACTTTGTTCTGGCTGACGAAGGATTGCGACGACGAGCGCTATGAAGATCGCGGCTGCCGGTATGTTGACGAAGAAGGCGGCTCGCCATGACCAGTATTCGGTCAGCAGGCCAGATATGAGCGGCCCGCCGAAGGCTGCGGCAGCCCATACGATCGCTTCTGCGCCGAAGATCTTGGGCACCAGCCGCTGCGGAAAGAGCTCCGGTATCAGCGCGTAGCACAGGGCGGCAATGATGCCCTCCCCAAATCCCTGGAGCACCCTCCCGGCCAGAACCTGCGGCATGCTGCTCGCCATCGTCGCGATGGCCGTGCCCGATGCGAAGACGAGCGCGGCAACGATCAGCGTGTTGCGGGCGCCGAACCGGGCCTTCAGCCTGGCCGCCAAGGCGCCGCCGACGATGGCGAAAACGAGGTACAGCGTGAAGGCCCAGGACAAAAGGGCGGCTCCGCCAAACTCCGCGACGGCCGTCGGCAGTGCCGTCGAGACGAAGAATTCGTTGAAGGCAAAAAGCGCGACGCCAAGGCACAGTGTCACGGTTGCGGCGAGGTGGCGCGGTCGCAGGAGCTCGCTCCAGCTTCCCTCCTCCACGTGGAGCTCCGCCTGCGGCGCCGGTTCGGCCACTTGTAATTCCTCTTCGACTAAACTCATGATTCGGCCCCGTATGGTTGGTATGGAGCCGGCACTGATACGACCTCAATCGCGGTTGAGGTAAAGAGCATTTCTGCAGAAATTTCACCTTCACCCAGACCCGCCGAAGGCCGCGGATCGGCACGAAGCCGCCGCGAGGACGGCGAAAAATCTGGCTTTCGGAATCCGGTTTCTGCTATAAGATCGGTTCGGTTGTTCGGACGGTTCCGGTGCTTTCGCTCCGGAGGCCGTTTTCTTTTGCGCTGGCGCTGCCGAAAGGCGGCGCCGCGTGCTTGATGAAGGATGATGAAATGGTCGACAAGGTGCCGATGACACAGGGTGGATTCGTCAATCTGCAGGAGGAGCTGCGCTGGCGCCAGCAGGAAGAACGCCCGCGTATCATCGAAGCGATCGCCGAGGCCCGCGCCCATGGCGACTTGTCGGAGAACGCCGAATATCATGCAGCCAAGGAAGCGCAGAGCCACAACGAGGGACGGATCTCCGAACTCGAGGACCTGATCGCCCGCGCGGAAGTCATCGACCTTTCGAAAATGTCCGGATCGAAGATCAAGTTCGGCGCCCGGGTGAAGCTGGTCGACGAGGATACGGAAGAAGAAAAGACCTACCAGATCGTCGGCGACCAGGAAGCCGACGTCAAACAGGGACGCATTTCCATCTCCTCTCCGATCGCCCGCGCGCTGATCGGCAAGGAGGTCGGCGACTCGATCGAAGTCAATGCTCCCGGCGGTTCCAAGGCCTATGAAATTCTCGCCGTTCAGTGGGGCTGACCTATCTTTCGGTGCGCGCGCCCGTGCCGCCGCACCCCTCCTCCCTTGAATGATTGTCGCAGGCGCGAGGAGAGCGCACAGGTGGCCGATATCCGCGACGTCGAAGTGATCGCACCCAATTTCAAGCAGCGTCTGTCCGGCGTTACCTCGACGATCATCCAGCTGGTACCCGTGCAACGTGCCCTGGGGCAGAAGATCGCGGTCCTCGGACCGGGACTTCCCAACACCTTGCCGTCGGTCCGCTTTCGCGATCTGATCCATCTCTGGAAGAGGCCCGGCGGTCGGCCGTGCCGCGTCTGGCACGCACGCCGCAACGTCGAAATGCTCCCGGCCATTCTGCTGCGCGACCTGCTCCGCATGAAGATCCGGATCGTTTTTACCTCCGCCTCGCAGCGCCGCCATACCGGATGGAGCAAGTTCCTCATCCGCCGGATGGACGCGGTAATCGCCACCAGCGGCAGAACGGCCGCCTATCTCGAAGTGCCGAATACCGTCATCCTGCATGGGATCGATACGACGCGCTTTCAGCCGCCGTCCGACAAGGCGCAGGCAAAAAAGGCGCTCGGCCTCGATCCTGCAAAGAAATTCGTCGGATGCTTCGGGCGCGTGCGGCATCAGAAAGGGACCGACCTCTTCGTCGACAGCATGATCGCCCTCCTGCCCTCCCGGCCGGACTGGGGGGCAATCGTTGCCGGGCGCGCCACCGGTCCCCACCTCGCCTTCGAAACCGGGCTGAAGGAGCGCGTCGCCAAGGCGGGGCTCGCAGATCGTATCCTGTTCGTGGGCGAGCACACGAATATTCCCGACTGGTACCGCGCCCTCGATCTCTTCATCGCACCGCAGCGCTGGGAAGGCTTCGGCCTCACGCCGCTCGAAGCCATGGCGACCGGGGTCCCCGTCGTGGCGACCGATGTCGGCGCGTTTTCGGAACTCGTAAGCGGCGGTTCCGAGGAGACGGGCCTCATCATTGCGGCCGACGACCTCAGGGCGATGGTCGACGCGGCAGCCGCCTTCATGGACGACCTGCCGCGGCTTGCCGCCGCCGGCGCCAACGGTCTTGCGCGGACCGCCAAAGACTTCGCCATCGAGCAGGAAGCCCGCGCGATAGGAGCCGTTTACGAGGGCCTGATGCGCTGAGTCCCGGCTACGCCTTCGAGGAAAACAGCTGCAGATAGGCGTCAGTGATCGCTTCCCTGGAAAACTGGCGGATAAGCGTCTCGTGTCCGCGCTCGGCAAGGCGCGTGCTTAGGGAATTGTCGGCCACGATCTGCTCGATGGCGCGGGCGAAACCTTCGGCATCGCCGATATCGACCATCAGACCGTTTTCGCCGTCGCGCATGAACCATAGCGGCCCCTCGGAACGGGTGGATACGACTGGCGTTCCCTGGGCCCATGACTCGAGAATGACGTTGCCGAGCGGTTCGTGGCTGGACGACATCACGAAGACATCGGCCGCAGCCAGAAAAGGCTTCGTGTCTTCCTGCCAGCCGGCAAAGCGAATGCGGCCGGAAACGCCGAGACCCGTCGCGAGCTTGTGCAGATTGTCACTCTCCTCTCCATCGCCAAGCAGCCAAAGATAGACCCCTGGCAGTCTGGCGACCGATTCGATCAGCGTGTGAAACCCTTTTCGCTCGACGAAGCGGCCCATGGACATCACCACGGGCGCATCGGCTGGCGTATCGAGCATTGCCCGGTCTACCGCCTCGACACGCCCGGTGCCGGTGAAATTGGAGATGACCCTTAACTCCCGTTTCCAGCCGAGATCTCGAACGCGCTCGGCAATGCCCGGCGTGTTGCACACGATGCAGTCCGTGTTTCTGAAATAACTGAGGCGCGTCGGATAATCGCCAAGGCGTGAGATCTTGAATGCGCCTTTGTAGTCCGGCATCAGCTCGCTCGCCCGCGGCGCCCAGGCCATCAGGACATCCGGCCTTTCGCGCCGAGCCATGTGCTTCACCTTCCACGGCAGCAGGATGCGATCGAGCGAGAGATTGCGAAAATGGCTTTCCCGGATCTTCGCGGCGCGGTCGATGTCACGCCGCCAGCCGCGTCCGGGGCGGATGATCGCCGTCTGCTCGACGCCGCGTTCCGCAAGCGCATTGACCAGGTGCACGAAGAAGCGCTCGGCGCCGCCGTCCTTGCCGAAATGAAAGTGAGTGACTTTCATCGCTTTGCTACACCTCTATCGAACAGATCGAGATAAGCGTCGGTGATCGCTTTTTCGGAGAAGCGAGTGCGCAAGGTTTCGCGGCCGCCGGCACTCAGCCTCTCGCGAAGCGCCGGATCGTCGCGCAACCGGCGAATGGCGCCCGCAAGACCCACGTCGTCGCCGCAATCGACCATTAGAGCGTCGCTCTCATGCGTCATCACCCAGGACGGACCTTCCGCGCGCGAGGCTATCGTGGGCTTTCCGGCGCCCCAGCCCTCGAAGCAGACATTGCCGAGAGGCTCGTGCGACGAGTTGATGACGAAGGCGTCGCCGGCGGAGAGAAAACCATAGGCGTTCGTCTGCCATCCGGTGAAGCGGACGCGATCGCGAAGCCCGAGTTCGTCGGTCAGCTGCTCGAGCTGCTCTCGTTCCGGACCATCCCCGACAAGCCAGAGATAGGTATTCTCCACCTCCTTCACGGCGCGGATGAGCCCTGCGAAACCCTTGCGTTTGACGAAGCGGCCCATGCCGACCACGACGAAGGCGTCCGCCGGTGTCTGCAGATCGGCCCGCGCCACGGGCGGTGCAGGCTTTGCGCGGGTGAAGTTCGCAATCACCTCGATATCGCGCTTCCAGCCAAGCTCACGAACCTTGGCAGCCATATCCGGTGTGATGCAGACGAGCGTCTCGACATTCGTATAGTAGCCGAGATGTTCGGGATAATCCCCCAGCCGGGAAATGCGAAACGCCTCGGCATGAGCTGGCATGAACCGGCTCGCCCGCAATTGCCAGGCCATTATGACGTCAGGTTTGAACTCGCGAAGGACCCGGTTCATCTTCCATTTCAGGAGAAACCGCGAAAGCGAGATGCGCCGAAAGACTCCTTCGTAGATCGTTGCACTGTTCTCCAGGTCCTTGCGCCAACTGCGGCCCGGCCGGATGAGTGCCCGCTGTTCGACGCCCCTTTCATGCAGCGCATTGACGAGATTGACGAAGAAGCGCTCCGCGCCGCCCTCCGTGCCGAAGTGAATATGCATCACCTTCATGCCGACCCCCCTGGCCGATCAGTGCGAAAGCGCATCATCCACACTCGGGCGCGCCTTTAGCGCGTGCCGCTGGTAGATCTTCGCCGCCGTCAGGAAGGCATAGACCGCACCGGTCATGGCCTCAATGAAGCCGGACAGGCCGCAGCGCCAGAGACCGTTGCGAAAATAGAGCCTGAGAAAGTAGATCGGCGGGGTGAAGATGAGCTTGTAGAAGCGCGGCCGTTTTCCGGATTCGACCTGCTGGTCGGCTTTCAGCGTGGAATATTTGTTTTCCTTTAGGATCTGCTCGTCCATGACCAGTGGGCGAAAATGAAGGAGACTGCCGGTACGAGCATTGCCGACTTCTCCCTCGGGCACGATGCCTTCATGGACTTTCTGGCTGAGGTCGTAACGCCCCTTGCCACGCCGGATCAGCCGCAAATTCCGCCGCTCGCGGACGTTTTCCGGGGTATAACCATAGCCGATCAGGTAAGGACGACGGGCCACCCGCCAGCCGACGACGTCTTGCGACGCCGCGAGCAGTTCAGGCAGCAGTTCCCGCAGCGCCTTGTCCAGTCTCTCATCCGCATCGATGTTGAAACACCAGGGCTGGCTGCACTGCTCGAGCGCGAACTGCTTTTGCCCGGCATAGCCACGCCACGGCTCGTACATGAAACGGATGGGCCAGCCCGCGTCGATATAGGATTGCACCAAAGCAGCGGTGCCGTCCGTCGATCCGGAATCGACGATCACGATTTCGGCGCACCGTTCGAGGCTCTCGATGCACGTGCCGAGATAGGCCTCCTCGTTCAAGCAGATGATGAAGGCTGAAAGCGGAAGCCTGGGATTCATGCGGGCGTCCCGCGTCGAGGAAATGCGCAGGGGCCCTCGCTTTCGTCCTGGAAATTGCTCAATTCGTTCGGTCCGCGAGGGGTTTGATTGCTGTGCGCAGCGGCCATGCCGCCCTGCACTTCAGATTTCTACCTGGCATGCGTCCTTCACTTGACGGATCGTCAGCATCGTCCGCACCGTGTCGACGTTCTCGGTGGCGGTCAGCTCCTCAATAACGAAATCCTGAAAGCTCGCAAGGTTTTCAGCCACGCACTGCAGCAGAAAGTCCGACTCCCCGGACACCATCCAGGCTTCGCGAACAAGCGGCCACGAGGCGGTGCGGGCGGCAAACGCCTTCAGATTGGCATCGGACTGGTGCTTCAGGCCGACCATGCAGAAGGCGACGAGATCGTATCCCAAAGCCGAAGCATTCAGAAGCGCGCGATAACCTCTGATGACGCCGGTCTCCTCGAGCTTGCGCACCCGGCGCAGGCAGGGAGGAGCCGAGATTCCCACTCTCTCGGCCAATTCCACATTCGTGATCCGGCCGTTGTCCTGCAGTTCGCGCAGTATCTTCATATCGATGGCATCGAGCTCGACGCGTACGACCATTGCCCAAATCCCCAATCTGTCGGCCCCGCGGGAAAGGCCTGACTTTATCCGCCGATCAACTGCGCCACAGGCAGACACGGTAGCGCCGATCCTTCCACGCCGGGAGGCGCCTGGCGGCGGCCTTCGGGCGCTGTCTCGGCACTTGGGTAGCACGTAACCGAATGCCGACACGAGAGCACTTGCGATTGGATGCACAAAAACCTTGTGCATCCAATGCGCTGCTGCATTTTATGGCGCGCAGCGGGTCAAAACCGATGCAAATATGCCCGATCTGGTGTCAAATCGACGCGGAGGACGCAACCACTTGTGTGTATCAGGGCGCGCGCCCTTGAAAGTGCCCGCTGTGAATACCTAAAGTAAGGCAAGATTTGCATTATCGGATTGCACCGGACGAACACTCCCGGCTCTTTCCGGCGGACGAAGGACAAACGCATGACTGCGCGCCACACGAAAGTGCTGATTATCGGTTCCGGACCTGCTGGCTATACCGCCGCCATCTACACGGCCCGCGCCATGCTTTCGCCGGTGCTCATCGCCGGAATGGAACAGGGCGGCCAGCTGATGATCACCACGGACGTGGAGAATTATCCCGGCTATGCCGATCCGGTCCAGGGTCCGTGGATGATGGAACAGATGCTCAAGCAGGCGATCCATGTCGGCACCGAAATCGTCAACGATCTCGTGACCGATGTCGATCTCTCCGTGCGTCCTTTCCGCATCAAAACGGATAGCGGCACGGATTGGACGGCGGACGCATTGATAATCGCTACCGGCGCCAAGGCGAAATGGCTCGGCATCGAAACCGAGCCGACCTTCATGGGATTCGGCGTTTCCGCCTGCGCCACCTGCGACGGGTTCTTCTACCGCAACAAGGACGTCATCGTCGTCGGCGGCG
This sequence comes from Sinorhizobium arboris LMG 14919, assembly GCF_000427465.1. Lineage (NCBI taxonomy): Bacteria > Pseudomonadati > Pseudomonadota > Alphaproteobacteria > Hyphomicrobiales > Rhizobiaceae > Sinorhizobium > Sinorhizobium arboris. The sequence goes on along the minus strand of NZ_ATYB01000014.1, from coordinate 1,395,750 downwards.
GCAACTCCGCGGTGGAGGAAGCGCTCTATCTCTCCAACCTGGCGAAGACCGTTACTGTCGTTCACCGCCGGGACGCCTTTCGCGCCGAAAAAATCCTGCAGGAGCGCCTTTTCGCGAAGCCGAACGTCAAGATCGTGTGGGATCATGAGGTCCTGGAATATCTCGGGACGCCCGCGAAGCCGCCGATGCCGGCCTCGGTCAACGGCGTGAAACTGCGCAATACCAAGACCGGGGAGACTTCTGAAATGGCCATCGACGGCGTGTTCGTCGCGATAGGCCATGCGCCCGCGGTCGAGCTCTTCAAGGGCAAACTTCGCCAAAAGCCGAATGGATATCTCTGGACTGCGCCGGATTCGACCGCAACTGATGTCCCTGGCGTTTTCGCCGCCGGCGACGTGACCGACGACATCTATCGCCAGGCAGTTACTGCCGCCGGCATGGGGTGCATGGCGGCGCTCGAAGCGGAGAAATACCTGGCGGGTCATATGCCCGTCGCAATTGCAGCCGAATAGAAGCTGCGAATCAGGGCCACGCCGGGATCGGGGGCGCTGGCTCTGTGTGGGAACAGATGCATCGGTCGTCTCCGGAGAAAAGTGACAGGCTTCTCCGGCTGAGCCTTTATGGGGGACTCTATGTCGCTGGATTGGGACAAACTGCGCATTTTCCATGCGGCGGCCGAGGCTGGCTCATTCACGCACGCGGCAGACAAACTTCATCTTTCGCAATCGGCGATCAGCCGCCAGGTCAGTTCGCTCGAACAGGATGTGGGCATCAAGCTCTTCCATCGGCACGCGCGCGGCCTGATCCTGACCGAACAGGGCGAAATGCTCTATCGCACGGCGCACGACGTGCTGATGAAGCTCGAAAGCGTCAAGGCGCAGCTGAGCGAGACGACGGACAAGCCAAGCGGCAAATTGCGGATTACGACCACGGTCGGCCTCGGTCAGGGCTGGCTGACCGACAAGATCCAGGAGTTCATGTCGCTGTATCCGGAGATCCAGGTGCAGCTCATTCTCGACAACGAGGAGCTGGACGTGAACATGCGTCATGCGGACTGCGCCATAAGGCTGCGGCAACCGCAACAGTCGGATCTGATACAGCGCAAGCTCTTCACCGTGCACATGCATGTTTATGCCGCGCCGTCCTACATCAACAAATACGGCGAGCCGCAATCGCTTGACGATCTCGACAATCACCGGATCATTACCTTCGGCGAGCCGGCACCCAACTACCTGCTCGATGTGAACTGGCTGGAGATTGCCGGACGCGATTCCGACAATCCGCGCATATCTCATCTGCAAATCAACAGCCAGACCTCGATCAAGCGGGCCTGCCTGCTCGGCATTGGCATCGCCATGCTTCCGGACTACATCGTCGGCCGGGACCCGGGTCTCATCCAACTCCCGATCAGCGCGGACATACCGTCCTTCGATACTTATTTCTGCTATCCGGACGAACTGAAGAATGCGGCGAAGCTGAAAGTCTTCCGCGATTACATCGTCGCCAAAGCGAGAAACTGGAACTTCTGACCGAGTGATCAATTGCCCGAGAATCGGGCAATTGCCGGAATTCTCGGTAACCTGCTGTTATTAAACTCTCTTTTTGCGAAACGACCCAGGCCGCTCGCGGCGCACTACTGTTGTGCGCCGCAAAAATGGGCAGGGATGCGCAAACGGCATGGCTGTCATGCATATTAAATGATTGCCGGCAGCTCAAAAAAACAGCATACCACACACAGCTGATGCATCTTTGGTGGCTTCTCCTCCCAGTGCCACCGCAGCAGCTGTTCCCCTCTGGAGGTTTTAATTACCTTCACAACTACAAGGGCCCAAGTTTTCTTGCGGCCCTCTTTTTTTGCCTGAGGGAACCCTACAGCCCTCAGTTGCGAAAATCTTGGGAACGGCTATTGAAAGCGGACGCGGACGTCCCCATATCATTTTCAGCTGGTGCATATGGCGGCTTTCTCCTCCCCAGCCGCTGCGCCAGCTGTTCCCCTCTGGAGGTTTCAAACCTTCACAACTGAAAGGGCCCAAGTTTCTTGTGGCCCTCTTTTTTTTGCAATCTCGCATCCATTGCCCACAGCATTCGCGGCTCGCGCGTTCTCGGCCCCGCGCGTTCACGGCGTTGTGACTCGCTATATCGAATTTTATCGATATATATATCGATGAAACAAAATACGCCGAAATTCGATGGATAGAGACGAAATTCTGAAAGCACTGGCGCATCCGACGCGCATGGAGATCCTGACCTGGCTGAAGGAGCCGGAGGCTCATTTCTCCGGCCAGGAGCATCCGCTCGACATGGGCGTCTGTGCCGGACAGTTCGAGAGATGCGGCCTCTCGCAGTCGACGGTTTCGTCTCATCTTGCCGTGCTGCAGCGCGCCGGTCTGGTGACTACCCGTCGCGTCGGCCAATGGGTTTTCTATCGCCGCAACGAGGAAACCATCGCAGCGTTTCTGAAAACTATCGGCGACCTCTGATTACTCCCCACCTCCCCCCGAGTCTCAACCCGCAACGGAAAGGATAATCCATGGCATCTCTTTTCGACCCGATCGCGATCGGCGACATCAGTCTCAGCAACCGAGTGGTGATGGCACCTCTGACGCGGAACCGTTCCCCCCGGGCTGTGCCCAACGATCTCAACGTCGCCTATTACGAGCAGCGCGCATCCGCCGGCCTGCTGATCACCGAGGCGACGGCGATAAGCCACCAAGGCCAAGGCTATGCCGACGTGCCGGGCCTCTACAAACCCGAGGCCCTCGTCGGTTGGCGCAAGGTCACGGATGCGGTTCACAAAGCCGGCGGCAAGATCGTCGTGCAGATGTGGCATGTAGGGCGGATATCGCATGAGTCGCTCCAGCCGCAGGGCGGCAAGCCGGTCGCCCCGTCGGCTATCCGCGCCAAATCGAAAACCTATCTCATCAATCCCGATGGAACCGGGAGCTTTGCGGAAACCTCCGAACCGCGGGCGCTCGAGCTGGCGGAGATCGCCGGCATTGTCGAGGATTATCGCAAAGCCGCGCGCGCGGCGGTCGAAGCCGGCTTCGACGGCGTCGAGATCCATGCTGCCAATGGCTATCTGATCGATCAGTTCCTGCGTTCCGGCTCCAATGAACGCACGGACGCCTACGGCGGCTCGATCGAGAACCGCGCCCGCTTTCTCTTCGAGGTCGTCGACGCCGTTACCAGCGAGGTCGGCGCCGGCCGGGTCGGTATCCGCATCTCTCCCGTTACACCTGCCAACGATGCGTTCGATCCGGACCCGCAGCCGCTCTTCACCTATGTGGTCGAGGGCCTGGCCCGCTACGCGCTCGCTTACGTGCATGTCATCGAAGGCGCCACGGGCGGCGCGCGCGACCACCAGCAGGGTGACCGGCCCTTCGACTACGCTGGTCTTCGTGCCGCTTACGCAGCCGCCGGCGGCAAGGCGGCCTGGATGACGAACAACGGATACGATCGCGATCTGGCGCTGAAGGCCGTCGAAAGCGGCGAAGCCGATCTGGTTGCTTTCGGCAAACCCTTCATCGCCAATCCGGATCTTGTGCGCAGGTTGAGAGACGACGTGCCCCTGAATGCGCCGGATCAGGCCACCTTCTATGGCGGCGGCGCCAAGGGCTATACGGATTATCCGTCGCTCGATAACGTCGCCTGAAATCGATACACAGCAAAGAGCCCCCCGCTCCATGCGCGGGGGCTCTTGGCGCGGCGAATCGATTATTCTGTCCCGATGTTCACGTCCTTCATTAATGAGTGGGCCCTCGATCCTGCGGGCGAACCGATCCTCACGCGGACGAGCCGGCTGCTGCCCGTTCGCTGGCGCGGCCTGCCGGCAATGCTCAAGGTGGCCGACGAGCCGGAGGAAAGATCCGGCGGGCAGTTGATGCAATGGTGGGACGGCCAGGGCGCAGCCCAGGTTTACGCCGCGGCCGATAACGCTATCCTTCTCGAACGGTCGGAGAGCCGGCGATCGCTTTTTCACATGGCGATGACCGGCAGCGACGACGACGCTACCCGGATCATCTGCCGCGCCGTTGCCATGCTGCACGGACCAAGGCCCTCCCCGCCAGCGGGTCTCGCACCACTCGAGCACTGGTTCCGGGCGTTGGACCCTGCAGCCCGCGTCCACGGCGGCATCCTCAGGACCTGTGCAGACGCTGCCCGACATCTCCTATCCACGCCCGATGTCCCGGTCATCCTGCATGGAGACATTCACCACGGCAACATCCTCGACTTCGATAACCGGGGCTGGCTGGCCATAGATCCCAAGGGCCTTCATGGCGAGCGCGGCTTCGACTACGCCAATATCTTCTGCAATCCGGACCTTCCCGCCGTAACCGCTCCAGGGCGTCTAACGAGGCAGCTTGCGATCGTCGCTCATAAGTCGCGGCTGGAGCCGAAGAGGCTCCTACAGTGGATCATTGCCTATGCCGGCCTGTCCGCGGCCTGGTTTCTCGGCGACGGCGAAAGCCCGGAAAGCACATTTGCAGTGGCCGAGATTGCCGCCGCAGAGCTGAACGGCTAGAGCAATTCCAGAAAGGTGAGCAACGGCCTTCCGTCCGGAGTCGCGGAAACAAAGGGGGCGGAGAAAAGCGGAAAGCTTCCGGCGGCATCAGGGCTGTTGAGTTGAAGGGGGGCCGATATGAAAATCAGGGACGCGGTTGAATCCGATCTTCCGGCGATATGCGCCATCTACAATCACGCTGTAGCGAATACGACGGCGATCTGGAACGAGACCCTTGTCGACGTTGCCAATCGGGCAACCTGGCTTAAGGCACGCAACGCTGCCGGCTTCCCGGTGCTTGCCGCCCTTTCCGATGCCGGCGAGGTCGTCGGCTATGCCTCCTTTGGCGAGTGGCGCGCTTTCGATGGCTACCGCCACACGGTCGAGCACTCGGTCTATGTGAGGGAGGACCAACGCGGAGCGGGAATAGGCCGGGCGCTGATGCTCGAGCTCGTCAACCGGGCCGAGGGGCTTGGCAAGCACGTGATGATCGCGGGAATAGAGTCAGAGAACCTGCCGTCGATCCGTCTCCATGAACAGCTGGGGTTTCAGCAGACCGGTCATATGAAGGAGGTCGGCACGAAATTCGGCCGCTGGCTCGACCTCACCTTCATGCAACTGATCCTGCGCACCGGTTCTCCAGACTGATACCGCGCATCGCCGATTTCTCGCCCGCGTCGAAGATGTTATCTATATGCACTCGTTCGTCGCTGAGGGCCGCATGACCGAGCAGAAAAAGGCGAGCACAGGTCGCATCTGGAGCACCCGAAAGCAACGTCCGGCGCGCCTTGTCGCGGCCGCACTGGCCGCTGTCGCATGTTTCGTATCCATTCATTCCGGGGCCGCGGAGGCTCGCGCCGACGCGCCGGTTCCGCCGCGGAAATGCCTCTATTCGGGAGTGTCAACAGAGAATCCTTTCCTTCGTCTCTGCATCACCCCCGACAATTTTGCCCGTGATGTCTGCGGCATCATCGAACACTACGCCAAGGCGAACGACCTGCCGGCCGACTTTTTCGCCCGCCTGATCTGGCGCGAAAGCCTTTTCCAACCCGACGCAATCAGCCCCAAAGGCGCAGAGGGCATTGCCCAGTTCATGCCGACGACCGCAAAGCTTCGCGGTCTGTCGAACAGTTTCGACGCGGTGGCGGCGCTCGGCAAATCGGCCGAGTATCTGAGCGAACTGAAGGCGCGTTACGGCAATCTGGGATTTGCGGCGGCGGCCTATAATGCCGGCGAAGCCGGGCTGGAGCGCTTCCTGGAAAAAGACCGGTTACCCTATGAAACGCGAGATTACGTGCTGGCGATCACCGCTCATTCCGTGGAAGACTGGCGCGACAACCCACCGAAGTCGCTCAATATCGAACTCGACAAGGACAAGAGTTTCCTGGACGGCTGCGTCGCGCTCGCCAATACCCGGCGCCTGCGCGAAGTGGTTATCGCCGATGAAGCGGCCTGGGCACCCTGGGGCGTTCAGCTTTCGGCCCATTACCAGAAATCCGTGGCCCAGCGGCTGTTCCTGAATGCCGTGAAAAGACTGCCTTCTCCGATCAACAGCGAAAAGGCGGTTCTCGTGCGGGAGCGCAATGCCAGCTTCGGGACCAGGCGCCGTTACGCCGCCCGCATCGGCCGGGAGACGCGCGCCGAAGCCGATCAGCTTTGCGCCGCCATACGAAAGAGCGGCGGCGCCTGTGTCGTTTTCAAGAACTGACGGAGCCGCTCCCCAGCGCCTCGCCACGATGCTCGGCGGGGAAATGGTCGACCGTTTCACTGTGAAGGCAATCTAGGGACGCAAGCGTCGCTGCAACGGCGTCGTCGATCGGTGTTTGCGGCTCCTCCCCGAGCAGCGCGATCAGGCGATCGTTGCGCATTTCGAGCGGTTTGCGCCAGAGATAGCGCATCTCCCTGAGTTCCCGAAAGAACGGGACGAAGGGAGACGCCAGCGTGACCAGCCACCACGGAAAGGTCCGAACCCTGAGGTGCGGCCCGCCCGCTGCACGTCTGATCGCGGCGATCATCCTGGTACCATCACCGTCGAAGAATCCGCGCATATGGTAGACGGCGAAGAGCGGGAGGGCCTCCGCGCGCTCCATCAGGCGTATCATCGTCTCCGCCATGTCCGGCAAATAGGCCCATTGGTGCCCGACCCCTTTCGCGCCGGGATAAGTGACCGTCGTCAGCGGCTTTCCGGGCTTCACCAGCCCTTGAGAGAACCAGTTATTGGCAGCATTCGGCCCGAAGAAATCCCCTGCCCTGAGTATGATGACGCCGGTGCCTTCCTCAGAGGCCGCTTTCAGCCGGGCCTCCATTTCCTTGCGGATCGCCCCCTTTTTCGTCAGGGGCCGCTGCGGTGAATCCTCGCGAAGAATTGGAAAAGCGTCAGGACCGAAGTTATATATCGTTCCCGGCAGGACGATGCGGGCGGCGACCTGCCGGGCTGCCGCTATGGTGTTGTCGAGCATCGGCAGCACCAGACGTTCCCAATCACGGTAACCGGGCGGGTTGACCGCATGAACGATGAACTCCACTCCTTCTGCCGCGGCACGAACATCCGCCGCGTTCATCGCATCGCCTTGAATCCACTCGAAGGCCGGCACTTTTGCGGATACCTTCGCGGTGTTGCGGTTCAGTGCCCGGACTCTCCACCCACGCGCATTCAGGCTTTGCGCCACGGCGCCACCGATTCCGCCTGTCGCACCCAGCACCAGGACCGTTGCTCTATGATTTTTCGTCGCGCTCATCATTCTCTCCATCGCTTGACGAACGGAGCATCGCCTGGAATAGAGCTAAACGGAATTGTCTAAATAGGTCTTGCCGCTATACTTAAATGCATGAACCTCATTGAACCGAGCTGGGATTTCTACCGCACCTTTCTAATGGTGCTGCGCGAGGGCTCGCTGTCGGCCGCGGCGCGCGAACTCGGCCTGACCCAGCCGACGGTCGGCCGGCACATAGACGCCTTGGAGACGTCGGTGGGCTTTCCGCTCTTCACGCGATCGCCGCACGGACTGATGCCGACCGACGCCGCGCTGGAGTTGCGGCCCTATGCCGAGACAATGGCGGCGACAGCTGCAGCCCTGCTGCGCACCGCCTCCGGACAACACGGTGCGATGGGCGGAACGGTTCGTATCAGCGCCAGTGAGGTCATCGGAATTGAAGTCCTGCCCCCGATCCTTGCAGAATTGCATGGGGAGTACCCGGAACTTTCCATCGAACTTTCTGCATCGGATGTCGTCGAAGACTTGCTTCGCCAGGAGGCGGACATCGCTGTGCGCATGGTCGCGCCAGCACAGGAGGCACTGGTTGCACGCCATATCGGCGCGGTTCCGCTCGGCTTCCATGCGCATCGCTCCTATCTGGAGCGCCGTGGGATGCCGCAGACCCTCGAGGACCTCTCCCGACACAGCGTGATAGGCTATGACCGGGAAACGCCGGCGATCCGCTCTATCATAGGAAGGACACCGGACTTGCCCACCGGGCGCTTCGCTTTCAAAGCCGATAGCAACCTTGCCCAACTCGCGGCGATCCGCGCCGGTTTCGGCATCGGCATTTGCCAAAACGCGCTTGCCGCCCGCGACCCGGATCTCAAGCGCGTGCTGGCGGATGTCTTTGAACTAAAACTCGAGACATGGCTCGTCATGCACGAAAATCTCCGTGCGACGCCACGTTGCCGCGTGGTTTTCGATGCGCTTGCGCGCGGGCTTCTCGACTACCTGCGCCAATAAATCCAATCAGTTCCGCAAAAAAGAACCGCCGCTGGATAGCGGCGGGCCTAAAATTATTCTGCGGTCAATCACTCGTCCGGTGTCGACGAGGCCTCCGGCGGCATCTCAGGCTCGGCCATGACGCCTTCGGCGCCTACGGCTTCGATCTCCTCGTCGCCATCCGGCTCGCTGATCCGCTCGACCGAGACGACCTTCTCGTCCTTGGCGGTCGAGAAAATGGTCACGCCCTTGGTGGCGCGGCTCGCCAGGCGAATGCCTCCCACCGGCACGCGGATAAGCTGACCTCCATCGGAAACGAGCATGATCTGATCGTTGTTATCGATCGGGAAGGCGGCGACGAGTTCGCCGATTTCCGCGGTCTTCGAGGTATCGGTGGCGCGAATGCCCTTGCCGCCACGGCCGGAGGTTCGGAAATCATAGGATGAGGAACGCTTGCCGAAGCCCTTCACCGAGACCGTCAGGATGAACTGCTCGCGTGCCTTCAGTTCCTCGTAGCGCTCGTTGGAGAGTTCGCCGCCATTGGTGACCTCCTCACCGACAAGCACGATTTCCTCCTCTTCACCGGTAACGGCGCGACGCTCTGCGGCCGATCGCTTCAGATAGGCGGCACGCTCCCACGGTTCGGCTTCGACGTGAGCGACAATCGCCATGGAGATGATCCGGTCGCCGTCGCCGAGCGAAATGCCCCGAACGCCGATCGAGTTGCGGCCCGCAAAGACGCGCACGTCGGCGACGGGGAAACGGATGCACTGGCCGAGTGCTGTCGTTAGCACCACGTCGTCGAATTCGGTGCAGGTGTCGACCGAGAGGATCTCGTCGCCTTCTTCCTCGAGCTTCATCGCGATCTTGCCGTTGCGGTTGACCTGGACGAAGTCGGAGAGCTTGTTGCGGCGCACCGTGCCGCGGGTCGTCGAGAACATGACGTCGAGGTTTTCCCAGGTCGCCTCGTCCTCGGGCAGCGGCATGATCGTGGTGATTCGTTCGCCGGGTTCCAGCGGCAGCATGTTTATCAGCGCCTTGCCGCGCGATTGCGGCGTGCCGATCGGAAGCCGCCAGACCTTCTCCTTGTAGACGATGCCGCGCGAGGAGAAGAACAGAACCGGCGTATGCGTATTGGCAACGAACAGCCGGGTAACGAAATCCTCGTCGCGGGTGGCCATCCCCGAGCGGCCCTTGCCGCCGCGGCGCTGCGCCCGATAGGTCGTCAGCGGCACACGCTTGATGTAGCCGAGATGGGACACGGTCACGACCATATCTTCCCGCGCGATCAGGTCCTCGTCGTCCATGTCCGGACCGCCTTCGGCGATCTCGGTGCGGCGCGGCGTGCCGAATTCGTCGCGGACCGCGGTGAGCTCGTCCTTGACGATCTTCATGATGCGGAGCCGGGATGAGAGGATATCGAGGTAATCCTTGATTTCCTCGCCGATCTTGTTGAGTTCGTCGCCGATCTCGTCGCGGCCGAGTGCGGTCAGACGCTGCAGCCGCAGGTCAAGGATCGCACGCGCCTGCTCCTCCGACAGGTTGTACGTAGCGTCGTCATTGATCCGGTGGCGCGGATCGTCGATCAGGCGAATGAGCGCCTCGACGTCGTGTGCCGGCCAGCGGCGCTCCATCAGCTGTTCGCGCGCGGTCTGCGGATCGGGCGCCTGGCGGATGAGCTTGATCACCTCGTCGATATTTGCGACGGCGATGGCGAGGCCGACCAACACATGCGCCCGCTCGCGCGCCTTACGCAGCAGGTATTTGGTGCGCCGGCTGACGACTTCCTCACGGAAGGAGACAAAGGCGCGCAGCATGTCGAGCAAAGTCATCTGCTCCGGCTTGCCGCCGTTCAGCGCCACCATGTTGCAGCCGAAGGACGTCTGCAAAGGCGTGTAGCGGTAAAGCTGGTTCAGGATGACTTCGGCATTGGCGTCGCGCTTCAGTTCGATGACGACGCGATAGCCCTGGCGGTCGGATTCGTCGCGGAGGTCGGAGATGCCCTCGATCCGCTTGTCGCGGACGAGTTCGGCCATCTTTTCGATCATCGTCGCCTTGTTCACCTGATAGGGAATCTCGGTGATGATGATCTGTTCGCGATCGCCGCGCATCGGCTCGACATGGGCCCGGCCGCGCATGATGACCGAGCCGCGGCCGGTCTCATAAGCCTGACGGATGCCCGAACGGCCGAGGATCAGCGCCCCGGTCGGAAAATCCGGCCCCGGGATGATCTGCATCAACTCCGGAAGCTCGATCGCCGGATTATCGATCAGCGCTATACAGCCGTCGACCACCTCGCCAAGGTTGTGCGGCGGGATATTGGTCGCCATGCCGACGGCGATGCCGCCTGCACCGTTGACGAGCAGGTTCGGGAATTTTGCCGGCACGACGACGGGCTCATGCAAGGTGCCGTCGTAGTTGTCGCGAAAATCCACCGTTTCCTTGTCGAGGTCGTCGAGCAGCGAATGCGCTGCCTTCTGCAGCCGGCATTCGGTATAACGCTCCGCCGCGGGCGGATCGCCGTCGACGGAGCCGAAATTGCCCTGGCCGTCGATCAGCGGCAACCGCAGCGACCAATCCTGCGCCATGCGTGCGAGCGCATCGTAGATCGCCATATTACCGTGCGGATGGTATTTACCCATCACGTCACCGGTGACGCGGGCGCATTTTACATATTTCTTGTTCCAGTCGATGCCGAGCTCGCTCATTCCGTAGAGGATGCGGCGGTGAACGGGTTTGAGACCGTCGCGCACATCTGGAAGCGCACGCGACACGATCACGCTCATGGCGTAATCGAGATACGACCGCTGCATTTCCTCGATGATGGAAATCGGCTCGATGCCTGGCGGATTTTTTCCGCCGCCGGGAGTGCTTTGCTCAGTCAATGGTGATCACGATCTTTGTTCAGAATCAATCGGTTTTTTATAGCCGAATGCGGCTCGGAGCGCCAATTTTCGGCCGGTGTTTTGAACAGTCTTTTGCCGCCGGAACAGGCTTTTCTAGGGCAATGAAAGAAGCTCGCAAAGAAAGCTGCGCGCCTCGGGGATGGCGCTGGTTTAAGCCATTGCGCTGGACTTGGCTACCCGCTCTTTCCAAGGGCGCATCGCTTGCCTAACAATGCGGGCCAAACCACCGGGAACAGCCGGGTGGAAATCCGGAAGGGACACGAATGTTCGATGTCGATCTCTTGGTCAATGCGCTGACGACGCTGCTCGTCACGCTTGATCCGCCCGGCCTTGCGCCGATCTTCCTGAGCCTCACCGTCGGCTTGACCCGACAGCAACGCTTCCAGGTCGCGACCCGCGGCTCGCTCATCGCTTTCTTCATCCTCGCCGCCTTTGCTCTTTTCGGCGACGGCATTCTCGGCCTCCTCGGCATCTCCATCGGCGCCTTCCGGATCGCCGGCGGCATGCTGCTCTTCTGGATCGCCTTCGAGATGATCTTCGAGAAGCGCCAGGAGCGAAAGGAGAAGGCCGGGGAGACGGCGATCACGAAGGACCACCTTCACAACATTGCGGTCTTTCCGCTCGCACTGCCCTTGATCGCCGGGCCGGGGGCGATTTCTGCAACCATCCTTCTCGGCAGCTCCTTTCCCTCGGCGATAGAACGGGCGCAACTCATCGTCGTCATCGCCGCATCGATGGCGATCCTGTTCCTGGCGCTGGTGATCGCCGAGCGTATCGACCGGTTCCTGGGCGTCACCGGTCGGGCGATTCTCACCCGCCTCCTCGGCGTCATCCTTGCGGCGCTCGCCGTGCAATTCGTCGTGGACGGCGTGCGCTCGGCGTTTCAAATCTGAACGCACAACGAAAACGGCCCGCAACGAGCGGGCCGAACGGATCTCGGACTGGCTGGCACGATCGATCAGAACGGAATGTCGTCGTCGAGATCACGCGAGAAATTGCCGCCCTGGTTCGATTGACCGCCGGACCGGCCGCCCGAGGACTGCCGCGACTGGTCGTATTCCTCGTAGCCGCCGCCACCGCCGTACTCGCTGCCGCCGCGGCCTGCGCCGCCGCCCTCGCCTCCGCGGCCGTCAAGCATCGTCAGGGTCGAGTTGAAGCCCTGGAGGACGACCTCGGTCGAATAGCGGTCATTGCCATTCTGGTCCTGCCATTTGCGCGTCTGCAGCTGGCCTTCGATGTAGAGCTTGGCGCCCTTCTTCACATATTGTTCGACGACCTTGCAGAGGCCCTCGTTGAAGACGACGACCGTATGCCATTCCGTCTTTTCGCGGCGCTCGCCCGAATTGCGGTCGCGCCAAGTCTCGGACGTGGCAATTCTGAGATTGGCGATCGGCCGGCCGTCCTGTGTGCGCCGGATTTCCGGGTCGGCACCGACGTTTCCGATCAAGATCACCTTGTTGACGCTACCAGCCATGTCGCTTTTCCCGTTTCTGCCGCCGGACCGCTCGCCCGGCTCTCCAATATATCATGAGCGAACACCTTAGCGGCCCGCCGCCGCCGATACGCCCCGTACCGCGCATAATCCACAACTGATTTGGTGGGGATATGGCTGACTTTGTTCTTTCTTTGTTCTAATATTTCCGTACTATCCTGTCAACCGAATCGCAATTGAACCGCCTCTTTTGCCGATTGCGCCTCGACATGGGCGCGGCCGTCATTACATAGGGTGCTTTCAATCGACATTCAAAGCTGGCCTTCCGATGAGCGAACTCAAGACCATCTCCATTCGCGGCGCTCGCGAGCACAATCTCAAGGGCATCGACCTTGACCTGCCGCGTAACAAGCTGATCGTGATGACCGGCCTTTCGGGCTCCGGGAAATCCTCGCTTGCCTTCGACACGATCTACGCAGAGGGCCAGCGCCGCTATGTCGAGAGCCTCTCGGCCTACGCCCGCCAGTTCCTCGAGATGATGCAGAAGCCCGACGTCGATCAGATCGACGGGCTCTCGCCCGCAATCTCCATCGAGCAGAAGACCACGTCGCGCAATCCGCGTTCGACCGTCGGAACCGTTACGGAGATCTACGATTATCTGCGCCTTCTCTTCGCGCGCGTCGGCGTGCCTTACTCGCCCGCGACCGGCCTGCCGATCGAAAGCCAGACCGTCAGTCAGATGGTCGACCGGGTGCTGGAATTCGGGGAAGGCACGCGCCTCTACATTCTGGCCCCGCTCGTGCGCGGGCGCAAGGGCGAGTACAAGAAGGAACTCGCCGAGCTGATGAAGAAGGGCTTCCAGCGCGTAAAGGTCGACGGCCAGTTCTACGAGATTGCCGACGTGCCGGCGCTCGACAAGAAATACAAGCACGACATCGACGTGGTCGTCGACCGTGTCGTGGTACGGCCCGATATCGGAACCCGCCTCGCCGACAGTATCGAGACCTGCCTCACGCTGGCCGACGGCTTGGCGATTGCCGAATTCGCCGACCGGCCTCTGCCCCCGGAAGAGACGTCGGCCGGCGGCTCGGCCAACAAGTCGCTGAACGAAACGCATGAACGGGTGCTGTTTTCGGAAAAGTTCGCCTGTCCCGTCTCGGGCTTCACCATTTCGGAGATCGAGCCGCGGCTTTTCTCCTTCAACAATCCCTTCGGGGCCTGCACGACCTGCGACGGCCTCGGCAGCCAGCAGAAGATCGACGAGGCGCTGATCGTCCCGGAGCCGAACCGCGCGCTTCGGGACGGTGCCATTGCGCCCTGGGCGAAATCCACGTCTCCCTACTACAATCAGACGCTCGACGCCCTGGGCAAGGTTTTCGGCTTCAACCTCGGCAGCCGCTGGAGCGAGCTTTCCGCGGAAGCACGGGAAGCGATTCTCCACGGCACGAAAGACAAGATCGCCTTCCACTATCAGGACGGCGCCCGGTCCTACAACACGACGAAGACGTTCGAGGGCATCGTGCCGAATCTCGAACGCCGCTGGAAAGAGACTGACAGCGCCTGGGCCCGCGAGGAGATCGAGCGCTATATGTCCGCAGCGCCCTGCCCTGCCTGCGCCGGTTACCGGCTGAAGCCGGAAGCGCTTGCCGTCAAAATCGATGCACTGCATATCGGCGAAGTCTCCGACATGTCGATCCGCGCCGCGCGGGACTGGTTCGAGGTCTTGCCTGGGCATCTCAGCACGAAGCAGAACGAGATCGCCGTGCGCATCCTGAAGGAGATCCGCGAGCGCCTGCGCTTCCTGAACGACGTCGGCCTCGAATATCTGAGCCTTTCGCGCAATTCCGGAACGCTTTCGGGCGGCGAAAGTCAGCGTATCCGGCTTGCATCGCAGATCGGCTCCGGCCTGACGGGTGTTCTCTATGTCCTCGACGAGCCCTCGATCGGCCTGCACCAACGCGACAATGCCCGCCTCTTGGATACGCTGAGGCATCTGCGCGACATCGGCAACACGGTCATTGTCGTCGAGCACGATGAAGATGCGATCCTGACGGCGGATTATGTCGTCGACATCGGTCCGGCGGCCGGCATTCACGGCGGCCAGATCGTCGCCGAAGGCTCTCCGTCCGATATCATGTCCAATCCGAACTCGCTGACGGGCAAATATCTCTCCGGCGAGCTTTCCGTCGCCGTGCCCGGCGAACGGCGAAAGCCTAAAAAGAAGAAGGAAGTCACCGTCGTAGGCGCTCGGGCCAACAATCTGAAGAATGTGACCGCCTCGATCCCGCTCGGGGTCTTCACCGCCGTCACCGGCGTGTCGGGCGGAGGCAAATCCACCTTCCTGATCGAGACGCTCTACAAGGCCGCCGCCCGCCGCATCATGGGCGCGCGCGAAAACCCGGCCGAGCACGACCGTATCGACGGTTTCGAGCATATCGACAAGGTGATCGACATCGACCAGTCGCCGATCGGGCGCACGCCGCGCTCCAACCCGGCGACCTATACGGGCGCCTTCACGCCGATTCGCGACTGGTTCGCCGGGTTGCCGGAGGCAAAGGCGCGCGGCTACCAGCCGGGCCGCTTCTCCTTCAACGTCAAGGGCGGCCGCTGCGAGGCCTGCCAGGGCGACGGCGTCATCAAGATCGAGATGCACTTCCTTCCGGATGTCTACGTTACCTGCGACGTCTGCCACGGCAAGCGTTACAATCGCGAGACGCTGGACGTCCACTTCAAGGGCAAATCCATCGCCGACGTGCTCGACATGACGGTGGAGGAAGGCGTCGAATTCTTCGCGGCCGTTCCGGCGGTGCGCGACAAGCTGGTGACATTGAACCAGGTGGGCCTCGGCTATATCAAGATCGGCCAGCAGGCAAATACGCTTTCGGGCGGCGAGGCCCAACGCGTGAAGCTGGCAAAAGAGCTGTCAAAACGTTCCACGGGACGCACGCTCTACATTCTGGACGAGCCGACAACAGGATTGCATTTCCACGATGTAGCCAAGCTTCTTGAAGTTCTGCATGAGCTCGTCAGCCAGGGCAACTCCGTAGTGGTCATCGAGCACAATCTCGAAGTCATCAAGACGGCCGACTGGATCATCGATTTTGGCCCGGAAGGCGGCGACGGCGGCGGCGAGGTCATCGCGCAGGGCACTCCTGAAGAGGTCGTGAACGAGCCGCGTTCCTATACCGGGCAGTTCCTGAAGGAACTTCTGGAGCGCCGGCCGGTAAAGAAGGTGGTGGCGGCGGAGTGATGCGGAGCCGATCGCCCGCTGAAAGCGGGTGGCCTCCCTTATTCGCTCCGGACAGGATAAACGCGCTGCAAATCAAAGTGCTGCAGCGGCTTTGCGCGCCTTTCAGGGACGCGAGGCGTTGTCGTAAGGTCATGAGGAGGATGAGGATGGCAAATTCGGGAAATATCCGCGTCGGCATCGGCGGATGGAATTTCGAGCCCTGGGAAGGCACCTTCTACCCGGACGATCTTCCGAAGAAGCGGCAACTCGAATTCGCCGGCAAGGAGTTGCGGACGATCGAGGTCAACGGCACCTATTATAGCTCGCAGAAGCCGGCGACCTTCGCCAAGTGGGGTGCAGAGGTTCCGGACGGTTTCGTCTTCTCATTGAAGGCGAGCCGATTCGTCACCAATCGCAAAGTCCTCTCCGAAGCCGGTGAATCCATGGAGCGATTCCTGACCCAAGGACTGACGGAACTGGGCGACCGCCTCGGTCCCATTCTCTGGCAGTTCGCGCCGACCAAGAAATTCGATGCTGATGATTTCGAGGGTTTCCTGAAGCTGCTGCCGGAAAAGCAGGACGGCCTGAAGCTCCGCCATGTGGTCGAGGTCCGCAACCCCAGCTTCCAGGTTCCCGAGTTCGTGACTCTCCTTGAAAAATACAAGGCAGCCGCCGTTCTCGCCGAGCACGCGGACTATCCGATGATTGCCGATGTCACCACCGATTTCGTCTATGCGCGGCTGCAGAAGGGCAGCGACGAGGTGAAGACCTGCTATCCGCCGAAGGAACTCGATCGTTGGGCCGAGCGGCTGAAGACCTTTGCCGCGGGCGGCGAACCAGACGACCTGGAAAAAAGCGCGCCCGAGCGCAAGCCCGAGACGGCGCCGCGCGACGTCTTTGCCTTCTTCATCACCTCGGGCAAGGTCAACGCGCCGAACGGCGCACGGGAACTGCAGAAGCGCGTGGGCTAGGCGCGCGGCCGATCGCCGAGTCTTCTTCTCGCGACCCCTCCGCTTGAGACTGCTGGTACTGCCGAATCACCAAAATGGGCCGCTTCACATGCCCATCTGATTCGCAATCGCGAGTAGCGCCGGGCCGTGTTTTGTACCCGTTTTTTCGTCCATAAAAATTTGAATTTCGGGCTGCCGCTATTTCATCGTCGCAGGCAAGCGGTGGAAGTCCCTGATTTTCAACGGATTGAATGATGTCCCCGTTTTCCACAGTCGACCCACACAAGATATAGCGCCCAAACTTCCGTCACAAACCACCCCTTGACGCCCCGAGGCGATTCACGGTTAATGGATTTACGTTGCGACGGCGGCGGACCGGGAAGTTCAGAGGCCGGTTCACACCCCCAAATCGTCGGTTCCGACATGCGGCCCGGGCGGATGACCCCGAGCGGCTGCAATGGCGGAATTTTGCGCGAAATTTGGGGCGCACAAGCGGCATTTCGAGCTGGCGTAAAGAGCCTGTTAATACTATATTTAGCGTTTGCAGCCAGCATTATCACAAGATACAGGGTTACCCAGGAGCTGGGTTTCCTCACATCGACAGAGATTTCAAGGCTGGTTGCGAGATCCATCGCGGCCGGGCGGGGTTAACTGCGCTTTAGCGCATGGCAACAAAGGACGGGATAATGAAGATCGAGCGTCGTTTCACGAAGGCAGGGCAATCCGCCTATGCTGAAATTGAATTCCGCAAGGCGACGAGTGAGATCAAGAACCCGGACGGGTCGGTGGTCTTCCGCCTTGCGGATATCGACGTGCCCGCGCAGTTCTCGCAGGTCGCCGCCGATATTCTCGCCCAGAAATATTTCCGCAAGGCCGGCGTGCCGGCAAAGCTGAAGCGCGTCGAGGAAAACGACGTCCCGTCCTTCCTCTGGCGCTCGGTTCCGGACAACGACGCGCTGAAGGCGCTGGCGAAGGAGGAGCAGTACGGCTCCGAAACGGATGCCCGCCAGGTTTTCGATCGGCTGGCCGGCACCTGGGCCTATTGGGGCTGGAAAGGCGGCTATTTCGACACGGAAGAGGACGCCAGCGCCTTCCGTGACGAACTCGCCTACATGCTCGCCACTCAGCGCGTTGCGCCGAACTCTCCGCAATGGTTCAACACCGGCCTTCACTGGGCCTATGGTATCGACGGCCCCGGCCAGGGCCACTTCTACGTCGATCCCTTTACCGGCAAGCTGACGAAGTCGAAGTCCGCTTACGAGCATCCGCAGCCGCACGCCTGCTTCATTCAGTCGGTCGCGGACGACCTCGTCAACGAGGGCGGCATCATGGACCTCTGGGTGCGCGAGGCGCGCCTCTTCAAATACGGCTCCGGCACCGGTTCCAACTTCTCGCATCTGCGCGCCGAAGGCGAACGGCTCTCGGGCGGCGGCAAGTCCTCCGGCCTCATGAGCTTCCTGAAGATCGGTGACCGCGCCGCAGGCGCCATCAAGTCGGGCGGCACGACCCGCCGCGCCGCCAAAATGGTGGTCGTCGACATCGACCATCCGGATATCGAGGAATATATCAACTGGAAGGTCAAGGAAGAGCAGAAAGTCGCCGCCCTGGTCACCGGCTCGAAGATCGTCGCCAAGCACCTGAAGGCGATCATGAAGGCCTGCATCAATTGCGACGGCAGCGACGATGCCTGCTTCGATCCCAAGCAGAACCCGGCACTGAAGCGAGAGATCCGCGCCGCCAAGCAGGCGCTGGTTCCGGAAAACTACGTCAAGCGCGTCATTCAGTTCGCGCGGCAGGGCTATAAGGACATCGAGTTCAAGACCTACGACACGGATTGGGATTCGGAGGCCTACCTCACGGTTTCGGGCCAGAACTCCAACAACTCCGTCTCGATCAAGGACGACTTCCTGCGCGCCGTGGAGGCTGATGGTGAATGGCACCTGACCGCCCGCAAGGACGGCCGCGTCATGAAGACCCTGAAGGCGCGCGACCTCTGGGAGTCGATCTCCCATGCCGCCTGGGCCTCGGCCGATCCCGGCCTGCACTTCAACACGACCATGAACGATTGGCACACCTGCCCGGCTGCAGGCCCGATCCGCGCCTCCAACCCGTGCTCGGAATACATGTTCCTCGACGACACGGCGTGCAATCTCGCTTCGCTCAACCTGATGCAGTTCAAGGATGCCGCGACCAAGCGAATCAATATCGGCGACTACGAACATGCCGTCCGCCTCTGGACGGTCGTTCTCGAAGTCTCTGTCATGATGGCCCAGTTCCCGTCCCGCGAGATCGCCGAGCTCTCCTACGAATACCGCACGCTCGGCCTCGGCTATGCCAATATCGGCGGCCTGCTGATGTCGTCAGGCATTCCCTATGACTCGCCCGAGGGCCGCGCCATCGCCGGCGCCCTGACCGCGATCATGACCGGCATCGCCTATGCGACCTCGGCCGAGATATCCGCAAAGCTCGGGCCCTTCCCCGGCTTTGCGCCGAACCGCGACAACATGCTGCGCGTCATGCGCAATCACCGCCGCGCGGCTCACGGCGAGACCGCCGGTTACGAGGGTCTGTCCGTCAACCCGGTCGCGCTCGTCCACGGCGATTGCCCGGACCAGGATCTGATCGCCCATGCCAAGAGCGCCTGGGACAAGGCGGTCGAGCTCGGCGAGAAGCACGGCTACCGCAACGCCCAGGCGACCGTGATCGCGCCGACCGGCACGATCGGCCTTGTCATGGACTGCGACACGACCGGTATCGAGCCCGATTTTGCCCTGGTGAAATTCAAGAAGCTCGCCGGCGGCGGCTATTTCAAGATCATCAACCGTGCGGTTCCCGAGGCGCTGCGCACGCTCGGCTATTCGGAAAGTCAGATCGCCGAGATCGAGGCTTATGCCGTCGGCCACGGCAACCTCAACCAGGCGCCCGCCATCAATCCGACGACCTTGAAGGCCAAAGGTTTCACCGACGAGAAGATCGACGCAGTCAATGCAGCGTTGAAAGCTGCCTTCGACATCAAGTTCGTCTTCAACCAATGGACGCTCGGTGCCGATTTCCTCAAGGGCACGCTGAAGGTCACGGATGAACAGCTCGCCTCTGTCGACTTCAACCTGCTCGAGCACCTCGGTTTCCCGAAGAAGGACATCGAAGCCGCCAACATCCATGTCTGCGGCGCGATGACCCTGGAAGGCGCGCCGTTCCTCAAGGCTGAGCATTTGCCCGTCTTCGATTGCGCCAATCCCTGCGGCAAGGTCGGCAAGCGCTACCTCTCGGTCGAAAGCCACATCCGCATGATGGCGGCCGCCCAGCCTTTCATCTCGGGAGCAATCTCGAAGACGATCAATATGCCGAACGAGGCGACCGTAGAGGATTGCAAGAACGCCTATATGCTCTCCTGGAAGCTGGCGCTGAAGGCCAATGCCCTTTACCGCGACGGCTCCAAGCTCTCGCAGCCGCTGAACGCCTCGCTGATCGAAGACGATGAGGACGAGGACGCAATCGAAGAACTGATGCAGGCGCCGGCAGCCGCCCAGGCCGTCGCCGTTACCGAGAAGATTGTCGAGCGGGTCATCGAGAAGGTGGTGCGCGCCCGTGAGAAACTGCCGAACCGCCGCCAGGGCTATACCCAGAAGGCCATCGTCGGCGGTCACAAGGTCTATCTGCGCACCGGCGAATTCGGCGACGGACGCCTCGGCGAGATCTTCATCGACATGCACAAGGAAGGTGCGGCCTTCCGGGCGATGATGAACAACTTCGCCATCGCCATCTCGCTCGGCCTGCAATACGGCGTGCCGCTCGAGGAATATGTGGAGGCCTTCACCTTCACCAAGTTCGAGCCGGCCGGAATGGTCCAGGGTAACGACGCGATCAAGAATGCGACGTCGATCCTCGACTATGTCTTCCGCGAACTTGCCGTGTCCTATCTCGGCCGCCACGACCTTGCTCATGTCGACACTTCCGACTTCAGCAACACCGCGCTCGGCCGCGGCATTCAGGAAGGCAAGACCAATCTGGTTTCCACCGGCTGGACCCGCGGCTACAAGCCGTCCATCGTCGGCGGCACGGGCGAGCGCTCCGAACCCAAGGGAGCTTCGACCGCAGTCCCCGCCCGCGCCTCCGGCGGCGCTTCCGTCACCTCGATCTCCGGCAATGCCGTGCGCAAGCTGGAGCCGACGACGGCCGCCGTCACCTCCGAAGTCGTCGCCTTCAAGCGCGACTACGAGGAGCGAGCCGCAGAACTCGCCGAGGAGATCGCCGAAGAAGCCGAACAAGAAGTAACTGCCCTCTTCTCCGACAAGGCCGCGGCAGAGGCCGCTGCTGCGAAGTCCGAGGCGAAGAAGGTCGAAGCAGAACGCCGCGCCCGCTCGATCATGCAGGGCTATACCGGCAACATGTGCTCCGAGTGCCAGAACTTCACGATGGTCAGGAACGGCACCTGCGAGAAGTGCGACACATGCGGCGCCACGAGCGGGTGCAGCTAAGAAGCGGGGTCATTAAATCAGTGGTTTAGACCGCTGGTAAAGAAATCTCCCGGCAGCTTCCGTTGCCGGGAAAGTCCAGAAAAGCCGTGAATTGATGCATCGGGGACCGCACCGCCTCAGCGACCGATTTGCCCTGCCCACTCCTGCCGAAGCTTCGTGCCGATCTCTTCCGCGCTGTGTCTTCTCGGCATTCTTAGGTCCTCCAACGGCTCGAAAGCCATACATCAGGGAGGACCACCTTTCAGGGAGCAGACCATGACCACGCGAGGAGGCAAGAGATGTACCGGTATCACCTGCTCCCGACCCACTGCCGGATCTCGTCAGCCAATTGCTCGAGAACGCCTGTCGTCCTGGCGGGGAGCGGGTCCGGAAACCGTTGCTCGGGATACGCGAGCGTTCCCCCCAGATGGACCGGCTGGGCGCAGGGCATCTCGTGCTGTTCGAAAAACTTGATCATGTTGTCCGCGCATCGGCGCACACTCGGATCGTCCGCGGGATCGGTGGCGCCGTTGACGATGACCGCTCCGAGTTTTCCTTTGAGCTGTTGTTTGTCGCGCCACAGGGGATCCGACCTGTCGAGCAAGACGACGCCCAGGGCCGGCGGCATTCCGAAGCAGGTGGGAGTAGCCATCACAATCACGTCCGAATCTTTCATGAGTGACAGAGCACGATCGATCCCGTCGCCGTGGTATCCGAACGTTTGATAACACTGCTCGCACCCGAGACAGTCGATACGCTCATCGGCCAGACGCACCTGTTCCACGACCTTCACCCGCCGATCTCTCTCGAGCGAGCGGAGAACCTCGCCGAGCATCCGCCCTGAGTTACTGAACGCGCGTGGGCTGCAGTCTATTCCAATGATGGTCGTCGCTTTGTCCATGTGAGGATCCCCAGTAAGGCGTGACAGGGTAATCCTCCCGCAAAGTAGACGGGTTTAAAACTAGGATTTTCTCGCAAATTCCGATGAAGACATCACGATTAGGAATTGCGCCAAACAGGTGTGCTGACGGCGCAATGGCCGGCGCCGCATCAAACTGGTCCGGCATCGCGCTTAGTCAGCCCGGAACATCGTATCCCACAGGCTCGTCCGCGCGAAGCTCCACTCGAAATTGCACGGCAGTCGCTCGTCCCGCGCATCGATCACCGCCTGGATGAGCGCTTCGGCGTCGTCAAGCTTCTGGTTGACGTTGTTGTCGCGCAGGATCTCGCACAACTCTGACCCTCTGGGACTGTCCGGAAAGCAGGCGGACACGACCCGCGAATAGGTTCTGTCCTTGAAGAACATCGCTTGAGCGGCGGACAGGAGCTTGTCATGTTCGGCGGGGGTGAGAAGAGAGCCTTGGAGGCAGCGGGAAAGCGTTGCGCGGACATTCACGAGCGGCTCGCTCAACGGAAGGAAGCCGAGTTCGGGCGGCCCGTGCGACTGGGCGACGTCCGCATCGTCTTCCAAGACGCCGGCAAAGAAGTCCTCAAAGATCCTGCCTATCCCGATCATGCCGAAGGGGGCGCATTCGGCGGCCCTGAGAGCGCCCATGCTCGCCGCCCCGAAAATCTGCACGCCTTGAGACAGCCCGAACAGGATCTCCTTGTGCCAGACGGCGGGTACATGCTCGTAGATGCCATCGATGAGGCCTATGACATTGGCCCCTTCCGTTACAGCTCTGTGGACGTCGCCCTGTCTTGCCGGCGGCCACACATGATAGCCGCCGTTCGAAGCCGGCACGGCACCATGGAGCGTCGGACCGGCAAAGATGACCTTCATACTGTCCGCCGGATTGCAGCGATTCCGCGTGAGCCTCAAATCTGAAACATATGCGCTTGCAATCTATCATGGCGGAGCACGTTGACAAGAAGAACACCATTGTTGAATCTCCTTGTTGGCTGGGTAAAAAAATTGGCGACTTCCATTTAGGTTATTTCACCACATAAAGGCGATTTTTTCCTGACCACTCGCCACTCGGGCGAGTTCGTGCGAGTTTCAGACGCTCCCGGATGGAAGATGACCTATACTTTACATAGTTTTGGCGACCTACGCCTTACCGATGCAGAGGGGAATATCGTCTCTTTTCCCGAAAAGGGGCTGCTGATCATCGCTTTTCTCTTATGCAGCGACAGACGGATCGAGCGCCGGATAACGCTCGCGCAATTGTTGTGGGAAAGCGAGGACCGCGGCGCCAATCTCACCAACTTGCGTTCGACTCTCCTGAGAATAAAGCGGCGGCAGGACGAGATTGGAACCCAGTTCATTTCGTTCAACGACACCGTCGTGCGACTCGACGACACTGCGCTGCTTTCGGACTTGGACTTGTTTCAACCGCAGGAGGGTCATCAACTCGCGCGGCTGAAACGCGTCATCGAGTGCCTCAGACGTAGCTTTCTCGCGTCTGCAGGTTTCGCCGGCGGCAAATTCAACGACTGGATCGCGCAAGAGAGAAGGCGCCACTGTGCGCTCCTCAAGGAATTGCTGAAGGAAACCTGCCGCCGGGCGACGACAGACGCGGAAATCGACATTGTGAAGGACGGCGCGATACTCGCATTCGAGATCGATCCACTCGACACGGATTTTCAGAAGATACTGCTGGATGTTTTCGATGCTCGCGGCGAGGCCGAGCATCTTCGGGGTGTATTCGAAAAAAGGAGCGCCTTTCTCGCGCAGTCCGCAGCAACCGACCCGTCCGTAGCTTCGGTCCGAGAGGACAAGGCGCAGCGGATGCAGCCCTCCCTCGCCCGGCCGTCTGCCGCACAGTTGAAGGCTGCCATCCCGCGGCTGGTTCTGCTTCCGCCCGATACTCAGTCCGATTCGGTCAACCTGGCGATTGCCGCGTCGTCATTGATCGAAGACATCACGATCGGATTCTGCGCTCTCAGGAGTGTACAGGTCATAGCACCCTACTCTGCCGTTCGGATAAGCCGCCAGACCGATGACAAGCTCGATTTCTTTGAGCGCCACTCGGTGGATTACGTCCTCGACACCCGCCTCACCGAATTGGGAGACAATGTAACCCTATTCGTGCAGCTCATTTTCTTCACGGACAACACGATTATCTGGGCAGAGAGGTTCAGGCTCGACCCGGTGAACCTCCCCCGCGACCGGCGGGTGATTTCACGGGAGCTTGCGCTCTCCGTCGCCGGCGAGATCGACCGCCACGAATTGACTCGCTCACATCTCGAACTGAATCCGGTGGCCTACCACCACTACCTCATAGGCCGACGACATCTGGGTAATCTGACGCTTCCCAATCTGCGCCGGGCTCGCAAGGAGCTTAGAGCCTCGCTGCAGGAAAGCCCGGAATTCTCCCCTGCCCTCAGTGCCCTCGCCCGGACCTACTCGAAGGAATGGCTTCTGACCGCGCGCGGGGACAACGACCTCTTGAACTCCGCTGAGACGCTGGCCAGGAAAGCCATAAGCGCGGGCCGCGACCTGCCCGACGGCTATCGTGAGCTTGGCGTGACGAAGCTGCTGCAGAGCGCCCTCGACGAAAGCGCCGAGGCATTGGAGCTGGCAGAGACGCTGGGCCCTCACTACGCAGATGTGATTGCGGACTACGCGGATACGCTCGTGCACTGTTCGCGCCCGGAAGTCGCTCTCGAAAAGATCGAACGCGCCATCGAACTGAATCCCTTGAGCCCGGACTCCTATCTATGGAGCGCTGCAGGCGCAAACTACGCGCTACGCCGTTTCGACGTCGCCCTGGACTATATCGCCATGATGGACGACTCCAGCCTGGCCGACAGGCTCTCTGCCGCCAGCTGGGCGATGCTGGGTGACAGGCAGAAGGCACGGGTCTTTGTTCACAGGGTGCGCGAGGCCAATCCAGACTTCGATGTCGACAGGTGGTTGGCGCTGATCCCGAGCAAAGAACAATGGCACAAGGACCTGTATCGGGAAGGCCTGAAGAAGGCGGGGTTCTGAATTTCATACAGTAGGGGGAAAGTCATATGGCAGAGGATGCAGCAGTAGTAGTGATCGGCATTTCAGGTGAAGCCGGCCTTTGGCTGGCCGATCTGAGAGCGGGCACGGTGGTCCCGCTTGCACCGCCTTCGTCGGGCGGCCTTCAGAACGTAAACGACTTGCGATCGAAGGGCGCGACGATCGTGAAGGGCGTCAACTTGGCCGTGACGGTCAGAAGCGCAGACGATGCCTTTAGCGGTCATTACGACGGCTGATCGGTGACGGGTTGAACTTCGGATAGCCGCTCAAAAGCAATTCCCGGTCGCATCTATTTCCGGCCCGAAGGAAACGGACTTGCATTCGAGGTCAGGCTTATGAGGGCTGAGTTTCCTTCACCGAAGGCCTCACCGACATGCGCGCCCACCACGCTTCCAGGTTCTCGTGCTGCCGGAGCATCTCCTGTCCTTCCGGCGCCTTGAGGACATAGTCGAATATTGGGGTGAGATACAGATCGGCGAGCGACATGGCCTCGCCGGCAAGCCACGGCGCCGTTCCCATAATCCCGGAAATCGCCCCCATGCATATCCTTGCCTTCAGAAGAGCGGCCGAAATCGCAGCCTCGTCTGCGACGTCCCCTCTCGCCGGCTTCGAGACGCGCTCCACGTAAATTCCCCAGACCATTGCCGGATAGGCGTAGTTGTCGGCAATGCTCAACAGCTGATTGCAGCGGGCGCGCTCCCGTGGATCTGACGGCTGAAGCTTCCTCCCCTCGAACACGTCATCGACATAGCGCGTTATCGCACCGGTCTCGTAAAGGGAAAAGCCTTCATGTTCAAAGGCGGGAATGCGACCGAAGGGCTGTCGCTCCAGGTAGTCCGCTGGCGGGCCGTCGCCCCTGAATATGTCGACAGGGACGAGCTCGTAATCAATTCCCTTTTCGACGAGAACCAGCCGCACGATCCGTACGTAAACGCTGTAATCCGCTCCGAATAGACGCGGTTTTTCCGTCATTGCGATCTCCCGGTTGCTGAAGATTTCGCCCTGGTGATGTAGCCAGCACTTCAAGTCATCAATGTGCGGACGCGGCAGCCGATTGCCACCAGAAAGGAGAAAGCAAAAGAATCAATGTGAAAGCGATGGACTGGCGGACCAGGATACCGCAATTTATACGCGTCTGACGAAGCAGAATCGGAGAATTCATGCCCCTCAAATATCTGACCGCGCTATTGGTGCTTGCCCTCCTGTCGGGGTGCACAAGCACCGGCGGAAACAACACGACCTACGCTCAATGGTATGGACCGAATCCCGTTCCCAATTTCAGCGCCGCGAGCCCTGGGGGCCTGCGCGTAGGCTATTAAGCATAGGGCCCTGGCTAACGAAGTTCGCGGAAACCGTAGCCGCCGATGTTCTTCAAGCTGCGGGAGATCCGGTTCCCTACGACGGAGGCCCCGCATTCGCGGCGCCTCCGATTTTGCTGTGGGGCCCGCCCCGGCGCGCAACGGACGGCCGCACGGGTGCGACGATCACCTCGGTGGCACGAGACCTTGATAGTAATCTCCGTCACCGCCGACCACCCGGTCCCCGGTGTGCGAGCACGCCGCCAGCGTTGCGAGTGCGAGCAACAACACGATCTTGCGCATAAGGTCCCCGTACCTTTCCTAACAGTTTGACGGCCATTGATATTCTGCCCTTCGCGCCGGATCAATTCCCAACATCGCGATCTGCTACTTCTGCGAGCCTTCGCCGTGGCTTGAGCGTAGAGTGCTGGACATCACACGTTGCTCAATGGTCTGCCGAGGTTTGCGTTCAGACGACGCGTCATCGGCGACCGCACAGGATGCGGTGCTCGGATGTCTCTCGATAAGACACAGCGCCTGCAGCGCGCCGCGACGATACGGTTCGTGCGCCGCACTTCAGAGGCTCGGACTTATGCGTGTCGTTCTTCAAACCGCTAAGGGCTTGGGCGACATGCGTCAGAAAGGCGTCGGGGGCACGACACCGCTATAATATTGCCCCTCCCCCGCATAGTACCGTTCGGCGCTTGGCCTCCCCGTTTGCGAGCACGCGTTGAGAGCAAAGATCGCTAACAACAATACGATCGCGCGCATAGACTTACGTCCTTTCGTGAGTGAACTTCTTCAATATGACTTTTATGAACCAGGTTTTTGCCGACGCATCAGTTGCGCCCGTTCTCCATTGCGGCTGCGATTGTACATGCCGTTCAACCGACGGTACACAAAATTGCGCTAGGCCCAGCGCCGCAGCACCCTAGCGTTACGAATTTCTTAAAATTCGACCGTCCGATTTCACCCCGTCGAAAGCGAAGTCTGCCATAGGACAGGATTATCGTGCCCGAGGACTGAAGGATGACCCAGGTCGTTACCATCTCCGCGACGACGGCGGCCTATGCGGCGGAGCTTTTGAAGCCGTCCACGCGCATGCGTGGCGACGGAACCGTCGACGAGGCGATCACCCTTCTTTCCGCCGGTCGACAGGATCGGGCGCCGCCGGCTCCAAAGATAAGAAGCGCGCTGCCGCTGCACCTTATGATAATCGGTGCAGAGCGCCGCCTGCCGCAGCAGACGCAAGCCGAAACGCTGCGCCGCTATCTTGAAAACGCGAACGGAGAGGACGGCGGAGAGGATCGCCGGCAGGAACCTGCCGGCGAGGACCTAGGGCAGAGCGAGATCACAGAAATGCTCGACCGGTTCATTCAGGGCACTTGAACGGTCGAGGATCGCCGTCCGGCTGCTATTGATGGCTGTGCCCGGAGTGAGCGCCGCCTGCCGCGGTGCCGACCGGCAGGAGATAGTCGACCGTCCCGGCCTTCTCGAAGGTCAGTGTGACCGGCACGGTGGCGCCCTCTGCAAAGGGCTTCTTCACCTCCATGAACATGAGATGCAGGCCGCCGTTCTTCAGTTCGACCGTCTTGCCGGCCGGAACCGCGATGCCGTCATCAAGCTTGCGCATTTTCATGACGTCGTTCTCCATCGTCATTTCATGGAGCTCGACACGGCCGGCAGCTGGGCTCTCGACGGCAAGCAGGCGGTCGTCGGCGCGGCCGTTGTTCGTGACGACGAAGCCGCCGCCGCCGATCTTCGCGCCGGGCAGCATCGCCTTTACGGTTCCGCCCGAGATATCGAGATCGCCTATCTTGAGTGCTTGGGCCGCAAGCTGACCATGGCCGTCATGGCCCTCATTTTCATCGCCCCCTGCCGCCACGGTGACTGTGAGCGTCGGCGCCGGACGATCGAGGGAATGGGCGTCCTCGCCCTCCGCCGGCAACTGATCCCAGACCACCTTGCCGTCCGCGCCGCAAAGCTGCGTCGCCGGAAAGGCGAGCACGGTCCTCTTTTCGAAGCCCGCGAGCTTTCCGCGCACGACGAAGGTGTCGTAATGTTCGTCGGGAAGGTTACCGCCTTTCCACCGGATTTCGACGGGGCCCGCGGAGACCTTGGTGCCATGATTGTCATAGGTTCTCCGGTAGTCGCCCTCGATGATCTCCAGCTCCCAACCGGGCTTCGGCTGGGGTTTGGCAAAAACGAAACCCTCCGGCAACCGCAACCGCACTTCGGTCGTCGCCTTGCCGTCGCAGCCGTGAGGAACCTGCAGGGTGGCGTTGAAGGTCGTCCCGGCCGGAGCGGTGTCCTTTTCAAATGACGCATGCGCATGGGCGAGACCGGCCGCAGCGAGTGTAAGCCCTGCAGTAAGCAAAGAAAGTCTTGTTCTGTTCATGTCGTAATCTCCGGACCATGCGCCAGCGGTATGGCGTTCATGGTCAATGCCGCTTGGCGGCGGATGGATTCAGGATTGGATTCGGTGAGATTTACGGCTGAACCGGCGGGCCGCGCGACGGCGGCAGCAGACGCAAAGGAAGCAGCACCGCCTCGGCGACGGCTATCGGCGTTCCGGCAGCCCAGCTGCCGGTTTCGGCCGGCACGCTCTCATCCGGCGCCGTCGGCAGGAACACGCAGGCAGCGAGTCGGCAGGCTTCGCAAACGGGAGCAAAGGACGAGGAACTGCCGTGGCCGCCGTCGCGATCGACGCCGCCCGTGCCGAAGCAGATGTCGGCAAAGGTGCCGTCGGGAAGGAGATATTCGGCGGCAATCGCCGGACCGGTCCTTTTCGCAAGAACCGGCTTATGGGCAAAGGACAGAAATACGAGCGCGAAGGCTGCGAGCAGCCGCATCGCAATTCCCCATTTCCGCTCACGCCCTGTCATTGCCACCTCTCGTCGGTCTTCCCTATCCGCTACCCAACGAAATTGCAAAGGCCGATTTGCCGCAGGATCGATGAGGATGAAGCCAGGACGACAAAAATATGTTCGGTCGCGACATATGCCCTTGCCAAAATCCGGCCTTCGCCGTTATCTGGATTCAACCTCGTTGGGAGAAACCGGTTCGATCCGGTGCCGAAGGAGCAACCGCCCCGGAAACTCTCAGGCCAAAGGACCAGCAAGGTGCCGGTAGGACTCTGGAGAGAAGCGTTCGCGCTCGCCGAAGGGATAACAATCTCAGGCAAAGGGACAGAGGGGGCTCGAATTTGTCGGCGCATGACGCCGGTATTGTGAGCCGGCGCGAAGACGCGCCAGACCTGGAGGCCGGACTTGGAAGACGTTTCCACCTTGAAACACACGCCGTTGCATGCGCTGCATCTTTCGCTCGGTGCCCGCATGGTTCCTTTCGCCGGTTACGACATGCCGGTCCAATATCCGGAAGGCGTATTGAAGGAGCACCTGCACACCCGGGCAGCGGCTGGTCTGTTCGACGTGTCCCACATGGGGCAGATTGTCGTGCGGCCGAAATCCGGAAAGATCGAGGACGCGGCGCTTGCGCTCGAAAAGCTCGTGCCGGTGGATGTACTCGGCCTCGCAGAAGGCCGGCAGCGCTATGGCTTCTTCACGAATGCCGCAGGCGGCATTCTCGACGACCTGATGATCGTCAATCGCGGCGATCATCTCTTCCTGGTTGTCAACGCGGCCTGCAAGGAAGCCGATCTCGCGCATATCGAGGACGGCCTCGGCAGCGCCTGCGACGTGACCATGCTGACCGATCGCGCCCTGATCGCCCTGCAGGGGCCCCGGGCCGGAGCGGTTCTCTGCGAGCTTTGGGCAGACGTCGCGTCGATGCGCTTCATGGATGTCGCTGAGGCCGACCTCCACGACGTGAGCTGCATCATCTCCCGCTCCGGTTACACCGGCGAGGATGGCTTCGAGATATCCATTCCCGCGGACGCCGCTGTGGATGTGACACAACGGCTCCTCGAGCATCCGGATGTCCTGCCGATCGGGCTCGGCGCACGCGACTCGCTCCGCCTGGAAGCGGGCCTTTGTCTCTACGGCAGCGACATCGACACGAGCACGAGCCCGATCGAGGCGGGTCTCGAATGGGCGATCCAGAAAAGTCGCCGCCCCCAAGGCGAGCGCGCCGGTGGCTTTCCAGGCGCCGACCGGATCCTCGCCGAATTCAGCGACGGAGTTTCCAGGCGCCGTGTCGGCCTGAGGCCCGAAGGCCGGGCGCCCGTCCGCGGAGGTGCCCCGCTTTTTGCCGACGCGGAGGGTAAGACGCCGGCAGGGACCGTCACCTCCGGCGGCTTCGGCCCGAGCGTCGATGGACCGGTCGCCATGGGCTATGTCGACGCCGAGCACGCCGAAAGCGGCACAAGATTGTTTGCGGAGGTGCGTGGCAAGTATCTGCCGGTCGCCGTCGCTGCCCTGCCCTTCATCAAACAAACCTACAAACGCTGATCAGGAGAACCTGCGTATGCTGAAATTCACCGAGGAACACGAGTGGCTCAAGATCGACGGCGACGTTGCGACCGTCGGTATCACCGAGCATGCCGCCGGCCAGCTTGGCGATCTTGTCTTCGTGGAGCTGCCGGAGGCGGGTGCCACCTTCTCCAAGGGCGACTCGGCCGCGACCGTCGAGTCCGTCAAGGCGGCGTCGGACGTCTATTGTCCGCTTGATGGCGAAATCGTCGAGATCAACCAGGCGATCGTCGACGATCCGTCGCTCGTCAACAGCGATCCCCAGGGCGCGGCCTGGTTCTTCAAGCTGAAGCTCTCCGATCCGGATGCCGCCAATGCGCTCCTGGACGAAGCGGCCTATAAGGAGTTCGTCGCCTGATGAGCATGCCCAAGGATTTCACCTTTACCGACTACAAGCCTTACGACTTCGCCAATCGTCGTCACATCGGCCCCTCGCCGGCCGAAATGGACGATATGCTGGAGGTCGTCGGCTATCCGAGCCTCGATGCGCTCATCGACGACACCGTGCCGCCCTCCATACGCCAGGCGACGCCGCTTGCCTGGGGCGAGCCGATGACGGAGCGCGAGGCACTCGACAAGCTGCGCGAAACGGCGAACCGCAACCGGAAGCTCGTGTCTCTGATCGGTCAGGGCTACTACGGGACCATCACCCCGCCGGTCATTCAGCGCAATATCCTCGAGAATCCGGCCTGGTACACCGCCTATACGCCCTATCAGCCGGAAATCAGCCAAGGGCGGCTGGAGGCCCTGCTCAATTACCAGACCATGGTTTGCGATTTGACCGGCCTGGACGTCGCGAACGCCTCGCTGCTCGACGAGGCGACGGCGGCAGCCGAAGCAATGGCCATTGCGGAGCGCGTCGCAAAATCCAAGGCAAGGGCCTTTTTCGTCGATGAAAACTGCCATCCGCAAACGATTGCGCTGCTCAAGACCCGGGCGGAGCCGCTCGGCTGGCAGGTCGTCATCGGCGATCCCTTCGAGGATCTGGACGCCGCCGCCGTTTTCGGCGCGATTTTCCAGTATCCTGGCACTTATGGTCATGTTCGCGACTTCTCGGGTCTGATCGCCAAACTCCATGAACAGGGCGCAATCGCTGCGGTCGCCGCCGATCCGCTGGCGCTGGCGCTTCTGAAGTCTCCGGGCGAAATGGGGGCCGACATAGCGGTCGGCTCGAGCCAGCGCTTTGGCGTTCCGGTCGGCTACGGCGGGGCCGCACGCCGCCTATATGGCAGTCAAGGATGCCTACAAGCGCTCCATGCCCGGCCGCCTCGTGGGCGTGTCGGTCGATGCGCGCGGCAACCGCGCCTATCGGCTGTCGCTGCAGACCCGCGAGCAGCATATCCGGCGCGAGAAGGCGACATCGAACATCTGCACCGCACAGGTGCTGCTTGCCGTTATGGCCTCCATGTATGCCGTCTTCCACGGTCCCGAAGGCATCAAGGCGATCGCCCAGAGCGTGCACCAGAAGACGGTCCGCCTTGCGATGGGGCTCGAAAAGCTCGGCTATACCGTCCAGCCGGACGTCTTTTTCGACACGATCACCGTGGAAGTCGGCAAGCTGCAGGGCATCATCCTCAAGGCCGCCGTCGCCGAGAGTGTAAACCTTCGCAAGATCGGAGCGACCAGGATCGGAATCAGTCTCGATGAACGCTCGCGGCCGATCACCCTGGAGGCCGTCTGGCGTGCCTTCGGCGGCGATTTCAAGGTCGAGGAATTCGCGCCGGACTACCGCTTGCCGCAGGAACTGCTGCGCACAAGCGATTATCTCACCCATCCGATCTTTCACATGAACCGGGCGGAAAGCGAGATGACGCGTTACATGCGTCGCCTCGCCGACCGCGATCTTGCGCTCGACCGCGCAATGATTCCGCTCGGCTCCTGTACGATGAAGCTCAACGCGACCGCGGAGATGCTGCCGATCACCTGGCCTGAATTCTCCGAAATCCATCCCTTCGTGCCGGCCGATCAGGCACTCGGCTATCACCATCTGATCGAAGACCTGTCGCAGAAGCTGTGCGCGATCACCGGCTACGACGCGATTTCGATGCAGCCCAATTCGGGTGCTCAAGGCGAGTATGCAGGCCTGCTCGCCATCCGTGCCTATCATATCGCCAATGGCAACGAACATCGCGACGTCTGCCTGATACCGACCTCGGCACACGGCACGAACCCGGCCTCGGCGCAGATGGCCGGCATGAAGGTGGTCGTCGTGAAAGTGAGCGACGCCGGCGAGATCGATATGGACGATTTCCGCGCCAAGGCCGAGCAATATGCGCAAACCCTCTCCTGCTGCATGATCACCTATCCCTCGACCCACGGCGTCTTCGAGGAGAATGTGCGCGAGGTCTGCGAGATCGTCCACAAGCATGGCGGCCAGGTCTATTTGGACGGCGCCAACATGAATGCGATGGTTGGCCTTGCCCGCCCCGGCGACATCGGTTCGGATGTCAGCCATTTGAACCTGCACAAGACCTTCTGCATCCCGCATGGGGGCGGCGGCCCCGGCATGGGGCCGATCGGCGTCAAGGCACATCTCGCCCCCTTCCTTCCAGGACATCCGCAAACGGACGGGCACGAAGGCGCCGTTTCCGCCGCACCGTTCGGTTCGGCGTCGATCCTGCCGATCTCCTGGAGCTATTGCCTGATGATGGGCGGCGAAGGTCTGACCCAGGCGACCAAGGTTGCGATCCTCAACGCCAACTACATCGCAGCCCGGCTGAAGGGTGCCTATGACGTGCTCTACAAGTCGGCGAAGGGCCGGGTCGCGCATGAATGCATCATCGATACCCGTCCGCTGGCCGAAAGTGCCGGCGTCACCGTCGACGACGTCGCCAAGCGCCTGATCGATTGCGGCTTCCATGCCCCGACGATGAGCTGGCCGGTCGCCGGCACACTGATGATCGAACCGACGGAATCGGAAACCAAGGCCGAGCTCGACCGCTTCTGCGACGCCATGCTGGCGATCCGCGAAGAGGCCCGCGCCATCGAAGAGGGCCGGATGGATAAGGTCAACAATCCGCTGAAGAACGCCCCGCACACAGTCGAGGATCTCGTCGGCGACTGGGACCGGCCCTATTCGCGCGAGCAGGCCTGCTTCCCGCCGGGCGCCTTCCGCGTGGACAAATATTGGTCGCCGGTCAACCGCGTCGACAATGTCTATGGCGACCGAAATCTCGTATGCACCTGCCCACCGATCGAGGGCTACGCGGAAGCGGCGGAGTGATCATGTGAGCCGACCGGGCGCGGTTCATGTGTCGCGCCCGCCATGCCTTGAAAAAACAAAGAGCCCGACCACACCGGGCTTTCTGTTGGGTCGAGAGGACTTCCAGAAAGCGTGTGTAACGATTTTTCGTCCTGAAGGGCGTAATTTCAAAGTCTTGAAGCGTTTCATTGTTTCAGCGAAACAATGAACTGCAGGAGAATCGGCATAGGGGGCGGTCGTTATGACCGCGCCAATGCCAACCCATCCGGCATGCCGGTCCGCACCGGGCGGTTCGCCGCCGCCCAGGGGGCACCGCCTCATATCCGGTTCTTGTTCGTCGCACGCGGCTTACGCTCCACGCTTCCTCCCACGCTCGCTCGCCCTGACGCAGTTGCGCTTCGCTCGCCATGACCGGCTCGTGGCGGACTTCCCCCCGCAGGAATGCGCGCCCATGGCGGGCGCACAATGAAAAAGCCGCCCGGAGGCGGCCTCTTCATGTCTTTGAAAGACGCGATTACTCGGCGCTCTCGTCCGCAGCCTTCTTCTTGGCCGGGGCCTTCTTCTTCGGCGTCGCGGCTTCTTCGCCTTCGCCGGCTTCGGCCTTGGCGGCTGCCTTCTTCTTGGAGGCCGTCTTCTTGGCCGGCTTTTCGTCGGCTTCGTCGTCAGCCGTCAGCTCTTCCTTCGAAACCTTCTTGTCGGTTACCGAAACTTCGGTGAGCAGGTGGTCGACGACCTTCTCTTCGAAGAGCGGTGCGCGCAGCGAAGCGGCGGCACCGGGCGTGTTCCGGAAGTATTCGATAATTTCCTTTTCCTGGCCGGGGAACTGACGCAACTGCTGGAACAGCGAGCTCTGCATCTCGTCGTCGCTGACCTGGACGCCGGCTTTCTCACCGATTTCCGAGAGAACCAGACCGAGGCGGACGCGACGCTCGGCGAGCTTGCGATATTCGGCGCGCGCTTCCTCTTCCGTCGTGTCTTCATCGGCGAAGGTCTTGCCGGCCTGCTCCAGGTCGGTGTTGATCTGGCGCCAGATGTTGTCGAATTCGGCGTCGACCAGGCGCTCGGGCGTATCGAACTGATAGAGTTCGTCGAGCTGATCGAGAAGCTGACGCTTGACCTTCTGACGAGTGATCGAGCCGAACTGGCTCTCGATCTGACCGCGCACGACTTCCTTCAGCTTGTCGACGGATTCCAGGCCGAGCTTCGTTGCCAGCTCGTCATTGATCTCGATCGGGGCAGCGGCAGCGACATCCTTCACAGTGATGTCGAAGGTTGCTTCCTTGCCGGCGAGGTTGGCTGCCGGATAGTCGGCCGGGAACGTCACCGTAATCGTCTTTTCATCGCCGGCCTTTACACCGACAAGCTGCTCCTCGAAGCCCGGGATGAAGCGGTTGGAGCCGAGCACCAGCTCCGCATCTTCGTCCTTGCCGCCGTCAAAGGCCTCGCCATCGACCTTGCCGAGATAGTCGATCGTGACGCGGTCGCCATTGGCAGCCTTGCCCTTCTTCGTTTCATAGGTGCGGGCGCTTTCGGCGATACGCTGGATCTGCTCGTTGACCTCGTCATCGCTGACGTCGACGACTTCGCGGGTGACCTTGATCCCGCTCGCGTCCTTGAGTTCGATCGGCGGGATGATTTCGTAGGCGACGGTGAATTCGAAGTCGGCTTCGGCCTTCAGGATCTTGTCGGCTTCAGCCTCGTCCTCGGTCATCGCGATTTCCGGCTGGGTCGCCGACTTCTCGCCGCGGCTCGTGAGGATTTCCGTCGGCTTTTCACGAACGATCTCGTTGACGAGGTCGGCCATGATCGACTTGCCGTAAACCTTCTTCAGATGCGCGACCGGCACCTTGCCGGGGCGGAAGCCATTGATGCGAACCCGATCCTTCACCTCGACCAGACGCTCGTTCATCCGAGCTTCCATTTCGTCGGCCGGAATAACGACTT
This sequence comes from Sinorhizobium arboris LMG 14919, assembly GCF_000427465.1. Taxonomy (NCBI): domain Bacteria; kingdom Pseudomonadati; phylum Pseudomonadota; class Alphaproteobacteria; order Hyphomicrobiales; family Rhizobiaceae; genus Sinorhizobium; species Sinorhizobium arboris. Next base: position 1,359,748 of record NZ_ATYB01000014.1, on the reverse strand, counting down.
TGAGTTCGCGCTTCAGCCCTTGAGCGAGCGTTTCGATAACCTGCATGTTCAAACCTTCACTTCACGTTGACAGTGCTCTTCCCTTGAAAGGCTAGGCGAGCACGTGAGCCGATCCATTTGCCGGGAGTGGCTTTACGCAATTCCGACCGCTTTGCAAGCAAAATGGCGCTTTGCCGGCCCTCTTCAACGCCGAATATCGACGCGTGACCGCTATATCGTCCTGGTGCGGGTAGAGAGACTTGAACTCCCACGCCTTGCGGCACCAGAACCTAAATCTGGCGTGTCTACCAATTTCACCATACCCGCGTTCAGACGATCGCACCGTCCAATCGCATTCCTGCAAGATCTCATCAGCGGAATGCCGCGGATATTCTTGGGCCGTGCGAAAGGTTCAGGGCTTCCCGAGCGCGGCGTCTCTATAGCACTCGTTTTCATCGGATCAAAGGGAAAATGCTCGCGCCCGTTAGCCGCTCGCAGCCTGTGCTGCGAATGGCAGGCCTCGGCTCCTATGGCGAAGGATACTGGCAGAAACGTGATGCGGCGTCCGGCGTCGCGCCGAATAGCCGAATAACAGCATTGGATCCGGCGCCATGCGCAGGCGGAACGGCGGACGGCCATACGCGTTGCGCAATCCGCATATCTTCCATGTGGACATTGCACTGCACAAATCGATTTAAGGTCACTATATCAAGGATCAACAGGGCGCCGCGGTGCTGAACCGAACAGACGCCGGCGGGAATGATCGCCCGCAGCGGGAAATGCCGCAAAGATCCGAGCTGAAGCTCGCCGGAATTCGAAGCAGCGCACTCCTCCTCCCATCGCCGCTTCGATAGGATTGGCAACACTCCTCCTCCCGGTTGCCAATCACCTTCATAATGCCCGCCGGTCCTCCCCCGGCGGGCGTTGTGCTCCTCTCAAATCCCGCACCGCACTTTGCAAAACGGCACATATGGCCAATATTTGGGCATTTTCGGATTTGCAGCCGCCGAGCCATGCAATACTCGCATGGGTGCCATTCCTTGCAGCCCCCTAGCAAAATCCGGGGGTGCCGCCTATATTCCAATCATCGATCGGGCAGCGCACTCCTCCTCCCAGCGCACCCGATACGGATTGGCGACACTCCTCCTCCCGGTTGCCAATCAGAACAAGCAACGCCCGCTGGACCTCCTCCCCCAGCGGGCGTTGTTTTTTGCGCCCTCCTTCCATTGCAGTGAGCTCGCGAAACGGCACGACAGCGCCGCGCATGCCAAAGACGCACGAGGCTTGCCCGCGGAGTTCAGAAACACGCCCGGAGGGCCGGCCAGCATGAAAAGGTTAGGCCGAGGTTAATGCCCTCGAAAAGCTTTGCAAGTTATGCATGGGTGCGATGCAGCATTATCTCTGTAATCCGGGCTCAAATCGATTATATTCCGGCTCATAAGATGATGGCCAGCAAGAGAGATAGAGCGCTGGCGAACGACCTAGAAAGGAATAGGATCATGAACCTCGCACGTTCTTTCAACAACTGGCGCAAGTATCGTCAGACCTGCAACGAACTCGGCCGCATGAGCGATCGTGAACTGACCGATCTCGGGATCGGCCGCGCAGACATCCCCTACGTTGCCCGTCAGGCAATCAAGTAAGCATAAGAACTTCCGCCAGATCATGGCTTTTCAAACGCCTTCCGGTTTTGCCGGTGGGCGTTTTTTATTTCTGCCGGGTCGTTCTGATCTCGTGCAGCAATCCCTCAGATGCAATTAACCGAATCGCGATCGATGCCGCATTTTCGTGCCGCACTGGACGCGTGCTAATGAAATGATCGATGCACTGCACAAATGCATAGCAGATGCATCTACTTTGCACTCCATCTTCCAATTAGACACGCGTATAAGAACCTCAACGACGCAGACAATCACTGTCGCGAGCGATCTTCTTGAGGAAACGATCATGAACCCGATTCGCATTGCAAAAAGCTGGATCAATTACCGCCGCACCGTTGCCGAGCTGGGCAGCCTTTCGAACCACGCTCTGAACGATATCGGCATCACCCGCTACGACATCCGCAACATCGCGGCCCGCTCCTTCCGCTAACAGGATCGAGTATCGCTTAGCTTGAACGGCGCCCTTGGGCGCCGTTTTCGTTTCTTGGAAGCGAAGGATGGCTGTGATAGGAAGCCGCGCATGAACAAAACGACATCCTCCTATTCGCCTGTCCACGTCATCGGCGGCGGCCTCGCCGGGTCGGAAGCCGCCTGGCAGATCGCCGAAGCGGGCGTGCCGGTCATCCTGCATGAAATGCGCGGTGTGCGCGGCACGGATGCGCATAAGACCGACAGGCTCGCCGAACTCGTCTGCTCCAACTCTTTCCGCTCGGACGATGCGACCAGCAATGCCGTCGGCGTGCTGCACGCGGAGATGCGCCTTGCGGGTTCGCTCATCATGCGATGCGCCGATTTGAACCAGGTGCCGGCAGGCGGCGCACTTGCCGTCGATCGCGAAGGATTCGCCCAGGCTGTCAGCACAGCGATCGCAGACCATCCGCTGATCACGGTTCTGCGGGAAGAGATCCGCGGTCTGCCGCCGAGGGACTGGGACCTCGCCATCATTGCAACGGGTCCGCTTACAGCACCGGATCTCGCCGAGGCTATTCGCGCAGAAACCGGCGCGGACGCCCTCGCCTTCTTCGACGCCATAGCACCGATCGTTCACACCGATACGATCGACATGGATATCTGCTGGCATCAATCGCGTTACGACAAGGTCGGCCCGGGCGGCACGGGAAAAGATTATATCAACTGCCCCCTCACGCAGGAGCAGTATGACGCCTTCGTCGACGCGCTCATTGCCGGCGACAAGACCGGCTTCAAGGAATGGGAAGGCACACCCTATTTCGACGGATGCCTTCCGATCGAAGTGATGGCCGAACGCGGCCGCGAGACCCTGCGTCATGGACCGATGAAGCCGATGGGCCTCACCAACGCCCATAATCCTTCGGTAAAGCCCTATGCCGTCGTGCAGCTTCGCCAGGACAACGCGCTCGGTACGCTCTACAACATGGTCGGATTCCAGACGAAACTGAAATATGGCGCACAGGGGGAAGTCTTCCGGATGATCCCGGGGCTCCAGAACGCCGAGTTTGCAAGGCTCGGCGGCCTCCACCGCAACACCTATATCAACTCGCCGATCCTGCTCGATCATTCGCTGACCCTTAAGTCGCGGCCGGGACTGCGTTTCGCCGGCCAGATAACCGGCTGCGAGGGCTATGTAGAAAGCGCGAGCATCGGCCTCCTGGCCGGCCGCTTCGCCGCGGCGGAACGCAAAGGCGCGTCTCCCGTCCTGCCGCCGGTGTCCACGGCCTTCGGTGCTCTCCTCAACCACATCACCGGCGGCCACATCGTCTCCGATGACGAACCGGGCAAGCGCTCGTTCCAGCCGATGAACATCAATTTCGGGCTGTTTCCGCCGCTGGAGCCCGGCGCGCTCACAAAACCGGAGGGTGCCAAACGCTTTCGCGGCAAGGAAAAGGCGCTGGCGAAGAAGCAGGCAATGGCGTCAAGGGCGCTGAGCGACTGCGCAAGCTGGCTCGAAAAGATCTCCTGACAGGGGGCGGGTAAAGCCCGCTCCGGCCTCAATGGGCTCAGTCCGATCTCTCAGCCGCACCGTTCGGCACTTCCAGTTCGGATTTCGGACTGAAACTGCCGAGCAGCCAAAGCGAGACCTCTGCCGCCTCGGCCGCCGTTCGAAACTCGAATGCGTTGCCGAGATAGGCGAAATCGGGGAAGTGGACGATCAACCCACGCCCACTCTCCGATGTGTTGACCCGCACCTTGCCGGGCTGAATGACATGGCAGACATAATGCGTGCCATGCGACTGTATGAATCCCGCCTTGCCGTCATGCAGGCGCAGGAAGATTGCCGCTCTGTCGACGGTCGAATGCAGCGCGCGAATGGCTTCGTCCGGAAACGCCCGGCCGAACTCCACAATTGCCGACCCGGCATCAGGATTATCGGCATCACGCTCGGCGCGTGCGTTCATCCGTATGTAGAACGCGCAGACGGCGGCGATCGCGGCCAGGAGCAGGAACCAGAGCATAGCGTGGGTACCTTGATAGCGACAGGAATCCGATAGACGTCGGTTGTATCCCGCGAGACTTGCGCCAGCGTGGCGGCCATGCGGCCACTTCATGCTCCACGTCAGAGCCCCATGCGTCCGAAGGGGCGCCAGAGGAGGCTCTGGCTTATTGAGCCGACGCTTCGTGCTTTTCGAACATCGATTCCGATTTTCGGGCCAATGCGGTAGATAAAACACCTGAAGGAAAGCGTGAAACGCTCTTGCACGCGCGGTGCCTTAAAACCGCCTACTCCGACTCGCTCGCCACATACGCCACTGCCGCCGCCATTGCGGCGGTTGCAGCGGTTGACGAAGGATTCGCGCTCCGGCAGCCTCCGCCCGATCGAACACCGGCTCGGCTAGCGCGACGGGAAGGAAAGCGGAGAAATTCCGGGCTGAGATCGAACCCGCGCCTTCACGTGCCTTGGCGAGATGGTCGCGTCCCAGTCCGCAGAAAGCGCGAACGGCTCTTTCGATCGCGACCTCATCCGTGCCGGCGAGCAGCTTTTCAGCGTCGAGCCCCGTTGCGCCCAAGAGTTCGGCGGGAAAATAGACCTGGCCACGCCGGACGTGAACCGGGAACAACAGCAGGAGACCGGCAATCGTCTGGGCGACCCCGGCATGGCCGGCTGCGTATGCGGATTGTGCCGCATTGTCGGGATCCAGGATGAGTGACGACAGCTGAATAAGCGCCGATGCGGTTTCTCCGGCATAGCCCTCCAGTGCCTCCCTGTCCTGCATCGGGTCGTCGTAAAGATCGAAAATCCGAGCATCGATCATGTCCTGCAGAACGCGAACAGGAAGGTGATGCTGGCGGATGCAACGCAGCAGCGCTTCAGCCAGCGGATGCCCCGCACCGTCCGACTGCTCATTGTCGAGAAGGTCTCGCCACCATTGCAGCCGGATTTCGCCGGGCAGCGGCTCCTTCACCATATCTCGGACACGTGCGATCTCTGCGTAAAAGGCATAAAGCGCCGCAAGCGCATGCTGTTTCTCTGACGGAGAAAGCAGACAGGCAAGATAGCGGTCGCGGTCGGTGTCCCGCAAGGTTGCGAGAATCTGGTCATCGGACTGTTGCACGCCGGTTTCCTTCGAACGCCTCACACCGCAATCAATGCCGCGGCGACGGCGCGTGATTCCGCCAGCATCACGTTATAGGTCCGCACCGCCGCCCCGGTGCTCATCGGATCGGACGAGATGTTGGCCGCCCGCAGCGCCGCCTTCAGGTCTGCCGGCAAGGGACGGATTTCCCGGCCTGTGCCGACGAGCAGCACCTCGATCTGGAGAGCCTCCTCGAAGACACGCCGGAATTTCGCGACCGCGAGCACGTCGCCTTCCGCCACGTCCCACGCGTATATTCCGGACGGCAGCATCAGAACCGAGCCGCGATGCGACATGTCGGCGAAACGGAAGCCGCCATTGCCGTAGGCGTCGACGGGCGCGCGTCCCGGAAAGTGCGCTTCACGCATTTCGATCCCTTTTGCCATGGTCACACCGCACCCTTCGCTTCCGTCTCCGACGAGGCATCCCCGTCGGTCGGGTCCTCTGTGCCTCCAAGGCGATTGTTTCGTCGATTGAAGAGAATGAGCAACGGCCCTGCGACATAGATCGACGAAACGGTACCCACAAGCACACCGAATATGAGTGTCGCGCTGAAGGACTGAACAAGGACGCTGCCCCCGAACAGGTATAGTGCAATGAGAGCAAGGAGTGTCGTCAAGGCGGTCAGGACGGTCCGCGACAGGGTCTGGTTGATCGAGGTGTCGATCAGGACCGAAAGCGGCATCCTTCGATAGCGCACCAGGTTCTCCCGCACTCGATCATAAATCACCATGGTGTCGCTCAGCGAATAGCACACGATCGTCAGCAGCGCTGCAATACTGGCGAGATTGAATTCAATACCTGTCACGACGAGGAAACCCAGCGTCAGCAGAACATCGTGCAACGTCGCTATAATGGCTCCTACGGCAAACCGCCGGCCGAACCGAAGCCAGACGTAAAGCAGAACGGCCAGCACCGCCGCGGCAACGGCGATCGATCCTGCCCGCGTCAGCTCGCCGGACACACCGGGTCCGACCACCTCCACACGCCGGAAGACATACTCGTCCTCTAGTTCGGCGCGCACCAGGCCGACGGCTGTCTGCTCGGCATTGTCGCCGGCTTCCTGCGACGGGACACGGACGAGAACGTCGCGTGCCGAACCAAGCTCCTCGATTTGCACGTCTCCGAGGTTCAATTCGTCCAGCCGCGCACGAATATCGGCTACATCGGCGACGCCGGCACGCGCCCGCAACTCGATGACGGAGCCCCCCCTGAAATCTGCTCCCATGTTGAGACCGAGACTCGTCAGGAGAACCAGCGAAGCAAGCGACAATGCCGTCATCAGAATGAAGACCGGATTGCGGATCGCCATGAAACGGAAGTCCGCCCGGCTGAAAAAACCCGTCCGAATGCCACGCGGCAGCCGGTGCGGCCGGCGGCGGCGATACCACCCGCGAACAAGCCTGCGTGTCAGGCTGTGCGCCGTCAGAATGGTGGTGATGCTGCCGATGGCGAGCGTGACCGCAAAGCCCCGGATAGCGCCTGAGCCAAGATAGAGGAGAATGACGCCAGCGATGAATATGGTCAGATTCGCGTCGACGATGCTTCTCAGGACGCGTTCGAACCCGCTATCCAGCGCCCTTCGTAAGGGCTTGTCGCTGCTGCGCGCCTCTTCCCTGAGGCGCTCATAGATGAGAACGTTCGAGTCGACCGCAATTCCGATCGTGAGGATGATCCCGGCAATTCCAGGCAATGTCAGCGTGGCGCCGGTGACGGACAGGACCGCGATAATAAGCACGACGTTCACGATCACGGCAATGACGGCGACGACCCCGAAGAACCCGTAGAAGCCGATCATGCAGGCTGCGACGGCAACGGCCGCGATCAGACCGGCCGTGAGGCCGTTTGCAACGGCGTCGGCTCCGTCCTCGGGGCCAACGGTACGCTCCTCGATAACGGTGAGCGAAACGGGAAGCGGGCCGGCACGCATCAGAGCGGCAAGATCGTTCGCTCCGTCCTCCGAGAGATTTCCGGAAATCCGGACCGTGTCACCGGAGAGCGCTTTGTCCAGAACGGACGTCGAGACAACCTGCCCGTCGAGCACGATCGCGAACTGCTTTCTCGGATCCGACTGCAAGAACGGCGCGATCCGTGCGGATGCTTCGGCCGCAACCCTGGCGGTGACTATAGGTTCGCTCGTTTCCGGATCGAAGCCCGGTAATGCCTCGGCGAAGTCCGGCGCCGCAGCAAAGGCGCGTCTCTCGACAAGGTAGGGAATCGGTGGATCGTCGAGCGAATAGAGGACCTCGGACCCAGCAGGCGGCCTCGTATCGACGGCCTCTTGCGCCGGCATCGAGGAATCGAGCCACTTCAGGGCGAAATCGCCTCGCTGCCCGAGGAGGTCCTTCAATCTTTGCGGCTCGTCCAGACCGGGCACCTGCACGCTCAGTCGGTCGCTGCCGCGACGCTCTATGACCGGCGCAACGGCAATGACTTCGCCGACGCGGCGGCGCACGACCTCGACGGATTGGGCGACGGCAGCGGAGATCCTGAGGTCGATGCCCTCGTTCGTCAGGCGAAGCCTAAGCGTATCGCTGGTCGCGCTTTCCTCGTAAACCAGTTCCTGAATGGAATTCCCGAAAAAGCCGCCCTGTTGAACGGGGGCGGACAAGGCCTTCAGCGCTTCACGTGCGGCAGGCGCCTGCGCGGCATCGCGGAGCCGAAACTGAAGGCTCTGTCCGCTGCCGGAAAGCCCCGTATAGTGGATATCCGCCTGTCTCAGCGTATCGGCGATCGCATCGATGGTCGATTGCAGGCGCTCCGCAACGATGTCTTCGCGGCTGACCTTCAGGACGATGTGGGAGCCGCCCCTGAGGTCGAGCCCGAGCGGCACCTGCCGATGCGGCAGCCAGGTCGGCCAGTCGGCAAGCTGTTCCCTGGAAAGTACATTCGGTAGCGCGAAGGCGAATCCTGCAAGGACGACCAGCCAGATGAGAATGTTCTTGAACGGCGAAAACCTGGGCATAGGTCGAAATGCTCCATCCGCCGGTCTCTGCCGGTCGAGGCCCCTGCTCTAACCGCGGTGATTTTGACCTCGCGTCGAGCCAAAATCAAACCGTGATCGATGCCAAAAGCAAGCGCGGTCTGCGGGTAAAGACCGCATACGCTTCTTCACGCTCCCGCGCCGGGTTACTCCTTGACGGGCTCGCCCTTCACGCGAACTTCGGACACGCCGCTGCGGACGACGCGGACTTTGGTGCCCTCGGCGATCTCCACCTCGAGCTCCGCATCGTCGACGACCTTGGTCACCTTGCCGACAATGCCGCCGCCGGTGACGACCTGATCGCCGCGCCGGATGTTCTTCAGGAGTTCTTCGCGGCGCTTCATCTGCGCGCGCTGCGGCCGGATGATCAGGAAGTACATCACCACGAAGATCAGCAGGAATGGCAGGATGGACATCAGAATATCGGCGCCGCCGCCCCCAGGGGCCGCCGTCTGCGCGAAAGCTTCGGTAATAAACATCGATCACTCCTTAAGTTCAAATTGCGCGCTTGCCCCCGCGGCAAACCTGCCGGAATATAGGGAAGCCGTCCCGTAACACAAATCCTCGGTGCTCTTCCCCGTTTCTCCTGCCTCTGGCACAAATTCCGCAGCAGGAGAACCCCCCGGTTGCAGGCTGCCGGTCTTTTCCAGCGCAAACCGCCGTGCTACCGAGAAAAAACCGCTGCGACAGCCTCGAGGGATTCGACCGAAAGACGAACGACGCGGCGATTCAAGGATTTGGGTACCCTGGCGCACCCGTTACCGCGCGGGTCGACCGCCCGCGTTTGAAGTTCAGTCTGCCGGAGATACATGAAATGTCCGAAAGCAAGATCGACGTCCTGCTCAACGAAATACGGAACCTTTCGGCCGCGATGGATCGTATCGCCGGGCCGGCATATGCCGTCAACGACTGGGGCAAGGCGGAGTGCTTCGTCTGGGCACCGGCCACGCGCCACCTGCAGCCCGTTCCAAAGCCGAATCGCATCGATCTCGCGCTTATTGCCGGCGTCGACCACGTGCGCGACATTCTCTTCGACAATACCCTGCGCTTTGCTGAAGGGTATCCGGCTAACAACGTACTCCTGTGGGGCGCGCGCGGAATGGGCAAATCGTCCCTGGTCAAGGCCGTCCATGCAAAGGTCGCACACGACACCGGCAGCGCGCTCAAACTCGTCGAAGTGCACCGGGAAGACATCGCCACCCTGCCTGTGCTTATGGATATTCTGAAAGCAGCGCCGATGCCCGTGATCGTCTTCTGCGACGATCTCTCCTTCGATCACGACGATACCTCCTACAAGTCGCTGAAGGCAGTTCTCGATGGCGGCGTCGAGGGGCGCCCGGCCAACGTCCTGCTCTATGCGACCTCCAATCGCAGGCACCTGCTGCCGCGCAACATGATGGAGAACGAGCAATCCACCGCCATAAACCCCTCGGAAGCGGTCGAGGAGAAGGTGTCGCTGTCCGACCGTTTCGGACTTTGGCTGGGTTTCTACAAATGCAGCCAGGACGACTATCTGGCAATGGTCGACGGGTATGCGCAATACTTCAAACTGCCTATCGAGTCCGAGGCGCTCCATGCCGAAGCCCTGGAATGGGCGACGACGCGGGGATCGAGGTCCGGCCGCGTCGCCTGGCAGTTCATTCAGGATCTGGCCGGGCGCCTGCGCAGACAGCTCGATACCCCGGCGTAGCCGCTCGGCACGGTTCTTCTTGGGTGTGGTCGCGGCCCGGGAGCAGCAGCCGGTGTTCGCAGCTTATTCGAGATAGGTGACCGGGTTGACCGGGGTCGCATTCTTCCGCACCTCGAAGTGCACCTGCGGCCGCGTCGCCCTGCCCGTCATGCCGGAAGATGCGAGCGTCTGCCCGCGCTGGACTTTCTGACCGCGTTGAACCTTGAGTTCAGCAGCATTGCCGTAAACCGTCACCGTACCGTCGTCGTGGCGCACAAGAACGGCATTGCCGAGTTCCTTCAGGCTGCTGCCCGAGTAGATCACCACGCCGTTCTCCGCTGCCTTGATGGGCGTACCCTCCGGGACGGAAATATTGATGCCGTCGTTCCGGTTACCGTCGACATTTGCGCCGTAGGCCGCAACGACCGCGCCACGGACGGGCCAGCGATATTTTCCGATGCCGGTCGATTTCGGAAGATCCTCGTCAGCATCCGACTTGATGGCAACTTCCGAAACGCTCTCCTTGGCGACAGGAGCCTTCACTTCCGCCGGCTTGATCTGCTCCGTCGCAGCTACCTTGGCATCGTTCTTCTTGGCTGAAACAGAAGCCGTGACAACCGCGTCGGTCGCCGGCGTTTTCGCCGAGGCACTCGTCGGAATGTTGAGTTTCTGTCCGATACGGATCGCCTCGGTCGTAAGGCCGTTTGCCTGCTTCAGGGAAGCGACCGAAACGCCATTCGCCTTGGCGATCCGGTTGAGCGAGTCGCCCGGCTTGACCGTATAGGCGCCATCTCCACCGCCTTCGCCGGCGCCGTTGAGCTTGCCCGCAGCCATATCGCTGCGGCTTTCATTCTTTTCACGCGATTGGGACTGGCCGGAGAGGATCGCCACCTCGCGCTGACCGGCCGGCACTGGCAACGGACGCTGCTTGCCGCCCTCTACGTCGGCGATCGAGCCTGAGGCGGCCGCCTTTGCAGCACTGCCTGCGGCACCGAATGTCGGTATGACGAGGCGCTGCCCCGGCTCCACCTGGCTTGCCGACTTCAAGCCATTCGCCTTCAGGATCTCCTTCTCGGGGACGCCGAACCGCCTTGCGAGAACACTAACCGTATCGCCCGGACGGACCATGATGGTCGGCGCGTTGGCAGGGCTCCAACCGCCCTTGCTCGACACATCCTTGGCAGCCGCCGGCTCCGCCCTCGGGAGGACGGCCGCCTGAGACTCGAGCGAAGCGGTCTGGACCTGCGGCTGCCGAGATGCGGCGGACGGTTCGCCGAGGCTCGCACGCTGAACGCTCATCGGCGTCGAGGCGACACGGGCACTGGATACCGGCGCGGCCGCCGCGTTGTATCCCCCGTTGCCGCCACCGGCCGGATAGGATTGACCGACCGCAGCATTGCTTCCGTAGGAGGGTGCCGTGCCGCCGCCCGCGACACTGTCTCTCGGCACCAGCCCCGAGTCCCGCGGGATGGAGCCGGTCATTATGTCATCGGATCGAGAAAAGAGCCCGCCGAAGCGACTGACGTCAGAACTGCAACCGGTCGCAACACCCGCAAGCAGGATCGCCGCACAGAGACGGATCATAGACTTGCCTGCCTGGGGAGATACAAATTTACGCATGACGCTTACCCACTCCGAACGCAACTCGCTGTAGAATGATTAAAGCGCATTAGAGTTACCGCCCGGTTAAAGGCGACACCATTTTGGCGAAACGCTAACCATAGCCGCGCCGATGCGGGCGTTTTCTGGTCATACATACACCGCGGAATGCGAAGACGGATCGTTGGAGCGGCGTGCATCCAGACGGATGCACAAAGTACGATGCGCTAAATCAGCTCGGAATAGAGCCGTTCGATTTCGGTCATCGGTCGCGGCTCGGGCGCATTGTCCTCATAGCTGATGTTGGACGCATCCCAGGCGAAAGACGCTCGCTCTGCGTCCGGCGTCGTTGTCGGGTTCGGCGGAAGGGCGGTCTTGTCCTCTTCGAGGAAGACGCTGACCAGGCTCTCGAAGTTCGCGTCGATGTCGAGGCCGCTTTCCGTATCATATTCGAGCGAACGCAGACCCGCGACTGCCGCCTCGCGGGTCCCGAAATAACGCAGGCTGTTCTGGTCCTCCGGGCGAAGGCCGTCATAATAGTCGATGAATGCCCTGTAATACGCCTTGTAGTCACCGGTTGCGGCGAACTTGCCGAATGCCTGGCGTTCGCGTGCCGCAAGTTGCGGCGAAAGGCGATTGTTCCACTCGTCCTTCGTCAGAGGCGGCAATGTCTCAGGCGCTCTTTTTGTCCGGCTGAGAAAAAGCAGCGCGTCGGCGGAAAGCGAAATGCGTGGTGTCGGGTCGACGAAACTCGTGGGCGGAACCGTCGCTCCGTTTTCCGCCTTGCTTGCAGCGCCGGCCTGATCGGCCGAACGCCCGGCGAGGTTGCCCAGCCCGTCACCGGCAACAGCGGGAGCATTCAGTCTGTTCTCGATCTGCATTTGCCGCCTCCGTCATTTGCATGACGACCACGACGCGGAGGGAACTCACACTTCGCGTCAGGACCATGCCGTCCCGGCCTAGGGCGGCAAGCTTGCGCGGAACTGGAGCGGAGTTAAAATTCCGTTAAATGTCCGATAGAGCCTTCGAACGCACGTCCGGAGCGAAAACCGCTATACAGTTTTCCCGGTCTAAAGAATGGACGCGGTCTGGGGGACGATCGGCAGGTAAGGCGCGTCGAACAGGTCTTCCCGGTCGAAACGGCTGCCGGTGCGGTTGACGCGAACGATCCGGCAATGCGTTTCGCTCATCATGATCGGCACCAGCAGCGTGCCGCCGGAGACGAGATGATCGGAGAACGTCCGGGGAAGGCTGTTGAATGCCGCAGTAATGAGAATCCGGTCGAAAGTCCCCTCACCCGGCACGCCTGCGCTGCCATCGGCCTGCCGGACGACGACGTTGCGGAGGCCCGCCTTTTCCAGGTTCTTTTGCGCCGATGCGACGAGCGTCTGATACCGATCGATCGTCAGCACGCGCTCGGCGACGCGCCCCATCACGGCCGCGGTAAAGCCGCTGCCGGTTCCGACCTCGAGTATGCGCTGGCCCGGCTTGAGATTGAGACAATGCAAAAGCCGAATGGCCAGGTCGCAACCCTCCATGAACGATCCGCAATCGAGCGGGATCAGCCGCTTGGAATAGACCTCGTCCTGGTATTGCGGCGGAGCGAAGAGCGTCCGCGGCGTCTGCTCCACGGCCTTCAGCAACTCATGATTGACGATGCCGGCGGAACGGAGCCGCAGCACCATCGCCGCAAACCCCTCCTGCTGGGAAATCCGTCCGCTCAAGCGACAGTCCCTTCCCGCAATGCCCGCGCGATGCGCTCCTGAACGGTATGATCGGTCATGTCCAGTTTAAGCGGCGTTACCGAGATCCGGTTGTCGCGCAATGCCCGAATGTCGGTGCCGGAGCGAAAGTCACCGGAACGCTCACCGAAGCGGAGCCAAAAATAGGGAAAGCCGCGTCCGTCCGTCCGCTCATCGATGCTGAGTCCGAATTCCAGCTTGCCCTGCGAGGTGACTTCCACACCTGCAACGGCATCCACGGGGCAGTTCGGAAAATTCAGGTTGATGAGCGTTCCGTCCGGTAAGTCGACATTCATCAATTTGCGGATGATTGCCGGCGCGTGCGTCTCTGCCACATCCCAGGGAACGTCCCGGCCGACGGCATAATGGTAGGCCTGGCTGAGCGCGATCGAGCGAATGCCCTGCAGCGTGCCTTCTATCGCACCGGCCACCGTTCCGGAATAGGTGACGTCGTCCGCAAGGTTCGCGCCGACATTGACGCCGGAAAGGACGAGGTCGGGCTTCCGGTCGAGGATCTTCTTGACCGCCATGATCACGCAATCGGTCGGCGTGCCCCGGAGCGCGAACCGCCGTTCGGAGACCGGGCGCAGACGCAGCGGCTCCGAAAGAGTCAGCGAATGGGCAAGCCCGCTCTGGTCCACTTCCGGCGCCACCACCCAAACGTCGTCCGATATCGTGCGGGCGATCCGTTCCAGGGCGGAAAGGCCCTCGGCGTGAATGCCATCGTCGTTCGTCAGCAGGATGCGCATGCCGCTCTTCTTCCGCTTCCTTGTTGTGCTCAGGCAGCTTTCTCGATCCGTCGCAGGCCGCCCATGTAAGGGACAAGGACGTCCGGCACCGTGATCGAGCCGTCATCATTCAGGTAATTTTCGACAACGGCAATCAGCGCCCGGCCGAGCGCGACGCCGGAACCGTTCAGCGTGTGGACAAACTTCGTCCCCTTCTCTTCTTTTCCGCGGTAACGCGCATTCATCCGGCGAGCCTGGAAATCACCGCAGACCGAGCAGGAGGAGATCTCGCGATAGGCGTCCTGTCCAGGCAGCCAGACCTCGAGATCATAGGTCTTGCGCGCGCCGAACCCCATATCGCCGGTACAAAGCGTCATGACGCGGTAGTGCAGGCCGAGGCGCTTCAGCACCTCCTCGGCACAAGCGGTCATGCGCTCGTGCTCGTCGATCGAGCTTTCGGCATCGGTGATCGACACCAGCTCGACCTTGTTGAACTGATGCTGGCGCAACATGCCGCGGGTGTCGCGACCGGCGGAACCGGCTTCAGAGCGGAAGCACGGAGTGAGCGCGGTGAAGCGCAACGGCAGCTTTTCGCCCTCGAGGATCTGCTCCCGCACCATGTTCGTCAGCGGGACTTCCGCCGTCGGGATCAACCAGCGTTCGTCGGTCGTCCGGAAGAGGTCGTCGGCGAATTTCGGCAACTGGCCGGTGCCGTACATCGCGTCGTCGCGGACGAGCAAAGGCGGCTGAACTTCGATATATCCGTGCTCTCCGGTGTGAAGATCGAGCATGAACTGACCGAGCGCCCTTTCAAGACGAGCAAGCCGGCCCTTCAGGATCGTGAAGCGCGAACCGGCAATCCTGGCCGCTCCTTCGAAGTCCATCAGTCCCAACGCCTCGCCGATCTCGAAATGCTCGAGAGGCTTATGGTTCCAGGTGGGCTTTGCGCCGACGATCCGCGTCACGACATTGGCGCTTTCGTCCGGGCCGACGGGCACGTCGTCAAGCGGCGTGTTGGGGATTCGCGACAGCGCATCGGAGAGCTCGGCTTCGATCCGGCGGCTTTCCTCTTCGGCCGCCGGCAACGCATCCTTGAGTTCCGCGACTTCGGCCTTGAGCCTGTCGGCCAGTTCGCTGTTCTTCTGGGCCATTGCCGCGCCGATCTCCTTCGACGCGGAATTGCGGCGGGACTGCATGTCCTGCAGCGACTGGAGGACTGCGCGGCGGCGTTCGTCAAGTGCGATCAGGGACGCCGACAATGGCTCCACACCCCGTTTCGCCAAGGCGTTATCGAGCGCGTCTGCATTGTCACGGATCCATTTGATATCGAGCATAGTCGTTCCACGCGTTGGTTGCCGCATGACGTCGGACCGGTTTACGACGAAATCGCGCGGCGATTCAAAAGTGCCGAAGCGCCTTGCGCGTCCGGAAAGCGCAGGCGCTGTGGTAAACGGCAAGAACTCTGCGGTCAGCCCTTGGCGGGGTCAGCCGTCTCGGACGAGCTTTCCTGCTCAGACGCAGCCTCACGCTCGAGGGCCTCGGCAGCCCTTCGCCTTTCGACGAGTCGCGCCGTGTAGATTGAAATTTCGTAGAGAAGGATGGCTGGCAGCGCAAGGCCGATCTGGGAAACCGGATCCGGCGGGGTCAGAACCGCCGCAACGACGAAGGCGATCACGATCGCGTATTTCCGCTTTTCGGCGAGCCCCTGAGCGGTGACGAAGCCGACACGCGCCAGGAGGGTCGTGATGACGGGCAACTGGAACACCAGGCCGAAGGCGAAGACCAGCGACATGATAAGGCTGAGATACTCGGAGACCTTCGGCAGGAGTTGGATTGCGACCTGCCCCTCACCGCCGCCCTGCTCCATGGCCAGGAAGAACCACATCACCATGGGCGTGAAGAAGAAGTAGACCAGCGCGCCGCCGATCAGGAACAGGACCGGCGAAGCGATCAGGAACGGCAGGAAGGCCGCGCGTTCGTTCTTGTAGAGACCGGGCGCGACGAACTTGTAGACCTGCGAGGCGATGACTGGAAATGCGATGACCAGGGCACCGAACATCGCGACTTTGATCTGCGTGAAGAAGAATTCCTGCGGCGCCGTATAGATGAGTTCGACGTTGCGGTGGCTGAGCCCGGCCCAGCTCACTGCCCATTTGAACGGCAGAACAAGGAGATTGAACAGCTGCTTGGCAAAATAGAAGCAGACGAGGAACGCCCCAAAAAACGCCCCTACCGCCCACATCAACCGCGTGCGCAGTTCGATAAGATGTTCCATAAGCGGCTGCGGCCGGTCCTCGATATCGCCGCTCATGCATCACCTTTCTTGCGCGGAACCGCGCGCGTCTTCGCCTTGCTCGCAGCCGGCGCTTCCTTCGGCGCTTTGCGAGCGGCCGGCCTCTTCGATGCCGCGTCGCCGGTGGCGTTCTTCGGGCTCGGGGCGCTTGCCTTCTTCGACGGCGCTCTGGGCTTGGCCACAGCTTTCGGTCCGCTCGCCTTCGGCGCGTCGGCGGCACGATCCATCTGTCTTGATGCAGAGCTCACCGCTGCCGCCGCCACCTTGTCCGTAGCCTTTGCCGCCGTTTCGCCGCCGGTGTCGGTCTTCACCGGGTCGGCCAGCGGTTCGGGCGTTGCCGGCTCCGACGGCCGGTCGGGCGTTGTTATCTTCTGCAGATCGGACTTGATCTCGTTTCCGAGCTGCCGCAGCGGGTTCATCGCATCCCGCAACGCGGTGGTCGGATTGAGGCTTTGCGCATCGCTGATCGTCTTGCGCACATCGTCAAGATCGGCTTCGCGCAGCGCCTCGTCGAATTGTCGCCGGAAATCAGACGCCATTCCACGCATCTTGGACGTCATCCGTCCAAAAGCGCGCAGCATCGGCGGAAGGTCCTTCGGACCGACGACGATGATCAAGACGATTGCAACAACAACAAGCTCGGTCCAGCCGATATCAAGCATCCGACGTGCCCTAAAAACCCGTGATGAGGCCTACCGGGCGCCGCTCGCACCCGGTCCCGCCACTCCGACCGTCAGCGGACTTCGTCAGATTTGTGGTCGACGGTCTTGCCGTCGATCGCTTTATCGGCCGAGGCGGCGTCTTCGTCGCTCATGCCTTTCTTGAAGTTCTTGATGCCCTTGGCAACGTCACCCATCAATTCCGGGATCTTGCCGCGGCCGAACAGCAGCAGGACCACCGCAAGGACGATCAGCCAATGCCAGATACTAAAGGAACCCATCCACTTACTCCCTCGAGACCCTAAACCGATTAGAGCCCACCACGTTGTCATTTTTCAGGCGCACCCATGGGCAAGCCATCCTCTTGGCGGACCCTAAGGTGTTGATGCGTCTTTTTCAAACACCAATATGTCGCGCTCGTTAACGGAAAGCGTGACGTCACGCAATCCTTGCGGCAGCAAATCGGCACGGATGCGGGCCCGAACCGTGCGCTCGGACTGCGGCACCGCGAGTTCCAAAAGCTCCACGACGCCCAGGAAGCGCCGGGATACGATGCGCGCGGGGATTTTCCCGCCTTCCTCATTGACCTGGATGCCGGAGAGGCGCACGGCCACACTCAGCGGCTGCCCCTCCGGATACTGCCCTGCGGCCACCACCCCCAGCGGCGTTTCGACACGACCGTCCCGCACGCACGCATCGAAGACGTTTATCTCTGAGAAGAACCCGGCGGTGAACAGATCGCAAGGCCGGCGATAGAGTTCGTCCGCCGTGCCGACCTGCACCAGTTGCCCCTCCCTCAAAAGGGCGATCCGGTCGGCCATGCGCATCGCTTCCTCGGCGTCGTGCGTTACGACGATGGCGGTGGCCCGCGTCTCGCGCAGGATGGCGAGCGTGTCGGCGCGGATGGAATCCTTGAGCCGTGAATCGAGACCGGAAAAGGGTTCGTCCATCAGTAGCACCGCCGGCCGCGGCGCAAGCGCACGGGCCAGCGCCACGCGCTGCTGCTCGCCGCCCGAAAGCACATGCGGATACCGCTCCGCATAATGCAGAAGGCCGACCCGCTCCAGCGCCGCATCGGCCTGCATCAGTGCCTTCTTCTTCGGCAGTTCGGTCAAGCCGAAACAGACGTTTTCACGGATGGTCATGTGAGGGAATAAAGCGAAGTCCTGGAACATAAGGCCAACGCCGCGCTTCTCCGGCGGAACGAAAATGGAAGGACCGGATATCTCCTGTCCGTTCAGCAGAAGCCGTCCGCCCGTCTGCATCTCGATGCCCGCGGCAATGCGCAATAGCGTCGTCTTGCCGGAGCCGGAAGGTCCGAGCAAGCAGAGCACTTCGCCGGCCTCCGCCTTGAGCGTGACACCCTTGATCGTATCCTTGGAATGGTAGCGATGGCTGATATTCTCGAATGCCAGGTTCGCTGCGAACGACACTCCCGAGCGCCTCGTCATCGTGACAGCGCCGTTACGCGCATCTGAAACCATACCTGCATTCCTCGACCCGAAGGCACCGTGCCATCGGAGCTGGAGATCACGATAATTCCAGGTCGGATCAGCCTGAAATCATCGTGATCGAATCTAATAGGTCAGAGCGGGTATGCGGGCGGAAAAACGCACACGATTTTCCTCATCCCGCTCCGGGGTCTAAAGCCGATATCCTTACTCAGGATTTAATCGTCTTCTTCGGCCTTCGGTGTCAAGAGCCCCAGCTCTTCGAGGTCCATCTGGGTGATGGGATCTTCGTTTTCGGCAAACTCATCCTCGCCGACCGGAACCGGAATATTCAAGTTGGAGGGGACACGTCCGGACAGCAGGCCGGCTCCCTTCAACTCATCGATGCCCGGCAGATCGCGGATCTCCTCGAGACCGAAGTGATCGAGGAAGTCTCGCGTCGTCCCGAACGTAACCGGACGCCCCGGCGTGCGCCTGCGGCCGCGGAACCGCACCCACCCTGCCTCCATCAACACGTCGAGGGTGCCTTTCGAGGTCTGAACGCCGCGGATATCCTCGATCTCGGCCCGCGTCACCGGCTGGTGATAGGCGATGATCGCCAGCACTTCCAGCGCCGCGCGCGAAAGTTTGCGGACCTCCTGCTCGTCCGTCTGAACGACAAAGGAGAGATCCGCGGCCGTGCGGAAGGCCCAATGATCGGCGACCTGAACAAGGTTGACGCCGCTCCCCGCATAACGGTTCTTGAGCCGCGCCATAACGCCTCCGACGTCGATGCCGCGCGGCAGCCGGCCGGCAATATAGGCTTCGGAAACCGGTTGAGCGGAGGCGAAAACGAGCGCTTCGGCAATCCGCTCGGCCTCCCGCTCAAGCCTCGGATCAAAAGAGAATTCTTCGGTGTAGTCCTCGTCATCCGGTGAGTCCGGCAAGAATTTCTGGGCTTCAGCCACGCGCCGCCTCCATCTCCGCCAAGGTTGCCGCATCGATCGGATTTGGCCCGCGCCGAACATAGATCGGCGTGAAAGCGCCCTCCTGACGGATCTCCAACCGCCCCTCGCGCACCATTTCGAGCGACGCCGCAAAGGAGCTCGCAATCGCCGTCGCGCGCTCCTTCGGACTCGTCATGTAGCGGATCAGGAAATGGTCGAGCGCCGTCCAGTCGTCAAGGCTGCCGACCATCCTCGCCAGAATCAAACGCGCGTCGCCGAGCGACCAGACGTGCCGCTTCTCGATCGTCACCTGCGTTATCGCCTGGCGCTGCCTGAGCGTCGCATAGGCTGCCAGCAGATCGTAAAGCGAGGCGTCATAGTCGGATTTCCTCTCCGTGACGATGTGTTCGGGGGCGCCGCGTACGAAGACGTCCCGCCCGAGGCGATTCCTGTTCACAAGTTTCGTCGCGGCGTCGCGCATAGCCTCGAGGCGCTTCAGGCGGAATGCAAGAGCCGAGGCCATTTCCTCGCCCGATGGTCCTTCATCCTTTGCCGGCTGCGGTATAAGGAGACGCGACTTGAGATAGGCAAGCCATGCCGCCATGACGAGATAGTCGGCGGCAAGCTCGATGCGAATGGACCGAGCCCGCTCGATGAAGGCGATATACTGCTCCGCCAGCGCCAGCACCGAGATGCGGGAAAGATCGACACGCTGGCTGCGTGCGAGGTGCAGCAAGAGGTCCAGCGGGCCTTCGAAGCCGGCGATGTCGACGACGAGCTCGTCCTCGTGCAATCCGACACGGGCAGACTCGTCCTGCCATAGAGGCCCGATTGGCGCCTTCGCAGAAGGCTGTCCTTGCCTTTCATCCGGATTGCTCAAGACCTTGCCCTTTCAGCAACGGACCGCCCGCCAGGTTCAGGGGCCTAGGCCAGCGCGAACATTGCGTTGAACTCCGCGCGCAGTGCAGCTTCGACTGCGTCGTCCGGTTCCCGGAAAGCCGCCTCGGCAGCCCTCGCCCGGCGGAGCCTCTCCCCGGAGAGAACCGGAACGACATCTGCCACGGCCATCATTTCTTCCATAATGCCATGACAATGCAAGACGAGATCAA
Source organism: Sinorhizobium arboris LMG 14919 (assembly GCF_000427465.1). Lineage (NCBI taxonomy): Bacteria > Pseudomonadati > Pseudomonadota > Alphaproteobacteria > Hyphomicrobiales > Rhizobiaceae > Sinorhizobium > Sinorhizobium arboris. The sequence goes on along the minus strand of NZ_ATYB01000014.1, from coordinate 1,339,398 downwards.
GACCGGCGGCGATTATTCCGCCGGCACGTGCAGCCATGTCCCCGGCAAGCGCGTTCATGGATACGTCATCGGACATCAGCAGGCCGTCGAAACCGATATGGCCGCGAATGATCTCGCGTACGACCTTTGCAGATGTCGTCGCGGGGTTGTCCGGATCGATCGCAGTGAAGACCATGTGCGCCGACATGGCCATCGCTTCGTCCTTCATCGCCGCAAAGGGCAGAAAATCGCTGCGCTTCAACTCATCGAGACCGGCGCTGACGATCGGCAGGCTGTGGTGCGAGTCGACGAAGGTCCGGCCGTGGCCGGGCATGTGCTTCATCACCGGCAACATGCCGCCCGCCTTCAAGCCATCGCTCATCGCGCGCCCGATCGCAATCACCGTCGCCGGGTCATGCCCATAGGCGCGATTGCCGATCACGTCATGGCTGCCGGGCACCGGCACATCGAGCACGGGCAGGCAATCGACCGTAATGCCGAAGCGCATCAGGTCGAAGGCGTGCAGGCGCCCCATGAGCCACGCGGCGCGCAGGCCGAGTTCCCTGTCCCGCCGATAGATTTCACCGATCGCCGCGCCATTCGGGTATTGCTGCACGAGCGGCGGGCGTATGCGTTGGACGCGACCGCCCTCCTGGTCGATCAGCACCGGCGCGCGGGCGTTGCCGATGCTGTCGCGCAGGCTCGCCACCAGGTCGCGGATCTGCCCTTCCTCGCCGATATTGCGTCCGAAGAGAATGAAGCCCCAAGGACGCTCGCCCGCAAAGAAGTCCCGTTCTTCCTGCGTCAGCGTAAGTCCCTTGCAGCCGGAGATAAATGCCTTTGATTCGCTCATGCGAAAAGCATACTGCATGTTTTCCCAAAGCGTAGCCGACTTGGATCGATTCCGGAAAAAGTGCGCAGCGTTCTCGGTCCGGATGTGCGCAGCTTCAAGGAGTTAAGGCGCTCTGAGGACATCGAGACGCACCGGGACATAAGCATCCGGCAGCCTGCACAAAGAAAACGGGCGCGGCAACTCTGCCGCGCCCGTTTTTCGTCTCGTACTGTACCGCGCCTATTTGGTTACGAGGCAGTTTCCGCCGGCGCTTTTATAGCGAGAGCAAAGCGAATTCGCCTCCTCGCGCGAACCGGCAGGTATCCTGACCCGGTAGTACGTGCCCTTGCCAGCAATCTCCGCCTTGCGGATGTCCACCCCGCGACCGCCGATCACGCTCGCGAACTTCGACGAGAGATTGTTGTAGCTCTTCTGCGCCTCGGCCTCCGAGGGCAGAGAGGCAATCTGGATCACATAGCTGCCGGCGGGAACCGAAGCCGTCGCCAGCGGCGCGGCTGCCGTTTCGGTTGCGGGCTGGTTTTGCGCGGGGGCATTGTTGGAAGCGGCCGCCTGCGGCTGCGCGGCAGGGCGTGCCTGCGGCAATGCGGTCGTCTTTACGCTCCGAACGGGCGTGGCCCCATCAGCCGTTGCAGCGAGCTGGTCCGGCTGCGCGGCGGCGCTAGCTTCGCCCTGCGATCCGGCAGCAACAGCTTCACCGGACGCACGAGCCGGGATCGGCGCCGCACCGCCGGTTGTCGCGACGGTCGCGCTTGGCGGAGCCGGATCCTCACGGGGGACAAGCGTACCGTCCGGCTTGACGATCATGGTTCGGACCTTGCGCGGCGCGACGGCGGGGGCCGCTTCGTCTTCATCAGCGGCATTACCGGCGTCACTGCCCGGCAAGAGGCGGGCGACCTCGTCTTCGTCGGCGGGCGAAGCACCCGGCAACATCTCGTCGTCCCCGCGTCCCTCGAGCGGCAAGGTCTCTGGCGTCAGCGTCCGCTGCACCACATCCATCGGCTCCTCCGTCGAGGAGACCAGGCTCTGCTGGAGCGGCACCTTGCCCGAGACCCCGGCAACGCGGTCGTAAACCGCCTTGTCCTGGTTCGGCACGGTCTTGCCGCCCTTTTCCTCGGGAACGACCTTCACCGGCGCCTTGTCCGCAAGGATGATCTTCGGACCGTCGCCGGAAAGCGCTGCATTGCTGCCGCCCATCCAGGCGTAGACGGCGGCGCCGCCGATGATGATGATGCCGGCAACGCTTGCGGCCAGCAGCATGGTGCGCTGGGAGCGACGGCCATAACCTTCTTCACCGTATGCTTCGGCCTGAGCGTGGGGCATTGCCGTCAGGGCCTCGGCTTCCCGCGTTGCGCTACGACGCTCCGCCATGGAGCGCTGGAAATCCTCCTCCATCGCCTTCTCGAACTCATCGAAATCATCGGCCGGTGCGAATGCCGGAGCGGCCTTGTCCGCCGCCACGGGCCCGGTTTCGAGGTCCGCGCCGCTCCTGGCAGCGGGCGCGCTGAAAAGCTGCGCCATCTCGGCATCGATATCCAGATCGTAGTCGGCCGGATAAGCGACTGCTTTCTCGGCCTCGACCGCAGGCAATTGCGGAACGTCCAGTTCGGCAATAGGTGCGACCCCGGTCTCGGTTTCGCCGATCATCGCCGGATCGAAAGGCAGGGCGCTTTCGGCATGCTGCTTTTCCGATTCCACCGGCGCCGGCATCTGCGGCACAGGCGTCTGCGGCCTGTCGGCGAATGTCTCGCGCTCGCGCGGCGCGTTCAGCGCCTGCAGGTACGGCTGCGCAGGCGTTTCGACGAGCGCCGGATGCGACAGCGCCGCTTGCGTGGCGACAGCCTTGGCAGGAGCATCAGCGACCGGCTCATCCATAAGATCGAGATCGAGCGCTATATCGGCCAACTCCAGTTCGAAGCCCTCGATATCGAAGCTCGGCTCGACTTCCGCTTCCGGCATTCTGCTTTGCGGCACCTGAGGCGCTGCTTCCGCATGCATCTCGGACACCTGTTCCGGCGAGACGACCGCCGGTCTTGGGGCAACCGCGCTTGCGACAGCCGTCTCGACGGTTGGCGTAGCGAAAGCCCGCTGCTGCGAAACGCCGCCGGGTGACGCCACCGGCGTTGCGCGGCTGAATGTCGGCGTGAATGGATAGCTGTTCTTCTTGGCCGGTGCGGGCCGCTCGCGCGTTTCGGCCGCTGCAGGGACAGCAGGTCCTGCGACCGCAGGTACGGGAAAACGTTCTACATCGGCCAGAAGCCGGTCGGCGTCCGCAGAAGCGCCCGGCTGCAACGCCGTTTCCGCAGGCGCTGCGGCAACTGCCGCACGCTCATCCCCAGCGACCGGACCAGCTGCATCGCCGGCCATATCGACGTAGACGGGTTCTGCCAGCCCGGCTTGCTCGGCAAGTTTGCCGGCAATGGCGAGCTTGGAGGAGAGCGGCTCCTGCCAGTCGGCGAAAACCGGGACATCGCTCACGTCCGCATCGGTTGAACCCGGTTGCGCGGTGTCGGCTGCTTCGGGTGACGTATCGTAGCCGAGCGACAACTCGAGCTCGCGCTCCAGGTCCACGACCGGTTCGTCGCGCGGTGCCCTGACGCTTTCAACGAAATCCTCGTTCGGCGGAGGGGAATAGGACGCCGGCTGAAATTCCCTATCGGCGCCTGCCGGCTGTTCGGCTGGAGCCTCGACGGAAGGCAATTCGGCGGCCGGGGCGACCGCCTCAAAGGGGGCCGCATCGGTGACGGTTACGTCCTGGGCAAGCCGTTCATCGAAGGCAGCATGCGCTCCATCGTCCGACACGCCGGCAGACGGATGCTCGACAAGGCCGCTGTCGGGCCGAACCGGCGCTGCCTGGGGAGCGTCGTAGCTGTCGAACGCGCGGAGGAGTTCCTCCTCGAGATCGAAGGCGGGCTCGCGCCGCATCGCCTCCTGATGGCGCTGAAGCTCCTGCAATTGCTGAACGGCTGGCCGAGCATCGTAACCGACAATGCGGGCAAGTTCGCTCAACGGATCATCATCGGCCAGTGTATCGAATTCTGCCGGTCCGCTTCGTGCGAATTGTTTGTCTGCCATACTCTCCACTCACAACAGCCTGCGTTGAATTGCCAGTGCATTGTGGGGAAATGGTGACACTACTTACCGCATCTCATCCGGTGCTGAGGTGCCTGTAATCGACAGGCCCGACTTCAATACCGAGGCGACAGCATGCACCAGCCCGAGTCTGGCAATGCTTAATTCTCTATTCTTATCGTTAACAAAACGTAATTCCGGGTTTTCCTTACCTTTGTTCCAGTGTCCGTGGAAGACCGCAGCAAGATCATACAGGTAAAAAGCGATTCGGTGAGGCTCATGCGCGAGTGCTGCCGCCTCGACCACGCGGGGATATTCTGCGAGCTTAGCGACCAGCTGCATTTCGGCGGCATCGACAATCGTGCCCGCCGCGCCGGCGAGGTCAATGGACGACAGATCAAGATCCGGGAATGCTTCCGCAGCCTGGCGGAAAACGGAACGGCAGCGCGCGTGGGCGTATTGGACGTAGAAGACCGGGTTGTCCTTCGACTGCTCCGTCACCTTTGCAAAGTCGAAATCGAGCGGCTCGGAGCTCTTCCGGTAAAGCATCATGAACCGCACGGGATCGCGCCCGACTTCGTCAACGACGTCGCGCAGCGTCACGAAATCGCCCGAGCGCTTGGACATCTTCACCGGCTCGCCGTTGCGATAGAGCTTCACAAGCTGGCAGAGCAGCACCGTCAGCTTCGCCGTTCCGCCTGAAATCGCACGCGCCAGAGCCTCCAGCCGCTTGACGTAGCCGCCATGATCCGCGCCGAGCACATAGATCATTTCCTGGAAGTCCCGGTCGAACTTGTCCTTGAAGTAAGCAACATCGGCGGCGAAATAAGTATAGCTGCCATCGGATTTGATCAGGGGGCGATCGATATCGTCGCCGACCTCGGTCGAGCGGAAGAGCGTCTGCTCCCTGCCTTCCCAGTCTTCCGGCAGCTGCCCCTTCGGCGGCGGCAGAGTGCCTTTATAGACATGACCCTTGAAGGTCAGATCGTTGATGGCCGTGCGGATCCGCGCCGCGCCGTTGTCGTGCAGGGCGCGCTCGGAAAAGAACACGTCATGGTTGACGTTGAGTGCTGCCAAATCCTCGCGGATCATCGCCATCATGGCGTCGATGACGCGCTCCTTGACGAGCGGCACCCATTTGTCCTCCGGCATGATCCTGAGGCTGGTACCGTACTCGTCCGCAAGCGCCTCGCCCACCGGCACGAGATAGTCACCCGGGTAGAGGCCCGGCGGAATCTCGCCGATATCCTCGCCGAGCGCCTGACGATAGCGCAGGAACGCCGACCGGGCGAGCACGTCGATCTGCGAGCCTGCGTCGTTGATGTAGTACTCCTTGGTCACGTCATAGCCCGCAAAGGCCAGCAGATTGGCGAGGGCATCCCCGACGACGGCGCCGCGGCAATGGCCGACATGCATCGGCCCGGTCGGATTGGCCGAGACATATTCCACGTTGATCTTGCGTCCGGCACCGAGCGTGCTGCGTCCGTAATCGACGCCGGCGCGCGTTATCGCCGCCAGAAGTTTCTGCCAATAGGAGACCGACAGGCGGACATTGATGAAACCGGGACCGGCAACCGAAACTTCGGCGACCTCCGGATCCTGCCCGAGCTTGTCCACGATAAGGTCCGCCAGGGCGCGCGGGTTCATGCCCAGAGGCTTGGCGAGCACCATTGCGGCATTGGTCGCCACATCGCCGTGACTTGCATCGCGCGGCGGCTCTATATTGATGCGCCCAAAGTCCAGCTCGGATCGCTTTTCACGAACGATATCAATCGATTCCAGAATTCTGTTAATTCTTGCTTCGAAGTCTGTGAAAAGGTTCATCTAATCCGTCCGCTTTTTCCAGCCACACTGGAGAATGGCGCATATTCAAAAGGAGGCCGGGTCCATCGAGAACCTGCAGCCTCCACGCGGGGGCGTCACTAGCGCAAATCGGGCGTATGGTCAAACAAACGCCTATGCACGCTTATCGCGAAAGTATCCGTCATTCCGGCGAGATAATCCCCGACGTGGCGCGCCCGGGCCGGCTCCGCCATCCCGGCGATCTGGTCGATCCAATAGTGCTCCTTCATCAAAGCCGGATCGTCCATGAAGGCCCGGTAGAGATCCGTCACGATCGAGGCCGCTCCCTGGCGTACCCGCATGACCTCCGGATGCCGGTAGATGCGCGTCATCAGCAAATTCTTGATCTGTCGATCGGTCTCGCTCATCTCGTCCGAGAATGTTGCCATGGCCCTGCCCGCGCCGCGCACGTCATTCACGCTTTCCGGCCGGACCTCGCCAAGCCTTCTCTGCGCCACGCCGATAACGTCTTCCACCATGGCGGTGATCTGCCGCCGCATGATCTCATGGGTGAACCGGCTGCTCTCGAGGCCCGGGTAGCGGTCGCGAACCTCGCGCATCAGCCGGGCGAGAAAAGGTATCTCCTCCAGCATTTCGAAGGTGAGGTAGCCGGCGCGCAGACCGTCGTCGATATCGTGCGTATTATAGGCGATATCGTCCGCAATTGCCGCCACCTGCGCCTCGAGGCTCGCAAAGCTCGCGAGCTCGAGATCGTGAAGCGCGCAGTAGTCGAGGATCGGCTGCGGAACCGGGCCGCGAATGCCCTGCCCGTCCGCCGTCATCAGCGGACCGTTATGTTTGACGAGGCCCTCGAGGCTCTCCCATGTGAGATTGAGACCATCGAACTCCGCGTAGCGCCGCTCAAGCTTGGTGACGATTCGCAGCGACTGCGCGTTGTGGTCAAAGCCGCCATAGGGCTCCAGCACCTCGTGCAGCGCGTCCTCGCCGGTATGTCCGAAGGGCGTATGGCCGAAATCGTGGACGAGCGCCACGCCCTCGGCGAGATCCTCGTCGAGATTGAGCGCCCTGGCGAGCGCGCGGGCGATCTGGGCGACTTCGATCGTATGCGTCAGCCGCGTGCGGTAGTGGTCGCCGTCGGCGGCAATGAAGACCTGCGTCTTGTGCTTCAGACGCCGGAAAGCCGTCGTATGAACGATGCGGTCACGGTCGCGCTGGAAATCGGAACGAGTCGGGCTGGATGCCTCCGGATAAAGTCTGCCGCGTGAAGCCCAAGGGTTCGATGCGTAAGCTGCATGTTCACCGTAACCAAAACCAAGGGCCTGTCTGTCGACTGTCATTTCACACCTGCGCGGGTCATCCCATTGACGGGACATTCAAGCCTTCATACCTATAGAAAGCGCTACAGGAAAGCGACGCCGGGCAGCGACTCCGCCCCACCGGGCGGCAACGGCTTGGCGTCGATTCTGAAGGTCGCCTGTCATAGCATGCGATTATAGCGTCAGAGCGAAGACGAATCTCTCCGGTTCTTGACCCCGGCAGGAGGCAAAGAAAATGCAGGAAACAGTTACGCTTTCGGATGCGGCGGCCAAACGCATTGCCGCCATTCTACAGGCGGAGAAGGACAAGAGCGCGATGCGCGTCTCCGTCGAAGGCGGCGGCTGCTCGGGCTTCTCCTACAAGTTCGATCTGGTCGACGCGGCGAATGCCGACGATCTCATCCTCGAAAAGGACAACGCAAAAGTCCTGATCGACAGTCTGTCGCTGGTCTATATGGGCGGCTCGGAGATCGATTTCGTCGACAACCTCCTCGGACAGTCCTTCCAGATCAAGAATCCGAACGCCGTGGCAAGTTGCGGGTGCGGAACGAGTTTTTCCGTCTGATGCTCGCGCTGCACATCGCCTGATCTAAAGATAGGGCGATCCGAGCCAGAGCAACCGATTTGCCAGCCGGTTTACGAGCGGCTGCGCGCGGAGCCCGGCAAGCGTCACTTCATCCGCGGTCCCCCGTATGGCGCAGACCTTTTCGCCAATTGCACGTGCGAACTCCTCGTCGAGTATTTCGAGGTCGAACTCGAAATTGAGGCGCAGAGAGCGAGGATCGAGATTGCTGGAGCCGACATAGGCCCAGCGATCGTCGATGACCATCAGCTTGGAATGATTGAAGGCGCCCTTTGCCCGCCAGAGCCGACAGTGGCCTTTCAGCACCTGGTCGAACTGTGCCGTCATCGCGCGGTCGACGAGCGTCAGGTTGTTGACGGAGGGCACGACGATGTCGACCTCGACGCCCTTTCTCGCCGCCGTCACGAGCGCGCTGACCAACTCCTTGTCAGGCAGGAAATAGGGCGACATCAGGCGGATATGCTTTCGCGCCATGGAAAAGGCGCCCATCAGCATCTTGTGATTCGTCTCGTTGGTATTGTCCGGGCCCGAGGGAACCGCCCGCATCAATACCGATCGCACGTCCGGCTCGGCGGGAAGGTCGGCGAGCCGCCATGCGTCGCCTGCCAGTATCTCCTCGCTCGAAAACTGCCAGTCTTCCGCAGCAACCTGAAAGATGTCGGCGACAACAGGTCCGGTCACACGGAAATGCGTGTCGAAAGAAGCAGCGCTGCCTGCCATTTCCGCGGCGAAACCTGCGCGGATGTTCATGCCGCCGGCGAAAGCGACCGCACCGTCGACGACCATGATCTTGCGGTGGGTCCTGAGATTGGCATAGGGCAGCCTCAGGCCCATGATGATGTTGCCGTTGAAGACGGCGGTCGGCACGCCTCCTTCCTTCAGGTAACCCACAATGCTCGGCACCGAATAGCGCGCGCCCACGGCATCGATCAGGACGCGCACGCTTACGCCGCGCTTGACTGCGGCGATCAGGGCGCTGGCGAAACGCATGCCGATGGGATCCCGGTCGAAAATATAGCTCTCGATGAGGATGCTGCGACGGGCGGACGAAATCTCGTCAAGCATCGCCCCATAGACGGCATCGCCACCCTCGAGCATGGTGATGTGGTTTCCCGCCGACATGGTGAAGCGTGCAACCCGGTCCCCGAGCATCTTCATTGCCGCGAAACGCTGGCCGAAGCGGGCCACGACCTGATCATTCGTTATGTCGAAGCGCCCGAAAGGGTCGCGCTCGGTCGAGCGCAGCAGCGAGCGCTGCAAGCCGATGGACGACCGGCGCATCCGGTTTATGCCCGCGACCGCGTAGATGACCGCGCCGATGACCGGCGACAGGAGGACGACCCCGACCCAGCCGGCGGCCGCACGCACGTCGTCTTTCGTCATCGCTGCATGGATGATTGCCGGGACGCCGAGGGCGACCGAAAGCAGCGCCAGAAAATGCGGCCAGTAACTCTCTACGAACGCGATCATGCGCGGGACTATAGACGGACGCGGTGCGGAATCAATTCGGCCCACTTAAGGGTGAACCATGCCTCGCGGAAGAAGTGGAAGATGCGCCGGAACGACGTCGGCCTGAACTGGACCGATGCGGCAGGTCACGGATTTGTCAAAAGAATATCCAGCAGCTAGAACGACTCGACTGCAGGGACTCAAACGTCATGAGAGGCAAGGCTGCCCAATGAAGATTGCCACATGGAACATCAACGGCGTCAAGGCGCGGGTCGACGGCCTCGTGGCGTGGCTCAAGGAATCGAATCCGGACATCGCCTGTCTGCAGGAGATCAAATCCGTCGACGAAGCATTTCCGAGGGGCGAGATCGAAGCGCTCGGCTATCATGTGGAGACGCACGGTCAGAAAGGATTCAATGGCGTTGCCCTGCTCTCCAAGACGAGACCCGACGAGATCAATCGCGGACTTCCGGGAGACGCATCCGACGAACAGTCACGCTTCATCGAAGGCGTTTTCTCCGTCGATGGCGGAGCGATTCGGGTCTGCTGCCTCTATCTCCCGAACGGGAATCCGGTAGCGACGGAAAAATACGCCTACAAGCTTGCATGGATGCAACGCCTCGCCGCATTCGCGGAACAAAGGCTCGTCCTCGAGGAACCGCTCATCCTGGCCGGTGATTACAACGTCATTCCGGAGGCCCACGACTGCTGGGACGTCAAGGTCTGGCGAAACGACGCACTCTACCTCCCCGAAACGCGTGCCGCCTTCCGGCGCCTGCGCAACCTTGGCTTCACCGACGCGGTGCGTGCGACCTCCGACGAGGCGCCGCTCTATTCGTTCTGGGATTATCAGGCTGGCTGCTGGCCGAAGAATTTCGGCATCCGCATCGACCATCTGATGCTGTCGCCCGAGGCTGCCGACAAGCTCGTGTCGACCTCCATCGAGAAGCATGTTCGATCCTGGGAAAAACCGTCCGACCATGTGCCCGTGACGGCGGAATTCGCGTTCGAGGCCGCGTAAAGCGGCGATCGGCGCCGCCTGGTGTCGATCGTCAGCCGACGGTTGGCGCATGCCGTTGCAGGCAGGCTGCGAAACTCAATCGTCGTCGTTCTGCAGATGCATGTTCTGGGACATCGTTATCGCCACCCGGCGGTCGTCTTCGGTTGCAAGCGAAAACGCCTGTTCCTGCATAGCCTGGAGCCAGGGACGGTCCTTGGGGGAACATTGGTCGAGCGCTGCCGTCATATATGCCAGACCGCGAGCGGTCTGGCCCTCCTGGAAAATGACGTTGCCGAAAACGCCCATGGCCCCCGCATGGCCATTCTTGCGCGCCCGGTTCAGCCATTTCTTGGCCTGCTGGACATTGACGCTCCCGCCCTCGCCGGAAAGCAGCATGCGCGCAAGCTGAAACTGCGCTTCCGCCACACCGAATGTGGAGGCCGCCTGAAAATACAACTGCCTGGCCTGCGACAGGTCGGATCTTACCGGGGTATCGGGAATGCCGCGCCGGTAATAGCCGGCAAGCGAAATCAATGCATTGACGAAATAGCCCGTATCTTCCGAGCCGGGCTCGACACCCTGTTGCGCTATTTCGCTGTAGATCTTGAACGCTTCGAGATCGTTCTCCGCGACGCCGTCGCCATAGGCGTACATATTGGCGAGCGCCCAGCGAGAGCCCGTGTGCCCCTTTTCGGCGGCATATCGGTAGGCCTCGACCGCTTCGTCCTTTCGGCCGTTCTTGTAGGCGGAGAATCCGAACTTGAAGAGCGCGAAGGGACCCGACTCCTTGGTCACGCCGGCGCCGGGATCGAAAGCCCGGGCTGGCCCGGCCGCGGCCGTGCCGACCGCCAGCGACATGCCCAGCACCGCAACCCTCAGCGACTTCAGTTCACCCGCGCGCATAGCAATCAGTTTCTTTCGCTCGAGCCGGCCGCGCCGACCCCTTCACCGTTGCGAAGATCGATCCGTGCACAGCCGCTCGTCACAGGAAAACTGAAAGAGTTGCCGGGGACCTGACGTCCGGCATCCGGCCGGCGCAATCTTCGCATGCTGCGAGCACCGGCTCCGGCGCCACCGGTGCTCCGGCCGCGCGTCTGACGCCAATTGCTACGGGATATCATGACGGCACACAAACTCACTTCACCTCGACGCGGGCATGGAACTCGACTACGTCTTCGCCCCTATATCGCTGCTCTCATTTTGTGGCGGGAAATGGACATAATCGACCCGGCCCCGATAGTAGCAAACGGTAGCAGGAAATGTGTTGCTGAATCGTCACATTCACATCCGCTTATAAGCTTGGTCATCAAATACAAAAAGGCCCGGCAAAGACCGGGCCTGGGCAGTGGACGTTCGAGGATCAGAACCTGACCTTCAGGGACGTCGATATCGCACCGACGAAGTCATTGTCGAATTCGTAGGAGACGTCGTCGCCGATCACCCGCCCCTTGTACGTGACCTCGCCAGAACTGCCGCTCGTCAGGATGCCGACGCTGCCTGCAAGACGAAGCTCGATATTTTCCGTGGGCGTATAGGAGATCCCGGTACCCAGCAGCCATGTATCCGTCTGGGTGCCATAGCCGTGGCTCGTACCGCGGTCCCAGGTCAGGCTGACAGCGCCGCTCCACTGATCAGTGAACTTGTGACCGATACCACCGGTAATGGTCCAGCCGTCGCGATAAAGGAGGTCAAGACTAGTGGGAAACTTAAAGGGACCGGGTTCATTCGGAACAAAGTCAAGCACCTGCAACTGGCTCCAGTCTGTCCACTTGACCGAGCCAAATGCGAGCCAGCCGGGAGCAATACCGGATTGAACCTTCAGTTCAAGCGAATCCGGCATGGATGCTGAGCCGTGCACATCGTATTTTGTTAGCCCAAGGCCACGCAGATCGATGAACCCAGAAAGATTGTCGAGATCGACGGCGCTGTTGTAAACAAGGCTCGCCCGCATCGCATACTCGGGAATTTCGTAGGCTACACCCGCGCGCCAACCCCAACCGCTGTCTTCAAGCTCGAGCCTCCCAACGCCCAGGGGAGAGGTTGGACCAAAGTCCTGAACAAGGCGCTCTTTAAAGCCGCTCACTTCCTGATAGAACACGCCGCCAATGATGCGTACGACCCCGGGGCCCGCTTCCCATTTGTAAGAGCACGTCGCCGCGTAGTTGTCGCTCTCAACCTTGGTTTCGATATTGTTGTTCGCGCCGGCCCAGTTTTTGCCGGGATTAGTGTGGGCGCCCCAAGGCTGCGAGTAGTCCGCCATACAGTCAATACTGTCACCCAAAGCAGCCTTTACGCCGATACGGGGCGCCCAATAACTTTCCGTGTCATCCGCGGAATTAGGACGGTAGTTCAAATCGCCGCCGCCAAAAGTCGGAGCAGCGGGGTTGGTGTTTGCGCGATCCGTATCCTCGACGTTCTTAAGTTTGCGCTGCGGATTGACATATGTCGCTGTCGCTTCGGCCGCATAGTCCGACGGATCGAACAAGAGATCGATATTATAGCCGCTGCGCTCAAGCCCTCCCGCCTGTGCAGCCGAGGCCACGAGCATTCCGGCAACCGCAGCCAGAACGCCCTGCTTCAATCCATTTCGAGCCATCAAGCTCCTCCCCTGCATTCCAATCGATGCGACCACCCACCTTGTGCCGCGCTGAAGGAAAGTATCCTCACGAATGCGTGAAATGGCAAACCGCAAACCCTCGCGAAAGCCCGGGATAAGCGGTCATGAGATTTACGTAAGAATTCCAACTTCTCGCCACAATTCACACGATATTGAAATTTCATTCTCGATGAAAATGACAATTAAGACACAAAACAGAATTATTTTCTAATTTTATGCCCACGTGTGACGCTAGAACAACAACATTGCTTTTTACGCAGCATCTCTACGGAGCACCGTTGAAAAACCGATAGGTGAAACCCATGCGTGCATTGCCACCGAGCCACCTGCATTGCAGTCCGGACCTGCCCAAACGTCCGATTCGTGGCGAGGGGAAAAGAAAGTAAAAATCCGCGGCATTGCTGCCGCGGATTGCTTTTTCTTCGGTTCTGTCTCGCAGAGCTAGCCCGCTTCCGAAACGCGGGACAAGGCGATGCCGAGCGAGGTTTTTTGCTGATCGAGGTCGACCAGCCGCTCGCGCTCGGCCTCCACCAGTTCAGGCTTGGCGTTGGCGACGAATTTTTCGTTGGCAAGCTTGCCGAGGATTCGCTCGCGCTCGACGTCGACCTTTGCGATAGCCTTTTCCAGGCGCGATTTTTCGGCTGCGAGGTCGATGAGGCTGCCGAGCGGAAGGCAGGCCGTTGCTTCGCCGACCACGATCTGAGCGCTGCCGCGGGACGCCACTGACGCGTGTTCGATGTTCTCCACCCTCGCCAGACGCTTGATCGCGGAGGCATGCCTGTCGAGCCGCTCGCTCGTCAGCGCCTTCGCTCCGACGATGACCAGCGGCGCCATCGCCGCCGGAGGAACGTTCATTTCTGCGCGAACCGAACGAATGCCCGAGACGAGGTCGATCAGCCAGTTGATTTCGTCCGCGGCTGCGTCATCCGCATAGAAGGCCGCAGGCCATTCGGCGTGGCATAGGAGCGTCGTGCGCTCGCGCCCGGGGCCGGTCGTCTTTTCCCAAAGCTCTTCCGTCATGAAGGGCATGAACGGATGCAGCAGCTTGTAGATCTCATCCAGGACATAGGCCGTGCAGGCCTGGGACTCGCGCTTGGCCGCTTCGTCGTCGCCATTGAAGACAGGCTTCAGCAGTTCGAGATACCAGTCGCAGAACTGGTTCCAGATAAAGCGGTAAAGGGTTCCGGCTGCCTCGTTGAAGCGGTAATCCTCGATCGCCTCGCTCACGTCACGGATGGTGCGCGACAGTTCCGTCAGAATCCAGCGGTTGATCGTCAGCGACGCGGCTTCGGGGATGAAGCCTTCGCTGCTCGTTGCCCCGTTCATCTCGGCAAAGCGGGTCGCATTCCACAGCTTCGTTCCGAAGTTGCGGTAGCCCGCGATCCGAGACGGGTCGAGCTTCACGTCGCGCCCCTGAGCCGCCATGATCGCCAGCGTGAAGCGCAAAGCGTCAGCGCCGTATTCGTCTATGAGCTCCAGCGGATCGATGACGTTGCCCTTGGACTTCGACATCTTCTGCCCGTTCTTGTCACGAACGAGCGCATGGACATAAACCGTGTGGAACGGCTCGACGGGCGTGCCGTCCGCATCCTTCATGAAATGAAGACCCATCATCATCATCCGGGCGACCCAGAAGAAGATGATGTCGAAGCCGGTTACCAGCACGTCGGTCTGGTAGTATTTCTCGAGCTCCGGCGTCTCCTTCGGCCAGCCGAGCGTCGAGAAGGGCCAGAGCGCCGAAGAGAACCAGGTGTCGAGGACGTCCTCATCGCGCGTCAGGATCTCACCGGGCTTGAAGTTTTCGAGCAGGTCTTCGACATAGGCCTTCATCGGCCCTTCATGGGCGATGTAATGCTGAATCGCCGCGTGCAGCGCTTCCTCCTCGTTCCGCTCAACGAAGATCTGCCCGTCGGGACCGTACCAGGCCGGAATCTGGTGTCCCCACCAGAGCTGGCGCGAAATGCACCAGGGCTGAATATTCTCCATCCACTCGAAGTAGGTCTTCTCCCAGTTCTTCGGGACGAAGTTCGTTCTTCCTTCCTTGACCGCCGCAATTGCCGGCTTCGCCAGAGTCTTCGCGTCGACATACCATTGCTCGGTCAGGCGCGGTTCGATCGGCACGCCGCCGCGGTCGCCATGGGGCACCATGTGCTTGTGGGGCTCGATATGGTCGACGAGGCCGGCTTCCTCGAGCATCTCCACGATCAGCTTGCGGGCTTCGAAGCGATCCTTGCCCTCCAGCCGGTCCCAGGCGCCATGAAGTGCCGCCGGATGGTCGAGACCTTCGAGGAAATCCTCATTGTTCTTGATCGTTATCCGGCCGTCTGCCGTGAGAACGTTGACCTGCCTCAGTCCTCTGCGCTTGCCGACGTCGAAATCGTTGAAGTCATGGGCAGGCGTCATCTTTACCGCGCCGGTGCCGGTCGTCGGGTCCGGATACTCGTCGGCGACGATCGGGATGCGGCGCCCGACGATAGGCAGGATGACATGCTTGCCGACAATGCCCTTATAGCGGACGTCGTCGGGGTGCACGGCAACACCGGTGTCGCCCAGCATGGTTTCCGGACGTGTGGTCGCGACGACCAGATAGTCGCGGGTCTCCCATTCCGTCGCTTTGCCGTCCTCATCGAAGGCGACCGGATGCTGGTAGGTCACGCCCTCTTCGAGTGGGTAGCGCAGATGCCAGAGATGGCCGTTGACCTCGACCTGCTCGACCTCGATGTCCGAAATCGCGGTCTGCAGCTTCGGGTCCCAGTTGACCAGACGTTTGTCGCGATAGATCAGACCTTCCTTGTACAGGCTGACGAAGACCTCGATAACCGCTTCGGACAGCCCTTCGTCCATCGTGAAGCGCTCGCGCGACCAGTCGCAGGAGGCGCCGAGCCGCTTCAACTGATTGAAAATCAGGCCACCGGACTCGGCCTTCCACTCCCAGACTTTCTCTATGAAGGCCTCGCGGCCCATATCACGGCGGCTCGGGAGCTGACGTTGCATGAGCTGGCGCTCGACGACCATCTGGGTAGCGATACCCGCGTGATCCATACCCGGCTGCCAGAGCACATCCTTGCCGCGCATGCGCTCGAAGCGCACCATGATGTCCTGCAGCGTGTTGTTCAGCGCATGGCCCATGTGCAGCGAACCCGTCACGTTCGGCGGCGGGATCACGATCGTGAAGGTCTCCGCGTCCGGCTTCGCGTTCACACCAGCGCGAAAGGCGTCCGCTTCGTCCCAGGCCTTGGCGATCTTCGGTTCTACCGCTGCGGAATCGTAGGTTTTATCAAGCATTCTTTGGCCGATTTTCTGGAGATTGATGTCAGCGTTTGTAAACCGGAAGGCCCGGGGAGAGTCAACCTGAACGCGGAAAGAGCCGCTGCCATCGTGCATACGGCTTCCATCTTAGAGCACATCCAGGAAAAGTGTGCAGCGGTTTTTCCCTACGGAAGTGCGCAGGCTCAAAAACTTGGAGTACTTAGCGCCGGGGCCCGCGCGCCACGCGTTCGATTTCCTCGCGCACCAGCCTTTCGACCAATGTCGGCAAGTTGTCATCCAGCCATTCCTGCAACATCGGACGCAGCATCGCCTCGGCGATCTCGTCGAAGGAACGCCGCGGTCCGTTCTCGACGGCATGCGCCAGCTCGTCGAAGGCGCGCGCCACCTGGCGGCTGACAGCGGGCGAAACGATCGTTCCGGGCGTGCTTTCCGGCGCCGTTGCCTCGTCCGAGGCCGTCGCATGCACCGCTTCCTCGGCAAAATGGGTCGGCTCGGCACTGGAGGAAAGGCGGCTTGCGGAGCTCTCGGCGGCGTCACTCGTCGCGGTGACCGCGGTCGACGGGAACGCAGCGATGCGGGACATCATCGCCGGGCCATCGGCCGGCGACCGCGCTTCCTCGCCTCCTGTTTGCTCTCTCGGCACCGTATGCACCGCCGTTCGCTCCGAAGCGGCCCTCACCCGTGCCGCGACATCGGCAAGAGAAAGCGGCACGGACGGCGATCCCGGCGCGCTGGCACGGGTGTCGGCCGCCGACGGTGACGTTCTGGCGGACGAAAGCCGGTCCTCGACGGATCCGAAAGCGTTCTCTTCAACCTCTGGATCCATCGACAGTTCGATATCGTCGCCGGCGTCGTCTTCGAAGACCTGCCGCGCGGAGGCTCCGGCCGGACCAGGCTCGTTACTCTCGATGATCTTGCGAATGGATGCCAGAATCTCATCCATCGAAGGTTCACGTGCGACGTTGAGCTGCGCCATTTCAATCCCCGTTTGCTGCGGACGAACACGGAAAAAGCCCTCCGTGTGCCGATTCGAACAAACCTTAAGTGAGTTCGCCGACGAAACAAACGCCGCGAATCAGCTCGATAAATTCTTGCACAGATTTGTTTTTTTCGGCAGGGGCGCTTGCGCATTAACGCGAAACGCCGCGGCCCTTCGGGCGCGCGGCGTTTCGCGTGTCGATTTGCTGCGGCGGCTCAGCGCCCGTCGACGGTCCGCAGGCCGAACCATTTGTCCTTGACGGCCTCGTAATGTTCCTCGGCGCGATACTCGGCCACCTGCAGGCCCTGGCTCTTGACGGTCAGATGGCCCATCGCGGCGAGCAAGGCGTAGCTTGCAACCACGGAGTCGCGCTGCGCTCCAGCCAGAGATTCCTGCGCATCCAGAACGTCCTGCTGCGCGTCGAGCACATCCAGCGTGGTACGCTGACCGACTTTGCGCTCTTCGATCACGCCCTCGAGAGCGAGGTTTGCGGCGGAGATCTGCGACCGGCTCGCCTTGATTCTGGCGAGCGCCGACTCAAGCTGCGCATGCGCCGACACGACGGTCTGCTGCACCGAGGCGCGGGCGGAGTCGACGAGGATGCGCTGCTGCCCCAGGACTTCCTTGGCCTGGCGAATCTGGCCGTATTCCGCGCCGCCCTGATAGATCGGAACTTCGAGCCGAGCCGTGACGCTCGCCGTCGTGTTGTCGAGCCCTCCCTGACCGGCATTGCCGGTGTTACGGGTGACGGCGCCCTGGAGAACGACGCCCGGCAGCATCGTGCCTTCCGCCGATTTCACCTCATACCCGGCCGAATCAACCGCGTATTGCGCCGCCAGGATTTGCGGATTCTCCCGCAGCCCCGTCGCAACGGCCTGGTCGAGAGATCTCGGCATCGCCTTCGTTGCCGGTCCCGGCTGTCTGATGCCGGTCGGCGCTGCGCCGACGATCTGCACATAGACCGCTTCGCTCTGCTTCAGCTGCGCGATTGCAGCGACAAGGAGCGACTGTGCATTGGCGAGCTCGGCTTCCGCCTGGCTCACATCCGTCCGCGTGCCCTCGCCCACTTCGAGGCGGGCCTGCGCAGCGTTCAGCTGCTCCCGAAGGAAGGCCAGGTTCTGCCGGCGAATGGAAACGATCTGCTGGTCGCGGGCGATGTTCGCATAGGATTGCGCCGCCGAAAGAAGGATCTGAATCTCGTTGGCCTTCAGCGTCTCGCGGCTCGAAAACACGTTCGACTCAGCCGCTCTCACATTGTTCAGCGTCTGAAATCCATCGAAGATCGTCTGCGTGATGGAAATACCGACCTGTCCTGAGTGAAAGTCGCGAGTCCCCGTCCGTTCGGCATCGACCCGCGAGAGCGTCCCCGTCGCGGATGCGGAAATCTGCGGCCGGTAGCCGGCCTTCGCAATCGGAACCCCTTCATCGGTCGCGCGCAGTCCGGCGCGAGCGGCATTGAGGTCCGGGTTGTTCGCATAGGCCTTGGCCATTGCCCCGAAGATCGTCTCCGCGAGAACGGCGTGGGGGGCGAGCAGCACGCTGGTCGAGACAGCCGCCCACAAGGCTGCTTTGCGGACAATCGACACCATCTTCCCTCCGATCAACCGGGGCGGTCTCGCCACCCCGCAATTTCAGCGGGCCATTCGCCGTATGGCGAGCCCTGTTAAATTACTGCGGCGAGCCCGCGCCACCCATGGCGGGCAAATCACCGCTTCCAGCCTCTTTTGAACTCCGGATTCGGTCTTAGGACAACTGGGCACCAAGTCTCTACGCAGGCATTTCAAAAAGAAACAGGCAACACGTTGCCGATTGGCAACATTGCAGTTTTTGCGTCAACACTCATATGTTGAGCTACCTCAATAAGAGGCACATCAAAAAACAAAGGAACGCTCGCGACGGAAGCCTGGAAGCGGCTTCACGGCGGTATTGAAGTCAGCTCGCTCCGACGTCATGCCCGATTCGCGCACGTAAAGTTTCGCACGAGATGCGTTACCAAATCCTTCCACGGCCACGAGCCGGCCGCCGTCGCGAAGCTGCTCGAAGAGCTCGTCAGGGATCATCTCGACGGCACCGTTGATGAAGATGACGTCATAGGGGGCTTCCGCCGCATATCCCTTGGTCAGGTCGCCGCTCACCACGGCGATATTGTCGTAACCGAGGCGTGCCAGCGTTTCCGTGGCGGTGGCGGCCAGGGCTTCGTCGCTCTCCAGCGCAACGACGGAACCCGCGAGAAGCGATAGCAGGGCCGAGGCGTAACCTGTCCCGCAGCCAATTTCGAGGACCAGACCCGATTTGGAGATCTCTGCGAGCTGGAGGAGCTTCGCCAGCGGCGACGGCTCCATCAGGTAACGCGGCTGGGGACCGCCGACGAGCTCGATGTCGGTGTCGATATAGGCCAGTTCCCGCATTTTGGCAGGCACGAACTCCTCGCGTGGGACCGACAGGAAAGCAGACAGTACTGAATGGGAGGTCACATCCGTGGTCCGGATCTGATTGTCCACCATTTTGATGCGGGCTGCTTCGAAGTTCATGTTATTGCCTCGTATCGGAATAGGCGCGGCGCCGGGAAGACCGTGCGGTCTTGTGTTCGGCGGCGGCCGGCCTGTTGCCTGAGGCGCGACGCACCGATCGTATTCATGCGACGCGCTCTAGGTTGTTGCCTCTGTGCATTGCGATCAGCCCAGAAACCGCTCGGAGCTTCTGGGCGCATGCACTAAGCTCATAGATCGCCGCACGGCCGGTTTCAAGCGACTGCGTATCGGTGCGCGCAAAAAGGCGACCGCCGGCACACAGTCTATCGAACGTCAGCGGGCGGGCGCGGCCTCCAGGCCGACGAGTGCGATCTTGCCGTAGCCCGCATTCTGAATGAGGTTCATCACCGTCATCAGTTCGCCGTAGTCGACCAGGCGATCGGCGCGCAGGAGCACGCGCGTTTCCGCGTTGCCGCCGGTTATCCTGTTCAGCTCGGAAACAAAGGCCTCCCGAGGCGCCTCTTCATTGCCGATGGCAAGCGTGAGATCGGCCTTCAGCGTCACGAAAACCGGTTTGTCGTCGCGCGGCGTGGGTTTTGCGACGGATTGCGGCAGGTCGACCTTCATGTCGACCGTCGCGAGCGGTGCGGCCACCATGAAGATGATGAGGAGCACGAGCATGACGTCGATGAAGGGGGTGACGTTGATCTCGCTGTTCTCGTCGAGATCGCCGCTGCTCTCGGAAATTTTTCCAGCCATTTTCGCTTATCCGATTCTGGCGATCGAGTCGGAGGCATGGGCGAAGCCGTCCTGGCGGCGCGGCGGCGCCCTGCGGGCGTGGCGATGATCGAGATCGCGGCTGACCAGTCTTTCGACGGCTGCCGCCGCATCGGCCAGAATGAGCTTGTAGCCCCCGACGGACCGGGCAAAATAGTTGTAGATCACCACCGCCGGTATTGCCGCGACGAGGCCGATCGCAGTCGCCAGCAGCGCCTCGGCGATGCCCGGCGCAACGATGGCGAGGTTCGTCGTCTGCGCCTTGCTGATGCCGATGAAGGAATTCATGATCCCCCAAACGGTACCGAAGAGGCCGACGAATGGACCAACGGACCCGATGGATGCCAGGATTCCCGTACCGGCGCTCATCCTCTTGCCGGCGCGAACTTCGATACGCGTGAGCAGAGAGGAGACGCGTTCCTTGACACCTCCTGCCGGCGCAAGGTCCAGAACGGCTTCCGAGCGTGTCATTTCGTCGATCGCCGCAGCGACCATGTCCCCAGCCACGCCGGCGCGGCGCTCGAGATTTGGCTGCGCGTCGGCGAGACCATTCGCGGAAACGAGAGCCGCCACGGCGCGCTTGAGACGCGACTTGGCATATATGAGTTCCAGCGTCTTCACGAGGAAGATCGCCCAAGTGGCGACGGAGGCGAGCGCCAGAGCCACCATCACCGCCTTTACGACTATATCGGCGGCGAGAAACATGCCGACCGGCGAAAGATCATGCGGAAGCACAGGGTTTGCTCCCTCCGCCGTTGCAACGCCCGCCGCTGCCTCGGCCGACAGCGCCGGTAGCGCGTCCGGGTCATCGGCGCCGGAAACGTTCGGCTGCGCGTCGACCGAAACGGACGAGGGCTGTTGCGCGGTCTGCGCGAGGCCGGGCGCGACCGGGCCGGCAAGGAAAACAGCCAAGGTTGCCGCCAGCAACACGTTCAATTTCTGCCGGATCCGATCAGACATCTCGTTCCTCTTTTCCCGCATTCGCCCGAGCGTCGCGGGCTGCAATCGATTTTCAACAATCAGGACGGCGCCGGATGCAAACCGCAGCCGCTCATGCCCTGCGCCGTCTTTGCCGGAGCGCTTTCGCAAGGCTCTTTACGACAAACAATGGCGGCATGACAAGATTTGTGGAGTACAATAATCAAGAATATGGCAGCAGATCGGACGATGAAGCTGCGCGGACCGTCAAAGCGGTGATCCCTGCGGGACAAAGCTGCCGCTCCGCCAGTCGTAGCGGCGATGGCGCTGCCAGGGCCGTTCAGTGGAGGAGAACGAGCTTACGATCCGCATGCGGGGGCGCGACCCCGTTCGTTCCTCCTCGGCATGGATTTCGACCGCCCCCGTCCGCCGCAGCGTCTCGATACTTATGACCAATGATCCGCCGGACGGGCAGGCTGCCGAAGGCCGGCGGCTGGCGACGACCACCAGATCGGCGCGGCCGCACAGGAACGAGAGAGATTCGACCTTTTCGATAACAGCCACTGTCCATCCCTCACGGCTGCGCCCGGCGCACCCTACCCCTTTTCTGCAGGCGAAGACGCCGGATTGGGCCGAGGCCAGCAAAGCTGCCGCCCCGACATCGGCGTACTGTTCCGTTGCAAGATCGAGCGGTGCCTTGTGTTCTGCGGTCGCAAGTGCACGCTGCCATTGCGAGAAGATGAACTCCGGCGGCCGGCTCCGATTGGTCGCAATTGCATCAGCGGTGATGAGGCCGATCAGTTGAGCATCCTCCGATATCGCGATCGACGGGCGCCCCTTGCCCGGTTCGAGCGCGATCGCGCATGCACCCAGAGCGATCAGCCCCGCGCCGGCGAGCGCCAGCCGGGTTCTCAGCACGCAGAGCAGGATGCCGCCGAAGGCAATAAGGAAGAAGGGCGCGCCGCCCATGCGACCGGTCGTCCACTCGCCGTCGAGCGAGGCCACATATCGGGCGACCGCCAGCATCCAGTCCAGCCCCTGCCCCATGATCGCAAGGGGATAATGTTCGAGCCCGAACGGCATAAGCAGCATCGCGAACAACGCAAAAGGCATGATGAGAATGCTGATCAGAGGCGTCGTGAGAACGTTTGCCGCCAACCCGTAGCCGGGAAGCCGGTTGAAGTGGGCAGCCGCGTAAACTGCCGTGGCCAGGCCGCCGATGACGGAGGTGGCGACAGTCCCGATGGCGAGGCCGGACAAGGCTCCCACACCCACCCGCTTCCTCGAGGTTTCGCGATCTTTTCTCCTGTGGTCGCGCCAGCGGGAATAGCCGGCAACGAGAGCCAGCGTCGCCGCAAAGGACATTTGGAACCCGGGTCCGGCTGCCGCCGATGGTGTCCAGGCAAGGATCACGAGTGCGGCAAGCGCCACGTTGCGCAGGCTGATCGAAACGCGGTCGAAGAACACTGCAACGAGCATGATCGAGATCATGATCCAGGATCTGAGCGCCGAGACCGCACCGCCGGAAATCAGTATATAGAAGAAGACCATGAGAAGAGCGCCGACGGCAGCGATCTTCTTCACGGGATATCTTTCGGCCAACCCCGGGACGAAGCTCAACAGGGTCCGGGCACCGATGAGAAACGTACCCGCCGCCAGCACCATGTTGAGTCCCGAGATCGCAAGGACATGCGACAGGCCGGCGGCGCGCAGCATCTCGACGGCCTCGCGGCTGATCGCGCGCTCCTCGCCGGTCACGAGCGCCGCAGCGATCGCACCGGTGTCTCCGCCGATCGCCGAGCGAATCCGGTTGCCTACCGATTCGCGTACCTGTGCCAGATATGCGGCCGCTTGCCCCGGCGGCGAAGCCCGGGACGGATCGGCCACAGCGCCGGCATCCAACGGCGCGTGCGGCGCGCCGTAGAAAAATCCGACCGCGCCCACACCTTTGAAATAGGCGCTGAAAGCGAAATCGTTGAGACCTGGCAGAGCCGGTCCGGAGGGCGGCGACAAACGGGCCTTGCCCTCGATCATCGCCCCGACCGGAAACGGTTCGTGAGCGCTCCGCGCCAGAAGCGTCGTTCTCTTCGGGGCTCTGCGCAGCCGTGGGCCGGATGTTTCATGGATTTCCACCAGATAACGCCAGCGTCCCCGGTCGTCCGGATCCCGCGAAAGGACGGTTCCGCGAACAGTCGTCGTAACGGGAGTGTCGAGAATGACTGTGTCGAGCCTCGCCGTTTCGGCCGCGGCAAGCAGCATCCCAGCAGCAAAAAGAGCAGGCGCGACCGCCAAGGGCCGCCAGTTTCGCAGACCTCCCCGACATAGGACCGCAGATATTCCGAAAACGCAAAGCAGCGCTGCAAGTTTGGCAATTCCGACGGTTTCGGGTAGTGCGAACCAGGTAAGGGAGCCGAGTGCCAGAACGACCGGGATAAGGACGAAGCCGTGGCCGTATTCCCGCTCTTCGGCAACCGCAGCCCTTGCACCGAGGGAAAATGCTGCGGCCACCGAGCGGATCCGCTGGCGAATAATGGCCGCATGCCGGCCTGCGGGCGTCCGGCGTTCGCAGCATCCGGAGGGCAGATCGCCAGTGAGGACCTGCGCACCCTCGACCGGGGGCCATGCGCTGCGCTCCCCCTCGCCCACGACCGTTTGTGCCCGGCTCTCCCCCATCTCGCTCCGCCCGCCCACTGTTTCGCGATCCTGCCGCCAACGGGGCAATCTTGCAATCGGAGCCCTGTGCTCAAAAAACAGGCACCTAATTAGAATGGTACCGCATTATCAGCTTAGCGATCATTGATCTCTTCGGACGAATTGCCGTAACATGCGATTGTTGCGTTGCCATATGCGGATTTCGCATCGCACAAGTTTGGCTTTGGTACTGCTTGGCAGTCGAAAATAAATCATATAGCAAATTCGCAACGCTCAAATTCGCGGCACAGAACTATGCCACGATGTCACAACACGGAGGGTCCCATGTCAGAAAAAAGCGCGACAGTAACATTCGGCGGAAAATCCGCGGACCTGCCGGTGCGATCGGGATCGATCGGTCCGGATGTCGTGGACATCGGTTCGCTCTACAAGCAGACGACGATGTTCACCTACGATCCGGGCTTTACCTCCACGGCATCGTGTGAGTCGAAGATCACCTATATCGACGGCGACGAGGGCGTCCTGCTTCACCGCGGCTTTCCGATCGAGCAACTCGCCGAGCACGGCGATTTCCTCGAAGTCTGCTATCTGCTTCTCTACGGCGAGCTGCCGACAAAGGCTCAGAAGGCCGATTTCGACTATCGCGTGACCCATCACACCATGGTCCACGAGCAGATGTCGCGGTTTTTCACCGGCTTCCGCCGCGACGCCCACCCGATGGCCGTCATGTGCGGCTGCGTCGGAGCCCTCTCCGCCTTCTATCACGACTCGACGGACATCACCGATCCGCATCAGCGGATGGTCGCATCGCTGCGTATGATCGCCAAGATGCCGACGATCGCCGCGATGGCCTACAAATACCATATCGGCCAGCCCTTCGTTTACCCGAAGAACGATCTCGACTACGCCTCGAACTTCCTGCGCATGTGCTTCGCCGTGCCCTGCGAGGAATATGTCGTGAACCCGGTTCTGGCGCGCGCCATGGACCGGATCTTCATCCTCCACGCCGATCATGAGCAGAACGCGTCGACCTCGACCGTGCGCCTCGCCGGCTCGTCCGGTGCCAATCCCTTCGCCTGTATCGCTGCCGGTATCGCATGCCTTTGGGGACCGGCCCATGGCGGCGCGAACGAGGCGGCACTCAACATGCTCGCCGAAATCGGCACGGTCGACCGCATTCCGGAATATATCGCCAAGGCAAAGGACAAGAACGATCCGTTCCGCCTCATGGGCTTCGGTCACCGGGTCTACAAGAACTACGATCCGCGTGCGAAGATCATGCAGAAGACGACGCATGAAGTTCTCGCCGAGCTCGGTCACAAGGACGATCCGCTCCTCGAAGTCGCGATGGAGCTCGAACGCATCGCCCTGACCGACGAGTACTTCATCGAGAAGAAGCTCTATCCGAACATCGACTTCTACTCGGGAATTACGCTGAAGGCGCTGGGCTTCCCCACCACGATGTTCACGGTGCTCTTCGCCCTTGCCCGCACCGTCGGCTGGATCGCTCAGTGGAACGAGATGATCGAAGATCCGGAACAGCGCATCGGCCGTCCGCGCCAACTTTACGTCGGCGCACCGCTGCGCGACTACGTGCCGATCTCCAAGCGGTGAACGGCGGACGAACTCGACAAAAGAGCCGGTCAGTTCAGAATTGGCCGGGTTTTTGCGACGAGGTTGTGAAAGGCGAATGGATCCTCGGGTCAAGGCCCGAGGATGACGGGTGGTGAGGGTCGTAAAGACTGTGGAGAGCTCTGCACCGACCCGATGATCGGCATTGCCAGGGCGGCGGCCGTCTTTGAGCCCATCGCAACCTCCCTTCCCAGCCCCTCGCATTCTCTACGCCCGTCATCCTCGGGCTTGACCCACTGCTGTCCGGTTTAATTTTGTGGACAAGGCGCATGACATTGATTCTACTTGGTTTCAGACGTTTCGCGGCGTTCTGGACACAAGCAGGGGATCAATGTCATGCGGCATGAGAATAGCGTTTTTCATCAGCTTCAACAGCATGTTCCGTGGGCGGTGTTCGACCGGCTTGTGGATGAACACAAGGCAGACCACCGGGTGCGCCGGCTGACGACGAAGAGCCAACTCCTGGCGCTCCTGTTTGGTCAGTTTTCGGGCGCAACAAGCTTGCGCGAGATCGAGGCCGGGCTTCTGAGTCATGAGGCGCGGCTTTACCACGTCGGTGGGCGCGGTGTGGCGCGTGCCACGCTCGCTGATGCGAATGCCAGGCGTCCGGCAGCCCTGTTTGCCGACCTGTTTTCCCACATGGCCGCCACCGCCAGCCGAAGGACCCGCCGTCATATCAGCGACAGCGTGCGCTTGCTCGATGCCACACGCGTCCAGGTCTCCTCGTTATACGGCGGCTGGACCGACATGATCGGCGGCAAAAGAGCCATCAAGTTGCACGTCTGCTATGACCCCCAAGACGACGTGCCCCTCGACATGACGCTGACCGGCCAAAAGACCAACGACATCGTCCCGGCCAAAGCGATCGACATTCTCCCAGGCGTCACCTATGTCTTCGATCTCGCCTATTACGACTTCGCATGGTGGGCCGAGATCGACAAACGGGGCGCACGCTTCGTCACAAGGCTCAAGAGCAATACCCTTATCGACATCGCCGCCGAACAGCCCGCCGACCAAGCCGAGGGCGTCCTGTTCGACAGGATCGGGCTTTTGCCGCAGCGCCTGGCCAGCTCGCGGAGCAACCCTTTCAAGGACCCGGTGCGCGAGATCGCTGTGCGCAGCGATACCGGCAAGGTCATTCGCCTCGTTACCAACGATCTCGACGCGCCGGCCAGCGAAATCGCCGCACTTTACAAGCAGCGTTGGCAAATCGAGCTCTTCTTCAAGTGGATCAAGCAGAACCTGAAGATCCGTCACTTTCTCGGAACCTCAGAGAATGCCGTGCGCATCCAGATCTTCGTCGCGCTCATCGCCTATCTGCTCCTGCGCGTGGCGCAGGCCTGCCAGAACGACATCACCCAACCCCTCGCCTTCGCAAGGCTTGTTCGTCTCAACATCATGCATCGCAGATCCATCAACACGCTGCGAAAGCCCAAACCGGCAGTGCAACGTGATCAACGTCAAATCTCTTTGCCGCTGGCACTCAGTTAAACCGGACAGCAGTGGGTCAAGCCCGAGGATGACGGCGTGGCGAGGTTCGTAAAGACTGCGGCGAGGCTCTGCACGGACCGGCTGAACGGATTTGCCAGGGCTGCGGCCGTCTTCGAGTCATCGCAACGCCCTTCCCGGCCCCCACCAGGCCTTGGCCCGAGGATCCACTGCGGTTCGAAGCGCTCCCGCTCCTCATCCGGCTCGGAGGCAAGCGAGAACGATATCCGCCGCCTTTTCGCCGGGCGGCCGATCCGTTTGCATCCTCTGCTGAACCAGGGCGAAGCCGTCGAGCATCGCGCGGCGCTGCGCCGTGTCGGTCGAAAGCCGCTCGAACCATCGCGTCAGGACGGCGGGCCGGATCATCTTGTTGAAATATTCCGGCACGACCGGAAAATCCGCGATCAGGTTCGGGAGTGCGGCGGTCCAGATGCGGATGCGGGAATGCAGAAGGCTGACGAGCCAGTCGGCCTGGTATGTGGAAACGACAGGCACTCCGGCAAGGGCAAGCTCGAGGATGACCGTACCCGAGGCGGCAAGCGCCGCATCGGCTTCCCCAAAGGCTTCCCATTTTCGTTCGGGGTCGACGCTTATTTCGGGCCGGACTTTCCAGGACGCGGTCAACGCCCTCACCCGTTCCGCCTGGCGGGGCACGGTCGGCAAAAGGAAGCGAATGCCTTCGTGCCGCTCGGCGAGTTCCTCTGCCGCGCTCCGGAAAACCGGCAGGAGCCGGCTGATCTCGCTGCCGCGCGATCCGGGCAAAAGGAGGCAGGTTTTCGCCGCGAGGGGGTCTTGTGCCTGTTGTCTGGCGCGTCGGCGCTCCCGGACCGCAAGCACATTGCGGTCCGATGCCAGCCGGTGGCCGACATAAGTCGTCGGCGGACCGCCGAGCTTCGCCATCGCTTCCGGCTCGAAAGGAAGAACCGCGAGCACGTGATCCACATAAGCCCGCATGCGCGGTGCCCGCTCCGGCTTCCACGCCCAGACGCTCGGGCACACATAGTCGATCACCGGCAGATCCGGCAGTGCGGCGCGGACGCGCTGCGCCACCCGGTGGGTGAAATCAGGGCTGTCGATGATCACCAGTGCATCCGGACGCGCTGCGACGATCGCGCGGGCGGCCTGCCTGATCCGCAACAAAAGCTTCGGAAGATTTGCGAGGACCTGCGAAAAGCCCATGATCGACAGTTCGGAATAGTCGAACAACGATCGCAGCCCTTCGGCTTCCAGCCCTTCGCCACCAACGCCGACAAGTTCGAGCGGCCCGCCGACACGGTCGCGCAGCGCCCGTACCAGGTCTGCGCCGAGGAGGTCTCCGGAGACCTCCCCGGCGCAGACCGCCAGCCTGTAGGGCCTGTCCGTCATCTCCGGTCCCTGCGGCGGTCGCGCTCTATACCCAGGATGAACAGGCCGCTCCTGTCGGCCTCCTCCACGAGGCGCGCGCGCTCGAGAACCAGCGCGCGTCCCGCCTCGACGGCAATGCCCGCGAGACCGGCTGCATGCGCGCCTGCAACCGTCGACGGACCGATCGACGGCAGATCGGCCCGCTCGTCCTGTTGCGGCTTGCAGAGCTTGACGAGAACGCCACGACGACGGGTTGAAATCCGCCCCTCTTTCCTGAGATGGGCGACCCTGGCCAACATGGCGTCCGTGCCTTCCGCACCCTCCAGCGCGACCACCCGGCCGCCAACTGCGATCGCGCCCTGACCGACGTCGAGCGCCCCCAGCGCGTCAGCCGCGGCGATGCCGGATTCGATGTCACGCCGATCCTCGTCCGTTGGGGCATGAGCACCGAGCGGTCCGGCATCCGCAAGAAGACCCGGAACGACCTCATGCGCGCCGATCACATGAGCGCCGCTCGCCTCGATCAGTTCGATCACCATGCGCAGTACCGCGTCGTCTCCGCCGGACATCAAGGTACGGAAAACCCTGGGCACCTTGGCCAGCGTCCTCAGCGTGGGACGGATATCGCGCCACTCCGGCCGCCGCCGCACCGCACCGGAAAGAACGACCCGGTCAATCCCCTCGGTCTCGAAAGTGCGGCTGATCGCGGCAAAATCTCCGATCGCGCAAATGGCGTGGTCGAAACCGGCCCAATCGGCATCGGCCTCGCGCGAAAGCGCGATGATGAACGGATCTTCTCCCTGACGGCGCGCCGCCTCGGCCACATGATGGGGGAGCGTCCCGGCTCCGGCGATGATGGCGAGCCTGCCTTTGGACTGCGGCAGGCGGTGAAACGCCACCGCCATCAACCCTTGGCGCCGCGATTCGGAGACGACAGCGCGCGGTCGCTCTCTGCAGCGATGAAATCCAGGATCTCGATTGCCGGTGCGCAATCGAGATACTCGTCACGGATTGCGGCGGCGTTCGCGCGGATCGAGCCGTCACCCTCGAAAATCTGCTTATAGCACCGCCGAACGCGATGGATCGTCTGACGATCGATCCCGGCACGGGTCATTCCGACCACGTTGAGGCCGCTCAGAATGCCGGGATTGCCATTGAGCATTCCATAGGGAATGACGTCATAGCTCACCGCCGACAGGCCGCCGATGAAGGCCTGACGCCCGATACGGGTAAACTGGTGAACCGCCGAACCGCCGCCGAGTATGGCGCGATCCTCGACAGTGACATGCCCCGCAAGCATAACATTGTTGGAGAGGATGATATTGTTTCCGAGGCGGCAATCATGCGCCACGTGCGAATAGGCCAGGAACAGGTTGTTGTTGCCGACGATGGTCGCGCCGCCGTGCTCCACCGTGCCGGTGTTCATGGTTACGCCTTCGCGGATCGTGCAGTTCTCGCCGATCACCAGGGTGGTATTCAAGGCGCTGTGGTGCACGCTCTGCGAATCGCCACCGATGACCGCACCCGGAAAAATCTTCGTTCCCTTGCCGACGCTCGTATGGCCGATGACTGCGACGTGGCTCAGAATTTCGACTTCATCTGCAAGAACGACATTCGGCCCGATATGGCAGAACGGGCCGATCTTCACATTCTCGCCGATTACCGCTCCGTCCTCGACGGCCGAGGACGGGTGGATCTTCGCACTTGATGCTATCATTTTCTCAGGCGTCTTCCTTGCTGACAATCATCGCGCCGATATCAGCTTCCGCGACGAGTTGCCCGTCAACTTTTGCATCACAGTGAAATTTCCAGATATTGCCGCGCTGCTTCTGCTTCACGACATGGAATTCTACCCGGTCCCCCGGCACGACGGGCTTGCGGAATCGGGCATTGTCGATCGTCATGAAATACACGAGATTGCTTCCGATTCCCGTCCTGCGCGCACAGATCGCGCCTGCCGTCTGCGCCATGCCTTCGATCAGAAGAACGCCCGGCATGATCGGCTTCTCAGGGAAGTGCCCTGTGAAATGCGGCTCGTTGGCCGTCACGTTCTTGATCCCGATAGCCGAATTATCGTCATCGATCTCGATGATCCGGTCGACCAGCAGGAAGGGATAACGATGGGGAAGAAGCTTCAGGATTTCCTGTATGTCCGCCGTGCCGAGGACCGTTGCAGCCTCATTCATCCTTGCCACCCTTCTTTTTCTGCCTCTCGCTCGAGCGCATGGCCATTTCGGCGACATCGCGGAGGAAATCCCGCATGGGCCGCGCCGGAATTCCGCCATAGCGCTCACCGGCCGGAACGTCGCTCGCCACGCCGCTCATGGCCGCGATCTGCGCTCCGTCCCCAATGCTGATATGCCCGTTGACCCCGACGCCTCCGCCGATCATGACCCCGTCGCCGATCTGCGCGCTGCCCGCGATGCCGACCTGGCTGACGATGCCGCAGTAGCGCCCGATGCGGACATTATGGCCGATCTGTACGAGGTTATCGATTTTCGTCCCCTCGCCGATAACGGTATCATCCATGGTGCCACGGTCGATCGTCGTGTTCGCACCGATCTCCACATGATCCTGGATGATCACCCGCCCGACCTGGACGATCTTGATCATTCCGCCCTTCGGACCCGGTGCGTAGCCGAACCCGTCCTGACCGATGCGCGCGCCGGGATGAATGATGACATTGTTGCCGATCAGCGCACAAAGGATGCTTGCACCGCCGGAAATGGTGCAATCGCGACCGATCCGCACGCCCGGTCCGACCATTGCTCCCGCCGCGATGCGCGTTCCGCTTCCAATCTCGGCTCCGGCTCCGATCACGGCCATCGGCTCGACCTCGACACCCGCCTCCAGGCGCGCCGTCGGATCGACAAAGGCTCCCGGCGCTATGCCCCCTTCGCTCGTGTTATGGGCCGGGCGCATGGCCTTTTCGTGAAGCAAGGCACCGGCAATCGCGAAGGCCGTATGCGGCTTCGGCGTCAGCAGTACGGGAATAGTATCGGGAACAAGCGATGAAATTGCCTTGTCGCAGATGATCGCAGTAGCACGGCAGCTCTGCAATTCTTCGCGGTTTTTGCGCGACAGCATGTAACAGATATCGCCCGGCTTGGCGCGATTGACCGGCGCGACCGCACGCACGGTGCGGTCTGCAGCGGTTACATCCATCAACTCCGCCCCGATCTGATTCGCAAGGTCGCCCAAACGAATCCCCTGATGGGGCGGAAAAAACCAATTCTGTTCCATGGACACTCCAGAA
The DNA here is from genome assembly GCF_000427465.1 of Sinorhizobium arboris LMG 14919. Lineage (NCBI taxonomy): Bacteria > Pseudomonadati > Pseudomonadota > Alphaproteobacteria > Hyphomicrobiales > Rhizobiaceae > Sinorhizobium > Sinorhizobium arboris. The sequence goes on along the minus strand of NZ_ATYB01000014.1, from coordinate 1,307,942 downwards.
CGATTCTCTGGCAGTTCTGGACTGCTCTTTATCAGAACGACGAGTTGATACCGAACTTGAAGTTCTGGACTTCGTCGAAGTCTTCCTTTGCAACCGGCACGGCATAGTCGACACGCAGCGGACCGAAGGGCGAAGCCCAGATCAGGCTGACGCCGACGGAGGCACGCAGCGAGGCATCATCGCCACGAACGGATTCGCCCGGACCGATGTCGACGTCGTTTCCGAAGAGCGTGCCCGCATCAACGAACAGAGCGCCACGGAAACCGCTGTCACGCGGAAGGCCCGGCAGCGGGAACGTCGCTTCGGCAGACGCCGTGAAATAGGTCGTGCCGCCCAGTGCGTCGCCGTTGTTCATGCGCGGGCCGATACCGTTGCGCTCGAAGCCGCGAATGTCGTTGCTGTTCAGCTGGAACTGGTCGAAGACTTCAAGCGAACCGGACGTCTCGAACAGGTGACCGGCGCTGCCGGAGAGCGAGCCGATGATGTCGGCCTCGTCGTGCAGCGTATAGTACCATTTGGCCTTACCCGTCAGCTTGTAGAAGTCCGACGTGCCGCCGAGGCCGGCAAACTCCTGGGTCACCGAAGCGAGAATGCCCTCGTGCGGCAGCACGGCATCGTCCAGCGTATTGTAGGTGATGGACTGCGAAATGGACGACCGCGTCCACGGGCTGCCGTCGATTACACGGTCATAGGGAGACGAAAGCTCATCCTTATCGCCGAAGTACTCGAGCTCCGTATAGTTGTAGCGCAGCGTCGTCGACAGGTTCTCCGTGATCGGCGCGGTTACGCGCAGGCTGAAGCCCTGATCGTTGTAGCTGTAGTTGTCGTCGTCGAAGTCGTTCTCGTTCTTGAAGAGGTCGAAGCCCGCGGCAAGACGATAGCCAAGGAAATAGGGCTCGGTGAACGAGACATTGTAGGTCTGGCTGTCTTCGCCCTTACCGGCGGCCAAGCGAATATACTGGCCGCGGCCCAGGAAGTTCTTTTCCTCGATCGAAGCTTCGACGAGGAAGCCGCCGCCGTCGCCGGCGGAATAGCCGGCGCCAATGCCGAACGAGCCGGTCGACTGATCCTGCACATCGACGATGATGATGACGCGGTCGGCCGCACTGCCCGGCTGCGTGGAAATGTTCACGGACGAGAAATAGCCGAGCGCCTCAAGGCGACGCTTGGCGCGCGCAACCATCTCCTGGTTGAAGGCATCACCTTCACCGACGTCGAACTCGCGACGAATGACGTAATCGCGGGTCCGGGTGTTGCCGCGAATCTCGATGCGCTCGACATAGGCCCGCTCGCCCTGATCGACGAGATAGTCGACGGCGATCGTGTGATTGGCAAGATCGCGGTTGCCGCGCGGCGTGACGCGCGCGAAAGGATACCCCTCCGACGCGACGCGCTTCGAAATCTCGCTCATCGTATTCTGAATGTCCTTGGCCTTGTAGACCGAGCCTTCGCGGCTCTGAACGACGCCCCTCAGCTCTTCGGCATCGATACCTTCGACCGTCGATTCGATGTTGATCGGACCGAAGTCGTAGCGAGGACCTTCTTCGACCGTGATCGTCACCGTATATTCGTTGGTCGCCTCATTGAGGGCCGCTTCGGACGAGATCACTTGGAAATCCGCGTAGCCGCGGTTGTAATAGAACTGCCGCAGCAACTCCTCGTCAGCGCGCAGCTTATCCGGATTGTAGACGTCCTTACGGGTAAGGAACGAGAAGATACCCGATTCCTTGGTCGCGATCACCGACTGCAGACGGCCATCGCTATAGGCCTCGTTGCCTACGAAGTTGATCTGGGTGATCTTCGTGCGCTCGCCTTCATTGATCACGAAGGCGAGATTGACGCGACCTTCGGCAATCGGCACGACCTGGGTCGTCACGGTGACGTCGCTGCGGCCGATGGCCGAATAGGCGTCCCTGATGGCCTGAATGTCGGTCTCGACCGTCGCTTCGCTGTAGGGACCGAGCGGCTGGGTACGAACGATACCCTGGAGCTTGTCATCCTTGATCTTGCGATTGCCGTTGAAAACGACCTGGTTGACGAGCTGGTTCTCGCTGACGGAAACGACAAGCGATCCGCCGGAAACCGTTATGCTGACATCGGAGAAATAGCCGGTGGCGTAAAGGCGCTTCACGGAAGCGTCGATATCGGCATTGCTGAAGCTCTTGCCGGGTACGATCGTGATGTTCGCGCGAACGGTTTCCGCGCTGACCCGCGTTGCACCACGCACTTCAACCCGATTGATGACCGCGGCTTGCGCGACTGAGATACCGGCAACAAGCCCTACCCCGGTACCCGTGGCGACCATGCTTGCTGACAGCGCAAACGCCGACACCGCGTTCAAAAACCTTGAACCAGCTTTCATGTCAAAATCTTACCTTTTCCCAACGTCCCGCGGCAGTTTCGTGCCGACTCCGGTCACGGTTGCCGTTTTAACCGCTTTTCCCATACAAGCAAGTCAGCTCGTTAATTTCTGTTTACTTCAATTGCAACCGTGGCTTAACAGCCACTACGGCCTCTTGTTATCGTAAACAAACCGTTACTGGGCAGCGGGCAAAATTCAGCCGCTCGCCGCATCCTTAACGATGTCCGCTCCCGCTGAGGCCCCCGCTGCTATCCGAAGAGCCAGTTGATATCATTCCAGGCCGCAAAGACCGTAAGCATGAGCACCATGGCAAAGCCGATGCGGAATGCGAGATCCTGTGCGGCGGGACCGACCGGCCGGCCGCGCAACGCTTCGACCGCATAGAACATCAGATGGCCGCCATCAAGCACCGGCACGGGCATGAGGTTAAGCAATCCAATGGAAACCGAAAGTACGGCCGCGAAATTCAGCACCTCGGCGATGCCGAGCTTGGCCATCTGGCCGGACATCTGCGCGATGCGGATCGGTCCGCCGACCTGGTCGGCGCTCATACGGCCGACAAAAAGATTGGAGAGATAGTCGAGCGTGCCCGTTACGATTCGCCAGCTCTGCAGTGCCCCTTGCCCGACCGCCTCGAGAGGACCGTAGGTCTCCACACGGAAATTGCCCGCCTCCTGGTTCGTTCCGATGCCGATCTTGCCCTCTTCCATCTTGTTGCCGAGCGGGTCGACGGATTCGGTGCGTTGCGGCACCATCGGCAGGTCGATTGCAGCGCCCTTGCGCTCGATGCGAACGGTGATCGGCAGTTCGGGCCGGACGCTTACGTAGCGGCGCACGTCGTCGAAGGTGGCGATCGCGTTTCCGTCGATCGACAGCAACCTGTCTCCCGGCAGAACGCCCGCCTTCTCCGCGGCACTGCCGGGCGCCACGAAAGCGACGACGGGATCGGCGACGGCGCGGCCGTAAATGGAAAAGAGGACGGCGAAGATCGCGATTGCCAGAAGAAAGTTCGCGATGGGACCGGCCGCGACCGTGGCCGCGCGCTTCCACAGCTTTGCGCCCAGGAATGTACGGCCCCTTTCGTCCGGCGCGATCGCTTCGAGCCGCCGGTAGTCCGGCGTGCTCGCCGCATCCTCGTCGCCGAAGAACTTCACGTAGCCGCCGAGCGGGATCGCACAGAATTTCCAGCGGGTGCCGTGACTGTCGGTCCATCCGAAGAGCTCGGGTCCGAAGCCGACGGAAAAGGCCAGGATACGGATGCCCGACCAGCCCCCACCAGGTAATGTCCCATCTCGTGAACGAAGACCAGCAACGTCAGGAGGAACAGGAAGGTGGGAATCGTGTACTGGAGATTGTCAAGCAGTAGGCTCATAGTCATTCCTAACGCGTCCGCTGCCACGTCCGCCTGTTCAGTTTGCAGGGCCGGGGCCGTGCCGTCATGGTTCGCACCGCCGCATGATAGTCCCGTTTCGAGCCCGATATAAGGACTATACCGGCACTCTTCAAAGACCCAGCAAAACCGAGCCGAAGGCAACTTCCCGGCCGCCCGCCGACAGGAACTGTCCGAGCACCAGAGCCAGTGCGGCAATGCAGGCGAATATCAGACCGTCCACCCGGTCCATCACGCCGCCATGCCCCGGGATCAGCCTGCTCGAGTCCTTGACGCCGAAGCGGCGCTTGACGAAGGACTCGAAAAGATCACCCACCTGGCTTGCGACGGACAGGATCAGCGCGATGACGGGGATGCGCAGGTCCTCAAGCGAAAAGTGAGCCATGAAAACGGCCACCCCCGCAAGAACACCGAAAATCGCCCCGCCGATCGCGCCCGACCAGGTCTTACCCGGGGAGATTGCCCGCGCGAGCTTGGGCCCGCCGATCGCCCGTCCCGTGAAGTAGGCGAAAATATCCGTTGCCCATACGACGGCGAATACGAACAGCATCGCCATCAGCCCGAGATAATCCGCTCCACGGATCGCCGCGAGCGAAATACTCGTCAGCCCCGCATAGACGATCCCACCAGGCAGCCACCAGCTGGTTCCCTTTACCAGCACCCAAAGAGCTGCCGCGAGAACACAGACGGCAAGCCCAGGCAGGCTGATATGCATATAATCGAGGAGGACGAGACCGGCGATCACCAACTGCGCCAGCCAGCCGAGGGCGTTGCCCTGAAAGTCCCGCTCGGGGAGTTTGGTGATGGTGGACCACTCGTAATAGACGAGAAGACCGATCGCGACGGAGAGGAGCTGGAATGCAAAGCCGCCGATCCAGGTTGCAGCAAGAACCACCGCGGCCAGAACCACTCCGGAAGCAATGCGAAGCTTGAGTTCCGCTTGCATCAGGAGCCGACCGCCAGAGTCGGTTGCGCCAATCCGCCGAAGCGGCGTTCGCGGCAGGCGTATTGCTCGATCGCCGCAAGAAATGTCTCGCGCGTGAAATCTGGCCAGAGTTCGGGAATGAACAGCAACTCGGAGTAGGCTCCCTGCCAGAGGAGAAAATTGGAGAGCCGCTCCTCGCCGCTCGTTCGGAGAATAAGATCCGGATCGGGAATGCCCGCCGTATCGATCGTCGAGGAGATCCGTTCCGCGGTAATCTCGTCCGGCCGAAGACGACCGGCGGCCACGTCCTCCGCCAGCCGGCGCATGGCCCTCGCAAGCTCGTCTCTGGCGCCGTAATTGAACGCGATGACCACCGTGATGCCGGTGTTCGCGATCGTCGTCTCCTCCGCTTCGATGAGGAGCGGCAGGATATCCCCGCTCAGATTCGAGCGGTCGCCGATGACGCGGATGCGGACGTTCTCACGGTGAAGATCGGCGAGATCTCTCCGGATGAAGGCCTTGAGCAGGCCCATCAGGTCGCTGACCTCGTTTTCGGGCCTGTTCCAGTTCTCCGACGAAAACGCGAACAGCGTCAGGTAACGGATGCCGATCTCCGCAGCCGTCCTTACCGCGCCGCGGACCGCCTCGACGCCCTTGCGGTGTCCCATGGTACGGGGCAGTCCACGCGCATTCGCCCAACGACCGTTGCCGTCCATGATGATAGCGACGTGAGCCGGTACGTTGGCGGGGTTGAATTCTTGCATGGACTGTCCGGACAAAGAGACTCACCTATCCGCAGGTCAGACCTGCATGATTTCCTTTTCCTTCTCCGCGAGCAAGCGGTCGATTTCGGAAATTACGTCATCGGTCATTTTTTGGACGCGCTCGGACTGGGCACGGCTCTCGTCCTGACCGATCTCGCCGTCCTTTTCGGCCTTTTTCAGGTCGTCCATCCCGTCACGGCGAACGTGGCGGACGGCGACCTTGCTTTTTTCCGCATAATCATGCGCGACCTTGACCAGCGACTTACGGCGCTCCTCGTTCAGTTCCGGCAGCGGAATGCGCAGGTTCTGCCCGTCGACGATCGGATTGAGCCCGAGATTCGATTCCCGGATCGCCCGCTCCACGGCGCCGACCATGGACTTGTCCCACACGGAGACCGCAAGCATTCGCGGCTCCGGAACCGTGATGTTTGCCACCTGGTTCAGCGGCATGCGCGAACCGTAGGCTTCGACGGTCACCGGATCGAGTACGTTCGCCGAAGCGCGACCGGTCCGCAGCGACGCGATGTCGTGCTTGAAAGCGGCGATCGCCCCGTCCATGCGACGCTTGAGTTCCTTCAGATCCACACCTTCACTCATGGTTCAAGACTCCCGTTCTTATCAGCGGCCCTTGCGGACCCAGCAGCTTGTCAATTATCGGTCACGATGGTGGCACGACCGCCGCCCGTCAATATTTCCGTGAAGCCGCCCTTCTCGTGAATGGAGAAGACGACGATCGGAATGGCATTCTCCCGCGCAAGCGCCACGGCGGCAACATCCATCACCGCGAGGCCTTTCTCGAGGACCTCGCTATGGGTCAGGCGCTCGAAACGCATGGCGGACGGGTCCTTCTTCGGATCGGCGGAGTAGATTCCGTCGACCTGTGTTCCCTTGAAGATCGCTTCGGCGCCCATCTCGGCGGCGCGAAGCGCCGCTGCCGAATCCGTCGTGAAGAACGGATTGCCCGTGCCGCCCGCGAAGATCACGACACGTCCGAGCGAAAGATGATAAAGCGTTGCGCGTTGCGAGAAACTCTCGCAGATTTCCGGCATGGCGATGGCCGACAGGACGACGGTGTCGATGTCGAGCTTACGCAACGACGTCGCCAGCGCGAGCGCATTGATGACCGTCGCCAGCATTCCCATGTGGTCGCCGGTAACACGGTCGCCGCCCTTGGAGGCGACCGCGACACCGCGGAAGATGTTGCCGCCGCCGACGACGACGCCGACTTCGACGCCCATCGCCCTCGCTTCGGCGATATCAGAGGCGATACGGTCGGCTACGGCAACATCGATGCCGAACCCCTGGCTTCCCATTAGCGCTTCACCGGAGGCTTTGAGAAGAACGCGCTTGTAGATTGGCTTGGCCGACATCGTTACTCCTGAAATAGATCGGCGCGCATGTGCAGGCATCTGGCGCACGGCGGCGTAAAAGGCAAATTCCGCTGCGTGGTATCGACCGCTCCGGCGGGTCCTACGCATCGACGAGAGCCGGATACACGAAGGGCACCGCGTTGTCACGCGATGCCCCCACGTTTTCCCACTTGAGGTGAAGAAATCAACCCTTAGCGGCGGCTGCTACCTCTGCGGCGAAATCGCTCTCTTCTTTTTCGACGCCTTCGCCGAGCAGGAGACGAGCGATGCCGGCGACTTCGATCGGCGCGCCGACGGACTTTTCCGCTTCCTTGATCGCGGCTTCCACCGTCTGGTCAGGGTTCATGACGAAAGCCTGCGAGAGAAGGGCGACTTCCTCGAAGAACTTGCGCATGCGGCCATCGACCATCTTCTCGATGATGTTGTCCGGCTTGCCGGAAGCGCGCGACTGCTCGATGAAGACGTTGCGCTCGCGCTCGGCGACCGCAGGATCGATTTCGCTCGAACGGACGGCAAGCGGGTTGGTCGCGGCGACGTGCATGGCGACCTGCCGGCCAATCGCGTTCAGAGCTTCCTTGTCGCCGGTCGACTTCAACGCGACGAGCACGCCGAGCTTGCCGATGCCTTCGCCTGCGGCATTGTGCACATAGGTCGCGACGACGCCGTCCTCGACCTCGAGCAATGCCGAACGGCGCAGCGTCATGTTCTCGCCGATCGTGGCAATGGCGTCCTTGATCGAATCTTCGACGGACTTGCCGGTCGCCGGATAGGTTGCCTGGGAGACGGCTGCAACGGAGCCATCGGTACCGAGCGCAACATTGGCGACGCCGCGGACGAGGTCCTGGAAGGCATCGTTGCGGGCAACGAAGTCGGTTTCGGAGTTGATTTCAACGACGACGGCCTTGGTGCCGGCGCTGGCAATGCCGATGAGGCCTTCGGCAGCGGTGCGGCCGGACTTCTTGTCGGCCTTGGCAATGCCCTTGGCGCGCAGCCAGTCGATGGCGGCTTCCATGTCGCCGTTGGTTTCGGCAAGCGCCTTCTTGCAATCCATCATGCCTGCGCCGGTCTTCTCGCGCAGCTCCTTCACCATTGCGGCGGTAACAGTCATCTTTGTGCCTCTTTGTCTGTTTGCTGGCGCGCCGACCGGGATTGGCGCAGTGCCAGAAGGTTTGGCAGGAAATGGCCTTTCTGTGTGACATCGTGATGAAGCCACTTTAGCGATGTTCGCGGGCTCACCGCGCGCAATCGGCCGGGCCATTCCGGCTGATAAAGAACAAGGCCGTTCAGATTTTTCATCACAAACGGCCTCGTCCCGATATTTCATGCGTACGGCAGTACGTCGTCTGCCGGGCGGGCCGATCAGGCTTCGGACGCTTCCTCGAGGGCCGGCTCGACCGGAACCTCTTCGGACGCGCCGAGATCGCGGCCGGCTGCACCCTGCTGACGGGCAATACCGTCGATGGCGGCGCGGGCGATCAGATCGCAGTAAAGGGCGATCGCGCGCGATGCGTCGTCGTTGCCCGGAATCGCGTAATCGATCTGGTCCGGATCGCAATTCGAGTCGATGACGGCGACAACCGGAATGCCAAGGCGCTTGGCTTCGTCGATCGCGATCGATTCCTTGTTGGTGTCGATGATGAACATCAGGTCCGGCGTGCCGCCCATGTCACGGATGCCGCCGAGTGCGCGGTTGAGCTTGTCGCGCTCGCGCTCGAGGTTCAGGCGCTCCTTCTTCGTGAAGCCGGAAGCTTCCGAAGCCAGGATTTCATCGAGCTTGCGCAGGCGCTGGATCGAGTTGGAGATCGTCTTCCAGTTCGTCATCATGCCGCCGAGCCAGCGAGCGTTGACGTAGTACTGGGCGGAACGCTTCGCAGCGTCCGCGATGATCTCGGAAGCCTGGCGCTTGGTGCCGACGAAAAGCACGCGGCCGCCGCTGGCGACGGTGTCGCTGACAACCTGCAGGGCGCGAGACAGCATCGGTACGGTCTGGGCGAGATCGATGATGTGAACGTTGTTACGATCGCCGAAGATGTACGGCTTCATCTTCGGGTTCCAGCGGTGCGTCTGGTGGCCGAAGTGCACGCCGGCTTCGAGAAGCTGGCGCATAGTGAAATCAGGCAATGCCATGCCTTTGTCTCCTTTTCCGGTTGAACCTCCGCAAGGCGTCGAACGCATCCGCGGATGCGCCCACCGGCGGAACGTTCCGGATGTCTCCCGGAAAATCCCATGCCTCACGTGTGGAATGGGCAGCCCCTTAGCGGCAACCGCCCGAGAAATCAAGCCCTGGCGACGCTTTTTGCTTGCAGCCGGCTCACGCCGCTTTCATTCGGCGCCGAGCCAGCACCTCGGCGCTGACATGTTCCGGAATGTCACCGATTTCGGCCATGCGCGCATCCAGCTTCGCCAGCATTTCCTCAAATACGGCCGAGTAAGCCGGCTCGTTCGCCCGGTTGCGCAGCTCGAACGGGTCCTCCTCGCAATCGAACAGCTCCCATTCCGCAGGCTCGTCACCGGAAAAGGCACCCGGCTGACCGAGCGGATCGTTATACCAGTAGATGAGTTTGTAGCGGGCGTCGCGCACGCCGTAATGTGCGAAGGCATTGTGGAACTCGTCCTTATGCATCCAGTACCGGTGGTAGGCGAGACCCTTGTCGCCCTCGTCCGCCGTGCGCTCGAGTATCGGGCGCATGCTCCTGCCCTGCATGTAACTGGGGACCGGCAGGCCGGCATAATCGAGAAAGGTCGGCGCGAAATCGACATTGGTCGCGATGTGGCCGGCTCGCGTGCCGGCTTGGATGCCGTCGGGATAGCGGATCAGGAAAGGCATCTGGAGCGATTCTTCGTACATGAAGCGCTTGTCGAACCAGCCGTGCTCCCCAAGGAAGAACCCCTGGTCGGACGTATAGATGACGATGGTGTCGTCCCGCAGGCCCTCCGCGTCGAGACAGTCGAGCAGGCGGCCGACATTGTCGTCCACGGCGGCGATGGTCTGCAGATAGCGCATCATGTAACGCTGATACTTGAAAAGGGCCAGTTTCTGCGGATCGGTGAAGAGGTAATTCTCACCGGTCGCTCCGTCGATCAGGCGCAGTTCCTCACCTTCTTCGATGTCGGGAACCTTGCGCTGCGTCCAGCCCGGCAGAAGCAGTTCGCCGGCCTCGTCGCCGCCTTCGGGCTGAACGAGGCCGAGATCCTTGTACGTCATGTCGGTGCGGATTCGCATTTTCGCGGCAGCCGCCGCTGCAGCGCGGTTGGAATAGTCGTCGGAGAATGTTTCCGGAACCTGCAATTTTCCGTCTGCATGAAGATGCCGGTCGCGCGGGTGCGGCTCGAAGCTGCGATGCGGCGCCTTGTGATGGCACATCAGGAAGAACGGCCTCTCGGGATCGCGCTTGCCGAGGAAATCGAGACACTTGTCGGTGATGATGTCGGTGGCGTATCCTTTCTCCATTCGCGACCCGTTGCGGTCGATCATCACCGGGTCGAAATAGTCGCCCTGGCCGGGCAGCACCGACCATTCGTCAAATCCCGTCGGCTCGTGCGCCTTGCCCTCGCCCAAATGCCACTTGCCGAAGATCGCCGTCTGATAACCGCCCGCGCGCAGGTGTTTCGCCACGTTGGGGAGCCGGTTGTCGATAGGGGTATCGAGCGTGGTGACCATGTTCACATGGTTGTAGGTGCCCGTCAAAATGGCGGCTCGGCTCGGCGTGCAGATCGAATTGGTGACATAGCACCGATCGAGCCGCATGCCTTCGTCGGCGATGCGGTCGATATTGGGCGTGCTGTTCAGGCCCGCGCCGTAGGCGGAAATCGCTCGCGCCGCATGGTCGTCCGACATGATGAACAGGATATTGGGCTGCTTGGTCATTCTGATCTCGATAAAGAGTGCCGGCGCGGAGTGACGCGCCGGCGGGTTGGCTTTCAGCTGCCCGCGTAGAGGTCGGCGAGATAATAGTCCTTCGGGTCGAGCGGGTTCTGCATCTTTCCGAAAGCGACGAACTGGTCGTTGAGCCCCTTCAGCCAGTTGGCCACCGTCCCATCCTTGCTGGCGGCAACGAGCTCGGCGGTGGTCAGGAACTTGCCGTTCCGGCTTTCGACTTCAAGCGGTTCGGCCGGCACTCCGAGGAACTTGGCGGTGATCTCGACCGAACGCGGCACGTCGGCAATGCGATAGTCGTTGGCCTCCTTCATCGTGGCGATGAATTTCCTGACCATATCCACGTCGCCGGCGATCACCTCATTGCGGGCGACGAAGGCCGAAGGGAAAGAGTTCCCGGGATAGAAATCGTCGCTCTTGGCGACTTCGACCAGATCCGGGACGGTCTTCTTGATGATGCCGACCAGCGGATACCAGATGCCGGCGCCGTCGATCTGCTTCGATGCAAAAGCCGAAACGACCGTCGACGGGTCCATCTTCACCACTTCTATGTCGGAAATCGTCATACCGGCCTTGGCAAGGCCGAGGCGCAACAGCATATCGCCCGACGTCCCTTCCGGAACGCCGACCTTCTTGCCTTTGAGGTCCGCGACGGAGTTGATGCCCTTCTGCGCGATGACACGATCGGACAGGCCGAGCACGTTGATGGCGACGAGTTTGGCCTTGCCGCTGGCCGGAAGCCACAGGGCGCCCGGACCGACATAACCGAAATCGAGGCTGCCCGCGCCCAACGCCTGGATCTGGATCGGACCATTGGTGAAGACCTTCAGGTCGGGTTCCAGGCCGTGTTTGGCCCACAGACCCTGGTCGGTGGCGATCGCCGTCAGGCTCGTGCCGAAATAGTCGGCGATGTAACCGACCCGTACGGACTTCGCCTCTGCGTAAGCGGCTCGCGTGGCGGCACCCAGCGCGGGGGCCGCCAGCGCGCCGGCAGCGGCAACGCGGATGAAACTGCGTCGGGTAAAAGTCACGGCATTCCTCCTCCTTGTCGTGAACTCGAACTGATCTGGGGTTTCTGGTGGTAAACGGCGTGCCAGACGCGATTGCGGATTTGCGCGAATTCAGGCGATAGCCGGATTTCTTCGGTGCGCGGATACGGCAGGTCAACGGGGATGACCTCGTGCAGGCGGCCCGGCCGCGCGGCCATCACGATGACGCGATTGGCGAGATAGACCGCCTCATCGACATCATGGGTGATGAAGATCACCGTCCGCCGCTCGCGGCTCCAGGTGTCGAGCAACTGGTCCTGCATGTTGACGCGGGTCAATGCGTCGAGCGCGCCGAAAGGCTCGTCCATGAGAAGGATCGTCGGGTTGACCGCATAGGCGCGGGCGATGGCGCAGCGCTGTCTCATGCCGCCGGACAAGGTCTTGGGCAAGGCATCGGCGAAGTCCTTCAGTCCGACGAGATCGATGAAGTGATCGGCGATGCGCCTGCGCTCGGCTGCCGGCATATGCTTGATGCGCAGGCCGAATTCGACGTTCTGACGAACCGTCAGCCACGGAAACAACGCATATTGCTGGAAGATCACGCCGCGTTCGGGCCCCGGCCCTTCGACCGGCTTGCCGTCGACCAGAACACGTCCGTCCGACACGTCCGTCAGGCCGGCCGCAATGTTCATGGCCGTCGACTTGCCGCAGCCGGACGGCCCGACCACGGTGACGAATTCACCGTCGCCGATATCCAGGCTCAGCCGGTCGAGCGCGAGGACCGAGTTCTCGCCTTCGCCGAAACGGCGCGTGACGTTCTGAAATGAAATCTTCGGCCCTGAGACCAGGGTCGGAGCGGGGGACGGAACAGCTGTCATTGCGCGCGCTCCTGCCACCGGGTCAGACGGCGGTCCGTCGCCTGGACGATGCGGTCCATGAGCAGGCCGAGAATGCCTATCGTGATGAGACTGACAAAGATGGTGGGAAGGTCGTAGTAGAGTTGCGCCTGCTGCATTCGGAAACCAAGGCCCGATTGCGCGGCGATGAGCTCGGCCGCGACGACCGTTGCCCAGGCCGACCCGAGCCCGATCCTGACGCCGACCAGAATGAATGGAATGGAGGCAGGAATGATCACGCGATAGAAAAGAACGCCGTCATTGGCCCCGAGCACGCGTGCGGCGCTGATCAACGTACGGTCGACGCTGATGACGCCCTGAAAGGTGGCGACCACGCAGGAAAGGAACGAAGCTAGAAAGATGACGAAGACCTTCGGAGCTTCGTCGATGCCCATGGTCACGATCGCGAGTGGAATGACCGCCAGGGGCGGGATCATGCGAAAGAACTGGATATAGGGCTCGATCAGTGCGCGGGCGACGCGGTACCAGCCCATCAGGAAGCCGACGGGGATGGCTGCTGCTACGCCGAGCAGAAAGCCGGCCAGCACGCGGCGAAGACTGGAGACGACGTCCAGCGGCAGCTGGCCGCTCGCGATCAGTTCCTGTGCGCGCCGGAAGACCTCGGCCGGTCCCGGCAGGACCACCAGCCCCGCCGCGGTGATGACCCACCAAACCCCTACGGCGAACGCCAGGGCGATCAGGTTCAGGACGATGGGCGCCAGCTCCGCCGGAGAAGACCCATTCCCGGCGATTTCCCCGTCTTTGGTCGTCAGAGTGCTCAATGCCGGGCTCCAGAATAGAATAGATGGTCGAGCGCGACCGCCGCACCGCCGATCGCGCCCGGCTGCGAGCCAAAGCTGGTGCGCTCAAACCGCAGGATATCGCGCATATGAGGCATGACGCGTGGCGGCAGATGTTCCCGCAGATGCGCGAACAGGCTCTCCGGCGCGTCAGCGAGATGGCCGCCGAAGACGATCAGATCGGGAGTGAGCAGACTGATGGCGATGGCGAGCGAGTCGGTCAGCCGCGAAAGCGTCGGCTCCCAGGCGTCCGTGTTCTCCACCTGCATCAGAAGGTCGGCCGGGGCAGAGCCTTCCAGCCCCAATGCGCGCATCAGAACGCGCTCGTTCACATAGCTTTCGAGACAACCGTGATTGCCGCAACTGCACTGTGGCCCGTCCTGCGAGATCTGGATGTGGCCGAGTTCGACCGCACCGTGGCCGCCGGGCCGAAACGGCACGCCATCGACCACCAGCCCTGCCCCGAGACCGGATCGCAGGTAGACGTAAAGCAATGCCGGCACATCGCGGCCGAGACCGAAGCGCGCCTCCGCGACAGCCATCGCCGTCACGTTATGCTCCAGCACCACCGGCAGGCCCGTTCGCCGCTCCAGCATGCCGGCCAGCGGCAGATTGCGCCAGCCGGTATTGATCGAGGCCAGGATGGTGCGCTGGCCGGCATCGACGGGTCCCGGCACTCCTGCTCCGACGCCGAGCAGACGGTCGAAGCCGCCGACGACCTTCAGCCTGTCGATTTCGTCGGCGATCCGGGTGGTCAAGGCTTCCGGCGATGTGTTCGGAAGACCGAATTCGAATGAAGCTGCGGCCTTTGGCGAGCCAAGGAGATTTGTGATCGCTATCTGCACGAGCCCCGCGCCGATATGCACACCGGCAACGTGATGAGCATCGGGCAAGAGTCGGATTGCCATGCCGGGGCGGCCAAGCCCGCTGCTGCCGGCCGGCTCCTCCTCGACGACAGAACCGTCGGCGAGAAGCTGCGCCGTGACATGAGTGAGTGTTGTCGCGGACAACTTGCTCCGGCGCGCGAGGACAGCTCTCGAATTGGGCCCCTCGTCGCGCAGAATGCGCAGGACCTGGCCGTGATGCAAACCCACCCTGTTCTCGTCCCTTCCGCATTATTTTCTCAACTTTAGAAAATAAGTGTGGAGCTGTCAAACCGCGGATCGCTGCCTGTGTGAACGCCGGTCCTGGTTGACTGCAGACCTCCTGAGACTTGCGAGTCTGGTCGCACCCAATGCAAGATAGCCGCTTCTTGCCTGTCTTGGGCCAAGTACTGCTTGGCTAAGGACTGCTTGGGAAAACGCTGGGAGGCTCACGATGACAAGGCAATCGAATGATAGCCTCCGCGCCGGAGATATCGAATTCAGCGCTATCACCTGCGCGTTAGAGCCGTTATTGGCGGCACATTCCATCGATAGGGCAAAGCTATCGCGGTGGGGGAGCACGGTTGCTGGCGCGGCTATGTGGCGTCGTGGAGCATAGATGACGGAAAGCTCCACTTATGGGGCTTCGTGGTTCCGGACGAAGGAATGTATGCGGAGGCGTCGGATGAGGCCAAGGCCCTGATACTTAAGGCAGCCGGCGCAACGAAGTTCCCGATTCCGGCCGATTGGTTCTCGGGGGAATTGATCGTCGGCGTGGGTGAAGGCTCACGCGGCGTCCTGCACGGATATGGCATTTTCGAAAGCTATAAGATATTCGTGATCGAAAAGGGTTCGGTACAATTCGAGCGCCAACAGAAAGAGCATCCCCTGCACATCAACTCCTGAACCTGCGACGGGCCGGATCACCCGCTCACGCCGGCCGAGTTCGAGCCGCAATGTTAGCCGGCGTCATCCACCATCCGCCCACGAATGACGCCGACCCAAGGCACCGCCCCGGTTCGCAGCGTCGCTCGTCTACTTGCACTCTTCGGTGTTGAAGACCTCGAGCTTGGCGAGTTTTCCGCTCAGGACGAAGTCCCCGTAGTCCATGGTGAGATCCCGCGTCACGCCGTTCTCGTAGAGCTTGAACGCCATGCGGTAGACGGGCAGCGCGTCGCCGTTTGCTTCGTCGTTGAAATAGGTGATCGTCACCGGCCAGTAGTTCTCGCCCGCAAGCTTTCCGGCCTTGCCGACATCCGCGTCGTCAGGAGCGGGCTTGCGCGGCTTGCCCACGAAGGTCGAGGTGATCAGCGTCTTGTCGCCCGAATCGGAACCATCGAAGATGCGCGCCTCGAAAAACGTCTCTCCCTTTTTCGCGCGCTCGATCACTTCCAGCATGTGTTCGGTCGGAAAACGGCTCGCCGCAAGGGCCACTTCGCGCTTGTCGGGCGCGGTCAGTTCGACCTTGACGCCGGATTTCTCGTCATGCGCGCTTCCGCGCACCTCCTTGTCCAGCTTCTCGTCCGTGAAGGACCGTGTGAGGAAGCGGAAATTGCCGTTCTTCATGTCCTCGTAGGTGGTGGTCTGCTGATCGGTGACGCGAACCTCTTCACCCGTATCGACCTGGGTGACGAAGCGGAAGCTGACCGTATAGCCTTCGCAGGGGGAGCCGTTGAACTCATAGACCATCCGGCCATACATGTCGGAGATGCCGGACCGCTCGGAGGCGTCCTTCAGCTCCAGATCGTAGACGGCGCGATGGGGAACGAGCGCTGTGGCCTGTGCGGCACCCGCCGTCATGACGACGACACAGACGCTTCCCAGAGTGACAAGACCGAAGCCTCTACGAAACATCCGTTTCCTCCTGTTGGACTCACCGCCAATGCGATAAACAAGCTTTCGGCAGAAACAAGGCAGATCGGTTCTGGTCCACGCCTGTCACGAGCTGCCTTGCATGCCGGATTTTAGCACAAAAGACAACAACGGAGCCTTTCCATGTCCGCAGAGATCGAAACCCGCCTCACCGAACTCGGCATCGTCCTTCCGCAGGCAGTTGCGCCTGTCGCGAACTACGTGCCTTACGTCGTCTCCGGGTCGATGCTCTACATTTCCGGGCAGTTGCCGATGGAAGACGGCAAGGTCGCCGTAACCGGCCATGTCGGCAAGGATGTCGACGTCGCCGGCGCGCAAAGAGCCGCCGAACTCTGCGCGATCAACATCCTGGCCCAGGCCAAGGCGGCTCTTGGCGATCTCGGCCGTATCCGCCGCCTCGTCAAGATCAATGGCTTCGTCGCTTCCACGCCGGATTTCGTCGAACAGCACCTGGTGATCAACGGCGCCTCGAACCTGCTTGCCAATGCGCTCGGCGAAGCGGGCAAGCACGCTCGCGCCGCTGTCGGCATGGCTTCCCTTCCCTTCAACGCGGCCGTCGAGATCGACGCCGTGATCGAAATCGCATGATCAGGGACGTCCGATGAAGGATCTTTCCTGGCTCAAGGCCCAGCCGATCGCCCATCGCGGCTTCCATGACATGAACCGCGATGTCTGGGAGAACACGCTCTCGGCCTTCGCCCGCGCGGCCGAAGCCGGCTTCGCGATCGAATGCGATCTTCAATTCGCGGCCGACAGCGTTCCGGTGGTTTTCCACGACCACGAGCTGCAGCGCCTCTGCGGGATCAAAGGCGACGTGCGGGCGAAAACGTCCGCCGAGCTCGGGCTCTTATCCATCGGCGGCACCGGGGACAAGGTGCCGACGCTCGAGCAGATGCTGCGCCTCGTCGCCGGCCGGGTCCCGCTGATCATCGAACTCAAGGGGCGGAAGGGCGACGACGAGGGCTTTGCCGCGGCCGTGCTCGAGACGCTGGAAGGCTATGAGGGACACGTCGCGCTGATGAGCTTCGACCATTGGCTGCTCAGAGACCTGAAGGAACTGAACGCGCCCTACCCCCTCGGTCTGACTGCCGAAGGCTCCAATCCGGAGACCTTCTTCGTGCACGAGGAGGCCATGCATCTCGGGCTCGATTTCATTTCGTACTACTACGGCCATATTCCAAACCCCTTCACGGAAAAGGAGCGTGCACTCGGCCGCGTGCTTATTACCTGGACGGTACGCGACAGACGGGCGCTGGAGCACACATTCGCCAATGCCGACCAAATGACCTTCGAGGGTTTCGATCCGCGGGAGACCATGATTTCCTAAGCGCATGACAGACGCGATCACTATCCGCATAGAGCATTCGTTCACGTCGATATCGCCGGCGAGCTGGGGCAGGCTTGCCGGCGCCTCGAAGGGACATGCCGGCACGCCCTACAACCCCTTCATCTCCCACGCCTATCTTTCGGCACTGGAAGAATCCGGATCGGCAACGGCGGAAACGGGCTGGCTCGGACAGCATCTTCTGATGGAGGACGCGGACGGATTCCTGCGCGGAGCGCTTGCCTGCTACGTCAAGAACCACAGTCAGGGCGAGTATGTCTTCGACCATGGATGGGCGGATGCCTTCGAGCGTGCCGGCGGCCGCTACTATCCGAAGCTGCAATGTTCCGTTCCCTTCACCCCGGCAACTGGGCCGCGGCTGCTTGCGGCCGAGGGAAGCGACCGGCAAACGGTTCGCAATGCGCTCGCGGCCGGTCTCAAGGAACTCACGCGCCGCCACGGCCTCTCCTCGGCCCACGTGACCTTCGTCCCGGCGGACGAGATGGCGGCATTGGAGCAGGCGGGTTTCCTGCACCGGATGGATCAGCAGTTCCATTTCATCAATCAGGGCTATGGATCGCATGATGACTTCCTCGCCACGCTCGCCTCGCGAAAGCGCAAGGCGCTGAAGCGAGAGCGCCGCGCGGCCGTCGAGAACGGCATAACCATCGACTGGCTGACCGGCAGCGACCTGACGGAAGAGATCTGGGACCAGTTCTTCGCCTTCTACATGGACACCGGCGGACGCAAATGGGGCCGCCCCTATCTGACCCGCGCCTTCTATTCGCTTATCGGCGAGCGCATGGCCGACGACATATTGCTGGTCATGGCCAAACGCGGCGGGCGCTACATCGCGGGCGCCATCAATTTCATCGGCGGCGATGCGCTGTATGGCCGGCACTGGGGCTGCGTCGAGGACCACCCCTTCCTGCATTTCGAAGTCTGTTACCATCAGGCGATCGATTACGCGATCGCGAAGGGATTGAAGCGCGTCGAAGCCGGCGCGCAGGGCGAGCACAAGCTTGCACGGGGCTACATGCCGGTGACGACCCATTCCGCCCATTTCATCAGTCATCCGGGGCTCGCACGCGCTGTTGCCGATTATCTGGAACGGGAGCGACGGGATGTGGAAGAAACCGGCGAGTTTCTTGCGGAGCACGGGCCTTTCCGCAAAGGTGAGCGTCAGGAAAATTGAAAGCCGCGAAGGCTTCGCCCGTCGCGCGCCAAGCAAGAGGAAACGACATGAGCACCTATGACACGAACAATATCTTCGCCAAGATATTGCGCGGCGAGATTCCTTCGCATCGCGTCTACGAGGACGAAGCCACGGTTGCATTCATGGATGTGATGCCGCAGGCGGAAGGCCACGTTCTGGTGCTGCCGAAGGCATCATCCCGCAACATTCTCGATGCGGATGTCGCCACCCTGCCCGCCTTGATCACCACCGTCCAGAAGATCGCCGTCGCCGCCAAGGCCGCTTTCGACGCCGACGGCGTCACCATCATGCAATTCAACGAGGCACCGGCCGGACAATCCGTCTTCCACCTCCACTTCCACGTCGTCCCCCGTCGGGAGGGGGTTCCGCTGAAGCCGCATTCCGGCAAGATGGAAGATGGCGAGGTGCTGGCCGCAAACGCGGAGAAGATCCGCAGGGCGCTTTAAGGCCTGTTGAGATTGGGGATTCCCGCCGCGGCTTGTTTGATTTCCTCACCCTGTGCTCGTCAAAGGGATCCAGCCAGACCAAGCCTTTGGGCTGAAAGAACTCTTCCCGCGCCGCAGATGCGGCGCTGCTCTCATCTCAGGCAAGCACAGAGAGATGGAAGAGAAGAAACTGCAGTTCCCGATCCGATACGTTTCCTTGGCCGGCACGCCCGACAACCTTGTCCGCACCGCCCTGCGCGCCGACAAAACCGATCAGACCTCCAAGAACATCAAAAACGTATTGAAAGTCAGTTAGTTATGGCAGTTTTCCATATCGACGCTTTAAGTTTCTCAAAACCTCAGCCACCAAAGGCCAGCGGCAAGGGCGGCGATTGCCGTTGCAATGCCGACGGCGGGTTTCTGGCGGGCGGCGAAAAACGCGATCGCCCCCAGCACGACGGAGCCCAGCCGAAGCCACAGCGGCGACTGCGCAAGAACTCCGGTCGGGTAAAGGATGAGCTTTGCGATGACCGCTGCGACCAGTGCCGTCGCCACGGCCCTCACCCAGTTCAGCGCCTCCGAATCGTCGCGCAGCCGATTGCCGGCGAGTACCCCCAGCCATCGCCAGATATCGGTCGCGAGCCAGCCGGCAATCGCGATGAACGCGTAGGCCCACCATCCGTCCATCCAGCTCACGCGCTCTTCTCCCGCCGCGAACGCCAGAGGCGCTCGCCCGCCCAGGCCAGCGTTCCGCCGCCAAGGCCGGCGAGCAGGATGTCGAATTCGGGTGCGATCCAGTAGCAGAGCGGCCCTGCGACGAGCCCGATGGCGAGGGCCGCGTAGACGACCGGATGGCGCGCGGAAGTCCAGATCGAGGCGAGGAAATAGACCGGCGTCAGAAAAAAGAGACAGCCGGCGACGATCGGCGGGAAATCGGCGACAAGGCGATAGACGACCCCGACCAGCGCCATGTTCGCGGCGACCAGGGTGATACCGAAGCCGGCGAAGAAGGTGGTGCGGTGCCGGCGCGGAACCGCATGCACGCGCTCCATCGCGAAGACCCAGGCGGTGATGGCGATGAAATGCGAAAGGACGAGAAGCAGCCATGTCGGCGTCTTCGGCGTCCGCAGCTCGGGGACGAGGGCGGCGACCATCGGCATCAGGCGTACCGACGAAAGGGTGACCGCCAGGAACGCCGTCGCGAGACTGGCGCCGCTGAGGATCGAGCTCACCAGAATGACCTTTGCCGGCAAGGCCCAGACGATGCCGGTCATGAAGACGACCTGCGCCGGCGGAATTCCGGCCTGAACCGTCAGCGAGCAGAAGCCCACGAAGGAGAGCATGAGGATGATGGCCGGAAGGCTGAAAATCCCGCGCGCGCCCGCCAGAAACCATGCCAGCGACGATCGTTCCTCTTCGATACGGCTTGTGGAATCCACGCGCTATGCTCCAGGCTCACAAGAAAGTGCCGGGTAACTCACCCGGCACCGTCATGTCCAGTCGCGACCGCGCTATTTCTTGCGCGGCACCTTCGGAACCGTCCGGCCCCTGAGGGGCGCCGCGTCGGAGCTGCCGCCCCTGTTGGAAGACTTGGCCGTCGTCTTCTTCGACTTGGCTTTTGCTCCCTCTCCGGCGGCGGTTACGCTCTCCTTTTCGCCTGCCTTCCTGGGTTTCGCCTTGCCGGCCGGGCGCGAGACCTCGGCCTTGGGCTTGATCGGAGCGGTTTCCGGCACTGCTTCGAGCATAAGCCCCTTCGCACCGTCTTCCTTCGTACCGATCGTAACCTTGACGACGCCGCCCTTCTTGAGCTTGCCGAAGAGTATCTCGTCCGCCAACGGCTTCTTGATGTTTTCCTGGATGACGCGTGCCAACGGCCGCGCACCCATCTTCTCGTCATAGCCCCTCTCGGCAAGCCAGGCGATCGCATCGGGCGCAAGGTCGAAGGTGACGTTGCGTTCTGCAAGCTGCGTTTCGAGCTGCATGACGAACTTCTGCACGACCTTATGGATGACCGGGGTCGGCAGCGAGTTGAACGGAATGACCGCATCCAGCCGGTTGCGGAACTCCGGCGTGAAGAGGCGATTGAGCGCCTCCACGTCCTCGCCGGTTCGCTTGGAGGAACCGAAGCCGATCGCCGCCCGAGCCATATCGGACGCGCCGGCATTGGTCGTCATGATCAGGATGACGTTCCGGAAATCGATCTTCTTGCCGTTATGGTCGGTCAGTGAACCGTGGTCCATGACCTGCAGGAGGATATTGAAGAGATCCGGATGCGCCTTTTCGATTTCGTCGAGGAGCAGCACGCTATGCGGATGCTGGTCGACGCCATCGGTCAGGAGCCCGCCCTGGTCGAAGCCGACATAACCGGGAGGCGCGCCGATCAGGCGGGAAACCGTGTGGCGTTCCATATATTCCGACATGTCGAAGCGCAGCAGCTCGACGCCGAGCGAGGTGGCGAGTTGCTTTGCCACTTCCGTCTTGCCGACGCCGGTCGGGCCCGAGAAGACGTAGCAGCCGATCGGCTTGTTGGGCTCGCGAAGGCCTGCGCGCGCCAGCTTGATCGACGAGGCGAGCGCCTCGATCGCCAGATCCTGGCCGTAAACGACGGACCGCAGCTCCTGCTCCAGATTGGCGAGCACCGCCTCGTCGTCCTTCGATACCGTCTTGGGCGGGATGCGCGCCATCGTTGCGATGGTCGCCTCGATCTCCTTTTCGGTGATCAGCTTGCGGCGTTTGCTGACGGGCACAAGCATTTGCGCGGCACCGGACTCGTCGATGACATCGATCGCCTTGTCCGGCAGCTTACGGTCGTTGATGTAGCGCGCCGAAAGCTCTACCGCCGCCTTGATGGCATCGTTGGTATATTTCAGCTGATGGTAGTCCTCGAAATAGGGCTTCAGGCCCTTCATGATCTCGATCGTATCCGCGATCGTCGGCTCGTTGACGTCGATCTTCTGGAAACGGCGAACCAGAGCCCGGTCCTTTTCGAAGAACTGGCGGTACTCCTTGTAGGTCGTCGAGCCGATGCAGCGGATTGCGCCGGACGAAAGCGCAGGCTTCAACAGGTTCGACGCGTCCATGGCGCCGCCCGACGTGGCACCGGCACCGATGACCGTATGGATTTCATCGATGAACAGCACCGCACCGGGATAGTCTTCGAGTTCCTTGACCACCTGCTTCAGGCGCTCCTCGAAGTCGCCGCGGTAGCGCGTACCGGCCAGCAGCGTTCCCATGTCGAGCGCGAAGATCGTGGCGTCCTGCAGCGCCTCCGGCACCTTCTTCTCGATGATGCGTTTGGCGAGACCTTCGGCGATCGCCGTCTTTCCCACACCCGGGTCGCCCACATAAAGCGGGTTGTTCTTGGACCTGCGGCAAAGCACCTGGATCGTGCGGTTGACTTCGGCATGACGCCCGATCAACGGATCGATCTTGCCGGACTTGGCCTTTTCATTGAGGTTCACGCAATAGGCCGTGAGCGCATCCTGCTGCTTCTTCGGGCCGGCCTCCTCGCTCTCGCGGGACGCCTTCTGTTCGGAGTCCTGATCTTCCGCGCCGCGCACCGGCCGCGCCTCGGAGCTGCCCGGTCGCTTGCCTATGCCGTGCGAGATGAAATTGACTGCGTCATAACGCGTCATCTCCTGCTCCTGGAGGAAGTAGGCAGCATGGCTTTCGCGCTCGGCGAAGATCGCCACGAGCACGTTGGCGCCCGTCACCTCCTCGCGGCCCGAAGACTGGACATGGATGACGGCACGCTGGATCACGCGCTGAAAGCCGGCCGTCGGCTTGGAATCCTCGTCGTAACCGGTGACGAGATTCGACAATTCGTTGTCGACATAATCGGTCACGGTCTTGCGAAGCGTATCGAGATTGACATTGCACGCGCCCATCACAGCCGCCGCATCGGCATCGTCGATCAATGCCAGCAGCAGGTGCTCGAGCGTCGCATATTCGTGATGGCGCTCGTTGGCAAAAGTCAGTGCCTGATGCAGCGCCTTTTCGAGGCTGGGCGAAAATGTTGGCACGTTAGATCCTCATTTCTTTTCCATGACGCATTGCAACGGATGTTGATGCTGCCTGGCGAAATCCATCACCTGCGTCACCTTGGTTTCGGCGACCTCGTAGGTAAAGACGCCGCATTCTCCAACGCCGTGGTTGTGGACATGTAGCATTATGCGGGTCGCCTCTTCGCGGTTCTTCTGGAAGAAGCGCTCAAGGATGTGAATGACGAATTCCATCGGCGTGTAATCGTCGTTCAACAGCAGGACGCGGTACAAACTCGGCTTCTTGGTCTTCGGCTTGGTGCGGGTGATGACGGACGTGCCACGACTGGGGCCGCCTCCGTCTCCTTCGCTTCCCTGCTGCATCCGGACCGGCATGGCGATCATTCTTGTTCATTCCTATAACAGCCGCGGATCCATTCGCATTCGGCCACGACGTGCTTGCCTTTATCTAATGGTTCGTTCTCGGATTTTAAGACCGAACCCACGCACTGCAATCATATTCGCACTGCGAAACACAAGATTGATCAAATTTCTTCGGCGGCGGCGGCAACTTTCACGCGTTGCGGCCGGATCAATGAACCGCAGCGCACGAATAGACGAAGGCCGGCCGCGGCATCCGCGACCGGCCTTTTCTGCAATGGCGATGAGTTGACCCCTCAGGCGGCGGCCGCCGTTTTGACCGCAGCGGTCGCCTTGGCGACCGGTGCCTCGTACGGCTTGTAAGCGTCCTTGGCGAGGTCGGCATACATTTCGCCGATCTTCGTCGCCTCGTTGAAGAAACTCTCGTAGCTTGCCTTCAGATAGTTCGTCTGAAGCTCGAACGCTGCTTCAAGGCTTTTCGCACTGGTAAGCTTTTCGAGATGGGCAACGCCGTCCTCGAAGGATTTCTTCGAATAGTCGGCTGCTTCGGTCGCGATAGCCTGGAAGCCTCTGGTCATGGCGGAGTAGCTCTTCACGGCCACGTCGAGGGCTTCCTTGCTCTTCTTGTTCGCATCGTCGAAGTTAAACATCGGGTGTCTCCTTGTGACGGCTCGGCTAGGAACGTGTTTAGTCTATGTGCACTGCACAAAAAGTCAAGTTCAGTGTGCACTGCAATAAAACACAGTTCTTGCAATGACTTGATGAACACCAGATGGCTTTTCGAAGAATGTTCCGAAAAGTACGATTTTAAAGACAGAAGACCCGACCTGATTGCTCAGCTCAGGCCGGGTTTTGCAAGGTCTGTGATTTTGGACCGGATCGAGCCGCTCTTAGAGATCGATATCGAGGATCGCCATCGAGAAATTATAGGAGAGCTCGCCGTCCTCTTCGTCCCGGAAAACGACACCGAGAAATTCGTCGCCAAGATAGACTTCAGCGGATTCGTCCTTCTTCGGGCGAGCCTTGACGACCATGGACTGGTTGAACGTGCGCTTAAGATAGGCCTCAAGCTTGCGGATTTCTTCGGGCTTCAAAACTAATCTCCGTAGCCGATTGATTTGCCGCGCTTGTTGCACGGGCCATTGCCAAGTGTAAACCCATCAGAGCGCCAAGCGTTGCCGAGGGGCGAGCAAGTGCTCGCAATATCTTGAATTGCTGCACTAATTTTTCCTGCGGCCACACCGGTACAAGCGCCTATCGGGCACCTGGGTCAGATGTCGAACGACGCCAGAATCTGATCCATTTGACGCGACGGCTCGGAACAGCCGGCTTCGCCGACGACCTTCGCCGGCACCCCGGCGACCGTCGATTTTGGAGGAACCGCTTTCAGCACGACGGAACCGGCGGCCACGCGCGAGCAATGGCCAATATGGATATTTCCGAGAATCTTGGCGCCCGCGCCGATCAGCACGCCGTTGCCGATCTTCGGATGGCGGTCGCTGCCCTCTTTGCCGGTGCCGCCAAGCGTCACGCCATGCAGGATCGAAACATTGTCGCCAATGACGGCGGTTTCGCCGACCACAAGCCCCGTCGCATGATCGAGGAAGATGCCGCGCCCGATGCGGGCGGCCGGATTGATATCAGTCTGAAAGACGCTGGAGGAGCGGCTCTGGAGATAGAGCGCAAAGTCTCTCCTGCCTCGGTTCCACAGCCAGTGAGCCAGACGGTGCGTCTGTATGGCATGGAAGCCCTTGAAGTAAAGCACGGGCTCCATGAAACGCGTGCAGGCCGGATCGCGGTCGTAAACCGCCTGGATGTCGACGCGCAGGACGGCGCCCCATTCGGGCCAGTCCTCGAGCATTTCGGCAAAGGTCTGGTGCAGAAGGCTTGCCTGAAGATCGGGATGGTCCAGCCGCTCGCAGATCCGGTAGATGACGCAATCTTCGAGGGAATGCTGATTGACAACCGTCGAATAGAGAAAGGCCGCCAGCATGGGGTCGCGCTCGGCAGCCAGACGCGCCTCTTCACGCAGGCTGTCCCAGATCGGATCGATCGCCTCGAGCGATTCCGTGTGACGAAGTTCTGTCTTGGCGACCATGGTCGCTCTCCTTCCCGGGTGGTCCCTCAGCAGGGTCGTCTTTGGCTTGTCGGTCATAGGACGGGTCGTTGTTCGAGCATATATAGGCCAATTCCCCCCCGACATAAATGGCCTGACCGGGATTTCACCTCCTGGTGGCATCGCGACCTAGGTTCGCCCGACCTCGGCAAGGAATTCCAGGGCCGCCTTTTTGAATACGCGGTCGCCGACCGCCAGCATGTGGTCGCGTCCGGGAATGTCGAGCGCGATCGCATGCGGCATCAGCGCCGCGAGTTCCTGGGCCGACCCGGCGATGTCATCCTTCGTCCCGACACCGATCAGAACCGGCACGTCTATGCGCCCGACTTCGTCGGCGGAAAGAAGGTCCCGCGAAGTCGCAATGCAGGCGGCGAGCGCCTGACGGTCGCTTTTCGTCTGATCTGCAAAGGCGCGGAACATGCGGCCGCGCTCGTGCACCACGTCTTCCAGCGAAGGCGCAAGCAATGCGTCGGCGATCGGATCCCACTCCCCCACCCCCGTTATCATGCCGATTCCGAGGCCACCCAACACGAGCGAGCGGACGCGATGCGGGTGCCGCAGCGCCAGAAAGGCGGAGATGCGCGCGCCCATCGAGTAGCCCATGACATGCGCTTCGGCGATGCCGAGATGCGCCAGAAGCGCTGCCGCATCCCCGGCCATCCGAGGCGGATGGTAGACCGACGGGTCATGCGGCTTGCTGCTTTGCCCGTGTCCGCGGTTGTCGAGCGCAATGACCCGGTATCCGGCGTCGCCGAGCGTCTTCAGCCAGCCGGGGAACACCCAGTTGACATTGGCGCTCGACGCAAAGCCGTGGATGAGCAGGATCGGGTCTCCCGAAGGGTCACCTTCGTCGAAGTAAGCGATTTCCAGTCCGTCATGCGTGAAGCGGGAAAATGTCGGAGGGTTCAGGTCCATCTGGTCTTCCTGGTATTGTCCTGTCGGCGCGGACGTTAGTGGCTAAAGCAACGGCCGAAAACCCCGGCGGTCCAAAAACCACAAGGCCGGCATGTTTGCCGCTACACATTTTCACCAAAGCTCACTATGGTGCCGGCAAAATCGACACCCCAACCGACATCTAAGACTTGCATATATCGGAGTACGACATGGCCGGCCACAGCATCCCCCATTTCCAGAACGACGGCGGGCACCGGGTCATCGAGATCGGCGTCAAGGAATTCATGTGCACGGGCGCTTCCGTTCCGTTCGATCACCCTCACATCTTCGTCGACATGGGCGACGAGAACGAGAAGGTCTGTTCCTACTGCTCGACACTCTACCGCTACAACCCTTCCCTGAAAGCGACGGAAACGATCCCTCCGGGCTGCCTCTTCACGACCAAAGCCGCCTGACCCACGCAGGCGACGGCACGATATCCATGCAAAAGGCTGATCCGGTTGCGATCGTCGGCGCCGGCATCGCCGGTCTGACGGCCGCGCTTTGCCTCGCCCGACGGGGATTCCGGACGGATATCTTCGAGCAGGCCGGCGCGTTGGAGGAAGTCGGCGCCGGGCTGCAGCTATCGCCGAATGCATCGCGAATACTCATCGAACTCGGGTTGCTGCCCGCACTCGAAACCGTCTGGGACGAACCCGAGGCGATCTCGCTCACGGACGGCCGCTCGCTGCGGCAGCTTGCGAGCGTGCCTGCAGGCGGGCACGCCCGCAAGCGCTGGGGCGCGCCCTATGGCGTCCTGCATCGCGCCAGCTTGCAAAGGATCCTGCTGGATGCCGTTCGGTCTGAGCCACTTTGCCGCCTCCATCTGGGAAGCCGCATCGGCGACGATCCGCGAGCGGCCATCTTCGAGGCGAGCAATCGAGCGCCGGCGGCGATCATCGGCGCGGACGGGATCTGGTCGCGGACACGCTCCTCCCTCCCGGGCGCCGGCACAGTCCGTTTTTCCGGCATCGTCGCCTGGCGCTTCACACTGCCTCGCATCCAGGCGGCTGCCTGCCTGTCGCATGATCGCGTCACCGCCTTCCTCTCGCCGAAAGCCCATCTCGTCGCCTATCCGATCCGGAAGATCAACGGCTTCAACCTCGTTGCGATCGTTGCCGGGGGGGCATCGGGTGAAACCTGGGCGATGGGCGAATCCGCAGAGCGCCGGCGCGAGTTCGAAGCGGCTTTCGAGGATTGGCATCCGGACCTGCGTTCGCTGCTCGGTCACGCCGCCTCGGCAACCTACTGGCCGCTCTGCACGGTGGCGGACGGGGCCTGGCACAATGGGCGCGACACCATTCTCATCGGCGATGCCGCCCATGCCATGACGCCATTCGCAGCCCAGGGCGCGGCTATGGCCATCGAGGACGCCCGTGAACTCGCCCGCTGCATGGCCGAAAATCCGGACCTTCCCTCGGCCTTTGCGCGGTATGAAGACCTACGTCGGACGCGGATCGGACGCGTTCGCAAACGCGCCGCCTTCAACAGCTTTGCCTACCACGCCGCAGGCCCGGTGCGGATCGCGCGCGACCTCGTTCTTTCTTTCAGAAAGCCCGAGGCGCTCGCAGCCGACTTCGACTGGCTTTACGGCTACGGCGCTCAGGAATGACGAGAGCATATCCGCTTTTCTCCGATTCCGCGGAGATGCTCTGACACGTATTTTGCCGCACGTCCGGACGGAAAGCCGTTTCGCGCTTTCCCGGAAATGCTCAGGAGAAGCGCCTTGCCGTTTCCCCTGAGCTTGGCTCACTCGGCCGCATTTGACGCAGCGAGGCCCGCCTCGATATCGCGGCGCAGGTCCGGCACGTCCTCAAGCCCGATCTGCAGCCGGATGACCGGCCCTTCCGCAGGTGCCTTCGCGACCTTGCGATCGGAGAGGTTCACATGGACGGCGAGGCTCTCGAAGCCGCCCCAGGAATAGCCGAGCCCGAAGATCGTCAGCGCATCCAGGAAGGCATGCGCCTTTGCCTTGCTCTCTTCGGGCGCGGCCTTGAGCACGAAGGAGAATATTCCGCTCGCACCCCCGAAGTCGCGCTTCCACAAGTCATGTCCCGGAAAGCTCGGCAGCGCCGGATGCAGCACGCGCGCCACTTCCTCGCGCCCCTCGAGCCATTCGGCGATGGCAAGCGCGCTTGCCTGGTGACGCTCCAGGCGAACGCCCATCGTGCGCAGGCCGCGCAGGATCTGATAGCTGTCGTCCGGCGAAACGCAAACGCCCAGCGTGACCATCGCTTCGCTGAGTGCCGGCCAATGGGCCGCATTGGCGGATACGGTTCCGAGGAGAACGTCCGAGTGGCCGGAGGGGTACTTGGTCGCCGCATGGATCGAAACGTCCACGCCGTGGTCGAGGGGACGGAAATACACCGGCGTCGCCCAGGTGTTGTCCATGGTCACGATGCAGCCGTGCCTGTGCGCCGCGGCCGCGATTGCCGGAATATCCTGCATCTCGAACGTGTTCGAACCCGGTGCTTCCGTATGAACCAGCCGCGTGTTCGGCCTGATCAGGCTTTCGATGCCCGCGCCGATCGTCGGGTCATAATATTCGACGGTGACGCCGAGCCTCGAAAGCATCGTGTCGCAGAAGTGGCGGGTGGGAAAATAGACCGAATCAACAATAAGCACATGATCGCCCGAGGAGAGATAGGCGAGGAACGGCACCGTGACCGCGGCGAGCCCGGATGGAACGAGGATCGTGCCGGCCGCGCCCTCCAGCTCGTTTATCGCCTCGCAGAGCGCGTCGGTGGTCGGCGTACCACGCGTCCCGTAGGTATATTTCTGCGCCCGCGTCTCCATCGTCCTCGCGTTCGGGAAGAGTACGGTGGAGGCGTGAACCACCGGCGGGTTCACGAAGCCATGGAAGTCGGAGGGATTGTTGCCGGTATGCGCGAGTCGGGTATTGATACCCTGCTCCGCTCGCGCGTTCGTCTTGTCTGCCATTGAAACATCCGCCGTTGATTATCGCTGCCGACTCATCGAACGGGCTACCGGCCGGGTCAAGGAAAAATTCGAACCTGACGCCTGAGAATCGCAAAAGGAGGCGCAACTGGCGGTTTTTTGCTCATGACGGGCAATTCTACCGTGAAACCTGCCTAAACTTCTGGCGAGCCTCACGTTTTTCACATGGAAGATCATAAAATCGGCGTCGTCTCTTGACCCTTCCAGATTTTGAGCATGTGATAGATTGCACTCACGCCAGGAGGGTGGCTGAGGCTGCACGCGCCAAGAGAGCGCAACCGTGCAGACGGGAACAAACGACAACCGAAAAGGTTCAAAAAAATGGCAAGAAGAATTCTGACAGCTCTCGTTGGCGCTGCTGTCATGGGGATTGGCACACATGCGGCTTCGGCTGCGACCCTTGATGACGTAAAGGCCAAGGGCTTTGTCCAGTGCGGCGTGAATACGGGCCTCGCCGGTTTCGCAGCCCCTGACGCCTCCGGCAATTGGAGCGGCTTCGACGTCGACTACTGCAAGGCCATTGCAGCCGCGATCTTCGGCGACGGCAACAAGGTCAAGTATACGCCGCTCTCCGCCAAGGAACGCTTTCCGGCGCTGCAGTCCGGCGAAGTGGACGTACTCGCACGCAACACGACCTGGTCGATCAACCGCGACACGGCGCTTGGCTTCAATTTCCGTCCGGTCAACTACTACGACGGCCAGGGCTTCATGGTCCGCAAGGAACTCGACGTGAAGTCCGCCCTCGAGCTCTCGGGCGCCGCCGTCTGTGTTCAGACCGGCACGACGACCGAACTCAACCTCGCCGACTACTTCAAGTCGAACAATCTGCAGTACAATCCGGTTGTGTTCGAGAAACTCGAGGAAGTGAACGCCGCCTACGACGCTGGCCGTTGCGATGTCTATACGACCGATCAATCCGGCCTCTATTCGCTGCGCCTTACCCTCTCGAAGCCTGACGATCATATCGTTCTGCCGGAGATCATTTCGAAAGAGCCACTCGCACCGGCGGTCCGCCAGGGTGACGACCAGTGGTTCGACATCGTCAGCTGGGTCCATTATGCCCTGATCCAGGCCGAGGAATTCGGCGTCACCCAAGCCAATGTCGAGGAAATGAAGAAGTCGGCGAATCCCGACGTTCAGCGCTTCCTGGGCGTCGAGGCCGACAGCAAGATCGGCACCGACCTCGGCCTCACCAACGAGTGGGCCGTCGACATCGTCAAGGCAGTCGGAAACTATGGCGAAGTGTTCGACCGCAACATCGGCGCAAACAGCCCGCTGAAGATCGAGCGCGGGCTGAACGCGCTCTGGACCAAGGGCGGCCTCCAATACGCACCGCCGGTCCGCTAATCGGACGCGACGCCGGGGGAACGGCCGCGGCCGCTCCCCCGGCCAATGATAAAAACCCGATAAGGGAACACCCGAATGGGTGGAATTGGGGAAAGAGGCATTGCATGGCCATTGGCGTCACCAACGCGCCTGAACGAAGCAAGTCCTCAGGATCGATCATCAACGATCCTCAGGTACGCGGGATATTTTATCAGGCAATCACCGTCATCATTCTCGCAGCGCTTATCTATTGGATCGTCGACAACACCGTCGACAACCTGAGGCGTGCGAATATTGCATCCGGCTATGACTTCGTGAGGAGCCGCGCCGGCTTCGATGTCGGACAGTCGCTGATTTCATTTAGCAGCGACTCCACATACGGCCGAGCCTTGCTGGTCGGTTTCATCAATACATTGCTCGTTGCAATTACCGGCATCATCACGGCGACGATCATCGGCTTCATCGTCGGTATCGGGCGTCTTTCGCACAACTGGATCATAGCCAAGCTCTCGCTGGCCTATGTCGAGGTATTCCGCAACATCCCGCCGCTGCTCGTCATATTCTTCTGGTACAGCGGAGTGCTGTCGATATTGCCGCAGGCACGGGACGCGCTTGCCCTGCCCCTGAATATCTTCCTGAGCAATCGCGGCGTCGCCTTCCCGAGACCGATCGCAGGAGAGGGTGCAGAATACACGCTCCTTGCGTTTGTTATCGCCATCGCCGCAAGTGTCTTCTTCGCCCGTTACGCACGCCGGCGTCAGCAGGCGACCGGCGAGCGCCTTCCCGTTCTTTGGACCGTGCTCGGACTGATCATCGGTCTGCCGCTGGTCACCTTTTTCGTGACCGGCGCGCCGATCACCTTCGACATTCCCGTGGCGGGCAAGTTCAACCTCACGGGCGGCTCGGTGGTTGGGCCGGAGTTCATGTCGCTGTTCCTCGCGCTTTCCTTCTACACGGCAGCCTTCATCGCCGAGATCGTCCGGGCGGGCATCCGCGGCGTTTCCAAGGGACAGACGGAGGCGGCCCATGCCCTCGGCATACGCCCGGCGCTGACGACGCGCCTGGTGGTCGTGCCGCAGGCGATGCGCATCATCATTCCGCCGCTGACCAGCCAGTATCTCAACCTCACCAAGAACTCCTCGCTGGCGGTCGCCATCGGCTATGCCGACCTCGTTGCCGTCGGTGGAACAATCCTCAACCAGACCGGACAGTCGATCGAAATCGTAAGCATCTGGCTCATCGTCTATCTCAGCCTGAGCCTGGCGACGTCGCTGTTCATGAACTGGTACAACGCCCGAATGGCGCTGGTGGAGAGGTGAGATCATGACTACGCAAGCCTCTTTCGTTCGCGCTTCGATGATCGAAGCTTCGCCGGCCCCCTCGCTTGAAAGCGGCGCCGTCTCATGGCTGCGGAAAAATCTGTTCGCCACGCCTAAGGATACTGTCCTGACGATCGTCAGCCTGCTGATTCTGGCATCGCTGGTGCCACCCGCAATTCAGTGGCTCTTCATCGATGCCGCCTGGAGCGGTGGGGGTCGCGGCGTCTGCGCCACGCTGTCGCAAGGCGGCTCGCAGCCGGAAGGCTGGAGCGGGGCCTGCTGGGCCTTCGTCAATGCGAAATTCGCGCAGTTCCTGTTCGGCCGCTATCCGCTCGACGAGCGCTGGCGTCCGGCGCTTGTCGGCATCCTCTTCGTGTTGCTCCTGGTGCCGATGCTTATACCCAGGATCCCCTACAAGGGATTGAATGCGCTGCTGCTGCTGGGCGCCCTGCCTGTCGTCGCGGCGATCCTGCTGCCTGGCGGCTGGTTCGGCCTCACCTATGTCGAGACGCCGCTCTGGGGCGGCCTGATGGTCACCCTGGTCCTTTCATTCGTCGGAATCGCAGTTTCGCTGCCGCTCGGCATTTTGCTGGCGCTCGGACGCCGGTCGAACATGCCGGTGATCAAGATGCTCTGCACCGTCTTCATCGAAGTCATCCGCGGTGTTCCGTTGATCACGGTGCTCTTCATGGCCAGCGTCATGCTGCCGTTGTTTCTGCCGCAGGGCGTCACCTTCGACAAGTTCCTGCGCGCCCTGATAGGCGTGTCGCTCTTCGCCTCCGCCTATATGGCGGAAGTGGTTCGCGGCGGCCTGCAGGCAATCCCGAAGGGCCAGTATGAGGGCGCCGATTCGCTGGGGCTCAGCTATTGGCAGAAGATGGGTTTCATCGTCCTGCCACAGGCCCTGAAGCTGGTGATCCCCGGCATCGTCAACACGTTCATCGGTCTGTTCAAAGACACATCGCTCGTATCGATCATCGGCATGTTCGACCTGCTCGGCATCGTTCGCCTGAACTTCAGCGATACGAACTGGGCCAGCGCCGTCACGCCTCTGACCGGTCTTATCTTTGCGGGCTTCGTCTTTTGGCTTTTCTGCTTCGGCATGTCGCGCTATTCAGGCTTCATGGAACGCCTGCTCGACAGAAGCCAGCGGTAAAAAGGGGGAACAAGAAAATGGCAAATACCGCCACTGCATCGAAATTGGCCGTGTCGACGACGGATGTCGCGATCGAAATCACCAACATGAACAAATGGTACGGCGATTTCCACGTGCTGCGCGACATCAACCTCAGGGTGATGCGCGGCGAGCGCATCGTTGTCGCCGGTCCGTCGGGCTCCGGCAAATCGACGATGATTCGCTGCATCAACCGGCTCGAGGAGCATCAGAAGGGCAAGATCGTCGTCGACGGCATAGAACTCACCAACGACCTGAAGAAGATCGACGAAGTGCGGCGGGAAGTCGGCATGGTATTCCAGCACTTCAACCTCTTCCCGCATCTCACTATCTTGGAAAACTGCACGCTGGCGCCGATCTGGGTGCGCAAGATGCCTAAAAAGGAAGCCGAGGAAGTCGCGATGCACTTCCTGGAGCGCGTCAAGATTCCCGAGCAGGCACACAAATACCCGGGCCAGCTTTCAGGCGGTCAGCAGCAGCGCGTCGCGATCGCCCGCTCGCTTTGCATGCGTCCGAAGATCCTGCTCTTCGACGAGCCGACCTCGGCCCTCGACCCGGAAATGGTCAAGGAGGTGCTCGACACCATGGTCAGCCTGGCCGAAGAAGGTATGACCATGATCTGCGTCACCCATGAAATGGGCTTCGCGCGCCAGGTCGCCAACCGGGTGATCTTCATGGATCAGGGGCAGATCGTCGAACAGAACTCGCCCGCCGAATTCTTCGACAATCCGCAGCACGAGCGGACCAAGCTGTTCCTCAGCCAGATCCTGCACTGATCCGGCAACAGCTCGATTTGACGGCGGCCCGCTTTCATTGGCGGGCCGTTTTTCGTTTGAGCTCCGGCCAGGACCTCTTGGTCCCTCCAGTTTCAGTGCTGAAAACGGAGAGTCGTTTTGTCCTGGAGGATGAGCGATAAGGTCGACGGGCTACAAGGAACGCCCGACCATACCAGATCAAACTGAGACAACTAGGCTATCGTCCCGTCTGCCGGCTCGATGACACCGTGTTGATAGCAGTTGGAAAGCGGGAACAGGGCGCCACCAACATAAAGCAAAGCGCGCCTTTCGGCGCGCCCTACATCTTTCAGCCTGCCTATTGTCCGGGCGTCAGCCGACGAATGCGCGTTCGATGACGAACTCGGCCGGCTTGTTGTTGGCGCCTTCCGTCAGGCCCGCGGCTTCGAGGATCTCCTTGGTATCCTTCAGCATGGCGGTGGAGCCGCAGATCATGCCGCGGTCGACCGCGGGATCTAGCGCCGGAAGGCCGAGATCGGCAAAAAACTTGCCATTCTTCATCAGGTCGGTGATCCGGCCCTTGAAGGGATATTCCTCACGCGTCACCGTCGCGTAGTGCCGGAGCTTATCGCCGACGATCTCGTTCAGGAACTCGTGATTGCGGATTTCTTCGATAAGGTCGAAACCGTATTTCAACTCGGCCACGTCGCGGCAGGTATGGGTGAGGATGACCTCCTCGAACTTCTCGAAAGTCTCCGGATCGCGGATGAGGCTCGCAAAGGGCGCAATGCCCGTGCCGGTCGAGAACATATAGAGTCTGCGACCGGGAACGAGCGCATCCAGCACCAGCGTGCCCGTCGGCTTCTTGCGCATCAGCACCTGGTCGCCGGGCTTGATCCCCTGCAGATGCGACGTCAGCGGCCCATCGGGGACTTTGATCGAAAAGAATTCCAGTTCCTCGTCCCAGGCCGGGCTCGCGATCGAATAGGCGCGATAAACGGGCTTATCGCCAACCATCAGGCCGATCATCGCAAATTCGCCGGAGCGGAATCGGAACTCCTGCGGGCGAGTCATGCGGAAGCGGAAGAGCCGGTCGGTGTAGTGTTCGACGCTCGTCACCGTTTCGACGAAGACACCTGCCGGTGCCTGTACCGCGAAATCTTCTTTTTTTGCCGGAGCATTCATCGTGACCACAGTCCTGTAAATGGTGACGCTGTTTATCAACTACAAGCGGATATTCCAACCCACGCCGAATTGGAAGGAAATCCCTTCCAAATATAGTCGCTTTCGAGGATTTCGGCTTGCTTCACACTGTCGCGGCGCGCGTCTCTCAAGAGACGCGACGCCAGCTGTACGAATTGACGTTGGCGGACGGCTTCGCCGTCGGCTGATAGTGATTGGAAATGCCCGGCAGCCGCCCTTCCGAAAGCCGCTTGACCGCCGTCGCGTTGGTTACGGCGAAGCTGTCGACGCCACAACGCAGCATCAGCGGGATCTGATCGATGAGCACGTCGCCGACGGCGCGGATTTCGCCCTTGTAGCCGAGCCGCGAGCGCAGCAGCGAAGCGTGGCTGAAGGAACGGCCGTCGCTGAAAGCGGGAAACGCGACCGCCACCAAAGCGATCCGGTCAAGATAGGGCTGA
Organism: Sinorhizobium arboris LMG 14919; assembly: GCF_000427465.1. Classification (NCBI taxonomy): domain Bacteria; kingdom Pseudomonadati; phylum Pseudomonadota; class Alphaproteobacteria; order Hyphomicrobiales; family Rhizobiaceae; genus Sinorhizobium; species Sinorhizobium arboris. Next base: position 1,272,305 of record NZ_ATYB01000014.1, on the reverse strand, counting down.
AGCCGCGTCACGTCATCGGCGGGGTTGATCAGAACGCCAAGCTCCGAGGCATCGCTCTCAGCGACCGCAGTCAGAAAGCCGTCGATGCCCAGGATCGCCTTCTCGTTCGATCCCGCCTTTGTCTCGTCGGTTTCGATGATCCAGGGATCATCGTTCACGAAGCCGGCTTCATTCCAGATTTTCGTCATCTTTTATTACCCTTAACTCACGCGGCTGCCTGGGCACCGCCGCCATAGAGCGCGTCCTTGAAAGGCTGCGGCCCTACCCGGCGATAGGCTTCGAGAAAGGTTTCCGTCTTGTCCCGACGCAGACCGAGATAGGTATCGACGATCGTCTCGACGGCGTCGGTCACCTTCTCCGGCTCGAAGCCGCGGCCGATGATCTCGCCGATCGAAGTATGTTCGTCGCCGGAGCCGCCGAGCGTGATCTGGTAGAGTTCCTCGCCCTTCTTTTCAACGCCAAGAAGACCGATATGTCCGACGTGATGATGCCCGCAGGCATTGATGCAGCCGGAGATCTTGATCTTGAGCTCGCCGATTTCGGCCTGCCGCTCGGGCGAGCCGAAACGGCTCGAAATTTCCTGAGCGACCGGGATCGAGCGCGCATTGGCAAGCGCGCAGTAGTCGAGCCCCGGACAGGCAATGATGTCGGTGATCAGCCCCGCATTGGCGGTGGCGAGGCCGGCAGCGACCAGGGCCCGATAGACTGGCTCGAGGTCGGCCAGTGCCACGTGTGGCAGGATCAGGTTCTGCTCGTGGCTGACACGAATCTCGTCGAAGGCGTATTCCTCCGCGATATCGGCGACCGCATCCATCTGCTCGTGGCTCGCATCGCCGGGAATGCCGCCGATCGGCTTCAGCGAGATCGTCACCATGCCGTAATCGGGATGCTTATGCGACTGAACGTTCTGGTGCACCCACCGCGCAAATTCCGGGTCGGCTTTCTTCCAGCGGGCAAGACTACCCCAGCCCTCCGGGCGGTTCGGCAGCATCGCGGGCGCGAAATATGCAGCAATCGCCTGGATATCCGTATCCGGCAGCTTCAGTTCCGTGTCCTTCAGGTTGGCGAACTCCGCCTCCACCTGACGGGCGAGCTCCTCAGCACCGGTCTCGTGAACCAGGATCTTGATGCGGGCCTTGTACTTGTTGTCACGGCGGCCATGGAGGTTGTAAACGCGCATGATCGCTGTCGTATAAGAGAGCAGGTCCTCTTCCGGCAGGAAGTCGCGGATCTTCTTGGCAATCATCGGCGTGCGGCCCTGACCGCCGCCGACATAGACGGCAAAGCCGAGCTTGCCATTCTCATCCTTCTTCAGATGCAGGCCGATGTCGTGCACCTGAATGGCGGCGCGATCTCGCTCTGCTCCCGTCACGGCGATCTTGAACTTGCGCGGCAGGAACGAGAACTCCGGGTGGACGCTCGACCATTGCCTGAGGATTTCGGCATAGGGGCGCGGGTCGGCAACCTCGTCAGCCGCGGCACCGGCGAAATGGTCCGCCGTAACGTTGCGAATGCAATTACCGGAGGTCTGCAGCGCATGCATTTCGACGCTTGCCAGCTCCTGAAGGATATCAGGCGTATCCGAAAGCCGGGGCCAGTTGTACTGGATGTTCTGACGGGTGGTGAAATGTCCGTAGCCGCGATCATATTTGCGGGCAATATGGGCAAGCATCCGCATCTGGCGGCTCGATAGCGTGCCATAGGGAATGGCGACGCGGAGCATATATGCATGGAGCTGCAGATAGACGCCGTTCATCAGGCGCAGCGGCTTGAACGCGTCCTCCGCAAGTTCGCCGGACAGCCGCCGCTGGACCTGGTCGCGGAACTGCTCGACGCGTGCGGAAACGAAGGCGTGATCGAATTCGTCGTAACGGTACATGGCTTTTCAGGTCCTCAGGCAGCAACATTCTTCGGGCCGGCGAGCCCATTATATCCCGGCGCGTAGGGGATCGACGGTCCCTCGGCGCGTATCCGTTCGCGCATGCGCAACGGCCGCAGCGCACCGTCGACTTCCTCGACGTCGATAACGTTCACGTCTACCACTTTATTCTCGTCGAACGAGCGCTTTCCGGTCGCCTCCAGAGCCGCAACGGCCTCCGCATGGCGAGCGACGAAGGCATCCTGCAACGACTCCACCCAATTACCGGAAGCGTCGAGCCAAACGGATATGCCATCCGCCAGACGGTTTGCCGTCAGAACCTTTTCCACCATCGCGTCGTCCTCAATTCCAAATCTGTTCGGTGCGTTTCGCTGAAGCCTTGCCGGCACCGCCAATCCTGATGCGGCCGGCCGCCAGCGGCTCGGACCGTTCGAAATTCGCGCCCGCAACCGCTTCGCCGATGATCACCATGACCGGCCCGTCGAGTTCCGTCCGTGTCTCGAGATCCGGCAGATCACGCAGGGTTCCGTGCAGCAGACGGCGCTCGGCACGGCTCGCATTCTCTACGACGGCAACGGTCGTGTCCTGCGGCAGACCTGCCTGCATCAGCCGCGAGGCGACGGAGGCGGCAACGGAGCGTCCCATATAGACCGCAATCGTCGCGCCGGAAACGGCCAGTCGCGCCCAATCGGGAAGGACGCTGCCGGTCAGATCGTGCCCGGTCGTAAAAACCAGCGACGACGCCACGCCACGGAGCGTCAGCGGCAACTCGAAATCGGCGGCAGCGGCAAAAGCAGATGTGATCCCGGGCACCACCTCATAGCTGATACCGGCTTCGCGCAGTGCCGCCATTTCCTCGCCCGCCCGACCGTAGACCAGAGGATCGCCGGATTTCAGCCGCACCACACGCTTGCCTTCGCTAGCGAGCTTCACAAGCAATTGATTAATCTCGTCCTGCGACTTGGTATGGCAGCCCTTGCGTTTGCCGACCGAAAGCCGCTCGGCGTCGCGGCGACCCATGTCTACGATAGCCTGCGGGACCAGCGCATCGTAAACGATCGCATCCGCTTCCATCATCACGCGCTGCGCCCGGAGCGTCAGCAGGTCTTCGGCGCCCGGTCCGGCTCCGACCAGCCAGACATGCCCCGCGACGCCACCTGCGGCATCCAGCAGCTTCGAGGCCTCGCTGCGTGCGGATGCGAGGTCGCCGAGAGCGACGTGATCCGCCACCGGACCGGAAAAGAAGCGCCGCCAGAAGACACGACGTGCGACGCCGCGCGGCACGAGACGGTCGACGGCGTCGCGATAGCTCGCCGCCAGGGAGGCAACGATGCCCAGGGACGGCGACAGCAGCTGATCGATCTGCGCCCGGATCATCTGCGCGAGAACCGGGCCTGCACCTTCGGTGCCGATCGCAACCGCGACGGGTGCACGGTTGACGAGTGCCGGCGTCAGGAAATCGCAATAATCCGGCTGATCCACGGCATTCGCAGGAATTTTCCGCTCGCGCGCCGCAGTCACGATAAGGCGGTCAAAAGCCGCGTCGCCCGTGGCGGCAAAGACGAGAACCGCGCCTTCGACCTGGCGAGCCTCGAAGGGCTCGCGCACGGTCTCGATAGTGTTGGTTTCCAGGAAAGCCGCGAAGGCCGGTTCCGGCCGATGCGCATAGGCCACGATGCGCGCTTCGGTGTTTAGCAGGAGCCGCACCTTGGCGAAGGCTTCGTCCCCATTGCCGAACACCGCCACGCTTTTCTGCGCGACGCGAAAGAACGCCGGAAAGACAGACAATTTCTGCGACATAACGAGGCAGCGGCTCCTTTTGCAGGCTGCGGCGAATATCCCCTATAGGCCGCAACAATTGAAGGAACAGAAATTTCAATGCTTTTCCGCCTACGTATTGTTTTGCTCGACAGCCAATCTTTTTGAGCAAATATCTCCGGAGCTCCAGGTCACCCGGAGGGTCGGCCATTGCACAGGCCGGCAGACCTCCGTTAAATGCGGTTCAAAGCGGGAGACCGAGACATGAAACAATCCGAATTGGCAGAACGCCTCCTTGCCGTCATCGAAGAGGACATCCTGCCGCTCACCGAAAAGGGCGTGGCGGACGGCAACAAGGTGTTCGGGGCCGCAATCCTGCGCAAGTCCGACCTGTCGCTGGTGCTGGCCGAGACCAATAACGAGACTGAGAACCCACTGTGGCATGGCGAGGTGCATACGCTCAAGCGCTTCTACGAGATGGCCGAGACGCCGGACACGCGCGAGCTCATCTTCCTGTCGACGCACGAGCCCTGCTCCATGTGCCTCTCGGCGATCACCTGGGCCGGCTTCGACAACTTCTACTATTTCTTCAGCCACGAGGATTCGCGCGACAGCTTCGCTATCCCGCATGATCTGAAAATCCTGAAGGAGGTCTTCCGCCTGGAACCGGGCGGTTATGCCCGGCAGAATGCATTCTGGAAATCGGCCTCCATCGCGGCACTGATGCAGGACGCCGATCCGGGAACGCGGGAGCGGCTCACCGGCCAGGATGCCCGCATCCGGGCACGATACGACCGCCTGTCCGATACCTACCAGGCGAGCAAAGACAGCAACGCCATACCGCTGAATTGAACCATGGAAGCTTCCCGCGACATTCAGCGCCTGCTCGACATCATGGCCGCGCTCCGCCATCCGGAGACGGGCTGCCCCTGGGATATCGTGCAGACATTCGAGACGATCCGTCCTTACACCATCGAGGAGGCCTATGAGGTCGCCGACGCGATCGAGCGTCACAATATGGACGACCTGTGCGACGAACTCGGCGACCTTTTGCTGCAGGTGGTATTTCACGCGCGCATGGCCGAGGAGGCCGGCGAGTTCTCGTTCGGAGACGTCGTCGAAGCCATCACGCGCAAGATGATCCGCCGCCATCCGCATGTCTTCGCCCGCTCCGATGCCGACACCGCCGAGGCGGTCAAGCTGCAATGGGAAGAGATCAAGCAGGCCGAGAAGGCCGACCGCCGGCAGCGGCGCCTGCGGCGCGGCTTGCCGCAGGAGGAAGACGCGGGTCATCTCGGCTCGATCCAGCGCAGCTTTCCGGCGCTGGTCGAGGCACTGAAGCTGCAGGAACGGGCCGCAAAGGTCGGCTTCGACTGGTCCGAACCGGAGCCGATCCTCGACAAGGTCGAGGAGGAAATCGGCGAGTTGCGGCAGGCCCTGAAAGACGGTGCCCGGGGAAAGGTCGCGGATGAGCTCGGCGACCTGATCTTCGCGCTCGTCAATATCGGCCGCCATGTCGGCACCGATCCGGAAATGGCGCTGCGCGGCACCAACACCAAATTCCGGCGCCGTTTCGGCCACATCGAGAAGGAACTGGAAGCCGGAGGCGAAACGCTCGATGCCGCATCGCTGGAGCGCATGGAAGAACTCTGGCAGGCCGCGAAAGCCATCGAAAGGCAGCTGACGTAAGCTTGTGGCGTTACCCGCTGCGTCTCTATACTACTCCTCACTCCTGTGCCCGCCATAGGAATACAGCCAGCGCAACGCTTCCGCGCCACAGACGCGGCGCTGCTGGATCCCTGTGACGGAACAGGGATGAGGAGTCCACTCTCATAACCTGTGCGGAAAGTCAGGAGATGGCGCAGCGGTCCTGGCTGTTACCAGTCCTCTTCGACGGCCTTCGGGCCGTTGCCGAGCCGCCTCTCGAGTTCGGCGGCCTCTCCTTCGGTCAGACGCAGGTCCAGGCTGACGCGTCCGTCCTCGAGGTCTTCGCGGCCATCGACCAGCGCATGCTGGTAGATCCAAGGCAGCAACTGCAGCTGATCAAGGCCCAGAACGACAGTGCATTCGGTCATGACGCCCGAAAGACGTCGACCGATTTCAGAGAGAAGTTCGTCAACGCCTTCGCCGGTCATGGCGGAAACGGCCACCGTGTTGTCGGCGCCCGCAGCCTTCTTCACCAGCGCTTCGCGCACTTCCGGTTCGACCTTGTCGATCTTGTTCCAGACTTCGACAAGGCGCTCGGCCCCTTCCTTCTCGTCGATGCCGAGATCGGCCAGGATGCGCAGCACGTCGCTTGCCTGGGCCTGATTGTCCGGATCGGACAGATCGCGTACATGCAGGATCAGGTCGGCCTCGAGCACCTCTTCAAGCGTCGCCCGGAAAGCGGCGACGAGATGGGTCGGCAGGTCGGAAATGAAGCCGACGGTGTCGGATAGGATGACCATGCGTCCGTGCGGCAGCTTCAGCCGCCGCAGCGTGGGGTCGAGCGTCGCGAAGAGCATATCCTCGGCGAGCACGCCGGCCCCCGTCATCCGGTTGAAAAGCGTCGACTTGCCCGCATTCGTGTAGCCGACGAGTGCGACGATCGGATGCGGGACCTTCTTGCGCTTCGAACGGTGAAGCTGGCGCGTGCGGCGCACCTGCTCCAACTCGCGTTCCAGCTTGACGATCCTCTCCTGCAGCAACCGGCGGTCGGCTTCGATCTGCGTTTCGCCGGGCCCGCCCATGAAACCCGCGCCGCCGCGCTGCCGCTCCAGGTGGGTCCAGCTGCGTACCAGGCGGCCCCTCTGATAATTGAGATGTGCGAGATCGACCTGCAGCGTGCCCTCCCTGGTGGAGGCGCGCCGGCCGAAGATTTCGAGAATGAGGCCGGTGCGGTCGATGACCTTGGCGTTCCATTCCCTCTCGAGATTGCGCTGCTGGACAGGCGTCAGCGGGTGGTCGACGATCACCAGCCCCGCATCCTTCTCGCTCAGAACGTGACCGATCTCTTCGATTTTGCCGGTGCCGAGCAGGGTCCCGGGCTTCGGCTGGGCGACTGGAACGATCATGCCGTGCACGACGTCGAGATCGATTGCGAGCGCCAGGCCCGTCGCCTCCTCCAGTCGGCTTTCATCCGAGCGCGTGGCTGGCTGCACGCCGATATCGGCAGATGCCTTCCCGGTCTTTTTCAGGACCGGAACGACCACGACGGCACGCGAATCATCGCGGAGCTTCTCGAGTTCCGGAATGATCGACGACGATTTCGAATCACGCTTGGTAATGTTCCTCACGTCCCGTCAGGAGGCAGCTTCCTCATTCTCGAACATCTGCAGCGGCTGACCCGGCATGATCGTCGAGATGGCGTGCTTGTAGACGAGCTGAGAATGACCGTCGCGGCGCAACAGCACACAGAAATTGTCAAACGATGTTACGACACCCGTCAACTTGACGCCGTTGATGAGGAAAATGGTCAAAGAAATCTTTTGCTTGCGGACCGTGTTGAGAAAGAGATCCTGCAAGTTTTGAGAACGTTCCGCCATCGCGCCGCTTCTTTCTTATTTGCCGGCGTTCTTGCGCCGGTACATTTTGTTAATTTTTTAAGGTGTCAAGTACGATCCCCGGCACCTCCGACAGGTTTGGTATCAAATCAACGTCTTTTCCGCAATGTCGAAAAAGGCCTCGCGAATATTCTGTGCTATGCTTCCTGGATGACCGTTGCCGATCGTCTTTCCGTCGACGGAAACGACGGGAAAGCAGATGCTGGTAGCAGCCGTAATGAAGACCTCCCGCGCGGCGAGCATTTCCTCCACGGAAAACGCCCTTTCCTCGATCTTCAGGCCCAGCGGCTTGGCCACGTCCATGAGCGTGGTGCGGGTCACGCCGCGCAGAATGCCACTCTCCGCCGGGCGGGTGCGCAACGTGCCTTCGCCGTCGACGATCCATACATTCGTCGCCGCGCCCTCTTTGACCGTGCCGTCCGCATCGACGAAGATCGCCTCCTGCGCTCCGGCCTCCTTCGCGCTCTGGCGGGCGAGCACGTTCGGGAGAAGGCCGACGCTCTTGATATCGACGCGATCCCACCGATTTTCCGGTACCGTTATCGCCGATACGCCCTCTGCGTTTTTCCGGGCGACCGCCCTAGGGTCCGTTCGCTTGGCGGTGACGACGATCGACGGCGGGGTGTCCGAATCAGGGAAAACATGGTCCCGCCGCGCGACGCCGCGGGTCACCTGCAGATAGAAGAGGCCGTTTCGGACCCTATTTCTGCGCAGCACCTCCCGAATGACATGGACGAGCGCCGCACGGCTCATCGGCCAGCTTATCCTGAGCTCGCCCAGGGATCGCCCGAGGCGATCGAGGTGCCGCGTCAGATCGATGATGAAACCGTGCCGCACCTCGCAGACTTCGTAGACGCCGTCGGCAAACTGGTAGCCCCGGTCTTCGACGTGAATGGCGGCTTCGGCATGCTGGACATAGGTGCCGTTGACATAGGCGATTCTCGGCATGGTGAGGCCCTCAGAAATATTGAATGCTGACGCGGAAGAGCTGCTCGACATCGCGGACGGTCTCGGCGGCCGCCAGCAGGACCACGCGGTCCTTCGCCTTGATCCGCGTATCACCGTCGGGGCGAACATAGGCCTTGTCGCGATAGAGTGCGCCGATGCGGATTCCTTCCGGCAATTCGAGCTCGCGCAACGCCTTGCCGACCAGCGGGGAGGTTTCAAGCGCCTCGGCCTCGATCACCTCCGCCATACCGTTCTGCACCGCGTAGACCGAACGGATTCGTCCCTTTCGAACGTGCTGCAGCACGCGCGAGATGGTTACCGCGCGCGGATTGATATAGGCGTCGACGCCGGCGGCACCGGCAAAATCCTGATAGGCCGGCTCGTTGATCAGCACGAGGGTCGACTTCGCACCCAGCCTCCTGGCAAGCATGCTCCCGAGGATGTTGATCTGATCGTTGTTGGTCAGCGCAACGACGAGATCCGCCTCCTGGACATCCGCTTGCGCCAGGATCCGCTGGTCCATGGCCGAGCCGTGGAGGACCACTGTGCTGTTGAGCTTGTCGGCAACGAGCACGGCGCGATCACGATCGTTTTCGATAAGCTTCACCCGCATGCGCGGCTGCTGCTCCTCGATCGTGCGGGCGACGAAATAGCCGATGTTGCCGGCGCCCAGAATGATGATCCGCCGCGCCTCCTGTTCTTCATGGCCGAAGAGGGCTAGCGTGCGGCGGGCATGGTCGCGGTCGCAGACGACATAGGCGAGATCGCCGGTCTTCAACTGGTCGGAGGAATGCGGAACGATCAGCTTGCCGTCCCGGAAGATGCCCGTAACGGTCGCCAGCAGATCCGGGAAGAGTTCGCTGAGTTGCTGCAGCGGCGTGTCGACGACGGGGCAATCTTCCATGCATTCGATCGCAACCATCGCGATCCGATCCTCCGCGAAGCGCACCACGTCGGTGGCGCCCGGAAACGAAATGCGGCGAAGCACGAGCCGCCCTACCTCGATTTCCGGGGAGATCGTCACGTCGATCGGAACGTTTTCGCGCGAAAAGAGGTCGGAGTATTCTGGCGCGAGATAACTCTGGGCCCGGATGCGGGCAACCTTGGTCGGCACGTTGAAGATCGCATGCGCCACTTCGCAAGCAACGATATTGACCTCGTCATACAGCGTTACCGCGATGATCATGTCGGCCTGATCGGCGCCCGCCTTCGCCAGCACGTCCGGATGCGCCCCATGGCCGACGTAACCGCGCACGTCCAGCGTCTCGGTTATATAGGCGATCAGCGCGGCGGACGTATCGATCACCGAAACGTCGTTATTCTCGCGCGACAGCCGCTCGGCGATGCCGTAGCCGACCTGCCCTGCCCCGCATATGATCACCTTCATTGCTATTCCTTACGTCTGGGACGGTTCTGCCTTTGGCTCTCGACGGGGCGAACGCCCCCTTAATCAAACGCCCAGCGACTTCAGCTTGCGATGCAGGGCGGAGCGCTCCATGCCGACGAATTCGGCGGTACGCGAGATGTTGCCACCGAAGCGATTGATCTGGGCGATCAGGTAATCGCGCTCGAACATCTCGCGGGCCTCGCGCAACGGTAAGGTCATGATGTGCTGATCGCTTTGCGCCGAGACCTTCGGCAAGGTGTCTCCCACCTCGTTCGGCAGCATGTCGGCGGTGATCGGCGTATCGGGACCGTCGCTGCGCGCAAGAATCATCAGGCGCTCGATGTTGTTGCGCAGCTGGCGGATATTGCCGGGCCAATCATGCGCCTGCAGCACCGCGAGCGCATCCTCGCCGATCTTGCGGGGGCGGATGCCGGCCTGTTCGCTTACCTGCCGCATGAACATGTCGACCAGGAACGGGATATCCTCGCGCCGCTCCGCAAGAGCGGGAACACGCACCGGAATCACGGCGAGCCGGTGATACAGGTCCTCGCGGAATAGGCCCTCGGTGATCATGTTCTCGAGATTGTAGGCGGTCGAGGAGATGACGCGGACATCGACCTTGACGCGCTTGGAGCCGCCTACACGCTCGAACTGCTGATCGACGAGAACGCGCAGAATCTTGTTCTGCGTTTCGCGCGGCATTTCGCCGACCTCGTCCAGGTAAAGGATTCCCCCGTGGGCCTCCTCGAGCGCACCCGTCCGGCGCGGCTGTCCCGTGGTGCCCTCGGTACCGAAAAGCGCGATCTCCATTCTGTCCGGTGTAATCGCTGCCGCATTGAGAGCCACGAAAGGACCGTTGGCGCGCGCGGACTTGCGATGGATCATCCGCGCGACGAGTTCCTTGCCGGACCCCGACGGTCCCTGGATCATGATGCGGCTATTGGTGGGTGCAACCTTCTCGATCATCTGCCGCAGTTGGGAGACCGCGACTGACGTTCCGATCAGTTCCACCGGATCGCCCGACTTCCGTTTCAGCTCTGAGTTTTCGCGCTTCAGCTTGGAGATTTCGAGCGCCCGCTCGGCGATCAGGATCAGCCGGTCGGCCTTGAACGGCTTCTCGATGAAGTCATAGGCGCCGCGCTTGATGGCGGAGACGGCGGTTTCGATGTTGCCGTGACCGGAAATCATCACGACCGGCAATTCGGGGTGGCGGCTCTTGATCTCGTCGAGCAGTGCCAAGCCGTCGAGCTTGCTTCCCTGCATCCAGATGTCCAGGAAGATCAGGCGCGGCACACGGTCGTTGATCGCAGCGAGCGCGCTATCGCTGTCGAAAGCGGTCCGTGTTTCATGGCCTTCGTCCGACAGGATTCCCGAGACGATCTCGCGAATATCCTCCTCGTCATCCACAACCAGAATATCAGCCGCCATTGGTATTACCCTTATTCTTCAAATTACCCTCGCCGCCGGTCTCGCCGGCAGGCGGCAGAATCACCCGGATCATCGCCCCGGAGCCGCCGTCGAAATCCGGCGGTGCGTCATGCAGTTCCAGTTGCCCGCCGTGGTCTTCGATGATCTTCTTGACGATAGCGAGGCCGAGACCGGTGCCCTTTTCCCGCATCGTCATGTACGGCTCCAGAATTCGGTGCCGGTTCTCGGTCGGAAGCCCCTTGCCGTTGTCGATGACGTCGACCACGAAACGGCCGGTGGCATCATCGCGACGGGATCGGATGACGACCGTCGGCGCGCCTCGTGACGTCCCCGCGGGCACGGCTTCGATCGCTTCCACCGCGTTCTTTACGAGATTGCCGAATGCCTGACCCAGCATGCGGCCGTCGAACTGACCCTCGAGGGGTTCGTCGCCGAAGTCGCGGACGAAATTGATGTGGTTGTTGCCCATCTCGCGCAGGAATACGGCGTCCTTCAGGATCGCCCTCAGGTCGGACTTCTCCTTCGTCGGCTTCGGCATGCGCGCAAAGGCGGAGAATTCGTCGACCATCCGGCCGATGTCCTCGACCTGGCGCACGATCGTTTCCGTGCACTGGTCGAAAACGGCCCTGTCTTCCTGATCGATCTGCCTGCCGTAGCGACGCTTCAGCCTCTCTGCCGAAAGCTGGATCGGCGTCAGCGGATTCTTGATCTCGTGCGCAATGCGGCGGGCGACGTCCGCCCAGGCGGTCGAACGCTGTGCGATCACCAGGTCCGTGATGTCGTCGACGGTGATCACATAGGAGCCGTGCGATTCGTCGCCTTCCTCCCGTGTCACCTGAACGTTCAAGGTGCGCTCGGTGCCCCCACGCATGATATTGATCTGCTTGCGGTAATCGTTGCGGTAGCGGCTCTCGGCCTCGACGAGAACCGCTTCGATTTCCGGGGCCACTTCACTGAGGTTCGCGCCGATGAGCCCCGTCGCCTCCTTCTTGAGCATGCCTTCCGACGACGGATTGAAGATGGTGATGCGGCGATCCTTGCCGACACCGATGACGGCCGCCGTCACGCCGGAAAGCACAGCCTCGATGAAGCGGCGGCGCTGGTCGACCTCGTCCTTCGCCACCAGGATCTGATCCTGCTGCGTGCGAATTTCGCTTACCATCTTGTTGAACGTGCGCGAGAGGTTGCCGACGTCGCCGTCGACCGCGCGTACGGGAACGACGACGTCGAGATTGCCGGACGCGACGCTGTCGGCGGCCCCGATCAGCTGCCGGATCGGCCGAACGATGCGGTCGGCCACCGCGATGGCCGTCCAGATCGCCGCCAGCAGCACGATCAGGGCGAAGCCGATGTAAAGGACGCCGAAGGCTATCTGCAGGGAGGTACGCCCTGCCTCGAGCGTCTTGTATTCCGCAGTGTTCTCTTCCATCAGCCGCATCGACCGCATGACTTCCGGATCGACGTTTCGGACGGTGTAGAGATAGGTGTCCGGAAAATTCTCGAGCGGAATGACCGCCCCAACCAGATTGGTCACGCCCGGAGGAATAAGCGTCGGTTGGCCGGCAATGGTGCTTTTCAGCGCATCCTGCGGGATCGCCGGCAGAGGACGGTCGGTCGAAATATTGGCCTGGAGTATGGCGCTGCCGTCAGCCCGCACGAGGAATGCCCCGAGCATGCCTCGTCCCCTCGCCTGCCGCGTCATCAACTCGACGAAACCGGTCCGGTCGAGGCTGTAGAGCTGGCGATTGCGCTCCAGGTCGTTGGCCATCGACACCGTCTGACCCTGGAGGTAACTCGCATTCTCCAGGACATAGGCCTGCGCGACGTTCAGAGAGGACCGAACGATCGCCTGCGTACGCAGCGAGAACCAGCGGTCGAGGCCGACATCGAGGGTAATGCTGGCGAAGATCGCAACGAGGATCGCCGGCGTGATCGCGACGATCGAGAAGAGCGCGACGATGCGCACATGCAGGCGCGCAGCGGCTCTTCCCTTGCTGCGCGCCCTGAGCAGCCTGAAGATCTCGCGGGCGATGAGGTAGATCAGGCCCACGACGAAGAGGCCGTTGATGCCGGCGCAGGCGATCACGATGTTTCTCTCGGGCCGGATCGGGGTCAGACCGAGAAGAACAAGCAGCGACAAGGTGGCGCAGATCAGAGCACCGGTGGCGAGCATAAGCCCCGGCAATGCGAAGGAGGCTCGCCGATCCTGGGCAGCAGTGACTCCGTCCTCCGTGCCCAATGGCAAGGCCATTCCATCCACCATGAAAAGTGCTACCCCCAACCCGTGTACCGACGACGCCGGCACACCCCTGCGTTCCGGACCGAGACATTGAACCTGCAGCGCCGCGCCCCCTGCGGATGCACGAAACTTCCAGCCACGCCGGTCTGCGACCGAGCGCCGGCGAATCGACGCTTAAACGCGGTTCAAGCAACGCATTGTGGCGAAAATGCAACGGTGTTGCATCTCAGTCAAGCGGTACGCGAGCTGCGATACACCGAAACACCAAGCTCACGGATCTTCTTGCGCAGCGTATTGCGGTTGAGACCCAGGAGATCGGCCGCTTTGATCTGATTGCCGCGGGTCGCCGTCAAGGCCGCAAGAATCAGAGGATATTCCATTTCGGCAAGTACCCGGTCGTAAAGGCCGGAGGGCGGTAACGCATCGCCAAAGCTCGCGAAATACTGCCGCATGTTCTCCTCGACCGCCTGTGATATCGACAGCGGACCCGAGCGCGCCGCGGCCTTCTCGATCGGGCTGTCCGGGATCTCCGAACGCAGCTCGTTCTCGATGATTTCCCGGGTGATGACATCCTGTGGATAAAGTGCCGTCAGGCGGCGAACCAGGTTCTCGAGCTCGCGCACATTGCCCGGCCAGGGATGCGCCTTCATCAGCTCCAGCGCCTCCTGATCGAAACGCTTGACGTCGAGCCCCTCCTTTTCGGCCTGCTGGACGAAATGCCGGACAAGGTCGGGAATGTCTTCGGCGCGATCTCTCAGCGGCGGCAGACGCAGCGGCACGACATTCAGACGATAGTAGAGGTCCTCGCGAAAGAGGCCCTGATTGATCGATTGTTTCAGGTCCTTGTTGGTGGCGGCGACGATGCGGACGTCCGAGCGGATCGGCGTGCGCCCGCCGACGGTTGTATATTCGCCCTGCTGCAGCACGCGCAGGAGACGCGTCTGCGCGTCCATCGGCATGTCGCCGATTTCATCGAGGAAGAGCGTTCCTCCCTCGGCTTGTTCGAAGCGCCCGGTGGAGCGCGTCTGGGCGCCGGTGAAAGCCCCCTTTTCATGGCCGAACAGTTCCGACTCGATGAGGTCGCGCGGGATCGCCGCCATGTTGATGGCGACGAAGGGGCCGTTTCTTCGTTTCCCATAGTCGTGCAATGCACGTGCAACCAGTTCCTTGCCGGTACCGGACTCGCCGGTAATCATCAGCGTGAGGTCGGTCTGCATCAGCCGGGCGAGCACGCGGTAGATTTCCTGCATGGCGGCGGAACGACCGACGAGCGGCATTCCGTCCTGGGAATCGTCGTCGAGCTTCGAGGGCCGCCGCTTCGGTTCGGCGAGCGCGCGACCGATGATGCCGATCAGTTCCGTCAGATCGAAAGGCTTCGGCAGATAGTCGTAGGCGCCCTTCTCCGAAGCCTTGATGGCCGTCATGAAGGTGTTTTGCGCACTCATCACGAGAACCGGCAGATCCGGCCGTGCCTTCTTGATCCGCGGCAGGAGATCGAAGGCGTTTTCATCGGGCATCACGACATCGGTTACGACCAGGTCGCCGTCGCCGGCGGCTATCCAGCGCCAGAGGGTTGCAGCATTGGAGGTGATGCGCACTTCGTATCCGGCACGGCTGAGCGCCTGGTTCAGCACGGTGCGGATGGCTGCGTCGTCATCCGCGACGAGGATCGTTGCACCCGTCATCCATTGGTTCCTTTTGTCATCGGAGTTTCGTCATCGGCCGCAAGTCCTTTGGACGCCGGCATCAGAACGCGGAAGGTCGTGCGGTTATGCTGGCTGTCGCATTCGACGATGCCGCCGTGACCGCCGATGATCTTGGCCACGAGCGCCAGGCCGAGACCGGACCCGTTCGTCTTGGTGGTAATGAACGGATCGAACAGATGCGGCAGCAGATCGGGGGGCACGCCCGGCCCGTTGTCGTGAACGCAGAATTCCAGCGGCAGCGAGATTTTTTCACGCGTACCGGCAACCGAGAGGCGGATGCCCGGCCGGTAGGCCGTCGTCAGCAGAATCTCGCCATCCGACCTGTCGCCGATCGCCTCGGCCGCGTTCTTGATCAGGTTCAGGAACACCTGGACCAGCTGGTCGCGGTTCGCGAAGACCGGGGGAAGCGAGGGATCGTAATGCTCGGAGATTTTGATTCTGCGGGCAAAGCCGGCCTTGGCGATCGCCTTGACGTGATCGAGTACGGCATGGATGTTGAGCGGCACGCGGTCGACCGGGCGCTCGTCGGAGAACACCTCCATCCGGTCTACCAGCGAAACGATGCGGTCTGTCTCGTCACAGATCAGCCTTGTAAGCGCACGGTCTTCGTCATTGACGGAGGTTTCCAGAAGTTGCGCGGCACCACGGATACCCGAAAGGGGGTTCTTGATCTCGTGGGCGAGCATCGAAGCAAGGCCGGTGACGGACCGCGCTGCCGCGCGGTGGGTGAGCTGGCGGTCGATCTTGTCGGCCATGGACCGCTCTTGGAAAACGATCACAACCGATCCGGGTTGCGACAGAACCGGAGCCACATAGAGATCGACGAGCTTGTCGGCCCCAAGACGCGGAGAACTGAGATCGACCCGGTACTCGTTGACCGGAGCGCGCCGCTCGCGGACCTGCTCGATCAGTGTCAGGAGCGGACTGCCGAATGGAATGAAAGCGCCGATATCGTGCCGCGCAAGATGGTTGGCGCTGGCTCCGAAGAAAGATTCGGCCTCCCAGTTCGCAAAGGCGACGAAGCCCTTCTCGTCCACTAGGATGACCGGATTCTGAATCGCGTTCAGCACGGCCATGGAAAGATCGTTGGCACCCTCCATCGGTGCCGTTGCCTTTTCGGTCATGCCGCAATCTCCTCCCTCGCCGCCGCTTCGCCGGAGCGAGCGATTGCGGCAACCACGCCGTCGCGTACGAAATCCGTGTCCGTCGATGTCAGAAACGCGGCCTTCTCCGAAGCGGGAAGCTCGGGCGCGAAACGATCGAGATACCAGCCGGCATGTTTGCGGGCGGTGCGAAGCCCAACCTCCACGCCATAGAATTCGAGCATCATTTCGTAATGCTCCGCAAATATCTGGGCGATGCCCGACGCATCCGGGTGAGCAGCAGCGCCGGCCAGCACGCCCGCATGCCACGGCCGCCCCTGGCATGACCGGCCGACCATGACGGCGTCCGCACCCGAGCGGCGCAGGATCTCCTGCACATCCGCCACCGAATCCACGTCGCCATTGGCAATCAGCGGGACGGAAACCACCTCGCGGACGGCCCGGATCGCATCCCAGTCGGCCTTGCCGTTGTAGAATTGCATGCGTGTGCGCCCATGAATCGTGATCGCCTTCACACCGGCGTCCTCGGCCCTGCGGGCGATCAGCGGCGCATTGATCGAATTTTCATCCCAGCCAAGCCGCATCTTGAGCGTGACCGGGACTGTGGCTGCCTTTACCGTCGCTTCGATCAGCGAAAGCGCATGATCGGGATTGCGCATCAGCGCAGATCCGGAATAGCCGCCGGTGACCTTCTTCGCAGGACAGCCCATGTTGATGTCGATGATATCGGCGCCATTGGCCTCGACGATCCTCGCCGCCTCGGCCATCCAGTGCGCTTCACGCCCGGCGAGTTGCACGACGTGCGGTTCGATGCCGGAATTCTTCAGCCGCGCCCAGGACTCGGAGGCATTGCCGACCAGCTCGCGGCTCGCCACCATCTCGGTCACGACGAAACCCGCACCGAAACGCCAGGCAAGCCGGCGAAAAGGCAAATCCGTCACGCCGGACATGGGCGCGAGCGCTACGCGATTGCGAATTCCGACATTCCCGATCAGAAGCGAGGATGAAAAAGCCGTTGAGGGCAAATGCATATCTTTCAGGCACACTAGAATCTTGCACTATTTTTAGACATTGTTCGTCTGCTTGCCAAGCGTTTTCGACAAGCGGGACAAAATTCCTCGCATGGCTGGCCATGGCAGGACCTTCGCGGTACATCACGACGAATATTGGCGAATGCGGGACCACATACAGAAGATGCAAGGCGAAGAACAGTTGTCCTGTGGCGTCGTGATCGTTGCGGCCGGCCGCGGCGAGCGCGCCGGTCAGTCGGCCGAGGGACCGAAACAATACCGGACGATCGGCGATCGCCCGGTTATCGCCCATACGCTTGACATTTTCGCGACATGGCCCGGAACGGGACAGGTCGTCGTGGTGATCCACCCGGAAGACGAAGAGCTGTTTGCGTCGGCCCGCAAGCGGATGGCCCGGACACTGGATCTGACGGTGGTCCACGGCGGAGCGACGCGCCAGCTTTCGGTGCTCGCCGGCCTGGAAGCGATCGCCGCCCAAAGCGCCGAACTGGTGATGATCCACGACGCCGTACGCCCGTTCTTCGACCACCTGTTGCTCGATCGATGCCGGGCGGCGCTTTGTGACGGCGCCGGGGCCGTCCTGCCGGCGCTTGCGGTTGCCGACACGCTGAAGCGCGCGACCGCCGACGGCCATGTCGCAGAAACCGTACCGCGAACCGGCCTTTACGCCGCGCAGACGCCACAGTGCTTCCGCCTCGGGGCGATCCTCTCCGCTCATCGGCAGGCGGCGGCAAGCGGCCGAACCGATTTTACGGACGACGCGTCGATTGCCGAATGGGCCGGGATCCCCGTCCTTCTGGTGGAAGGATCCGCCGATAATTTCAAACTGACGCTTCGAAGGGACCTGTCGATGGCAGACGAGAAACTGACGCGCACGACAATACCGGATGTGCGAACCGGCAATGGCTACGACGTACACCAGCTTACCGAAGGCGACGGTGTCACGCTCTGCGGCGTTTTCATTCCCCATAACCGCAAGCTCTCCGGCCATTCCGACGCGGATGTCGCGCTGCATGCCCTGACTGACGCACTGCTCGCCACCTGCGGTGCCGGCGATATCGGCGACCACTTCCCGCCTTCCGACCCGCAGTGGAAGGGCGCGCCATCGCGCATCTTCCTCGAACACGCCGCGCGGATCGTCCGCGAGCGCCGCGGCACCATTACCAATGCCGACATATCGCTGATCGCCGAGGCGCCGAAGGTCGGCCCGCACCGTCAGAAGATGCGCGAAAATCTTGCATCGATGCTCGGCATTTCGCTCGATCGCTGTTCTGTCAAGGCGACGACCAACGAGAAACTTGGCTTTGTCGGCCGCAACGAAGGCATCGCGGCGATCGCCACGGCGACAGTCGTATACGCGCCACAGGGCGGAGCGTGATGTGGCCGGCTGACATCGAGCGGAAGGCGCGCGCCACAATTCAGGACCTCACCGCGCGCGGGCTCAAGCTTGCGACGGCGGAGTCCTGCACCGGCGGACTGATCGCCGGCGTCCTGACGGAAGTCGCGGGCTCGTCTTCCGTCGTCGACCGTGGCTTCGTCACCTATTCCAATGAAGCGAAGATCGAGATGCTGGGCGTAAACCTCGAAACGCTCGCGACACGCGGAGCCGTCTCGCGCGAGACGGCAATGGAAATGGCCCGCGGGGCCGTTTCGCACTCGGCCGCCGATATCGCCGTGGCCGTCACCGGCATAGCCGGCCCGGGCGGCGGCTCGGCCGAAAAGCCGGTCGGTCTCGTCCACCTGGCCGCTGCCGGTCGCGACGGCACGCTCATTCATCGAGAAATGCGCTACGGCAATCTTGGCCGGGCGGCGGTGCGGCTTGCCACAGTGCGAACGGCGCTCGAGCTGGTCACCGAATTGGCTCACGCGCCGTAGATAACATCCGCCCGCTTTTCGAATGCTTCGGAGAACATGCGGAAGGCACGATCGAACATCGAGCCCATGAGCGCGCCCAGGAGGCGGCTCTTGAATTCATAGTCGATGCAGAAATGCACGATCGACTCGCTCTCGTTCACGGGCTCGAAGCGCCAGACATTATCGAGATACTTGAACGGCCCTTCGATATAGTTGACGTCGATGATCCGCTCGGCGCTCTTGAGGAGCACCTGGGTCGTGAATGTTTCGCGGATCGCCTTGTAGCCCACGGTCATGTCGGCAAGCAGCAGCACCTTCCCGTCGCGCTCCTTTCGCGAGCGCACGCTCAACGCTTCGCAAAGCGGCAGGAACTCCGGATAGCGCTCGACATCGGCGACGAGACCGAACATCTGATCGGCCGAGTGCTTGACGACGTGGTTGGTTTCGAAATGGGGCATGGATTTGAGTTAAGGCCGCAGGGCCGGAAGATCAAGGAGGCGCCGCATTTGTGCCCGGCTTCTTATCGGAGCGTTGCGGCACGTCTCCTTCGCCCCATTTGCGGGGAGAAGGAGGCCGGCAGGCCGGATGAGCAACCGCTACTCCGCCTCTGCCAGCTTCTTCTCCCGCGCCGCCTTCAGCCGGGCGAAGTCGTCGCCGGCGTGGTGGGACGAGCGGGTCAGCGGGCTTGAGGAAACCATCAGGAAGCCCTTGGTATAGGCGACCGTCTCGTAAGACTTGAATTCCTCCGGGGTGACGAATTTCTCGACCTTGTGGTGCTTGCGGGTCGGCTGCAGATATTGTCCGATCGTCAGGAAGTCGACGTCCGCCGTACGCAGGTCGTCCATCAGTTGCAGCACTTCGTTGCGCTCCTCGCCGAGGCCGACCATGATGCCCGACTTGGTGAACATGGTCGGGTCGAGTTCCTTCACGCGCTGCAGAAGCCGGATGGAATGGAAATAGCGTGCCCCCGGTCTGACCGTCAGATAGTTGGACGGCACCGTTTCAAGGTTATGATTGAACACGTCCGGCTTGGCGGCCACGACCCGTTCCAGCGCGCCGGGCTTGCGCAGGAAGTCGGGCGTCAGGATTTCGATCGTGGTTTCCGGCGACGCTTCCCGGATAGCGAAGATGACCTTCTCGAAATGCTCGGCGCCGCCGTCGTCGAGGTCGTCGCGGTCGACGGAGGTGATGACGACATGGCTCAGGCCCATCTGCTTCACCGCCTTGGCGACATTCGCGGGCTCGTCCAGGTCGAGGGCATTGGGCCTGCCGGTCGCGACGTTGCAGAAGGCACAGGCACGCGTGCAGATCTCGCCCATAATCATGAAGGTCGCGTGCTTCTTGTCCCAGCACTCGCCGATGTTAGGGCACCCGGCCTCCTCGCAGACCGTAACGAGCTTGTGGCTCTTCACGATCGAGCGGGTCTCCTGGTACCCCTTCGAGGTCGGCGCCTTCACGCGTATCCAGTCCGGCTTGCGCAGGACCTCGGTGTCAGGCCGGTGAGCCTTTTCCGGGTGGCGAACACGCTGCGCCCGATCCGAGACGGCATCGAAAACCGTTACCATGTGTCTTCCTTCGTCGTGGAGGGCAGTCGGCCGTAGGGCCGTCCGCACCTTGTCGCCTTATATAAACAGCCGGACATGAAAAGTCAGGCCGCCATTTGCATGGCAGCCTGACCCGAAACGAATGGGAAATAGCCTACCCTCGGACGGCGCGGCCCGCCGCGATCAACAGGCAGGCTCCGATGAACCCGATGATGAGATAGGCGAGCCAACCCGTATATGCCATGCCCAAGGCCGCGAGAATGAAATTCAGCACGACGGCGCCGATAATGCCGAGGATGATGTTCGCGAACAGCCCCATCTGGCTGTTCATGAACTTCTCCGCCAGCCAACCGGCCAGCCCGCCGATTATGATCGCCGCCAGAATACCTACGCCATTCAAGCTCATCAGAACCTCCCCGCATTGTGAATGCCATGCAATCAATGCGTGAAGAGGTCGAAAGTTCCAGGCGGCCGCGCGTCATCAGGCGTTCAAGACCCTGCCATAGGCGTCGAGCACGCTTTCCTTCATCATCTCGGAAAGGGTCGGATGCGGGAACACCGTGTGCATCAGCTCCTCTTCGGTCGTCTCGAGATTCATGGCAACGACGAAGCCCTGAATGAGTTCGGTCACTTCGGCGCCTACCATATGCGCGCCGAGCAGTTCGCCGGTCTTCTTGTCGAAGATGGTCTTGATCAGGCCCTGGTCTTCGCCGAGCGCGATCGCCTTGCCGTTTGCTCCGAAGCTGTAGCGGCCGACGCGGATTTCGCGGCCAAGCTCCTTGGCCTTTTGCTCGGTAAGGCCGACGGAGGCGACCTGCGGGTCGCAATAGGTGCAGCCGGGGATCTTGCCCTTGTCGAGTGCGTGCACACCGGGAACTCCGGCAATCTTCTCGACGCAGATGACGCCCTCATGCTCGGCCTTATGCGCCAGCATCGGCGGGCCGGCGACGTCGCCGATCGCGTAGATGCCGGCGACATTGGTCCTGCCGTAGCCATCGGCAACGATGCAGCCTCGGTCGGTCTTGACGCCAAGAGCCTCGAGGCCGAGGTTCTCGACGTTGCCCTGAACGCCGACGGCAGAGATCAGCCGGTCAGCCTTGATCGGCGTAACCTTGCCGTCCTTCGTCTCCACATGCGCCGTGACGTCGTTCGCACCCTTCTCGACTTTGGTCACCTTGGCATCGGTGATAATCTTCAGGCCGCGCTTTTCGAGCTGCTTGCGGGCGAATGCGGAGATTTCCGCATCCTCAACCGGCATGATCTGCGGCAGCAGTTCGACGACGGTCACGTCGACGCCCATCGAGCGGTAAAAGCTCGCGAATTCGATACCGATCGCGCCGGAGCCCATGACCAGCAGCGACTTAGGGAATTCCTCGGGCTTCATCGCCTCGAAATAGGTCCAGATCAGCTTGCCGTCGGGCTCGATGCCAGGGAGCGCGCGCGGGCGCGCGCCGGTTGCGACGATGATGTGCTTTGCCGTGTAGGTGCCCTCGCCCTTGACGCCCTTCGGAACCGGATTCTGCGGCTGGACGGCGGGCTTGGACGGAGCGCCGACCACAATCTCACCGGGCTTGGTGAGCTTCGCCTCGCCCCAGATCACGTCCACCTTGTTCTTCTTCATCAGAAAAGCGACGCCGCCGTTCAGCCGCGCAGAGACGGCGCGTGAGCGGGCCACGACATCCTTGACGCTGGCGGTGATCTTGCCTTCGAGGGTCAGGCCGTAGTTCTTGGCATGATTGGCATGGTCGAGGATTTCGGCGGAGCGAAGAAGCGCCTTGGTCGGAATGCAGCCCCAATTCAGGCAGATGCCGCCCAGATGTTCCCGCTCGACGATCGCCGTCTTCAAGCCCAGTTGCGCCGAACGAATGGCGGTCACATATCCGCCCGGACCCGAACCGACAACGATCACGTCGTAATTCTCAGCCATGTTTATCCTACCTTTGGTCAAGCGACGTTGCGGGTGAAAAGCACCCAGTCGTGTTTTCTGCTGTCTTCGAAGAGCGGCACAGCCTCGGCGCGCGCCACCTCCTCGAAACCGTTCATCCTGTAAAGTGCCTGCGCCCTTTCATTGTGGCTCTCGGTGATCAGGCTCACCGGCGCTTGTCCAGCGCGGGAGAACTCATTTACGAGCAGCGCTCGACCGATCCCTTCGCCGCGATGATGGCCGTAGACGCCGAGGCTATCGATGAACCAGTGACCGACCACCTGCTTTTGAAGGAGAAGCAAGGGCGCAAGCACCGGATGCTTCGGCTCGATCGAAAGGATCGATGATTCGATTCCATACGAAACCGACACGCCGACGATCTCGTCTCCTATTTCGGCCACCACCGCGTCGCGCCACGTACCGGGCCCGGCATCCCGCCGCAGTACGTTACGGCCATGCTCGAAAGCGGTTTCCGCCGATTTGCTCAGGACGCCGCCGTACCAGAGCCACGAGGCAAATCCGTGCGAGGCGATGTCGATCAGGATCGCAAGTTCCGCCGCCTCGCTTCGTTTCGCGGGCCTGAGGGTCGCGCCAGCCGCCATCGTCAGAGCCCGAGCATCATCCGCACGACGGGCTCCAATCCCCGGCCGATCGCCCGGGTGTTCTCTGCGTCCAGGTGGACACCGTCGGTCGGCGTCGTCCTGGCCACTGAACCGCCGTCAAAAAAGCCGCAGTCGAGTTCGTCGGCGAGATCGCGATAAAGAGGCGCCAGCATTGCCGATTGCTCGACCCCACCGGCGAACATCGCTGCAAATGCACCATTGGCGGTTTCGCAGAGCGGCGGCGGCGAGACGATGAGTATCTCCGGGCGGTCTTCGCCCGCCGTCGGCCAGTCGTGTCTGCGCACCAGATTGACGAGACGCTCGATGCCCTTCACCGCACCGAAGGCGGTTCCGTGCACGACCGGCTTCATGTCGTTCGAGCCGAGCATGAGGACGATGAGATCGAGCGGCGCATGCGTGTGCAGGACCGTCGGCAGCACACGCGCGCCATTGCGGTCGCAATCGGCGAGATGATCGTCATAGGCGGTCGTGCGGCCGTTCAATCCTTCGGCAATGACGTGCACGCCCGAACCGAGCGCCTTCTGCAGCACGCTCGGCCAACGATCCTCCAGCCTATGCCGGCCGGAACCGCTTGCATCGTAGCCCCAGGTCAGACTGTCACCGTAGCAAAGGACTGTCTTCATCTGCCTACTCGCTTTTCAGAGGGGAAGGACCGGCTGGAAAGCCGGTCCGGATCGCATCAGACGAGCATGCCCATCGGATTTTCGATGTAGCGTTTGAAGGCGGCGAGCAGTTCGGCGCCGAGCGCACCATCGACACAGCGATGGTCGGTCGAAAGCGTGACGGTCATTACATTGGCGATGACCATCTGCTTGTTCTTGACGACGACGCGCTCCTCGCCGGCGCCGACCGCGAGAATAGTCGCGTGCGGCGGATTGACGACGGCGGCGAAGTCCTTGACGCCCATCATGCCCATATTGGAGACGGCAGTGGTGCCGCCCTGATATTCTTCCGGCTTCAGCTTGCGCTCCTTTGCGCGCTTGCCGAGGTCCTTCATCTCGTTGGAGATCGCCGAGAGGCTCTTCAACTCCGCCTGGCGGACGATCGGCGTGATCAGGCCGCCGGGAATGGAGACGGCAACGCCGACGTCCGCGTGCCTGTGCTTGACCATGTTCTGATCGGTCCAGGACACATTCGCATCCGGAACGTCGCGCAGCGCCAGCGCAAGTGCCTTGATCACCATGTCGTTGACGGAAAGCTTGTAGACCGGCTTGCCGTCCTTTTCAGGTGCTGCGGAATTGAGCTGGGCCCGCAGCGCCAGGAGCGCGTCGAGCTCGCAATCGACCGAAACATAGAAATGCGGGATCGTCTGCTTCGATTCCACGAGGCGCTTGGCGATCGTCTTGCGCATTCCGTCATGCGGCACGAGTTCGTAGGAGCCCGGCTCGAAAAGCTTGAGAACGGCGTCTTCCGACGCACCCTTGGCGAGCGTCGCCGGTGCCGGAGCTGCTGCCGGCGCGGCGGCGGGTTTGGCGGCGCCACCGGAAACGGCTGCCTCGACGTCCTTCTTGACGACGCGGCCATGCGGTCCGGAACCGGTGATCGCCGAAAGGTCGATTCCTGCCTCCTTCGCGAGGCGGCGTGCCAGCGGCGACGAAAAGATGCGTTTGCCTTCGCCATCGGCGTGCGCCGGAGAAGCCGGAGCAGCAGCTTGCGGCGCCGGTGCTGCAGCGGGTGCCGGAGCACCGGCCGGTGCCGTTTCGGCCGGTTCCTGCGGCTTCGGCGCGGAGGCTGCTCCCGCTGCGCCGTTGCCGCCTTTGGCGGCGGTAGCGACGTCTTCGCCCTCGGCGGCGAGAACCGCGATCAGCGCATTGACCTTGACGCCTTCGGTGCCGGCGGGAACGACGATCTTGGCGACCGTTCCCTCATCGACGGCTTCCACTTCCATCGTCGCCTTGTCGGTCTCGATCTCGGCGATCACATCGCCGGACTTGACCTTGTCGCCTTCCTTGACCAGCCACTTGGCCAGATTGCCTTCTTCCATCGTCGGAGAGAGGGCCGGCATGGTGATGTTGATTGGCATCGAACGACCCCCTTATTTGTAGCAGACAGCTTTCACCGCATCGACGACTTCCGCGACATTCGGCAGAGCAAGCTTTTCAAGATTGGCCGCATAGGGCATCGGCACGTCCTTGCCGGCGATCGTCAGCACCGGCGCATCGAGATAGTCGAAGGCCTGCTGCATGACGCGGGTGGCGATCTCGGTGCCGACGGAAGACTGAGGATAACCTTCCTCGACGGTGACGAGGCGGCCGGTCTTCTTCACGGATTCGATGACGGTCGGCAGGTCCATCGGGCGGATCGTGCGAAGGTCAATGATCTCGACGTCGATCCCCTGAGCCTCGAGTTCCGCCGCGGCCTTGATCGCATAGGTCATACCTATGCCGAAGGAGACGAGCGTCGCGTCCTTGCCGGCGCGATGGATGCGTGCCTTGCCGATCGGCAGCACGAAATCGTCGAGCTTCGGCACTTCGAAGGACTGGCCGTAGAGGATCTCGTTTTCGAGGAAGATCACCGGGTTCGGATCGCGGATGGCGGCCTTGAGCAGCCCTTTCGCGTCCGCCGCCGTATAGGGCATGACGACCTTCAGGCCCGGAATGTGGCTGTACCAGGCGGCATAGCACTGGGAGTGCTGCGCGGCGACGCGGGCAGCAGCACCGCTCGGCCCGCGGAAGACGATCGGCGCGCCCATCTGGCCGCCGGACATATAGAGCGTCTTGGCAGCCGAGTTGATGATCTGGTCGATCGCCTGCATGGCGAAGTTGAAGGTCATGAACTCGACGATCGGGCGCAGACCCGTCATCGCAGCGCCGACGCCGACGCCGGCAAAACCATGCTCCGTGATCGGCGTATCGACCACGCGGCGCGCGCCGAATTCCTGCAGCAGGCCCTGGGTGACCTTATAGGCGCCCTGGTATTCGGCGACCTCTTCGCCCATGACGAAGACGTCGTCATTGGCGCGCATCTCTTCGGCCATCGCGTCGCGAAGCGCTTCGCGAACGGTCATCGTCACCATTTCGGTTCCGGCCGGAATTGCCGGGTCGGCAGGAACTTCCGCCCTGGGCTGCGCCGCCACGGGGGCTGCGGAAGCCGGCGCTTCGGCAGCCGCGGGCTTCGGCGCTTCCGCCTTCGGCGCCTCGGCCTTCGCCGAATCGATGTCGCTTGCAGCTTCGCCGTCCTGCAACAGCACGGCGATCGGCGTATTCACCTTCACACCTTCCGTGCCGGCCGCAATCAGCAGCTTGCCGATCGTACCTTCGTCTACGGCTTCCACTTCCATCGTCGCCTTGTCGGTTTCGATCTCGGCGATCACATCGCCGGAGGACACCTTGTCCCCCTCGTTCTTCAGCCACTTGGAGAGCGTGCCTTCCTCCATGGTCGGGGAAAGGGCAGGCATAAGGATTTCTACAGGCATATTTGTCCCTCCCCGGATCAAAGCAGGATGTCGGTGTAGAGCTCGGAGGCATCCGGCTCCGGATCAGACTGGGCGAAATCGGCGCTGTCCGCAACGATGTCGCGAACCTCCTTGTCGATCTGCTTCAGTTCGTCCTCGGTGGCCCAGCCCTTGTCCGTCAGACGGGCCTTCACCTGCTCGATCGGATCATGCTCCGAACGCATCTTCTGTACTTCATCCTTCGAGCGATACTTCGCCGGGTCGGACATGGAATGGCCGCGGTAGCGGTAGGTCAGCATTTCGAGGATGATCGGCCCCTTGCCTGAACGGCAGTGTTCGACCGCCTCGTCGGCTGCGGCCTTGACGGCGCGGACATCCATGCCGTCGACCTGGTAACCGGGAATGCCGAAGGAAGCGCCGCGCTGGGAGAAGTCGGTCTGCGCCGAGGCGCGCGACACGGAGGTGCCCATGGCATAGCGGTTGTTTTCGACGATGTAGATCACCGGCAGCTTCCAGAGAGCGGCCATGTTGAAGCTCTCATAAACCTGGCCCTGATTGGCCGCACCGTCGCCGAAATAGGCGAGACTTACATTGTCGTTGCCGCGGTATCGGTTAGCGAAAGCGAGGCCGGTTCCGAGCGAGACCTGCGCTCCGACGATGCCGTGGCCGCCATAGAAATGCTTTTCCTTGGAGAACATGTGCATCGAGCCGCCCTTCCCCTTGGAAAGGCCGCCACGACGACCGGTGAGTTCCGCCATCACGCCGCGCGCACTCATGCCGCAGGCGAGCATATGGCCGTGGTCCCGATAGCCGGTGATGACCTGGTCACCCTCTTTCAGCGCCATCTGCATCCCGACGACGACGGCTTCCTGGCCGATATAGAGGTGACAAAAGCCACCGATGAACCCCATACCGTAGAGCTGGCCGGCCTTTTCCTCGAAACGCCGGATCAACAGCATTTCACGGTAGGCCTTGAGATCGTCTTCCTTGGAGAATTCGGCGATCGTGCCGCCGGCAAAATCTTTCTTGGCCGGCTTGGCAGCGGTCTTGCGGCTGGAAACGGACGCGGATTTTCGCGGAGCCATTCGTTCCTCCCAATGGTTAGCCTTTGGCGGCTACCATAGGGAAAGAAAAGCGCATCAGCAATGCCATATTTGCATGGCTATTATTCGCTGTAACTCGTTGATTAAAAGATGTTTTCTGTGATTAACCGGTTTCCAGTTAATCCGCAGGATGGTGGAAAATGACGATCTCGTCGCTGCGCGACATGTTGAGCGCGAGGCGAGCCTTCTCATCCAGCATGTCTCTCTCCAGCGAACCGTCGCTCATCAGCTCGACTTCCTTCTCCAGGATCTTTCGCGTCTGAGTGAGCTCGTCCAGCCGTGCCTGCCGCTCCGCGATCTGGCGATCGAACTCTTCCGTCGCCTTCAGTCCGTATCCGCCATGGATCGAATGATAGCCGAAATAGGTAAGGAAGGCGACCGCCAGCAACGGCACCACCAATCGCCCCAGTCTCCGCTTCCTGTGATGCCGTGTCCACATCGCTCATGCCCTGAATTGAGTCGGAGCGGGTCGCGGGCAATCCGCACATAGTCTCCCGCGAGCCGCTCCAATACGCAGTACGATGATGAAGACTAGCGTCGATTGATTAACCGACGGTTGACCATGAATGGCCGCAATAAAGCAAAAACCCGCCTTGTGGGCGGGTAAGATTGAAGATTCGCGATTTTGGCTGTGATGCAGACTGCCGTTGCGCGCCCGCGCTTGCCCTCGTCCTACCCTCTCCTTGCAGGCAGGGAGAGGGGCTGAGAGCTTGCCGTGTGCCTCCTCGCCCCGCTTGCGGGGAGAAGGAGGCAGGCAGGCCGGACGCGGGGCAAAGGCCGCTACCCTTCCGCGATCAACCCCGCAGGATTGAGCGACCTGCATATTGCGCCTGCGGGCCGAGCTGCTCTTCGATACGGATCAGCTGGTTGTACTTGGCGAGCCGGTCGGAGCGTGCGAGCGAACCGGTTTTGATCTGGCCGCAATTGGTGGCGACTGCGAGGTCGGCAATGGTCGAATCCTCGGTCTCGCCGGAGCGGTGCGACATGACGGCGGTATAGCGCGCCTTGTGCGCGGTCTCGACCGCATCGAGCGTCTCCGAAAGCGAACCGATCTGGTTGACCTTGACGAGGATGGAGTTGGCGACGCCCATTTTGATGCCGTCGCGCAGCCGAGCGGAGTTCGTCACGAAGAGATCGTCGCCGACAAGCTGGCACTTGTTGCCGACGAGGTCGGTCAGCGCCTTCCAGCCGTCCCAATCGTCTTCGGCCATGCCGTCCTCGATCGAGATGATCGGATATTTGCCGGCGAGCTCGGCGAGATATTCGGCCATGGCGCCCGGCTCGAGCGTACGGCCTTCGCCCTCGAGCACGTATTTGCCGTCCTTGAAGAATTCGGTCGAAGCGCAATCGAGAGCGACATACATGTCCTCGCCCGGCTTGTAACCGGCCTTCTCGATCGACTTCATGATGAAGTCGAGGGCTGCGGGAGCAGATGCGAGACCCGGCGCAAAACCGCCTTCGTCGCCGACATTGGTGTTGTGGCCGTCGGCGGCAAGCTGCTTCTTCAGCGTATGGAAGACTTCCGAGCCCATGCGGACTGCGTCCTTCAGGGTTTCGGCACCGACCGGCATGATCATGAATTCCTGGAAGTCGATCGGATTGTCGGCGTGAGCGCCGCCATTGATGATGTTCATCATCGGGACCGGCAGGAGATGGGCATTCGGGCCACCGACATAGCGGTAGAGCGGCAGGCCGGAGGCTACCGCCGCGGCCTTGGCGACGGCGAGCGAAACGCCGAGAATGGCGTTGGCGCCAAGGCGCGACTTGTTCGGCGTCCCGTCGAGCTCGATCATGGTGCGGTCTATCTGGATCTGGTTTTCAGCGTCGAGGCCGCCGATCGCTTCGAAGATCTCGCCGTTCACCGCATCGACGGCGCGCTCGACGCCCTTGCCGAGATAACGCGTGCCACCATCGCGCAGCTCTACCGCTTCGTGGGCACCGGTCGAGGCGCCAGAGGGAACCGCCGCGCGGCCGAAACTGCCATCCTCGAGATGGACATCGACCTCGACGGTCGGGTTGCCGCGGCTGTCGAGAATCTCTCGGCCGATGATGTCGATGATTGCAGTCATGATCTCTTCCCTTATGGACGATGAAGATGGTCGGCCCGTCTTAATTCACGGCCTCGAAATTACAATGGCGCCGGGATCGCAAAATCCGAACAGCGGCCCGCTTCATGAAAAATTCACATGGAGCGCGGCTCCTGTTCACGCTTTCGCAACGGCATCAAAGGCGAGCAGTTTTTCCAGCAGCCGCGGCATGTCCTTCAGCGGCACCATGTTCGGGCCGTCGGAGGGAGCGGTGTCGGGATCCTCATGAGTCTCGACAAAGACGCCGGCTACGCCCACAGCGACAGCCGCCCGCGCCAAGGTCTCGACGAACTCGCGCTGGCCGCCGGTCGAACCGCCCTGACCGCCCGGCTGCTGCACGGAATGGGTGGCATCGAAGACCACCGGAGCGCCGAGTGCCGCCATAATCGGCAGCGAGCGCATGTCGGAGACAAGCGTATTATAGCCGAAGGAGGCGCCGCGCTCGCAGAGCAGCACGTTCGGATTGCCGCTCTCGGTGAACTTGGCAAGCACGTTCTTCATGTCCCAGGGGGCGAGGAACTGGCCCTTCTTGACGTTGATCGCCCGTCCCGTCTTCGCGGCGGCGACCAGCAGGTCCGTCTGCCGCGACAGGAAGGCCGGAATCTGGAGGATGTCGACGGTCTCGGCCACGACTGCGCATTGCTCTTCCGTGTGGATATCCGTCAGCACAGGAAAGCCGAACTCCCGCTTGAGATCGGCGAAGACCTCCATCGCCTTGTCGAGCCCGATGCCGCGCTTGCCCGAAAGCGAGGTGCGGTTCGCTTTGTCGAAAGAAGACTTATAGACGAGGCCGAGCCCGAGCGATTTGCAGAGCTCGGCGAGCTTCCCCGCAGTCATGAATGCGTGTTCGCGGCTCTCCATCTGGCAGGGACCGGCGATCAGCGTCAGCCGTTCCTTCTGCGAGAACACCACCTGGCCGGCACCTTCGCCGACGACGACCCTTGAATTGGTTTCCATCATCATACTCCAAAGGCGAAGATTACACCCTGACCCGGCGCTTCCGGAACAATGAGGCGTCCGCCCATCTCTGCAAATTCGATATCGTTCTGCGCGAACAGCGCCCGTGTGGCCTCCAGATCAGTCACGCGGAAGACCACTGCACGCCCCCGCAAGCCGCGCCCCGCACCCTCGACCGAGCGGCCGAAGAACGCCTCCACGCCGGTCGGTGTCAGTACGGCGACCTTGGCGCTGCCTGCCTGGATGTCCATGCCGAAGGAATGGGCCGAGACCTCGCGCTCGTCCACCGCTTCCTGCAGAAGATATTGGAAATCCGTCGGGTTCTGCTCCGAAAGCACGACTTCGGCAATGCCGAGAACGCCGTTTTCATGGCGGTGAAGCGAGCTGCTGTCGACCGGGAGCGCGCGCAGGCGCTGGCAGGCAAAAAGAAAGAAGTCCGGTGAACGCAGGTCCGCGGCAAAAGCAAGCCGGAATGAGCCGAGTCCCTCCCGACCGTCTGGCAGCCGCAAAGGCCGCGAGAACTCGAGCATTTCGCCGCCGGAGATACCGCGCGAACGGAACCGGATGTGGTCTTCGGTCGCGTCCGGCGTCCCGAGCACGACGGCCGACAGGCCCTCCGCCCCCCGGCGAAAACGAAACGCCTGATCACGCGCCACAAAGGCGTTGCCCTCGAGTGCGGCCGCGTCGCATTCTTCCCGCGAAGCGACCGCAAGCGGCTCCAGATAGGTGTTGTCAGAGAAGAAGACGCAGGCATTTGCGGTGCCGAAGGGATGGCGCGCCTCATCGGCAACCGTGAAGCCGAGAGCCGCCAGACGCTGCCTCGTCCGCGCGAGATCGGCCACCGGCAGCACGAGATGATCGAGCGGGCGGGCGGTTCGCTTGGATTGGCTCATGGCGGTTTCCCTAATGACCGGTTTGCCGCTGTTTGCAACTTTTGACCGCCGATTGCAAGCGCGCCCCTTCAATGGCCGACGAGGATCGCGACGGTCACACTTTGGGCAAGGCAGGAGCGCGCCTCGTGCCCATCTCCCCGTTGCGCGGGGAGATGCCGTCCGGACAGAGAAGGTCACCGCACGATGGAAGATGCTGCATTGGCCGAGCCAATCCACGGCAAGAGGCAGGCTCCCGCCTTTCACCGGCAACTAGTTACACAAGCCGCGACTGCTCGAGCGCTGCCTCGATGAAGCTTGCGAAGAGCGGGTGCGGGTCAAGCGGACGCGACTTCAGTTCCGGATGGTACTGAACGCCAATGAACCAGGGATGATCGGGATACTCGATCGTCTCCGGCAGAACGCCGTCCGGGGACATGCCGGAGAAGACCAGGCCGCAGGATTCGAGCCGGTCCTTATAGTCGATATTGACCTCGTAGCGGTGGCGGTGGCGCTCGGAAATATCAGACGAACCGTAGACCTCGGCGATCTTCGTGTCGGGCTTCAGCGCCGCGCGATAGGCGCCGAGGCGCATCGTACCGCCGAGATCGCCCGCGGCGGACCGCTTCTCGAGTTCATTGCCCTTCACCCACTCGGTCATCAGCCCGACGACCGGTTCCTTGGTCGGACCGAACTCCGTCGAGGATGCCTTTTCGATGCCGGCGAGATTGCGCGCCGCTTCGACGACCGCCATCTGCATGCCGAAGCAGATGCCGAAATAGGGCACCTTGCGCTCGCGGGCGAAGCGCGCTGCGTTGATCTTGCCCTCCGAGCCGCGTTCGCCGAATCCGCCGGGAACGAGAATGCCGTGAACCTTTTCCAGATACGGGGCCGGGTCCTCCTTCTCGAAGACCTCCGATTCGATCCATTCGAGCTTGACCTTGACGCGATTGGCGATGCCGCCATGGTAGAGCGCCTCGATCAGCGACTTATAGGCATCCTTGAGGCCGGTATATTTGCCGACGATCGCGATCGTCACTTCGCCTTCCGGCGTGCGGATGCGGTGCGCCACATCTTCCCAGGCTTCCATGCGCGGCTTCGGCGCCGGCTCGATGCCGAAGGCGGCGAGCACTTCGTTGTCCAGCCCCTCTTTGTGATAGGCGATCGGGACGTCATAGATCGATGCGACGTCGAGCGCCTGGATCACTGCAGACTGGCGGACATTGCAGAAGAGCGACAGCTTGCGGCGTTCCGCTTCCGGGATTTCGCGGTCGGCGCGCACGAGCAGAACATCCGGATGAATGCCGAGTGCCTGCAGTTCCTTGACGGAATGCTGAGTCGGCTTGGTCTTCAGTTCCCCCGCGGCCGGGATGTAGGGCATCAGCGTCAAATGGACATAGACTGCGGTACCGCGCGGCAGATCGTTGCCGAGCTGGCGGATCGCTTCCATGAAGGGCATTGCCTCGATGTCGCCGACCGTGCCGCCGATCTCGCAGATGACGAAGTCGTAGTCCTCATTGCCTTCGGTGACGAAGTTCTTGATCTCGTTGGTGACATGCGGGATCACCTGGACCGTCGCGCCGAGATAGTCGCCGCGCCGCTCCTTGTCGATGATGTTCTTGTAGATGCGGCCCGTGGTGATGTTGTCGGTCTTGGTCGCCGAGCGACCCGTGAACCGCTCATAGTGCCCGAGATCGAGGTCCGTTTCCGCGCCGTCGTCGGTGACGAAGACCTCACCGTGCTGGGTGGGACTCATCGTGCCTGGGTCGACATTGAGATAGGGATCGAGCTTGCGCAGCCTCACGCGGTAGCCACGCGCCTGCAGCAGCGCTCCAAGAGCGGCCGCAGCGATGCCTTTTCCGAGGGAGGAGACCACGCCGCCAGTGATGAATACATATCGCGCCATGGGAGTCACCGGATACCTTTTCACAAACGATTCCGCCACCGAAAAATTCGTCTTTCAGAATTTTCCGTGCGGAATGGCAGATTTCACACAAAACAAAACCGGCGGATGAAGCCATCCGCCGGCAGATCTTCTGACTTGCGGCCTTACTGACCGCTCGGAACTTGCGATCCCGAATTGCCGCTGGCGCCATCAGCCGGGGCTGCGGGGGCCGGAGCGGCCGCCGGGGCCTGGGGAGCGGCAGCACCACCTGCCGGTGCGGCGTTGTTGGCGCCGTTGCCGTTGGCCGGAGCCTCGGTGTTTCCGCCGGCCGGCGCGGTCTGACCGCCGCCGAGCGAATCGAGTACGCCGCCGCTCGAGCTCGTTCCCGGGATTCGATCGAGAATGTCGGTCGCCTGCGGCTCGTAGCGCGACAGGATGCCCATCGCCAGCGCCAGGGCGAAGAAAAGGAAGGCCAGAACCGCGGTCGTTCGGGTGAGCGCATTGGCGGTGCCGCGGGCAGACATGAAGCCCGAGCCCCCGCCGATCCCGAGACCGCCGCCTTCGGAACGCTGAATGAGAACGACGCCGATCAGGGCGACGACCACCATGAGATAGATGACGAGTAGTACGGTCTGCATCAGCTTCCAGTCCTGCCCTCTGCGGGGCATGCGAATCGAACAACGCCGACCTCACGGTGGGGCCGCGTCAAATTTGGCGCCTCTTTATACCAAGCCGCCAGCTATTCCAAGTCCCGCGGCAATCAGGCAGTCAATTCTTCATAGGCCCTGTAGATGGCGAGAAAATCATCCGCTTTCAAGCTCGCGCCGCCGATCAGGGCGCCGTCGACATTGGCAACGCCCATGAGTTCCTTCGCATTCGCGGGTTTGACGGACCCTCCATAGAGGATGCGCATCCTGCCGCCTTCCGCGCCGAAGCGCGAAACGAGCTCGCGGCGCATGAAGGCGTGTGCCTCCTCGACGTCGGACACGGTGGGTGTCAGACCGGTGCCGATCGCCCAGACGGGTTCGTAGGCGATCACCGTATTCTCGGCCGTCGCCAGATCCGGCAGGCTCCCGGCGAGCTGGCGCTTCAGGATATCGAGCGTCCGGCCGGCCTTGCGTTCCTCTTCCGTCTCTCCGACGCAGACGATAGCAACGAGATCCGCGCCATGCGCGGCCTCGCTCTTGGCCCGCACCAGCGCGTCGCTTTCGCCATGATCGGTGCGCCGTTCGGAATGGCCGACGATGACATGAGTGCCGAAGCAATCGGCAACCATTTCAGCCGAGACTTCGCCGGTATGGGCTCCCGACTGCTTCTGATGGCAATCCTGCGCGCCGATCATCAAGGGACTGTCGTCACAAAGCGCAGTCGCAACGTAAAGCAATGTGGCCGGCGGGCAGATCAGGGTGTCTACCTTCGTGGAAAGATCGCCTTTGACGCCCTCGGCCATTGCCTTGATCTGGTCCAGAGATGCACGCGTTCCATTCATCTTCCAGTTGCCGGCGACGAGCGGGCGGATATCGGGCGTCATGAGATCTCCTCCAGATCAGGTCTCTTCGTCTCGGCAAGGGGGGTAGCAAATCGCTCGGGTAAAAAAAAGCACCCGAGCCGATTATTCCGCCATCGACGGTCCAAGCTCCTCGGTTCCCGGCGCTCGTCACCGGCTGTCAGCGAACAATCAGCGGAAAACACCCGGCGGAAGCGAATAAAACCGAGGCCGCGGGCATCTAATATGAAGAAGTTCTGCCGCGACGTGGACGAACGCCCCGGCGTTGGAGTCTCCCATGCTGCGCAACAGCGAGAACCGGTTTGGAACGGTGACGATCATCCTCCACTGGACGATCGCGGTCCTGATCCTCGGCCTCGTCCTCGCAGGCTTCGTCATGCGCCGCATCGACATCGACCCTGCCCTGCAATTTTCGCTTTACCAATGGCACAAGTCATTCGGCTTCACCGCCTTGGGGCTGGCTGCGCTTCGCACCTTCTGGTGGTTCGTGGAAGCCAGCCCGGCCGCCCCTCCGACCCTCAGCCCGATGGAGCTCAAGGCGGCCCGGGCGACGCATCTGTCGCTTATCGCGCTCGCGCTCATCGTGCCGCTCGCCGGCTGGGCGGTCGCGTCCGCCTCCACCCTGGCGATCCCGAGCTTCTATTTCAACATGATCGTCGTTCCGCATCTGCCGCTCCCGAGATCGGAGACTTCGGAAGCATTCTGGGCCCTCGCCCATGCAATGCTCGCCTATGGGATGCTCGGACTGGTCGCGATCCACGCGGCAGCGGCAATCTACCACCATTTCAGACGGCGCGACGAGGTCCTCGTCCGCATGCTTCGCTCCGGTTTCGTGCCGAGAACCGCCGGCACGACCAGCGCCTCGGGAGAGGACGGCACTACAGTCGAGAGGAAACGAACATGACTCTTGCGCGCAAGCAGTCCACGGCAGCGACGTTGCCGCTCGCGCTCCTTACCCTCGCCCTTTCGTGGGCGCCGGTTGCCGGCGCAAAAGCACCGGCGCTTACGGATGCTGCGGGGAACTATCGCATAGCCAGTTCCTCCAGTATCCGGTTCAGCGTCGGCCAAGTGGGTGGCAGCGGCGGTATCGCGGGCAGTTTCGCCAAATTTGCTGGCAATTTCCGTATCGACGGCGCCGATATCGCGCGGTCCTCAGTGGAATTCACACTTTATCCTGAAAGCGTGAGGTCCACCGAGCGCCGAATAGAGGATTTCCTGCGCTCCAGCGCAGTATTCGATGCGGCCAACCACAAGACGGTGACCTTCCGCTCCACCGGCGTTAGCCAGACCGGGCCGGATACCGCAACGATCGAGGGCGTTCTCACCGCCCGCGGCAAGAGCCGTAAAGAGCGCTTTGCCGTGAGGCTCACGGATTGGGACAGCCGCTCGATTTCTTTCACGATCCGCGGCAGCATCCGTCGCTCGCCCTACGGCATGACGGTCGGAACGCCGATTTACTCCAATGTCGTCGAGTTCGACATGAACATAACAGGGCAGAAGCGTTAGGGTTTACCGCAGCGCCAAGGCGGTGCGTCGCCAGAAATCCGAGACCATCGCCGGATCGCGTAGCGCCTCCAGCCTTTTCCAGGAAGGAAAGGATGCTTCGAAAACGGCCGGGCTCATGCGGAAATCATGGCACGGATTGACGGCGCCACCGGCCGCGACGACGATCTCATCGAGAGCGTCGAGCAGCTTGACGGTGGCTCTGCCTTGGCTGGCAAAGTCCAGGGTCAAGGTGAAGCCCGGCCGCGCAAAGGAAAGAAGCCCCCGGGGCGCCATGTCCCCGAAACGCTGCAGTTTCGTCCGCACGGACGCATGTCCGGCGCGGCGGGCTGCCTCGAGCAGCCGCGCCGTGGTCTCCGGTGCCGAGGCAACGGGATAGACGCTTTGATGCTGGCAGGGGCCACGCCGCCCGTAGAGCCTGCGCCAACCGCTCACCGCGTCGAGAGGATGAAAGTAGGAGGTCCACTTTTCCGTCGATACGGCCTCGCCGCGGCCGTGCTTTCGAAATCGGTATTCGTTCAGCATTTTCAGCGTCAGGCTGTTGAACAGACCGAAAGGCGGCGAAAAAGGTACGGCGAGCTTCGGCCCCTTCGGGATGTCCGGATATTCGCACGCGCCGTCGGCGTGGTCCGCGGCGAACAGCACGCCCCTCCCCGTGCGTCGCCCCGTCGCAAGCTGGTCGAGCCAGGCTACGGAATATTCGTGCTCCTCGCCGGCCTGTTGGGCGAGCGCGAAATATCGATCGAGGCTGTCGAAGCGAAGCACGTGCCGCTGAACATGCGGCGACGGCACCTTCATCAGCCCGAGCTCGACATCGAGGATCAGTCCGGTCAGTCCCAGACCGCCAATCGTCGCGGCGAAGAGCTCCGCATTCTCCTTGGGCGAGCAGACCAGGCGTTCGCCCGTCGAACGCAGCAATGTCAGTCGCCGGACGTGATTGCCGAAGGAGCCGCGCGCATGATGATTGCCGCCATGGACGTCGTTGGCCACAGCGCCGCCGACGGTGACGGCGCCTGTCGCCGGCGTCACGGGAAGAAAGAAGCGGTGCGGGACGGCGCGCGCGAGCAGGTCGGCAAGCACAACGCCGGCCTCACATCGGATGATTCCGCTTCCCGGATCGAAAGACTGGATGCGGTTATGCTTCCCGCTTTCGATAAGCATCCCGAGTTCGTTGCGGCAAACGTCGCCATCGCTCAGGCGATTGCCGACGGGAAGAAAGGCCATGGGGGGCGCCGAACCGGTCCCGTCCTCGTAGTCATCGGGAGAAACGGCCGGCCGGGGCGGGTTTCCGAACCGCCCCGCGTTCTCGAAATCGTCCATTCTCATGATCGCAGTCAAACCTCGCAACCGATCGCCGTTAGATTACGATCACCTTGGCCTAGCGGTCGAGGATCCAGTTCAGCGCCTCTCGCCAGTCCGTCATCCTGATCGGAGTGCCATGTGAGCCCGTTTCGAACAGAACGAAACGGGCAGGATAGTCCTTCGATCTGAGACTGCGATAGAACGCAATGTGGGACTCGGCCGCATAGACGCTGTCGCGACTACCGTGGCTTAAGAATATCGGCAGCCGCGCGCCGTAGGCGGCACTCTTGCGAAAGTCGGGATCGGCCGGACCGCCCATGACCATCAAACCGCCGAGGAAGGCTACGGCAGCCTCTTGGCGGGCGATGCCCCAGCAGATGAAACTTCCCATGGAGGCACAGGAAAGGACCACCGGCCGGCCGCCGGAACGCTGCGCGGCGAAACGGATCAGCGCCGAAACATCCGCGACCCCCGCGCCGTCGAAGGACCTGATGCTCGGGGCGTAATAGGTGCCACCATTGGCGACAGCAAGATTCTTGAGCCGGTTGAAATTGCCGCCGAAGGAGAAATCATTGGCGCCGAGGCGACGGTCACCGCCGCGTCCATGGATGAAGATAACGGTGAATGCGGCGCCGCGGTCGGGGCCGACGCGGGTGACCTCAAGTCTGCTTCCGCCGAGGTCGAGCGTCTCGTTCACCTGCACGCTCTTGACGCCGAGCGACACGTAAGCGCGCTTGACCCGCCTCTCGGGTATCTGGTCGCGCCCGTTGATGTCGCGCAGCTCCTGATAATCCACAACGCGGAAATCGCCGCCGTCCGCCGCCTGCAGCACTTTGCGGTAGCCGAACAGCCCGTCCTTGAAGGGCTTGAGGGGTTCGGCGCTCGTGGGAGCCGCCAGGCTCGCGAAAAGGAGCGCGCCGATCAGACGCCGTATGGAGAAATGAATTGTGGACATGGACACCCGATCGGCTCCCTCGTTCGGCGCATGCCTTGCCACCGGCGGCCCAGCCAAGCAACAGTGGCGCGGCAAATCTGCCTCATTAAAGGGTATTTCTCCCTCAGGGGCATCGAAATTCGCCTTTTGTTCGCTCTTCGGGCGAGACTCTGGCAGAATTGCGGTGATTCGCGCGACAAAGGATGGCGGCCGTGCCGCAGTCTTGCTATGGCCTAGCCGATACTTAGACAGGAATGATCTGACGCTTCATGGACGACAGCAGCGACCTTTTTTCCGCTATGCCCCAACAGCCGAAGCCGGCGGACGCCGGCGTCGCGGCACGCAAGCCCGCGACCCCCGGTGCCGAGGCGCCGCGCCCTGCCCCCAAGACGAGCGACGGCAGCGACTACGACGCTTCGGCGATCGAGGTGCTGGAAGGTCTCGAGCCCGTCCGACGCCGTCCGGGCATGTATATCGGCGGGACGGACGAAAAGGCCCTGCACCATCTTTTCGCCGAAGTGATCGACAACTCGATGGACGAAGCGGTCGCGGGACACGCCAACTTCATCGATGTGAACCTGGACGCCGATGGCTATCTGACGGTGACCGACAACGGCCGCGGCATCCCTGTCGAGAACCATCCGAAATTTCCCAACAAGTCCACGCTCGAAGTAGTGATGACGGTGCTGCATGCCGGCGGCAAGTTTGACGGCAAGGCCTATGAGACCTCCGGCGGCCTGCACGGCGTCGGCGTTTCCGTCGTCAACGCATTGTCGGACGACCTCGAAGTCGAGGTCGCACGCAACCGCCGGCTCTATCGCCAGCGCTTCTCCCGAGGCGTTGCGCAAGGTGGCCTCGAGGACCTGGGCGACGTGCACAATCGGCGCGGCACCAGGGTCCGTTTCCACCCCGACCCGCAGATCTTCGGACCGCATGCCCGCTTCGAGCCCGCGCGGCTTTTCCGTATGGCCCGCTCCAAGGCCTATCTCTTCGGCGGCGTCGAGATCCGCTGGTCATGCGATCCGTCGCTGCTGCCGGAAGGTTCGGAGATCCCCGACAGGGCCGTGTTCCATTTCCCCGGCGGCCTCAAGGACTATCTCGCCGCCACGCTCGGCAAGGAATTCACGGTCACCCGCGAGATATTTGCGGGCAAGTCGGAAAAGGCCGGCGGCCACGGCTCGCTCGAATGGGCCGTCACTTGGTATGGCGGCGATCAGCAGATCCACTCCTACTGCAATACCATTCCGACGCCCGAAGGAGGGACGCACGAGGCGGGTCTGCGCATCGCGCTGACGAAGGGGCTCAAGAACTACGCCGAGCTCACACAGAACAAGCGCGCTGCGATCGTCACCACGGACGATGTGATGATATCGGCTGCCGGAATGCTCTCCGTCTTCATTCGCGAGCCGGAATTCGTCGGCCAGACGAAGGACAAGCTTGCAACGGTGGAGGCGCAGCGCATCGTCGAAAACGCGCTGCGCGATCCCTTCGACCACTACCTCGCCGACAATCCGGGGGAAGCGGCCAAGCTTCTCGACTGGGTGGTGGAGCGGGCCGAGGAGCGGGTACGCCGGCGCAAGGAAAAGGAAGTCAGCCGCAAGACGGCGGTACGCAAGCTGCGCCTGCCGGGCAAGCTCGCGGATTGCGCCCAGAATACGGCGGAAGGCGCCGAACTCTTCATCGTCGAGGGCGATTCGGCCGGCGGTTCGGCCAAACAGGCGCGCAACCGCGCCAATCAGGCGATCCTGCCGCTGCGCGGCAAGATCCTCAACGTCGCCAGCGCCGGCCGCGAGAAGCTCGGCGCCAATCAGCAGATCGGCGACCTCGTCCAGGCGCTCGGCTGCGGCACCCGATCGAAGTATCGGGAAGAGGACCTGCGCTACGAGCGCATCATCATCATGACCGACGCCGACGTCGACGGCGCGCACATCGCCTCCCTTCTGATCACCTTCTTCTACCAGGAAATGCCGGAGCTCATCCGCGGCGGCCATCTCTATCTCGCCGTGCCGCCGCTTTACCGGCTGAGCCAGGGTTCAAAGACGCTTTACGCCCGCGACGACGCACATCGCGATGAGCTGATGCGGACCGAGTTCAATGGTCGTGGCAAAGTCGAACTCGGGCGTTTCAAGGGCCTCGGCGAGATGCTGCCCGCGCAGCTCAAGGAGACCACGATGGATCCGGCCAAGCGGACGCTCCTCAAGGTCGAAATCGATGATGTCGACTTCGAGGGCACCCGCGACGCCGTCGACAGTCTGATGGGAACGAAAGCCGATGCCCGCTTCCGTTTCATCCAGGAGCGCGCCGTCTTCGCGGACAACCTGGATATCTGAGTCCCGCGATCGACCTTATGCCTCCTGCCCGACCGGTTTTTCCATGAACAGGCTCAGCGGATCCGGCCGATAGCTGCCGAACGGTGCCGTTTCGACATATCCGGACGCCTTGTACAAGCCGATCGCTTCCGGCTGGTAGATGCCGGTTTCAAGACGGATTGCCGTGAGCCCGAGCTTTTCCGCCTTGGCTTCAAGAGCGGAAAGAAGAAGCCTGCCAAGTTTCAGCCCTCTCGCCTCCGGGTCGACGAACATCCGCTTGATCTCGGCCGTACCGTCACCGGCTTCGACGAGCGCGCAGCAGCCGACGATCCTGCCGGCAAGGCGGGCGACGAAAAAGGATACGGTCGGCTGCTCCAATTGAGACAGATCGACCAGATGATTGCTTTCGGCAGGATAGAGCGATGCCGCATAGGCATCGGACAATTCGAGCAGTCGGATTACGGCCGGCTGGCGCGGCGACTCTTCGGCGATGGTTACGGCAGTCATTTCAATCTCTCCATGCAGTTGCTCCAGGTGCCACAGCGGCCTTTGCGCGTCTGATAAGACGCGCGGCGCTGTCGAAGTGAGCTTCTCACCGTTCGTCCATTCGGTCCCGTCCGGAAGTGTCTCGTTTCGACCCTCTAAGGCCGGAGATCGCCGGGACCAATACGCCATTCGGCGCAAGATTGCCGCGTTCACAATCAATCCGCGTAACGGGGAGAAATAATTTGTTTCAGACGCTGTCGGCTTTTGCCCTTCTTTGAAGAGAATCGGACGGCCATAAACAGAGCGTCGCCATCATCTGAACGGAAGAAGTGACCATGAAAGCCGCCCTGATCGTCATGACCATTCTGGGTTGCGACGACAACGTTACCCAATGCCACTACATCTCGACCGTGAACGGCGACTGGCCGTCGATCGCGCAGTGCGACACGGAATCGCAAATGGAACTGCCGCGGTTCTCCGACAGGAACTACCCGGTCGTGGTGGCCGTGTGCGAAAGCTCGGGGCCGGGCCTTACGGCGGCAACAGAGCCCGTTCCGGAGATGAATGCAACGCTTCCCGGTCAGCCGGGCGCGCAGC
Source organism: Sinorhizobium arboris LMG 14919 (assembly GCF_000427465.1). Classification (NCBI taxonomy): domain Bacteria; kingdom Pseudomonadati; phylum Pseudomonadota; class Alphaproteobacteria; order Hyphomicrobiales; family Rhizobiaceae; genus Sinorhizobium; species Sinorhizobium arboris. The sequence continues at coordinate 1,230,406 of NZ_ATYB01000014.1, read as the reverse complement.
CAGACGCAACGCCGGCGGAGGCAGGCGGAGAGCCAACCTTGCCGAGGCGCGCACTGGCATTGATCAGCGGCGCTGTACCCGACCGGGAGAAATTGAAGGCGATCGTCAGTGCACCGGTCCATTACGTCGAAGACGGCTATTCCTGGGTGGCGCGCCGGTTCGGCAATTGAGGCAATCAAGCCATCTCAGGCGACCTTGCGGGCGAGCAGCAGGGCGTAGTTGCGCGCCATCTGCCGCTGCTCGGCAAAGGTCAGCCGCTCCGCGAGTTCGGCTACGGCGGTGTATCCGCCAAGGCTTCGGTGGCGAAGACGATTCGAAAGCCTGGCGGCGACGGAGAGGGTTCGATCGTCGTTCGCATCTGCGTCACTTTGGCAGAACAAGACGGCCTCCGAAAATATCCCGCTCACTTCGGGGCCAAGCCCCGCAGATTCGAGGAGAGCCCTGATCGAGTGGAATCGCCCACCCGAAAGGATCGCTCGAACGCGCTTTTCCGGCACTCCTGACAGATCGACGATCGCCGCAGAAAAAAACTCAGCCCTGCCGCTGCAAAGCGCCGTCAACAGCAGAGCCGGCGTCAGGCGGCCGGACTCGCGGAGACGGGCAACCATCCGCCGTAGTTCCTCCTTCGCGGAATCCGAGGAAAGCGTCAGCGCTGCCGCGTCGCAAGACTCCCGCGCGACGCGCTGCGCCCGATCCTCGCCGATTGCGGCCCGTACCAGGTCGGAGGCAGCAAGCGCCGCGCCGACTTTCTCGGCGAGAGTTTGTCGCGCGTCGCTCGGCAGATCACGGCGCTCGAGCAACGGCCCGCGCGTGGCCACGCCGTCCCCGAGACGGTCGGCAATTCGCCGCAGCGAGCCCGGGGAAAGCATGGCCCCCGGATTTTCCAACAGAATGACCACCTCTTCCTCGCCGCCGATCTCGGCGATGGCAGCCGCAACCGCGCATGAGACGGTGCTGCGGGAGGCGATCATCGCACGCATCTCCGCGCCGCCGTCCGCCGCCATGTCGATAAGATCGTCATCGTTCAAGACCGGAGAACGGGAGATGGCGATATAGGCGATTTCGGGCTGGTCCTTCGCAAGCGCCTTGATGATCGAGCGCGGCACAATCGGGCAATCGGCCAGCGCTTCGACGAGAGACCGACGCACTTTGGGCGAAGGATCGTCGAGAAGAAAGGTCATCGCCATTTCGACCGCCTGCCGATCGATGCCGTTCACATCGGCCCTGGCATAGGCACGACCAAGCGCACTGGCGGCACTGGCGCGTTCGCTGGCTTTCGCCGTTTCCACCCAGCGAAGAAATGCTTGTATGATCACCTATGCCCCACTAGTCACCCGAGCAGCCCCATGCTCGAAGCCTAGCGGCCAAAGGTTTAAGATTGGTTCACCATGTCTGTTAACGGCGCGCAAACCATCCTACCGATCCTGTATCTGCCGGCCGGTGAACCGCCGCCCCCGAAGGAGATCCTGACCGCCGTTCAAGCGGTCGTGATGACGGGCGGCAAAACCGGCTGGCCCCCCTCGGTTCCGCCGCGGCAGGATACAGGCTGCCTGTTGCTCGCTCGAATCGGAACGAGCGGCGATCCCGGCGAAGACGAGCTTGCCGCTTTGATCGGCAACGGCTTCGACGGCGTCGTTCTGGCCGGATGCCGCGGCCCCGCAGACATTCAACGGGTCGATGTGCTGCTCAAGGTCGCCGAGGCGGCGGCCGGCATCGCCCAGGGCCGAACGGTGATTCTTGCCGAATACGCAACGGCGCCGGAAAGCGTCCTGTCGCCTCATTCGCTGGCGGATGCCTCCCCGCGCCTCTCGGCACTGGTGTTCGATGCCTCGGCCCTCGCCGAAGCTTGTGGTTTCCGGCGCGTGACCGAAACGGGCGATGTGCCGGCTGCCGTTCGAGCCGGCCGCGCGGCGGCAGCCCTGAGGGCCCGCGAAGCCCGCATCGCGGCTTACGACATGCTGCCAGTCGACGCCGATGATGAGGCGACCGTGCGACGCCTGTGGAGAAACAGCATCGAGAACGGCTTTTCGAGCGTTGCCATCCGCTGGCCGCAACAGATCGCTCTTCTTGCGGCTGCAGGCGCTGTACCGGAGTCTGGAGCGGGATGAATCGATCACGTTGATGATTCAAGTCGAACGACTGAAATGATAGTGATCTAGCGAACAGGCCGCGTCATTTCGAAGACGTCGCCGCCATCGCAATAGTCCATATAGCCGAGCCGGGCGAGCGGCTTGACGGTCGCCACGTCGAACCGCCCATCGCGAATGGCATCCTCGCGGATGTGAATGCCGACCACTGCGCCGATGACGACATAGCTGTCGGAAACGACGCCATCGATACCCTTCGGACGAAAGATTTCCGTCATCCGGCATTCCAGCGCCGCGAATGCCTCGCCCACGAAGGGAGCCTTCACGAGCGTTCCGCCGACGGGCGTCAGTCCTGCGATCTCGAACTCGCTTTCACCATGCGGGGCAGTCACCGAGGTGAGATTGACCGCCTCGCTCAGGTTGCGGCTGGCAAAACTCGCGGTAAACTCCCCGGTCGCCTCGATGTTTCGTACCGAATCCTTGTAGCCGCTCGAGGCGAACATCACGAGTTTCGGCCGGTCGCTGATGGCGTTGAAAAAGGAATAGGGCGCGAGATTCAGCGCCCCGTCGGCCGCGCGCGTGCCGATCCAGCCGATCGGCCTCGGCGACACGATCGCCTTGAAGGGATCGTGCGGCAGGCCGTGCCGGTTGCCGGCGGTGTCATAGAACATCAGCCGTCCTCCCCGATCCAGGTGACGATCTCCTCGAGTTCGGGCCTGGGGCGCTCCGTCGGTGGCACCATGGCCGTGCCGATGTGAATGAAGCCTGCAATCTTTTCGCCCGGCGCAACGCCGAGCAGAGGATAGGCCCGTTCGTCGAAGGCATACCACTCCGTCAGCCAGTTCGAGGCGTAGCCGACCGCATTCGCGGCCATCAGCAGGTTGAGGCAGACGGCTCCAGCCGACATCTGCTGCTCCCATTCGGGAATCTTGAAATGCGGCGCCGCCTTGCTGACAACGGCGACGACGACGGGCGCGCGCGTCAGCCGCGTCTCCTCGACCTTGATCATCTCTTCCGGCATGTCCGGCTTGGCGGCAAGTGCCATTTTCTTCAACTCGGCGCTGATGCGTGCCCTCTCTTGGCCCCGGTAGACGATGAATCGCCATGGCGCCAACTTTCCGTGGTCCGGCACGCGGGAGGCGAGCTTCAGCATCTCCTCGACCTCTGCCCGGCCGGGCCCCGGTTCGCCCATCTGGAAGGCCGGAATGGACCGGCGGGACGCAAGGTAGTCGACAAGCTTTATTTCGGTTTTCATATCGAGCGAATTCCACTAATTTGCCGCCGGACCGACAGCCACGAAAATGCCATACCGGGGACCCAAGTGGAGTCACCGAGTCAAGAAGTCAACTGCTCTCATGCGTCTCCGCCCTCGTATTTTCCTGAGAACCGCTCTGGCGATCGCGATCGCCGGGACTGGCGTAGGGCGCGCGCTTGCCGAGGATCCAACGGACGCGTTCAAGAGCTTTCCCTCGATCTCCGGCACGCACAAGATGCCGAAGCTTACCGGTTTCAGCCCCCTCATTACCGATCCGATGCAGGACGGACAGCTGAAGGACGTGAAACTCGAAGCGCTGCTGACGGATAAGGGAAAGCCGGTCCAGTCGGGTCTTACCTGGCGGGTCTTCAGCCCCATCCCGGGCAGCGACGGAAAGCTACCGCTGCTTGCGACGTCCGAAGGCGGCTCCACCGCTTTCAATCTCGTGCCCGGCGAATATTTCATCAACGTAGCCTTTGGCCGCGCGGGCGCGACCCGCAAGATTCGCGTGCCCGAGGAAGGCCCGCTCGACAAACAGGTGCTCGTGCTCGATGCCGGGGGCGTCATGCTGAACGCCGTCTCCGGCAGCGACGTACGCATTCCGCCAAACGAACTCAGCTTTTCGATCTTCTCCTCCGATGTGAGGGAGGACGGCGAGCGCGGCCTGGTCGTCGCAGACGTGAAGCCCGGCACGGTGGTTCAGCTCAATGCCGGGACCTATCACGTCGTGTCGAATTATGGCTCGGTGAACGCCGTCATCCGGGCCGACATCCAGATCGAGGCCGGCAAGCTGACCGAAGCGACGATTCAGCACCGCGCCGCGAAGCTGACCCTCAAGCTTGTTTCGGAAGCCGGCGGCGAAGCGATCGCCGACACGGCCTGGTCGATCCTCACGTCCTCCGGCGACGTTGTCTCGGAGAGCGTCGGCGCCTTCCCAACCCTCATCCTCGCCGAAGGAAGCTACACGGCGGTGGCGCGCAACAAGGACCAGATCTACCAGCGCGATTTTGCGGTGAAAGCGGGCGTCAACACGGACGTGGAAGTGCTGCTGGACGGCAGCGGCGAAGCCAATCAAACCGCGGACGCTCAGGACTGAAGACGTCGCCCGGCCCGCCCCTCAACCGCCTGCCGGCACCTGCTCCCCGCAAGGAGAAGGAACGAGTGGTGGGTCGCCCGATCATCTTTCACGTCGGTGTCTGCAGCAGCGGGAGCGAGCCGCTTATCCCTTCTCCCCATAAAGACGGGAAAGTGGCGGCAGCCGGATGAGGGGCAGCCGCCGTCTCGTCAGACGCGGGCGTTCCGCTCCGCCCTGCGCTTGAGGTCCGGCGCCATGGCTTCGGCCGAAAGCGATGCGACCGCCTCGTCCAGAGACATTGCCGTTTGCGCCTGAGAGCCCAGGCGACGGATATTGACCGAGCGCTCCTCCGCTTCGCGCTTGCCGCAGACGACGATCACCGGAACCTTCGTCACCGAATGCTCGCGGACCTTGTAATTGATCTTTTCGTTGCGGAAATCGGTCTCAACCGTCAGCCCCGCATCACGCAAGCGCTCGGCGACTTCGCGGCCATAGTCGTCGGCCTCCGACGTGATCGTCGCGACCACCACCTGCAGGGGCGATATCCACAGCGGCATGTGGCCGGCATAGTTCTCAAGCAGGATGCCGAGGAAACGCTCCATCGAACCGCAAATGGCGCGATGAATCATCACCGGCTGACGCTTTTCGGATTCGCTGTCGATGTAGAAGGCGCCGAAACGTTCCGGCAGGTTGAAATCGACCTGCGTCGTTCCGCACTGCCATTCGCGGCCGATCGCGTCCTTCAGCGTGTATTCGAACTTCGGGCCGTAGAATGCGCCCTCGCCCGGTAGAATGCCGGTCTTGATGCGACCTTCGGACTGCTCCTCGATGGTCTTCAAGACGTCCGTCATCACGGCCTCGGCCCGATCCCAGAGCTCATCGGAACCCACGCGCTTTTCCGGGCGCGTCGAGAGCTTCACGACGATCTCCTTGAAACCGAAGTCTTCATAGACGGAAAGGATCAGATCGTTGATTTTCAGGCATTCGGCCGCCATCTGCTCGTCGGTGCAGAAGATATGCGCATCGTCCTGCGTGAAGCCGCGGACGCGCATGAGACCGTGCAGCGCACCGGAGGGTTCGTAGCGGTGCACCGCGCCGAATTCGGCCAGCCGAACAGGCAGTTCGCGGTAAGACTTCAAGCCGTGCTTGAAGATCTGTATGTGCCCGGGGCAATTCATCGGCTTCAGCGCGAAGACGCGATCATCGTCCGTTTCGTCGCCGGCAACAGTCACCTTGAACATGTTGTCACGATACCAGCCCCAGTGACCTGAGGTCTCCCAGAGCGATTTGTCGAGGACCTGGGGAGCATTGACCTCCTGATAGTCGCCCTCGAGCCGGCGGCGCATATAGGCCACCAGACTCTGGAATATCCGCCAGCCTTTTCCATGCCAGAAGACCACGCCCGGCCCTTCCTCCTGGAAGTGGAAGAGGTCCATCTCGCGGCCGAGCCGGCGGTGGTCACGCTTCTCCGCTTCGGCGAGCACGTGCAGGTACTGATCCAGCTCCTCCTGAGTGTGCCAGGCGGTGCCGTAGATGCGCGTCAGCATCGGGTTGTTGCTGTCGCCGCGCCAATAGGCGCCGGCCACCTTCATCAGCTTGAAGGCCGTGCCTATCTGGCCCGTCGAGGCCATGTGCGGCCCGCGGCAGAGATCGAACCAGTCGCCCTGGTAATAGATCTTCAGGTCCTGGCCTTCGGGGATGGCGTCCACGAGTTCGACTTTGTAGGCCTCCCCCTTGGCGGCAAAGACCTCCTTGGCCTTGTCGCGCGACCAGACCTCCTTGGTGAAGGGCCTGTTGCGGGCGATGATCTCCCGCATCTTCTTCTCGATGACGGGCAGGTCGTCGGGCGTGAAGGGCTCGTTCTTGGCAAAGTCGTAATAGAAGCCGTTGTCGATAACCGGGCCGATGGTCACCTGCGTTCCCGGCCACAATTCCTGCACGGCCTCCGCCATGACATGGGCCGCGTCGTGGCGGATGAGCTCGAGCGCGCGCTTGTCCTCGCGCGTGACGATCTCGATCCTGCCTGCCGTCACGGAATCCGAGAGGTCGCGCAGCTCGCCGTCGATGGCGATCGCGACGGCCTTCTTCGCGAGCGACTTCGAGATCGATTCCGCGACATCGCGGCCGGTCGTCCCGGCGGCAAACTCTCGCTCGGAGCCATCAGGAAATGTAAGGGAAACGGAATGCGACATCATGATCTCCTATCCAGTCCCGCCAACGAATGCGGGTGGTATGGTTGCCGGCCGGCCAGAGCGTTCCGGTGCTTCATCGAAACGCTCCAACCTCGGACACTACGCACTTCCCGATGGAAGTGCTCGAATTGACGCGGGCCTGATAAAGCTTTTTCACCATGGAGTAAAGGCGCAGCCGCTCAACCGGCGACCATTCCACGCAGACCCTTCACCGTGTTCCAGTTGCGCACCGTCCCGATGCCGAGCCGCTTGGTCGTCATGACTCCGAGCAACCTGGACTCGCTCGGCTTTCCGCCGAAATCCACCCATAGATCGCCATGGACGATAGCCACCCGTTCGCCCCTGGTACAATAGCCTAGGAGCCGCTCCGCGGTGCCTGCCTCGAGCGGCGCGCGCATCACCCGAACGTGGACGCTTGCCGGGTCTTTCTCGCTTTCGGCGAGGAAGGGATTACCGCGGGCGAGCGACAGCCATTCCTCGGCAGTACGCATGATGATATCGACATGCCGGCCGAAGGCGGCGGCGAATGCGCTTTCGAGCTCGGCCTCGAGCTTCGGCAACGGTTGCTCCGGCGCGCGGAACACGAGATTGCCCGTCGCAGCAAGCGTGCGCGGTTCCTGATAGCCAAGTCCTTCCGCCACAGCCTTCAGGTCAGCCATGACGACGCGGCGGCCGCCGCCGAGAACGATACTGTGGAGCAAGGCGACGTAGGTCTCCACCCGCCTCAAGCCCGCCAGAAATCGACTGCGCCGGCCGGCAGCCGTGCGAGCACGCGATCCAACGGCTTATCGTCGACGTTACGCCGCAACGCCGCGGCTACATCTGCGATGGCTGTGTCCGGCGAGACGTTGTGATTGCCGCGGAATGCCTGTACCTCTCGCGTCATCGCGCGGCGCTCGGAGAACGGCAGCGCCGGCTCCTCCAGGTCCCAGTCGGCGACGAAGATCGCTCGAAGGACCGGCGGCAGCACATTGGCGAAAAGCAGGGCGTCGGAAATTTCGAGGCGGCGGCGGAAAGCGTAAAGCACCGCCTGCACCATCGTATAGGCCTGGTTGGTGGTCTGAAGAGCGGCAATGTCGCGCGCATCGACGATGAAACGGTCGAACTCCGCAGAGGCCTGCCGGTACTCCATCGGAATGGTCACGGCTCTCACGCTTCCTTTCGGCGTGGCTGCCAGTAGCGCCATGGCGTGTACCAGCGCTGGCGAGGTGCGAGGCGGTCGGGCACCGGGTCGAATCCGTGGGTTCCGCCCGGGCCGCAACGGATGACCCGGAACAGGGTCAACCAACCACCGGCCCACAGGCCGTATCGGGCGATCGCCTCGAAGCCGTATTCCGAACAGGTCGGCAGGTGACGACAGGAATTGCCGATGAAGCCCGACAGCGTCAGTTGATAGGCGCGGATCATCGCCATGCCGACGAGCCGCCCCGGCGTCCTGCGGAACGGTCCTGACCAGTTCCGGCCACCGGCATCGCCGCGGGTGCCTCCGTGATCGGCATCGGGCTGGGGACACATGGCTCAGACGGCCGCAGCGAGGCGCCTGGCCTCTATCTGGCCGATGGCATCGACGACGGCATCGAAAGTCAGCATCGTCGAGGCATGGCGCGCTTTGTAGTCCTTGACGGGTTTTAGGAACCGCATGTCCTCGAAACGGCCCGATGGGCCTTCCCCGTCGGCCTTCAGCATGGCCAGCATGTCCTCGCGAGCCTTGCGGATCTCGTCCGCATGGGCGCCGACGACGTGCCGCGCCATGATGGAAGAGGACGCTTGGCCGAGGGCGCAGGCTTTGACGTCATGGGCGAAGTCGGTGACGATTTCGCCATCCATCTTCAGCCAGATTCTCACCTTCGAGCCGCAAAGCTTGGAATGCGCGGCGGCCTCGGCATCGGCTTCCGCCAACATTCCAAGGCGCGGAATATTGCCTGCGAATTCGAGAATCCTGCTGTTGTAAATGTCGTCAATCATTTAGGAATCCGGTTGATTTTTCGCGGTTTCGGGCGTTCGGCGCATGATTTTCTCCAGGCGGCGGGAAAAAAGCACGGCGTGGCGCATTCGGGCTCTTTTATCCATGTGGCACCATACTATATGCTATGTCGTGTTGGGGTGACAGTTCCGCAAGGGGATCAAGTGTCGCCTGTTGTTTGGGAAACCGTGCCGGACGGTCCAGTGCACTGCTAAGCCGAGACCCGAAAGCCCCGGAACCCGCCAACGGAACCCAAGCCTGCAGGGTTAGGCGTATGGCCAGTGGCGAGTTGTCCGAAAAGATAAAACGTCAGCAATTTCGTATTGCTTAAAGGGGCCATATGGACGCCATAGTGAAGAATTTTCCTGTGCTCGACGACGCAAGCGGTCGTCCGACACAGAAGGAAGCTGAAGAAGCCGTTCGCGTGTTGTTGCGCTGGGCAGGCGAAGATCCGGCGCGGGAAGGCCTGAAGGACACGCCTGCTCGCGTGGCCAAGGCGTATCGCGAAATTTTCGGCGGCTACGATCTCGTGGCGGAAGACGTGCTCGGTCGAACCTTCGAGGAAGTCTCCGGCTACGATGACATCGTGCTCGAAAAGGACATCCCGTTCTATTCGCATTGCGAGCACCATATGGTGCCGATCATCGGCAAGGCCCATGTCGCCTACCTGCCGAACGGGCGCGTGCTCGGCCTTTCCAAGATCGCCCGGGTCGTCGACATCTACGCCCGCCGGCTGCAGACGCAGGAGGCAATGACGGCGCAGATCGCCAAGGCCATCGACGAAACCCTCATGCCCCGCGGCGTGGCGGTGATGGTCGAGGCCGAGCATCTGTGCATGGCCATGCGCGGCATCAAGAAGCAGGGCGCGACGACGCTGACGACCACCTTCACCGGTGCGTTCAAGAGCGAGCCGGCCGAACAGGCCCGTTTCATGACGATGCTCAGGGGCTTCAAATAAGCTCCGTCAACGCATGTTCCGATCTTGGAAACATGCAGCAACCCCGAAGACTACACGACCTTGCGCGTCCGATCGGGACGCGCGGCGCCGTAGCGGAGCTCAGGCGATGACGCTCACTTTCGCTTCCCCCCCACAGGACAAGGCCGAACTGGAAATCGGTCCGGCCTTCACCCCGCGCTTCGACGAGAAGGGCCTGATCACGGCTGTCGTGACCGATGCACGCGACGGCGAATTGCTGATGGTCGCGCACATGAACGCCGAGGCACTGGCCCTGACGCTGGAAACCGGTATTGCGCATTACTACAGCCGCTCACGCGACCGTCTCTGGAAGAAGGGCGAAAGCTCGGGCAATTTGCAGACCGTCCTCGAAATTCGAACCGATTGCGATCAGGACGCGATTTGGCTGAAAGTCTCTGTCGCCGGTCACGATGCCACCTGCCATACCGGACGCCGCTCGTGCTTTTATCGGACGGTCAGCGTCGACGGCGACGAAGCGAAAGTGGCGATCACCGACGACCACAGACATTTCGATCCGGCGCAGATCTACGCCGAGAACTGAGCATCTGCGTTTTCCTGGTTCGCCTCGCTGATATATTCATCTTTTAGCAACCAAACGGGCATCTAATCATTAATCTTGTAAGTTGGTTCCCGCGGTAACGGCCGAGAACCAAAATGTGTTGCAGGCTGTATCCAATGTTTATCGGGCTGGCCGTATTTGTAGCCGGTTCGGTGCTAATCTCGATCGTGGTGCCGGTCTTTCAGCAACCGGACGAAAGGTCGGCACCCGTTGTTTCGATAGGCGGATCGCGTCGATACAAGGAGAGTGCAGTGGTCGGCTTGGCAGGGCGTTCCTGCTAGGCCCGTGTGACGGAAGCAATCTATTCGGCGGTGTCGGAGGTGCCGGATGCTGAACTGGACATTTACGCGTAACAGTCAGATTGCCGATCTTTCCGGCGCGAACGGCTCGTCGATTACGACCACTCCTCCAGCACCACGAATTTCCCAGTCAGTGAAACCCAAAATCGCGCTGGCGCTCGGCGGGGGTGCTGCGCGCGGCTGGGCCCATATCGGCGTCCTGAAAGCACTCGACGAGGAGGGCATCGAAGTTGGAATGATCGCCGGCACGTCGATCGGTGCGCTCGTGGGTGGCTGCTATCTCGCCGGCAAGCTCGAGGAATTGGAAAGCTTCGCCCGCTCGCTTACCGTGCGCCGCATCGCCGGATTGCTCGATTTTGCGATCGGCGGCGGCGGCCTTTTTGGTGGGCTGCGGCTCACCAAGCGTATGCAGGAGCATCTGCAGAACCTCAGTATCGAGGACCTTAACCGACCCTTTGTCGCAGTCGCCACGGAAGTTTACAGCGGTCACGAGGTATGGATCGAAAAAGGATCCCTCATTACCGCCATTCGGGCATCCTATGCCTTGCCCGGCATTTTCGAACCCGTCAACGCCAACGGACGGACTCTCATCGACGGCGCACTGGTCAATCCGGTTCCCGTTTCGGTCTGCCGCGCACATGAGCAGTTGCACGTCGTCGCCGTCAACCTGAACTATGACGTCTACGGGCGCTCGGCCGTCGTCAAGCATAGCGCCGGCATGGAAACGCCCGATACACCGGCGACCGATGCCAACCGCTTTTCGGCACGCCTCGGCATGACCAGCGTCATGGTCCAGGCGTTCAACATCATTCAGGACCGCATTTCGCGCGCCCGGCTTGCCGGCGATCCGCCGGATCTCTCTCTGCATCCGCGACTCAACGATATTGGACTTTCAGAATTCCACCGTGCCGGCGAAGCGATCGACCGGGGCTATCAGGAAGCCAAGACCAAGCTTTCGGAAATCCGGCGCATGCAGGAACCGCTGCCTCGTTGAAAGCCCGGGAGGTCTTGCGGGGGCCAAGCGTTCCGAGGCCTGTTGAGATTCGGGACACCCGCCGCGGCTTGGTTGATCTCCTCATCCCTTTTCCCCGCGCCACAGCGCTGGATTTCTGTGACGGGCACAGAGATGAGGAAAGAGCAGAGATTGCATTCCTCCGACAGGTTTCCTACAGCGCCGCGCGTCCTATCAGACGCGCAAAGGTCGCTGCAGCATTTTGATCCGATCAAAGGAAGGAAGTGCTTAGCCGGCGATATAGGCCTTGATCTGCTCGGTCTCGTTCTCAATGGCGCGGATGTGATACTTGACCACGTCTCCGATCGAAACGATGCCGGCCAGCCGGCCCTCCCGCTCGACGGGCAGATGGCGTGCGCGAAACTTGCTCATCATTTCCATCAGCGCGTCGACGGACATTTCCTCGCGACAGCAATAGACGTTCTGCCACATAACGGAAGACACCGGCTTATCGAGACAGGCGGCGCCATATCGGGCGATCGAGGCGACGATGTCTCGCTCCGTCATGATGCCGACGATACGCTCCTCCGCATCGACGACGACAACGGCCCCGATATGATTTTCATGCAGCAAAGTCGCGGCCTGCTGAACCGTCACCTGTTCTGTAACCGTGACGACGTTGTGGCCCTTTTCATTGAGAATCGCTTTCACTGACATGCGCACATCTCCCGTTGCGACAAACCGGGCCGACGGGAAGAGATTCCAGCCATGTCGGTCGCTGCACTCCCGATGGAGGGAAGACGCGGTGACAGTGCAGACGGCCGCAGGAAACCCGTACCCATTCCGGCACCAGCACAGTCCTTGGCGCTCCTCAGCACAAGGCTACGCCGGCACCCGGCCTTTGCGCGGCCGCCTCGAGCAATCAATGTATTCGGCGACCGCAAGCAATGGTGCGCCAGCGACCTCAGGAAATCAAGACTTCAACAGAAAGGCTTCTGCCTCTGCTGCAGAATCGGGCATCACGAAGATTCGGCGGTTGAAACGATCGACTATCGCACCCGATCGACAGAAGGCGCGCCCGATCGTTGGGCCTCCTGCATGGCCCTATCCTCGGGGATCGAAGAGCGCGAACAGCAGAAAGCCGAAGAGGAAGCCGCCGATATGCGCCTCCCAGGCTACGCTTCCCGCCCCTCCGATCGACAAGATGCCGAACCCCACCAGGAAATTGGTCAGGAACCAGATCCCGGTGAAGACGAGCACGGAACGGTTGGTCAGCGTCTCCGCAAACGACAGCCGTCGGTTGAGATGGGCAAACTGGCGGCTGATGCGACCGCTCGGGGAAAATACAAAGCGAGCCGCAGCCCCCATCAAGCCCGAGACTACGCCCGAGGCCCCGATCACCACGGCCATCTCTCCCCAGTGGAATATGACGTGCAATCCGACGGCGGCAGCCGCCGAAAGGCACCAGAAAATGGCGAGGCGGGCGATCCCGATCCGCCTTACGACGGGTGCGCCGAATGCGATCATCCAGAAGATGTTGAAGATGAGATGCTCCCAGCTGCCGTGCAGAAAGGAATAGGTGACCGGCGTCCAGAGCCAGACCAGGCCCTGTTCGCTGAGGGGGAGCGTATAGCGCACCGGCAGGAAGGCGAAGTTGAGAATCAGCTCCTGGTCGAGCTCGGCCGGCAGGACATAAGTCCTCAGGACATGAACCGCGATGAGAAACAACAGGATGCCGGTCAGCCCCGGCGGAAGGTTGAAGGCGGGTTCTCGACTGCGGACATCGGTACTCTCGGCTTCGGTTTCCGGTGAAGTTGCCGTCTGATCCCGTTCCATGCTGCCCTCTTCTCTTCCGTCGCTGCGGTTGCGCTCAGACGGCCGCGAACCGCCCGCAGTGGCGCGCAAAGGGATAAGCAAACAAAAAAAGGCCGTCCAGTGAAAACTGAACGGCGTCACGCGCCGGTCCGCGGCGCGTCAGTCGATGTGCTGAAGGCAAACCTTCGTGAAGTCCTGCCGAATGGAATGACAGCCGTCGGCGTCGAGCGCAATCGAAACCGGCCGTTAACCTTAATTTTGCCGTGGCACGAAAATCGCTCCATGCACTTCAGGATCACGCAAAAGGTCGCAGGCCGTCTCGATTTGATACGATCTGCGCCGCAACAGGGACCGGACCGCAACATGCGCAGCAGAACGACGGTGGAGCTGTTTCAATATTGGAACGATGTCCGAGGCGACCGCGATCTCCCGCGCCGTGACGAAATCCAACCGGCAGATATTCGTTCGCTTCTGCCGAACGTCTTTATTCTCCAAGGGCATGCGGACGGCAGCATACACTTTCGTCTCGCCGGCACCCACATCTGCGGCCTGTTCGGCGACGAACTTCGCCACCGGCAATTCTCCGCCTTGTGGCTCAGCGAACAGCAGGAGGAGGCTGCCAGCATCGCCGGTCAGGTCATGAAACGATGCACGCCGATGCTCGTGGCCGCCTCGGGGGCAACCGCTACCGGGGAATGTCTGGAAGTGGAAATCCTGCTCACCCCCCTCGCCTCTCCCGACGGAACGGGCGACCGCGTGCTCGGAGCGCTGTCACCGCTGTCACGTCCGATGTGGCTACACATGAAGCCCTTGCAGTACCTTGTCCTGGACGACTGGCGCGCCGTCGATGCGGAGCCATTTCCTGCGTCAGAACGAGCCGCGACCGGCGGCGTGACCGCCATCCCCAACGCTTACGATCGCCCAATCCGCGAGACACTGCATCTGCGCGTCTTCGCGGGTGGGAGACGAAACTGAGCCGGCATCGCTTCGGAGAGAAGCGAGATGCTCAGAAAGCAGGGCGTCCAAAGGGACGCTCAAAAGAAGCCCTGGCTCGTCGAATCCGCGCGTCGTGCTTTCCGGAACTCGATTGCCGAAGGCCGATGTGCAAGCTGAACAGCGAACCTTCTATTAACCGCTGCACTCTATACTTTCGCCTGCAAAATATATCCATCGCAGAGTGATCATGTTCTCCTTCCAGCATGCGCAAAACGGCGCCCGGAAACCACATCAGGAAAGCGCGTTTCAGCGCGTTTCGGTTAATCTTTCGGGGCGACTGATGCTTGCGAACCATGAGGAATATGACTGTACCGCATTGGAGATGTCGCCGGGCGACGTTCTTTTCGCCTCCCCCGCGCGCCCGCGCGGCGGTGAGCGGATCATAGCCTATGTCGACCATGTCGGCCGCCTCGAAGGCACAGTGTCGCGCATTGCGGACGACGCGTTCGTGATCCAGCTCAACGCCACTGAACGCAAACGCGAGAAGCTTGCGGCCCAGTTGACCTGGATCGCAAACAAACACGAACTGGGCCTTCCGGAGGACCGGCGTCATGACCGGCTTGCGCCGCGCAAGACATTGACGGAACTCACAGTCGAGACCGGCGAGAGATACAGCTGCCGGATCATCGACCTCTCGCTCTCCGGTGCCGCGATCGACATCGACATACGGCCCGCCTTAGGAGCGCCGGTCAAGCTCGGGAACATGAAGGGCAGGATCGTCCGTCACTTCCAGGAAGGCGTCGCTATCGAATTCTCCGGCATCCAGTCCCGCGAGGCACTGACAGAGTTTCTGTAAATGCCCGAAGAAAGCCGAGAATGATTTGAAGAAGAGACGCTTGCGTCAACGGCCGCCCTGGACCAGCCTTCGCCGTGGCGTGGCTCCGGAAAAAGTGCGCTGCGGCTTGCGTCCGGAAGGACGCAAGACGAAGTCGGCGCTTCTCCGCGATTCAGAGAACAGCGGCATGCCAAAATCAGCCCTTCCGTGTTGCACCGGCAACGGAACTACTTTGTAGTAAACCGGACGTTACACTTCAGGGCGGGCTGATCCTACTCCAGCGCAGCCTTCGACGCCAACCGCAGCCACCGCCTCACGGCTGCCTGCGCGTGTATCCGCGTCTCCACCTCCGCGCGCCAGCCATAATTTGCCAAAATGTTTCAATAGCTTATACGGGTTTCCCGCTGCCTTTCTTCGGCGACCTCCGGTAAGCAGCGCAAATTTCGATAAAATTTGAGTCGAATTTTATTACAGTTCCCATCAACTTTTATTCTTATGTTATTCGAGTTTGTTCTTGATTTTACTTCCGATCTTCGCCGCCGGTAAAAAACTCCGTGCCAATGTCGAACCACAACGGGGAGACAAATATGCGCACAATCATCAACATGGCGATCGCTGCCGCAACCCTTGCCGCCGGCCTCATGGCTGGTCCGGCATATGCGGTGTCGGCGAACATGACGGTCGGCGGCGCGACCAACCCGCCGATAGGCCATTATGAGTTCTGCAAGACCAATTCCTCCGAATGCGCGGCCACCGGCGCGGACCATGGCCCGGCCGTACTGACACGCGAGGGCTGGCGGAAGATCCTCGAGGTCAACTACGAGGTGAACCAGGCGATCACCCCGATGACCGACATGGAGATCCACGGCGTCGAGGAGGTCTGGTCCTATCCGGATACGGTCGGCGACTGCGAGGATTACGTGTTACTGAAGCGCCGCAAGCTGATCGAAAGCGGCTTCTCACCTGCCGACCTCCTGATCACCGTCGTCCTGCAGCCGAACGGCGACGGCCATGCCGTCCTGACGGTCCGCACCGACCGCGGCGACTTCATTCTCGACAACATGCGCAGCAAGGTGCTGCTTTGGTCGGACACGGAATATACCTACCTGAAGCGGCAGTCCTCGGAGCATGCCGGGCGCTGGGTCAAACTTCAGGATGGCCGCGCTCTCGCCGTCGGCAGCGTCAGCGCGAGGTAATGCCGAACAGGCGCCCGCATTGACCCGTGCCCCGATCGGACCTCGGTCGGTACTTGTCCCTTCCAAACCGAGGTCCCGG
Source organism: Sinorhizobium arboris LMG 14919 (assembly GCF_000427465.1). Lineage (NCBI taxonomy): Bacteria > Pseudomonadati > Pseudomonadota > Alphaproteobacteria > Hyphomicrobiales > Rhizobiaceae > Sinorhizobium > Sinorhizobium arboris. The sequence continues at coordinate 1,214,187 of NZ_ATYB01000014.1, read as the reverse complement.
CCGGTTCCCTGGAACCGGCCATTTCTTTTCTTGAGGCGCAGACATTGCCGCGCTTCACCCAATATTAACCAAGTTGGACGAGCATTGGCCGTGAACGAATTCCGCGGGCCAGGATTATCGAGCAGGATTCGGCCGGATAGAACGCGCCCCCCATCAGGCATCGTAGCGGACGGCGCAGCCATGAAACCGCCCCACATTCCCGAACCGGAACTCCTGCCGCTCCTTTCCTCCCGCGTCGTCTACAAGGCGGCGGCATTGGTCGTGATCCTCTTTGTACTGACGACCGCCCTTTCGTTTTCCGGACGCTGGTTCGGCGAATACCTCGCGCAGGCCGGCCACACGGCAAGCCGCGAGACCTACGACATCTTCATCGGCCAGGATCACTTGCGCCTGCCTGCGAATGTCATTCGCTTCGAAAATCAACGGGCCACCGGCATCGCCGAGCGCGTGGATCTCTACCTCACCTGGCCAGGGCTTCAAGGCTACAGCGAAGAGACGCGGCCACTGTTCGACGACATCACCCGGCCGGAAAACCTGATTTTCCTGCAGATTGCACAGAGCACGATGTCGCGCGACATGTCAGGGCGCCTCGCTCCCGTCTATCGCCATGTCCTGCAAGATACACCACAGGCCGGCCCAGGGGGGCTGACCAGATACGATGCAGAGCCGGACTCCAGCTACGCCGGCGAAGCCTTCTTCACCGCCGAAAGGGATGGGCGCGCTCCCTATGTGCTGCGCTGCGTGCTGCCCGAGAGTCCCGCAGCTTCGACCAGCGCCGATTGTCAGCGCGACGTTCACATGGGCAAGGACCTCATCATTCTCTACCGTTTCTCCAGCAGGTTGCTGCCGCAGTGGCGTACCATCGAAAATTCGATAGAAACTTACGTCCGTGCGCATCGCGTGCCGTGATTTTGACGAAGAGTCGTGATGCAGCCAGTCCGCCGGCTAGAGGCGAGATGAGGGGGAGTGTGCGGGGCTTCGGCCGAGCTGTCTGATCATCGTGATCTCGTGCGGGCTGACGGTGCCGATCCTGAACGAAACGACCCGTGACGGGCTACCAATCATTCATCATAAACCGATTGGTAACGCTATCACGATACTGTCTCAGGAAAGGCCGTATCCGGAGACGGCGTCCGGACGGCACCCCTGATATGAGAATGAAGAGCAATACAGTGTCTCAATCCGTTGTTTTTGGTCCCGCGAAACGCCCATTTGGCGTCTTTTCTGAAGTTATGGGGCGGATTTTTCTCGCCGGCCTGATCGCCGTGCTGACCTTTTCGGCACCCGCCTTCGCCAATCCCAAATATGCCGGCATCGTCGTCGACGCGAAGACCGGCAAGGTTCTCTACGGCGAGGACGCTGACCAACTACGCTATCCGGCCTCGCTGACGAAGATGATGACGCTGTACCTCGCCTTCGAGGCGTTGGAAGCCGGGCGGATCAGCAAGAACACGCCGGTGCCCTTTTCCAAGAAGGCCTCGGCGGAGCCGCCGTCGAAGCTCGGCGTGCGCGCCGGTCAATCGATCACCGTCGAGCAGGCGATCCTCTCGCTGGTGACGCGCTCGGCCAACGATGCGGCAACGGCGCTCGGCGAGCTCCTGGGTGGTTCCGAGGACCGCTTCGCCCGCATGATGACCAACAAGGCGCGCGCGCTCGGCATGACGCGTACGACCTATCGCAACGCCCATGGCCTGCCCAATTCCGAACAGCGGACGACAGCCCGCGACCAGGCCCGCCTCGGCATCGCGCTCCGGCAGCACTTCCCGCAATATTACGACTATTTCTCCACGCGCAGCTTCCGGTTCGGCAAGCAGACGATCGGCAACCATAACCGGCTGCTCGGCAATGTTCGTGGGGTGGACGGTATCAAGACAGGCTATACGCGCGCTTCCGGTTTCAATCTTGTCACCTCGGCGCAGTTCGACGGGCGCAGCATCGTGGCGGTCGTCATGGGCGGTACGTCGGGCGGCGCACGCGATGCACAGATGCGCAAGCTGGTCGCCAAATACATGCCTGCCGCATCGCGCCGCGGCAGCGGCAATCTGATCGCCGAGGTTCCTGCCGCACCTGTGGCGGAAGCGGTGGCTGTCGCGTCGGCGGCCACGAACCTGCCGAATACGGGGCCTGTTCCGGATTTCCGCTATACCGGGGAAAGCGCCAGGGGCGTCGAAATGGCCTATGCATCGACCGAGCCTGCCTCCGACAACCCCGTGCTGCGTACCAAGGCCGCGCCGAATACGCTCGATGCCCAGAGCGCCAGGCTTGCCGGCGACGTCGACACGCAGATCACCAACTCCGTCGCGACGGCTGAAACGGCACCCGCCAAGGCGGAAGCCCAAACCGAAGCGAGTCTCGGTATGCAGGGCTGGGTCATCCAGATCGGCGCGACGCCCGACAAGACGCAAGCCATGACGCTGCTCGACAATGCCAAGGAAAAGGGCGGCAAGGCGTTGCTGAACGCCACCCCCTTCACGGTCGCGTTCAGCAATGGTGGAGCTCAGGTCTACCGTGCCCGTTTCGGCGGCTTCGACGATCAGGACAAGGCCGTCAACGCATGCAAGGCATTGAAGAAGAAAGGCTTCGCTTGCTGGGCGAGCCAGCAGTAAGAGACGCCATCTGCTGCATGTTCAAAAGCACGCAGCGGATCAAAGTGCTACAGCGACCTTCCGCGCGTAACGAATCGCGCGGCGCTGTAGCGGCAGCCGGGCGTTTTTCCGGCTGTCCTCCTCGGATTTGTATAGCGTAACGAGGTCAGCATGGCAGTGAACGAGAACGTCCCCGGCGACACCCTGATGCCCGAACGGAAAGCAAGGTCTTCGCGAATTCGGCTGCATCCGCTGCATGAAGCGGCAATGCGCATTGCCGACATCGGCCTGAACCGGTCCAAAGCAAAGACGCGCGATCTGGTGGGCATGCTCCTCACCCACGGCGCTCGTGCCTGGCGTTCGACGCAGCCTCGGGCGAACATCCATCTGCACGTTGCGACACCGGGTCGCAGCCACCCCCTCAGAATGCGCCTGCACTAGATCAAGATGATTTTAGGCCCGGTCGGCCTAAAATCAGCCCGGTCGGCCTAAAATCATGAACGTGATCGATTGTAATGGGTTGGGAGGCGGGAGGCGGCACATTGTTTTTCTAGTCCCGCTCGGACCGGGATGCGCCACTGCTGCATGTTCGTCGCTATAGCAAGCCGAGTTCGGCAAGTTCGCGCCGCAATTCCAACGGCATCTCACCGCCATCGGCGGCGAGCGAGGCAAGATCGCGCGGGACTTCCTTGCCTTCGAGGTAGCGCCAGCCCTGGAAAGCCCGACGCGGCTGCAGTTCCGTCTCCACGACCTCCGGACCGAGAATGAGATTGCAGCGACCGATGCCCTCCCCGTCGGTGAAGGTCTCTATGCTGATCAGCGGCTGACGCGCCTGCACATATCCCTTGATCACCCAGTAAAGCGAACCGCCGGCGAGAAGCTCTTCCGTGCGCTTGGGCACCATCCGCGTGGTGTGAAAGGAGTGGGGCTGCTGCCCGGCGGCGATCGCCGCCAGCGCCTTGCGCGAGACCCATTCGCGCAGGTCGTCGATGGATTCTGCGCCGACACAGAGCTTAATGAGATGCAAAGCCATGGCAAATCTTCAACACCCGGCCGGCGGCTGCGGTCAAGCCGTGCGGGCGCCTTCGTCCACAGGCTCGTCGGCTTCAGATTACGCTCAGCACTCGACGACGTTGACCGCGAGTCCGCCGGTCGATGTCTCCTTGTACTTCTCGTTCATGTCCACGCCGGTTTGACGCATCGTCTCGATACAGGCGTCGAGCGGTACGAAATGCTTGCCGTCGCCCTTGAGCGCGAGCGAGGCGGCAGTCACGGCCTTGACGGCGCCTAGGGCGTTGCGTTCGATGCAGGGCACCTGGACAAGGCCCGCGACCGGATCGCAGGTCATTCCGAGGTGGTGTTCGAGTGCGATCTCGGCCGCATTCTCGATCTGCTCGGGCGTCCCGCCCATCACGGCTGCAAGGCCCGCCGCGGCCATCGCCGAGGCCGATCCGACTTCGCCCTGACAGCCGACCTCCGCGCCGGAAATCGAGGCGTTATGTTTGATGATACCGCCGACCGCCGCCGCGGTCAGCAGGTAATCGCGGATGCCCTCCTGATCGGCATCGTCGTGGAAGTGCAGATAGTAGCGGATCGTCGCCGGAACCACACCCGCCGCGCCATTCGTCGGCGACGTCACCACCCGGCCGCCGGCGGCATTTTCCTCGTTGACGGCCATCGCATAAACGCTCAGCCAATCGTTGGCGAGCAGAGGATTGGTCTTGTTGGAGCGCCATTCCTCCTGCAACTTGTCGTGGATGGCCCGGGCGCGCCGGCGGACCTTCAGCCCGCCCGGCATAATCCCGTCCTGGCTGAGGCCGCGGTCGATGCAACTGTTCATCGCCGACCAGATGCGGTCGAGCCCGGCGTCGAGCTCGTCTGCAGACATGCTGCACTCCTCGTTCGCCCGCTTCATCTGGGCGATCGTCAGCCCGGAACGGGCGGCCATGTCGAGCATCTGCTGGGCCGTGGCAAAGGGATAGGGCACCTTGACGCCGGCCGTCTTGTTCTTCTGCGCCCTCATGGCGTCCAGCTCCGTATCCGTCACCACGAAGCCGCCGCCGATCGAATAGTATATGCGCTTCAGAAGCAGCCGTCCGTCCCGGTCGAAAGCGGAGAACGACATACCGTTGGCATGGCCCGGCAGCGGTACCTTCTTATCGAAGACCAGATCGGCCTTCGGCTGAAATAGATAGGGCAGGTGGCCCGGCGGAGTGATGCGCCCCGTGCGCTCCACCTCCGCGATGATCTCGTCCATCCGGTCCGGGTCGACGAGATCAGGGCGTTCGCCCATCAGGCCGAGAATGACCGCCCTGCCCGATCCGTGGCCGATGCCCGTATGCGCCAGCGATCCATGGAGGCTTACCTTGATGCTGGCGACCGCCGCATGAGACGGTCGCGGCCATTCGTCCGACAGGATGAGATCGAGAAACCTGTTGGCGGCCGACATTGGTCCCATCGTGTGCGAGCTCGAAGGACCGATACCGATCTTGAAGACGTCGAAGACGGAAAGAAACATGAATTGCCTGCCCAGAGCCTGACGCGAGGTGCCGCCGATGCGCTTTCGCGCCTGCGTCGATGATAAAACCGAAGCCACCGGTTTCCTTCTCGGCCGGTGTCGATCGTCCCTTATATAGGGTCGAACCCTAAGCGATCCTATGCCGATCGGTCAGGCGACCGACCGACATTGGATTCTGTTGGTGCGACATGGTTCTCGAGATCCGGCATGCCGCGGGAAGTCAAAAAAAAACAGTGCAGCCCGAAGGCTGCACCGCTTTTGACATGTCGTTCTATTTTCAGAAGCCGCCGAAGAGATAGGCGAGAACGAGAACACCCCCGAAACCCGCTACGGCGCGAACCGTCACGCCCCAGCACGACTTCTCTACTGTTTTGTCCATGATGTCTCCGAATACCGAAGCTCGGTAACCAATAAGGCAAGTGGACTGTCCATAGCGAAGAAAATGTTAATGCGCAATGGCGAAATGTGGCAAAACCGTGACGAGGCAAGGCGGAACGCCTGCTGCGCGCCGGCTGGACGCCTTGTCCGGACGGCACAGACGGCAGGTCGCTGCCCGCCGCAATTTGGCCGCGAGTCTGAAGACAGGCCTTCGTGCGCCTTGCATTTTCAAACGGCCATGCCAAAACAACCGGCATGACCACTGAAGATTACGTAGCGCTCGCCATCTTCGTCCTCCTTTGGGCCGGCTTCGCCTGGACGTCCGACGGGCGGCGTAATTTCAAGCGCGTCAGCCTGACGCGATTGATGAACGAGCACAGGGCGCGCTGGATCCGCAATTCGCTCAACCGCGATCTGAAGATGATCGACACGCAGATTATCGCCGGTCTGCAGGCCGGCACCGCATTCTTCGCCTCGACGACGATCTTCGCGCTCGGCGGCTGTTTCGCGTTGCTTGGCGCGACCGAACAGGTCCAGATGATCTTCAGCGATCTGCCGCAGATATTCCGCAGCGGAAGGACGGCCTTCGAACTGAAGGTCGGCGGACTGACCTGCCTGTTCGGCTATTCCTTCTTCAAGTTCGGCTGGTCATACCGGCTGTTCAACTACTGCTCGATTCTGATGGGCGGCATTCCGATGACGGCGGACATGAAGCGCGACGAACCGGCTGCGGAGCGCGCTGCGGAACGCGCGATCCGCCTGAACATACTGGCGGCCAAGCATTTCAATGCCGGGCTCCGGGCGATCTTCCTGTCCATCGGCTATCTGGGCTGGTTCATCAGCCCCTACGTCTTCATGGTGCTGACCGCCCTCGTCATCTTCGTGCTGGCACGGCGGCAGTTCTTCTCCGAAGCACGCGCGGCGCTGATAGAGAGCAGACCATAGGCCACTCGATCCTTTGCGTTGACTGGGATGACTTATCGTCCTCATTTCAACATAATCGCGACGCGACTGGCGCGAGGCCGCCAGCGTAGACCCACCTCCAGCAGCAGAGCGATTATTCGATGTCTCACCAAAGCGCGACGACGACTCCTGAAACGCAAGTCCGCGCGGAGGTGACCCGGACCAACCGGATCGCGCTTCTCGATGCGCTTCGCGGTCTGGCCCTCGTCGCCATGGCTCTCTATCACTTTGTCTGGGACCTCGAATTCTTCGGCTATGTCGCGGCCGGCACCGCCGGGACAGGCGGCTGGCGGATGTTCGCGCGCTTGATTGCCGGCAGCTTCCTGTTTCTTGCGGGTTACAGTCTCGTGCTCGGCCAGCTCCCGAATCTCCGTCCCCGAGCCTTCGCCATGCGTTTCGCGAAGATCGCCGGCGCCGCCGCGCTGATCAGCATCGGGACCTGGTTCGCCTTCCCCCAGTCGTTCATCTTCTTCGGCATTCTCCACGCCATTGCGGCGGCAAGCCTCGTCGGCCTGCTATTCCTCAAGTTGCCCGCCGCCGTTTCCTTTCTCGCAGCTGCCGCTGCCTTTGCGGCACCCTTCCATCTGCGTTCGTCGGTTTTCGACGTGCCGGCACTCTGGTGGGTCGGCCTCTCGGAAACGATCCCGCGCTCGAATGATTACGTCCCGCTGCTTCCGTGGCTTGCGCCTTTCCTGATCGGCCTCGGCACCGCAAAGCTGCTCCACCCGGCTTTCTCCGCCTGGCGCAGCCGAAGTGCCGGAACCGGGGAGGCTCCCTGGATCGCGCCACTTGCCTTTGGCGGCCGTCACAGTCTGCTCGTATATCTCATCCACCAGCCGTTGCTTATAGCGGCGGTCTATCTGTTCTCTCTCGCCGTTCCCGCTCCGACACCGGATCCGGCGCAGGCCTATCGGCTGAACTGCGAACGAGCCTGCAGCAACGGAAACTCCGCGATCTCCTGCAGCGCCTTTTGCGGTTGCACGCTCGATCGCCTGAGGGAACAGAACCTGTTCGACGATCTGAACCTGGGCAAAATCGATGTGAACACGGATGAACGCATTGCGCGAATCGCCGGTCAGTGCACAATGGACGCGCAATCAGGGGACTAGGACATGAATGCCTATCGTGCCAAGCCGCTGAAGTTTCCATGGCCGGCCCTGCTTTATGGCGCGGCCGTTCTGATTGCACTGGCGCTGGGCCGGCTTTTCCCGGTTCCGGTGGCGCATGGCCCCAGTTGGATTCTTTCGCTCGCGGGCTACGGTTTTATGCTGCTGGCGATCACCATCGATCTCTGGGCCGTCAAAACCCTCCTCGACCGCCATACAGCTGTTCTTCCGAATCGGTGCGCCACCTGCCTTGTCACCTGCGGCCCGTTTCGCTTCACGCGCAATCCGATCTATTTCAGCTACACGCTCGCGATGGTCGGCCTCGGATTGGCGACGATCAACCCCTGGTTCTTCATCACGGCCATTGGCGCAGTCGGATTGACGACCCTGCTCGCGATCCGCAAGGAGGAGCGACACCTCCTGTCGCGCTTCGGCTTCGAGTTCGAGCGATATTGCCGGCACACTGCCCGCTGGATTTGAAGGGTGATTGAAGAGGCCGGCTCACCCTCCTCCCAGTTTGCAGGCACGCGGTACGGGCGTTGCGGCAACGTTCGCTTGCGCGATATGCGCCGTCTCCTCAATTACCGCTCAGCCCTACGACCGAGTGAGGGACGCGCGGGCGTTCGCTTGGTCAGGTGCCGACGCCGATTTCCGCAAGGCGCGTGAGGCAGGCCTCTTCGACGTTGTCGAGTTCGGTAAGCGTGTCTTCGATGTCCTTGCGCTTCTGCCGTAAGTCCTCGCGCTTCTCCTCGACCCGTTTCATCAAGAGCTGCAGCTGGCCCATCTCGCCGGGCGGGTCCTTGTAGACCTGAATGATCTCGCGGATTTCGGCAATGGTGAAGCCGATGCGCCGGCCGCGCAGGATCTCCTTTATGAGATGCCGGTCGGCGGGGCGGAACAGACGCGTACGGCCACGACGCTCCGGATGAATCAGTCCCTCATCCTCGTAAAAGCGCAGCGTCCTGGTCGAGATGCCGAATTCCCGGGTCAGCTCGGTAATGCTATAGTACTTGTTCACGCAGCCATTCCAATCAATACGAACCCCTACTATTGTTGACTTTGACGTAAAAGTCAAACACGGGGCCGACTGGCCGGCGTCGCATTTCAGGCGATGCGGAACCACCACGTAGCGATCCCGAGGAAACTGAAGAAGCCGGTTATGTCGGTTACCGTCGTCACGAAGACCGCGGAAGAGACCGCCGGATCGGCGCCGGATTTTTCGAGCAGAAGCGGAATCAGGATGCCGGCGAGGGCCGCAGCCATCATGTTGATCATCATCGCGGTCGCGATGATGCCACCGAGATCCGCATCCTGGAACCAGACTCCGGCAACAAGGCCTATGAAGGCTCCAAAGATCATGCCGTTCAGGAGACCGACGCCCGCCTCGCGGCGAATGATCCTGGGCGCGTTGTGAATATCAAGCCCGCGTGTCGCAAGCGCGCGCACCGTGACGGTCATGGTTTGGGATCCCGCATTGCCGCCCATCCCCGCCACGATCGGCATGAGGATCGCGAGCGCGACGATCTGCTGGATCGTCGCATCGAAGAGACCGATCACCGAGGCCGAGACGAACGCCGTTATGGAATTGACGAAAAGCCAGGGAACGCGGGAACGCGCGGCTTCCGCCACGGAATCCGACAATTCCTCGTCCCCGACACCGCTCAGGCGCAGGAAATCCTCTTCGGCTTCTTCCTGGATCACGTCGACCACATCGTCGATCGTCAACACGCCGACGAGCCGACCGTTTTCATCGACGACGGCGGCCGAGAGGAGGTCGTATTGCTCGAAAAGCTGTGCGGCCTCCTCCTGGTCCATCTCGGCCGGAACGGAATGGCTCGTATCGCGCATGATGGCATCGATCTTTACCGATCGCTTGGCGCGCAGCACCCGGTCGAGATCGACGGCCCCGAGCAACTTGAAGGTCGGGTCGATGACGAAAATCTGCGTGAAGCTTTCGGGCAGATCCTCGTCCTCCCGCATGTAGTCGATCGTCTGCCCCACCGTCCAGAAAGGCGGCACTGCAACGAATTCGGTCTGCATGCGTCGCCCGGCGGTGCTCTCCGGATAGTCGAGCGAGCGGCGCAGGCGAACGCGCTCGGTAAAGGGAAGCTTGGCGAGGATCTCTTCCTGATCCTCCTGATCAAGGTCTTCCAGAATGTAGACCGCATCATCGGAATCCATCTCGCCGATCGCCTCGGCGATCTGCTCGTTGGGCAGGTGCTCGACGATATCGAGACGGATTCCTTCGTCGACTTCGGTCAGTGCGGCCAGATCGAAGTCCTTGCCGAGCAGCAGAACCAGCGCAATGCGCTGCTCCGGCTGGATCGCCTCGATAAGGTCTCCGAGTTCGGAGGCGTGAAGGCCGGCGACATGCTGGCGAAGGTAGATCGTATCGCGATCGGCGATCGCGGCGCCGACATGCATCAGGAAATCGGAGCGCACCGAGCCGTCCTCGGCGTAGATGTCCGAGCCGTCATGGACGCCGATTTCGTCGGAACCGCGGTCATCGTCGCCGGTGCTGCTCATGGACCCGCCCCTCCAGAGATTGCCGCCGTCCGAGCCTGCGCCGGAAACGGCCCCACTGCCCTGCTAGCGCAAAGCTCCGCCTACGTCCACAGTCCAGACGCGATCGACGACTGCCCTCGGATCATTTATCCAAGCTGTTGCAAAAACATATGAAATGATGAAACGAATGTGGCGAGCCTCCCGGGCGCCGTCCCGGCAACAGACCCGAGCAGAGACATTTCCAATGGCTGTCCGCCCGATCATACGCTTTCCGAACCCGCTGCTTGCAACGGCCGCGGAGCCGGTCACGCAATTCGACGAAGATCTCCGCCAACTCGCCGACGATCTCGCCGACACGATGCGCGCCGCCCCCGGCATAGGCATCACTGCGCCGCATATCGGCATTCTGCAGCGCGTGATGGTCATCGAGATAGACCGACAGGAGGGACCGCGCAGCTTCGTCAACCCGGAAATCGTCTGGCAGTCGAGCGAGACCGTACGCCATGATGAAGGCAGCGTCTCGATGCCCGGCATCGTCGAAGAGGTAGAGCGGCCGGCGCGCGTGCGTGTGCGCTTTCAATCCCTGGGCGGCGAGGCGCGCGAGGAGGAAGCCGAAGGGCTGATGGCGGTTTGCCTGCAACACGAGATCGACCAGCTCGACGGTTTCTTCTGGCTGCGGCGGCTTTCCAGGCTGAAGCGCGAACGCGCCGTCAAGCGATTTGAGAAATTTAACTGAACCGGACATTTCCCGACACGCGATGATTGCGGCGCACCTTCGATCTGCCGTAAACCGTTCCCGGTCGACCATCGGCTCCAATAATCAAGGCGAAGGACAGTTGATGAAGAAAATGGGCCTCATACTCATCTGCGTGGCTGCGCTTGCGGGCTGCACCGCAACGCCTCCGGACCTGGAGCCGCTTCCGGGCAGCCTTACCTATGGCGAAAACGCCGCGTCGCGAAAAACCCGCGCCGCCCCGGGCACCATGATCCAGAACCGGTTCCTGCATCAGGGGACCATGGTCTTCGAGACCTATGAAGTTCAGCCCGACCACACCTATAAGCTCGTTCGCCGCAGCGTCGCCGACTCCTGGCCGCCCGGAGACTGATCGCGGAACATTGTCGGCTCCCGTTCCGTTCCACAGTCACAGTCAACGGAGTTAAAAGCGATGGCCAAATATCTCGACGAACGCGGTGATCCGCCCTCTGCGACGCATGGAGCGGACAGAGAGAATTTCTCTGCCGAGGAGGCGAAACAGGGCCGCTCAGGCATACCCGTGCTCGGCGTGCTCGTCGGCGGTCTGTTCCTTGCCCTCGTCGTCTGGGGCGCGGTGGAAATCTGGGGCGAAAGCACCGATAACGACCGCCTCACCGAGACGGAACAGGTTCAACCCGCCCCCTCACCGGAACAGACGGGCAGCGTCGGCACCGGGCAGCCGGTCCCGACCGACCGGGATCCGACGGCCCAAACCGGCACCGGCGGCGAATCGCAACAGATTTCCCCTGAGGGGACGGAGAAGTAATTTCCGGAGCGCGCGCGTTTCCCCACCGACTTCATCTCAGCCTTGACCTCAGCGGCGGCAACTCCAGGAAAAGCGCGCAGCGGTTTTCCGTCCGAAAGTATCAGAGCGTTTCAATGCTTCGATGGAGCACTGAAGCGCTCCGGACCACGATGATCAGGTCTGGTCGACCTAAAGCGTGTCGCGATTTTTAAAGCGCGTCGCGTTTAATCGGCCTCATATCCGACAGCCTTGAAGTAGTTTCTGCATTTCTGTGACGGGGAAGAGATTGCAGATGTTTAAATGGCGCTGTGTCGCGTCCTGTAGCGCCGGTCACGAGCTGCTGTTTACGCTTGCTCGCGGGCCGATATGGGGCCATTCTCAGGTCTATCCTGGCTGACGCTGAGACGAGAGGTCAGGGTGTGCATGCCCGAATGCTTTCGAGCAGGACTTTTGCGCCCAGCACGTGATCGACCGCGAAGCATTTGTCATACTGCCTCTTCTTGACTGGTCCTTCGGGCGAGGAGGTTGTCAATGTCCGCGCATTATCAAGACCATCCTTTGCAACCGGGCGACCGGGCCCCGAACATCGTGCTGGATGCGATCTCTCGCGAGGGGAAGATCGCGCTTGATGAGTTTCGCGGCCGCAGCCCTTTGTTGATCGGTTTGTTTCGAGGCCTGCTTTGTCCTTTCTGCCGACGCCATGTCGCGGCGATGGCCCGGCTCAATCCAGCCCTGCGTGAGAAAGGCGTGCACTCTCTAGCGGTGGTAAACACCCCCGTGGAACGCGCGCGTCTTTATTTCCGCTATCAGCCGATACCCGGTCTTCTTGCAGCATCCGATCCCGAGCGAGCTTCGCACCGCGCCTTCGGCTTACCCCTCCTGGAACTCACGGAGAATGCGACCGACTGGCCGTACAAGGTCGGAGCGGACGCAGTCACGGAGATGCGGGTCGATTGGCCGGGGGAATTGCCTGAACCAATGAATCCGGCCGCCGGGGGTGACCTTCTCAGCAACAAGGATGGATATGAAATCAAAGAAGCCGATCAGCAGGTGAGGATTCCCGGCCATATGCAGCTTGTCGGCCATTTCCTGCTCGACCGAGAGGGTGTGGTTCGGTGGAGTTTCACAGAAGTCGAAGAGGAAGGCCGGAATTTATGCCGGGCGCTGAATCCCGAAGAGTTGATGTCGGCGGCTTCTCAACTCGCCTATTAATGTATGTCGCCCAAAAGTGTGCAGCGGTTTTGGGACAACGACATGCATGAAGACAAAGAACTAACTAAAATCATGAAAGCGATCGCCTCCGATAGGCTGAGGCGCAGAGCGCGGGCGGAAAACCGCACACAGGTTTCCTCATCCCGTTCTAGTCGGACAGTTCCTCCGTCGAGCACTCGTAGAGCGTTTCTCCGGTTTCCATGTCGACGCCGGCGAGGCTGACCTCGTAACCCCACAGATGGCGGACGTGGCGCAGGGTGGCATCGCGGCTGTTCTCCTCCAGAAGCACGCCATCCTTCACATTGTGCTGCAGGCGCAGATGCCGATCGCCAAGCAGATCGACATCCATCACCTGGATGTCGGGCTGGCTGGTGCCGATGTCGTAGCTGCGGGCGAGAGCGGTACGTATCGCCTCATAGCCGCGCTCGTTGTGAATGGAAGCCACCTCGCAGAAATTGTCGTCCGCCTCGTCCGTCAGCAGGAACAGCCGGAACTTGCGGATCAATGCAGGGCTCAGGAACTGCAGGATGAAGGATTCGTCGCGATGGTTCGCCCAGGCATCGAGAAGCGTCTCGCGCCAGTTGCCGATACCGGCGATTTCGGGGAACCAGTCGCGATCTTCCGCCGTCGGATCGACGCAGATGCGCTCGATGTCCTGCATCATGGCAAATCCCAATGCGTAGGGATTGATTCCGGGAAAACGAGGGTCGTCGAAGCCCGGCTGAAAAACGACGTTGGTATGGCTCTGGAGAATCTCCAGCATCGCGCCTTCGCTGATTTTGCCCTGGTCGAAGAGGTTGTTCATGATGGTATAGTGGACGAAGGTGGCGCATCCCTCGTTCATGACCTTCGTCTGCCGCTGCGGATAGAAATACTGAGCGATCACGCGGACAATCCGCAGTATCTCGCGCTGCCAGGGCTCAAGGATGAGGCTGGTCTTCTCCAGGAAATAGAGCAGGTTCTCTTCCGGGAGGTTCAGCGATTTTTTCCGCTCCGAGATCTCCCGCTCCAACTGCGTCGGGTCGTTGTTCTCCCCCGAGGGCGGAAGCGTTCTCCACAGGTCGCTATAGGTCTGCTCTTCGTATTCCAGCCTCTCGCGCATCCGCTCCTGCTCTTTTTCGGTCGACAGGCGCGGAGGTCGTCTGTAGCGGAAGACGCCCTGCTCCATGAGTGCATGCGCGGAATCGAGGATCGCCTCGACTGCCGGCGTTCCGTGCCGTTCCTCGCATTTGCTGATGTATTTCTTCGCGAAGTCCAGATAGCTGAGGATTGCGCTGGCGTCGGTCCACTGTCGGAACAGATAGTTGTTCTTGAAAAAATGATTGTGGCCGAAAGCTGCATGTGCGGTCACCAGGGCCTGCATGGCCATGGTGTTCTCCTCCATCAGATAGGTGATGCAGGGATTGGAGTTGATCACAAGCTCATAGGCGAGGCCGCGCCGGCCCCTGCGGTAGAGATGGTCCTCGAAGACGAAGCGCTTCCCGAAGGACCAATGCTGGTACATGAGCGGCATGCCCACCGAGGAATAGGCATCCAGCATCTGCTCGGAGGAGATGATCTCGAGCTGGTTGGGGTATACGTCGAGCCCGAGATCGTCGAGCGCGATCTCCTCGATGGCATCATAGGTGCGCGCCAGCGTCTCGAAATTCCAGTCGGAACTGTGGAACAGAAGGTTCGGGGCGGCACCCTTTGACATCCGATCGCCTTTCACTTGCGCAATTGCATCTCCGGCTGCTTGCCGAAGAGTTTTCGGAAGACGGGGTAGATATCCGCCGGTTTCGCGATGCGAGTCATCTGGAAATTCGGCCATTCGCCGTCGACGGTGCGATAGGCCCGCCAGAGCGAAGTCCCGTTGTCGGTGGTGCCGAAAATCTCCGTCTCTCGCTCATCGATAATCTCGACATAAGCGTAATATTGGCAAAGTCCCATCAGTTCGTCGTGAAGAAGCGAGGCGCAGCGTTCGGAGTCGCCCGAGATATTCTCGCCGTCCGACGCCTGTGCGGCATAGATGTTCCATTCGTGCGCAGGATAGCGCTCCCGAATGACGCGCAGCATCTCCTCCAGGGCCGTGGAAACGACTGTGCCGCCGCTCTGCTTGCTGTAGAAAAAAGTATTCTCGTCGACCTCGCCCGCCTCATCGGTATGCCGGATGAACACGATGTCGATCCGCTCGTAGCGCCGTTTGAGGAAGAGATGCAGCAGCACGAAAAAGCGCTTGGCGAGGTCCTTCTCCCGTTCCCCCATCGATGCCGAGACATCCATGAGGCAGAACATGACCGCGCTCGCATTGGGCAAAGGCTGCGGCTCGAAACGATTGAAGCGGATGTCCACCGGATCGACATAGGGGATGCGCCGACGCCGGCGCTCGAGACTGTCGAGCTTCTGGCGCAGTTCCTCCAGACGCTGCCGATGCTTGATGCGTCCGCGCGGTTCCGTTTCCAGCCTTGCAATCTCGTCGGCCAATGCCTCGATTTCCCGGCGCGACGGCCGCCGCAATGCGATGCGGCGCCCATAGCTGTTGCGCATGGTGCGGCCGACATTGATGTTGGTCGGCGAGCCGCTTGCGGTGAAACCGGCGCGTCGCCGCTTGAAGGTGACCGATTCCTTCAGATTGAGCTTCACCATGTCGGGGAGTTCGAGGTCCTCGAAGAAGAGATCGAGCACTTCCTCGCGGGAAAGGGCGAACTGAAACTCGTCCTCGCTCTGGCCCGTGCCGGCGCCGGCATTGCCGGCACCGCCGCCTCCTCCCCTTTTGGGAATGCGGTCTCCCGCCGCGAATTCCCGGTTGCCCGGCAGGACATGGCGCCGTTCGCCGCTATTGGAGTCCGGTTGGAACGCCGGCTCGTTGACGCCACGGGCGGGCATGGACACGCTCTGTTCGGCATCCACATCCGCGATCTTGCCCGACTTGACCCGCTCCTTGATGGTTCGTTTCAGCTCCTCTCGCGCCCGTTTCAGGAAACGTTGCCTGTTGCCGAGACTCTTGTCCTTCGGATTGAGGCGGCGGTCGATGAAATTCGGCATTAGCTAACCCCCGCATACGCAGCCTCAGCCCGCTTTGTTTACGCGCATGTACCAGTCGACGAGACGCCGCACCTGCCGTTCGGTGTATCCACGCTCCTTCATCCGCTGTACGAATTCGGCATGCTGCTTCTCCGTGCCGCTGTCCTTCTTCGATCCGAAGCTGATGACCGGCAGCAGGTCTTCGACCTGGCCGAACATGCGTTTCTCGATGACTTCGCGAAGCTTTTCATAGCTCGTCCAGGACGGGTTCTTGCCATGGTTCTTGGCGCGTGCCCGCAAGGTGAACTTGACGACCTCGTTGCGGAAATCCTTCGGGTTGGCGATCCCGGCCGGCTTTTCGATCTGAGACAGCTCGCTGTCGAGAATCTTGCGGTTGAGGATCTGCCCGGTATCGGGATCCTTGAAATCCTGGTCCTCGAGCCAGGCATCGGCATAGGCGATATAGCGGTCGAACAGGTTCTGGCCGTATTCGCTGTAGGACTCCAGATAGGCCTTCTGGATCTCATGACCGATGAATTCGGCGTAACGGGTAGCGAGTTCCGACTTGATGAAGTCGAGATAGGCTGCCTCGGTCTCCTTCGCGAACTGTTCGCGCTTGATGGCCTGCTCCAGGATGTACATCAGGTGCACGGGATCGGCCGCGACCTCCTTTGTGTCGTAATTGAAGGCTTCGGAGAGGACCTTAAATGCGAAGCGCGTGCTGACGCCGGTCATGCCTTCGTCGACGCCCGCAGCGTCCCGATATTCCTGCACCGATCGTGCCTTCGGGTCGACATCCTTGAGGTTCTCGCCGTCATAGACGCGCATCTTGGTGTAGAGAGACGAGTTTTCATGGGGAACGAGCCGGGTGGACACGGTGAAACGACTCAATATCTCCAGCACCTCGGGAGCGCAGGGATTGCTGACCAGCTCGCTCTCGCGAAGAAGTTTTTCGTAGATCTGCTTTTCCTCGGTGACGCGCAGGCAATAGGGAACCTTGACCACCAGGATGCGGTCGAGAAACGCCTCGTTGTTGCGGTTGTTCTTGAACTGCAGCCATTCCGATTCGTTTGAGTGGGCCAGAATGGTGCCCTGGAAGGGGAATGCGCCGAAGTTTTCCGTGCCGTTGTAACTGCCTTCCTGCGTTGCGGTCAGAAGCGGATGCAGGACCTTGATCGGCGCCTTGAACATCTCGACGAATTCGAGCAGCCCCTGCGTCGTGCGGTTCAGGCCGCCGCTGTAGGAGTAAGCATCGGGATCGGCCTGACTGAAGTTCTCGAGCTGGCGGATATCGACCTTGCCGACGAGCGAGGAGACATCCTGATTGTTCTCGTCGCCGGGCTCGGTCTTGGCGATACCGATCTGGCGCAGGCGCGACGGCATGAGCTTGACGACGCTGAACTTGGATATGTCGCCACCGACCTCGTCCAGCCGTTTGGCGGCCCAGGGAGAGATCAGGCCTGTCAGCCTCCTGCGGGCGATGCCGTATTTGTCCTCCAGGAGATCGGCCATGCGCTCGGGATGGAAGAGGCCCAGGGGCGATTCGAAGATCGGGCTGATCTTGCCGTCGACCATCAGCGTATAGATCGGCCGCTGTTCCATCAGCTTCTTCAGCCTTTCGGCCAGCGAGGACTTACCGCCGCCGACCGGCCCGAGCAGATAAAGTATCTGCTTGCGTTCTTCCAGACCCTGGGCGGCATAACGGAAGTAGCCGACGATCCGCTCGATCGTGTCTTCCATGCCGAAGAAGTCGGAGAAGGCTGGATAGATTTTGATTGTTCGGTTTGAGAAGATCCGTCCTAGACGCTCGTCAGCGCTGGTGTCGACGAGAATCGGGTCTCCAATTGCGTCCACCATTCTTTCCTGAGCGGTGGCGTACATGCTTTTGTCATCGCGACATGCGAGGAGATATTCCTGTAGACTTATCTCTTCTTGCGCTGCACTCGTATAAATCTCCGAAAAGAGGTCGAAGACGTCTGATTCACTCCTTTGCATCGTGCTCTCCCGCGGCGGGCCGCTTGGTTGAAACGGGCTCGCTGCCTTTCGGCATCTGCTTCAGGTGAACGGTTTTCCTAGCTTCAAAGTTCCTTCACATAACCGACACTGAAACGGATACCGAAGCAGCAGCCAGCGACGAACATCCGCTTATCAGTTCGGGACCGACCGATCGGCGCCTCGTGAAAGTCGTGAGGCGCACTCCGCAAGACTCGTCGCTCTGTCACCCTATCATGCCGGCGCTTCTCGCGAATCCGTCATGACAGGCGAATCATAACTTGTCCCTGCTCATTCGCCGACTTTTTTTTTGCGATTCCACGAATTTAGCCATCAACAACGTCATGCAGGGCGGTGATTTCGTGATCGGGCACCGCCATGCCGATGCGCTGGCGGGCGCTCCGCATCGGCACGGAGCAGAGATCTGGACGACGCTGTGGCCCGAGGCATGACGCCGAGCTATTGCGCGCCGTAAGGGAGAGAATAGCCCTCGCGCCCTATCGCGTCCAGCAACAACGTCGTGAAAGAGGATTTAAAATAAAAAAACCCGCGAAACCATCTGGTTACGGGGGCTTCTTCATCTTAGATGGTGCGGTCGAGAAGACTCGAACTTCCACGGGTTGCCCCACAGCGACCTCAACGCTGCGCGTCTACCAATTCCGCCACGACCGCATCGTGGTAGGTGCCGATTGCGTCGGCGGGGCTGCATGTAGCAAAAGGATTCCGGGTGCACAAGTGCATGACGACAGAAATTTGACGAGAAACGAAACTATTTCGATCGGCCCTTGGCGAAGCACTGGAAACGCTGGACTCTTGCCGTCGACAGCCCCATGTAGAGGCCGGAAAAATCAGCATTCTCAAGGTTCCCATGCAACGCGAAGATCTTGTCCAGAGCATGTTCGCACCGCCCGAAGCACCGCCGGTGCGCTGGCGCATTGCGCCTTCCCTCGTGGATTATCCACAGGCCGTCGAGACGATGGAGCGGGAGGCGGCAGCGATCGCGGCCGGCACCGCAGACGAGTTGGTCTGGCTGGTCGAGCATCCGCCGCTCTACACCGCAGGCACCAGCGCCAACGCCGCCGACCTCGTGATGCCGGATCGCTTCCCGGTTTTCGCAACTGGAAGAGGCGGCGAATACACCTATCACGGTCCCGGGCAGCGGGTCGTCTACGTCATGCTCGATTTGAAGCGCAGACGCCAGGACGTCCGCAGCTTTGTCGCCGCACTCGAGAGCGTCGTCATCACCACGCTCGATTCCATGAACGTCAGGGGCGAACGCCGTGAGGATCGTGTCGGCGTCTGGGTGCGCCGCCCGGAAAAGCCGCCGCTCCCGGACGGTTCGATGGCGGAGGACAAGATCGCTGCAATCGGCATTCGCCTGCGCAAATGGGTGAGCTTTCATGGACTGTCGTTGAATGTCGATCCGGACCTCGAGCATTTCGGCGGCATCGTGCCTTGCGGAATTCGCGGCTATGGTGTCACCAGCCTCGTCGATCTCGGCCTGCCGGTCATGATGGCCGACGTCGATATCCGGCTGAAGGAGGCCTTCGAAAAGGTCTTGGGCCCGACTCGCATGGAGAACGAATAGCAGGGCTGCGCGGCCACATTGCTCCGGCTCCGTTGCGACAGGCCGTATCACAGCAGATAGCCCGGAAACGGCGGAAAAGCCGCTTTTGGCCGCCTTTTTGCCGCTTCGCATTGCCCCATGCGTCAGGAAAAGCCTATAAGCTTCCTTCACCTTCGCCCCACCGCGGGCAGTCAGGGTGCCCCAGCGCCCGACAACGACAACAGGCGAAAGGAGCTACCATGCTGTTATCAACCGAGAATGCGATTGCACGTCTGAGCCGGACAGGAGACGGCGATACGCTGGGCGGCCGGATCTGGAGAGCGCGTGACGCGGCGGGACTCTCTACGAAGGAGCTCGCAGCCAAGCTCGGCGTCCGCAACGACACCATTTCCTCCTGGGAACGCGACCGCGCCGAGCCTCGGGCCAATCGCCTTTTCATGCTGGCCGGCGTGCTTGGGGTCACGCCCGCCTGGCTGATGGCCGGCATCGGCCGCGCACCGGACGACAGCGCTGCAGGTACATCGGGAGACGAGCTTCGCAAGCGGCTTGATATGATCAAGAAGCTGCATGAACAAACCACCGAGGCAATTGCGGCACTAGAGGTGGAATTCGAACGCCTGGAACAGGACGTTCGGTGATTGCAAAGGATTTTTCCTCTTGGCGGCGGCGATCGGCGCTGTATGACGGTCGCCCGCCTGATGTTAGCTTAATGGAGTAGAGAGATGGATGTACGCGCCGCGGTGGCATTGGAAGCCGGCAAGCCGCTGGAGGTCATGACCGTGCAGCTCGAGGGCCCCAGGGCCGGCGAGGTTCTGGTCGAGGTGAAGGCGACCGGCATCTGCCATACCGACGATTTCACGCTTTCGGGGGCCGATCCGGAAGGGCTGTTTCCGGCGATCCTCGGGCATGAGGGCGCCGGCATCGTCGTCGACGTCGGTCCCGGCGTCACCAGTGTGAAGAAGGGCGACCACGTCATCCCGCTCTATACGCCGGAATGCCGCTCCTGCCCCTCCTGCCTCAGCCGCAAGACCAATCTCTGCACCGCCATCCGCGCCACCCAGGGGCAGGGGCTGATGCCGGACGGCACCTCGCGCTTTTCGCTCAATGGCGACAAGATCCACCACTATATGGGCTGCTCGACCTTTGCGAACTTCACCGTGCTGCCGGAGATCGCCGTCGCCAAGGTCAATCCGGACGCCCCCTTCGACAAGATCTGCTACATCGGCTGCGGCGTCACCACCGGCATCGGCGCGGTGATCAACACCGCCAAGGTCGAGATCGGTTCGACGGCGATCGTCTTCGGCCTTGGCGGCATCGGTCTCAACGTCATCCAGGGGCTTCGCCTCGCCGGCGCCGACATGATCATCGGCGTCGACCTGAACAACGACAAGAAGCCCTAGGGCGAGAAGTTCGGCATGACCCATTTCGTCAATCCCAAGGAGGTCGGCGACGACATCGTGCCCTATCTCGTCAACCTGACGAAGCGCGGCGCCGACCAGATCGGCGGCGCCGACTACACCTTCGACTGCACCGGCAACACCCGCGTGATGCGCCAGGCGCTCGAAGCCTCGCATCGCGGCTGGGGCAAGTCGGTGATCATCGGCGTTGCCGGCGCCGGCCAGGAGATCGCGACCCGGCCGTTCCAGCTCGTCACCGGCCGCACCTGGATGGGCACCGCCTTCGGCGGCGCGCGCGGGCGCACCGACGTGCCGAAGATCGTCGACTGGTACATGGAGGGCAAGATCGAGATCGATCCGATGATCACCCACACCATGCCCCTCGAGGACATCAATAAAGGTTTCGAACTCATGCATTCCGGCGAAAGCATCCGCTCGGTGGTCCTCTATTGAGTTCGCAGTCTCGGTCAGGGAAGCGCCGGAAATAGTTGATTCCGGCGCTTTTTTGGCCTCCGGAAGTCGTTCCCCATGATCTATGTCGATGCCGATGCCTGCCCGGTAAAGCCGGAAATCCTGAAGGTGGCCGAACGCCATGGTCTGGAGGTGACCTTCGTCGCCAATTCAGGCCTGCGCCCCTCGCGCGATCCGATGGTTCATAACGTCATCGTGTCGACGAGTTTCGACGCCGCCGATGATTGGATCGCCGAACGCGCCGGGGACGGCGATATCGTCGTCACCGCCGACGTGCCGCTCGCCGTACGTTGTGTCGGCGCCGGAGCACTCGTCACCGGTCCGACCGGGCGCGTCTTCGACGAGAGCAACATCGGCATGGCGTCCGCGATGCGCGACCTTTCGGCCCATCTCAGGGAAACCGGCGAAAGCAAAGGCTATAACGCCGCCCTCACCTCCCGCGACCGCTCCGCCTTTCTCGAAACGCTTGACCGACTCTGCCGACGCGTAAAAAGGTAGAGCCGGCGAACGGAGGCGCGTATGGATCGGAAGGCAGGCCTGCGGCACTGGCCGTTCTATCTCGCCCTGACGGGCGGGTTGCTTAGTCTGCCGATCGGTTTTGCGTTTTTCCACGCAGAAGCGATCGAGGTCGCCGCCATCCTCTTTTTCCTTGTCTATCTGTCGATCACTGCCCTGCGGCTTCCCAGGCTTACCGGCAGCTATCTCCAGGCCAATGCGCGGGACACCGGCGAGCCGGAGCCGATCATCTTCCTCGTGACGCTGGTTGCCGCGGCCACTTCGCTGGTGGCTCTGTTCCTCGCGCTTAACCGCACCGGCGAAGGCGGCGCCGTCGGACTGTCCATCGCCTTCGCAGCGGTTGCGCTCGGCTGGACGACGATCCACACCATGGCGTCGCTGCATTATGCTCATCTCTATTGGCTTGCCGGCCGCGATGAGCCCGGTATCGATCCCGCAGCGCGCGGTCTCGCCTTTCCGGAAACCGACAGCCCCGGCGGGTGGGATTTCCTCTACTTCGCCTTCGTCATCGGGATGACGGCGCAGACGTCGGACGTCGCGATCACGACAACGGCGATGCGGCGCGTCAACCTGATGCACGCCATCGTCTCGTTCTTCTTCAACACGGTGCTCGTCGCCGCTGCCGTCAATGCCGCGGTCCAGCTTGCAGGCGCCCCCCCATGAATTCAGGAGCCAAAGATGAAAGTAATCTCGCAAAACACCGCTTTCGGCGGCATGCAGGGCGTCTACGCCCATGATTCGACGGCGTGCAAAGGCGAAATGACCTTCGCCGTCTTTGTCCCGCCGCAGGCAATTACGGAACCTCGTCCTGTCCTCTGGTATCTCTCCGGCCTCACCTGCACCCATGCCAATGTCATGGACAAGGGTGAATACCGGCGCATGGCCTCGGAGCTTGGACTCATCATCGTCTGCCCGGACACGAGCCCAAGGGGTGCAGACGTTCCGGATGAGCTCACCAACTGGCAGATGGGCAAGGGTGCCGGCTTCTATCTCGACGCAACGGAGAAGCCCTGGGCCGAGCACTATCAGATGTACAGCTACGTCACCGAGGAGCTCCCGGCCCTCGTCGGCCAGCATTTCCGAGCGGATATGAGCCGTCAGGGCATCTTCGGCCACTCGATGGGCGGACATGGCGCCATGACGATCGCTCTCAAGAATCCCGAGCGTTTCAAGAGCTGCTCCGCCTTCGCGCCGATCGTCGCGCCGTCTTCCGCCGATTGGTCGGTCGGTGCCTTCGAAAAATATCTCGGCTCCGACAAGGCCGCCTGGCGGACATACGATGCCTGCGCCCTCGTCGAGGATGGCGCGCGCTTCCCGGAATTCCTGATAGACCAGGGCAAGGCCGACAGCTTCCTGGAAAACGGTCTGCGCCCCTGGCTGTTCGAGGAAGCCGTCAAAGGAACGGGAATCGGCCTGACGCTCCGGATGCACGAGCGCTACGACCATTCCTATTATTTCATCTCGACCTTCATGGACGACCACCTGAAATGGCATGCCGAGAGGCTCGGCTGACATGCTACGGCCTTCTCCGATCGGAATGATTTGATGAACCATATCCTCCTCGTCGGCGCCGGCGGTGCCCTTGGCTCCATCCTGCGCTACCTCGTCGGCCTCTGGATGCTGCAACGCGCCGGCCCGGCCTTTCCCTGGGGGACTCTGTTCGTGAACGTCACGGGTTCCTTTCTGATCGGCTTCCTGGCGGAATTCGTCATGCACAAGATGGGTGCCTCGCCGGAAATGCGCGTGTTCCTGATCACCGGCGTGCTGGGCGGCTACACGACCTTCTCGGCCTTCTCGCTCGACGCGATCACCCTTCTGGAACACGGCCACACAACGAGCGGCCTCGCCTATGCGGTGGCGAGCGTCGGTCTTTCGCTGCTTGCCGTGTTCGCCGGGCTGGCCCTGATGCGCGCAATGGTCTAAAGCCAGCCCTTGAAGAAGAGTAAGCGGATTTCTGCAAATGGCGGGCATTGAACACAGGCAAGTGGACAGCGACGAGGCGGGAATGCGTCTCGACCGCTGGTTCAAGGTGCATTTCCCCGGACTGGGCTTCGGGCCGCTGCAGAAGTTGCTGCGGTCCGGGCAGATCCGCGTGGATGGGGCGCGGGCAAAATCCGACACGCGCGTACAACCGGGTCAGACGATCCGCATCCCGCCGCTCGGCGTGGACTCCAAGGAAGTCAAATCCGGTCCGATCGGAGGCCGGGATCTGCGTCAGTCCTCGGACGGCGAGCTTCTGTCGCGTATGGTGCTGCATGAGGATGCCAAGGTCATCGTGCTCAACAAGCCGGCCGGACTCGCCGTTCAGGGCGGTTCGGGCGTCAATCGGCACATAGACAAGATGCTCGAGGCGTGGACCAGCCAGAAGGGCGAAAAGCCGCGGCTCGTCCATCGTCTCGACCGTGACACGTCGGGCGTTCTCGTCATAGCCCGCACGCGCGGAGCTGCGCAGCAGCTGACCGCGGCGTTTCGCGAACGCGATACGAAGAAGACCTATTGGGCGCTGGTCAAGGGCGTCCCGCGCAGGCGCGAAGACAAGATATCCACCTGGCTCGTGAAGGAACAGACGCCGGACGGCGACCGCGTGCGGATTGCCAAACATGGGGAGGATGGCGCCGACCACGCCATCTCCTTCTACCGGATCGTCGAGCAGGCCGGCCAGAACCTCGCCTGGCTGGAGATGGAACCCTATACCGGCCGCACGCATCAGCTGCGTGTCCACGCCGCTCACATCGGGCATCCGATCATCGGCGATCCGAAATATTTCGAAGCGGACATCAACTGGACCTTTCCCGGCGGCATGCAGAACCGGCTCCACCTCCACGCCAGACACATCGACATTCCGCATCCGAACGGCGGTCGGCTGAAGGTCACGGCCCCCCTGCCCCAGCACATGGTGCAGAGCTGGAACCTGCTCGGCTTCGACGAAAACGCCGCCGGCGAGGAAGAGTAATGAAGCTCGTCCTTTTCGATTGCGACGGTACGCTCGTCGACAGCGCCGGATTGATCCATGAGGTGATGGCCCGTACCTTCGAGGCCTTCGATCTGGAGCGACCGACAAAGGATGCGACCAAGACGATTATCGGCCTCACGCTCGACATCGCGATCGCCAGGCTCATGGGGCAGCAACACGTCGACAGCAGGGCGACCGCAATGACGGCGCATTACAAGTCTATATTCGCTTCGGTACGAGGCGAACCCGGCTGCAGCGAAGCGCTGTTTCCGGGCATTGCAGAGATGATGCAGACCTTGGCTGGTCGCGACGAACTGCTGATCGGTGCGGTCACCGGCAAATCGAGGCGGGGTCTCATGCATATCGCGGCGACGCACGGCTTCGACAAGATTTTCTTCGTCTCCCGCACTGCGGACGACTGCCCCTCGAAGCCGCATCCGGCCATGGTGACGGAGTGCTGTGCGGAAGCCGGTATCGACCCGAGCGACACGATCGTCATCGGGGACGCGATCTACGACATGCAGATGGCCAAGGCAGCCGGCGCCGGTGCCCTGGGCGTCGCCTGGGGTTACGCCAGCGTGCCGGAACTGATGGAGTCGGGCGCGAACCACATCGCCCGCGTGCCGGCAGATATAATCGAATGGATGGATTGTAACCATGCCTGATATTCGCGACGAACTGAGCGCTGCGCTGAGCCACGACGATCCGGTGCGCAGGGCCCAGATCCAGATGCAGAAACCGCTGCCGAAACGCTTCTACAAGCAGGCGAGCGCCGCACCGGCCGATGACAGCGGCTACACCGTGCATCTCGACGGAAGACCGGTGCGCACACCGGCGAGGCGACCGCTCTCCGTCCCCACGCAAAAGCTCGCCGGGCTGCTTGCAGCCGAGTGGAACGCCCAGACCGAAGTGATCGACCCTTCGGCAATGCCCCTCACCCGGATCGCCAATACAGCGATCGACGGGGTTGCGCTCGACGATCGTGCAGTCTTCGACGATATTCTCCGTTTCGCCGGCAGCGATCTCCTGTGCTACCGGGCCGATAGTCCGAGGGAGCTCGTCGCACGGCAGAACGACCAGTGGAACCCGGTCCTCGACTGGGCAGCCCGGACGCTCGGCGCCCGCTTCATTCTCATCGAAGGCGTCATCCACCAGGAACAACCGCGCGAGGCGATCTCGGCCTTTGCCGAGGGCCTGCGCGCATTTGCGACACCCCTCGGTCTCGCCTGCCTCCATACGGTTACCAGCCTGACCGGATCGGCCCTGCTCGCTCTAGCCCTCGCCATGGGCAGGCTCTCGGCCGAAGAGGCATGGGCCGCCGCTCATGTGGACGAGGATTGGCAGATCGACCAGTGGGGAACCGACGAGGAAGCTTTCAAACGGCGGGAAAACCGCTGGCAGGAAATGCTGGCTGCCGCCACCGTGCTCGAAGCGCTGAAATAGGACGAGGGCGACTGGTGTGACGCCTTGCGGCGCGCTCGCCCAATCACCCTAGCCCTCTTCCCCGCATGCGGGGAGAAGGTGGCCGGCAGGCCGGATGGGGGGCAGAATTTCGGTGGTTGCCCTCAGCCGACGAGCTTCAGCCCGGCGATGCCCGCGACGATCAGGCCGATACAGCCGAGACGCATGGCCGTTGCGGGTTCTGCAAACAGGACGATACCGAGAATGACCGTACCGACGGTACCGATCCCGGTCCAGACCGCATAGGCCGTACCGAGCGGCAGCGAACGCACTGCGATGCCGAGTAGAACGACGCTCAGGATCATCGAGCCGACCGTCAGCACGGTCGGCGTGAACCGCGTAAATCCATCCGTGTATTTGAGACCGATCGCCCAGCCGATTTCGAGAATTCCAGCGAGCAGCAGCGTGAACCAGGCCATTTCGAACTCCTTCGTGTGGAGCGAGGCCGTCCCCGCGGAAGTGCGGATCTTTTCGATCCGTGCAGCCGTCTGCGATGTTGCACACCTATGCCACAGGCCCGCGCGGGCAGCAAGGCGCCGTATGGCACGGCAGCCTTGCGCTGCGGAAAGAGCTGAAGCTCACGAATGCCGGTCGCGCCGTAGTTTGCTCCACCACTCCAGCCGCTTGCGGATTTCACGTTCGAAGCCGCGCTCCGGCGGATCGTAGAAGGTTTTTCTTCCCATTTTCTCGGGGAAATAATCCTGTCCTGAGAACGCGTCTGGCTCGTCGTGATCGTAGCGATAGCCGTCGCCGTAGCCTTCCCCCTTCATCAGCTTCGTCGGAGCGTTGAGAATATGCTTCGGCGGCAGCAGAGAACCATGTTCCTTGGCCGCGCGCATCGCGGCCTTGTAGGCGGTGTAGACCGCATTGGACTTGGGAGCGGTTGCAAGATAGACGCAGGCCTCGGCAAGAGCCAGTTCCCCTTCCGGCGAACCGAGGTAGTCGTAGGCGTCCTTGGCGGCGTTGCAGATCGCCAGTGCCTGCGGATCGGCGAGGCCGATATCCTCGACCGCCATCCGCACCAGCCGCCTGCCGATATAAAGCGGATCTTCCCCGGCATCGAACATTCGACAAAGATAATAGAGTGCAGCGTCCGGGTCGGACCCGCGAACGGATTTGTGGAGGGCCGAGATCAGATTGTAATGGCCATCCTGGCCCTTGTCGTAAACCGGTGCGCGGCGCTGGACGATTTCCTGAAGCGCCGCGGCATCGAACATCTCATCCCGGCGCACCGCCCGCCATACCTCTTCCGCAAGGGTCAGCACGGCGCGGCCGTCCCCGTCCGCCATGCGGATCAGGCTGGCGCGCGCATCGTCGTCCAGCGGCAGCGGCTTGCCCTCGGCCGCCTCGGCCCGCTTCAGCAGTTCCTCGAGGCTGGCTTCGTCATGCGGCTTGAACGTCAGCACGCGAGCGCGCGACAGAAGCGCAGCGTTGAGCTCGAAAGACGGGTTCTCGGTGGTAGCACCGACCAGAATGACGGTGCCGTCCTCCATCACCGGCAGGAAGCTGTCTTGCTGCGCCCGGTTGAACCGGTGAATCTCGTCGACGAAAAGCAGCGTCTGGCGCCCCGACATGCGCCGGGCGCGGGCGGCCTCGAATACCTTCTTCAAATCCGCAACGCCGGAGAAGATTGCCGAGATCTGCTCGAAGGCGAGGCCGGCCTCGCCGGAGAGCAGACGGGCTACCGTTGTCTTGCCGGTTCCCGGCGGGCCCCAGAAGATCATCGAGCCGAGGGAACCGGATCCGATCATCCGGGTGAGCACCCCGTCCGCGCCCGTCAGATGCTCCTGACCCGTGACCTCCGCCAATGTCCGCGGGCGCAGCCGATCGGCAAGCGGCCTTGCCGAGGCCATCTCCGGAGGCTCGTGGGGGGCAAAGAGATCGCTCATCGGAAGAACTGACGGATGATCTGGCCGTTACGTTCGATCTCGACGCGCCAGAAGGAGGCATCCTCCGCCAGGACGCCTTCGAGCGTTTTCGAGCTGTCGATTGGCGTCCCGTTGACCGAACGAACGATATCTTTCGGTTCGAGGCCGATGCGTGCAGCCGGCGAGCCGCGATTGACCTCTGTGACGACCACGCCTTGCAGCGACGTGGGCATGCGCAACTCTTCGGCGAGCCGCGGCGAGAGATTTCCCACGACAGCGCCGGCAAAGGGATTACGCCCTTCGATCAGCCGTTCGTCGCGCGGCTGCGTTTCCGGCGCCCGCTCGAGCCTGAGGGTGATATCGCGTAAATCGCCGTTCTCCGAAATCGTCACGCGCGCCTCGTGACCGATCCCGACAGTCGTCAGACGATAGCCGAGCGCATCGGGATGTTCGACCGGTATGCCGTTGACGGCGGTGACCACCTGCCCGGGGCGTATGCCGGCGCTCTCGGCCGGACCGCCTGCAACGACCGCCGTCACCAGCGCACCGCGCGCCCGCTCGAGCCCAAGCGCCTCGGCCACATCGGAGGTCACCGGTTCGAAGGTAGCGCCGACGAAGGGACGGACGAACGAGCCGTTTCCTCCTTCGGCGGAGGCGACGAAAACCTTGACCAGGTTTGCGGGAATGGCGAAGCCCACGCCGTTGGAACCGCCGCCTCTGGAAAAAATCGCGGTGTTGATGCCGATCAACTCGCCTTTCATGTTGATCAGACCGCCGCCGGAATTGCCCGGATTGATGGCCGCATCCGTCTGGATGAAGAAGCCGAAATCACCGTTGGAAATCTGGTTGCGGGCGAGCGCCGAAACGATACCGCTCGTCACCGTCTGCCCGACGCCGAAGGGGTTGCCCATCGCCAGCACCAGATCGCCAACCTCCACCGCGTCGGAATCACCGATCGGGATAATGTCGAACGGACCGTCTGACTGGATTTTCAAGACCGCCAGATCCAGGCGATCATCCTTGAGTATGATCTTGCAGGGGAACTCGCGCCCGTCGGCAAGCGCCACCTTGATGTCGTCACCACCCTCGATGACATGATTGTTGGTCACGACCAGGCCGTCGCGGCCGACGATCACGCCGGATCCGAGAGACGACTGCTTCTCGGTTCGGTTCGGCATGCGCTGGCCGAAAAACTCCTCGAAGAAAGGATCTCCGGCGAAGATCGAGCGACGCTCCACGACGCGCTCGGCATAGACGTTCACGACCGCATTCGCCGTCTGCTTGACGAGAGGGGCGAAAGAGAGCTGCAGTTCCGTCCGCGACTGCGGCACGGTCCTGGCATCCTGGGCCATTGCAGGCGTCGAAATCGCAACAGCGAAGACGAGAGCCGCGAGAGCTCTATGGCCGAAGATCATGAAGCATTCTCCCATTCGTTGCTGCTACGCTCAGATAGGATTTCGCGCGGAAAAAGGCAAACCTGCCGCCGGACAAATCGGCGAGACGTGACCGCAAGGACGCATCATTTCCTCAGGGAATTCATGGGATTACAGATTCCGCGCCGTTTGCCGGAACTTCTGCCCCCGCTCGCGTCGGCCGCGTTCACGAATCGCGCACGAAAACGTGGTCCCGCCAGCCTTTTCCGGTGATCGAAACTCTGCTCATCTGCGTATTAGAAGAAGTCGAATGATGACCGAGGAGAACCCATGTCCAGCACGCGCGTCCCGAAGATCGCCGCTACGGAAATTACGCCGGAGCGCTTCTTCCTGCATCGCCGCACATTCATGGCCGCCGCGGCTGGAAGCCTGGCGCTCGCCGCCCCCAGCCCCAGCCGCGCGGCTGCACTCGCGGCATCCAAGAGCGCGTACAGGGTCGATGAGCCTGCCACGCCAGAAAAGGACGCCACGAGCTACAACAACTTCTATGAATTCGGGACCGGCAAGGGCGACCCGGCCGCCAACTCGGCAAATTTCAAACCGGCGCCCTGGACGGTGAAGGTCGACGGCCTGGTCGGCAAGCCGCGGGACTTCAGCCTTGAGGAACTCTTGGCCTTCCCTCTCGAGGAGCGGATCTACCGGATGCGCTGCGTCGAAGCCTGGTCGATGGTCATTCCCTGGATAGGCTTCCCACTGGCCGCACTCCTCGACAGGGTCGAACCGCTCGGAAGCGCAAAATATGTCGCCTTCGAAACCGTCGTGCGCCCAGAGGAGATGCCGGGCCAGTCCGGCTATTTCCAGCCGCTGGAATGGCCATACCGGGAGGGCCTGAGGCTCGACGAAGCCCGCCACCCGCTGACGATTCTCTCCGTCGGGCTCTACGGCAAGACGCTGCCGAACCAGAACGGCGCACCAATCCGCCTGGTGGTACCGTGGAAATACGGCTTCAAGGGGATCAAATCGATCGTGCGTATCTCGCTGACCGAGACGCCTCCGCCATGCACCTGGAATCTCGCCGGGCCGACTGAATACGGCTTCTATGCCAATGTGAACCCCGACGTCGATCACCCACGCTGGAGCCAGGCAACCGAAAACCGCATCGGCGAAGGCGGCTTCTTCGGCGCCAACCGCCGCGATACGCTACCCTTCAACGGCTACGCGGAAGAAGTGGCAAACCTCTATGCCGGCATGGATCTGCGGGTGAACTTCTGACGATGCCTAACGTTCCCGCCCTGCCGAAGCGACTGCACGGACCCTCGATCTGGGCGCTCTACGTAATCGGCTTCCTGCCGGCCGTCTGGGGTTTCTATCTGGGGGCCACCGGTCGGCTGCCCGGAAATGCAGTCAAGGAATTCGAGCACCTGCTCGGCATCTGGGCCCTGCGCTTCCTGATCGCCACCCTGGCGATCACTCCCATTCGCGACCTCTTCGGCGTCAACTGGCTCAGATATCGCCGCGCCCTGGGCCTCCTTGCCTTTTACTATGTGCTGATGCATTTCCTCACATATATGGTGCTGGATCAGACGCTGCGCATCCCGGCAATCCTCGCCGACATCGCTCGTCGTCCGTTCATCACCATCGGCATGGCCGCCCTCGTGCTGCTCGTGCCGCTGGCGGTTACATCGAACAATTGGTCTGTAAGGCGCCTCGGGCAACGGTGGAACCGGCTTCACAGGCTGGTCTACGTGATTGCCTTGGCGGGCGCGCTGCATTTCGCCATGTCCGTCAAGGTCGTTGGGCCCGAGCAGATGCTGTACCTGTCCCTCGTTGCGGTACTCGTCGCCTGGCGTGCCGTCAGAAAGCGGTATGTGCGGTGGAAACGGCAGGGCGGCACGCTGTTGCGGTCACAGCCCAGAGCAGGTTGAGGGCACAACGTGCCACTGGGTAAGAGCCGCACCGGCCAAGGTCTCGCAACACGCCCGACCCTCATTCCCGCGCCCGTCACTGCAATCCAGCCAGACCAATCCTTGAGCTGCAAAAGCTCTTCCGTGCTGCTCTCACGTCTGCGACAGGCACAGGGATGAACATCGACTTCTGCTTTGAACAGAACGATCGGCTAGGGGACGGTCGTTGTGACCGCACCCCTGCCACACGACCGGCATGCGGGTCCGCACCGGGCGGCTCGCCGCCGCCCCTTGGTCACCAGAGCTTCGCCGTTCGTTGCCGCTTGTCCCGGGGAGGCACCGCCTCCACCCGCAGGAATGCGCCCATGCCGGGCGCACAACAGAAAGCAGCCGGGTGCGATCAGCACCCGGCCGCTTTCATTCTTTGATCAGCTCTGACGAAATCAGGCCGCTTCGGCCGCCTCGGCTTCTGCAGAAACGCGAGCGCGGTCCTTCGAGCCCTTGGCGTCGACATCGCGGTCAACGAATTCGATGACGGCGAGCGGAGCGTTGTCACCCTGGCGGAAACCAGCCTTCATGATGCGCAGGTAGCCGCCATTGCGGGTGGCATAGCGCGAGGCAATCGCGTCGAACAGCTTCGAAACGACAGCAACATCGCGGATCTGCGAGATCGCCTGGCGGCGGGCGTGCAGATCGCCACGCTTGCCGAGCGTGACGAGCTTTTCCACGATCGGACGGATTTCCTTGGCCTTCGGCAGGGTCGTAACGATCTGCTCGTGCTCGATCAGCGAAGCTGCCATGTTGGCAAACATCGCCTTGCGATGGCTGGCGGTTCTATTCAGCTTGCGGCCGGCTTTACCGTGGCGCATGGCTATTCTCCTTTACTTGCAGGCATCCGCCTGCAGTTTAAACGTCGCGCATATCCCGCGGAGAGCCGAAGGCTTGAAGCGGTAAGCAATATACGCAGTTAACTTCTAAGGCCAGCTTTACGCGTTCTTTCGAACGCGTGCGGCCTTAGTACTGGTCTTCGTAGCGCTTGGCGAGATCTTCGATATTCTCCGGCGGCCAGGACGGCACTTCCATGCCGAGGTGCAGGCCCATGGAAGCGAGAACTTCCTTGATCTCGTTGAGCGACTTGCGACCAAAATTCGGCGTGCGGAGCATTTCTGCTTCGGTCTTCTGAATCAGGTCGCCGATATAGACGATGTTGTCGTTCTTCAGGCAGTTGGCCGAACGGACGGAAAGTTCCAGTTCGTCGACCTTCTTGAGAAGCGCCGGGTTGAAGGCGAGTTCTGTGACCGCTTCTTCCTCGGTTTCCTTCTGCGGCTCGTCGAAGTTGACGAAGACCGACAGCTGGTCCTGAAGGATGCGGGCCGCAAAAGCGATCGCATCTTCACCGGTGACGGAGCCATCGGTTTCGATGGACATCGTCAGCTTGTCATAGTCGAGAACCTGGCCCTCACGGGTGTTTTCCACCTTGTAGGAGACCTTCTTGACCGGGGAGTACAGGCTGTCGACCGGAATGAGGCCGATCGGCGCATCTTCCGAGCGGTTGCGGTCTGCCGGTACGTAACCCTTGCCGTTGTTGACGGTGAACTCCATGCGGATTTCCGCGCCCTCGTCGAGGGTGCAGATCACGTGGTTCGGGTTGAGGATCTCGATGTCGCCAACCGTCTGAATGTCACCGGCGGTCACAACGCCCGGGCCCTGCTTGCGCACGACCATGCGCTTTGCGTCGTCGCCATCCATCTTGATGGCGATTTCCTTGATGTTGAGCACGATGTCGGTCACGTCTTCCCGGACACCCGGGATAGAAGAGAACTCATGCAATACGCCGTCGATCTGAACCGCGGTTACCGCAGCACCGCGCAGCGACGACAAAAGTACGCGGCGAAGCGCGTTGCCGAGCGTCAGGCCAAAGCCGCGCTCAAGCGGCTCCGCGACCAACGTTGCCTTGGTGCGGCCGGAGGAGGCGAACTCCACCTTGTTCGGCTTGATCAATTCCTGCCAATTTTTCTGGATCATGTTTTCTGCCTTCCGTTCGTTGCCACCATCCAATCGTGACAACCGAGCCCCGAAGACCGGGAGGACGCCGGAACGTCCTCACCGGAATGTTGAATACAGATGATCAGACGCGGCGCTTCTTGCGCGGACGGCAGCCATTGTGCGGGATCGGGGTCACGTCACGGATCGACGTGATCATGAAACCCGCAGCCTGGAGCGCGCGAAGAGCGGATTCACGACCGGAACCCGGACCGCAAACTTCCACTTCCAGCGACTTCATGCCATGTTCCTGGGCCTTCTTGGCGCAATCTTCAGCAGCGATCTGCGCGGCGAACGGGGTCGACTTGCGCGAACCCTTGAAACCCTTCGCACCGGCGGACGACCAGGCAATGGCATTGCCCTGCGCGTCGGTGATGGTGATCATCGTGTTGTTGAACGACGAATTGACGTGTGCAACGCCAGACGTAATGTTCTTGCGCTCGCGGCGGCGAACGCGGGTGGCTTCCTTGGCCATAGGATCCCTTTCTTAGATCTCTGCACCGCCGTAATTCCAGCGGCTCCACCGGGAAAAGGATTGGTCGTCCCCTACCCTGCATCTTTCAAATTCGCGGCAGCCGAATAAACCGGCTTCGCGGGCATTTCGCGGAGCCGGTAACGGCCGTCGCGATGGTCGGACACTTGCCCTTCCCAAACTGCAAAAGGAGGCCGGCGCGTGCGCCAGCCTCCCGTTTTCCCTTTTCGGGAAATTACTTCTTCTTGCCGGCAATCGCCTTTGCCGGACCCTTGCGGGTGCGGGCATTGGTGTGCGTGCGCTGGCCGCGCACCGGCAGACCGCGACGATGGCGAAGACCGCGGTAGCAGCCGAGGTCCATCAGGCGCTTGATGTTCATCGAGGTCTCGCGACGCAGGTCGCCCTCAACCTGATAGTCGCGGTCGATCGTTTCACGGATCTGAAGAACTTCAGCGTCCGTCAACTGATGCACGCGACGTTCGGCCGGGATACCGACCTTTTCGACGATTTCCTGTGCGAATTTCGTGCCGATCCCGTGAATATACGTCAGCGCGATGACAACGCGCTTTGCGGTCGGGATGTTGACGCCAGCGATACGTGCCACGTCTATTCTCCTTGCGTTCCAGTTGCCTACAGGCAATAGGTGCTTCGTTACGCGACCTTAATAGCCGCACGTTGATTGAGGTTCGAGACACGTCAAAAACGACCGTACCCGGACTTCATTTCCTTGAAGACCGCGCCGATCGCTTCTCATGTCGCGAGTTGACGCTGTCTTTGGAGGAATCGGCCGGAAAAGTCAACTCCCCGGCGCTTCCATTTTGGCAAAGGCTGCGCCTATGCCAGAATCTTCTCGATCTCGGCAGTAACCGTAGTCACGTCCGCCATGCCGTCCACGGTCTTCAACCGGCCGGTTCGGGCGTAGTGTTCCGAAAGCGGCGCGGTCTTTTCCCGGTATTCCTGCAGGCGGCGACGGAATGCTTCCGGATTGTCGTCGGAGCGCACCGTGCCGCCCGCCGCGACGGTTTCCGCTACGCGATTCTCCATGCGCCGCACAAGCGCCGCCTCATCGACCTTCAACTCAATGACCGCATCGAGTTTCAGACCTTTGTCTTCGAGCATCCGGTCAAGCGCGACGGCCTGCGGAACCGTGCGCGGGTAGCCGTCCAGAATGAAGCCCCTGGCGCAGTCCGGCGCATCGATGCGGTCGGAGACGATCTCGTTGACGATTTCGTCGGAGACGAGCTGGCCGGCATCCATCACGGCTTTCGCTCGCTTGCCGACCTCGGTCGCCTGAGCTACGGCCGCCCGGAGCATGTCCCCCGTGGAAAGCTGCGGAATGCCGTATCTCTCCGTCAGAAGCTTGGCCTGAGTACCCTTGCCAGCGCCCGGCGGCCCCAAAAAAATAAGTCTCATCGTCCCCTCTTTCCTCCGCGCAGCTTCGACTTCTTGATCAGCCCCTCATATTGCTGGGCAATGAGGTGACCCTGGATCTGTGCTACCGTATCGAGGGTCACGCTGACAACAATCAAAAGCGACGTACCACCAAGGTAGAACGGCACGCCCGTCTGCGAGATGAGGATCTCGGGTAGGATGCAGACAAAGACCAGGTAGATCGCGCCGATAACGGTAATGCGCGTCAACACGTAGTCGATGTATTCGGCCGTGCGTTCGCCAGGACGAATACCCGGGATGAACCCGCCATGCTTCTTCAGATTGTCGGCCGTGTCCTTCGGATTGAAGACGATGGCCGTGTAGAAGAACGCGAAAAAGGCAATCATCGCGCCGTAGAGGATTATATAGAGCGGCTGCCCGTGAGCCAGCGCCCCGACGATGGTCGTCGCCCAGCCCGGCATGGTCGCGGTGTTGCTAAAGCCCGCCAGCGTAGCCGGCAGCAGGAGCAGCGACGATGCGAAGATAGCAGGGATCACGCCCGAGGTGTTGAGCTTCAGCGGCAGGTGCGACGTGTCGCCCTGGAACATCCGGTTGCCGACCTGGCGTTTCGGATACTGGATCAACAGCCGCCGCTGGGCGCGCTCGACAAAGACGATCAGCGCGATCACGGCGACGACCATGACGATGATCGCAAGGATCAAAGGCGTCGACAGAGCGCCGGTGCGGCCGAGCTCCAGCGTTCCGGCAAGCGCCGAGGGCAGAGCGGCGACGATGCCGGCGAAGATGATCAGCGAAATGCCGTTACCGATGCCGCGCGACGTGATCTGTTCGCCGAGCCACATCAGGAACATCGTGCCGCCGAGGAGCGAAATAACGGTGGAAATACGGAAGAACCAGCCCGGATCGTTAACGAGCCCACTGCCGCTTTCGAGACCGACTGCAATGCCGTAGGCCTGCATCGCGCCGAGCAGCACCGTGCCGT
Organism: Sinorhizobium arboris LMG 14919; assembly: GCF_000427465.1. Lineage (NCBI taxonomy): Bacteria > Pseudomonadati > Pseudomonadota > Alphaproteobacteria > Hyphomicrobiales > Rhizobiaceae > Sinorhizobium > Sinorhizobium arboris. The sequence continues at coordinate 1,178,027 of NZ_ATYB01000014.1, read as the reverse complement.
AGCGGGTGTACTGGTTGATGACCTTGCGGCCCTGCTCGCCTTCCTTCTTCAGCTGCTCGAGCGCCGGAACGACCGACGTCATCAGCTGCACGATGATCGAAGCGGAGATGTAGGGCATGATGCCGAGCGCAAAGATCGCCATACGTTCGACTGCGCCGCCCGAGAACATGTTGAAGAGGCCGAGAATGCCCCCAGATTGTCCCTGGAACGCCTGTGCGAATGCGTCCGGGTTAAGGCCGGGCAACGGAATATAGGTGCCAAGTCGGTAGACCAGAAGCGCACCAAGGGTGAACCAGAGGCGCTTTTTCAGATCTTCCGCCTTGGCGAAAGTCGAAAAATTCAGGTTCGAGGCGAGCTGTTCCGCTGCAGAAGCCATGCAATTCTCCGCGTACCAAGTCTCGGAAACACGGGAAATCCCGGTCGTTCCGGATGGAATCAGTTTTCGTCGTTGAAAACCAGGCGCGAGGCGATTGTCGCTGCAATCGGATGCCTCACCGTGGTTTCCGTTATGTCCCGTCGCGGCAGGCGATTCGCTGCGCTTGGACGTGAGGCTCACATATGGGAGCAAAACCGCCCGGCGTGAAGCACCCCGGGCGGTTCATCAGTCATATTTATTCGGCAGCTGCGGCGAGCAGCTTGATGGAACCGCCAGCCTTCTCGATCTTCTCGATCGCCGGCTTGGAGGCGCCGGCAACTTCCAGCGAAACCTTCGCCTTCAGTTCGCCGTCAGCAAGGACGCGCACGCCATCCTTGACGCGGCGGATGACACCGGCAGCCTTCAGAGCGGCGGCGTCGACGGTCTTGGATGCGTCCAGCTTCTTGGCGTCCACTGCGGCCTGGATACGGCCGAGCGACACTTCGACGAATTCCGACGCGAAGATGTTGTTGAAGCCGCGCTTCGGCAGGCGACGGTAGATGGGCATCTGACCGCCTTCGAAGCCGTTGATCGAGACGCCCGAACGCGCCTTCTGACCCTTCACGCCACGGCCGCCGGTCTTGCCGGAACCCGAGCCGATACCGCGCCCTACACGCTTGCGGTTCTTGGTCGCGCCTTCGTTGTCCTTGATTTCATTCAGTTTCATTTCAGGATCCCCCTCACTTCTCGTCGACGACGCGAACGAGGTGCTGGACGGCCCGGATCATGCCGCGAACGGCCGGAGTGTCTTCCAGCGTGCGTACCCGGTGCATCTTGTTGAGGCCCAGACCGATGAGCGTCTGACGCTGCACGGCAGGACGGCGAATGGGGCTACCGATCTGTTCGACGGTAACCGTCTTCTTGGCAACTTCCTTCTTAGCCATCTGTCAGCTCCCTTATTCTTCGGAAGCAACGCCGGCGGAAACGCGACGGGACTGGAGCGTGGCGTATTTCATGCCGCGCTGTGCCGCGATGTCCTTCGGGTGCATCTGGTTCTTGAGCGCGTCGAAGGTGGCGCGAACCATGTTGTAGGGGTTCGACGAGCCGGTCGACTTGGCTACGACGTCATAAACGCCGAGCGTCTCGAAGACGGCGCGCATCGGACCACCGGCAATGATACCGGTACCGGGCTTTGCCGAACGCAGCAGCACCTTGCCGGCGCCGTGACGGCCATGAACGTCGTGATGCAGAGTGCGGCCGCCGCGCAGCGGTACGAAGATCAGGTCGCGCTTGGCGGCTTCCGTGGCCTTGCGGATGGCTTCAGGCACTTCACGTGCCTTGCCATGACCGAAGCCGACGCGACCTTTCTGGTCGCCCACGACGACGAGAGCGGCGAAACCAAAACGACGGCCGCCCTTCACCACCTTGGCGACGCGGTTGATGGCGACGAGCTTGTCGACAAACTCGCTGTCGCGCTCTTCGCGGTTCTGGCGATCTTCGCGAGAACCTCTTCTTTCTTGTGCCATTGTCCTCTTCCTTTTTCTTTTCCGGGTGCAATCGGCAGATTGACGAAGACCGCCTCGCTTCCTTGGAAATCGAAGCGGCCGGGAATTTACGAAGCCGGGATGCGCCCGGGCATTGCTGCCCGGGCGACGAACCTTAGAAGTTCAGGCCGCCTTCGCGAGCTGCCTCGGCCAGCGCCTTGATGCGGCCGTGGTAGATGAAGGCGCCACGGTCAAAGACAACGTCCTTGACGCCCGCCTTGGAAGCACGCTCCGCCAGGAGCTTGCCGACCGCCGTAGCGGCCTCGGTATCAGCGCCGGTCTTCAGCGAAGACCGCAGATCCGTGTCGAGGGTCGATGCCGAAGCAATCGTCTTGCCGGCAACATCGTCAATGATCTGCGCATAGATGTTCTTCGACGAGCGATGAACCGACAGGCGCGGGCGGCCATTGGCAACCGCCTTGATTTGACGGCGCACGCGGCTGGCGCGACGCACAAGAGTATCTTTCCTGCTAGCCATTTCGCGTGATCCTTACTTCTTCTTGCCTTCTTTGCGGACAATCCGCTCTTCGGCATACTTGACGCCCTTGCCCTTGTAGGGCTCGGGGCCACGGTATTCGCGGATTTCCGCGGCAACCTGACCGACCTGCTGCTTGTTGATTCCGGAGACGACGATTTCCGTCGGCTTCGGCACAGCGATCGTGATGCCTTCCGGCGTCTGGTAGACGACGTCGTGGCTGAAGCCGAGCGCCAGCTGCAGGTTCTTGCCCTGCATGGAAGCGCGGTAACCGACGCCGTTGATTTCGAGCTTGCGCTCGTAACCGTCCTTCACGCCCTTGAAGATGTTCTCGATCATCGTGCGGGACATGCCCCACTTTGCGCGAGCATCCTTGCTCTCATTGGCCGGCTGAACGACAACCGTGTTGTTTTCGAGCTTCACCGAAACTTCGTCGTTTGCGACGAAGAACAGTTCGCCCTTCGGGCCCTTTGCCGTTACCTTCTGGCCATCCACGTTAGCCGTGACGCCTGCCGGAACTTGAACGGGCTTTTTACCGATACGAGACATTTTTATACCTGTCTGTTCGCTATGGAGATCCTGCTCGGCCTTAGAAGACCGAGCAAAGAACCTCGCCACCAACATTCTGTTCGCGTGCCTGGTGATCGGCCATCACACCCTTCGGAGTCGAAAGGATCGTGATGCCGAGGCCGTTCGCGACCTGCGGAATGGACTTGACCGAGACATAGACCCGGCGGCCCGGCTTGGAGACGCGCGCGATCTCACGGATCACGGAGGCGCCTTCGTAGTATTTCAGTTCGATGCTCAGCTCGGACTTGCCGTTGCCGAATTCGACTTCAGAGTATCCGCGGATGTAGCCCTCAGCCTGAAGGACATCCAGAACGCGTGCGCGAAGCTTGGAAGCCGGCGTAGAAACGCTCGACTTGCGGCGAGCAGCGCCGTTGCGGATACGGGTGAGCATATCGCCCAAAGGATCAGTCATTGCCATGTACCCGTCTCCTTACCAGCTCGACTTGACCACACCCGGCACCTTGCCGAGATTGCCCAGTTCGCGAAGCGCAATACGCGACATGCGCAGCTTGCGATAATAGGCGCGCGGACGACCGGTGACTTCGCAACGGTTGCGGATGCGGGTCTTGGACCCATCGCGAGGCAGATCCGCCAGCTTCAGGGTGGCCTTGAACCGCTCTTCGATCGGCAAAGACTGGTTCATGATGATTGCCTTCAGAGCCGCGCGCTTGGCGGCATGGTTGGCAACCAGTTTGCGGCGGCGCTTGTTCTTTTCAACTGCGCTCGTTTTCGCCATAACAGTTATCCTTCTTTACGCTTGTCGTTACGGATTACTGACGGAACGGGAAGTTGAACTCTTTGAGCAGAGCGCGTGCTTCGTCGTCGTTAGTAGCCGTCGTGCAAACGATGATGTCCATGCCCCACATCTGATCAACCTTGTCGTAGTTGATCTCAGGGAACACAATGTGCTCCTTGATGCCCATGGCAAAATTGCCACGACCATCGAAGGACTTCGGATTGAGGCCGCGGAAGTCTCGTACACGCGGAAGAGCGATGTTGATGAGACGATCCAGGAACTCGTACATCCGAACGCCGCGCAGGGTAACCTTGGCACCAATCGGCATGCCTTCGCGGAGCTTGAAGCCAGCGATGGAGTTGCGAGCGCGGGTGATCACCGGCTTCTGGCCGGCAATCGCAGCGAGGTCGGCAGCAGCAACGGACGGCTTCTTGGAATCACCAGTCGCTTCGCCAACACCCATGTTGATAACGATCTTGTCGAGGCGCGGGATCTGCATTTCGTTGAAGTAGGAGAACTGCTCCTGCATCGCCTTGCGGATGCGCTCTACATATTCCTTCTTGAGCCGCGGCTCATAAGCGGACTTAGCCATCGATCACATCTCCCGAACGCTTGGCCACGCGGACCTTCTTGTCACCTTCGATCTTGAAGCCGACACGGGTCGGCTTGCCGTCCTTCGGATCGGCGATCGCGATGTTCGACAGGTGGATCGGGGCTTCCTTGGTGATGATGCCGGCTTCCTGGTTCTGGGTCTGGCGCTGGTGACGCTTCACCACGTTTACGCCGCGCACGAGAGCCCGGTCTTCCTTCGGCATGACCTGGATGACTTCGCCGGTGCGGCCCTTGTCCTTACCGGTCAGAACGACGACCTTGTCGCCTTTGCGAATCTTTTGCATCTCTGATCGCTCCCTTAGAGTACTTCCGGAGCCAGCGAGATGATCTTCATGTGGTTCTTGGCGCGGAGTTCGCGCGGAACCGGTCCGAAGATACGGGTGCCGATCGGCTCTTTCTTGTTGTCGATGAGAACGGCTGCGTTGGTGTCGAAACGGATGACGCTGCCATCCGGACGGCGGATGTCCTTCGCGGTGCGAACGACAACTGCCTTCATGACATCACCTTTCTTCACGCGGCCGCGCGGAATGGCTTCCTTGATCGAAACGACAATGATGTCGCCGATCGACGCGTACTTGCGCTTGGAGCCGCCCAGCACCTTGATGCACATGACACGACGTGCGCCGGAATTATCCGCCACGTCGAGGTTTGTTTGCATCTGAATCATGTCAGGTCGCCTTCTTGTTGTTACCAGGCCGGTTGGGTCGGAACCCCCTCGCCCGGCTTATTGTGCTCATCTCAAAGCAAAAGAACGCTCGGACTCGAGCGTTCCTCGGCTTTAATTGCGTGCTTCATACAGATATTTGCCCGAGACGCAAGGGTCCGGCGGACAAAACCTGCATAAATCAAGACTGGGCGGAAACCACCGTCCAGCGCTTGTCCTTGGAGATCGGCGCGCATTCCTCGATGGAAACGAGGTCGCCGACCTTGAACTGGTTGTTCTCGTCGTGCGCCTTGTACTTCTTGGAACGACGAACGGTCTTCTGAAGGATCGGGTGCGCAAAGCGGCGCTCGACCCGGACGACGACGGTCTTGTCGTTCTTGTCACTGACGACGGTGCCCTGCAGAATGCGTTTCGGCATATTCTTCTGGTCCTTAGGCCTTGGCTTCTGCCGCCTTCTGGCGGGCAATGGTTTTGATGCGCGCGATGTCCTTGCGGACCTCGTTGATGCGCGAAGACTTCTCGAGCTGGCCGGTTGCCTTCTGGAAGCGCAGGTTGAACTGCTCCTTCTTCAGCTTGGCAAGCTCTTCCTTGAGTTGGTCGGCGCTCAGAGCGCGAACGTCTGCGGCTTTCATGAGCTTCACTCCTTACTCTGCGATACGCTGCACGAAGCGCGTCTTGACAGAGAGCTTGGCAGCGCCGAGGCGAAGCGCCTCGCGGGCGAGCTCTTCGCTGACACCGTCGATCTCGAACATCATGCGGCCGGGCTTGACCTTGCATGCCCAGTATTCGACCGAACCCTTGCCCTTACCCATGCGGACTTCGGTCGGCTTTGCCGTGACCGGAACGTCGGGGAATACCCGGATCCAGACGCGGCCGGCGCGCTTCATATGACGGGTGATCGCACGGCGGGCCGCTTCGATCTCGCGAGCATTGACGCGGTTCGGCTCCTGAGCCTTCAGACCGAATTCGCCGAAGGCCAGGTCGGAGCCGCCCTTCGCGACGCCCTTGATGCGTCCCTTGAACTGCTTGCGATACTTCGTACGCTTTGGCTGCAACATTTTTTTACTTCTCCGATATTGGCTGCCACGCGCGAATGTTACGCGTTCTCGCGGCGACGCTCTCTGCCGCCACCGCCCTGGTTGTCACTCTCGGTCGCGCGGCGCTCGGAAGCCATCGGATCGTGCTCAAGGATTTCACCCTTGAAAATCCAGACCTTGACACCGCAGATACCGAAAGCGGTTTCGGCTTCGGCCGTGCCGTAGTCGATGTCGGCGCGCAGCGTATGCAGCGGAACGCGGCCTTCACGATACCATTCGGTACGGGCGATTTCCGCACCGCCGAGACGGCCGGCGCAGGTGATCTTGATGCCTTCGGCGCCGAGACGCATTGCCGACTGAACGGCACGCTTCATCGCACGACGGAACGCTACACGACGCTCGAGCTGCTGAGCGATCGACTGTGCAACGAGAGTCGCGTCGACTTCCGGCTTGCGCACCTCGACGATGTTGAGGTGCGTTTCCGAATTGGTCATCTCGGAAAGCTTCCTGCGGAGCTTTTCGATGTCGGCGCCCTTCTTGCCGATGATCAGGCCCGGGCGAGCCGAGTGGATCGTAACGCGGCACTTCTTGTGCGGACGCTCGATGACGACCTTGGCGATACCGGCCGCCTTCAGTTCTTCCATCAGATAGGCGCGGATCTTCAGGTCTTCGTGAAGAAGCTGGCCGTATTCCGCGTTATCCGCGAACCAACGGCTATCCCAGGTCCGGTTGATGCCGAGACGGAAACCGATCGGATTAATTTTCTGGCCCATTATGCGGCCTCCCCTTTGGCTTCCACTTCACGAACGACGATCGTCAAGTGCGCGAACGGCTTTTCGACGCGCGATGCACGGCCGCGACCACGGGCGTGGAAGCGCTTCATCACGATCGACTTGCCAACAAAAGCTTCTGCGACGATGAGCGAATCAACGTCGAGATCATGGTTGTTCTCTGCGTTAGCGATCGCAGATTCAAGCGTCTTCTTGACCGTGCCTGCAATGCGCTTGCGCGAGAACTCGAGTTCGGCCAGAGCCCGGTCTACCTTCTTGCCGCGGATCAGCGCGGCAACAAGGTTGAGCTTCTGGGGGCTGACGCGGATCGTGCGCGCAACGGCCTGCGCCTCATTATCCTTCAGCCGGCGTTCGGCTTTTGCCTTGCCCATTGTTACTTCCTCTTCGCTTTCTTGTCCGCGCCATGACCGTAATAGGTCCGGGTCGGAGCGAATTCACCGAACTTGTGACCGACCATTTCCTCGGACACCGAGACGGGAACATGCTTGTTGCCGTTGTAGACGCCGAAGGTCAGACCGACGAACTGCGGAAGGATCGTGGAGCGACGGCTCCACATCTTGATCACTTCGTTGCGGCCGCCTTCGCGGACCTTCTCAGCCTTCTTGAGAAGATAACCGTCAACAAACGGACCTTTCCATACTGAACGAGCCACTTGAGACTTCCTCTCTTACTTCTTGCGCTGATGACGCGAGCGCATAATGAACTTGTCGGTCGACTTGTTGGAGCGCGTGCGCTTACCCTTTGTGGGCTTGCCCCATGGAGTGACCGGATGGCGACCACCGGAGGTGCGGCCTTCGCCGCCGCCGTGCGGATGGTCGACCGGGTTCATGACAACGCCGCGTACGTGCGGGCGCTTGCCGCGCCAGCGCGAACGGCCGGCCTTACCATCATTGATGTTGCCGTGGTCGGGGTTCGATACAGCACCGATCGATGCGAGGCAAGAGCCGTGCACCAGGCGCTGCTCGCCCGAGTTCAGGCGCAGGATCGCCATCCCCTGGTCGCGGCCGACGAGCTGAGCGTAGGTTCCGGCGGAGCGGGCGATCTGCCCACCCTTGCCCGGCTTCATTTCCACGTTGTGGATGATGGAGCCGACCGGAATGAACTGCAGCGGCATAGCGTTGCCGGGCTTTACGTCGACGGCCTTTTCCGAGGCAATCACCTTATCGCCCGCGGCCAGGCGCTGCGGCGCCAGGATATAGGCCTGTTCACCGTCAGCATAGTTGACGAGCGCGATGAAAGCCGTGCGGTTCGGGTCGTATTCCAGACGCTCGACCGTGCCTTCGACGTCGAACTTGCGACGCTTGAAGTCGACCAGACGGTAGGTCCGCTTGTGACCACCGCCCTGGAAACGGACGGTGATGCGGCCCAGATTGTTGCGACCGCCCTTGGAGGACAGGCCCTCGGTCAGCGTCTTTACCGGCTTGCCCTTGTAGAGGCCCGCCCGGCTGACGATGACCAGTTGACGCTGGCTCGGCGTCGTCGGATTGAAGCTTTTCAATGCCATTTTCATGTTCCCTTTTGGGTTTTTACCCTAAATGGGCCTATCCGTTAGAGACCGGTGGAAACGTCGATGGACTGACCGTCGGCGAGCGTTACGATCGCCTTCTTCACGTCCTTCTGCTTTCCGGCGAAGCCGCGGAAGCGCTTCAGCTTGCCCTTGCGGACGAGCGTGTTCACGGCCGTGACCTTCACGCCGAACAGCGCTTCGACGGCAGCCTTGATCTCAGGCTTCGAAGCACCCTTGGCGACATTGAAGACGACCTGGTTCTGTTCCGAGACCAGCGTCGACTTTTCGGTGATCGAGGGAGACACGATCACGTCGTAGTGCCGAAGATCCGTCATTTGAACCGCTCCTCCAGAGCTTCCACAGCAGCCTTGGAAAGCACGAGCTTGCCACGGCGCAGAATGTCGTAAACGTTGATGCCCTGAACCGGCAGAACGTCCACATTCGGGATGTTCTGGGCTGCGAGCTTGAAGTTGCCTTCGATCTCGGCTCCGCCGATGATCAGGGCGTTGGTGAGGCCGAGCGAGGCGAATGCACCGGCGAGCGCCTTCGTCTTTGCTTCATTGGCGACGAGATCGTCGACGACGATGATCTCTTCAGCCTTCAGCTTGGCCGACAGCGCATGGCGCAGGCCGAGTGCACGGATCTTCTTCGGAAGATCGTGTGCATGGCTGCGGACGACCGGACCGTGAGCCTTGCCGCCGCCGCGGAACTGCGGAGCACGAGCCGAATGGTGGCGGGCGCGGCCCGTACCCTTCTGCTTGTACATCTTGGCGCCGGTACGGGAGACTTCCGCACGGCCCTTGGACTTGTGCGTGCCCTGCTGGCGCTTTGCGAGCTGCCAGCGAACGACGCGGGCGATGATGTCTTCACGAGGCTCGAGACCGAAAATGGCGTCAGAAAGGGAAACCTTTCCCGCGTCCTTGCCCTCGAGGGTTTTGACGGTGAGATCCATTATTCGGCTCCCTTACTTCGATTCTGCGGCGCGCACTGCGGCAGGGCGCGGTGCGCCTTCCGGAGTGCCCGACTTGATGGCGTCACGGACGACGATCCAGGAACCCTTGGAGCCGGGAACTGCACCCTTGACCAGGATCAGACCACGATCTTCGTCGGTCGATACGACTTCGAGGTTCTGCGTGGTGACGCGCGTCTGGCCCATATGACCAGCCATGCGCTTGCCCTTCCAGACGCGGCCCGGATCCTGGTTGGAACCGGTCGAACCATGCGAACGGTGCGATACGGACACGCCGTGCGTTGCACGCAGGCCGCCGAAGTTATGGCGCTTGATAGCGCCGGCAAAACCCTTACCGATGGTGGTGCCGGTAACGTCCACGAGCTGCCCGGCGACGAAATGGCCCGCCGTAAGCTCGGCGCCAATGTCGATCAGGTTGTCGGCGCTCACGCGGAACTCGACGAGCTTTGCCTTCGGCTCAACGCTCGCAGCGGCGAAATGGCCGCGCATAGCCTTCGGCGTATTCTTGACCTTCGAACGGCCGGCACCCAGCTGAACTGCCGTATACCCGTTCTTTTCTTCCGTGCGGTGGGCCACTACCTGGCAGTTTTCCAGCCGCAATACTGTTACCGGGATATGCTCGCCGGCGTCGTTGTAGACGCGGGTCATTCCCACCTTCTGTGCAATCACACCTGAACGCATCGGTTCACGCCTCTTGTTTAGGGTTCCCATCCGGTGCTTGACGCACCTTCCGGTTTCCTGTTCCTGGAAGCCGTTGGAGAAGCTCCACGTACCTTCCTTGTTATTTCGGCTTGCGCCGGGTCTTACAGCTTGATCTCGACGTCGACGCCGGCGGCCAGATCGAGCTTCATCAGCGCGTCCACCGTCTGCGGGGTCGGATCTACGATATCGAGAAGACGCTTGTGCGTGCGCATCTCGAACTGTTCGCGGCTCTTCTTGTCGACGTGGGGCGACCGGTTGACCGTGAATTTCTCAATCCGGGTCGGAAGCGGCACGGGCCCGCGCACACTCGCACCGGTGCGCTTGGCCGTCGACACGATTTCGCGCGTGGAGGCATCGAGGATCCGGTGATCAAACGCCTTGAGGCGGATGCGGATATTCTGGCCGTTCATTCGACTTGTCCTTGCTCGTGTTTTCCGGTGTGCTCACGAGGCACACACTTGAAGTATTCGTTTCGCTTAGCCGCTTCTTTTCAAAAATCGCAGGGACATGGCCGACCATGTCCCTGCCGAAACGGCTCAAGCCGTTTTCTTTTTACTCGACGATGGAGGCGACGATGCCTGCGCCGACGGTGCGGCCGCCTTCGCGGATAGCGAAGCGCAGCTTTTCTTCCATCGCGATCGGCACGATCAGCTCGACGTCAACCGTGACGTTGTCGCCCGGCATGACCATTTCCGTGCCTTCCGGCAGCGTCACGATGCCGGTCACGTCCGTCGTGCGGAAGTAGAACTGCGGACGGTAGTTGGTGAAGAACGGCGTATGACGGCCGCCCTCTTCCTTCGTCAGGATGTAGGCTTCAGCCTTGAACTTGCGGTGCGGCTTGACCGAACCCGGCTTGCACAGAATCTGACCGCGCTCGACCCCGTTGCGGTCGACGCCGCGCAGAAGCGCGCCGATGTTGTCGCCGGCCTGGCCCTGGTCGAGCAGCTTGCGGAACATTTCAACGCCCGTGCAGGTCGTCTTCGTCGTCGGACGGATGCCGACGATCTCGATTTCCTCACCCACCTTGACGATGCCGCGCTCGACGCGGCCGGTCACAACCGTACCGCGGCCCGAGATCGAGAACACGTCTTCGATCGGCATCAGGAACGGCTGGTCGATCGGACGCTCCGGCGTCGGAATGTAGGAGTCGACCGCAGCCATCAGCTCGCGGATCGCGTCTTCGCCGATCTTCTTGTCCGAATCTTCAAGCGCAGCCAGAGCCGAACCCTTGATGATCGGGATGTCGTCGCCCGGGAATTCGTAGGACGACAGAAGTTCGCGCACTTCCAGCTCGACGAGCTCGAGAAGTTCCGCGTCGTCGACCTGGTCGACCTTGTTCAGGAACACCACAATCGCCGGAACGCCGACCTGGCGGGCGAGCAGAATGTGTTCGCGCGTCTGCGGCATCGGGCCGTCGGCTGCCGAAACCACCAGAATAGCGCCGTCCATCTGCGCCGCACCGGTGATCATGTTCTTGACGTAGTCGGCGTGGCCGGGGCAGTCGACATGCGCATAGTGACGGTTCGGCGTCTCGTATTCCACGTGCGCCGTCGAAATCGTGATCCCGCGCGCCTTTTCTTCCGGCGCAGCGTCGATCTGGTCATACGCCTTGAACTCGCCGAAATACTTCGTGATCGCTGCCGTCAGCGACGTCTTGCCATGGTCAACGTGGCCAATCGTGCCAATGTTAACGTGCGGCTTATTGCGCTCAAATTTGCTCTTTGCCATTTCCGGCTCTCCGTTTCCTGTCCCCTAGAGGGGAAATCTTTTCATTCTGTTTCAGCGCGAGGCTATTCCGGTCACTTCTGACCGGAATACTTCGCCTGGATTTCCTGCGCGACGTTCGACGGAACCGGCGCGTAGTGATCGAACAGCATCGTGTACTGAGCGCGGCCCTGCGACATGGAACGCAGGTTGTCCACGTACTTGAACATGTTCGCGAGCGGCACGTGGGCATTGATCACCACGGCGACGCCGCGGGCTTCCTGACCCTGGATCTGGCCACGGCGAGAGTTCAGGTCACCGATAACGTCACCGACGTAATCTTCCGGCGTCACGACCTCGACCTTCATGATCGGCTCGAGAAGCTGAGCACCAGCCTTCTTGGCCGCTTCGCGGAAGCAGGCACGGGAAGCGATTTCGAAGGCCAGGACCGACGAGTCGACGTCATGGAACGCACCGTCGATCAGCGTCGCCTTGACGCCCAGCATCGGGAAGCCAGCAAGCGGACCCGAGGACAGAACGCTTTCGATACCCTTCTGAACGCCCGGAATGTACTCCTTCGGAACGGCACCGCCGACGATCTTCGACTCGAATACGAAATCTTCGCCTTCCGGGTTCGGCTCGAAGACGATCTTGACGCGAGCGAACTGACCGGTACCACCGGACTGCTTCTTGTGCGTGTAGTCTTCCTCGTGCTGACGCGTGATGGTTTCGCGGTAGGCAACCTGCGGAGCACCGACCGAAGCTTCGACCTTGAACTCGCGACGCATGCGGTCGACGATGATGTCCAGGTGAAGTTCGCCCATGCCGGCGATGATCGTCTGGCCGGATTCCTCATCGGTCTTGACGCGGAAGGACGGATCTTCGGCAGCCAGACGGTTGAGCGCGAGGCCCATCTTTTCCTGGTCGCCCTTCGTCTTCGGCTCGATCGCGATCTGGATGACCGGCTCCGGGAATTCCATGCGCTCCAGGATAACCGGCTTCAGCGGATCGCAAAGCGTATCGCCCGTGGTGGTTTCCTTAAGGCCGGCCAGAGCAACGATGTCGCCAGCGAAGGCTTCTTCGATGTCTTCACGCGAGTTGGAGTGCATCTGCAGCATACGGCCGACGCGCTCGCGTTTCTCCTTGACCGTATTCATCACCGACGTGCCCTTTTCGAGCTTGCCGGAATAGATGCGCGCGAAGGTCAGCGAACCGACGAACGGGTCGTTCATGATCTTGAACGCCAGCATCGAAAGCGGCTCGTTGTCGTCAGCCTTACGGATGATCTCGCCGTCCGTCTTGACGTCGATGCCCTTGATCGCCGGAATGTCGATCGGCGACGGCAGGTAGTCTACAACTGCGTCGAGCAGAGGCTGAACGCCCTTGTTCTTGAAGGCCGTGCCGCAGAACATCGGGTGGAACTTGACGTCGATCGTACCGCGACGAACCAGTTCGCGGATCTTGTCGTTGTCCGGATAGGTGCCTTCAAGGTAGGCTTCCATTGCCGCTTCGTCGATCTCGACAACCGTCTCGATCAGCTTTTCACGGTACTCTTCCGCCTTTTCCTTCATGTCGGCCGGGATTTCGACGACGTCCCACTGGGCGCCGAGGGATTCGTCGCGCCATACGAGAGCATTCATCTCGATCAGGTCGACGACGCCCTTGAAGTCGCTTTCAGCGCCGATCGGCAGCTGCATGACGACAGCCGTCGCGCCGAGGCGCGCCTTGATCATTTCGACCGAACGGTAGAAGTCCGCACCGGTCTTGTCCATCTTGTTGCAGAAGATCATGCGCGGAACATGATACTTCTCCGCCTGGCGCCAGACGGTTTCCGTCTGCGGCTCGACGCCGGCATTGGCATCGAGGAGCGCGATCGCGCCGTCGAGAACGCGCAGCGAGCGCTCGACTTCGATCGTGAAGTCGACGTGGCCGGGAGTGTCGATGATGTTGAAGCGGCGCGTCTTACCGTCGCGACCCTTCCAGAAGGTCGTCGTAGCAGCAGACGTAATCGTAATGCCGCGCTCCTGCTCCTGCTCCATCCAGTCCATGGTTGCAGCGCCGTCATGGACTTCGCCGATCTTGTGGGACTTGCCGGTGTAGTAAAGGATACGCTCGGTCGTCGTCGTCTTGCCGGCGTCGATGTGCGCCATGATACCGAAATTTCGGTAGTCTTCGATTTTATATTCGCGAGCCATGAGAGACTGCCTTTCGAAACCTGTTCGGATTACCAACGGTAGTGCGAGAACGCACGGTTGGCATCAGCCATCTTGTGGGTGTCTTCGCGCTTCTTCACTGCGCTGCCGCGATTGTTCGCTGCGTCCATGAGTTCGCCGCACAGGCGATCGACCATGGTCGTTTCATTGCGCTTACGGGCAGCCGCGATCAGCCAGCGGATAGCGAGAGCCTGGCGGCGCTCCGGACGAACATCGACCGGAACCTGGTAAGTAGCACCACCGACGCGGCGCGAACGCACTTCGACATGCGGAGCAATGTTGTCGAGCGCGGAGTGGAACACGGCGACCGGCTCCTGCTTCAGCTTCGACTGGACCGCATCGAACGCACCGTAGACGATGCTCTCCGCAACGGACTTCTTGCCGTGCAGCATGATTGCGTTCATGAACTTCGTGACGACCAGATCACCGAACTTCGGATCCGGATTGATCTCACGCTTTTCTGCTCTGTGACGTCGGGACATACTTTTCGTCTCTCAACTTTTAAATCTTGTGACCAGCGAAATGGCGCCGGTTGCGATGTTATTTCGGACGCTTCGCGCCATACTTGGAACGGCGCTGCTTGCGGTTCTTCACACCCTGCGTATCGAGAACGCCGCGGATGATGTGGTAACGAACACCCGGAAGGTCCTTCACGCGGCCGCCGCGGATCATGACCACGGAGTGCTCCTGAAGGTTGTGGCCTTCACCCGGAATGTAGCCGATCACTTCGAAGCCGTTGGTCAGGCGGATCTTGGCAACCTTACGGAGAGCCGAGTTCGGCTTCTTCGGGGTCGTCGTGTAGACGCGGGTGCAAACGCCGCGCTTCTGCGGGTTCTCCTGCAGAGCAGGAACCTTGTTGCGCTTTACCTGTGCCTGACGCGGCTTGCGGATCAGCTGGTTTACGGTAGGCATCTAACCATCCCTTACAAAAACTTGTCTCGTTACCCTTTCGGGCGGATCGCTTGCCGTCGCCGGCAACAACGAACGCCTATGAAATGCGCAAAACGAGGGCCGATCCGCCTTTTCGCAGATGGCCCCACCAAAAGCAGAGGACGCCCTATTTCGCGCGTCTTGCGTGCAGCATTATGTCGTCAGCGTGCGTTTTGAACCTTGTTTGAGGCGAACTCCAGAACGCGCCGTTCCGAACCAGCCAGCCTCACATGGGCTCTGATGCGGCGGGGTGTACTGATTTCGGGGCGATCCGTCAAGGGCAATTAAGAAATAATCTGGGCACTGCAGCCCTGATATGCCCGAGAAACAAGGCTTTGCGCCCTGGTTCTGCCCGCGGGTTGGCCGAACGCCGGCCCGCATCGTCGCATAGTCGTTCGCACTTAAGGAATCAGCAACCTCTTTCTGTCGTTTTCCACGACGGCGAGTCGTCCGCCCTCCTCTTCCTCCACCAGCGCGTCCCTCACCACCTTTTTTTGAAGCCATCCGCCCCGATTCCGGAACGGGTTTCGATCTGGCGCAATATGCAGTAGAGCAGGATGAGGCAAAGTGTATCCGGTTTCCCCGCATCCCTCGTCTCAACGCTTGAGAATCGATCGCGACGGTTTCGGCCGCTTTCGGCCTAAAATGAACGCGATCGCCCGCTACTATTCTTCGAAGAGGATGTTTCCATGTCTGTCACACCGGATAACGACAACGCACCCGACGAACCGATGATCTTCATCGTCATCGGCAAAGCCTACGAAGCCGACGGCGACAGCGAAGGCGTTGACATTCACGTGATGCTCCGGGCGCCGGACGACGATACGGCCGTGCGCGAAGCGCTGAATGCACTGGCCGAGGAGGGCTTCCTGGAAGCCGATCTAGACCAGATCGGCACCCTGGACGGCGTACCGGACGAAGAGCCGCACGCTTCCGCCTATCAGGGCGCGCTCGAGGGAGAAGTCGCTATCATTCGCTTCAGCTGAGCGATCCGCCGCCATCCGGAACCGGCTCGCGTTGTTTCACCGCGCTCCCCGGAACAACCTGAAAAGCCGCCCGGATCGCTCCGGGCGGCTTTATTGATTCACGAGTGAGGGCAGCCACCCTGCCCTTTCGGCTTACTCCGCCGCAGCGGGATCGTTCGCCATATCGGCGAGCATCGGAGTGGCGCTTTCGGCACCCGTGCCCTTGCGGCGCTCTTCGAGGATCAACTCGTCGCGCGCCGTGGCGATTCGGCGGATTTGCGTCATCGTGCCGCCCGTACCGGCCGGGATGAGGCGGCCGACAATGACGTTCTCCTTCAGGCCCTGCAGATTGTCCGTCTTGCCTGCGACCGCAGCTTCGGTGAGGACCTTGGTGGTCTCCTGGAACGAAGCGGCCGAGATGAAGGACGGGGTCTGCAACGATGCCTTGGTGATGCCGAGCAGGACCGGCTCGCCAAAAGCGGGCTTCTTGCCTTCGGCAAGGAGGGAATCGTTGACGTCCTCGAGCTCGATGCGGTCGACGTTGTCGCCGACGATATAGGTCGAGTCACCGGCATCGGTGATTTCGACCTTCTGCAGCATCTGGCGGACGATCACCTCGATGTGCTTGTCGTTGATGACAACGCCCTGCAGTCGGTAGACTTCCTGGATTTCATTCACGAGGTAGGAAGCAAGCGCTTCCACGCCCTTGATCGCCAGGATGTCATGCGGCGCCGGGTTGCCGTCGAGGATGTAGTCGCCCTTTTCGATGTAGTCGCCATCCTGAAGATGGAAGGGCTTGCCCTTCGGGATCAGGTACTCGACCGGTTCGACGCCGTCTTCCGCCGGCTCGATCATCACGCGACGCTTGTTCTTGTAATCGCGGCCGAAACGGATCGTGCCATCGATCTCCGCGATGATGGCGTGATCCTTCGGGCGGCGTGCCTCGAACAGTTCGGCAACGCGCGGCAGACCACCGGTGATGTCCTTGGTCTTGGCGCTTTCGAGCGGCGAACGGGCAAGAACGTCGCCCTGGCTGACCTTCTGCCCCGGCTCGACCGAAAGGATCGCGTCGACCGAGAGCATGAAGCGGGCCTCGCCGCCGCGGGCAAGCTTGGCAATGTTGCCATTCTTGTCCTTGATGACGATCGCAGGCTTCAGGTCGGTGCCGCGCGGCGTCGAGCGCCAGTCGATGACCTGGCGCTTGGTGATGCCGGTCGACTCGTCGGTCGATTCCAGAACCGAGATGCCGTCGATCACGTCTTCGAAGTGAACGGTACCTTCCACTTCCGTCATCATCGGCCGGGTGTAGGGATCCCATTCCGCGAAACGCTGACCGCGCTTCACCTTGTCGCCATCGTCGACGAAGATCTTCGAACCATAAGCAACGCGCTGCGAGGAGCGCTCGACACCGCGTTCGTCGAGGATCTGGATCGCCATGTTGCGGCCCATGGCGACGAGTACGCCATCGGAGTTGCGCAGCATGTTGCGGTTCTTGATCTGGACCGTACCCTCATACGAGGCTTCCAGGAACGACTGGTCGACCACGGTTGCCGTACCGCCAAGGTGGAACGTGCGCATGGTCAGCTGCGTGCCCGGCTCGCCGATCGACTGTGCGGCGATGACGCCGACAGCCTCGCCCATGTTGACAGGCGTACCGCGAGCGAGATCTCGCCCGTAGCAGACGCCGCAGACGCCGGTCTGGATCTCGCAGGTCAGCGCCGAACGAATCCGGACGGACTGGATACCGGCCTTCTCGATCGCGACGACATCCGGCTCGAGGATCATCTTGCCGGCATCGACGATGCGTTCGCCGGTGACCGGGTTGTCGATATTGTCGAGCGCCGTACGGCCGAGGATACGCTGGCCGATCGAGGCCACGACCTGACCGGCATCGACGATCGCCGTCATGGTGAGGCCCTTGTCGGTGCCGCAATCCGTGTGCGTGACGATGCAATCCTGCGCGACGTCGACGAGACGACGGGTCAGGTAACCGGAGTTCGCAGTCTTCAAGGCGGTGTCGGCGAGACCCTTACGGGCACCGTGCGTCGAGTTGAAGTACTCGTTCACGGTCAGGCCTTCCTTGAAGTTCGAGATGATCGGCGTTTCGATGATCTCGCCCGACGGCTTCGCCATGAGGCCGCGCATGCCGCCCAGCTGACGCATCTGGTTCGGCGAGCCGCGGGCGCCCGAGTGGGACATCATGTAGATCGAATTCATCGGCTTCTGGCGACCGTTGTCGTCGAACTCGACCGCCTTGATGCGCGCCATCATCTCTTCGGCGACCTTCTCAGTCGCCTTGCCCCAGGCGTCGACGACCTTGTTGTACTTTTCGCCCTGGGTGATGAGGCCGTCATTGTACTGCTGCTCGTATTCCTTCACGAGCGCTTCGGTGTCGCCGACGATCTTCACCTTGGTGTCCGGAATCACCATGTCGTCCTTGCCGAACGAAATGCCGGCGCGGCAGGCATGCGAGAATCCGAGCTGCATGATCCGGTCGCAGAAGATGACGGTGTCCTTCTGTCCGCAATGGCGATAGACCGTGTCGATCATCTTGGAGATGTTCTTCTTGGTCATTTCCTGGTTGCAGATATCGAACGGAACGTTCGGATTCTTCGGCAGGAGTTCGCCGATGATCATGCGGCCGGGCGTTGTTTCATAGATCTTGGAAACCGGGTTGCCCTCGGCATCGACGGTCTTGTAACGGCCCCGGATCTTGGCGTGCAGGGTAACGGCCTTGGTCTCCAGCGCATGGTGCAGTTCGCCCATGTCGGAGAAAGCCATGCCTTCGCCCGGCTCGTTCTGGTTCATGATCGAGAGATAGTACAGGCCGAGAACCATGTCCTGCGACGGCACGATGATCGGGGCACCGTTCGCCGGATGCAGGATGTTGTTCGTCGACATCATCAGCACGCGCGCTTCGAGCTGAGCTTCGAGCGACAACGGCACGTGAACGGCCATCTGGTCACCGTCGAAGTCGGCGTTGAAGGCCGTGCAGACGAGCGGGTGCAGCTGGATCGCCTTGCCTTCGACCAGGATCGGTTCGAAGGCCTGGATGCCCAGGCGGTGCAGGGTCGGCGCGCGGTTCAGAAGAACCGGATGCTCGCGGATGACCTCGTCGAGGATATCCCAGACTTCCGGCTTTTCCTTCTCGACCAGCTTCTTCGCCTGCTTGACGGTCGAGGAGTAACCCTTGGCGTCGAGGCGGGCGTAGATGAAGGGCTTGAAGAGCTCGAGCGCCATCTTCTTCGGCAGGCCGCACTGGTGCAGCTTGAGTTCCGGACCGGTCACGATGACGGAACGGCCGGAATAGTCGACGCGCTTGCCGAGCAGGTTCTGACGGAACCGGCCCTGCTTGCCCTTGAGCATGTCGGAGAGCGACTTCAGCGGACGCTTGTTCGCACCGGTGATGACGCGGCCGCGGCGGCCATTGTCGAACAGCGCATCGACCGATTCCTGCAGCATCCGCTTCTCGTTGCGGATGATGATGCCGGGCGCACGCAGCTCGATCAGCCGCTTCAGGCGGTTGTTGCGGTTGATGACGCGGCGGTAGAGATCGTTGAGGTCCGACGTCGCGAAGCGGCCGCCGTCAAGCGGCACGAGCGGACGCAGGTCCGGCGGGATCACCGGAACGACCTTCATGATCATCCATTCCGGACGATTGCCGGATTCCATGAAGTTCTCGACGATCTTCAGCCGCTTCATCAGCTTCTTCTGCTTCAGATCGGACGTCGTCTCGGCCATCTCCGAACGCAGATCTCCCGCGATCTTCTCGAGATTCATCGATGCCAGCATCTCGTAAATCGCTTCGGCGCCGATCATCGCGGTGAACTGGTCCTCACCGAACTCGTCGACCGCGATCATGTATTCTTCTTCGCTCAGGAGCTGATTTTCCTTGAGCGACGTCAGACCGGGCTCGGTGACGATGTAGTTCTCGAAATAAAGGACGCGTTCGATGTCCTTGAGCGTCATGTCGAGCAGCGTTGCGATGCGGCTCGGCAGCGACTTCAGGAACCAGATGTGAGCAACGGGCGCAGCGAGCTCGATATGGCCCATGCGTTCGCGGCGAACGCGCGACAGCGTGACTTCGACGCCGCACTTTTCGCAGATGATGCCCTTGTACTTCATGCGCTTGTACTTGCCGCACAGGCACTCGTAGTCCTTGATCGGACCAAAGATGCGGGCACAGAAAAGACCGTCGCGTTCCGGTTTGAAGGTGCGGTAGTTGATCGTCTCCGGCTTCTTGATCTCACCGTAAGACCAGGAAAGAATCTTCTCCGGGGACGCAATCGAAATCCGGATGGAATCGAAGGTCTGTGCAGGCACCTGCGGATTGAAAAGATTCATGACCTCTTGGTTCATGCCTGTCTCCTTTGCGGGCATTTAAGCCCTGAGCTTGGCGAGGATGCCGGCAATCCCGGGCGCCGGCCCCTGCCCCTTAAACAGCTAAAACCGCATCGGGTGCGGCCCTGTTCCTGCCGCGGGCAATCAGGTGCCCGACGGCGGAAACGGTGCGCGCCGCTGAGCGGCACGCACCTGATGTCTCTTATTCCGCCGCGTCCGGCAGCTGCGCCGTGGCACCGACATCGTCGACCTTGGAATTCTCCAGCTCGACCGAGAGGCCCAGCGAGCGCATTTCCTTGACGAGAACGTTGAAGCTCTCCGGAATCCCCGCTTCGAAGGTATCGTCGCCGCGGACGATCGCTTCGTAGACCTTGGTGCGACCGGCCACGTCGTCCGACTTGACCGTCAGCATTTCCTGCAGCGTGTAGGCGGCACCGTACGCTTCCAGTGCCCAGACCTCCATCTCGCCGAAGCGCTGACCGCCGAACTGCGCCTTGCCGCCCAGCGGCTGCTGGGTAACGAGCGAGTAAGGACCGATCGAACGAGCGTGGATCTTGTCATCGACCAGGTGGTTGAGCTTCAGCATGTAGATGTAGCCCACGGTCACCTGACGGTCGAAAGTCTCGCCGGTACGGCCGTCATAGAGCGTCGACTGACCGGTAACCTTGAGTCCGGCCTTTTCGAGCATCTCGTTGACGTCGGCCTCGACTGCACCGTCGAAGACCGGCGTTGCGATCGAGACGCCGCGACGGGTCTGCTCGGCCAGACGGATGATCGACTCGTCGTCGTACTGCTTGATCGGCTCGCCCTTCGGACCGGATCCGATGACGTCGTCGATCGTCTGGCGCAGCGGCGCGATGTCGCCACTTGCCTGATAGGCGTCGAGCATCGCACCGATCTTCTTGCCCATGCCGGCGCAAGCCCAGCCGAGATGGGTCTCGAGGATCTGGCCGACATTCATGCGCGACGGAACGCCGAGGGGGTTCAGCACCACGTCGACATGCGTGCCGTCTTCGAGGAAGGGCATGTCTTCGATCGGAACGATCCGCGACACGACACCCTTGTTGCCGTGACGGCCGGCCATCTTGTCGCCGGGCTGGATCTTGCGCTTCACGGCGACGAAGACCTTGACCATCTTCATGACGCCCGGAGGCATCTCATCGCCGCGCTGAACCTTCTCGACCTTGTCCATGAAGCGCTGTTCGAGGCGCGACTTGGACTCGTCATACTGTGCACGCAGCGCTTCGATCTCGCCCTGAGCCTTCTCGTCCTCGACGGCGAACATCCACCACTGCGAGCGGGGATATTCACTGATGACGACGTTCGAGAGCTCGGTGCCTTTCTTGAAGCCCTTCGGACCGGCAACGGCGACATGGCCGCGAAGCATGTCGACCAGACGCGCATAGACGTTGCGGTCGAGGATCGCCTGTTCGTCGTCGCGGTCCTTCGCAAGACGCTCGATCTCCTCGCGCTCGATCGCCATCGCGCGCTCGTCCTTCTCCACGCCATGACGGTTGAAGACGCGCACTTCGACGACCGTGCCGAAGGTGCCCGGGGGCATGCGCATTGACGTGTCGCGAACGTCGGACGCCTTCTCGCCGAAGATGGCGCGCAGAAGCTTTTCTTCCGGCGTCATCGGGCTCTCGCCCTTCGGCGTGATCTTGCCGACCAGGATGTCGCCCGGCTGCACTTCGGCGCCGATGTACACGATACCGGCTTCGTCCAGATTCTTCAGTGCTTCTTCCGAAACGTTCGGAATGTCGCGGGTGATTTCTTCCGGACCAAGCTTGGTGTCGCGCGCCATCACCTCGAATTCCTCGATGTGGATCGAGGTGAAGACGTCGTCGCGCACGATACGCTCGGAGAGCAGGATCGAGTCTTCGTAGTTGTAGCCGTTCCAGGGCATGAACGCGACGAGTGCGTTGCGGCCAAGCGCCAGATCGCCGAGGTCGGTCGACGGACCGTCCGCGATGATATCGCCCTTGTTGATGACGTCACCGACGGTAACCAGCGGCCGCTGGTTGACGCAGGTGTTCTGGTTGGAGCGCTGGAACTTCTGCAGACGGTAGATGTCGACGCCCGACTTGGACGGGTCCAGGTCTTCGGTGGCGCGGATAACGATACGCGTCGCGTCCACCTGATCGACGATGCCGCCGCGGCGGGCAGCGATCGCAGCACCGGAGTCACGCGCGACGACCGGCTCCATGCCGGTGCCCACGAAGGGAGCCTCCGCACGCAACAGGGGCACGGCCTGACGCTGCATGTTCGAGCCCATCAGAGCGCGGTTGGCGTCATCGTTCTCGAGGAACGGGATGAGCGCGGCCGCGACCGAGACGAGCTGCTTCGGCGAAACGTCCATCAGGTTGATATTGTCGCGCGGCGCCAGCATCACTTCGCCGGCATGGCGGCAAACGACGAACTCTTCCGAGAAGGATCCGTCTTCATCCAGAATCGAGTTTGCCTGTGCAACGTGATACTTGGCTTCTTCCATCGCCGAGAGATAGACGACGTCGTTCGTCACCTTGCCGTCGACGATCTTGCGGTACGGGCTCTCGATGAAGCCGTACTTGTTGACGCGGGCGAAGGTCGCGAGCGAGTTGATCAGACCGATGTTCGGGCCTTCCGGCGTTTCGATCGGGCAGATACGGCCGTAATGCGTCGGATGCACGTCGCGCACTTCGAAGCCGGCGCGCTCACGGGTCAGACCGCCCGGACCCAGTGCCGAAAGGCGGCGCTTATGGGTGATTTCCGAAAGCGGGTTCACCTGGTCCATGAACTGCGAGAGCTGCGAGGAGCCGAAGAATTCGCGAACGGCGGCGGCAGCCGGCTTCGCGTTGATGAGGTCCTGCGGCATCACGGTGTCGATCTCGATCGAGGACATACGCTCCTTGATCGCACGCTCCATGCGCAGGAGACCCAGGCGATACTGGTTCTCCATCAACTCGCCGACCGAGCGGACACGGCGGTTGCCGAGATTGTCGATGTCGTCGATCTCGCCCTTGCCGTCACGCAGCTCAACGAGCATCTTGACGACGGCCAGGATGTCTTCCTTGCGCAGCGTGCGAACCGTATCCGGAACATCCAGATCGAGGCGCATGTTCATCTTGACGCGGCCAACGGCCGAGAGGTCGTAGCGCTCGGCATCGAAGAACAGCGCATTGAACATGGCTTCGGCCGAATCCATGGTCGGCGGCTCACCCGGGCGCATGACGCGGTAGATGTCGAACAATGCGTCCTGGCGGTTCTCGTTCTTGTCGGCCGCAAGCGTGTTGCGGATATAGGCGCCGATGTTGATGTGATCGATATCGAGCACCGGAATCTCGTCGAATCCGGCCGACAGGATGACCGGAAGCGTCTTCTCGTCGATCTCGTCACCGGCCTCGAGATAGATCTCGCCGGTCTCGAAGTTGACGACGTCCTCGGCGAGGTAGTTGCCGTAAAGATCGTCGTCCGTGGCCTTGAGCGCCTTCAGGCCCTTGTCCTGCAGCTGCCGGAGCAGGCGCGGCGTCAGCTTCTTGCCGCCCTCGACCACAACCTCGCCAGTATCGGCGTCGATCATGTCGGCCAATGCCTTCTGGCCCTTCAGCGCATCAGGCTGGAACGGCACGCGCCAGCCCTCGCCGTCGCGCTGATAGAGCGACTTCGTGTAAAAGGTGTCGAGGATTTCCTCGCCGTCCATTCCGAGCGCCATCAGAAGCGACGTCACTGGAATCTTCCGGCGGCGGTCGATGCGCGCATGGACGATGTCCTTCGCATCGAACTCGATATCGAGCCAGGAGCCGCGATAGGGAATCACGCGTGCGGCGAAGAGCAGCTTGCCGGACGAGTGGCTCTTGCCTTTGTCATGATCGAAGAAGACACCCGGCGAACGGTGCATCTGCGAGACGATGACACGCTCCGTGCCGTTGACGATGAAGGTGCCGTTGTCCGTCATGAGCGGCATATCGCCCATATAGACGTTCTGTTCCTTGATGTCCTTGATCGACTTGGCGCCGGTGTCCTCATCGATATCGAACACGATCAGACGCAGGGTCACCTTGAGCGGTGCCGCATAGGTCAGATCACGCTGGCGGCACTCCTCGACGTCGAACTTCGGTGCCTCGAATTCGTAGGAAACGAACTCGAGCATCGAGGCGCCGGAGAAATCCTTTATCGGAAATACCGATTTGAAAACGGCTTGAAGCCCCTCGTCCGGCCGCCCGCCTTGGGGCTCGTCCACCATGAGGAACTGGTCGTAAGACGCCTTCTGAACCTCGATGAGGTTCGGCATCTCCGCGACTTCGGGAATTTTACCAAAAAACTTGCGTACGCGCCTACGACCGTTAAACGAAAGGGTCTGAGCCATCGTCGCTCCTTGTCAATCTTGCATCCGGGCCTGCAACGGACGGGAACCGATGGCCAGTCGACCCCGTCAATCAATGGGTAGTTCAATCTCGTCCAGCAATCGAAAGACGCCAGCGCGGAATGCTGTGCTGTCCTTCGATCGAGACCATCCTCTTGAAGAACCCATTACCCAAAAGCCGTTTTCGACAGGCTTTTGGGTAATATGTTCTAAAAACGGTCAAAGAGAGGCGGCCACAAGGGCCCCCTCCCTTCGCATTTCGCCGAATTACTTGACGTCGACCTTCGCGCCAGCGTCTTCGAGCTTCTTCTTGAGGTCAGCAGCTTCAGCCTTGGAAACAGCTTCCTTGACAGCCTTCGGAGCGCCTTCGACGAGATCCTTGGCTTCCTTGAGGCCGAGGCCGGTGATGGCGCGGACTTCCTTGATGACGTTGATCTTGTTCGCGCCGGCATCCGTCAGGATGACGTCGAACTCGGTCTTTTCTTCTTCCGCAGCGGCGGCAGCACCACCAGCAGCACCGCCGGCGGCAGCAACGGCTACCGGAGCAGCGGCGGAAACGCCCCACTTTTCTTCGAGAAGCTTGGAAAGCTCAGCAGCTTCCAGGACGGTCAGCGAGGAGAGGTCTTCAACGATCTTTGCGAGATCAGCCATTTTACTTTTCCTTTTGTTCGGTTCGAACTGGTTTTAAATACAACAGCGAAATTCCGCCTCAGGCGGCTTCGTCCTTCTTGGCATAGGCCGAGAACACGCGGGCAAGCTGGCTTGCCGGTGCTGCGACAACCGTCGCGACGCGGGTTGCCGGGGCGTTGATGAGGCCCAGCAGCTTCGCGCGCAGCTCGTCGAGCGAAGGCAGGGTCGCAAGCGACTTGACACCTTCAGCGTTGAGCGTGGTTGCCCCCATGGCGCCACCGAGAACAACGAGCTTGTCGTTGGTCTTGGCAAAATCCATGACGACCTTCGGAGCCGTTACGGGGTCTTCGCTGTAAGCAATCAGCGTCTGCCCCCTGAAGAGATCGATCATCCCTTCAGACTCCGTGCCCTGAAGAGCGATCTTGGCCAGGCGGTTTTTCGCGACTCTGACGGTGCCGCCAGCAGCGCGCATCTTCGAACGGAAGTCGTTCATCTGCGCAACTGTGACACCAGCATAGTGGGCCACGACAACCGAACCGGAAGCCTTGAAGACTTCGTTCAGCTCCGTGACGAATTCGCGTTTTTCCGCTCTTTCCACTGTCTGTCTCCAGTTGGCAGGGTTGCTCATCGCAGCCCTGCCGGGTTTGCCTTTGTCACCCGGGATCATTCTCGATCCCAAGCAACGCTTGAGGATCCTGTCCCTTGGCGTTCCCGGGAGAGCCGGGTCTGACACAAGGCAAGCGAGGCTCGAACCGAATTCCGACGCATTCCGCGTCTTCATGAAATTCAGATCTTACCCGTCTCATGCGGGCAAGGTGATTAAGGTAGAACCACCCGCAATCTCGGACAGGAGTTCCGGGCGGAAGCCCGGACATTTCCGGCCAATGAAGGCCGGAAATCAGGTTACGGACCGAAGCCCGTCAAACTATTTATCAGGCCGCGCTGATCGTTGCCGGATCGACCTTGAGGCCGGGGCCCATCGTCGAGGAAACAGCCACGCGCTTGACGTAGTTGCCCTTGGCACCAGTCGGCTTCGCCTTGATCACCGCATCTGCGAAGGCACGGATGTTCTCTTCGAGCGCCTTGGCATCGAAGGAAGCCTTGCCGATGCCGGCGTGAACGATACCGGCTTTCTCAACGCGGAACTCGACCGCGCCGCCCTTCGAAGCCTTGACGGCTCCGGCGACGTCCATGGTGACGGTGCCGACCTTCGGGTTCGGCATCATGCCGCGGGGGCCGAGAACCTTACCGAGACGGCCGACGAGCGGCATCATGTCCGGGGTAGCGATGCAGCGATCGAATTCGATCTTGCCGCCCTGGACGATCTCGACGAGGTCTTCCGCGCCGACGACGTCGGCGCCGGCAGCCTTGGCTTCGTCAGCCTTCGCACCACGGGCGAACACGGCGACGCGAACCGAGCGGCCGGTGCCGTTCGGCAGGTTGACCACGCCACGGACCATCTGGTCGGCATGGCGCGGATCGACGCCGAGGTTCATCGCGACTTCGATCGTTTCGTCGAACTTCGCCGTCGCACGCTCCTTGACCAGCGTTACGGCTTCGGAAAGGCCGTAGAGCTTCGCCGGGTCGATGCCCTCTCGGGACTTCTGTACACGCTTTGCAATCTTCGCCATGGTCTTAGCCCGTCACTTCCAGGCCCATGGAGCGGGCCGAGCCCTCAACCATCGCCATTGCGCCTTCGATATCGGCCGCGTTGAGGTCCTTCATCTTGGCCTCTGCGATCGTGCGGATCTGAGCCTTGGAGATCGAACCGGCCTTCGCCTTGCCAGGGGTCTTGGAGCCCGCCTGAACCTTCGCTTCGCGCTTCAGGAAGTAGCTGACCGGCGGCTGCTTCATGATGAAGGTGAACGACTTGTCCTGGTAATAGGTAATGACGACCGGAATCGGCATACCCTTTTCCATTTCCTGCGTGGCGGCGTTGAACGCCTTGCAGAATTCCATGATGTTAATGCCACGCTGACCAAGCGCAGGACCGATCGGCGGCGACGGGTTCGCCGAGCCGGCCTTTACCTGCAGCTTGAGCTGGCCTGCAACTTTCTTAGCCATTTCTCTCTGCCTTTCACTGCTCCCCCGCGGCGAGACCGAGAAGGGAACTCATCAGCCGGTTGCCCGGCCATTTGCCGATCGACCGATCGGCGGCTGCGGTTGCGTGGTGCGGATAATCCGGTCCGGCTAAGACCGGAAACCTCCCACGCGATGCGGATCGCTCCGCCGAACAGACCGGCAAACCGGCCTGCCCATTCCTATAGGTTTACGCTCTCTCAGACCTTTTCGACCTGGCCGTATTCCAGCTCGACAGGCGTCGCACGGCCAAAGATCGACACCTCGACCTTCAAGCGCGACCGCTCTTCGTCGACATCCTGAACGATGCCGTTGAACGATGCGAAAGGACCATCGGAAACACGGACCTGCTCGCCGATCTCGAAGGAGACCGAAGGCTTCGGGCGCTCGACGCCGTCCTGAACCTGACCGAGGATACGATCGGCTTCATGATCCGGAATCGGCACCGGCTTGCTGTCCGTACCAAGGAAACCGGTCACTTTCGGCGTGTTCTTGATGAGGTGATAGGCCTCATCGGTCAGGTCGGCGCGAACGAGGACATAGCCCGGGAAGAACTTCCGCTCCGCGTCGACCTTGCGTCCGCGACGCACCTCGACCACCTTTTCGGTGGGCACGAGAATCTTCTCGAAGAGATGGGTGAGGCCCTTCTGCTTTGCCTTTTCCTCGATCGATTCAGCGACCTTCTTTTCAAAATTCGAATAGGCGTGAACAATATACCAGCGCGCAGCCATGCTACCCTCCACCCGATCAAGCGCCAACGTTGAGGATCAGGCTCATCACCCAACCCAACAACTGGTCCGCACCAAAGAAGAAGGCGGCGGCAAAAGAGACCATGACGAAGACCATCAACGTCGAGATCGTCGTCTCGCGCCGCGAAGGCCAAGTCACTTTCGACGTTTCGGAGCGCACCTGCTGCAGAAACGTAAATGGATTCGTTTTGGATGCCATAAAATGCTCACGCCATTACGGCGCGTAAAGCCGACTTGTCAGCCCCACGCACCGCGTGTCTGTTTGGACCCTACATAAAGACCGATTGCAAAAACCACAAGAGCCAATCAGTCTTTTTTGTGAATATACTGGACGGCCTTGCCGCCTCCCCCTCCCAACCGCGCCCGCACGTGGCAGCGATGGAAGAATGGCAGGGGCAGAGGGGCTCGAACCCCCGACCTGCGGTTTTGGAGACCGCCGCTCTACCAACTGAGCTATACCCCTACGGCGCCGCGACGCAAACCGAAAACCGGCTGCATCCCAAGTCAGCGGCTTCATATTCAGTTTGCCGGACGCTTTCAAGCGCATTCGCAGCAAAAGGCAAAAAAGAATCAACAAAATTTCCGCCGCCGCCTCCAACCGGCGCCCGAACGGCAGCTGCAACGCAGTCAGTCGTTCAGCTTTACATAGCGGCGCCAATCATGCTGTTCCTTGAAGCCGAGAACCTCCCGGATCTTTCGGTTGGAAAGAAGTCCCTCGAACTCGCCGATCTCGCGCGTGAAAGGAACGCCAGGATAAAACCTGCTGGCAAGTTCACGCGAAGGCGTATTGGCCGAAACCGTGTCGTTCGCGGCGTTGAATATCGCGAAACCGAGACCGTCCTTCTCCACGCAAAGCTTCACGATCTGGCCGAGGTCGCGCGCATCGATATAGCTCCAGGCGATCCGTTTGCGGATTTCCGGATGAGCGAAATAACGAGGGAAGTTTGCGTATTCGTGCGGCTCGATCACGTTGCCGATGCGCAATGCGTAAATATCGAAGCCGGAGCGCTCGGCGAAGGCTCTCGCCGTCTTCTCGTTCACCACCTTCGACAACCCGTAGGAATCCATCGGATTGACGTCATAATCCTCCTCCAGGGGGAAATGATGGAAGTCGCGGTGCCCCTCGGCGAAGCAGACACCGTAGGTCGTTTCGCTGGATGCGACGATGATCTTTCGGATACCGAGCTTCACCGCCGCCTCGATGACGTTATAGGTGCCCATCACGTTGATCCGGAAGGTTTCGTTGTCCGGCTTGATGAGAATCCGCGGAACGGCAGCGAAATGCACCACGGCATCAAAGGGCTGCGCCCCCCGTTCGAGATCGGGGAAATCCCGGTGCATCGACAGCGCGTTGAACATTTGGCCGCTGTCGGTGATGTCGGCAATCAGATTGGTGACGCCGGGGCTGTCCAGCGGCACGAGATCGACGTTGTGCACGTCGTAGCCCGCCTCGATGAGATAGGGCACAGCGTGCCGCCCGGCCTTACCCGAGCCGCCAGTGAACAGAATTCGCTTTTTCATGATAGCTCCCCAGGCAAAAGAAGAAGAAGTGCTGCAGCGATCTCACGGCGGAACGCGCCGCGCCGTAGGTTAGGTTCTTTGCGCGTTCGCGCAAGATCCATTGCAGGGGCATCGAATGTTATGGCGGCTCACCACTTCAGGCTATAGCGGATGTCGAACACGCTCCGGGGCTCCAGCAGCGGCTCGGCAACCGCTGCGCCGAGGCGCAAGTTGCCGAAATTCTGTTCCACCCCAATCCGGCTTACGCCGCTGAGGCCGCCACTCGAAACCTGGCTCTGCACAGTGAGCGACGTCCGGCTTGCCCGAGAGACGAGCTTGGCGGATTGGGTCAGCCTCGGCTCGTTGCACCGGTTTTCATAGGCGTTGCATTGAAGAGCGATGCTCCGGTGAACCTCCGCATCGAGGGTGGGCGTGAGAATCCAGCTGCGCGCTGTGCCGGCGCCGAAGTTGCCGGTTCCCCGCAGGGCATTGTAATCCACGCTGACCCGGGAGGAACGCGCTGGCGCCCCTCTCCCGCTCTCGCGCGAGGCCGTTCCCCAGAGGCGGACCGGTGCGCCGGGCGGATTGATCTTGCCCGAGCGCGTGGCATCCATGGAGACCTCGGCACCGGCCGACGTGTTCCATCGCCCCGTCCGGCGAACGCCGAACCGCAACTTGTAGGCGTTAGCTCCGGTTTTGGAAGGCGACCAGATAAGCGGGCTGTCATCGGCGGCCGATGCCAATTTCGGGAATGTCCCGGCACAGATCAAAACGATGCCGGCCGCGGCAAGCCGCGCGGGAATACGTCTGTTCATGGATTCCGATCCTGCTGCAGGTTTCCTCGAACCGATCGATGGAACATGCAATTCAAAGCGCCGCAGCGACCTTTGCGCGTCCGGCAAGACGCACCGCGCCGCAGTCGCAACCGGTGCCGTCAGGCAAATCGTCAGAACCGGAAGATAGCACGACCGGCGCGAATGGTCGCGTGATAATCGGCTGTCCCGCGAGGGGCTATGCAAGCACTGTTGCAAACATCACACGCGAAAAGCGGTCGCCCGCAGTAACGGAACGCGGCGCAGCGCCTTGCTTGGGGCAATTGCCCAAAAAAAACCCCGCGGTTGCCCGCGGGGTTCGAAGTCCGGTCCGACCGGAATTACTCGACGATGGAGGCGACGATGCCTGCGCCGACGGTGCGGCCGCCTTCGCGGATAGCGAAGCGCAGCTTTTCTTCCATCGCGATCGGCACGATCAGCTCGACGTCAACCGTGACGTTGTCGCCCGGCATGACCATTTCCGTGCCTTCCGGCAGCGTCACGATGCCGGTCACGTCCGTCGTGCGGAAGTAGAACTGCGGACGGTAGTTGGTGAAGAACGGCGTATGACGGCCGCCCTCTTCCTTCGTCAGGATGTAGGCTTCAGCCTTGAACTTGCGGTGCGGCTTGACCGAACCCGGCTTGCACAGAATCTGACCGCGCTCGACCCCGTTGCGGTCGACGCCGCGCAGAAGCGCGCCGATGTTGTCGCCGGCCTGGCCCTGGTCGAGCAGCTTGCGGAACATTTCAACGCCCGTGCAGGTCGTCTTCGTCGTCGGACGGATGCCGACGATCTCGATTTCCTCACCCACCTTGACGATGCCGCGCTCGACGCGGCCGGTCACAACCGTACCGCGGCCCGAGATCGAGAACACGTCTTCGATCGGCATCAGGAACGGCTGGTCGATCGGACGCTCCGGCGTCGGAATGTAGGAGTCGACCGCAGCCATCAGCTCGCGGATCGCGTCTTCGCCGATCTTCTTGTCCGAATCTTCAAGCGCAGCCAGGGCCGAACCCTTGATGATCGGGATGTCGTCGCCCGGGAATTCGTAGGACGACAGAAGTTCGCGCACTTCCAGCTCGACGAGCTCGAGAAGTTCCGCGTCGTCGACCTGGTCGACCTTGTTCAGGAACACCACAATCGCCGGAACGCCGACCTGGCGGGCGAGCAGAATGTGTTCGCGCGTCTGCGGCATCGGGCCGTCGGCTGCCGAAACCACCAGAATAGCGCCGTCCATCTGCGCCGCACCGGTGATCATGTTCTTCACATAGTCGGCGTGGCCGGGGCAGTCGACATGCGCATAGTGACGGTTCGGCGTCTCGTATTCCACGTGCGCCGTCGAAATCGTGATCCCGCGCGCCTTTTCTTCCGGCGCAGCGTCGATCTGGTCATACGCCTTGAACTCGCCGAAATACTTCGTGATCGCTGCCGTCAGCGACGTCTTGCCATGGTCAACGTGGCCAATCGTGCCAATGTTAACGTGCGGCTTATTGCGCTCAAATTTGCTCTTTGCCATGGGTACGCTTCCTGTGGTCAAATAAGATGGATCAGCCGGCGGGGCCGGTTTGTCGAGCCGTTTAAGGGTTTCGTCGCATTTGCGCAAGACTTAATTGCGCAGGCTGCGACGGCAAGGTCTCGCCCGTTTCGAATGACCGCGGCAAGGTGCGGCCGGAGCTCCGAAAATGCAATCTCACTGCAGGAAAAGAAACGTATAAACAGTCATATGCGGCGCCAACTTAAAGCGCGCCGGAATCTTTGCAATGTCTTGAAACGGAAGCTGGAGCGGGTAGCGGGAATCGAACCCGCGTATTCAGCTTGGAAGGCTGCTGCTCTACCATTGAGCTATACCCGCGGGTCTTCGATCCTGAAGCAGAATGGTGGAGGGAGTTGGATTTGAACCAACGTAGGCTGAGCCAACGGATTTACAGTCCGTCCCCTTTAACCACTCGGGCATCCCTCCATTTATCTGTCGGGATCAATCGACCAAGCATTTGAGATCGCGGAGGAACCGGCGTTTGGCGTCGCCCGTCGATCTGCGCCGGGTATATGACCGCCTGCATTCGTCCTGTCAACACGGCGAAATGCAAATTTTCGGAATTTCTCCACAGCCGGCCGCAGCGGCGACTTTCCGAAATCAGTTTGAACCCGAGGCGAAGCTCACTATAAGACCGGCATGAGCAAGGACAAGACCGGCGACAAGAGCGCCAGAGACACCCATTACGCAAATCTCCGCCGCGCGCATCGGGATGCCCGCCGCGAACGCGGGGAGATTCCGACGCCGCGCCAGGACAAGCGCGGGAAGCTGCCTGCCGATTGGAAGCCGCCGGCACTCGCCCCCGACCAGGTGCTCCTGTACGGGCTGCACACCGTTCGCGCCGCCCTCGACAATCCGGAACGTCACATCATCCGCCTCGCGGTTACGCAGAACGCCGCCTTGCGCCTGGACCTTGGAGATCCGGCGAAGCTCCCCTTCCCGGCCGAGATCGTCACTCCACAGGAACTCGACCGGATTCTCGGGCCCGATGCCATTCACCAGGGCGTGATGCTGGAGACGCGGCCGCTGCCGCACCGCAAGCTCGGGGCCTTGCGTGATTGCCCCTTGATTCTCGTTCTCGATCAGGTGACCGATCCTCATAACGTCGGAGCGATCATGCGCTCGGCGGTCGCCTTCGACGCCGGCGCCCTCATTACGACGATGCGCCACAGTCCCACAGAATCGGGCGTGTTGGCGAAATCGGCCTCCGGCGCGCTGGAGCTCATTCCCTATATCCAGATCACCAATCTCGCCGACACCATCGAAGAGCTCCACGAACTCGGCTTCATGACCATCGGGCTCGATTCCGAGGGGCCGCAGCCGCTCGAGGGCACATTCGCGGGAGACAAGATCGCGCTCGTGCTCGGATCGGAAGGCAAGGGCCTGCGGCAGAAGACGCGGCAGACGGTCAAGGCGCTCGCCCGGCTCGACATGCCGGGTGCGATCAAGTCGCTGAACGTCTCGAATGCCGCCGCGATCGCAATGTACGCGGCGAGACAGCATCTCAAGGGATAAATGCCGGCGGAACGCCCGTGGGCGTAAGTCCGGCCGTCGGACAGCCGTCCCGCAGTTTTCTCCACGTCGTGACGTTGAGGTCCATTTGGCAACGCGCGAGATAGGAGACGTCGCCGACGCGGATGCAGGCAGTCTGGCCGAGTTCGTATGTCGCTCCGTCGCGATGGCGGCAGGTGCATCGCCGGTCCGGCGCAGACGCGGAAACGCTTGCTGCGACCGAGGCGACGGCCGCGAGCGACAACGCCAGAAACCGCAGGGCGCACAGGTAGTTCATGCCCGGCAGAATAACGCAAATTCGCCCCGATCAGAAACGGAGAATGCCGGCTGATCGCCCAGCCGGCACCCTCCGCAACGAACCGGCGCCACAGCGCCGGCCGAATGATCAGCTTGCGAGCTTCAGAACGTTGCCCTGAGCAATCGTCTTTTCGGCTTCTGCGATGGCGAACTGCTTCTGGTCGGCGCCGAGGTTCAGACCCTCTGCGCGGATGAACTCGATATCAGTTATGCCGAAAAAGCCGAAGACCGACCGAAGATAGGTTTCCTGGTGGTCCATTGCGGAAGCCGGCGCGACGGAATAGTGACCGCCACGGGTGGAAGCGACGATCACCTTCTTGCCCTTGGCGAGGCCTTCCGCACCCGCTTCGGTATAACGGAAGGTTTTGCCGGCAACCGCCAGACGGTCTATCCAGGCCTTGAGTTGACTTGGGATCGAGAAGTTGTACATCGGCGCACCGACGACGATCGTGTCGGCGGCCAGGAATTCCTCAAGCATCTGCCGTCCGATGCGTACATCAGCGGCCAACGCGGCGTCGACACCTTCGAGATCGGCAGGCGCCATGATCTGCGCGCCGGTCAGGTGCGGAACGCGTTCGGATGCGAGATCCCGATAGGTAATCTCCGTATCGGGCCGATCGGCCCTGATCTGCGACACGATTGCCGAGGTCAGGCGACGGGAGACCGAGTGTTCGCCGAGAATGCCGGAGTCGATATGAAGGGTTTTCATGGGAAGCACCTTTTGCTTACGTTGCGGTGCATCACATATGATCTGTAAACAATCCTACGATAAGTCAGCGAAAGTTTGACATTCCGTTTCCCCAGGGAAACAATTTCGGCAGATATCGCGAACACCTGGCCGCCAATCTTCACTTCCGATGGACGAGAAGCGGTATGATCGTCGATACGCCTTGATAGGAGGCAATCATGCAGGATCTCAACGATATCGCGCTCTTCGCCGCGGTCGTCAAACACCATGGCTTCAGCGCCGCTGCGCGCGACCTGAACGTGCCGAAATCCAAGCTCAGCAAACATGTCGCGCGCCTGGAGGAACAATTGGGCGTCCGGCTGCTTGAGCGCTCGACCCGCAAGCTGCGGATGACCGAAATCGGCCGCATCTTCTACGAGCACGCCCAGGGCCTGCTCGACGGCGTGGCCGCAGCCGAAGCCGAAATCGCGGCCGTACGCGCCGAACCGACAGGCGTCGTCCGACTGGCCTGCCCGATCGGCTTCACGCCGATGCTCGCCGACATCCTGCCCGCTTTCCACCGCAGATATCCCGGCGTCCGGCTGCTGATCACTGCGACCAACCGGCGAATCGACCTCATTGAGGAACGGATCGACGTCGCCTTGCGTGCGCGCGATCAGCTCGACACTGACAGCCAGCTGATCGTTCGCAAATTCGGCGAGGTGCGCCAACGCCTCGCCGCCAGCCCTACGCTTCTCGCGCGCCTTGGCGAGATCACGACCGACAACCTCTCGCAAATGCCGACGCTGTCGATGAACGAGCAGCATCCGAACGACGTCTGGCGGCTCGTACACACAAGCGGGGGAGCGATCGAGATCGCTCACCGGCCTGTCATCGGCTGCAGCGACTTTCTCATCCTCGAGCGCGCCGCCATCGAAGGCATGGGAATAGCGCTGCTGCCCGACCATATCTGCGAGCGCGCCTTCCGCACCGGCGCCCTCGTTCCGGTTCTGCCTGAGTGGACCTCCGGCAACGTCATGGTGCACCTCGTCTTCCCCTCGCGTCACGGCCTGCTGCCTGCGACCCGCGCACTCATCGACTATCTGGCGGAAAATCTGATCAAGGCGCTGGAGCGCTGCCGCGAGGTCGACCCGAGGCCGGCGGCATCGTTCGATATCTGATGCGACGGTCACATCACTGCAGTTGCTCCGGCGGACTGCGCACCATCGGCCGCATTCCGACAGACTATTTGGACCTTCCGCCTCGTCAATTCTCGAAGAGCGATCTCAGAAAGGCGCGACAAAGCGGCGAATGCGCTCGGGCGGCGTGATGGCGCCGAGGAGGACGCCGTGAGAGGCTATCGGTCCGTCAAATAGGTCCCGGTTGTAGCATGAAGTGGGAACAGATTTTCCCGCACCCCAATCCCAGACGCCCCGCACCTGGCTTCAACCGATTGATCTTAAATCAGAAAAAAACAATGTGGTGCCCCCAGAGAGACTCGAACTCCCGACCTACTGATTACAAATCAGCCGCTCTACCAACTGAGCTATAAGGGCACATCTGTGCTGGGAGTTACCATATTCTCTCCAGGTGTAAAGCAAAAATGCGGCTTTCCTCATTTTTTCGGATGCGTTCGCGCCGGGGCCGTGCCAGAAAAGCGAGCGCAGCGTCTACGGCGCTGCGCGTCTTGACGGACGAAGAAACATGCAGGCCCTGCCCTGCAACGATCAACGGACTGAGTTCATGGCCCGCAAGTTCAACTCCCTCGCCTTCATCGCATCGCCGGCAGAGGAAGCGCAGAAGGCAGCCGAGGATCTCAGAGCCATTTACGGCGATCATGATGCCGGCGAAGCGGATGTGATCGTAGCGCTCGGCGGCGACGGCTTCATGCTGCACACGCTGCACAAGACGATGAATACCGGCAAGCTCGTCTACGGTATGAATCGCGGCTCGGTCGGGTTCCTGATGAATCGCTACAGCACCGAGAACCTGCATGAGCGCATCGCCAATGCGGACGAAAACGCATTCCATCCGCTCGAGATGTGCACCAAGGACGTCAACGGGGATAAGTTCACCGCGCTTGCGATCAACGAGGTTTATCTCTTCCGCCAGTCCTACCAGGCCGCAAAGCTGAAGGTCATCGTCGACGGCAAGACGCGGCTCGACGAATTGACCTGCGACGGGCTGCTTTTGGCGACGCCTGCGGGCTCCACCGCCTATAACCTCTCTGCGCACGGACCGATCCTGCCGCTGGAAGCGCCGCTTCTGGCACTCACGCCCGTCAGTCCCTTTCGGCCGCGGCGCTGGCGCGGGGCACTGCTGCCGAACCACGTGACCGT
This sequence comes from Sinorhizobium arboris LMG 14919, assembly GCF_000427465.1. Taxonomy (NCBI): domain Bacteria; kingdom Pseudomonadati; phylum Pseudomonadota; class Alphaproteobacteria; order Hyphomicrobiales; family Rhizobiaceae; genus Sinorhizobium; species Sinorhizobium arboris. The sequence goes on along the minus strand of NZ_ATYB01000014.1, from coordinate 1,141,449 downwards.
GGACATCGAAATCCTCGAGGCCGACAAGCGCCCGGTCAACGCCGTGGCCGACCACCAGGAAGTCAAGTCCGTCGTCAACGTGCGCATCGCTGAATCGGAGAAGCTCACGGCACGCATCCTTTCGGACCCGGACCATTCCTGGTCCGATCGCATCCTGGCCGAGCAGTTCTCCAATTGAAATCACACGTTGCGGACGTGATATTATAGGAGCGGCGGCGGTCTCGGGCGCCCCTGCATGGCTTCGATCGGGCCGGTCGAAGCCATGCAGAAACGCAAGTGCTGCAGCGGCCTTCATATGTCCGTCGGGAAAGGCGGAGCCGTGGGCCCGGGAGCTGTGGCGAAGGATATTCAAGATGCATAAAGTGCTGCTCATGACGCTTTGCCTGGCCCTGCCGGCAGGAAGCCTGGTGGCCCAGGAGAGCGCAATTCTGCCTCCGAACGTCATATTCGTGACGAGCACGGGCTATTGGCAAGAGAATGGCGACGCAGCCGACAGCGGGCAGGACCGCGGCGGCAATGCCAAGGCCACGGCATCAGCCGCGCGCCGCGGCTATTATAAACTGATTGCCGTCCGGCAGGCGGACGGTACGGCGCAGATTCATCTGCAGCAGATCGCCTCCACACCGACAGGACCTGAGGTCGTTTCCTCCGCGGAACTCGAGGAGTTCACGGCGCTCAAGGCCTATGTCACGGATATCCGCCCCGAAACCTCGACGGGGATTACGCCGCAGCCGGGAATGTTCGCTACCGTTTACCTGAAGACCGATCCGGGCGCGACGGAGCCCGAGTCGTGGACGGTGCTGATCGACGAACTCGGCGACATCAGGATCGAGCGGGCGACAAACTGACATCCGACCGGGCCGGGCCGAGTTCGGACTGCCGTTTCCATGAACTTAACCCAAGGCCTCCCCCGCAGGCGGGGAACGTGCGCGGCCTATCCCTTCTTCACGTCACAATGGGGTGAAGGTCGCGGCAGCGCGACAAGGGGCAGACCGCATTCAAGGCTCGCTCAATGCAGAACGCCGGTGCAGCGCACCGGCGTTTCTCCGAAGAATCAGCTCAGGTCGTCGACGGCCGCGTCCGCACCACCGTTGACGCGATGCGCGAGGGCTGCCTCCATGAACTCGTTCAGTTCACCGTCGAGCACGTCGCCCGGGCTGGTGCTTTCCACGCCAGTCCTCAAGTCCTTCACCAGCTGGTAGGGCTGCAGGACATAGGAGCGGATCTGGTGACCCCATCCGATATCGGTCTTCGACGCCGCCTCCGCGTTGGCCGCTTCCTCGCGCTTTTTCAGTTCGGCCTCGTAGAGCCGTGCGCGGAGCATGTCCCATGCTTTGGCGCGGTTCTTGTGCTGCGAGCGCTCCTGCTGGCACTGCACCACGATGCCGCTCGGCATATGGGTGATGCGGACCGCCGAATCAGTCGTGTTGACGTGCTGGCCGCCGGCGCCCGACGAGCGGTAGGTGTCGATCCGGCAATCGCTTTCGTTGATGTCGATCTGGATTGACTCATCCACCACGGGATAGACCCAGATGGACGAAAAGGACGTATGACGGCGGGCATTGCTGTCATAGGGCGAAATGCGGACGAGCCGGTGCACGCCCGATTCCGTCTTCAGCCAGCCATAGGCATTATGCCCCTTGACGAGGAGCGTGGCCGATTTGATGCCCGCTTCTTCCCCGTCCTGGATTTCCATCAGCTCGACCTTGTAGCCCTGGCGTTCGGCCCATCGGGTGTACATGCGAAGCAGCATGTTCGCCCAGTCCTGGCTTTCCGTGCCGCCGGCGCCCGAATGAACTTCGAGGTAGGTGTCATTCTGATCGGCCTCGCCTGAAAGCATGGCTTCGACCTGCTTCTTGGCCGCCTCGCCGCGCAGCTGGCGGAGCGCTTCCTCGGCCTCCGCTACGATCGCAGAGTCGCCCTCCTCTTCACCGAGCTCGATAAGCTCGATGTTGTCGTTGAGCTGCTGTTCGAAGCGGCGCAGTCCATTGATGCCGTCGTCGAGCTGCTGGCGCTCCCGCATCAGCTTCTGCGCCTCGGCCGCGTCGTTCCAGAGCGACGGGTCTTCCGCTTTGTTGTTCAGCCAGTCCAGCCGCCTTACCGCCTGATCCCAGTCAAAGATGCCTCCTCAGCAGGCTTATGGCCTGCTTGATTTCGTCGACGATGTTCTCGATTTCGCTGCGCATGATCCTGCTTCTTGACGTGATTTTTCGAACGTGACGGTCAAATAGCGATGCCCGCCACCGATGTAAAGGCGACGGGCGTCATGTTGTTTCGTGCATGCCGTTTACCCGGAAACCGCTGCGCGGCTTCCGGGCGCCAGCATCAGGAAAAAAGGTCAGAACAGCCCGTTGGAACCGGAGGTTACGGCCTGATTGGCTTGCGGAGAAGTCCTCAATATCTCTTCCGGCGGCGCATATTCGTCGAGGTCGCCGATGACCGAGAAGGTGTCAGCAGGGCCGGTGCCCGGCTTGAAGGCTTCGATGATCGTGTCCGGCTCGCCCTCGACGGCCGCCATGCCGGTCTTACGGTTGACGGGAATGAGGCTCATGCCTTCCGGAACCACGAATTTGCCGGGGCGGGTGCCCTCCACGGCCTTCTGCATAAAGGCGTTGAAGATCGGCGCCGACAGGCCGCCGCCGGTCGACCCGCGGCCGAGCGGTGCCGGATCGTCGAATCCGAGATAGAGCCCCGCGACGAGATCGGGAGTGTAGCCCACGAACCAGGCGTCCTTCTCGTCGTTGGTGGTGCCGGTCTTGCCCGCGACGGGACGATCGAGCTTGATCTTGCCTGCTGCCGTCCCGCGTACGACCACGCCTTCCATCATGGAAGTGATCTGATAGGAGGTCATCGGATCGAGGACCTGCTCGCGATTGTCGATCAGCTCCGGCTCTTGCTGCTCCGCCCAGTCGCCGGCGTTGCAATTCTCGCAGGCCCGATCCTCGTGGCGGAAGATGGTCTTGCCGTAACGGTCCTGGATCCGGTCGATCAGCGACGGCTTGATCTGCTTGCCGCCGTTGGCGATGACGGCATAGGCGGAAACGAGCCGCAGCACGGTCGTTTCGCCCGAGCCGAGCGACATCGCGAGAAGCGGCGCCATTTTGTCGTAGATCCCGAAACGTTCGGCATACTCGGCGACGATGTTCATGCCCAGGTCGTTGGCGAGCCGGACCGTCATCAGGTTGCGCGACTTCTCGATGCCGAGACGGAGTGTCGAAGGCCCGGCCGAGCCGCCGCCGTAGTTTTCTGGACGCCAGACCTGGCCGCCCGCGACGATCTCGATGGGCGCATCAAGAATGACCGATGCCGGCGTATAGCCGTTGTCGAGAGCAGCCGCGTAAACGAAGGGTTTGAAGGCGGAGCCGGGTTGGCGCATCGCCTGAGTCGCGCGGTTGAACTCGGACTGCCCATAGGAAAAACCGCCGACCATCGCCAGCACGCGGCCGGTATGCGGGTCCATCGCCACCAGTCCGCCCTGAACCTTCGGAGGCTGGCGCAGCCGATATTCACCGGCCTTCTCCAGTGCCTCGACATAGACGACGTCGCCCGGCCCGAAGACGCCCTCGGGCGATTTGGCAGTCTTGCGCTTTCCGCCGGCGGAGCGATAGGCCCACTGCATGTTCTCCGCGGCGATATGGCCGGTCACCCGTTCAGGAACGATCTTGCCGGAAGCTTCCTTGTCCGGTTGGATGCCGATTTCGGCGCCCTCTTCGTTCACCGAGAGCACAACCGCCAGCTTCCATTCCGGCACGTCGCTGAGCGCCGGGATCTTGCTCAGCGGCTCACCCCAGTCGCCGCCGATCTCGATCGTTTTTACCGGACCATGGAAGCCCCGACGCTCGTCATAGTTCAGAAGACCGTCCTGCAGCGCCTTGCGCGCCGCCACCTGCAGGCGCGGATCCAGGGACGTGCGTACCGAAAGCCCGCCCTCGTAGAGAGCTTTGTCGCCATATTTCTGGATGATCTGGCGACGCACTTCCTCGGCGAAGAAGTCGGAGGCGAAAAGGTGCGCGCCGCCGCGGCGCGGCGTGACGCCGAGCGGCTGCTTCTTTGCCTCTTCGCCGTCGGCCTTGGTGACATAGCCGTTTTCGACCATGCGATCGATCACCCAGTTGCGGCGCTCGATCGCGGCGTCGACCTTGCGGAACGGATGGTAATTGGCCGGCCCCTTGGGCAGAGCCGCAAGATAGGCGGTCTCGGCGATTGTCAGTTCCGTCACCGACTTGTCGAAATAGGTCAGCGCCGCCCCGGCGATGCCGTAGGAATTCAGCCCGAAGAAAATCTCGTTGAGATAAAGCTCGAGAATGCGGTCCTTGCTGTAGGCCTGTTCGATGCGGAAGGAGAGGATCGCCTCCTTGATCTTGCGGTCGAGCGTCTGGTCGGAGCTGAGCAGAAAGTTCTTCGCGACCTGCTGGGTGATCGTCGACGCCCCGACGGGGCGCCGCCCGGAGCCGAAATTCTGCAGGTTGACGGCGATGGCGCGCGCGAGTCCCGTCACGTCAATACCGGGATGCTGGTAGAAGTTCTTGTCTTCCGCCGAGATGAATGCCGCCTTGACGCGGTCGGGTATTGCCTGGATGGGCAGATACAGCCGGCGCTCGCGCGCATATTCGGCCATCAGCGCGCCGTTGCCGGCGTGGAAGCGCGTCGTCACCGGCGGAGCATAATTGGCCAGCACCTCGTAATCGGGCAGGTCCTTCGTGATGGCACCAAGATAGATCGCTACGGCCGCGGCTGCGCCAAGCAGCAGAAACGCACCAATGCCGAAAAAATATCCAATCAGTCTGATCATCAGTCAGGTACCGGTATCTTAATTATCGTCCCGTTGCGAGGTCGCCGAATGCCCGAACGCGCGTATTGCGCGAAGGAAGTCGACCTCGCCAAACTCTTCCAAAAGAAATCGTCTGGTATTTGCAGTTATACGCGTCTGGGCTCCCTCATATGGCCAGGAACCTGAAGCATCAACACCGTTTCCCAACAAATCGGGACGCCCTCCCCCTAAGGGGCCTGGATTGTGAGGAAAATAGGGCTGTTTTCGGATTATACAGTGCGCATCTGCTGAAAAGCATATCGCTGTTACCGGCTGGACACAAATCACATCCCCATACGGCGGCGTTGCGACGGATCGGAATCAGGGCTCGCGGAAACGCCCCGCGCGTTCAACCGCCGTTTGCAACCGCCGTATTCCTGTAGCGCCGTACAGCATCGGCCAACAGCGCGGATACCTTCTTGCGCCACTGCGGATCGAGCAGTTGCTTCTCGTCCTCCTTGTTCGACAGGAAGCCGAGTTCGAGCAGCACCGACGGCACGTCGGGCGCCTGCAGGACCCGGAAGCCCGCATGGCGGTGCGGATTGTTGATCAGCTTGATCTGCCCTTCGAACGAGGAAATGACGCTTCGGGCGAGATTGACCGAGAAGGCCTGCGTTTCGCGGCGGGTGAGATCGATAAGGATGTCGGCGACTTCCGCGGGTTCGCTTTCGAGCGGTATCCCGGCAATCTCGTCGGAGAGATTTTCGCGCGCGGCAAGATCGGCCGCCAGGTGGTCGGATGCCTTGTCGGAGATGGTGTACACCGTGGCGCCGCGAATATCCTTTTGCCGCAACGTATCGGCGTGAACGGAAATGAACAGGTTGGAGCCCCGCTGGCGTGCGATCTGCACGCGCTGAGGCAGGGACAGAAACTCGTCGCGGTCCCGGGTCAGAAACGCCTCTATGCCGGCTTCGCGATTGAGCGTTTCCACCAGCTCCCTCGCGAAAGCCAAAGTCACATGTTTCTCCTCGGTTTTGGTGACGCCGCCGATCGCACCGGTATCGATCCCGCCATGGCCGGCATCTATGGCAACCACGAAGGCGCCGGCTTTCGGGGGCGCGACGGCCGGGCGGTCGGTCTTGACGGCGCGCACGGTACCCGTCCACTGCTGCTCGGCCAGCAGCTTGTCGAAGCGGTCCTGATCGACCCTCTCGGCATCAAGCACGAGGCGGAAGCCCTTTCCGTCCTCCATCGGTATTACTTCCGCGTGCGTCACCTCGGTCGATCCCTTGGCGGAGAGCACAAGCCGCGAAGCCCCTGCCCCCATTCCACCATAGCGGATGGCATCGAACAGCCCGCGAGGCTCCAGGCTTTCCGGCTTCAGCCCGAACGACGTTTCCGGCAGATCGACGATGACGCGAACGGGATTGGCGACGTAGTGGACGGAAAAGGCCGGCTCGCGATCGAACTCGATCACCAGACGCGTGCGGGCATCGTCGCCGGCGATCCGCGCGGCATAGGCAAGGAGAGGCATCGGCTCCCCGGCGCGCACGCCCGGCCCGGGTGACAAGAGAAGCAGAACGGCAGCGAAAGCAGCCACCAGCATGCGTACACCGCAATGGCACCCCATCGCCTGCACCGAACAAAGCCTAGTTGCCGAACGCTTCACTGGAACCCCGCATCCTTCCATCAAAGTACCGGCGAAGGGCTCTCCGGCACCACTTATCTTCCCTTCAACCAATGAACCCTCAGGGTTAACCGAAGCTTGACAGAGAGGCCACCCTGCGCCGCTCCGCCGCAGCGATCTCCGCCGGAAGATCCGGCTACACCCGCGCAAGCGAATCGATCAATATTGTGGCGGCAAAGGCTTTTCCCTTGCCAATGTGACATGGAAAACATAAAAGCGTCACAAGGAGAAAGTGTTGACGGGATAGAAACGTCGGCCGGGCAGCCGGAGCTTTTAGACGAGCTTGGCGCCAGGGAGTGATCGAGCCGGAACAACCGGTTGCAACCGTATCAAGCTTCCGCGGCCGCAGGTGTTCATCCGCCGTCGCCGCATTTCCTCCTCCGTATACTGGTTCGCAAATTTCCGGCGGTGGCCGGAGTTCTTGATGGTGAATTTCACCGGATGCCCGCAAGCGGGCGCATTCATCGGGCCTCTTTCAGAGGTCCAGGACATTGGCATTCTTGTTTGGTCTTTGATGTGACTCAGCAGTATCGGTCAGAAGTAGAGCGGCCCCGGGACCTGAACGTTCCGGCTGCCGTCTGGCTGCTGCACCATCGCTTGCGCCAAACAGGACCTTTCTTATCCGGCGCAGCCTCCGACGTCTTAGACAGCCTCCTCGAAAAAGGCTCTTTGTCTGTCGTCCCGCCGCGCCGAGGAGCACAGCTTAGATGGCAGAGAAAATGCTTATCGATGCGTCTCACTCAGAGGAGACGCGCGTCGTTGTCGTACGTGGAAACCGCATAGAAGAGTTCGATTTCGAATCGGAACATAAAAAGCAGATCCGCGGCAATATCTACCTGGCGAAGGTAACCAGAGTGGAGCCGTCGCTCCAGGCGGCCTTCGTCGATTACGGCGGCAATCGCCACGGGTTTCTGGCCTTCGCCGAAATCCATCCCGACTATTACCAGATTCCTCTCGCAGATCGTCAGGCCCTGCTGAAAGCGGAAGCCGAAGAGGCTCGCCGCGACGACGACGAGCCCATCGAGACCGTGGCGGAACAGAAATCCGCTTCGGCTGGAGATACGGTGGCCGAAGTCGTGGAGCAGGCCGAAGCCGCCGAGGCGGCCGGAGAAGCCGCTGAGGCCGAGGCCGCTGCGGAGAAGCCCAAGGCCAAGCCGAAGCGCACCCGCCGCACGAAACCGAAGGCCAGCGATGAAGCCGTGGCTCCTGAAGGCGGACCGGCGGAAGACGGCGAAGGCGGCAAGAACGAAATGGCCGCGATGGTCGATACCGACTCGATCTCCGAGGACATCGACGCGCGCCGCCAGCGTGACGACGACGATGACGACGACAATCACGATGGCGAAAAGGAAATCATCGAATCCGTCGGTGCCGAAGATGCCATGGAAGAGGTGGCGGACCGTCAGATCCGCAAACCGCGCAAGCAATACCGCATCCAGGAAGTGATCAAGCGCCGGCAGATCCTGCTGGTCCAGGTCGCAAAGGAAGAACGCGGCAACAAAGGTGCGGCACTCACGACGTATCTTTCGCTCGCCGGCCGGTACTCCGTGCTCATGCCGAACACGGCGCGCGGCGGCGGTATTTCGCGCAAGATCACCAACCTGCAGGACCGCAAGCGCCTGAAGGAGATCGCTCGCGGACTCGACGTGCCGCAGGGCATGGGCGTGATCCTGCGCACTGCCGGTGCCAATCGCACGAAAGTCGAGATCAAGCGCGACTTCGAATATCTCATGCGCCTGTGGGAAAACGTCCGCACGCTGACGCTGAACTCGACTGCCCCCTGCCTCGTCTATGAGGAAGGCAGCCTGATCAAGCGATCGATCCGCGACCTCTACAACAAGGACATCAGCGAGATCGTCGTTTCGGGCGAGGAAGGCTACAAGGAAGCCAAGGGCTTCATGAAGATGCTGATGCCGAGCCACGCAAAGGTCGTGCAGCCCTATCGCGACGTGCATCCGATCTTCTCGCGCTCCGGGATCGAGGCACAGCTCGATCGCATGCTGCAACCGCAGGTGACGCTGAAGTCGGGCGGCTACATCATCATCAACCAGACCGAAGCGCTGGTTTCCATCGACGTGAACTCCGGTCGTTCGACGCGCGAGCACTCGATCGAGGACACGGCTCTCCAGACGAACCTCGAGGCAGCCGAGGAAGTGGCGCGGCAATTGCGCCTTCGCGATCTTGCCGGCCTCATCGTGATCGACTTCATCGACATGGAAGAGAAGCGGAACAACCGCGCCGTGGAGAAGAAGCTCAAGGATTGCCTGAAGAACGACCGCGCCCGCATCCAGGTCGGCCGCATTTCGCATTTCGGCCTGCTCGAAATGTCCCGGCAGCGCATCCGCGCCTCTGTGCTGGAAAGCACGATGCAGACCTGCCCGCACTGCAACGGCACCGGCCATATCCGCTCGCAATCCTCCGTGGCGCTGCATGTCCTGCGCGGCATCGAGGAACATCTGCTGAAGAACACCACGCACAACATCAGCGTACGGACGACTCCCGAAATCGCGCTTTACCTGCTCAATCAGAAGCGCAGCTCCATCACGGACTACGAGCAGCGCTTCGGTGTCTCCATCATCGTCGAAGCGGACGCCCATGTCGGTGCGCAGCACTTTGCTATCGACCGTGGTGAACCCGTCGAAAATCCGGTGCGGATCGACCAGATTCTGCAGTTCGAGCCGGAGCCGGAAGAAGAAGAGGTCTTTGTCGAAGAAGAGTTCGACGAAGAGGAAGCGGAAGAAATCGCTGCCGCGCGCCAGGACCAACAGAAGGGGCAGTCCGACGAACAGGGCGGCCGCAAGCGCAAGCGCCGTCGCCGTCGCCGCGGCAAGGGTGCGGGCCATGGACCGGACGCGGTCTCCGCTGAGACTGCCGACGCAGCTGAGGAAGAGGCCGGCGACGAAGGCGCCGTCGACGATGCCGAAGATGAAAGCGACGTTACCGATGCTCTGAACGGCGACAGCGAGCAGAAGCGCAAGCGCCGCCGCCGTGGCAAGCGCGGCGGCCGCCGCAATCGCCAGGACGAACTGGCCGAAGCCGAGGGCGAGACCGGCTCCGCGGCAGAAGGCGAAGAAGAGATGAGCGACGGTGCGGAGGCGGAAGTCCCCGCAGCCGCTGCAGCCGAGGCGACGCCGGTAGACGTCGCGGCAGCAGAAGTCGAGGCCGCTCCGGAAGAGCCGAAACCCGCAAAGCCGCGACGCAGCCGCAAGAAGGCAACCAAGGCCGAGGAACCGGCCGAGAGTGCAGACGAAATGGCCGAAAAAGCCGTTGAGGCTCAGCCCGAAGTCGCAGAGGCCGCACCCGAAGCGGTGGAGGAAGCGGTCGCGGACCTGGAAGGCGCAAAGCCAACGCGTGCGAACCGCGATCTGGCTTCAATCGCATCCGAGCCTGTGGTGACGTCGAGCAAGGGCGAGAACGAAGAAGAGCCGGCAAAGCCCAAGAAGGGCGGCTGGTGGCAGCGCCGCGGTTTCTTCTGAGAAACGCATGAAAAAAGCCCGGAGCAATGAACTGACCCCCAAAGGTTGGACGTTGCTGGGCTACGATATTAGGGACTGGGTTCTGTATTGCACAGGGCTCAGTCCTTTTAGTTTCAGCTTGATGCGTTGATGATTGTAATAGTGGATATAGTCACTGATGCCGTCCTTCAGGCTCTGGATGCTGTCGAACCGGTTGGGGTGGAAGAACTCGGATTTGAGCACGGCAAAGAAGCTCTCCATGGCGGCGTTGTCGAGACAGTTGCCTTTGCGGGACATGCTCTGAGCGATGTTCCGCGCCTGTAGCCGGCGCTGATAGGCCGGCATTTGGTAGTGCCATCCCTGATCGGAGTGCAGGATCGGCCTGTCTTTGCTCTTGAGCCTTTCCAATGCCTTGTTGAGCATGCCTTCCACTAGCTTGAAGGCCGGCCTTCTGGCGGTTTCGAAAGCGATGATCTCGCCGTTGAACAAGTCCATCACCGGGGAGAGATGGAGCTTCTCGCCGGCGACATTGAACTCGGTGACGTCCGTCACCCATTTCTGATTGGCCGCGTCAGCGGCAAATTGCCGTCTGAGGAGGTCAGGGGCCGCCCGCCCGGCGTCGCCCTTGTAGGAACGGTACTTCTTCGGCCGCACCAGCGATTTCAACCCCATCTCGACCATCAGGCGCTGGACTGTCTTGTGATTGACATTCTGCCCGAGCTGGCGGATCGCCGCGGTGACCCGGCGATAGCCGTAGCGGCCCTTGTGAAAGGCGAAGATGGCCTTGATCCTCTCCCTGAGCGCGGCATGCCTCTCAGCAAGCGACGCCATCTTCTGCTGATAATAGAACGTGCTGCGCGAGAGCCCTGCCAGCTTGAGCACGGCTTCAAGCGGATAGAACGGCCTTAACGCCTGGACGACTTGCGCTTTCTGGGCGCTGGTTGTTCCCGCGTTAAGGCCTCCAGTTTTTTTAGATAGGCGTTCTCCATGCGCAGATAGTTCAGTTCCGCCAGCAATTCTGCGCGGCTCTTCGTCTCATCGTTCTGCGGCGCTTGCGGCTGCTTGGGCAGCGGCGGCTCGGGCATCATTCGGGGCGTTCCTCTGCGGCGCGGGGCCAAGGCATCAATCCCGCCAGTCTCGTAGCGCCGCTCCCAATCCGAAAGGCAACCCGCATTGCGGATGTTAAACAACGCCGCCGTCTGGCGGTAGGAAAGCCCATCCTCCCACATCCGCTTGAGGACCGATAGCTTGAATTCCGCATCGTAGGAACTGAACTTCTTTGAAAGACCGGCAACCCCGTGCACCTCGTAGATCGCCACCCATTTGCGGACCGTCGAATGGTCGATCCCGAACTCTGCGCCAACCTTCCCGTAACCGTCATTACCGCGCAGATAAAACTCAACGACAGACTGCTTGAAAGCCCTGCTGTGCTTGGACATGTAAAAACCCCCGAAAGTGGATGTCCAACTTTCGGGGGTCAGTTCACAAACCGGGCTTTTTTCATGGCTGCGGCCGCAGGGGCGGCTCAGCTGTAAGCTGCCCCTTTGAAAACTCCACACTCCCCGGCCGAAAGCGCTGCACCCCGCAGCCGACTGACTCTCCAGCCACTAAGGTCTGTTGAGATTCATCTTGAGTTTATGACGGCTGCTGCGGATGGATGATGGGGAGCTCCGGCGGGCTTGTCGGCGCGCATGGCGATGCGCCTGAATTCCTTGAGTGCCGGCTGCGCGGCCCAGGATACGTGCGGGAGGACTGCAATCTCTCCTCATCTCCGTGCTTATCACAGAAGATGAGGGCAGCGCCGCGTCCGCGGCGAAGCGTTCTTTCAGCCCAGGGACTCGGTATGGCCGGATCCTGTGACGAGCGCAGGAATGAGGAGATCACACAAGCCGCGGCGGCCATCCCTGATCCCAACAGGCCTCAGATCACGATGATTTTATGTCGGGTCGACCTAGAATCATGAACGTGATCGATTTCAGTAGCTTCGAGCGGGATCCGGGCGGAGAACCGCCCACACTTTTCCTCATCCCGCCCTATACTTACCCGCAGGGAGGACAAGGCCATGCACAAGTTCACCGTCATCGTTACGGAAGAGTTCGAAGCCGACACTGCCGAGGAGGCTGCCTTGCTCATGTATCAGCAACTGACCAACGGGCCGGCCCCCCTGCATTATTCGGTCACGGATGAAACGAAGATCGCAACCAACCTGGCACTGGACCGGAAAAAGGCAGATGAGTTTGCCAGTCTCGATCACACCGCAGACCCCGGCAATTGGTGAGCCCTGCGTAACCTTTCCGCGCGGACGTGCGTGGTTAGGACGTTTCACCGGTTTCAATGAAACAGTGAAACGCTCTAGGCCAGCCAGCGCGCGATGCGGTTCATCGCCTCCTCCATTTCGGCCGACGAGCCCGCATAGGAAAAGCGCATGGTGCGGTGCCCTTCGATGGGGTCGAAGTCGAAGCCGGGCGTTGCCGCGACGTCGATCTCCGCCAGCATCCGCCGGGCGAAGGCCATGCTGTCGTTGGTGAACCGGCTGACATCCGCATAGGCGTAAAATGCGCCGTCCATCGGCGAGGCGATCGAAAAGCCTATCTGTGGCAGCCGTTCCAGCAGCAATGCCCGGTTCACGGCATAGGCACGCTTGTAGCCGTCGAGCTCCTCATGCGCACTGAGAGCCGCCTCCGCAGCAATCTGCGATAGCTCCGGCGGCGAAATATAGAGGCTCTGCGCGATGCGCTCGAAGGCGCGCACCCGCGACTCAGGCAGAACCATCCAGCCGATGCGCCAACCGGTCATGCAGTAATATTTCGAGAAGGAGTTGATGACGACCGCGTCGTCGGCCACTTCGAGCGCTGTCGTTTCTTCGCCGGCAAACGTAAGGCCATGATAGATCTCATCGGAAATGAAGGCCATCGAGTGGTCGCGGCAATAATGGGCAAGCGCCTTCAGCTGCGCCTTGCCGGTCACCGTTCCCGTCGGGTTCGCGGGGCTTGCCAGAAGCACGCCCTTCAGGGGTTTTCCGGTACGCGCTGCGGCGCGCTCGAGGCTGTCCGGCGTGAGGGTGAAGCCTGTCTCGGCATTTGCTTCGATCTCGACCACTTCGAGCCCGAGCGCGGCCATGATGTTACGGTAAGCGGGATAGCCCGGACGGGCGATGGCCACGCGATCGCCCGGATCGAAGAGCGCGAGAAAAGCAAGATTGAACCCGGCCGACGATCCGGTGGTCACTGCAATCCGCTGCGGATCAAGCGCGATGCCGTGCCGACTGTGGTAGTGACCGGCAATCGCCCTCTTCAAGGATAGTGTGCCCAAAGCGTCGGTATAGCCGAGCCGCCCGTGATCGAGCGCCCGCCTCGCTGCATCGAGCGCTGCTTTCGGCGCCGGATGCGCAGGCTGACCGACGGCCATCGATATGACCGGGTAGCCGGAATCGCGCCGCCGCGTGGCTTCTGCCAGCACGTCCATGGCGTGGAACGGCTCGACTGCGCTGCGTTTCGACATCTGTGCCAACTGACTGGTCCTCACGGGTTTCTTGACGTCCTTTCTGCCCTTTGCCGCATCGCTCCCCGCTTCACAAGTCCGCGAACGCCGCAATTCGGCCGATTTTGCCATTTCGTTTCGCCCTGGCGCGCCGTATGTTTCAACCAATCAGCGCAAGCCGGGACTTGTCGTCGCCTTCAAACTGGCGCATTGACCGAGTGTACGAACGCGACGACAGACATGGAACAGCAGACCACGAGGAAAGAATGACGCTCAAGATGAAGATGATCGCCGCAGCATCCCTGATCGCGCTTGCTGCCGGCGTCGCGCTGCCAGGTCCCGCGGCAGCGCTCGATGCCAAACAGAAGGAAGAACTCGGCGCCTTCATCAAAGAGTACCTGCTCGCCAATCCGGAAATCATGCTGGAGGTGCAGGAAGCGCTCGCCTCAAAGCAGCGAGCCAAGCAGCAGGAATCCGCGCAGGCCGCAATCGCCGACAACAAGAAGGCAATCTTCAACTCCGCCTACGACGTAGCCCTCGGCAATCCGGATGGCGACGTGACGATCGTCGAGTTCTTCGATTACAACTGCGGCTACTGCAAACGGGCTCTGTCCGACATGGACGACATCCTCGCCAAGGACAAGAACGTACGCTTCGTTCTCAAAGAGCTTCCCATTCTCGGACCGGATTCGCTCGCGGCCCACAAGGTCAGCGCAGCCTTCCGCGTGATCGCACCGGCGAAATACGGCGATTTCCATCGCGCTCTGCTGGGGGCAGAGGAGCGCGCGACGGAGGAAACCGCGATCGCCGTTGCCGCCAAGCTCGGCGTGACGGAAGCGCAGTTGCGCGAGAAGATGGATGACGGATCGTATGATGCCTCGGTGCGCGAAGCCTATACGCTCGCCAATGAGCTCGGGATCACCGGAACGCCTTCCTATGTCGTCGGCAACGAGGCGGTCTTCGGCGCTGTTGGGGCGCCCGAGATCGAACAGAAGGTCGCCAACATGCGCGCGTGCGGCAAGACCGTCTGCTGACGGTCGGACGTACGCCGGTGGCGTTGCCCCACCGGAACAGCACGACTTGTGGACAAACCCCGGGGAAACCCAGGGGGCTTTTCCTCAGGGAACCATCAGTCTATAGGTAACCCTCCATCACCGGACCGGAATCCCTTATGCCTTCGACTATCTTTGTGCTGAACGGCCCAAACCTGAACGCGCTCGGCAAGCGTGAACCGGGTATCTACGGCGGCAAGACGCTCGCCGACATCGAAGCCATGTGCAAGGAGGAAGCAAAGCTCCTCGGCTTCGAAATCGACTTTCGGCAGTCGAACCATGAAGGCACGCTGGTCGACTGGTTGCATGAGGCTGGCGAAAAGGCAGTCGGCGTCGCCATCAATCCCGCCGCCTACGGACATACCTCTATCGCCATGCACGATGCCGTTCGGGCGATCACAGTCCCAGTGGTGGAACTGCATCTTTCCAACATTCATGCGCGCGAAGAATTCCGGCACAAGTCGATGGTCGCGCCAGCCGTCAAAGGCGTTATCTGCGGTTTCGGCGCACAGAGTTACATTCTGGCGCTGCATGCGCTAAAGAACCTGACGGAAAAATCCAAATAAGAAGAACACGAGGCTCATATCCATGGCTGAAAAGAAACCGGGTATCGATCAGGCGCTAATTCGCGACCTCGCCAATATCCTAAACGATACCGACCTGACCGAGATCGAAGTGGAGCAGGACGATCTGCGTATCCGCGTTTCGCGGAACGGCACGCCTGTTGCTATGCCAATGCAGGCGACGCCCGCCTACCAGGTACCGCCGGCCATCGCGGCTGCCCAGCCGGCCGCTGCGCCCCACGCGGCCGCCGCCGAAAGCGGTCACAACGCCAAGAACGCCGTGACGGCCCCCATGGTCGGCACGGCCTATCTCGCCCCGGCTCCGGGCTCGCGTCCTTTCATCGAAGTCGGCGCGGCGGTAAAGGAAGGCCAGACGATCCTGATCATCGAAGCAATGAAGACGATGAACCAGATTCCGGCCCCCCGCTCCGGCAAGGTGACGGAAATTCTCGTGCAGGACGCGGCCCCGGTCGAATATGGCGAACCCCTGATCGTGATCGAGTAAGGCACGGTGGCGATGATCTCGAAAATCCTCATTGCCAATCGCGGCGAAATTGCCTTGCGCGTGCTGCGCGCCTGCAAGGAGCTCGGCATCGCGACCGTCGCCGTGCACTCCACGGCCGACAGCGACGCCATGCATGTGCGGCTTGCCGACGAGAGCGTCTGCATCGGCCCGCCACCTTCACGCGATAGCTATCTGAACATCCATCAGATCGTTGCCGCCTGCGAAATCACCGGCGCGGATGCGGTGCATCCGGGTTACGGCTTCCTCTCTGAGAATGCAAAGTTCGCCGAGATTCTCGAAGCGCACGGCATCACGTTCATCGGACCGACCGCCGAGCACATCCGCCTCATGGGCGACAAGATCACCGCCAAGAAGACGGCGGAGGAGCTCGGCATTCCGGTCGTTCCGGGCTCCGACGGCGAAGTGAAGCCGGAAAATGCCCTGGAGATTGCCCGCCAGATCGGATTCCCCGTGCTGATCAAAGCCACGGCGGGTGGTGGCGGCCGCGGCATGAAAGTCGCCCGCACCGAGGCGGAACTCGAACATGCGGTTGCGACGGCACGCTCCGAAGCGGCGGCCGCGTTCGGCAACGACGCCGTCTATATGGAGAAGTTCCTCGGCAAGCCGCGCCATATCGAAATCCAGGTCGTCGGGGACGGCGAAGGCAATGCCATTCATCTCGGTGAACGCGACTGCTCGCTGCAGCGCCGCCACCAGAAGGTCTGGGAAGAAGCCAACTCCCCCGCCCTGAACGTCGAACAACGCATGAAGATTGGTCAGATTTGCGCCGACGCGATGAAGAAGCTGAAGTATCGCGGCGCCGGCACGATCGAATTCCTGTACGAGAACGGCGAGTTCTACTTCATCGAAATGAACACGCGCCTGCAGGTGGAGCACCCGATTACGGAAGCGATCACCGGGATCGACCTCGTGCACGAACAGATCCGCGTGGCGTCCGGCGCCGGCCTCTCCGCCAAGCAGGAGGATATCGTCTTCTCCGGTCATGCCATCGAATGCCGCATCAATGCCGAGGACCCGCGTACCTTCGTCCCCTCCCCGGGCACGATCACGCATTTTCATGCTCCGGGCGGCCTTGGTGTGCGCGTCGACAGCGGTGCTTATCAGGGCTATCGCATACCCCCCTACTATGACAGCCTTATCGGTAAGCTGATCGTTCACGGCCGGACGCGCGTCGAATGCATGATGCGGCTGCGCCGTGTGCTCGACGAATTTGTCATCGACGGTATCAAGACAACTCTTCCCCTTTTTCAGGACCTGATCAACAATCAGGATATCGCGAACGGCGATTATGATATCCATTGGCTGGAGCACCATCTGGCCGCAACATCCGCATAGGATACGACATTGAAGGAGACGCGCAGCAAACAACCGGACATCACGCCGGACATGTTGTTGCGCGCCTACTCAATCGGTCTTTTTCCAATGGCCGACTCGGCCGACGATCCGGAACTTTTCTGGGTCGAGCCCGAGATTCGCGGCATCATTCCGCTGGACCGGTTTCACATATCCCGCAGCCTCGCCAAGGCAATCCGCAGGCGTCCCTTCGAAATTCGCTTCGATACGGCATTCGCAGAAGTCGTCGAAGGGTGCGCGCAGCCAGCGCCCGACAGGCCCACCACCTGGATCAACGAGACGATCCGCTCGCTATATGCGGCGCTGCATAAGATGGGCCATGCGCACAGCGTCGAGGCCTGGGAGGGAGACACGCTCGTTGGCGGCCTCTACGGCGTTTCACTCGGCGCAGCCTTTTTCGGCGAGAGCATGTTCTCGCGGCGCACCGACGCCTCCAAGATCTGCCTCGTCCATCTGGTGGAGCGGTTGAGGTCAAAGGGCTTTCAACTCCTCGACACGCAGTTCACCACCGAACACCTGAAGTCTTTCGGCGCAGTCGACGTGCCGAAGGTCCAGTACGAAGTTCTGCTCGCGAGAGCGATCGCCTCGCCAAACCTGGATTTTTGAGGTACTGCTCCGGGGAACGCCGACTTTCCTGTTGCGTAAACTCTCTCGGGAAATTCTCCCAAGGGTTGCATTTCATCCCGGCACTCGACTAAGCTCTGGTTTCAATCAGGGGCTCGGGATGAAAAGATTCGTTTTAGTATTTTACATCTTCACAATCTTTGCGGCGAGTTCGCAGGCAAAGACCTATCGTGAAGTGTTCGGCGGTCCTTCGAACCTTCTGCCGGAATATGCTTCCATTGTAGAGTCGCTGGATTTCAAGCAGGGCCCCGTCACACTTGCCGGCGCCAACGCTAAGCTGAATGTGCCGGACGACTTCTATTTCCTTGGCCCGGCAGATACCCGGAAGGTCCTCGTCGATCTCTGGGGCAACCCTCCACATTCGGCCGAGGGCTATCTGGGAATGATTTTCCCAACTAGATACGCTCCGGAATCGGAAGGCGCGTGGGGCTCGGTGATCGACTATCTGAACGACGGCTATGTTTCCGATTCCGATGCGCTGACGACCGACTTCGACGAGTTGTTAAGCCAACTGAAGGCGGCGACGGCGGAAGCGAATACCGAGCGCGAGAAGCGGGGATATGACCCCATAACGCTGGTGGGATGGGCATCGCCGCCACATTATGACCTTGCCACACACACGATGCATTGGGCGCGCGACCTGGTCTTCGGCAAGGACTTCAGTGCACCGCACACGCTCAATTATTCGATTCGCATCCTCGGCAGGGAGGGCGTCCTACAGATGAATTTCGTCGCCGGCCTGGACCAATTGGAAGAGATCAAGGCGGGCTTGCCGAGCGTCACCGAAATGGTGCGCTTCGATGCGGGTAAAGCCTATGCGGACTTCCAGGAGGGCGACAAGGTCGCGGCTTACGGAATGGCCGGATTGATAGCCGCCGGAGCGGGTGCGAAGATTGCCGCGAAAGCCGGCCTTCTGGCGCTTGCACTCGCCTTCCTGAAAAAGGGCGGATTCCTGATCGTGCTCGCCGGCGCCGCGATCGCACAATTCCTGAGGGGGCTGCTCGGTCGCAAGACACCACCCGCCGCCTGACGAAATCAAGTGAATCCGCGGTGAAGCTCTATTGCTTTGCCGCAGTGTCCGGAGGCGGGACGTCCGACGAGGTCTTGCAGGATTGCAGCCACACGTCATAGACGGGGTGCTCGACGGCATTGAGGCCGGGGCTGTCTGCGAACATCCAGCCGGTGAAGATGCGACGGATCTTGCGGTCGAGGGTGATCTCGTCCACCTCGACGAAAGTGGTCGTCTTCGGCGCTTCCGTCTCGTCGCGGCTGTAGCAGACGCGCGGAGTTACCTGCAGCGCACCGAACTGCACCGTTTCACCGATATAGACGTCAAAGCTGGTGATACGGCCGGTAATCTTGTCGATGCCGGAGAAGACCGCGACGGCATTGGGAAGGCGTGCCGCCTGCGCGGTTTCGACGGTAGACGTCACCGGAGCGGCAAGGAGAAGGGCAAGGGCCGCAAGCCGCCCTGCCCGGCCAATCAAATCCCGCAGACAGAAACCCGCCATTACCGCCAATCCCCCGCACATTGCTGTTAGTCCCGGATGGACTTCAGGCGCTAAACCCGAAATGTGGCTGCGCCGTGATCGTCCCGCAAGTCGCGGGATGATACCCGAAGAGCCCGGGCTCAGGAGCGCGGCGTCCAGGCGTCGTAGTCGCCGGTCACACGCGGGCGCTTGCCGGCGCCGGCGATCGACCCCTTCGGCCGGTAGGCATTGGGCGTACCGGTCGGGTTGGCGCGGTGCGGCTTCTGCCACTCGCGGACGACATATTTCTCGTCGGCGGGGGAGACGTCGGTGCGGTGATGCATCCAGCCATGCCAGCCCGGCGGGATCGCAGATGCCTCGGCGGGGCCGTTGTAGATCACCCAACGCCGTGTGCGTCCTTCGGAGTCCTTGCCGCCCTGATAGTAGACGTTGCCGAACTCGTCTTCCCCGACGCGCTGGCCATGGCGCCAGGTGTGAAACCGGGTACCGATCGTCTGTCCGTTCCACCAGGTGAAAATCTGCAGCAGGAGCTTCATAGGCATCGTCCTTTACCGGCCGATGGGAGCCAGCCGGATATCAAAATCTCGCCCCCGCTTATGCCGCGCCGCTTCCGGCTTGTCCAGTGATTCCGCTCTTGGCTGCGGGTCATTCCACCTGCATCTCGAAGCCGAAGCGGCTGTGTCGCATCGATGCGAGCGGCGTCAAAGGTCAGGAAAGGCGCTTCTCCAGGATGAGCGCCGGTATTCCGGACTGCTCGTCACCGCAACTGGATGTCTTTGCGACTTCCACAAATCCGTGCGCGCGATAAAAGGCGAGCGCGTGCAGGTTCTGCGGCTCCACCTCCACCCGCATGCGTTCCGCATCCGGGAAGCAGGTCTCGAGCTCCGCGAACATGTCGCGACCGACGCCATGGCGTTGATACTTCGGCAGGACATAGAGCTGGTGCAGGACGACCGTCTTTTCCAGCGACTCGGACATGGCGGCATAGCCCATCCCGGCAAGCTCGCTGCCGTTGTCGGCGACGACAAACTCGGAATGCTTGCGCTGCAGCCGCGCTCGAAGAGCCTCGATGGAATGCCACTTCGCCGTCAGTTCATTGACCTTCTCGACACCGTAGAACGTATCGTATGTCACGTGCCACGTCTCGGCGAGCAAAGCGCGAACCTTCTCGAGGTCGCGCTCGCTCGCGGTACGGACGAAGAACATCGTCACTCCTCGATGCCGAGCTTGGATTTCACCAGGGCCTGTACCGCCTGCGGATTGGCTTTGCCGCCGGTCGCCTTCATCACCTGCCCGACAAACCATCCCGCAAGCGACGGCTTCGCCTTCGCCTTTTCCACCTGGTCGGGATTGGCGGCGATAATCTCGTCGACCGCCTTCTCGATCGCCCCGGTATCGGTGACCTGCTTCATGCCGCGGCTCTCGACGATCTCGGCCGGATCGCCGCCTTCGTTCCAGAGGATTTCGAAGAGGTCCTTGGCGAGCTTACCGGAGATGGTGCCGTTCTTGATGAGATCGACGATGCCGCCAAGCTGCGCCGGCGAGACCGGCGTTTCCTCGATGGTCTTTCCGGCCTTGTTCAGAGCGCCGAGAAGGTCGTTGATGACCCAGTTCGCCGCCGCCTTGCCATCGCGGCCATCGGCTACCGCCTCGAAGTAATCGGCGATCGCCTTTTCCGAAACGAGCACCGAGGCGTCATAAACCGAAAGACCGAGATCGCGAACGAAGCGTTCCTTCTTGTCGTCGGGCAATTCCGGAAGATCGGTTTTCAACGCTTCCACGAAAGCATCGTCGAATTCGAGTGGCAGGAGATCCGGATCGGGGAAGTAGCGGTAATCGTGCGCCTCCTCTTTCGAGCGCATCGAGCGAGTCTCGCCCTTGTTGGCGTCGAAGAGCCGCGTCTCCTGGTCGATCGCGCCGCCATCCTCGAGGATGGCGATCTGGCGACGGGCCTCATATTCGATCGCCTGGCCGACGAAACGGATCGAGTTGACGTTCTTGATCTCGCAACGCGTGCCGAAAGCTTCGCCGGGGCGGCGAACCGAAACGTTGACGTCCGCGCGCATGGAGCCCTCGTCCATGTTGCCGTCGCACGTGCCGAGATAACGCAGGATCGACCGGAGCTTGGTGAGATAGGCCTTCGCCTCGTCAGACGAACGCAGGTCCGGCTTCGAGACGATCTCCATCAGCGCGACGCCCGACCGGTTGAGATCGACATAGGACATGGCGGGATGCTGGTCATGCATCGACTTGCCGGCATCCTGCTCCAGATGCAGGCGCTCGATGCCGATCTCGACATCCTCGAACTGGCCCTTGCGATCCGGACCGACGGAAATGATGATCTTGCCCTCGCCGACGATCGGGTCCTTGTATTGCGAGATCTGGTAGCCCTGCGGCAGGTCCGGATAAAAATAGTTCTTCCGGTCGAAGATCGAGCGATTGTTGATCTTTGCCTTCAAGCCGAGGCCGGTGCGTACGGCCTGCTTGACGCACTCCTCGTTGATGACGGGAAGCATGCCGGGCATGGCGGCATCGACGAGCGAAACATTGGCATTCGGCTCCGACCCGAACTCGGTCGACGCACTGGAGAACAGCTTCGAATTGCTCAGCACCTGCGCATGGACCTCCATGCCGATGATGACCTCCCAGTCGCCGGTGGCGCCCGGGATAAAGCGTTTCGGATCAGGAGTGCGTACGTCGACGATGCTCATGTCATGCTCTTCTTTGAAGCCTGAATTCGTGGTTTCTCGGTAGAGCAATTGGTTCTGCGGTGCAAGGCTTGTGAGGCGTGAGCCCGGCCCTGGACGAGGCGAACGACCTGGCCCTCAGCCTCATTGCAACCTTGACGTTCGTTCACCCATTCTCTAAAAATCCGCCGTCCAGATGGAGTCTTTATGGTCAATCAGTCTGAGTCCCGGTAAGGGCCCTGCCCGCTTTCACTGAAGAGCGTGCACGGGCCGGAAACGTGAACCCCGCTTGTCACTGGATGATTTGCGGAACGTTTTTTTGCGTTCTGACGAACGCTATTCCGGAATACTCGAACGATGGACATTTCGCGCGCAGAACAGCGCATTCTTCACCATTTGGCCCAGGGGGGCCGTATTGAAATCACCCGCGAGGGCAAGGCAATCGCCGAGATTCGCTGCTTTACGAGAGACGGCTGGGTCTATCCAGGCGTCGATCTCGAGCTTTTCCGCAAGCTGAAACGGAAGAGAGCGATCAAGTCGTCCGCCGGCAAGCCCTATCGCATTACCGAACGCGGGCTACATCTTGTCAGATCGGAACTCAACAACCGCTGAGCGCCGGCTATGCAACTTGTATTGGATACCGGAGATATCGTCTCCGGTATCCAAAATCCGGTCGGCATCGCCGAGATTCCGCCGGCTTGCGGCCCCTTTACGCCGTCACCACCATTTGGACGGCGTGAAGCGGCCGGCTGCCTGCTCGATAACATGGGCCGTCTTGAACAGCGTTTCTTCCTCGAAGGGTTTGCCGATGAGCTGCAGGCCGAGCGGCAGCCCCTTATGGTCGAGCCCGCCGGGTACCGCAATGCCCGGAAGGCCGGCCATGTTCACGGTCACCGTGAAGATGTCGTTCAGATACATTTTCACCGGATCGGATGCGAGGTCCTCATCGGCGATGCCGAAGGCGGAGGACGGCGTGGCCGGCGTCAGGATCGCTTCGACGCCCGCTTGGAAGGCGAGCTCGAAGTCACGCTTGATCAGGGTCCGGACCTTCTGCGCGCGCAGGTAATAGGCATCGTAATAGCCCGCAGAAAGCACATAAGTGCCGATCATGATACGACGCTTGACCTCCTGGCCGAAGCCGGCGGCGCGCGTCTTCTCATACATGTCGATGATGTCCTTGCCGTCGACGCGCAGACCGTATCGTACGCCGTCATAGCGCGCGAGGTTGGACGACGCTTCGGCCGGCGCGACGATGTAGTAAGCGGGCAGCGCGTAATTCGTGTGCGGCAGCGAGATATCGACGATCTCGGCGCCTGCGTCCCTGAGCCAAGCAACGCCCTGCTGCCATAGCGCCTCGATCTCCTCCGGCATGCCGTCGACGCGGTATTCCTTGGGAATACCTATCCGCATGCCCCTGATCGATTGGCCGATCGCGGATTCGTAGTCCGGTACCGGCAGATCAACGGATGTCGTGTCCTTCGGGTCGATGCTCGCCATCGACTTCAGCAGGATCGCCGCATCGCGCACGTCGCGCGCGATCGGGCCCGCCTGGTCGAGCGATGATGCGAAGGCGACGACGCCCCAGCGCGAGCAGCGGCCATAGGTCGGCTTGATGCCGACGGTACCGGTGAAAGCCGCCGGCTGGCGGATCGAACCGCCGGTATCGGTCGCGGTGGCGCCGGCACAAAGGCGCGCCGCGACCGCGGCCGCCGATCCGCCGGAAGAGCCGCCCGGAACGAGGTCCAGATTGGACCCTTTGGCGCGCCACGGGTTCTTGACCGGCCCGTAATAGGAGGTCTCGTTGGACGAGCCCATCGCGAACTCATCCATGTTCAACTTGCCGAGCATCACGGCGCCGTCGTTCCAGAGGTTTTGGGTCACGGTCGACTCGTAGCGCGGCTTGAACCCGTCGAGTATGTGGCTGCATGCTTGCGTGTGGATGCCCTCCGTGCCGAAGAGATCCTTGATACCAAGCGGGATACCCTCGAGCGCGCCGGCCTTGCCGGCCGCAATGCGGGCGTCCGAGGCCTTTGCCATCTCGAGCGCCTTTTCCGGCGTGACGGCGACATAGGCGTTGATTATCTCATTGGCTGCCTCGATCGCGGCAAGATAGGCGTCGGTTAATTCGACCGCGGTGATTTCCTTGGCGGAAAGCTTCGCGCGGGCTTCGGCGATCGTAAGGCTCGTAAGGTCGGTCATGGTGCAATCGGACTTTCGCATTCGGAACGGCGGGGCGGAGGCGAGGTGGTTACTCCACCACCTTAGGAACGAGGAAGAAGTTGCGATCCGAATTCGGCGCATTGGCGACAACGTCGTCCGCCTTGTCACCATCCGCGACGATGTCGTCGCGCTTCTTCATCTTCATCGGCATCACCGACGTCATCGGCTCGACGCCGTCGACATTCACTTCGGAGAGTTGCTCGACGAAGCCCAGGATACCGTTGAGTTCGCTGGTCATCCGTTCGGCTTCCTGATCGCTGACGGCGATGCGGGCAAGGCGCGCGACGCGCTTCACGGTGGCAAGGTCTACGGACATGATCGTCTCCGGTATCGCAAAGTTTCCCCCGCTATAAAGGCGAGTTGGACAACGTGCAACTCGCGAATATCGCCGGCCCGGCTTCCGGCCGGGCTGCGCTCTTCCTTTAGAGGGTCACTGTGCCGCCGACCTCGGGCGTGGCGACCAATGTCGAGGCACCGTCCATGCCGGCAATGAAGGTCTCCGGCGTCTGGTCGATGATCGGGAAGGAGCCGTAGTGGCACGGGATCGCCGTGTTGAACTTGAAGTATCGCTGGCATGCGAGCGCGGCCACGGCACCCCCCATGGTGAAACGGTCCCCGATGGGCACGATGCCGATTTCCGGCTCGTGCAGTTCCTGCACGAGCGCCATATCGGAGAAGATGTCCGTGTCGCCCATGTGATAGAGCGTCGGCTCATCGTCGAAATGCAGAACGAGGCCATTGGCGTTGCCGAGCGAGTGCGAAACGCCGTCGTCGGTGATCTGGGCCGACGAGTGCAGCGCGTTGACGAACGTCGCAGAGAAACTGCCGAGCTGAATCGTGCCGCCCGTATTGCCTGGCTCCAGCTTCGAAACGCCCTGCCGACCGAGCCACATGCAGAGGTCGAAATTGGCAAGGACGGTGGCGCCCGTTTCCTTGGCGATCGCGACGGTGTCGCCGACATGGTCGCCATGGCCGTGGGTGAGCAGAATGTGGGTCAATCCCGCCGCTGCGGCCTTGCGCTCCTCCTCCCGAAAGGCCGGATTGCCGGTGAAAAACGGATCTATCAGAATTTTGGCTTTCGCCGTTTCGATGTGGAAGGCGGAGTGGCCCAGCCATTTGATATTCATGATGTTCTCCCGACTCTTTGAAACGGCGCGCCTCCGATGCGACTCACGACGCTGGATGTGCCCGCATCGGCCCGGCGATTAAAGTGATCGATTTATCTGTAGGACAAGCATATGGATCAGACCAGCGCACTGGAAAGATCGAATCGGTAAATCAAATGACAATTCTCAGGATGGAGGAACTCGCCGAACGGCTGCCGCCATACCAGGCGATCGCGGGCCTGGACCTTGGTACGAAAACGATCGGCCTTTCGGTTTCCGATCTCGGCCGGCGCTTTGCGACGCCGCGCGACGTGATCCGCCGCGTCAAGTTCGGCGCCGACGCGCAGGCTCTCCTGTCGTTTGCGGAGAAGGAAAAGATCGCGGCCTTCATCATCGGTCTGCCGGTGAACATGGACGGCTCGGAGGGGCCCCGCTGCCAGGCTACGCGAGCCTTCGTGCGCAATATGGGGGAGAAAACGGATATTCCCTTCGTTCTCTGGGACGAACGCCTGTCGACGGTTGCGGCGGAGCGGGCATTGATCGAAATGGACGTATCGCGCAAGAAGCGCGCCGAACGCATCGACTCGGCCGCCGCTTCCTTCATTCTTCAAGGAGCGCTGGACAGGTTGGAATTGCTTGCGAGGGGCGCTTCCGGCGATCGGGGCGCGCCGTAGCGACGCCGATACCAGGTCGCGATCTGCCGCCGTTTCCGGAGTGCCACAAGGCCGAACACGATCAGGCTGTCGACGATCATCGCCCGGGCGACGAGCGGGGGAATGGCTTCCGGCGGCATTCCCAGGACGTTCCCATAAATCCGGAAGACGAGGTCGTGCGCCTCGCGCGTCAGCATGAAGACGCCGAAGCTCATGTCGTAATAGGAGAGCCCGTACCAGCCGGTCAGCAGCACCACAGGGCCGCCCCAAAGGATCAGCAACCACTTCATGGAGCCGTCCTCCCCGCATGCCGGCCGCGAAAGAGCGGGTAAATCGCACGATCGAGCAGGACGAATGCGGTCAGGACGCCCGCGAGGCTTGCTACGTCGAGCGCCAGGCCGGCGAAGAAGATCACCAAGATGATCAGCATGGCAGCTCTCACCGACCGCTCCGTCCTTCGTGAAAATCGCAGCCCCAGTATCTCCATCTCGGAGACAGAAGCGCAACGTGAACCATTTGTTAAGGTTAATATTCACAGCGGTCGCCGGCTTGCGGTTGCCTGTTCAGCGCTCTACAGCGAGTTTGCGCGTCTCGCGGGAGGTGTGACGCTGCACGCGTGAACCTCCGCCTGCCTGGAGCCCTGATGACCGTCGTTTTCGAAAGCATTCTTCCCGTCTTCCTGCTCGTGCTACTCGGCGTCGCGCTGCGACGCTCGACGCTTGTCGACCAGGGGCTATGGATCGGGCTCGAGCAGTTCGGATATTATTTTCTCTTCCCCGCCCTCCTCTTCTCGACGCTGGCGAAAGCGGACCTGGCCGGCCTCGAGGCCGATGCGACGGCGGTCGCTACGGTCGGAAGCGTGACATTGATGTCGGCCGCACTCCTCTCGGCCTGGCCTGTCTTGCGCAAGAGCGGCATTTCCGCCGCCACCTTCACGTCGATCTTCCAGACGGCAACGCGATGGAACGCCTTCATAGCGCTCGCCGTTGCAGAGAAGCTCTACGGCGCGATCGGCCTCAGCCTGACGGCGCTCGTCATGGCGCTGCTCATCATCCCGATCAATTTCTACAATATCGCCGTTCTGACCTGGTTCGGCAGCGGCAAGCGCGGGCTCGGATTCTTCTTTTTGAAGATCATCACCAACCCTCTGATCATCTCGTCGGCGCTCGGCATATTTTTCAATCTTACCGGCCTCGACCTTTACGCACCGATGATGACGGCGATCGATATGCTGGCGAGCGCCTCACTGGCCCTCGGCCTGATTCTGGTCGGCGCCGGCCTCAAAATCGCCGACGCGCTGACACCGAGCATGCCGGCGCTCTTCGGGGTCGCCCTCAAGCTGATCGTCATGCCGATGTTCATGGTGGGCGCCGGCGCGATTCTCGGCATTCGGGGAGATGCCCTGCTCGTCATCGCCGTCGGCGCGGCCGTCCCGACCGCGATGAACGGCTATCTTCTGGCAAAGCAGATGGGAGGAGATGCGGAGCTTTATGCTTCCGTCGCGACGATCCAGACGGCGGCCTCGTTCCTGACCATTCCGCTCGTGCTCTTCATTACCGCCTACGTTGCGGCCGGATAGAGCAGATCGAGGATGTAGGCCGAATCGAAACGCGAATCGAGCATGCCATAGGTCGAGCGCCAGCCGGCGGCGAGGCGCGATTCCAGAAATGCATCGGCAATGCGCCCTGCCCCCAGCCGGTAGAGCTCGGCGGCAGCCGCCGCGAGAGCCAATTGTTCGACCAGCATGCGCGCCGCGCCCTCGTCGCGCTCGCAGAGCGACATGGCGGCACGCAGAACGTCGATCGTCTTGCGCCCGGCGGGACCGAGATCGCGCCCAATCGTCGCGAAAAGCTGTTCGAACAGTTCCTTGCGGCGCCCAAGTACCCGCAGGACATCGAGCGCCATCACATTGCCGGAACCTTCCCAGATCGCATTCACCGGCGCCTCACGGTAGTGGCGTGCAAGCGCCCGCTCTTCGACATAGCCGTTGCCGCCCAGGCACTCCATGGCTTCATAGATCAGGGCGGGGGCGATCTTGCAGCACCAGTACTTCGCAACCGGCGTCATAATGCGGGCATAGGCCGCATCCTCGGCGCTGCTATGAGCGTTGTCGAAAGCTTCGGCGAGACGGAACGACAGCGCGCTTGCGGCCGCGACATCCAGCGCCATGTCGGCAAGCACCCTGGTCATCATCGGCTGACTGACGAGCGCCTTGCCGAAGACCTTGCGGCCGCGGGTATGGTGCACGGCCTCGGCGAGCGATGCACGCATCATTCCGGCCGAGGCCAGCGCGCAATCGAGCCGGGTCAGCGTCACCATATCGAGGATCGTGCGGATGCCGGCATCCGGGCTTCCGAGCAGAAAGCCGAACGTGTCCGAGAACTCGACCTCGGAGGAGGCATTGGAACGGTTGCCCAGCTTGTCCTTCAGGCGCTGGAAACGCAGGCCGTTCGCCCCGCCGTCCTCGAGCAGTCGGGGGACGAGGAAGCAGCCAAGCCCCTCCCGGGTCTGTGCCAGCATGACGAAGGCGTCGCTCATCGGCGCGGACATGAACCACTTGTGTCCGGTGAGACGATAAATGCCCTCGCCCACGCGTTCGGCCGTGGACGTATTGGCGCGCACATCCGTGCCGCCCTGCTTCTCGGTCATGCCCATGCCGATAGTGACGGCGGACTTCTGCATCCACGGCCGGTTGGACGAGTCATATTTTCGCGAGAGTATCTTCGGCGCCCATTCCTTCTGGACGGCGGGCGAAGCGGTAATCGCCGCGACCGAGGCACTGGTCATCGTCAGCGGGCAGAGATGGCCGCATTCGAGCTGCGCGGTCAGATAGAAGCGGATCGCCCTAACCCTGTGCGAGCGGCCGCGCTCGTCGGGCAAATTCTCCCAGGCGGAAGAATGCAGGCCGGTGGTCATGGATCGGCGCATCAACGCATGCCAGGCGGGATGGAACTCTACGACGTCGAGGCGCTCGCCACGGGGGCCGTGCGTCTTCAGTTTCGGCGCGCCTTCATTGGCCATGCGGGCCAGTTCCTGCGCCTCGGGCGAGGTCACGTAGCGCCCGAGCCCGTCGAACTCCTCGCGCAGCGTCTTCGGCATGCTGGACGTGATGTCGACCACCAACGGGTCGGAGCGAAAGGCGTTAACACCGGACCAGGGCTTGGGCTGGTTCAGTTCTGCAAGTTTCTGTTCGGTCCGGTTCATCTGATTCATGAGCCGGTTTTAGAGCCTTTCCTGTCTAAATGGAAACAATTCTGTTGGCTCAAGTTTTCTTCGGAACGGACGGCGCACCGCTTGCCGCGCCGGGGTCCACGTTCTATAGAGCGACCCGAATTCCAGAAATGCAAGGGCGGCTCATGATCACCTTCCCGCATCGCCACCTGCTCGGCATCAAGGGGCTGACGGAACAGGATATCACGCTCCTGCTCGATCGCGCCGACGAAGCCGTCAAGATCTCTCGGCAGAGGGAGAAGAAGACCTCCTCGCTGCGGGGGCTCACACAGATCAATCTGTTCTTCGAAGCCTCGACGCGGACGCAGTCTTCGTTCGAGCTAGCCGGAAAGCGGCTCGGTGCGGACGTCATGAACATGTCGGTCGGCAACTCCTCTGTGAAGAAAGGCGAGACGCTGATCGATACGGCGATGACGCTGAACGCCATGCACCCGGACGTGCTGGTCGTTCGCCACTCGTCGGCCGGGGCTGCCTCGCTGCTTGCTCAGAAGGTCTCCTGCTCGGTGGTGAACGCCGGCGACGGCCAGCACGAGCACCCGACGCAGGCGCTGCTCGACGCGCTGACGATCCGGCGTGCCAAGGGCAAGCTCTCGCGGATCATCGTGGCGATCTGCGGCGACGTCCTCCACTCGCGCGTTGCCCGCTCGAATATCCTGCTTTTGAACCAGATGGGCGCCCGGGTGCGGGTCGTCGCCCCGGCGACACTGCTTCCCGCCGGCATCGCCGAGATGGGGGCCGAGGTCTACCACTCCATGCCCGAAGGCCTTAAGGATGCGGACGTGGTGATGATGCTGAGACTTCAGCGCGAGCGTATGGCCGGCTCTTTCGTGCCGTCGGTGCGTGAATATTTCCATTATTATGGCCTGGACGCCGAAAAGCTGAAGGCCGCGAAGGAAGACGCGCTCGTCATGCATCCGGGGCCGATGAACCGCGGCGTGGAGATCGCCTCGGAAATCGCCGACGGGCCGCAAAGCGTGATCGAGCAGCAGGTCGAGATGGGCGTCGCCGTGCGCATGGCCGTGATGGAGACATTGCTTCTTTCGCAGAACCGGGGGCCGCGCCTATGACCAGAGCACTCGTTCTGCAGAACCTGCGTATCGTAGATCCGTCGCGAAACCTGGACGAAAACGGCACCATCGTCGTCGGTAGCGACGGCCGTATCCTCGCGGCGGGAAAGGGTGCCCAGAACCAGGGCGTGCCTGCGGGCGCCTTCGTCAAGGATTGCGCCGGTCTCACCGCCGTCCCGGGATTGGTCGATGCGCGCGTCTTCGTCGGCGAGCCGGGCAGCGAGCATCGCGAGACGATCGAATCGGCCTCGCGTGCGGCGGCGACCGGCGGCGTCACTTCCTTCATCGCCATGCCGGATACCGATCCGGTGATCGACGAGATCGCGCTGGTCGAGTTCGTGCAGAAGACCGCGCGCGACAAGGCGCTCGTCAACGTCCATCCGGCGGCGGCCCTGACCAAAGGTTTGCTCGGCCAGGAAATGACCGAGATCGGGTTGCTTCGCGATGCAGGCGCCGTCTGCTTCACCAACGGGCGACAGCCGGTCCACGACACGCTGGTGCTTCGGCGCGCCATGACCTATGCGCGCGAATTCGGTGCGGTCATTGCGCTCGAGACCCGCGACAGATATCTCGGCGCCAATGGCGTCATGAATGAAGGGCTGCTGGCGAGTTGGCTCGGCCTTCCGGGCGTGCCGCGCGAAGCCGAGATCATTCCGCTCGAACGCGACCTGCGCATCGCCGGCCTGACGCGTGCCGCCTACCACGCGGCCAAGGTTTCCCTTCCCGAATCGGCCGAGGCCATACGCAATGCCCGGGAGCGCGGCATCAACGTCACCGGCGGCATTTCGATCAACCACCTGACGCTGAACGAGAACGACATCGGCGAATACAGGACCTTCTTCAAGCTCTCGCCGCCCCTGCGCACCGAGGACGATCGCTTCGCGATGGTCGAGGCGCTGGCCAATGGCACGATCGACATCATCGTCTCGTCTCATGATCCGCAGGACGTCGACACCAAGCGCCTGCCCTTCGCGGATGCGGCGGATGGGGCGATCGGGCTCGAGACGCTGGCGGCAGCGGCGCTGCGCCTCTATCACAGCGGCCAGGTGCCGCTGATGCGGCTGATCGATGCTCTATCAACCCGCCCGGCCGCGATCTTCGGCCTGGATGCCGGCACGCTGAAGCCCGGCGCGCGGGCAGACATCGCCGTCATCGATCTTGACGAGCCTTGGGTTCTCCACAAGGAGGCGCTCGTCTCGCGTTCCAAGAACACGCCTTTCGAAAATGCACGCTTTACCGGACGGGTCGTCCAAACCTATGTTGCGGGCAAACTCGTGCATTCGGCATAACCGGAGCGGGTCAACGGAAGGGGGGACCGGTGGACATGTTTTCCTGGCAGCTGGGACTGCCTTCGACTATCGCATGCCTCGTTTTCGGTTATCTGCTCGGCTCGATCCCGTTCGGCCTCATTCTGACGCGGATGGCCGGCCTGGGTGACGTGCGTAAGATCGGCTCCGGCAATATCGGCGCGACCAATGTGCTGAGAACCGGCAACAGGAAGCTTGCTGCCACCACGCTGCTGCTGGATGCGCTGAAGGGCACGGCCGCCGCAGCGATCGCATCGATCTGGGGTGTGGAAGCCGGAATCGCCGCCGGCTTTGCCGCCTTTCTCGGTCACCTCTTTCCGGTCTGGCTTTCCTTCAGGGGCGGCAAGGGTGTCGCGACCTATATCGGCGTGTTGCTCGGCCTCGTGCCGGTGATGGTGCTCCTTTTTGCGGCCATCTGGCTGGCGGCGGCAAAGATCACCCGCTACTCCTCTCTTTCGGCGCTCGTCGCGACCGCGGCCATCCCCATTGCACTCTACGCAGCCGGCAACGGCAAAGTAGCCGTGCTCTTTGCGGTGATGACAGTCATCGCCTGGATCAAGCACCGCGCCAACATCCAGCGACTCCTGAGCGGCACCGAAAGCCGGATCGGAGAAAAGGGCTGATGCCACGAGGCGGCGCTCGAGAGACCGGGGTCGCACTGACCGAACGCCAGAAAATCGCATGGCTGCGGCTCATCCGCAGCGACAATGTCGGCCCCGCGACATTCCGGGATCTGATCACGCATTTCGGCAATGCAGAGGCGGCGCTCGAGGCGCTGCCGGAGCTCTCGCGCCGCGGCGGCGCGGACCGGCCCCTGCGTGTCGCCACGGTGGAGGACGCGGAGCGCGAACTCGAGGCCGCACACCGGTTCGGCGCCGTATTCGTGGGTATTGGCGAGCCCGATTATCCGGATGCGCTCAGGCAGATCGACGGCGCCCCGCCGCTTCTCGCGGCGAAGGGCAATTTGAAGACGACGGCCCCTCCCTCGCTTGGGATCGTCGGTTCACGCAATGCCTCGGTCAGCGGCGCGAAGTTCGCGGCCATGATCGCCCGCGACGCCGGAACTGCCGGATATGTCATCACGTCCGGGCTCGCCCGCGGCATCGACACCGCCGCGCACCGCGCCAGTCTGCGGACAGGCACGATCGCGTGCTCGCGGGCGGCCTCGACCGGCCGTACCCGCCGGAGAATATCGGCTTGCTGCAGGAAATCGTCTCCGGCGAGGGGCTGGCGATCAGCGAGATGCCGTTCGGCTGGGAGCCGCGAGCACGCGATTTTCCGCGACGGAACCGGCTTGTCGCGGGCATCAGCCTCGGTGTCGCGATCGTCGAAGCCGCGAACCGTTCGGGATCACTCATCACTGCGCGCTATGCCGCCGATTTCGGCCGGCTGGTCTTCGCCGTTCCCGGATCGCCTCTCGACCCGCGCTGCCACGGCACGAACGATCTCCTGAAACAGGGGGCGACCGTCACGACCTCCTCCGCCGACGTGATCGACGCGCTGGCGCCTCTCAGCCGCCGCGATCTTTTCTCGCGGCTGGACGCAAGCGAGCCGAGGCTCGATGAACCGCCATCGATGCCGCGGGCAGCGGACGATAGCGATCGCTCGCGCGTGCTCGAGGCTCTCGGACCGACGCCGGTCGAGATCGACGACCTCATCCGGCATACCGGGCTTGCCGCACCGCAGATCCATCTGGTGCTCGTCGAACTGGATCTTGCCGGTCAACTCTGCCGGCACGGGGGCAATCTCGTATCCCTCTCGAGCGCCGGATGAGGGCCAGGTTTTGCCGCCCCGCCGCGGCAAAGCCAATGCCGGGAAAGACGACCACCGGTTGAGCCGATTCGAATGTTGCCGCTTGGTTGCGCTCGGGCGCGATATAGCTATTTTCGATGAAACCCCTTGACCGCGCCCGAATCCCTGTCCATGTCGTGGCGTCGGTATTGGCGCGCAGGGTCGCCAAAACAATTGTCTCAGAGAATGTCGATGAATGTTGTAGTGGTGGAATCGCCTTCCAAGGCCAAGACGATCAACAAGTATCTGGGTCCCGGCTATAAGGTGCTTGCCTCATTCGGCCACGTGCGTGACCTGCCTGCCAAGGACGGATCGGTTCGCCCCGATGAAGACTTCGAAATGTCCTGGGAGGTCGATGGCGCTTCCGCCAAGCGGATGAAGGACATCGCCGACGCGGTGAAATCGTCCGACGGCCTCATTCTCGCGACCGACCCCGACCGCGAGGGCGAGGCGATTTCCTGGCATGTGCTCGACCTCCTCAGAAAGAAGAAGGTCCTCGGCGACAAGCCGGTCAGGCGCGTCGTCTTCAATGCGATCACCAAGAAGGCCGTTCTCGATGCGATGGCCGAACCGCGCGACATCGACGCGTCGCTGGTCGATGCATATCTCGCCCGCCGCGCCCTCGACTATCTCGTCGGCTTCAACCTTTCGCCCGTGCTCTGGCGCAAGCTGCCGGGCGCACGATCGGCGGGGCGCGTGCAATCAGTGGCGCTGCGCCTCGTCTGCGACCGCGAGGCGGAGATCGAGCGCTTCGTCGCGGAAGAATACTGGAACATCTCGGCGCTTCTGAAGACGCCCCGCGGCGACGAATTCGAGGCGCGGCTCGTTTCGGCGGACGGCAAGCGGCTGCCGCCGAGGGCGGTCGGAAATGGCGAGGAAGCCGACCGGCTGAAGACCCTGCTCGACGGCGCGAGCTACGTCGTCGAGGGCGTCGAGGCCAAACCGGTCAAACGCAACCCCTCCCCGCCCTTCACCACCTCGACGCTGCAACAGGCCGCCTCCTCGAAGCTCGGATTCTCCGCCTCCCGCACCATGCAGGTGGCACAGAAGCTCTATGAGGGTGTTGATATCGGCGGCGAAACCGTTGGTCTCATTACCTATATGCGTACGGACGGCGTGCAGATGGCCCCGGAAGCGATCGACGCCGCGCGCCGGGCGATCGGCAGCCAATTCGGCGAGCGCTATCTGCCGGAAAAGCCGCGCTTCTATTCCACCAAGGCAAAGAACGCTCAGGAAGCGCACGAGGCCATTCGCCCGACCGATTTCAACCGCACGCCCGACCAGGTCCGGCGTTTCCTCGATGGCGACATGCTGAAGCTCTACGATCTCGTCTGGAAGCGCGGCATCGCGAGCCAGATGGCATCCGCGGAGATCGAGCGTACCACCGCCGAGATCGTCGCCGACAATGCCGGCAAGAAGGCGGGCCTCCGGGCAACCGGTTCGGTCATCCGCTTCGACGGCTTCATCGCTGCCTATACGGACATGAAGGAAGACGGCGAGCAGGCGGAGGACGGTGACGAGGATGGCCGCCTTCCCGAAATCAACGCGCGCGAAAATCTCGCGAAGCAGAAAGTCAACGCCAGCCAGCACTTCACCGAGCCGCCGCCGCGCTATTCCGAAGCGACGCTGATCAAGAAGATGGAAGAGCTCGGTATCGGCCGCCCGTCCACCTACGCGGCCACTGTCACGACCCTCATCGACCGCGACTACGTGGAGATCGACAAGCGCAAGCTGGTGCCGCAGGCGAAGGGCCGCCTGGTCACGGCGTTCCTCGAAAGCTTCTTCACCCGCTATGTCGAATACGATTTCACGGCTTCGCTCGAGGAGAAGCTGGATCAGATTTCGGCCGGCGAACTGAATTGGAAGGACGTGCTGCGCGACTTCTGGAAGGACTTCTTCTCCCAGGTCGAGGACACCAAGGAACTGCG
The DNA here is from genome assembly GCF_000427465.1 of Sinorhizobium arboris LMG 14919. Lineage (NCBI taxonomy): Bacteria > Pseudomonadati > Pseudomonadota > Alphaproteobacteria > Hyphomicrobiales > Rhizobiaceae > Sinorhizobium > Sinorhizobium arboris. Next base: position 1,106,479 of record NZ_ATYB01000014.1, on the reverse strand, counting down.
CGTCACCAACGTGCTCGATGCGCTCAACGAGGAACTGGCTCCGCTCGTCTTTCCGAAGCGGGAAGACGGCGGCGACCCGCGCACCTGTCAGGTCTGCGGCACCGGCAAACTGTCCCTGAAACTCGGCAAATACGGCGCTTTCGTCGGGTGCTCCAACTATCCGGAATGCAACTACACGCGCCAGCTCTCCTCCGACAGCAACGGTGACGCCGAAGCAGCCGCGTCGAACGAGCCGCAAAGCCTCGGCAAGGACCCGCATACCGGCGAGGAAATCACGCTGCGCAGCGGCCGCTTCGGCCCCTATGTCCAGCGCGGCGACGGCAAGGAGGCGAAACGCGCCAGCCTGCCGAAGGGCTGGACGCCGGCAACGATCGATCACGAGAAGGCTCTTGCCCTTCTCTCCCTGCCGCGCGACATCGGCCCGCATCCGGAAACCGGCAAGATGATCTCCACCGGCATCGGCCGCTATGGTCCCTTCGTGCTTCACGACGGGACCTATGCCAATCTCGAGTCGGTCGAGGACGTCTTCTCGATCGGTCTGAACCGCGCCATTTCCGTCCTTGCCGACAAGCAGTCCAAAGGGGCTGGCGGCGCGCGCGGCCGTACAGCCGCGGCAGCTCTCAAGGAGCTTGGGGAACATCCGGGCGGCGGCGCGATTACTGTTCGCGACGGGCGTTACGGACCCTATGTGAACTGGGGCAAGGTAAACGCCACGCTGCCGAGGGGTAAGGACCCGCAGTCCGTCACGGTCGAAGAGGCGCTTGCGCTGATCGCCGAACGCGAAGCCAAAGGCGGCGCGACGAAGGGCAAGGCGGCCAAGGGGAAATCGGCCAAGGGGAAATCGGCCGGAACGAAGACTGCCAAGACTGCGTCGGCCGGAACTGCGAAAGCAGAAAAGCCTAAGGCCGCAGCAAAGACTAAATCGAAGCCGGCCGCGAAGGCCAAAAAGGACTGATCTTGAGCAGGATCCCGCGCGACCCGACCGACACGCCCGCAAAGGGCGCAGGCAAAAAGAACGGCCGCGCGGCCCGCACGGCACCGGCCGGAGAAAGGGAGACGATCGTTCACGGCGTCGTTCCCTCTCGCGACGTGCTGATGCGCTTCATTGCCGAGAACCCGCAACACGCCTCGAAGCGCGAGATCGCCAAGGCGTTCGGCCTGAAGGGCGAGGCACGGGCAGAGCTCAAAGCGCTGCTGCGTTCGCTCGAGGAGGATGGGCTCGTCGAGAAAAAGCGCAAGTCGCTGGTCCGCCCCGGAGGGCTGCCGCCCGTCACCGTTCTGGACATCACCATTCGCGACATCGACGGCGACCTGATAGGCCGACCGGCCGAGTGGCTTGACGACGACGGCGTTGCGCCTGCAGTCCTGATCAAGCAATCAAGCGTCGCCAGAGCCAAGGGCAAGACGCCGGTGGGCGGCCTCGGCGACCGCGTGCTTGCGAAGATTTTCCCCTCCAAGGATCGCGGCGGCCCTGCCTATACCGCACGCATCATCAAGGTGCTCGACAAGCGCAAGGACGCGGTGCTCGGGGTCTTCCGCGCCACGCCCGGCGGCGGCGGCCGGCTGATGCCGATCGACAAGCGCGGCGAGGAGCTCCTCATCGATCCGGAATTCACCGGCGAGGCCAAGGAAGGCGATCTCGTCGAAGCGCACCTCTCGCGCATCGGCCGCTACGGTCTGCCGCGCGCGCAGGTGCAGAACGTCATCGGCTCGGTCGCTTCCGAAAAGGCGATCTCGATGATCGCGATCCATGCCCATGGCATCCCGCACGTCTTCCCGCAGCGGGTGCTGCAGGAGGCCGAAGCTGCGCGTCCCGCGACGATGGCGCATCGGGAGGACTGGCGCTCTCTGCCGCTCATCACCATAGACCCGGCAGACGCCAAGGATCACGACGACGCCGTCTATGCGGAGCCGGACCCGTCGCCGGACAATCCCGGCGGCGTCATCGTCACGGTCGCGATCGCCGACGTCTCGTGGTACGTCAGGGCGCGAACCGCACTCGACCTCGAGGCACTGAAACGCGGGAACTCGGTCTATTTCCCCGATCGGGTCGTGCCGATGCTGCCGGAGCGCATCTCCAACGACCTCTGCTCGCTGAAGGAGGGTGTCGACCGCCCGGCGCTCGCGGTCCGGATGCGTTTTTCCAAGGAAGGCCGCAAGGCGGGACACACGTTCCACCGCATCATGATGCGAAGCGCGGCCAAGCTCTCGTACCAACAGGCGCAGGCGGCGATCGACGGTGCTCCGGACGACAGGACCGCACCCATATTGGACACGATCCTCAAGCCGCTCTGGGACGCCTATCGTATCCTCACGCGCGGAAGGGAACGCCGTCAGCCGCTCGAACTCGACGTGCCGGAACGCAAGATCATTCTGAAGCCGGACGGAACCGTCGACCGGGTCTTCGTGCCGGATCGCCTCGACGCGCACAAGCTCATCGAAGAGATGATGATCCAGGCGAATGTCGCGGCGGCCGAGACGCTGGAGCAGAAACGTCAGATTCTGATCTATCGTGTCCACGATCAACCGTCGCTGGTCAAGCAGGAAAGCCTGCGTGAATTCCTGGCGACGCTCGACATCGCGCTTGCCAAGGGCGGCAACATGCGGGCGAACCATTTCAACGGCATCCTCGCCAAGGCAGACGGGAAGCCTTACGAGACGATCGTGAACCAGATGGTCCTGCGATCGCAAAGCCAGGCTATCTACAGCCCGGAAAATATCGGCCATTTCGGGCTGAACCTGCTGCGCTACGCCCATTTCACCTCGCCGATCCGGCGCTACGCGGATCTGATCGTGCATCGTGCGCTCGTTTCCGCGCTCGGGCTCGGCGAAGGCGGCATAACGCCCGAGGAAGAAGGCACCCTCGACGATATCGCCGCCGAAATCTCGACCTTCGAGCGGCGCGCGATGGCGGCGGAACGCGATACCGTCGACCGGCTGATCGCCCATCATCTGAACGGCCGTGTCGGCGAGGAGTTCGAAGGACGCGTTTCCGGCGTCACCAAGGCGGGACTATTTGTCACCCTCCCCTCCTATGGCGCCGACGGATTCATCCCTATATCTACCCTCGGGCGCGACTATTACATCTATGATGAGGCACATCAGGCCCTTTCCGGCGAGAAATCCGGACTGGGCTATCGTCTCGGGGACCCGGTGCAGGTCAAGCTCGCAGAAGCGGTGCCGCTGGCCGGTGCACTTCGCTTCGAGATGCTGAGCGAGGGACGAAAGATGCCAACGGCAATACGCTCCTTCCACAAAGCGGGACGCCGCGACCGGGCGGGAGCACGCAAACGGCCGGGAACGCGAGCGCCGCGCGGCAGGCACTGAACCACGGCCGGCACGAGGATTGGACATGAAGGCAACCGCGACAGACATGCTTCAGCTCGGCGGAGCGCAGGGCGACGAAAGGCCTGTCGGCCGCTCGATCAAGCGTGGCCTTTTCGGGACCTGCCCGGCCTGCGGCCGCGGCCGGTTGTTCCGCGCCTTTCTCAAATCGGTCGAAGCTTGCGATGCCTGCGGCGAGCGCATGGATCATCACCGAGCCGACGACTTCCCGCCCTATATCGTCGTCACGATCGTCGGCCACCTCGTGCTTGGCGGCTACATGATGACGGATCTCGTGCTGCCGCTTTCGACATGGCAGCATCTGGCGATTTGGGCGCCGGTGACGCTTGTCAGTTCGCTCGCCCTGATGCAGCCGGTCAAGGGCGCGGTCGTCGGGCTGCAATGGGCCTTGAGAATGCACGGCTTCGGCGGTCACGACGCCCAGCCCGAAGACATCCTTCCGCCGCGAGAGCCTTCGGCATGACACCGGAGCCGCTTGGCGGCCGCGCTTCCGCAGTCCAGGCCGAAGCGGACAATCATCCGACGGTCAGGACGCGCGACGCGGCCTCCATCATGCTTCTCGACAGATCGGGCAGGCACGTTCGCGTGTTGATGGGCAAACGTCACAGCGCCCATGTTTTCATGCCGGACCTGTACGTGTTTCCGGGTGGCCGCCGCGATCCCGGCGATCATCGCCTGAAATTTGCCGGGGATCTTCATCCGGCGGTTCTGCGGTCGCTCAGGGAGAACGAAGGGCGCGCGATCACGGAGGCACGCGCGCGGGCGCTCGCGCTTGCGGCCGCGCGGGAACTTTACGAAGAAGCCGGCGTCAGTCTCGGACGGGCGCATAAGCGGCAAGAGGCGGCGCTCCCTTTTCTTCCCGATCTTTCCAACTTGCGCTATATGGCTCGGGCCATTACTCCTCCGGGACTGCCGAGGCGATTTGACACCCGGTTCTTTGCCGTTTTCGCGGACGAGGCGGAGATCGATCCCTCACTGGTGCTGGAAAGCCAGGAACTTCAGGATTTGCAATGGATCGATGTGAACGACTTTTCCTCGCTTCGCGTCCCGGAGATCACCGCGATCATTCTCTCGGATCTGAGAACCGGCCTCGAATCGGAGCCTTCGCTTCCTCCTGAAAGAACCGTTCCGTTTTACTTTACGCGCCATGGGCGCTTTCATCGCACGCTTCTCTGAGGGCCCTGTCGCATGTCGAAGCCGCCGCCCGGTACGTCAGCACCGGTTGACGAAATCCACTGGCCTTCATTGATCGCGGCGCTTGCGTCGATCACCGCCGTCGGCATCGCGATCGGTTTGGGCCTCCCGCTGCTGAGCGTTATCATGGAGAAGCGCGGCATCGCGCCCACGCTGAACGGGCTGAACGCCGCCATGGCCGGTCTGGCATCGATGGCCGCCGCGCCATTCACAATGAAATTCGCCCATCGCCACGGCGTCGCTCCGACCATGCTTCTGGCTATCATGTTTGCGGCGGCGAGTTCGCTCGGGTTCTACTATCTCACGAATTTCTGGCTCTGGTTTCCCCTGCGCATCGTCTTTCACGGCGCAATCACGGTCCTTTTCATTCTTTCGGAGTTCTGGATCAACGCCACCGCGCCGCCCAACCGGCGCGGCTTCGTACTCGGGATCTACGGAACCGTGCTCTCGCTCGGCTTTGCGAGCGGTCCCCTGCTCTTTTCGATCCTGGGCAGCGAAGGCCTCCTGCCCTTCGCCGTCGGCGCGGGCGTCATACTCCTTTCGGCGATCCCGATCTTTCTCGCGCGCAATGAAAGTCCGCTACTTAACGAAAAGCCCAAACGCCATTTCATGCGTTATGTCCTGCTGGTGCCGACCGCGACGGCCGCCGTCTTTATTTTCGGCGCGGTCGAATATGGCGGGCTCTCCCTGTTTCCAATCTTCGGGACACGAGCGGGTTTCAGCGAATCGCAGGCAGCCCTGCTGCTGACGGTCATGGGTATCGGCAATTTCATCTTCCAGATCCCGCTCGGCATGCTTTCCGACCGCGTGAAGGACCGCCGTACGATCCTGTCTGCTCTGACGCTGATCGGCCTCATAGGCGCTCTGTTCCTGCCGATGCTGGTCGAAAATTGGTTTCTGATGGCGCTTGTGCTTCTGTTTTGGGGCGGGTGCGTCTCAGGTCTCTATACGGTCGGCCTCAGCCACCTCGGCTCCCGCCTTCAGGGAGCCGACCTCGCCGCCGCAAATGCCGCCTTCGTGTTCTCCTACGCCGTCGGCACTGTGGCCGGGCCGCAGGTGATCGGCGCGGCAATGGACGTGACGGGCAATAACGGCTTCGCCTGGGCAATCGCAGGCTTCTTCGGGCTTTATGTCGTACTTTCCCTGGTCCGCATCGTTTTGAAACCAAAACGGTCTTGACTTTTCGGTCGCGATTTGTAGTTTCGCGCCAACCTTGACCGTGGCCCGCAACCGGTTGTCCACGGCTTTCATTTTTTCATAAAGGCAGGACGACCATGGCGAAAGCTACCACCATCAAGATCAAGCTGCTGTCGACGGCCGACACGGGTTACTTCTACGTCACCACGAAGAACAGCCGCACGATGACGGATAAGATGACGAAGACGAAATACGATCCGATCGCAAAGAAGCACGTCGAATTCAAGGAAGCCAAGATCAAGTAAGATCGCCGCTTTCTTCGGTCGAGGAGCGCCGCCCCCCGGGCCGGCGCTTTTTCTTTGCGCGTTTTCCTGCAGCTGATCCTGAACGGATCGGGCAAAAGAAAACGCCGCCTCCTTCGAAGCGGCGCTTTCGAATGGGGGTCGGCTGGTTCCGGCTGCGGCACGAGGAATCCGCGAATCCGAGGCCAGCCGACCGACCCCACGACCCAGGAGATGCGGCGGACCTGAGCATCATGGGGTAACCGATTGCTGTGGAAGTTTCCTTCCTCGCTTATCAGCATTGCCTGAAACTAAAAAAAAATCAATGAATTCTTAATCGCGACACAGGATTGCTCGGCGTTTGGTTAATTCTGTATCAGATTCGGACAGTCTCCGGGCCGGCGGCCCGCGGATGTGCCGCGTCCTGGCACCGGCTACGCCAGGGAGAATACAACCCAGGGCGCAACAGGCAAGATCCTTCCCGACGGCTCCGCGAGGCGGCTCATGAGGCATCGGCCTACGGCGGATCAGGCCGCGGCAGCGACCACCCGATTCCGTCCGCCGTTCTTCGCCTGATAAAGCGCCATGTCGGCCCGTTTCAGCAAGGCCTCGGCCGTATCACCCTCCGGCCTCAGGCTCGCTATGCCGAACGACGCCGTGACGCTCAGGACCGCCGCGGCCTGCGGAATGTCGAATCCACGGCTTTCAACCGCCAGTCGAAGCCTCTCCGCAACGATGGCCGCCATCTCGGGCGTCGTATCCGGCATGACGACGACGAACTCCTCTCCGCCGAAACGGCAGGCAAGGTCCGCTCCGCGCACCGTCGCTCGAATGCGGTTGGCGAATTCCCGCAGCACCTCGTCGCCGGCGTCATGGCCAAAGGTATCGTTCACACGCTTGAACCGGTCGATATCGGTAATGCAGATCGACAGCGGCCGGCCCCGGGCCGTCGCGCGATCGACCAGGAGCTTCAGATGGTTTTCCAGATAGCGTCTGTTGTGGAGGCCCGTGAGATCATCGGTCACGGCCAGTTCGATCATCTGCTGGACGCTCGCGCGCAGGCGGTCGTTGCAGTGCTTGCGCCGGATCTGCGTGAGCGACCGGGCGACCAGTTCGTTTGGATCGACGGGGCGCATGATGTAGTCCGTCACGCCCAGTTCGAGTGCGCGAACGATCATCTCGTCCTTCCCCTGTTCGGTGACGAGCAGGATCGGAATGAAGCGCGTTCGTTCGAGCGAGCGCAGTTGCGAACACAGACGCAGCGGATCGTAGTCGTCGAAGTTCGCGTTGACTATCACCAGATCGAAACTGCTCTCGGCCGCCTCGAACAAAGCGGCCTGCGGGTCCGATATGACGGCGACATCGGCGATCGGCTTCAGAGCGCGCGTGAGCCGCTCCTGTGAGGAAGCGCGGCCATCGACCAGGAGGATGTTGCCGGGCTCGTCCGGCCGGTCGGGGCGCGTCAGTTCCTGCAGCCCGATCGTGTGGGCCGTCTGGGCTCTGAGACGCAGCTCATCGCTGACGTTCTTCAAGCGCACGAGGCTCTTCACGCGCGACATGAGCTGCAGATCGTTGACCGGCTTGGTCAGGAAATCGTCCGCACCGGCCTTCAACCCGCGCACACGATCGGACGGCTGGTCGAGCGCCGTTATCATCACGACGGGAATATGCGCCGTACGGCTGTTCGCCTTCAGCCTTTCGCAGACTGCGAAACCGTCCATCCCCGGCATCATGATATCGAGCAGGACGAGGTCGACGGGCGTCTTTTCGCATATCGCCAATGCTGCCTGCCCGTCCCCCGCCGTGAGCACGTCGAAATATTCGGCCACCAGCCGCGCTTCCAGGAGCTTCACATTGGCTGGTACGTCATCGACAACGAGGATCCGCGCAGTCATATCGATCTTTCCGGCAGTCAGGCATCGCCCAAATAAGTTTTGATCGTCTCAATGAATTTCGGAACGGAAATCGGTTTGGAAACATAGGCTTCGCATCCCCCTTGGCGGATGCGCTCCTCATCGCCCTTCATGGCAAAAGCGGTGACGGCAATAACCGGGATCACATGCAGCTCGTCATCCTCCTTGAGCCATTTCGTCACCTCGAGGCCGGAAACCTCCGGCAACTGGATGTCCATCAGAATCAGGTCCGGCCGGTGCTTGCGCGCGAGTTCAAGCGCTTCCATGCCGTTGCGCGTCTGGATCGTCGCGTAGCCCGAAGCCTCAATCAGGTCACGGAAGAGCTTCATGTTCAGCTCGTTATCCTCAACAATCATCACCTGTTTGGGCATGTCGATCCCTTGTTGTCTGCCGCTGCCTTGCAAGCCCGCTGGAGAGATATAGGTTGCATGAACGGCGACTCGACCCATTTCATCGATCGCCAGGCTAGCGCGATTTGGTTGAAAAATAGGTAATTGCTGCCGGCAACCGGGAAGAGAGCGGATATCATGAAAAGCGCTGACGATACGGCGATAGCTATCCTCACCTGGCTCGCAGACGAGCCCGAGCTGATGTCGCGCTTTCTGGCGCTCACCGGCACGGATCCTGCCTCTCTGCGTCGCGCGATCGGCGAACCGGGCTTCATGGGCGGCCTTGTTGCATTTCTGATGGAGCACGAGCCCACGCTGATGGCCTTCTGCAATGACACGCAAACATCGCCGGAAGAGGTCGTCCGGGCGCACCATATCTTCTCCGGACCGCGCGAGTTCGACGACTGATGAACGTGGCCGGAACGCTGCTGCAGCAGCATGGAGCAACACGACCGGCGGAGCGCCTCACGCGGGGCGAAGAGCGCATCCCAATGTCCAGCCGACGCCCGCTCGAATTTCACAGCGATATCCAAAACAGCCTCCAGCCGCCGCCTTGAGACTCAGCAGCGTAGAGCGTAAAGTCGCCGCGTTCAACATTTGTTCCGGATATGACCGACAGCGCCGTCCCACCCTCCGGCTTCTGCCGTGATTGCCTCGAGGAGCAAGCCGTCCAGACGAGGCGGTGCCGTTCCTGCGGCAGTCCCCGGCTCCTTCGCCATTCCGAGCTCTACCGGTTGACCCTGGCGCATATCGACTGCGATGCCTTCTATGCGTCGGTCGAAAAGCGCGACAATCCGGAGCTCGCCGACAAGCCGGTCATCATCGGCGGCGGAAAGCGCGGCGTTGTCTCCACGGCCTGCTATATAGCCCGCATTCATGGCGTGCGCTCCGCAATGCCGATGTTCAAGGCGCTCGAAGCGTGCCCGCAGGCAGTCGTGATCAAGCCCGACATGGAGAAATATGTGCGGGTCGGCCGCGAGGTCAGAGCGATGATGCTGGAGTTGACGCCACTCGTGCAGCCGCTGTCGATCGACGAGGCCTTTCTCGATCTGAGCGGCACCGAACGGCTCCACCACGATCCGCCCTCCCGGACGCTTGCCCGCTTCGCCAAGCGGGTGGAGAAGGAGATCGGCATCACGGTCTCCGTTGGGCTGTCCTATTGCAAATTCCTGGCCAAGGTCGCCTCTGATCTTCAGAAGCCGCGCGGCTTCTCCATCATCGGCCAAGCTGAAGCCGTGGACTTTCTGAGAGACAAGCCCGTCACGCTCATCTGGGGCGTCGGCAAGACTTTTGCCGGCACGCTCGAAAGGGACGGAATCCGCACCATCGGGCAACTCCAGACGATGGAGGAGCCGGACCTCATGCGCCGCTACGGCACGATGGGCCAGCGGCTCTACAGGCTTTCGCGCGGCCTGGACGAAAGAGTCGTGGAGATCGAAGGCGAAGCGAAGAGCGTCTCCTCCGAGACGACCTTCAACGACGACCTGACGCGTCAGGAGGATCTCGTAGCGCATTTGAGGCGCCTTAGCGAACAGGTGGCGTTCCGCTTGCGAAAATCCGCGCTCGCCGGACAGACGGTGGTGCTGAAGCTCAAGACCGCGGACTTCAAAACCCGCACGCGCAACCGCCGGCTGGAAAGCCCCACCCGCCTTGCCGACCGCATCTTCCGCACCGGCGTGCAACTGCTGGAGAAGGAGGTCGACGGGACGAAATACAGGCTGATCGGGATCGGCGTCAGCGATCTGGTCGATCCCGACCTCGCCGACCCGCCCGATCTGGTGGATCCGCTGGCCTCCCGGCGGGCCGCCGCCGAAGACGCGGTCAACAGGCTGCGCGACAAATTCGGCAAGACGAGCGTCGAGACCGGCTATACCTTCGGCCAGCGGCGACGCGACCGGTAGAATTCGTAAACCTCTGCGCGCCGGATGGCCTCCCGTCCCGCATGGGGCAATTCCTTAAATATTGAACGATAACCTCGTTGCACGGCACCGTGCTTGCGGTGCAGCCATTGTCTGAACGAGGGTAAGTGTTGCGTTTCGCTCTCCGGATGGGATTTGCGGTTTTCGTCATGGCGTCGCCTTCCGCGCTTGCGGCCGGCGCCAAGGCACCGTTGCAGATCGTCGTGTCGAGGGAGCAGCAATCCCTCGTCGTCTATAATGGCGACGCGGTCGTTGCCACGTCGAAAGTGTCCACCGGCAAATCCGGACACGCGACGCCGACGGGCATCTTTTCGATAATCGAGAAGCGCCGGCGCCACGAGTCGAACATCTACTCGAACGCGCCTATGCCTTTCATGCAGCGGCTCACCTGGTCCGGCATCGCACTGCACGGCTCAAATCATGTGCCGGGTTACCCCGCTTCGCACGGTTGCGTGCGGCTGCCTACCAAATTCGCGGCGAGCCTCTTCAAGATGACGGGCTACGGCATGCATGTGGTGATATCGGACCGGCAGATCGCGCCCGTCGAGGTCGCGAGCGAGACGCTGTTCCAGCCGAACGAATCGCGGCGGCATGGGCCGGCCCTGTCGGACGTCCCCCTGCGGCCGGCAATCGGAGAGCTCAACCAGAGCGCAGTCGAAGTGGCAATGACCGAAAGGCGCCCCCTGCCCGTTACCTCCGAAGACGAGAAGGCCCCGATACGCATCCTGATTACCCGTCGCGGCACGCAAGAGATGGTGCGCGACCTCCAGACGCTCCTCAACATGCTCGGCTACGCTGCCGGCCCGCCGGATGGTTTCAACGGTCCGTCGACGGCCGCCGCGATCGAGGCGTTTCAAAGGGCCGAAGGACTGCCCGTCGAAGGCAGGATAACGCCGGAACTGATCGACACGGTCTATCGCAGGGCCGGCCGCAGCATGCCGTCCAATGGCGTGCTGCGCGTGCGCCGGCAATTCGAGCCGCTTTTCGAGTCCGAAGTCGTGATCGCAGACCCGGAGGCGGCGCTTGGAACGCATTTGCTGCAGTTCCAGGACCTCGACACGAAAACAGGACGGGGCAAGTGGTTCGGCATGTCGCTGGATAACGATCTGCCGAAAGCGACGAAGAAGCGTCTCGGCATCACGGCCGAGAGAGAGTCTGCCGGGTTCGGCTCGCTCGAGCGGACACTGAGCCGCATCACCGTACCCAAAGACGTCCGCGAGCGCATCGCCAGCCTCCTTGCCAACGGCTCGTCGCTCTCGATCACCGATGCCGAGGCGGGACTGGAGACGGGCAAGGGAACGGATTTCATCACCGTTACGAGGGAGCCGCGCAGATGAGGGAATGGGGTGATTTCCGCACCTCGGTTTGCCTGTTATTCCCCTGTCGAAATCTTCTCTCCGCGAGCGGGGAGAAGGAGAGCCGCAGCGAGCCCTTTTCCAAAAAGTGCTCTATACCAGCTCGACGTCAACGACCCCGGGTGCCGAGCGAAGAGCTGCGGCGATCTCGGGGGAGATGCGGTATTTCTCGTTGAGTTCGACTTCGATCTCCCGCTGCCCATTGTCCTTGATGACAATAAAGGAAACCAGGCCGTCACCCCTGGCGTTCAGATGCGAGGCGATGGAGCGCAGCGGCCCGCAGTCGCGCACATAGACCCGCAGCGCCTTTTGCATCTGCAGCGATTCCTCTTCCAGGGAACGCAGGGTGCGGATACGCAGCCCGATACCTTCCGGCCGCTCTTCGGCGTCGACCGTCATCACCAGCGATTTGCCGGGCTCCAGAAGATCGCGATACTGGTTCAGCATTTCGGAGAACAGGACGGCCTCGAACTGGCCAGACGCGTCCGAAAAGGCGACGATCCCCATCTTGTTGCCGGTGCGCGTCTTGCGCTCCTGCTTCGACGTGACCGTCCCGGCGAGGCGGCCGGCGGTCGCTCCCTTCTTCACGGCGCCCGAAAAATCGGCGAATGTCTGCACGCGCATCTTCGCCAGGAGATTGTTGTAGGTGTCGAGCGGATGGGCGGACAGATAGAAGCCCAGCACCTGGAACTCGCGATGCAGCTTCTCCGAGGCGAGCCACGGCGTATAGGACGGCAGTGCGATCTTCTCGGGCCCCGTCGCAGCGCCGGCGCCGAACATGTCGCTCTGGCCGCTCACTTTGTTTTCCTGGGCGCGCTGCGCAAAACCGAGGATTCGGTCAAGGCCGCCGATGAGTTCCGCCCGGTCGTAGCCGAAGCAGTCGAAGGCACCGGCGGCGATGAGACTCTCGAAGACGCGCCGGTTCAAAAGCTTCGGATCGATCCTAAGGCAGAAATCCTCGAGACTTGCAAAGGGGCTGTCACCACGTACCGCGACGATGTGGTCGACGGCCGACTCGCCGACGCCCTTCAGAGCGGCGAGCGAGTAATAGATGCGGTTGTCGCCGGTTTCGAAATGGCGGTGTGAGGTCTGAACCGATGGCGCGATCACCTGAATGCCGAGGCGCATCGCGTCCTGGCGAAAATCGTTGATCTTTTCCGTGTTCGACATGTCGAGCGTCATCGACGCCGCGAGGAACTCGACCGGATAATGCGCCTTCATATAGGCGGTCTGGTAGGAGACGATGGCGTAGGCAGCCGCATGCGACTTGTTGAAGCCGTAATTGGCGAACTTGGCGAGAAGATCGAAGATCAGATCGGCCTGCGGCTTGGAGACGCCATTCTTGACGGCACCATCAACGAAGCGGGCGCGTTGCTTGTCCATCTCCTCCTTGATCTTCTTGCCCATGGCGCGGCGCAGGAGGTCGGCTTCGCCGAGGGAGTAGCCCGAGAGCACCTGGGCGATCTGCATCACCTGCTCCTGGTAGACAATGACGCCCTGTGTCTCCTTGAGCAGATAATCGATCTTCGGATGGATAGATTCGATCTCTTCCTCGCCATGCTTGCGAGCGTTGTAGACCGGGATGTTCTCCATCGGTCCCGGGCGATAGAGCGCCACGAGCGCGATGATGTCCTCTATGCAGTCCGGACGCATGCCGATCAGGGCCTTGCGCATGCCGGCACTTTCCACCTGGAACACGCCGACCGTCTCGCCGCGCGAAAGGGTCTCGTAGGTCTTCGGGTCGTCGAGCGGAATGCTTGCGAGATCGATATGAATGCCGCGCTTTGCGACAAAGTCGACGGCCGTCTTCAGGACCGTCAGCGTCTTCAGGCCAAGGAAATCGAACTTTACGAGACCTGCCTGCTCGACCCATTTCATGTTGAACTGGGTCACCGGCATGTCGGAGCGCGGATCGCGGTACATCGGCACAAGCTGCGAGAGCGGCCGGTCGCCGATGACGATGCCGGCCGCATGCGTCGAAGCGTGGCGGTAAAGCCCTTCGATCTTCTGAGCAATGTCGAGGAGGCGGGCGACGACCGGCTCCTTCTCCGCCTCTTCCTGCAGGCGCGGTTCCTCCTCGACCGCCTTGGAAAGCGGCGTCGGGTTGGCGGGATTGTTCGGCACAAGCTTGCAGATCTTGTCGACCTGCCCATAGGGCATTTCCAGGACACGGCCGACATCGCGCAGTGCCGCTCGCGCCTGCAGCGATCCGAAGGTGATGATCTGCGCCACCTGCTCACGCCCGTATTTCTGCTGCACGTAACGGATGACCTCCTCGCGCCGGTCCTGGCAGAAGTCGATGTCGAAATCGGGCATCGAGACGCGTTCCGGGTTGAGGAAGCGCTCGAACAGCAGCGAGAAGCGCATCGGATCGACGTCCGTGATCGTCAGGGCATAGGCAACAAGTGAGCCGGCGCCCGAGCCGCGGCCCGGCCCGACGGGGATGTCATGCTGCTTGGCCCATTTGATGAAGTCCGCAACGATGAGGAAGTAGCCCGGAAACTTCATCCGCTCGATAACGCCGAGTTCGAAAGCCAGCCGCTCCCGGTAGTCTTCCTCCTTGTAGCCGGGCGCCATGCCAAGCTTGGCGAGGCGGCCCTCCAGCCCCTCCTCCGCCTGCCGGCGCAGTTCCGCCGCCTCGGCGCGTTCGGCCTCCTCCGGATCATCCGAAGCGCCGGTAAAGCGCGGCAGGATCGGCCCGCGGGTCTTCAACATGAACGAGCAGCGCCGCGCGATCTCGATCGTGTTCTCCAAGGCCTCGGGCAGGTCCGCGAAAAGCGCTGCCATCTCCTTTCGGCTCTTCAAATAGTGGTCCGGGGTCAGACGGAAACGGCTGTCGTCGGAGACCATCGCATTGTGGGCGACGGCCATCAGCGCATCGTGGGCATCGTAGTCGGAAGGCGACGGGAAAAACGCCTCGTTGGTGGCGACGAGCGGAACGTCGAACCGGTAGGCAAGGTCGATCATGCGGCTTTCGTGACGCCGGTCGTAGTTCCCGTGCCGCTGCAGCTCGACATAGAGACGATCGCCGAAAAGCTCGATCAAGGCTTTCAGGCGCGCCTCTGCCTGAGCAGGCGAGCCCGACTTCAGTGCCATGTCGACAGGGCCCGCCCCCGCACCCGTGAGGGCGATCAGGCCGGATGTACTGCCTGCAGCGAGCCAGGAGCGGCTTATCCGCACCTGCTGATGGCCCTCGCCTGCAAGATAGGCGCGGCTAACGAGCTCTACGAGGCGGGCGTAACCGTCATCGGTCGCCGCGATCAGCACGATCGAGGGAAGCTTCACGAATTGATGCGCGTGCCCGCGCCGCTCGCCTTCCGCCTCGTCCTCCATGTCGATCGAGAGTTGGCAGCCGATGATCGGCTGCAGTCCGTCGCCGGCGGCCTTCTGCGAGAATTCGAGCGCCGCGAAGAGGTTGTTGGTGTCGGCTATGCCGATCGCCGGCTGATCGTCGGCGACCGCCTTGCCGATGATCTTCTTCAGGGGCAAGGCGCCTTCCAGCAACGAATAGGCGGAATGCACGCGCAGGTGAACAAACTGCGGATCCGCTGCCCCTGTGCCCTGTCCGTTACCCTGGTTGCCTGTCATCGCCGCACTCCGATTCTCGTCCGGCGTCGAGGATATCCCGTTTCCCGTCCCGGCTGTCCAGTCTCAAGGGCGGCATGAAGGGGTTTTTGCCCCCGCGTTGGTGCTTCTTGCTGCACATGCATAGGACGCGGGGGACGTCGATTGAGTGTCGGTCACAAGCCGAGAGCGATTACAGAAATGCTCGCGATGAAAAGGCTCATCGAGGCGAAGGCAGCAAGATCACGTATGAAATCAGCCATAACTTGTCTCCTTTCCGCTATTGTTCTCTTTTTGTTCCATTTCTGTTCGATAGTC
Source organism: Sinorhizobium arboris LMG 14919 (assembly GCF_000427465.1). Taxonomy (NCBI): domain Bacteria; kingdom Pseudomonadati; phylum Pseudomonadota; class Alphaproteobacteria; order Hyphomicrobiales; family Rhizobiaceae; genus Sinorhizobium; species Sinorhizobium arboris. Next base: position 1,091,064 of record NZ_ATYB01000014.1, on the reverse strand, counting down.
AAGGAAGACTGCATGGAAGACCCGCTATTCACTGGCTATGGTTAACGCGCGCCCCGACGGCCCCGCACATCGCGCAGGCTTTGCGGGCGGGCGGCGCCCGCCGAACGACATGTCGGGATGGCAGGCCCGTGCGGTGAGCACTGGTCTGGTTCAGGCCGAGGCTGTATCGCGCGCTGCGGCGGACGAAGCAGCGCCATTCCAGGAAAGGCGCGGAGCGGTTCCGTCGGGAAATGCGAATAGGGCGTTTCCGCGATTCGAGAAAAGCGGAAATGCTCTATCTCAGTTCGACCACCCTGCCGTCGTCGATCGTCACGCGGCGATCCATCAGCGAAGCGAGTTCGTGATTGTGGGTGGCGATCAGCGCCGCGAGCCCCGACTGGCGCGCCAGAGCTTCCAGCGCCTCGAACACATAGCCGGCCGTCTCGGGATCGAGATTGCCGGTCGGCTCGTCCGCCAGGAGGATGAGCGGCGCATTGGCGACCGCCCGGGCGATTGCGACGCGCTGCTGCTCTCCGCCGGAAAGCTCGGCCGGGCGGTGGCTGGCACGGTGGCCGATGCGCATATAGTCCAGAAGGGCCGATGCCCGCTCCGCCGCTTCGGCCTTGGGCAGTCCGGCGATCAGCTGCGGCATCATGATGTTCTCCAGCGCCGAGAATTCCGGCAGGAGATGGTGGAACTGGTAGACGAAGCCGATCTCGTTGCGGCGGATTGCCGTGCGCCGGTCGTCGCTGAGCCCGTTGCAGGAGGTACCGTTCACGAGCACCTCGCCCTCATCCGGATGTTCGAGCAGCCCGGCGATATGAAGCAATGTCGACTTTCCCGTACCGGACGGCGCCACGAGGGCGACCGTCTCACCGCTTCGCAACGTCAGGTCGGCTCCCTTGAGGATCGGCAGGAACGTGTCGCCCTCGCCATAATGCCGCTCGATGCCGGAGAGCTGCAGTGCCACGCGCGCATTCATTTAAGCTGTTGTCCTTGTTATTCGTACCGCAGGGCCTGCACCGGATCGAGGCGCGAGGCGCGCCAGGCCGGGAAGATCGTGGCAAGGAAGGAAAGCGCAAGCGCCATGACGACGACGGTGACGGTCTCGTCGGCATTCATGTCGGCCGGAAGCTGGCTGAGGAAATAGAGCTCCGGATCGAAGAGCGTGGCGCCGGACACCCAGGAGAAGAACTGGCGGATCGACTCGATGTTGAGGCAGACGACGACGCCGAGGACGACGCCGGCGATGGTTCCGGTGACGCCGATTGCGGCGCCGGTCATGAAGAAGATGCGCATCACCGAACCGGAGGTCGCGCCCATCGTCCTGAGAATCGCGATATCGCTGCCCTTGTCCTTCACCAGCATGATCAGGCCGGAGATGATGTTCAGCGCTGCGACCAGCACGATCAGCGTCAGGATCATGAACATGACGTTCCGCTCCACCTCGAGCGCGGAGAAGAACGTCCTGTTGCGTTCGCGCCAGTCAGTAATGAAGATCTGCCGCTCGGCGGCGTCCTCCACCGGCTTGCGAAGCTCGTCGACCGCGTCCGGACGTTCGGCGAAGATCTCGATCGATTGGACGAGGCCCTCAGCGTTGAAATAGAGCTGCGCTTCCTCGAGCGGCATGAAGATGATGGTCGCGTCGTACTCCGACATGCCCATTTCGAAGATGGCCGAGACGGTATAGGCCTTGACCCTCGGATTCATGCCCATCGGCGTGACGTCGCCGTTCGGCGAGGTGAGCGTGATCGTCCCCCCCACCCGGATTCCCAGCTGCTCGGCCATGCGTGAGCCGATGGCGACGCCGCTGCCCGAGGCGAAGCCGACGAGGTCGCCGGACTGAATATGCTCCGAGATCGACTTCAGCTTGGTGAGGTCGTCGGCGCGTATCCCGCGAACGAGCGCACCCGTCGACGCATCGCCCAAGCCTTGGGCGAGAACCTGGCCCTCGACGATCGGAATGGCCATGGTCACGCCCGGAACGGCGGAGAATTTGGTGGCGAGATCGGCATAATTGGTGAGCGGGCCGTCCAGGGGCTGGACGATCATGTGGCCGTTCATTCCGAGAATGCGCGATATGAGCTCGGTGCGGAAGCCGTTCATCACCGCCATGACGATGATCAGCGTTCCCACCCCAAGCATGATCCCTATGAAGGAGAAGCCGGCGATGACCGAGATGAAGGCTTCCTTCCGCCGCGAACGCAGGTAGCGCCAGGCGACCATACGCTCGAAGGCGGAAAAGGGACGGCCGGAAGATATGCTGGATGGAGCGGCAGCCTGCACTTGCTCGTCCGTCGCCGCGGTCATCATCGATCCCTTCGTCTGTTATCTCGCCGCGACCAGTTTGTTGATCGCCGCTTCGACGGTCATCGTCTCCCGCGCGCCGGTCTTGCGGTCCTTCACTTCGACTTCGCCGTTCGCGATCGAACGGGGCCCGACGATCACCTGTACCGGCACGCCGATGAGGTCGGCGGTCGCGAACTTCCCGCCGGCACGCTCGTCGGTGTCGTCAAGAAGAACATCGAATCCAGCCTTGCCGAGATCGGAGTAGAGCCTGCCGCAAGCCGCATCGCAAGCGTCATCGCCCGTTTTCATGTTGATGACGACGACGTCGAAGGGGGCGATGCCCTTCGGCCAGATGATGCCGTTGTCGTCATGCGAAGCTTCGATGATCGCCGGCACCAGGCGGGTGGGGCCGATCCCGTAGGAGCCCATATGCACCGTGTGTTCCTTGCCGTCCGGCCCGAGCACCTTCGCACCCATCGCCTCGGAGTACTTGGTGCCGAAGTAGAAGATGTGGCCCACCTCGATGCCGCGCGCGGACAGGCGTTCACCTTCGGGGATGGCGTCGAAGGCGGCCTCGTCATGCATTTCCGAGGTCGCCGCATAGCGCGACGTCCATTTGTCGAAGATCGCCTTCAGGCCGGCGACATCGTCGAAATTCGTATTCTCGCCCGGAATGTCGAAGCCGAGGAAGTCCTTGTGGCAGAACACCTCGGACTCGCCCGTGTCGGCAAGAATGATGAACTCGTGGCTCAGGTTTCCGCCGATCGGACCCGTGTCGGCGCGCATCGGGATGGCGCGCAGGCCCATCCGGTCGAAGGTGCGCAGATAGGCGGCGAACATCTTGTTATAGGCGTGCTCCGCCCCTGCCCGATCGAGATCGAAGGAATAGGCATCCTTCATCAGAAACTCGCGCGAGCGCATGGTGCCGAAGCGCGGGCGGATCTCGTCGCGAAACTTCAGCTGGATGTGGTAGAGGTTCAGCGGCAGATTGCGGTAGGACTTGACGTAGGAGCGAAAGATGTCGGTGACCATCTCTTCGTTCGTCGGCCCGTAGAGCATCGGCCGCTCCTGCCGGTCCTTGATACGAAGCATCTCCTTGCCATAGGCGTCATAGCGCCCGCTCTCCTGCCAGAGCTCCGCCGACTGCAGGGTCGGCATCAGCAGTTCGATGGCGCCGGACCGGTTCTGCTCTTCGCGAATGATCGCATTGACCTTGTCCAGCACGCGCTTGCCGAGCGGCAGCCATGTGTAGATGCCGGCGGACTGCTGGCGGATCATCCCCGTCCTCAGCATCAATCGATGGGAAACGATTTCGGCTTCCTTCGGATTTTCCTTCAAGATGGGCATGAAAAAGCGGGACAGGCGCATGACAGGTTCCAGAACTGGTGAATTCGCACTATCGACAGATTCGGGCGAATTGACGTTGTGCTTCGGCGGCCCTCTTCGCCTGAGATCAGGGAAGGCAGCTGTTGCCATTCTAACAGGGCTCTTGATTTCCCGGCGACGCATCGACGGGAACCCTTCGAGTTCAGCGTTCATAGCCGCTTCGCGCGCGGAAGGGAACCCTGCCGCTGGCGCTGGCAGGACGTTGCGCCGACGCATGTCCCGGATAAGAAACACCAGACATGCCCTGCGGCAAAAGAGCACGCCAGTAACAGGAGGAAGACGATCGGTGTCAACGGGAAAATTTTGCCCGACTGTAGCAAAAATGCAAAAAAAGCAGATGACAGCGCCCAAGGTTTGAGCTAATTTCGGCTCACAAAACAGGCAGGAAGACCAAATTCCTGCCGAAATTCGCGGTCAAGTCTTGGGAGGATAAGATCTTAGGCGCGCTTGTTCGCTGCCGCCGGAAACGGATTAAAGATCACGCGAAACTTCAAAAACAAGGCTTTGGCCTTGTTTTTTTTTGGTTTTTTCATCTCGAAATTGGGGCGAAGCAGTTTGAACAGTGTCTTTTTGTTGGCTGTCAAGAGCTGGACCCGGCCGACGGCCTGCGACCCTTGGACGGAATGAGGCGATCTTTTTCCTTCCGGCGCCCAAGACCATACGATATACATAGTGCATATCATCGGAGGACATGATGCGAGCCTTGATCGATATGAACGATACCCAGGTCGAAGCCCTCGACACCCTCGCCAAGCGGGTGCGCCGGTCCCGCGCGGCTCTGATCCGCGAAGCCATCGACGACTATCTCAACCGTCATTATCGCGAGCAGATCGAAGATGGCTTCGGTTTGTGGGGCAAGCGCAAAGTCGACGGTCTGACTTATCAGGAGAAGGTGCGCGGCGAATGGTAGGCGCACTATTCGATACCAATATCCTTATCGATCATCTGAATGCGGTGCCGCAGGCACGCAAGGAACTTGACCGTTTCGAAAAACGGGCCATCAGCATCATCACCTGGATGGAGGTGATGGTTGGAGCGGACGCCGATCTGGTTGAGCCGACCCGGCGCTTCCTGGACGGTTTCGAAATGATCGCCTTGAACGATGAGATCGCCAGCCGTGCGGTGACATTGCGCAGGTCGCACCGCATCACGCTGCCCGACGCGGTGATCTGGGCAACGGCGCAGACCGCCGGCCTTCTGCTCGTGACGCGGAATACCAAGGACTTTCCGGCCGACGACCCGGGCATACGCGAACCCTACGCCCTGGATGCCCCCACGCCCCCTTCCCTGACGGTCTGACGGCCATCTGAGAATGCGCGAAGGCTCACAGCCTTGTCATGACCGCCTTGGCCTCGAAAGACGAGAAGACGCGAGGGCTCTACCGCACTCCCCCATCGCGCCTATGGATCACCGTGATTTTAGGTCGATTCCACCTCTCCGCTCCTCACCTCTATGACAATGACACGCACAGGAGAGGACACCATTATACGGCTGTCGTGATTGTGGGCCCGCAATCGCTCAGTAGAATTTCGGCGCGAAGCGGGGAATGGCGTCGAAGTCGTAGCCGAGCTTCACCGAAATGACGTACCAGCCGAAATGGATCACCGCGGCGATCACCGTCGTGAGCAGCACGACTCTGAGGGCGCGGAAACGTGCGGGAGCACTCTCGACGGTTCCCGGGACGACATCGTTCTCCTCGGCCTGCGTCCGCACTCCCAGCGGCAGCACGATGAAGAGCGTGATCCACCAGATGATGAAATAGATGGCGAAGGTCGAAAAGAAGGACATCGGAAATCTCTAGAGCCTTCCAGGACAAAGTGCGCGGCGGTTTCCGTCCGGAAGTGCGCAGCTTCAAAGAGTTGGAGCGTCGGACTTCCTTATACCGCCGAGCGGCCCGGCCGGCAAACATCTTCCCCGCGCCCGACTGTCACACCTGTTCGAGTTCGATCAAAGTGCCCTGAAAATCCTTGGGGTGGAGAAACAGGACCGGCTTGCCATGCGCGCCGATTTTCGGGTTGCCATCGCCGAGGATGCGCGCCCCCGCCAGCGTCAGCCGGTCGCGCGCAGCGATGATGTCGTCCACCTCATAGCAGATGTGGTGCATGCCGCCGGCCGGGTTTTTCTCGAGAAAGGCGGAGATCGGCGATGCCTCGCCGAGCGGCTCCAGCAATTCGACCTTGGTGTTGGGCAATGTCACGAAGACGACGGTGACGCCATGTTCAGGCAGCGCCTGCGGTTCCGTGACCGATGCTCCGAGAGTGGAGCGATAGCTTTCCACTGCGGCCAAAAGGTCCGGAACCGCGATTGCCACATGGTTCACTTTTCCCAACATCGGACGCTCCGTTCCTTGCCTTGCAGCGCACGCCCACGAAGGGCGTCACGCACCGAAATCAGACTTTCGTGATGAAAACCGTCACGACCGGCTTCTTGCCCCAGACCTGATTGGCGGTGCTGCGCACGGCGCGGCGAACGGCTTCCTGCAACGTCGCAAGGTCCTTCCGTTTTGCCCGCGGAATGCTCTCCACTGCGCCGAGCACAGCATCATAGAGCGTATCCTCCATCGCCTCGCCTTCGTCGTCGTATTCCGGAAGACCGATCGGTACGACGTCCGGGTCACCCAGAAAGTCGTAGCGATTGTCGAGTACGACATTGACGGAAACGTGCCCGGCAAAGGAAAGTTTGCGGCGTTCGCCGATCCCCATCTCATCGAAATCGCCGATGAGGGTGCCGTCCTTGTAGATGCGGCCGTGCGGCGCCTCGTCTATGACCTCCGCGGGTCCAGGCGCAAGCCGCAGCATTTCGCCATTGCGCAGTCGCGGCACGCTTGGGATTCCCGATTGCAGCGCAAGCTCCGCATGTGCCGTCAGATGCGCGGCCTCGCCATGCACCGGCACGACGATCTGCGGCTTCACCCACTGGTACATCTGCTGGAGCTCGGTACGCCGCGGGTGGCCCGAAACATGCACCAGCGCCTCGCTATCCGTGATGATGTGGATGCCCTGCTCGATCAGCCCGTTCTTGATGTCGTTGATCGCCTTTTCGTTGCCCGGGATGGTGCGCGACGAAAAGACAATCGTGTCGCCGGCCGAGAAGGCCACGTTGCGCATCTCGTCGCGGGCGATCTTGGCAAGCGCGGCGCGCGGCTCGCCCTGGCTGCCTGTCAGGATGACGACGACCTTGTCGCGCGGAATGTAACCGAACTCGTCCTCCGCCAGAAACGGCTTCAATCCTTCCATAAGCCCGATGTCGCGCGCAACGTCGACGACGCGCTTCATCGAACTGCCGAGCAGGAGCACCTCCCGGCCGGCAGCCTCCGCCGCTTCCGCAACCGAACGAATGCGGCCGACATTCGAGGAGAAGGTGGTGATCCCGACGCGGCCCTCGGCTTCGGCGATGATCCTGGCGAGGCTTTCGGAGACTTGCCGTTCGGACGGCGAGACGCCTTCGCGCAGTGCATTCGTCGAATCGCAGACGAGAGCGAGGACGCCCTCCTCGCCGATCTGGCGAAACCGCGTCTCGTCGGTCAGAGGACCGAGCGAAGGCTCGAGATCGATCTTCCAGTCGCCCGTGTGCACGACGGTGCCGAGCTGCGTGCGGATGATGAGCGACATCGGCTCCGGGATCGAATGATTGACCCCCACGGCTTCGATGCTGAAGGGCCCCACATTGATGCGATCGCCTTGCTTGAAGATCGTAATCGGGATTTCGCCGCGCGACTTTTCGAACGCGCGCTTGGCCTCCAGCATGCCCGCAGTGAAGGGCGAGGCATAGACGGGAACGTTCAGCCCCGGCCAAAGATCGTTCAGGGCCCCGTAATGGTCCTCATGGGCATGGGTGATAATGATGCCCTTCAGGTTGCGGCGCTGTTCGGCCAGAAACGCGATATCAGGCAGAACCAGATCGACCCCGGGCAGCTCCGGACCGGGAAAGGTCACGCCGCAATCGACCATGATCCACTGGCGGTGGCCCGGCCTTCCATAGCCGTAGAGGCCGAGATTCATGCCTATTTCGCCGACGCCGCCGAGCGGCAAGAACACCAGTTCTTCATCCTGCGCCATATTGTGATGCGCCTCTACTTTTTAATCATCCAAAAAATACGTCGCCGGCCGCTATGGCTTGCGGCGGGCCGGAACCCGTGTCGAGCAGAAGCCGGCCGTCCCGATCGATACCCGTAAAGCGGCCGGAAAGCGAGCGGTCCGGCAGGTTGACCGTGATCGCCTCGCCGATACCCTTGGCCGCGGCACGCCACTGATCGATGATTGCGGCGACACCGGCACCACGATCCCAGACGGCGAGCGTCTCGGCCATGGTTACGAAAAGATGCGCGAACAGCTCCTCGGGAGAGACTGTCGCACCCTCCCGCCGAAGCGACGTGACGGGGTAAAGCGCCTCCTCCGGCATGACGGCGACATTGACGCCGCAGCCGATCACCAGCGCCCGCCGCCCCTCCGCCAGAACCTCACCTTCGAGAAGAATGCCGCAAGTTTTTCGACCGTCGATCAGAATGTCGTTCGGCCACTTGATTGCGACTTCGGCCCCGCCCGGTGGCATCACCCGGCGGATGGCCCGGTGAACCGCTACCGCCGCCGCAAGCGGCAGCGCATGCAGTTTATCCACCGGAGCCGGGTCGATGAGCAGAAGGGATGCGTAGAGGTTTCCCGGTTCCGAGAACCAGGCGCGCCCGCGCCGGCCCCTGCCCCCGGTCTGGCGTGCCGCGGTGATCCAGAGATTGCCGGGATCACCCTCGTGCGCCCGCAGAAGGCACTCGCTGTTGGTCGAAACCGTTTCGGCGAGCGCAACGTGCCGGAAATCCCCAGGCGAAATCCGGCCGCCACTCGGTCCGCCGGTCAAAAGAAGGTCCGTGCCGCGGCCTCGGCGGCGCTTCCGAGCGGACCCCCGATGAGCACATAGCCGAGCACGAAGAGGCCGGACAGACCGAACACCAGCCGAAGCTCGCCCGCCGTCCGGGCAAACTCGCCCCTGGGCTCCTCGAACCACATCACCTTGATGACCCGCAGATAGTAGTAGGCGCCGACGACGGAAGCGAGCACGCCGATAACCGCCAGCGCATAGAGCTGCGCCTCGATTGCCGCAACGAAGACGAAGTACTTGGCGAAGAAGCCTGCCAGCGGCGGAATGCCGGCCAGCGAGAACATGAGTATCGTGAGCACCGTCGCCATGAACGGGTTGGTCTGCGAAAGCCCGGCGAGATCGTCAATGCCTTCGACATGCTCGCCTTCCTTCCGGCGCATGGCGAGGATGCAGGCGAAAGTGCCCAGCGTCATGACCATGTAGATCAGCATATAGAGGATCACGCCGCGAACGCCGGCCATGGAGCCGGCGGCGAGGCCGACGAGCGCATAGCCTATGTGGCCGATCGAGGAATAGGCCATCAGCCGCTTGATGTTGCGCTGGCCGATAGCGGCGAAGGAGCCGAGCAGCATCGATGCGATCGAAATGAAGACGACGATCTGCTGCCAGTCGGCGACGACGGGCTCGAAGGCATTGATGACGATGCGCACGAGGATCGAAATGGCCGCAACCTTCGGTCCGGCGGCGAAGAACGCCGTCACCGGCGTCGGGGCACCTTCATAGACGTCCGGCGTCCACATATGGAAGGGCACCGCGGAGATCTTGAACGCAAGTCCCGCGAGAATGAACACCAGCCCGAAGACGAGCCCGAGCGACCGGCCCTCGGCCGTCAGCGCTGCGGCGATCTCGCCGAAGCCGGTATGCCCGGTGAAACCGTAGACGAGCGACATGCCGTAAAGCATCATCCCCGAAGACAGCGCACCGAGAACGAAATATTTCAGGCCGGCTTCCGTCGACCGGACGCTGTCGCGGTTGATTGCCGCCACGACGTAGAGGGCGAGCGACTGCAGTTCCAACGACAGGTAGAGCGAGATGAGATCGTTGGCCGAGATCATCAGCAGCATGCCGAGGGTGGCCAGAACCAGAAGCACGGGGAACTCGAACCGGTCGATCTGGGCCGAACGCGCGTGACCGACGGTCATCACCATCACGGTGATCGAGCCGATCAGCGCGAGCACCTTCATGAACTTGGCGAACGGATCGGAAAGGAAGGCGCCACCATAGGCCTCCCCCACACCGGTCTTCAGCACGAGCCAAAGCCCTGCGATGATGAGCACCGCGACCGCAAGCCCGGTCACGGTCGGTGTGGCTCTTTCGCTCGAGAAGACGCCGATCATCAGGAGTGCCATCGCGCCGACCGCAAGGATCAGCTCGGGCATCGAGAGTTGCAGGCTGGCGATAAGGGTTTCAGCAGTCATGTCCAATCGGTCCCTTGATCATTGCACCGAAAGCGCAACGTCTTGCGCTGCCTGCAGGGCGGCGGCGTAGTTGTTGACGAGCAAGTCCACGGAGGCCGCGGTCGCGTCGAAGACCGGTGCCGGATAGACACCGAAGAAGATCGTCAGGATCACCAGCGGATAGAGAATGAGCTTCTCGCGCCCCGACAGATCGAGCAGCGCCTTGAGGCTTTCCTTTTCCAGCGCGCCGAAGATCACGCGACGGTAGAGCCAGAGTGCGTAGGCGGCCGACAGGATGACACCGGTCGTCGCGAACAGGGCAACCCAGGTGTTCGCGCGGAAGGCGCCCACCAGCGTCAGCACTTCGCCGACGAAGCCCGACGTTCCCGGGAGGCCGACATTGGCCATGGTGAACACCATGAAGGCGACGGCATATTTGGGCATGTTGTTGACGAGGCCGCCATAGGCCGCGATCTCGCGCGTATGCAGCCGGTCATAGACGACGCCGACGCAAAGGAAGAGCGCCCCCGAGACGATGCCGTGCGACAGCATCTGGAAGATCGCGCCCTGTACGCCCTGAACGTTCGCCGCGAAGGTTCCCATCGTCACATAACCCATATGCGCGACCGAGGAATAGGCGATGAGCTTCTTGATGTCCGTCTGCATCATCGCCACCAGCGAGGTGTAGATGATCGCGATGATCGACAGCGTGAAGACGAAAGGCGCGAAGAAGTCCGACGCCAGCGGGAACATCGGCAGAGAGAAGCGCAGGAAGCCGTAGCCGCCGAGCTTCAAGAGGATGCCGGCAAGAATGACCGATCCTGCCGTCGGCGCCTGGACGTGCGCATCGGGAAGCCAGGTGTGCACCGGCCACATGGGCATCTTCACCGCAAAGGAGGCGAAGAAGGCAAGCCATAGCCAGGTCTGCATTTCGCGCGGGAACTGATAGGCGAGCAATTGCGTGATGTCGGTGGTGCCCGCCTGCCAGTACATCGCCATCATGGCAAGCAGCATCAGGACGGAGCCGAGCAGCGTATAGAGGAAGAACTTGTAGCTCGCGTAGACGCGCTCCTTGCCGCCCCACACACCGATGATGATGAACATCGGGATGAGGCCCGCCTCGAAGAAGACGTAGAAGAGAATGATGTCGAGCGACACGAAGACGCCCAGCATCAGCGTTTCCAGGATCAGAAACGCGATCATGTATTCCTTCAGACGCTTCTCGATCGTTACCCAGCTTGCCAGCACGCAGAACGGCATCAGGAATGTCGTCAGCGGAACGAAGAGGACGGAAATGCCGTCGACGCCCAGATGGTAGGAAATGCCGGTGCCGAGCCATTCCCGCTTCTCGACCATCTGGAAGCCCGGGTTCGACGGGTCGAACTGGTACCAGATGTAGAGCGACACGAGGAACGTGAAGACGGTCGTCAGCAGCGAGACGTTCAGGATGTTGCGGCGGCCGTAGGCGCTGTCTTCCCTTGTGAGCAGGAGAAGCAGTACGCCGACGAGCGGCATGAAGGTGACCGCGGAAAGTACGGGCCAATCGGTCATCAGAAGGAACTCCCGAGCATCATCCATGTAACGAGCGCTGCAATGCCGATCAGCATGGCGAACGCGTAGTGGTAAAGGTAACCGGTCTGCAGGCGGACCACCCGGTCGGTCACGTCGAGAACGCGCGCAGCGATCCCGTTCGGGCCGTACCCGTCGATCACCCGGCCGTCACCTTCCTTCCAGAGGAAGGTGCCGAGGCGCTTGGCGGTACGGACGAACAGGAAATCGTAGAGTTCGTCGAAATACCACTTGTTGAGCAGGAAGCGGTAAAGCCCGCGATGCTGATCGGCGAGATATTTCGGCGTCTCCGGCGAGCGGATGTACATGTACCAGGCCGTGAAGAGACCGAGCGCCATGGCCGCGAACGGGCTCCATTTCACCCACAGGGGAACGTGGTGGTACTCCTCGAGAAGCTCGTTTTCGGCCGACGTGAACAGAGCGCCCTGCCAGAACTCGGCATAGTGATGCCCGAAGAAATAATCGTGGAAGAGGAAGCCCGCGACGAGGGCGCCGGCGGCCAGGACGTAAAGGGGCACCAGCATCACCTGGGGCGACTCGTGGACATGGTGCATGACGTCCGAGGAGGCACGCGGCTTGCCGTGGAACGTCATGAAGGTCAGGCGCCAGGAGTAGAAGCTGGTAAAGAGCGCCGCGATGACCAGCAGCACGAAGGCGAAACCGGAAACGACGCTATGCGAGGCGAAGGTGGATTCGATGATCGCATCCTTCGAGAAGAAACCCGCCGTGCCGATGACCGTGCCGGGAATGCCGACGCCGGTGAGCGCGATCGTACCGATGAACATCATCCAGTAGGTGACCGGAATATGCGTGCGCAATCCGCCCATGTAACGCATGTCCTGCTCGCCGTCGACGGCATGGATGACCGAGCCCGCGCCCAGGAACAGGAGCGCCTTGAAGAAGGCGTGCGTGAACAGGTGGAAGATCGCCGCGCCATAGGCGCCGACGCCGAGTGCAACGAACATGTAGCCGAGCTGCGAGCAGGTCGAATAGGCGATGACGCGCTTGATATCGTTCTGGACGAGACCGACCGTCGCCGCAAAGAACGCGGTGATCGCGCCGATCACCGTGACGACCGTGAGAGCGTCCGGCGACAGCTCGAAGAGCGGCGACATGCGGGCGACGAGGAAGACGCCGGCGGTCACCATGGTCGCGGCATGGATAAGTGCTGAAACCGGAGTCGGACCTTCCATGGCGTCCGGCAGCCAGGTGTGCAGCAGGAACTGCGCCGACTTGCCCATGGCGCCCATGAAGAGCAGCAGGCAGGCGGCCGTCAGGGCATGCCCCTTGTCGAGCTGCATTCCGAAAAGATTGATGACTGCGTCCCCTGCCGCAGCACCTTCGGCCGGCAGATAGTTCTGAGCGGCGGCAAAGATGGTCTCGAAATTGATCGAGCCGAATAGGACGAAGACGCAGAAGATACCGAGCGAAAAACCGAAGTCGCCGACGCGGTTGACGATGAAGGCCTTCATCGCCGCCGCATTGGCAGAAGGCTTCTTGTACCAGAAGCCGATCAGCAGATATGACGCGAGACCGACGCCTTCCCAGCCGAAGAACATCTGCAGCAGATTGTCCGACGTGATGAGCATCAGCATCGCGAAGGTAAAGAGCGACAGATAGGCGAAGAAGCGCGGCCGGTTCGGATCGTGGTGCATGTATCCGATCGAGTAGATATGCACCAGGGTCGATACCGTGTTGACAACGACGAACATGACGGCCGTCAGCGTATCGACGCGGAAAGCCCATTCGACATCGAAGCTTCCGGACTGGATCCAGCGCAGCACCGCAACCTTGATCATCTCCTCCTCGCCGAGAGCGACATGGAAGAAGACGAACCAGGATAGCGCGACGGTGACGAGCATCAGACCGCTGGTCACATATTCGGATGCCTTGGCGCCGATCTGCGTGCCGAGAAGGCCGGCGATCAGGAAGCCGATCAGAGGCAGGAAGACGATAGCCTTGACGATGGTATCCATAGCCCTCTCAGCCCTTCATCATGTTGACGTCTTCGACGGCGATCGAGCCGCGGTTGCGGTAGAAGACGACGAGAATTGCAAGTCCGATAGCGGCTTCGGCCGCCGCAACCGTCAGGATGAACAGCGCGAACACCTGGCCGGTTATGTCGTTCAGGAACGCCGAGAACGCCACCATGTTGATGTTGACGGCAAGCAGGATGAGCTCCACCGACATGAGAATGATGATGACGTTCTTCCGGTTGAGGAAGATGCCGAAGACGCCGAGCGTGAACAGAATGGCGCTGACGGTCAGATAGTGGGAAATCCCGATTTCCATAAGTTTAGTCCCTCGACCTCGCGTTCCGGTTAGATGCCCTGCCCCGGCTTGACCGTAACCACCTCGACGGCGTTTTCAGGGGTGCGGGCAACCTGCTGCGGAATGCTCTGACGCTTGATGTTCTGACGGTGACGCAGGGTCAGCACGATGGCGCCGATCATGGCGACGAGCAGCACGAGCCCCGCGATCTGGAAGAAATAGACGTAGTGGGTATAGAGGACATCTCCGAGCGCGGCGGTGTTGGTGCGTTCGCTCGGCGCCGGTATCGGCATGGCGATGCCCTTGGCGATATCAGGCGAGAAGGCCGAGCCGCCGACGACGATGATCAGCTCGGCGGCAAGGATCAGCCCGATCAGCGCGCCGATCGGCGCATATTCGAGCACGCCGGCGCGAAGCTCGGCAAAGTCGATATCGAGCATCATGACCACGAAGAGGAAGAGAACCGCGACGGCCCCGACATAGACCACCAGCAGGATCATCGCCAGGAACTCGGCACCGGTCAGCAGGAAGAGCCCGGCCGCATTGAAGAAGGTCAGGATCAGGAACAGAACCGAATAGACCGGATTCTTGGCCGCGATGACCATGAATGCCGACGCCACGGCGATGAAGGCAAATAGATAGAAAAAAAGAACCTGCAGACCCATGATCGGTGCCTTTTTCGTCTTGCTGGCGTGAAGGCATGCAGCCCCGCACTCCATGAGGCAAAGCCGGACCACCTGTCCGGCCGATGCCCAAACCCGTTTTGCATGCACCGTTTTCGATCGAGCGGCGCGATGCTGCGTTGCACGAATGGCCTCAGCGGTAAGGCGAGTCCATCGCAATGTTGCGCGCGATTTCCCGCTCCCACCGGTCACCGTTGGCGAGCAGCTTTTCCTTGTCGTAGTAGAGTTCTTCGCGCGTCTCGGTGGAGAATTCGAAATTCGGCCCCTCGACGATCGCATCGACCGGACAAGCCTCCTGGCAGAAGCCGCAATAGATGCACTTCACCATGTCGATGTCATAACGCACCGTGCGGCGGGTGCCGTCGTTGCGGCGCGGCCCGGCCTCGATGGTTATGGCCTGGGCAGGACAGATCGCCTCGCACAGCTTGCAGGCGATGCAACGCTCTTCGCCGTTCGGGTAACGGCGAAGCGCGTGTTCGCCACGAAAGCGCGGGCTGACGGGCCCCTTCTCGAAGGGATAGTTCACGGTCGCCTTCGGCCGGAAGAAATAGCGCATCGACAGAAGAAATGCGCCCACGAATTCCTTGAGGAACAGCGAGCTGACGGCGTTCGACAGAGCGGCCATCATTAACCTCCAAACTTGCCGGTCTCGGGGAAACCGGCGGTATGCAGCGAAGCTTGAGCGGCCATCATGCCCAGCCCGTCAGCTTCAGAACGAATGCGACGATGACGACCATCGCCAGCGAGAGCGGAAGGAAGACCTTCCAGCCGAGGCGCATCAACTGGTCGTAGCGGTAACGCGGGACGAAGGCCTTCACCATGGCGAACATGAAGAACACCAGCGACGCCTTCAGCACGAACCAGA
The DNA here is from genome assembly GCF_000427465.1 of Sinorhizobium arboris LMG 14919. Classification (NCBI taxonomy): domain Bacteria; kingdom Pseudomonadati; phylum Pseudomonadota; class Alphaproteobacteria; order Hyphomicrobiales; family Rhizobiaceae; genus Sinorhizobium; species Sinorhizobium arboris. The sequence continues at coordinate 1,075,753 of NZ_ATYB01000014.1, read as the reverse complement.
CGATGCCGGGGACCCAGTTCAGGAGCCAGATGTCGACCGGGGGCAGCCAGCCGCCGAGGAACAGGATGGTCGTCAGCGCGCACATCAGGCAGATCGCCGCGTATTCGCCGAGCATGAACATCATGTACGGCGTCGAGCCGTATTCCACCATGAAACCGGCGACGAGTTCCGATTCGGCTTCCGGCAAGTCGAAGGGCGGACGGTTGGTCTCGGCGAGCGCGGAGATGAAGAAGATGATGAACATCGGAAAGAGCGATAGCCAGTGCCAGTCGAGGAAGGAGGCAGGCAGGCCGAGCATGGTGCCGAGGCCGTCGTTCTGCGCGACGACGATGTCCGTCAGATTGAGGGAACCGACGCAGAGCAGCACCGTGACGATCACGAAGCCGATCGAGACCTCGTAGGAAACCATCTGCGCGGCGGAGCGCAATGCGCCGAGGAAGGGATATTTCGAGTTGGACGCCCAGCCGCCCATGATGATGCCATAAACCTCGAGCGAAGATATGGCGAAGACGAAGAGGATGCCGACATTGATGTTCGCGATCACCCAGTTCGCGTTGAGCGGAATGACCGCCCAGGCGGCGAGCGCCAGCGTCACGGAAACGAGCGGCGCAAGCAGAAAGATCGTCTTGTTGGCGCCGGCCGGAATGACCGGCTCCTTGAAGACGAATTTCAAAAGATCGGCGAAGGACTGGAACAGCCCCCAGGGACCGACCACGTTAGGGCCGCGGCGAAGCTGCACGGCCGCCCAGATCTTGCGGTCGGCGAGCAGGATATAGGCGATGAAAAGCAGCAGCGCGACCAGAAGCAGGAGCGACTGGCCGATCATGATGGCCGTGGGCCAGACATAGGTCGAAAAGAAAGCGTCCATGATGCTCTATTCCCTCGCGCTCATTCCGCGGCAGCTTTGAAATTGTTGCGCGCCAAGGCCGAGCATTCGGCCATGACGGCGGATGCGCGCGCTATCGGGTTCGTCAAATAGAAGTCTTTGACCGGAGACGCAAACACGGATTTCGCCATCGCACCGGCTTTTTGTGCAAGTGCGGCAATTTCGTCGCTGCTGCCGGCGGCGATCCCGTCGACATCGGCGAAATGCGGATAGGCCGCATAGAGCTTGGCGCGCAATTCGCCGAGCGAGTCGAATGGCAGCTTCCTGCCGAGCACGTCGGAAAGCGCGCGGATGATCGCCCAGTCCTCGCGGGCTTCACCCGGTGCGAAAGCGGCGCGGCTGCCGATCTGAACGCGCCCTTCGGTATTCACCCAGGTGCCGGACTTTTCCGTGTAGGTCGCGCCGGGAAGAATGACATCCGCCGCATGTGCGCCGTTGTCGCCGTGAGAGCCGATGTAGACGGTGAATCCTGCCTTTCTGGCGGAGAGGTCGATCTCGTCGGCACCCAGCAGGAACAGGACATCCATGGCGTCAAGCATTTCGAGAGCCGGCTTGCCGCCCGGGCCGGGCACGAAGCCGAGATCGAGACCGCCGACTCTGGCCGCCGCGGTATGAAGCACGGCAAAACCGTTCCACTCGGCGTTGACGGCACCAACGGCGACGGCAAGCTTCGCCGCATTGGCGAGAACGGCCGCGCCGCCCTCCCCTGCCAAGGCACCCTGGCCGACGATGATCAGCGGACGCGCGGCCTTTTCCAGCGTCGCGAAGAATGCGCCCTTGCGGGAAACGAGTTCAGCGAGCGTATCGGTACCCGCACCCAGATATTCGTATTCGTAACGCAGCTCACCCGCCTCGCCGATCACGCCGATGGGGAAGTTGGCCAGGCGGTAGCGCTTGCGGATACGGGCATTGAGAACCGATGCTTCGAAGCGCGGATTGGAGCCGATGACGAGCAGCGCATCGGCGCTTTCGATACCCTGGATCGTCGGGTTGAAGATGTAGCTCGAACGGCCGAACGACGGGTCGAGCGCTGCGCCGTCCTGCCTGCAATCGAGGTTTTCGGAACCGAGCGAGGCGATGAGCTCCTTCAGCGCGTACATTTCCTCGACCGATGCGAGATCGCCGGCGATCGCACCGATTCTGTCGCCGGAAGTGCCGGCAATGGCGGTGTTGATCGCCTGGAAGGCCTCACCCCAGCTTGCAGGCTGCAGGCGGCCGTCCTTCTTGACATAAGGACGATCGAGGCGCTGCGTCTTGAGCCCGTCCCAGATGAAGCGGGTCTTGTCGGAGATCCACTCTTCGTTGATCTCCTCGTTGACACGCGGCATGATCCGCATGACTTCGCGGCCGCGCGTATCGACACGGATAGCCGAGCCGACCGCGTCCATGACATCGATCGATTCAGTCTTGCCGAGCTCCCACGGGCGCGCGGTGAAGGAGAAGGGCTTGGAGGTGAGCGCGCCCACCGGGCACAGATCGACGACATTGCCCTGCAATTCCGAGGTCATCGCCTGTTCGAGATAGGTGGTGATCTCGGCATCCTCACCGCGGCCGATCAGGCCGAGTTCGGCGATGCCGGCGACTTCCGTCGTGAAACGGACGCAACGCGTGCAGTGGATGCAGCGGTTCATCACCGTCTTGACCAGCGGGCCGATATATTTGTCCTCGACCGCGCGCTTGTTTTCCTGATAGCGCGAGCTGTCGATGCCGAAGGCCATCGCCTGGTCCTGCAGGTCGCATTCGCCGCCCTGGTCGCAGATCGGGCAGTCGAGCGGGTGGTTGATGAGCAGGAATTCCATGACGCCTTCGCGCGCCTTCTTGACCATCGGCGTGGTCGTGAACACTTCCGGCACTTCGCCGTTCGGACCGGGACGAAGGTCGCGGACGCCCATCGCGCAGGAGGCGGCCGGCTTCGGCGGTCCGCCCTTCACCTCGATCAGACACATGCGGCAGTTGCCGGCAACCGAAAGCCGCTCATGGAAACAGAAGCGCGGAACCTCGGCGCCGGCCTCCTCGCATGCCTGAAGCAGCGTGAAATGATCCGGGACCTCGATCTCTTTTCCGTCGACTTTCAGCTTTGCCATCTTCGTACTCAATCCTGTCTTCAGTCCGTCTGCTTTTCTACAGCGCCGCGCGTCTTATCAGACGCGCAAAGGTCGCTCTAGCACTTTGGTTTGCTGCCGTGCTTCCCCTAATCGGCTACGATTAAGGGAAGCACCCAGTAGGCGACGGACAATTCCTTCACGGTCTCGCCGCTTGTGACGACCGCATGGTCGTCACCTTATTTCCCTTGCGCTTCCGTGAGCGCCATTGCCTGCCCGACCCAATCGTCGCGGACCACACGGCCGCCAAGGCCGAGTTCGCTGTCCAGCCGCTCGACGTCGCCCTTGCTCAGGGCGGCGATGTCGGCGAAGCGGAAAATGCCCTTGCCGTTCAGCACCTGCTCGAGCTTGGGACCGATGCCGGAGATACGCTTCAGGTCGTCGTTTGCGAGGCCTGCCGCCGGTGCCGCAGCCCGCTTGACGGGCCTGCGCGGCTTGCGCGTCTCGCCCTGCGAGACCGTGGATTTCCTCGCTGCCGCTGCCTTTTGCGGCATTGCCGCCGGGGCCGGCTTCGAGACCTCCGCCTGATGCGGCGCAGCGACGCTTTTCTGCAGCATGCTGGCCGCCCCCTGCATCGCGCCGAACATCATGCCGGCCATGTGACTGGACAGACCGAAGCCGAGCGCCGTCGCCGCCGCGACGGCCGCCGCCGGATGCGCCATCAACGGATGCAGTCCGACCTTCGGCAAGCCGGCATTCGATAAGTTCCTCATCCATTCGCCCATGCCGAACGGATCGGCCGGGTCGGCGCCCTGAGGCCATGCGAATGGAGCGGTCGCGCTCGCAGCATTCCTTACCTGTCCGTCCTTGGGTGCCCCAGCCATGGCTTCTTACTCCGCCGCCTCCAGCACGGCGCCATGCGAGGTCGCATTGCGCGTGTATTCGTCGATCCGCTTCTCCATCTCCGGACGGAAATGCTTGATCAGGCCCTGGATCGGCCACGCGGCCGCGTCGCCGAGCGCGCAGATCGTATGGCCCTCGACCTGCTTCGTCACGTCGAAGAGCATGTCGATCTCGCGTTTCTGGGCGCGGCCCTGCACCATGCGCTCCATGACGCGCATCATCCAGCCCGTGCCTTCGCGACAGGGCGTGCACTGGCCGCAGCTCTCATGCTTGTAGAAGGCCGAGAGCCGCCAGATCGCCTTGATGATGTCGGTCGACTTGTCCATGACGATGACGGCAGCCGTGCCCAGGCCCGAACCGAGCTCGCGCAGGCCGTCATAATCCATGATCGCGTCCTTCATCTGCGCGCCGGGCACGCAGGGAACCGACGAGCCGCCGGGGATGACCGCCAGCAGGTTGTCCCAGCCGCCGCGAATGCCGCCGCAGTGCTTCTCGATGAGTTCATGGAACGGGATCGACATCGCGTCCTCGACCGTGCACGGGCGATTGACGTGGCCGGAAACCGAATAGAGCTTGGTGCCGTGATTGTTGGGGCGGCCGAAGCTCGTATACCAGCTGGCGCCGCGGCGCAGAATGGTCGGGGTCACCGCAATCGACTCGACGTTGTTGACCGTGGTCGGGCAACCATAGAGGCCCATATTCGCCGGGAAAGGCGGCTTCAGGCGCGGCTGGCCCTTCTTGCCTTCGAGGCTTTCGAGCAACGCCGTCTCCTCGCCGCAGATATAGGCGCCGGCACCGTGATGCACGTAAATGTCGATGTCGTAACCGAGCTTGTTGTTCTTGCCGAGCAGGCCGTAGTCGTAGCACTCGTCGATCGCCGCCTGCAGCGCTTCGCGCTCGCGGATGAACTCGCCCCGGACGTAGATATAGGCGGCGTGCGCACCCATGGCGAAGCTCGCAATCACGCAGCCTTCGATCAGCGTGTGCGGATCGTGGCGCATGATGTCGCGGTCCTTGCAGGTACCGGGCTCGGACTCGTCGGCATTGACGACGAGGTAATGCGGGCGGCCGTCGCTTTCCTTCGGCATGAAAGACCATTTGAGACCGGTCGGGAAGCCGGCGCCTCCGCGGCCGCGGAGGCCGGAGGCCTTCACCTCGTTGATGATCCAGTCGCGGCCCTTTTCGAGGAACTGCTTCGTGCCGTCCCAATGGCCGCGCGCCATCGCGCCCCTCAGCGACTTGTCCTTGAGGCCGTAGATGTTGGTAAAGATGCGATCTTCATCTCTAAGCATGGGGTATCACCTCTTCACCGCGGCTTCTTCGAGGGCTTCGACTTGTCGACCGTTTCGCCCTCGATCTTGACGTTCTTCGCCGCCGCCTTCCTGGCGGTAGCCGGCGTCTTCAAGGTCGGGTTGGTAACGTCCGTCGCGGTCGACGGCTTTGCCGCATTCGACGGAGGTACGCTCACCGCCTTTTCGTCCTTCGGCTTGCTTGCACGGACCGATTTCTTCTTCTCTTCGACGGGCTCCGGCGTCTGCAACGTCGTCAGACCGCCGATCGGCGCGGAATAGACGCGGTCGATCTGCGGGCCCGGCACCACGTCCGCTCCTTTGCCGGCCTCGAAGAGATCGATGATCTCCTCGAGCCGCTCCGGCGTCAGATCCTCGAACGTGTCCTTGAAGATCATGATCATCGGCGCGTTGACGCAGGCGCCCTGACATTCGACCTCTTCCCAGGAAAGCGTGCCGCCCTCATTGAGGGTGAACGGTTCGCTGGCGATCTTCTTCTTGCAGATCTTGATCAGGTCTTCGGCGCCGCGCAGCATGCAGGGCGTGGTGCCGCAGACCTGGACATGGGCACGCGTTCCGACCGGCTGCAGCTGGAACTGGGTATAGAAGGTGGCGACTTCGAGGACGCGGATATAGGCCATGCCGAGCATGTCGGCGACCGACTCGATCGCCGCCCTCGTCACCCAGCCGTCCTGCTCCTGAGCACGCATCAGCAGTGGAATGACCGCCGACTGCTCGCGGCCCTCGGGATATTTCTTGATCGTTGCCTCGGCCCAGGCAGCATTTTCCTTGCTGAACGCGAAGGCCGCTGGCTGGACTGTGTCTTCGGCTAGTCGACGAACGGACATTCTAGTTGACACCTTATCAGTTAATCGAACCGCACCGCGATTTCGTCAGCGAGACAAATTCGCAGGCATAGGCTGACTGGTCTTTCTGCAAAAACACGATATAGCGCGCGCCGTTGTTGACGGCGGCCTTGATCTCGTAGCCCCTCGACAGGAGCGCCGACATGCTGCCGCCTCTGAGCGCTGCGGACGACGCACTTCCGACGTCCTCCTGGGCCCAGACCCCGGAGGCGAGCACAAGAAATCCGACAGCGGCGAACGGCACCAGACGCATCAGCGATCCACCTCGCCGAACACGATATCGAGAGAGCCCAGCACGGCCGAGACATCGGCAAGCTGGTGTCCGCGACAGAGGAAATCCATGGCCTGGAGATGCGCGTAGCCCGGTGCGCGGATCTTGCAGCGATACGGCTTGTTGGTGCCGTCGGAAACGAGATAGACGCCGAACTCGCCCTTGGGCGCCTCGACCGCCGCGTAAACTTCGCCGGCCGGCACGTGGTAGCCCTCGGTGTAGAGCTTGAAGTGATGGATCAGCGCCTCCATCGACCGCTTCATCTCGCCGCGCTTCGGCGGCACGATCTTGCCGTCGAGCGAGGAGACCGGACCGATCTTGGCATCGCCGAGCAGGCGATCGACGCACTGACGCATGATACGCGCCGACTGGCGCATCTCGATCATGCGGATGAGATAGCGGTCGAAGCAGTCGCCGTTCTTGCCGATCGGAATGTCGAACTCCAGGTCGGAATAGCATTCATAGGGCTGCGAACGGCGCAGGTCCCAGGCCGCACCGGAACCGCGCACCATTACGCCGGAGAAACCCCAAGCCCAGGCGTCTTCGAGGCTGACGACACCGATATCGACGTTACGCTGCTTGAAGATGCGGTTGCCGGTCAGAAGCTCGTCGATATCATCGACGGTCTTCAGGAACGGGTCGATCCAGTTGCCGATGTCTTCGACCAGCTCGTGCGGCAGGTCCTGGTGCACGCCGCCCGGGCGGAAATAGGCCGCGTGCATCCGCGCGCCGCAGGCGCGCTCGTAAAAGACCATCAGCTTCTCGCGCTCCTCGAAGCCCCAGAGCGGCGGCGTGAGCGCGCCGACGTCCATGGCCTGCGTGGTCACGTTGAGGAGATGCGACAGGATACGGCCGATCTCGGAATAGAGAACCCGGATCAACTGACCGCGGATCGGCACGCGCGTACCCGTCAATCTTTCGACGGCCAGCGCGAAGGCATGCTCCTGGTTCATCGGCGCGACATAGTCGAGCCGGTCGAAATAGGGGATCGCCTGCAGATAGGTCTTGGCCTCGATCAGCTTCTCCGTGCCGCGATGCAGGAGGCCGATATGCGGATCGACCCGCTCGACGATTTCGCCGTCAAGCTCCAGCACCAGACGCAGAACGCCGTGCGCCGCCGGATGCTGCGGGCCGAAGTTGATGTTGAAGTTGCGGACGTTATGTTCGGTCATACCGATTGCTCCAGGCCGGATGGCGTCCTTCGCGGATCGCCGCGGGCCGACTTGATTCAGCGTGGCTTCGCCTTCTCATCGCCGGGCAGCACGTATTCCGTACCTTCCCAGGGCGAAAGAAAATCGAAATTGCGGAATTCCTGCTTCAGCTCGACGGGTTCGTAGACGACGCGCTTGGCTTCGTTGTCGTAACGCACCTCGACGAAACCGGTCAGCGGGAAATCCTTGCGCAGCGGATAGCCTTCGAAGCCGTAGTCCGTCAGGATGCGCCTCAGATCCGGGTGGCCGGTGAAGAGGATGCCGTACATGTCGTAGGCCTCGCGCTCGAACCAGTCGGCGCCGGGATAGACCGATGTCGCCGAAGGGACGGGCTCGTCCTCGCCGGTCGCGACCTTCACGCGGATGCGCTGGTTCTGGCGCGGCGAGAGAAGATGATAGACGACATCGAAGCGATCCGGCCGCTGCGGATAGTCGACTCCGCAGACATCGATGAAACTGACGAAACCGCACTGGACGTCGTCGCGCAGGAAAGTCAGGAGCGCGATGAGGTTCTCGGCTTTCGCCGTCACCGTCAGTTCGCCGTATTTGACCTCCGCATCGGCGATCAGCGCGCCACGCGCCTCGCGAAGATAGGAGGCAAGCTCGTTCAGGGCTTCACTCATCTTAAAGTTCCCCTGCCCTTAGCGCTCGATCGTGCCGGTCCGGCGGATCTTCTTCTGCAGCAGAAGCACGCCGTAAAGCAGCGCTTCTGCCGTGGGAGGACAGCCTGGCACGTAGATGTCGACGGGCACGACGCGGTCGCAGCCGCGCACAACCGAATAGGAATAGTGATAATAGCCGCCGCCGTTGGCGCAGGAGCCCATCGAAATCACGTAACGCGGCTCCGGCATCTGGTCGTAGACCTTGCGCAGCGCGGGCGCCATCTTGTTGGTGAGCGTGCCGGCGACGATCATGACGTCGGACTGGCGCGGCGAGGCGCGCGGCGCAAAGCCGAAACGCTCGGCGTCGTAACGCGGCATCGACATCTGCATCATCTCGACCGCGCAGCAGGCGAGACCGAAGGTCATCCACATCAGCGAACCGGTGCGGGCCCAGTTGATCAGCTCGTCGGTCGAGGTGACGAGAAAACCCTTGTCGGCGAGCTCGTTGTTGATCTCGCCGAAGAAAGCGTCATTGCTGCCGATCGGCTTGCCGGTGGCGGGATCGAGGATACCCTTGGGCTGCGGCGCAACGAGCGTGGTGCCGGATGCTAATTCCATTCCAGCGCTCCCTTCTTCCATTCATAGATAAAGCCGACCGTCAGGACCAGAAGGAAGACCATCATCGACCAGAAGCCGAACCAGCCCATCTCCTTGAACGAAACCGCCCAGGGGAAGAGGAAGGCGACTTCGAGATCGAAGATGATGAAGAGGATCGACACGAGATAGAAGCGGACGTCGAACTTCATGCGGGCGTCGTCGAACGCATTGAAGCCGCACTCGTAAGCCGACAGTTTTTCCGAATCAGGCGCCTTGAAGGCGACGGCGAAAGGAGCGACCAGAAGTGCGAGGCCGATCACCAGCGCGATCCCAATGAAAATCGCGATCGGTACGTAGGAACCGAGAAGTTCTGTCATTGTTATCCGTCCCTGCCTGCGGAGGGCGCCATGAAAGCGCTTCAACGAAGAATGCCGCAGGCCGAAAAGCATGTTGCAACGCCAGAGTGGTTAGCGCAGCCGGCGCCCGTGCGCAAGCCTCGAAGGGGCATTTAAACCGGTTCGCGGCGCATAGCGGGGATGCGCCAGCCGCTGGATGCACGGCAGGGCGCACAATCGCGGGAACGCGACGGCTATCGGAAACGGAAGAACGGCGAGGCACATTGCCGCAGCGCACAAAGAGGTATCGAAAGCAAAGACGAAAGGGACGAGAAATGGCGCGAGTGACGGGGCTCGAACCCGCGACCTCCGGCGTGACAGGCCGGCACTCTAACCGACTGAGCTACACCCGCGCATTATGGCCATCGCTGGCCATTATCTCATCATCGGCACTTTTTGAGAATGCCGCAGACTTCTCAAGAGTGGCGCGAGTGACGGGGCTCGAACCCGCGACCTCCGGCGTGACAGGCCGGCACTCTAACCGACTGAGCTACACCCGCATCTCTTGGACTTTCCAGAAGCGCTCGCGCCCCTGCCCGAACCGGCCCTGCCGTTCGATGAGCGGCTAACTAAGCGGTTCGCATTGGGGTGTCAAGCGCGTTTGAAGACAAATCCGTGACGGAACGATTTTTGATCCACAGCATGGCTTTGCGGAAGGATTCGGATTCGGATCGCGCCGTTCACGGACAGGACGACAGGGCGCTCTCAAAAACAATTCCAGGCGAGAGGACGTCCATACCATTGCCAGGTCGGCCCGCAGCGGCAGCCGGACGCCCCCCCTCGCCCGATTTTATCCACAGGCTGCGTATCGCAGCCCACACGCGCGTGGGCCGGAGATAAAAATTTCCAAAAAATCGCACGAACGCTCTTGCGGTTTTCGCCGGTTACGCATAGATCACGCCCACCGACGCGGCGGACACTCGTCCGGCAACGCGAAAGGGCGATTAGCTCAGTTGGTAGAGCGCCTCGTTTACACCGAGGATGTCGGGAGTTCGAGTCTCTCATCGCCCACCATTTCTTTCACATGACAAGCATGTCTTCGTAAGTGGCTCTCGCAAGTCGTCTCACCGCTTTGCTGAAGCCTCAGCGAGGAAGGCGGTACGCCGCACTGTGCACGTTTCGCAATCCTCCAACCCTCATCTTTAACGAGCACAAGGGAACCGACGGCCTCCTTACGATACGGCGCCAACGTCACATGCCCGATCCTGTCCACCTGCGAGCCGTCAAGCGCGACCTGTATAGCAGCTCACCAAACTCCCAAGCTTGCTAATTCCCCAAGACCTCGTTCCCTGCTTGGTGCGGCGAGGTCGGAGATACCGTGGAGCACCGTCGCCGGCGAGATGGGGCGACCGAAGCTCGGGGGAACCTTTATACGTACGGTGTCTTCGGGGATCAGCCCTCCTCTTCCGTCCAACGGCGCATCCGAGATTCCACGCTCGGCGAGACCGAGACCTCAGCAAGACAAAGAAGCTTCGTTCGATAAGACGCGTCAAAGGTGTCGATAAACGGGAGACCAGCTTATTTGCATATAACCATCGCGCATGGTTCATGTGCCTCGACTTCGGCGTGAGTGTGAATAGCGATGATTAGCTGTGGGAAATCGCCAGTGTAGATGGATGTTGTCTGCTTAAACGGCTAGACGTGCCTCACCTATTCGAAACACATTTCCGGAAATATTTATTTTTCTCGGATATTACAATGAACATTATCAATTTTATTAGAAATCATCTGTTGATATATAGAATTTCTATGATTGCTTCGGTAATTCTAATCGCGAATTTTACTAAATACTTTCACGCGGTGTTACTATGGATTTTATTATTGATAGTTATTGGGAAGTTATATGAAGCATTTATTCTTCGAGGTGGACACCGATGGGATTCAGATCCGGTTAGTTTGAACCTGATGGTCGTTTCGAAATTTGCCGAATACGTCTGGAATGGATTTCGCTAGGAGCATTGAATGCAAGAGACGACAAACAGCACTGACGGCTGCGCCGGTTGGGGCACCGCTGGTGCTTATTTCGACGGAATATTGTCAGGGATCGCTTAACACCGCGAGCCAGGACTGGAGTCGACAAGCCGCATAATCGGTCGGATGATGGTCGACGTAGCGTTCTTCTCGGGGCCAGCGCTGGTGGGTGCAGCCGTAGATGGACGACTCAATGAAGAGATTATTGCCCAGGAAACGTCATTTGGCGGCAACTTATTTGCACATAAGGCCAGCTCCGCGTTTTTGCTTCATCTTGGCGCTTGAGGCACTCCTCGACGTAAGGACCGGATAAATGGGCATTTTTCAAATGTTCGAACGCACACTTCCAACCCAAGAGGCGGGGCCAAGGTGAAGTCGTACAATTTCGGCATGTCAGGAAGAAACCTGTGAAAAGCGGCATCTATTCGGATGCACGGAACACCACCTTCAAAGACTCAATAGTCAATGACTGAAAGAATAAACATAATCTTTAATATATTTTTATCAACAAACCTTGCAGTGATATTAATCATGGTTTGGTTCAGACACAGCATAGATATTGATGGATGGGAGATATTTATATTAAGATCTTTGTCTGTGACCTTTGTGGCGACTATGCCATTTTCTTTGGGCAGCTATATAATTACGAAGACCTATATACTTCTAGTTGAAGACAAGGTATTCAGGAAGCACCTAAGTCGAAATCCGATTTTGTTTTTCGTTTGGCGTGAAGTTTTGGAAAGATACAGCGACGGAGACGCCTGATGTCAGCGGCGCTTCCCCCGGGGCAGCCGGCATGCTGCGCGCGCGAAAAGACTTGGCACAGCCTATTTGCACATAAGGCCACCTCCGTGCTTTGGCGTCGGCTTGACGATCGAGGCGCTGTGCAATCGTGACGACAGGAGCCATGGCCATTTTTCGAACGCGCACGCTTTTGATCATGTTTTCTGCGCTAGGCGCGACGTGGCTCGGATGGCGCGTCGCAAACGAATACGTCCTTGCATATGCAAGCCAGCACTATCTGGCCAACGGGGTGGTGCGCATCGAACTGCCGAGCGGGCGCAAGTTCAACATTCCCGAGCGCTACATGTATTGGGAGGGCTTTGTGAAACATGGCCGCTGGCCCAAGCCCAGGGAGGGCCGGGTCAAAGTCGAATCGTTCAACTTCGATGCGCTGCTGCCCGATTTGCGACCGTATCGCGAGGAGGACGATGCAAAGTGGCAGGCTCCGGGACACGGCGACAAACTGCATGTCTACGTCCACCGCAAGGACTTCGACGCCACGTCCTGGCGTCACGTGTACGAAAGCGAACTGGACAGCGTCCGGCGTGGCTACGCAAAGAGAGTGGACGATGAGTATGGCCTTATCAAATTCCTTGATTTGTCGGGGAAGGAAGGAGAACTGAGGCCTTATGAGGTGACTTATTTTACAACTGACTTTAAAACCATCATAAGATGTAGCTTTCCGGGAACTGCCGCATCTCCAGGATGCAAGATAAACTATATATACGACAGCGCCAGTAACTATATAAGTTATTCCTACTCTTCTGCTTACTTTAAAGACTGGAGGAAAATTCACATCAATATCATCAACCTCATCACAAAATTCGAGCGTGATGGTGTTTTAGGTTCTGTTAAGTAGGCGGTCAACAATGGTACTATTCATCAACAGCCGGCAATTGTCTAGGCTTAATACTTTCTCGTCCGTTGACGATTATATCGACGGCTGGCGTTATCTGGCATCAATCGGTGATACTTACGCCGACAACGCCTTCGTCGGAGCTAGCATATATTCTCTCGCTCCTCGTTAGATATCACTGAGGAAATACCGCCGGACCCGAAGCTTACGAGCAAAAGTTTGCGGAGGTGGCCCTCCGGCACTTTACGAACTACGCTCCTCCAAAGGCTTATGCGGCGGCGGCAAGGGCAGCGGCCCGTCGTCCAAGAGCAAGAGTTCCGGTTCGGGCGGTAAAGGTTCGAGTTACGGTGGCACGTCCACGGCCAAACGCGACAATCAGAACACCGCATCCTATGGCAGTTGGGACCGGGGCCGATCCGGCGGCGGTGTCTCGGTAGCACCAGAGACGGCACGATGAAGTCGAGCAATTGGAGAGATCCCGTCCTCCTCGACCTCACCGGCAACGGTCTCGCCGTCGATCCCCTCTCCTCCTCGCCCTTCTTCGTCGATCTCGACGGCAGTGGCTACCTAACCGCATGGCCTCGGCCTGCGCCGGCATGCTGGCTCTCGACATCGGCGGCGACGGCAAGATCGGCGATGCCAGCGAATTCGTCTTCACCGAATGGGACAAGTCGGCGACGGGCGATCTCGAGGCGATCCGGAACGTCTTCGACACCAACGGCAACGGCAGGCTCGATGCCGGCGATGCGCGCTGGTCCGAGTTCAAGGTGCTGGTCGACGGGATCAGCCCCGCTTTTCCGTCCAGCGGCGAATCCGAGATTTCACGCTCGGCGAGACCAAGACCTCAGGAAGAACAAAGAAGCTTCGTTCGATAAGACGCGTCAAAGGTGTCGATAAGCAGAAGACAGCTTATTTGCATATAACCATCGCGCATGGTTCACGTGCCTCTATGTTCGGCGCGCATATTAACCGGGGTCGGCGTAAGCGTCAGCCGATCACTGCTCGCGGCGATCAGGCGAGTTTCCGATCAGATCCCCTAGGGTATAGTAATGCTGTTCATCACCTCAAAACATATTATTTATTTAATTAAATACTTACTATTAACTACAATTAACGTCAATACTTGTGGATTTAAATGCGAAAACGTCTGAATATCTTTCTAAGCATTCTATTTTTTGCAATGCTGTTGTGCATATACGTCATAGTTGTTTTGAATTACATCTTTCCTTCATACGCATTTTATTTTGAGTTACTTTATTTTTTAATAGTAGCGGCCATGTTTATGTTATTTCCGTTAAGTATACTTTCATTAGCGCTATCTATTGGATGCAAGATACACATAAATGATACATATTACTTAAAAAAAATGAAAGAAAGTCCAATACGCTATCTTGTATGGAAAGAAATACGAGATGAGATCGAACGGAATGGGAATTGATGAAATAGGCAACGAAATCAAATACCGGGCACCCAGTCTATTTGAAGGCGGTATCTATGGACAGATCCTGACCAGAGCACGGCGAAGCACCTCGCTGGGTCACGCACAATCTCCGCCTCGACGGTCGGCCAACGTGGACACCCCCGGCGCCGTTTCCCGATCAGGCAGCCCCCATTGCGCGCAATAATTGTTCTCCGTCTTATTTGACCATAAGCGTGTAATTCTTTTGGTTAAATTTGAGCGCTGTCTATCGGTGCGAGACCGGCATTGCCGGACATGAATTGGAGGTGAGGGGCTGAATGTCGATGGTCCCCCGTTGGTTTCGTGAAACAAGCGCCGAATTCAGGTTCGTCTTTCGCTACGTTTCGCCACAATTTGCGAACGATGGACCGGGTGGCTTTGTTCCTGCTGCTGCCATTCGTCGTGATGTTCCTCCCGTACGATTGGCTGGCTCGCGCCGCCAACAAGACGATATTCTTTGCGCTCAGTGACCGGCACGAGGCGGACTACGCCTATCTACTGGCCCACCGACCGGAATTTGCCGATGCCTATGTCGGCGGTGTTGTTGTGCAGCTTGCTGTGCTCGTCGCCGGAGTGGTCGTTCACTCGTATTTCGCGATTACGTCCAGGGATATTGTCTTCGTTGAGGACCGGAAAGGGGCCTATTTCTGCTGGGCATCCATCGCAATAGTCGTCTTTGCCTTCTCGGCTTTCAGTTTTTCCCGATTGACCGATTTTGGCCTTTCCACCGACGTGTCTTGGTTTGCGGATAACCCCGAGGCTCGCAGGAGGCTTACGCCTGTTGCCACCAATTCCTCGGCATTCCTGATGACCGGCTTATTCTTGGCCGCGGAGGCTGCATTTGTCCCTGCTGGCGTGGTGCAGACGTTGATCATTTTCGCTCTCGGACGACGCGTCAGCTTCAACGATATCAAAGGGGACTACGTTAATGCCAAACAATAGAGGCTCGGTGAACTGGGCCGCCGACGCACTGCATGGCAATGCGGACACCATCCCGCCCCACGTCACGCCAAGCGCGCAAAAATCTAGATGCAACTTATTTGCGCATAATTATGTTTCCGTGCTTTGGCGATCACAGGATAATTGCGCCGCATCAATGGACGCGACAGCTCGACCAGAAAGACACCTCACGCACACATGTACGTCTTGAAATGTTTGATCCGGAGAAGCTCCCTGCGATCTACACAGAGCCCGCGCAGAAATACCTTTCCTGCAGAAGATTTTCAATGACTAAGAAAATAAACGCTATCTTCAATCTTATTTTCATCGCCATTTGGATTTCAATATTATTCATCATGTCAATTAGCAGCTCAACAAATTTCGGAGGATATATAGAGATGATCTTCAAAATCCTTTCTTTTCTTATGGTTATCACCGCCCCCTTTTCACTTTTTAGTTATATACTTACAAAAGCATATCCATTTTTAATTAGTGACAGCATATACAGGAAGATACTTAAAAGAAATCCTATATTATTTTTCATTTGGCGGGAAGTATTGGATAAATACAGCGACGACGCATAGTAATGTCGTCTAGATCAAATAAGCGTGTAATTCTTTTGGGTTAAATTCGAGCACTGTCTGTCGGTGCGAGACCGGAATTGCCGGACAAGAATTGGAGTGAGGGGTTGAATGCCGATGGTCCCCCGTTGGGTTCGCGAATCGCACGCCGAATTCATCTTCGTCTTTCGCTACGCGTTTCGCCACAATTTGCGAACGATGGACCGGGTGGCTTGGTTCCTGCTGCTGCCGGTGAGCGTAATGTTCGTCCCATACCACTGGCTTGCGCTCGCTGCCAATAAAACCGTGTTCTTTGCCCTCAGTGACCGGCATACAGCCGACTACGCTTATCTGCTGCACAATCGCCCGGAGTTTGCGGAAGCCTATGTCGGCGGCGTCGTGGTCCAACTGGTCATTCTCGTCGTTGGCTTAATCGTTCACTCTTACTTTGCGGCTACCTCCAGGGACATTGTCTTCGTCGCCGACAAGAAACGGCTCTATCTGTGCTGGGTATTTTTTACGGTCGTCTTCTGTGCTTTCGGGGTATTTTCTTTTTCCCGGATGACGGATTTTGGCCTTTCCGCGGAGGTGTCCTGGTTCGCGGATAACCCCGACGCTGTCAGAAAGCTTATGCCGCTGACCCCGAATTCCTCGGCATTCCTGATGACGAGCCTGTTCCTGGGAGCAGGTGCTTTCGTGCCCATGGTTGTGGTGCAGATGTTGATGATCGTCGCTCTAGGCCGACGCGTGAAGTTTCACGAAATAAAGGGAGAATACGTCGATGGCAGATAGGAACGCCGCGAGTTCGCTGAATGAGATACGGCGTAACAGCGGCGGCAGGGCCGCCTCTGTCGTATTCGATATCGATGAGTACGCCAGCGCTGTTCATAACAGAACCGGTCAAGATGTTGCCGTTCAGGTGATGGGCACAGTTCCAGCCAGTCGCCCCCTCGGCCCTCGCCAACATCATCGACCAGAACCCGCAGGATCCGACGTCGGTCAATCCAGACAAGCCGCAAAGCTATAAGCCGAGCTCCAAGACCAAAGACAAGGTCGGCGGCAATGGCAACCGCGACAGAGAAGACAGTTACTCCCGCACCAATAGCAGCAGCGGCGGTTCCAAATCGTCCTCCGCTGGTAACTCTTCAAAGAATTCTGGCTACGGCGGAAAGAGCGGCGGGTATTCATCGAAAAGCTCCAAATCGAACGGTTCGAAGTTGAGTAGCAGTGGCACGGACACGGGCAAACACGAGCAGTTGGGACCGTAGCAGCTCCGGCGGGGGCGTCTCCGCGTCGGGAAAGCGGCGAACCGCCAGAAGCGGTACGGGTGAAAGTGCTATGAACGCAAAGTTCAAACTTATCTTATTTGACCATAAGCTAACTTCTATGCCTTTGCATTCTCACAAGGTAGTTCTCTTTCCCGCGCGGTGTCCGTCCTAGCAGGGAACCATGCGGAATTATTTGATGAATTTGTTAGTCGCGCTGTATTGAGATATTACCTCATCGAAAAATATATCTTAGGAAAATATACTTGTCGTGCTAGAAAATAACGACACAACCTTAAAGTTCGAAGCGCAGATGAAGATTGAGGTCAAGCACCTCAAACGTTCAGCGCTCCTCATGATCATTCCAGCAATATTCGCGATTGCCGGAAGGTTATTTTTAGCATCCTATCCGAACACCGCGTGCACGATGGCAGACAATTCAGTGTTTTTTCCACTTTGGCCACAGAATCTGTTGCTACATGACCAACTGAACGCCAGCCGATTCACGCCGAATGAAAAATGCACGTTCTTTGCAATGCAGTCGATATTTGCTGCGGGATGCTATATTTGGCTTTTTTTAAAGATTATTGACGATATCAATCGCAAGGACCGGGTATTCATTCCTGGATTCTTAAAAGTAGCGATAATCACAACCGCAGTAAGCTTTACTTCAATCTTAACTTCGAAATTCAATGAGTATAATTCTTTATATTCCCTCAGCCTATCACAGTCAATCGAGATAAACACATGGAAGAACCTCCCCCTTATTTGGCTTACTGTATTCAGCATAGGGATTCTGATCGAAAGAACCTTGGCCTACCGTCGATCACGGTTCCCCTGAGCCCCGCGGCCCCCTCGCCCCTCGTCGACACCGTCGACCGGAATCCGCAGAGGCCGGCGTTGCTCAACAGCCGGCATGCTTCGCGCGCAAAAAGACTTGGCACAGCCTATTTGCACATAAGGCCACCTCCGTGCTTTGGCTTCGGCTTGACGCATGAGGCGCTGTGCAATTGTGTGACGATAGGAGCCATGGACATTTTTCGAACGCGCACGCTTTTGATCATGTTTTCTGCGCTAGGCGCGACGTGGCTGGAATTGCCGGTTCGCCATCGAATACGTCCTTGCAGATGCAGGCCAACACTACTTGGCAAGCATCGAACTGCCGAGCGGACGCAAGTTCAATACACGTAATTCCGGAATCCACATGAAAAACGATAGAGGATTTGACATTTTTGAAAAAGTATCCAGCGACCATGCTATGGATCGGCAGAATGCAGAAGCACGTTTAAATAGATGCCTAATAGCTATCTTGGTATCTTCAGCCATATCTTTGGCAATGTTTTTCTTAATCTCGAATTTTTCCGATGAAATCGTCTGCGCCTTTTCAAATAAAAATGCATTATTGTATCTTTGGCCACCTAACGGATATATAATTGATAGCATATCTACAAGCAGATACACATATAGGGAAAAATGCGAATTTATTGCGGCCAGATCAATTATGAGTGCAACTCTATTGCCTTATCTTGCTATAATAACATTTACGGGAATCAGAAGTGCAAACTCTTATTATGTTAGAGGGTGGATATTCCCGTTTTTTGTTTTACTAATGCTCGGGGTGCTTACCGAGTTCATTCCGATTTCTGAGTCAGATTCTCGATTTAATCTTACATACAGCTCTGATATCAAGGGAAATATAATTAAGAGCGCTATATCTATATTCGGAATTTATTCATGCATATATATAATATGCTTTCGTTTATTTCCTTACATTCGGTCGTTACATAACATGGGCAAGGGAAATTCGTGATGGCGAGGTTCTTCCAACGAATGGATGAACCTGGCCGCAGTGGCGAGGGACGATCACCCCAGGTGAACTCCGGGGCGAAGCATTTTGAGCTGCAAAAGTAAATCTGCCACGGCCGCCCTGCTTTCGATCTTCCACGGGATGGTAGCCCTGGTGTCGGTCGGCGAGCTTGACGATCAAACAACTTTAATTGGTATTGAGGAAATATGATGAACTTGTCGCTGTCTACCGACGAATTTATCGATTTTAGATCCTCCTTTCGGCGACCGAGAGTATTCTACGCAGAGTCGCGCTTGTCTCGATGCCGAGACCTTTCGCGATATATTGTGATTGTTATTTCCAAGGAGTCTCAATGCTTGATCCATTGTTCGAATTAATCTCTCATATAATTAGGAACTTTAGGTATAAGTGGATAATATACATCCTCATGATTATTGCCTGCGTGTTTGTGTCCGTAATCTCGGTAATTGACTGGCTCGGTCTAATGTCTCGATAGGAGGTGCCCATGGATTCCATTTTTTCTCCCGGCAAAAGTGCGCAAGTCCTATCGGGTTCGTCGGTTGCAATACCATGGACATCGGATCGGCCCATCACGGCCACAGTGACAATCTCGGGCGCCTTCCAACGATTTGGAGGCACAGGAGCGGGGTTTGCTGATGTCCAACGAGTGGGCAGTACTCCTCCGGAGCAACCGCCTACCCCACCCGTAAAAAAATTGGGAACGACTTATTTGCACATAAAGCCGTCTCCATGCTTTGGCTTCGGTCTGGCGCTTGAGGCGCTCTTCAACGTGACGATCGGATCTATGGGCGTTTTCGAATGTTCGAACGGGCAATTCCAAACCCAAGGAGGGCTGGACCAGAGTTGATTCGTTTAATTTTTGACAGATCAGAAATAAAGCGATGCGAAGTGGACCTTATTCGGAGCATATAAAATCACCAGCAATGGGTTAATGGACAATTACTAATTGAATAATAATATGTTTAACTCCGAATGTACGATCATGTTTGCGTCGATACAGTAGATGGTAAACTTCGAATAATGGGAATGATCCATAACAATATCTCCATCGATTCCTGTGCCTGTCACAGGAATCCAGCCAGGCCAAGTCCTTGGGCTGAAAGACTATTCAGCACAACGCCACCAATGTTGACCGCTCCACGCCAACCGTCACCAGGCGCCGATGGAACGGCGCTCGGCCAAGGTACGCCCAAACGCGCTTCGCGTGCAAAAATAATCACCACAACTTATTTGCTTATAATCATTCTATGCGTGCTGATGATGGGGGAATTGTTGTTTCGTCCTCGCTGAGTCGGCAGGATGAGAACAACCTCGACCTGCATGACATCGACAGTTTCTAGGATTGCTAACACCGGAAATGGAAGCCAATCGTGGATAATCAGCGCCGGCTAGAACCATCGACGCACGTCTTCAGCCATACGTCCATAGGCTCGGAATTCTTCTCAGGGATGGACGATCCTGGCCGAAGTGGCGAGGGACGATCGAACCGGGTGACTGCCGCGGCAAAACGCTTCAACGATGCAGCCGGCGCCTTGACGCAGAGGACCTATCTCAACGATGACAAAACCAAGACCGTCACCTTCTACGACGCCGCGAAAAAGAAAAGCTATTCAAGCCTCACGCAATACCTGGATGCGGCGGGCAAGCTGACGAAACAGGTCCAGACCAACGACGACGGCACCAAACAGACGGACTGGTACGATCTGGCCGACACCAAGGCGTGGTGGCAGCAGACGGATTGGAACGATGCCTCCGGGGCGCTGACGCAGCGGTCGTATCTGGATGACGGCAAGACGCGGGTGACGACGAAATACGATCCCGGCAAGACGCAGACATGGACCACCATCGTCCAGAACTTCGATGCCGCCGGCAAGATGACGACGCAGGTTCAGACGAATGACGACGGGTCGAAGGAAACGACGACTTACGATGTGGCGAATGCGCAGAACTGGAGTCAACACAGCGAGATCAGCAATGCATCGGGGACCATCACCCAGCAATCCTGGTGGTATGATGATAAATCAAAACTTACAACGCTGTATGACGGCTTTAAAAGCACCGAAAAATACTACAATTCCGCAGGACAACAAACACGACAAATCGAACGCGGTTGGTTCAGTTACGTTATTTACACAACATATGACTTCGACGACTCGAAAACATGGTCAAAATATACTGAAGAATATCGGGCAACAAATGACAGCCCGAGCTCGACCCGTGATGTTAACACATATTGGGACGACGGCAGGATTACGCGGGGAAAACCACCCGTCCTGCTCGACCTGAACGGCGACGATCACATCGACCTTCGCCCCTTCGATCCATCTGCCGCTGACGGCCCCGCCTTCGACTGGGACGGCGACGGCATGCGCGATGGTACCGCCTGGTTCGGACCGGAGGACGGCATTCTTACCATAGACCTGGCAGCAAACGGCGAGTCCGGCTCTGACGGCCTCATCGACCAGGCGCGAGAACTCGCCTTCGCCTCCTGGGTCGAGGACGACAGCGTCACTTCCGACATGGAAGGGCTGAGGCTGGTGTTCGACACCAACCGCGACAATGTCCTCGACATGCAGGATGCGCGCTGGAACGAGTTCCGCGTCTGGCAGGATCACAACCAGAACGGCATCACGGAATCAGGAGAACTGTCGACCATGCCGGAGGCAGGCATCCGGCTGGTGAACCTCATGCCTTCGACGGATGGGGCAAAGGCCTTCGAGGACGGATCGATGATCACCGGAACGGCCACTATGACGATGGCCGACGGCAGCACCCGGCTGGTGGCGGACACCACGCTCGCCTACCGCCCGTCCCAGCTGAACGGTCAGGTCGCCTGATCGCACCATCGGTTCTCCCGCCCCTTCGCGGTTCGCGGGAGAACCGCTCTTGCAGGATTTGCCCCCTCACATGACGTGTTCGGGGCCGAGTGCCGAATACACATGTCTCTGATAATGACACCGCCGCGCAGCGAGGACGGTCGCATTCAAGACCGGCCGCAGGGCGACAGCGGACTCTCCGCCCTGTGCGCCGTCGCCGGCTATTACAGGCTTACCGCCAATGCCCCTTCGCTTTCCCGGCAACTGGCGCTCACTGCCGATGCAGGAGAGGACGACCTGCTGCGGGCGGCGCGGGTGATCGGCCTCAAGGCCCGCCCGATCGTTGCAGCGGCGGGCCGTCTTGCGACGATGCCGGTGCCGGCGATCGCCTGCCTTGCCGATCGTTCCTACGCAATCTTCGGCGGCAGGTCCGGCGAAGGACGCTACCGGCTCGTCGATCCGCTGGATTTCACGAGCCGCGAGGTCGATGCGGCCGACCTGCTCCGGCTTACGAAGGTACGCTTCATTCTGGTTCAGCGCCGCTTCGGCGGACCGGGAGTGAACCCCGCAGACTTCGGCTTCCGCTGGTTCCTGCCCTCGATCTGGCGCTACCGCCGCGCATTCGCGCATGTGCTTGTCGCGTCGCTTTTCGTGCAGCTCTTCGCGCTGATTACGCCCTTGTTTTTCCAGGTCGTGGTCGACAAGGTGCTGGCGCACCGGAGCTACTCGACGCTGATCGTGCTCGTGGCGGGGCTTGCCATCGTCGGCCTCTTCGACGTGGTGCTCCAGTATCTGCGCACCTATGCCCTGTCCCACACCACCAACCGTATCGACGTGGAGCTCGGCCGGCGGCTGTTCCGGCACCTCCTCAGCCTGCCGCTCGACTATTTCGAACGGCGACCGACGGGACAGACCGTGGCGCGAATCCGCGAACTGGAGACGATCCGCGCCTTCCTGACGGGACAGGGCCTGTTCTCGGGCCTCGACCTCGTCTTCACCTTCGTCTTCATCTTCGTGCTCTTCTGCTATTCCGCGACGCTTGCCTGGATCGTCGTGGCTTCCATCCCCTTCTACCTGGCCATCGGCTTCCTCGTGCGGCCGTTCCTCAAGGAGCGTATCGACGAGAAGTTCAACCGCGGCGCCTGGAGCCAGCAATTGCTGGTCGAATCGGTGGTCGGCGCACAGACCCTGAAGGCGGCGGCGGTCGAGCCCGTGGTATCGGCCGACTGGGAAGAGCGGCTCGCGGCCTATGTGAAATCCTCTTTCCTGGCGACCATGCTCGCCGCCAAGGGACAGAACGCGATCCAGTATGTCAGCAAGGTCACGAGCGCCGCGCTGCTGCTGTTCGGCGCGCAGGCCGTGATCGACGGTCAGCTGACGGTGGGCGCGCTCGTCGCCTTCAACATGATCGCCGGCCAGGTGTCGCAGCCGATCCTCAGGCTTTCGCAGCTGTGGCAGGACTTCCAGCAGGTCCAGGTCTCCGTTGCCCGGCTCGCCGATATTCTCAACGCGCCGGCGGAGCCACGCCCGGCCGCCGCCGTTACCCTGCCGCCGCCGCGCGGTGCGATCGCCTTCAAATCGGTCAGCTTCCGCTATTCGCACAATGCTGCCGACGTGTTGAAGGACGTGACGCTTGCGGTTCGGCCCGGCGAAGTCGTCGGCATCGTCGGGCCATCGGGGTCCGGCAAGTCGACGCTGACGAAGCTGGTACAGCGCTTCTACATTCCCCAATCCGGCCAGGTCTTCGTCGACGGCAACGATATCGCCCAGGTCGATCCGGCATGGCTGCGCGCCAGCATCGGCGTCGTGCTGCAGGAGAACATGCTGTTCAACCGCTCGATCCACGACAATATTGCGCTCGCCAATCCGGCGATGCCGCGCGAGGCCGTCATGCGGGTGGCCCGGCTGTCGGGGGCGGACGAGTTCATTGCGAAGCTCCCCCGCGGCTACGACACGCAAATCGAGGAGCGCGGCGCCAACCTCTCCGGCGGACAGCGGCAACGGTTGGCGATCGCGCGGGCGCTTGCGACCAATCCGCCGATCCTCATACTCGACGAGGCGACGAGCGCGCTCGACTACGAAAGCGAGCGGATCATTCTCGCCAATATGCGCGAGATCGTGAAGGGCCGTACCGTGATCATCATCGCGCACCGCCTCGCAACCGTGCGGCATTGTGACCGCATCATCGGCATGAAGGACGGTCGCCTCATCGAGGAAGGCTCGCACGAGGCGCTGCTTTCCCGGCCGAACGGCCTATACGCGCATCTCTGGCATCTCCAGACGGGGGCGGTGCAGGCATGACGCTCCCGTCATTGCTTTGGAAACGGTCTGGCGGCAAACAACGCCGGCAACGGGCGGACGCGGAGTTCCTGCCGGCAGCGCTCGAAATCCTCGAGACACCGCCTTCCCCGGTCCGGGCATCGCTGATCTGGCTTCTGTGCACGCTCGCGACCGGCGCACTCCTATGGAGCTGGATCGGGACCTTCGACATCGTCGCGACCTCGCAAGGAAAAATTCAGCCGCTCGGCCGCGTAAAAATCGTGCAAACTCTGGAGGCCGGAAAGGTCCGGTCGGTTCCCGTCGTCAATGGCCAGGAAGTAAAGGCCGGTGACCTCCTCGTCGACCTCGACGACACCGAACTGCGTGCCGAGTCGGAGATGCTGTCCATCGGCCTGGCCGCGCTAAAGGCCGAGATCTTGCGCCGCGACCGGGCGCTTGCGCTCGCCGCTGAACTCGGCGATGGCAGCGAAGCCGTGCCGTCGCGAAAGCTGGCAACCGAAATCGCTTTCCCGGCGGAAATCCCCGTGCCGATCCGGCGCCGCGAGCAGGCTGTCCTCGACGCCGATGTCTCCGAACTCGTTTCCGTCTTCGATCGAATTCGCGCGCAGAAGAAGCAGAAACAGGCGGAGATGGCTCGCCTGTCTTCGACCATCAAAGCTCAGCGCACCTTGGTTTCGACGCTCGGCGAACGCGTGGCGATGCGAACATCATTGCTTCACTCCCAATCCGGATCCAAGGCGGACGTCATCAATGCCGCCGAAGTGTCGCAACGCGCCGAAGCCGAACTGACGGTAATGGTCGGGCAAGCGGCCGAAGCCGAAACAGGTCTGCAGGTGCTAGCCGCCGAGCAGGCAAGCGCGATCCGGGGCTTCGTCGCCGAGAATGCCCGCCAGCGTGCCGATGTCGCCCGGCGGGCGGACGAGCAGGAACAGCTGTTACGAAAAGCCACGGCCCGCCTGCATTCCATGAAGATTCGCAGCCTGATTACAGGAACCGTGCAGGCGTCGGCGATCACCACTGTCGGCCAGATCGTCACGTCGGGCACCGAACTGATGCGCGTGGTGCCCGTCGGCGGACCGATCGAGATCGAGGCCTATCTCCCCA
This sequence comes from Sinorhizobium arboris LMG 14919, assembly GCF_000427465.1. NCBI lineage: Bacteria > Pseudomonadati > Pseudomonadota > Alphaproteobacteria > Hyphomicrobiales > Rhizobiaceae > Sinorhizobium > Sinorhizobium arboris. The sequence goes on along the minus strand of NZ_ATYB01000014.1, from coordinate 1,050,830 downwards.
ACCGGGATATCGGCTTCGTCGCCGCGGGCATGCCCGCGGTGATTAAGATCGAGGCATTCCCGTTCACCCGGTACGGCATTGTCGAAGGCAAGGTCGTCCATGTCGCGACGGACGCCATTCCGGAGCCGGACGCGCAACAGATCGAAGGGGCTGCGGCGAAGGAAATCGAAAGCCTGGTCCCGATCGGCAATGCCCAGCGCATGCAGAACCTCGTATTTTCCGTCACCGTGCGCCCGAGCCGGACCACAATCACCGTCGATGGCCGCGTGATGCCGCTGAAACCCGGCATGGCCGTCACGGTGGAGATCAAAACCGGAAAGCGGCGAATATTGGAATATCTGTTCTCGCCCATCGCAGAAGTCGCATCGCAGGCGATGGGCGAGAGGTGACCTGCCGGGAGACAATGGAGCGGCTGGTTTCATCGCCCCTCATCCGGCCTGCCGGCCACCTTCTCCCCGCAAGCGGGGCGAAGGGGACTCGCGGCGTCCCTCTGCCCTCAGCCGCTCAAGAATGGGTGGTGGGCCCGAGGCTTGCCCCTTCTCCCCGTCAGAACGGGGAGAAGGTCGCGGCAGCGGGATGAGGGGCTGCCACGTATCGAAAACACCGGCGCAGCAGCTCCGTTACCCCGCCGGCCGTAACCGTGGATAAGCACAGGGCCTTCGACACCGTCACGTACGACCGGATAAGCCCCTACCCGCCCCGATACTGCTCCTCCGTCACATGCTCGAGCCAGTCCACCACCTTGCCGTCGAGCGCTTCCTGAATCGCGATATGCGTCATTCCGGTATTGGGCGCTGCGCCGTGCCAGTGCTTTTCACCCGGCGGGAACCAGACGACGTCGCCGGCGCGGATCTCGCGCAACTCACCGCCCCAGCTTTGCGCAAGACCGCGGCCGGCCGTGACGATCAGGGTCTGGCCGAGCGGATGCGTGTGCCAGGCGGTGCGAGCGCCGGGCTCGAAAGTCACGGTCGCGCCGCGCACGCGCGCGGGGGACGGCGCCTCGAAGGCTGGGTCCACGCGCACGGAGCCGGTGAAGTATTCGGCCGGGCCGCGGGCCGAAGGTCTCGATCCGCATTCGAAGATTTCCATTGGAGCCTCCTTTGAGGGACTTCGCCGGGCCAGCCGACGGGTGATGCAGGAGCAAGGCGCATGCAGCTTACCTCTTTCCGCCAAGCGGCTACAACCGGTGGATCGTCACGCCCGGGCAGGCGCTCCGCGCAATGTCGCAAAGATGCTCGTGGTGGGTCAGATAGATCACCTGCCCGACATCGGCCATTTCCGCCATCAGCTCGAAGGCGCGGCCGGCGCGGCCGTCGTCGAAGGTTTCCATGATGTCGTCGGCGATGAAGGGCAGCGTTTCCCGCGTCGCCGCGACCTCGTGGTAGCCGGCGATCCTGAGCGCGAGATAAAGCTGGAAGCGCGTGCCCTTTGAAAGGTCGCGGGCGAGCTTCGATCCGCCGGCGGCGGTATTTGCGATGAGGAATTCCTGGCCCTTGTCGGCTTGCGTCGAGAGACCGGAATATTCGCCGCCGCTGATATGCATGAAGGTTCGCGAGGCGCGCTGCATCATGGCGCTGCGGTGGCGCTCGCGAAACAGCCTGAGCGCCTGTTCGGCGGCGATCACGCCCGCGCGCAGCCGGAGATAGCCGATCGCCTTGTTCTCGATGTCGAGAAGCAGCGTGCGGCGGCGCTGTTCGAGCTCCGCCACCCGGTCGCCGCCCTCGACCGCGGCAAGCGCCCTCTCCCGGGTCCTGACATCGGCGTGCAGCTCGCTGACATCCCGGTCGGAGGCCTCGATCGCCTCCTCCAGCCGCGCAAGTTCCAGGCCGAGCTCCCGGTCGTCGAGTTCGGCAAGCAGCGCTTCGGCCTCGGCCGCGGTCGCGACGCCGAGCCGCGCGGCCAGATCGCTTTCCATTTCCGAGCATCTCTGCCGCAGCCGCTGCTCCTCGCGGGTGGCTTCCAGGCAAGCGGCCGCTTCGTCGAGAGTCCGGCTGTCGAAGAAGTCGAGAATCCTCTGCCTGTTGGCGGCGTGGAGTCTCTCCTCGGCGCACAGCGAGTCCAGACTCTCCTCCATGCGCTCGATATTGCCCTCAAGCGCCAGGCGCCGCTCCTCCTTCTGAAGTGCGACGGCAACGCGGTCGCGCACCGAAGAAAAGAGCATGAGGACATCGCCGGCCTGTCCTTCGCCCAGCGCGGCAGCCAGGCCCACCACGCTTTCCGTAAAGGCCGCCTGATCCCTGCGCATGCCCGTTACCCGATGGTCGAGCTCCGCCTTCTTCTGCGTCAGCTTGTCGAGATCCTGAAGCATGGCGAGCACGGGACCGATTTCCTGCGGCAGCGGCCGCTCCTGTTTGGCGAGCCACGTCCCGGCGAGCGCTTCGTCCCATTCCCCGCACCACGACGCCATACCGGTCTGGGCCGACGCAAATACGGCTTGCCGCTTTGCGAGCGCCTCCGAGGCGCGCTGCAGCTGTACCACGGCGTTCCGGTAAGCCGCGGACGCGGCCTCAACGCGGGAGGAGACAAGTTCGGCCACCGCGAGCAACGCGTCGAGCCGCTCCGGCAGCGCATCGGTCGTTCCGAACCGCGCCAGCTCCGCCCGGAGGCTGCAGACCGCCGCCTTCTCTTCGACGAACGCCCGGTCGCGCTCCTTCAGCGCCGCACGCAGATCCACGCGCAATTCGAGCGCGGACGTGCGGGCCGCAAGCCAAGCCTCCAGTTGCGGCAGCCCCGTTGTAAAGGGCAAACCACAGGCGCGTGCGGTGGTGCCGATCGTGGCGCTCAGCCTCTGCCGCTGCTCCTCCGCCGCTTTTCTTTGCGCGTCCAGCGCCTGCAGGCGGGCACGCCGCTCGGTGATCGCAAGCGTCAGGCTGCGCATCTCGGCCACGCGCTCCGCCTGGGCAAGCCGAAGCGCCGTGGCCGCATCGTGCTCGTTCTGCGCCGCCTCGAATGCGATCGCCGTCTGCTCGCCGAGATCGGCACGGTGCTGCTGCCAGGCTGTATCGCGGCGCCGCCTCAACTCGCAGACGGTCGCGTCATCCACCACGCCGCCATTGGCCGCAATCGCGGCAAGGCGCGCCTCGTCTCCGGCCTGGCGCTCGCCTTCATCGGCGATCCGGTCGCCGAGGCGCAAGCGCCGCTCCGCCTCGGCGGTCTCCTCGGACCGCCACGCTTCCACGACGGCTGGCGCCGGAGCGGGAAGTGCGGCCAGATCGTCGATCGTACCGGCGAAAGGCCGCAATTCATCCAGTCTGTCGCAAATCGCCGCCTCGAGCCGGTCGATCTCCCTTGCCGACGACCGCTGGCGCAACAGGCAATCGCTCTGCCGGAAGAGATGTACGCGCTCGGCAAGGAACGCCGGGTCGGCCGCCCCTTCCTTCAGCCGTGCGACTTCGCGCTCGGCCTCGCCGTGGTCCCCTTCCGCGGTTTCCATCTCCTCACGCGCCGACGCCAGCCTTTCCGAGAGGCTTGCGTGCCGGCGCACCAGATCCTGCAGGCGGACGGCGCGCGCCGCCGGCAGCAGGAGCGAGGCTACGTCGGGATTCCCCGCTTCGCCCAGGCGGACCAGGCAGGCATCGATCTCGGCGGCCGTCTTAGCGAGTTCCTCCAGACGAGCGGGCATGTCGCGGTCGGCGGTGAGATAGCGGGCTTCGAGGGCGGTTTCACGCAGAGACCCGAACCGTTCCGCGATCGCGAGCGCTTGCTCGTCGCGAGGCAGACCGGCAAGCTCTTCGCGCCGGCGGGTCAGTTCCTCGTGCAATTGTCGGAGCCGCGCGGCGATCTCCGCATCGCGCCGGCGAAGAACCGGCAATTCCTCCTGCCACTCGGCCGGCGGCACCGGCAACGGGTCCCGCCCGGCAAGCTCCTGCCGCAGGCCGCGAAGCCGCGCGAGAAGCGGCAGGGCGTCGCGCTGAGCGCGCATCCGGTCCCGGTCGGCGCGCAACTCGTTGCGCAGCCTCGCGGCCGTTTCGTGGCGTGCGCGCATGCTCGCCAGGGCTTTGCGAAGCGCGGCATATTCGCGCGCATTCACGTCGATCGCGTTCCTCTCCGCTTTCAGCGCATCGAGCTCCGCCTTCAGTTCGGCAAGCCGGTGCTTGCGCGCCTGCGGGCGGAAGAAGGAATCCGCTTCGGCTCGAAGGCCGGCAAGCACGGCGGTGCTGTCCGGCAAACCGGAACTCGCGGAAAACAGGAGGGACCCGAGTTCGCCCTCGCTCTTCAGTATGGCTTCCCCGCCCTCTTCGATGCTGTCGTCGTCGAGCGAGAACATCGTGCCGTAGGTTGCCCGGTCGATGGAGCCAAGGGCCGTGGAAAACAGGCCGTCGGGCAGAGGCTGCTCGTCGGGACCGATCAGGCTGTTGGCGTTGCGCTTGATGCGGTAGGCGTGGTGCAGGCGGTTGCCGGCCGCGACGATGCCGCCGATCCGCATCGCCTGATAGGGATGCAGGAAGCCATAGGGGCTCGAACGTTCGATGCCGAAGATCAGATCGAGAAAGCCGGCGAAGAGGGTGGACTTGCCTGCCTCGTTCGGGCCGTAGATGAGATGAAAATCCGGCTCGCCCGGTTTCGCCTCGCCGAAATCGAGATGCCGGTCCGTGAATTTGCCGTAGCGGACGAGGTCCAGCCGCTGAAGCCGCATCAGTCGGTGCCTCCGGCGCTGGCACGTCCATGAAGATGCGCCAGCACGTCCGCACTCCCCGCAAGCGCTGCCTCCAGCGCCAGCCGCTCCAGCGTCTCTTCGTCGCTCGCCAGCACATGCCTGAGTTCAGGCGGCAATTGCTGCAGGAGCTCCTTGGCAACGCCGTTCAGTTCGGCGCGAAAGCCGAAGGAGGGCAGAACGTCGTTTTCGACGAGTGCCGCCAGTTCGCCGGTCGGGTCGGCCGCACTTCGCTCCGCATTGCCGGGCGGGTGACAGCTTAACTCCGTGTTCTCGATCCAGCATCCGCCGATCCCGGCCGCAATATTGACGATCTCCGCCTGCAGGAGATCCGAGTCCCGCCTGAAGCGCCATGCAAGCGGCGTCGCGCCGGCCAGCGTCAATCTCAGGATCAGATTGTCCGCCGCCATGGTCTTTCGAAGGAGGGTCAGTTCGCGGCCCACCGCGTCCAGCATGTCGCGCCAGTCCGCAATCCCGCTCACGTCGATGTCGTGTCGCTCGAACGCCGCGGTGCTCGTCGGCCTTTCTTCCAGCGCAACCAGCCCGTCATCGTCGATCGTCACGACCGTGACGCCCTTCGTCCCCGCTTCGTTGATGTCGCGGCCCTGCGGCATGCCGGCCATGACGATGCAGGGCTTCTCGCAGTGCACCTGCCGCTGATGGACATGGCCGAGCGCCCAGTAATCGAAACCGTGCCGCTGAAGGTCGGCGACGCTGCACGGCGCGTAAGGATCGTGGGCTGCGGATCCCGAGAGGCTGGTATGCAGCATGCCGATATTGATGCCGCCGGCGACCGGCGGATGGAACTGGGGCAACAGGCTTTCCGGCGCGTGCGGATCGGCAAAGCTGACGCCGTGGATGTGTACCGTGCGGCCGTTCGCGAGCGTCTTTGCATGGACCGCCCTGCTCCGGCCGGAAAAGACATGCACCGAAGGCGGCAAGGTGAGCTCGCGGGTCACCTGCGACTGGGAATCGTGATTGCCGCGAATGATGAACGTCCGGATGCCGGCCTCGTCGAGGCGCCGAAGCTCGCCCGCCAGGAACAGCGCCGTGTTCATGGAAGTCTGACTGCCATCATAGAGATCGCCGGCGATCAAAAGCGCATCGACGCTTTCGGCAATGCAGAGGTCGACGATACGGACGAGCGCATTGCGCGTCGCACTTCGAACGAGGCCGGCGAGCTCCGCATTCCGGAGTGCCAGGCTGCGCAAAGGCGAATCGAGATGGAGGTCTGCAGTGTGGACAAATCGGAAGGGCATGACCGGGCGGACCATGGCCCGGCGCCGCCTCGTTCGTCAATGGCCGCAGGACCGGGTATCCACGGAATGCTTGAATGCGGGGAAACGCCGCAGTGCCGCCAGCAGCTCTTCGCTTTGCGAACAGCGGCAGCGCGAGCAGGAAACGCTTCCTATCGCCGGCGGTCATTCCTAAGTTTTAGGTGGTTTTTGTCGACAAATGCGGCAATTGTGACTATCAATAGGGTCACTGCCATTTCACATGGCCCCTCATAAATACTCTAAAGGTCATGAAGAAGACATTCGAGGTTTCCGACAAGCTGTTCGAGCTCTACCATCGCGTTCATCGACTGGTGAACGAGTCCATGACGGAGGAAGGCGTATCGCTTGCCAGGAGCAAGTTCCTGTTCTTCCTGAGCAAGCTCGGACCCTGTCGGTCCACCGACATAGCATGCGCGCTGAACTTCGCTCCGCGAACGGTGACCGAGGCGATCGACGGGCTGGAACGCGATCGTCTGGTCATGAGAAAACCCGACCCAGAGGATCGCCGCGCGAAGATCGTCTCGATAACCGAGACCGGCCGGGCCGTTCTTCAGGCGGCAGAGCATCCGCGCAAACAGCTCATTGAAGAAATCTTTTCGGCGCTCGACGACGAGCAATTGGACCAGCTCTACGAGATCGTCAGCAAACTGGTCGAGAAGACCGACGATATCCGCAAGCGCAAGGAAGAAGCGGAAGCCGCCGAGATCGCCCTCGCGCGCTGAGCGCCGTTCATGTTCCATGAAGGCAGAGGCCGGGGCGTCATGCCCCGGCCTCTTCTGTTTTCTCCGGATCGGACGCTTACATGGCGTCCATCGCGCCTATGGAGAAGAAGAGCGTCTCGCCGGAAGAATCGTCGACGCCGTCATTGTCGGTGACGACATAGCCGTTGCCGGCCGCGTCGACTGCAAAGCCTTCGACCTTGTCGACGACATAGCCGTTCAGCGACTTAAGGTCCGGAATGAGGTCGCGCACCTCTTCCTTCTTCACGACCGGCAGTTCGCCGTTAAGTGCCACGGGTCTCAGATCCGCAAGCGCGACGCGGTAGAGCTTCTTGAGCTTTGCTGCCTCGCCGATCAGATTGTCACGCTCGATGATATAGGCGTAGTCGCCATGAACGGAGATTTCCGACAGGCCGACCCAGCCTTCCCCCGACTTTTCGAGCGGGTAGCGCACCGCCCCCCATTCCTTGCTCGAAGGTTTGTAGGAGACAAGTTTGACGAAGCCTTTCTCGTCGTCCTTCCATGCGCGCTGCACGGCCATCCAGAGGAGCTGCTCGTCCCCTTCACCCACGACTGCGACCCCTTCGAAGCCGTAGCGGATCTCATTGGCGCGCAGGTCTTCCGGCAGAGCGATCTCCTGCTTGATCTCGCCCTTCCCGTTCACGTGGAGCAGCGCATGGCTGTAGAGCTTGTCGGAATTGCCCTCCGAAGCGAGCCAGAAGCCGCCTTCGCCATCATTGGCGATGCCTTCGATGTCGAGTTTCTGGGCGGGAGCGCCGTCACGGGTGACCGGCAGGGCTTCCGTGATCAGCGCGGGCTTCCGTGTAGCGTCGATCGTGTAGATGGTCGGCTGCGACGAGTAGACGGAATCATTGACCGCATGCAGGAAGCCGGGCTTGTCCGCAACGGCCGCGAGACCCGAAAGCGCCCCGAAGCCGATGGGCAGCCCCTCCCGCTCTGCGGAACGTATCTGCGGGTAAGCAGCCTCCCCTTCCCCGCGCTCGTAGATCATGACATGCGCCCGCGCGCCGCCGTCTTGGACGAGATCGACCTCGTTGGCAGTCGCGAACAGGTTGCGCCCGGGAATGGCCACAGCGCCCTCGGGCGAAACGCCGGAGGGCAGAAGCTGAACAAGCTCCGGCTCGCCGCCCGTATCCTTGTAGACTCCGACGATCGAGGCACGCTCGGACAGAACGAAGAAGAGCTTGTCTTCGCCGAATTGCGCCGTTTCCAGCCCTTCCGGCTCGATGCCCTTGGCCGACGAGCGCTTCTCGGGATAGTGACCGATCGAAGCAATTGCATGTTCGAGGCTTGCGCCGGATTCGTAGAGGACCTTCCCGGTCGTGTCGAAGATTGTGAATCCGCGGGATCCGCCCTCGTAGTCGCCCTCGTTGGCGATGACCAGACGATCGTCATCGAGCCACTTGACCGCGTCAGGCTCGCGCTTTCGGCCGGCCTGTTCGCCGGTGAAGGCAATCGCGCCGTCGCGCTTGGTGTCGATACCCGCGAGATCGACTGTCCCCGCAGGGAAATGCGTTTTAACGGTTGCGGATCTGCCGTCGATGATGACGATGTGGTTATTCTCCTGGAGCGTGAGCGCAATCTCATCCTTGCCGTTGAACGCAACGAATTCCGGCTCGGGATCGTCGCCGGCGATTTCGGCGAGACCGGTCAGCGTCACATGCTTGATTGTCGCGCAATCGGCGACCCCGCCCTTCAGCGACAGGATCGCGAGACTGCCTGCAGGCGGCTGCGGGATCTGTCCGTCATCGACGTCCTCGTCGCGCTCGTTCTCGATCGCGATCGCCGCAAGCGTCCGATCCTTGTTTACGGCCACCGAGTCCGGCTGGCCGCCGAGGTCGCAGGTCGCGTCCACCGTTTTCCCGACGATATCTACGACGGCGAGCACGCCGGAGGGCCTGGTGAAGCTTTCGCTCGTGTTGACGGCGACGAGGGCTTTGGCCCCGGCAACCGCGACCGAGGTCGGTTCTCCTTCGAAGGAGACGATGCCGCCTGCCTTAGGCGCCTTGGCATCGGCGATGTCGATGAAACCGATGCGCTTGCCGGGACTGTCGGAATAGATCAGCGTGTTGCCGTCAACGCTTGCAGTGATGATTTCGGCCGATGTCGGCTCGTTGCGCCCGGCACCCTCGGGTAAATTCCTGGCAACCGCAAAGGATGCGATACGGTTGAAGACCTGTTCGGCTTCAACGGCAGTCGCCGTCGATGCGGCAAGCGCCGCGGCCAATGCTGTGGTGATGGAAAATGTTTTCATCTGTCCCTCCTTGTCGCGGCACGCCATTGCGTTTCTGCGTGACGCACGCGTCCGAAATCATCGGACGGGAGGCTTTTGCAACTGTCCTGTAACAGCTGGATGACAGTGACCTTGGATTGAAAAGAGGCCCGGGTGACCGGGCCTCAATCAACCTGCCGAATGCCGCCGAGGCGGTATCGCGACAGATGGAACATGAACCAGTAGCGGACGGAGGCACCCGCCGCTCAATCGGTAAATCAGTTGACGGCGTCCTTGAGGCCCTTGCCGGCCGTGAACTTCGGCACGTTGCGTGCCGGGATGTCAACTTCCGCACCCGTCGACGGGTTGCGGCCCTTGCTGGCTTCGCGGCGCGATACGGAGAAATTGCCGAAGCCGACGAGGCGGATGTCGCCGCCGTTCTTCAGTTCGCCCTGAATGGTCTCAAAAACTGCATCAACGGCAGAAGACGCATCTGCCTTCGAGAGTCCGGCCTTGTCGGCTACGGCAGCCACGAGCTCATTTTTGTTCATGTTTCCACCCCTTTCATGCTGGTTCGAAACGACTGTCTTCATAAGGCGGGGCCGCTTGCGCATTGCCCACGTCTTGCCATTCCCAATTGCGCCTAATCCCTTGGAATGCAAGGGTTGCAGCGTGCTTTTACAACAAAAAAGACCGGCAGAACGCCGGTCTTCCTTGTTTTTCTGGCCGAAGGGCGCAAGCGGGACACACTTACCGCCCTGTCTGCACTGCCTCAGTGGGCGATCGAAGTGCCCGCTTCGTCCTGCGAATCAACGGACGGCAGGGCGGCCGGCTGGCTTGCCGGATCCCATTCGATGGGCTCCGGAAGCCGCAGCAACGCGTGCGCGATCACCTCGCCCATCCGCGAAACGGGGATGATTTCGAGGCTGTTCTTGACGTTGTCAGGGATGTCGGCGAGGTCCTTGGCGTTCTCCTCGGGGATCAGCACCTTCTTGATGCCGCCGCGCAGAGCCGCCAGCAACTTCTCCTTCAGCCCACCGATCGGCAGGACGCGGCCACGCAGGGTGATTTCGCCCGTCATCGCCACGTCCTTGGAGATCGGGATGCCGGTCATCACCGACACGATCGCCGTCGCCATGGCTACACCGGCGGACGGACCGTCCTTCGGGGTCGCGCCCTCCGGCACGTGGACGTGAATGTCACGCTTGTCGAACAGCGGCGGCTCGATGCCGAAATCGATTGCGCGCGAGCGGACATAGGATGCCGCTGCCGAGATCGATTCCTTCATCACGTCACGCAGGTTGCCGGTAACCGTCATGCGGCCCTTGCCGGGCATCATCACGCCCTCGATCGTCAGCAGTTCGCCGCCGACCTCGGTCCAGGCGAGACCGGTGACCACCCCGACCTGATCGTCGCGCTCGGCTTCGCCGTGGCGGAAGCGCGGCACTCCGAGATAGTCGTTGATATTCTCGGCCGTCACTTCGACCTTCTTCGTCTTGCCCTTGAGGATTTCCGTCACAGCCTTGCGCGCCAGCTTCATCAGCTCGCGCTCGAAGTTGCGCACGCCCGCTTCTCGCGTGTAGTTCTGGATGACAGCCATCAGGGCGCCATCCGTCACGGAGAATTCGTTCGTCTGGAGCGCATGGTCGCGGATCGCCTTCGGCAGCAGGTGGCGCTTGGCAATCTCCAGCTTTTCCTCTTCGGTATAGCCGGCGATGCGGATCACTTCCATGCGGTCCATCAGCGGCGCCGGAATGTTGAGCGTGTTCGCCGTAGTGATGAACATCACGTTCGAGAGGTCGTATTCCACCTCAAGATAGTGATCCATGAAGGTCGAGTTCTGTTCCGGATCGAGGACTTCAAGAAGCGCCGAAGAGGGATCCCCACGGAAGTCCTGGCCCATCTTGTCGATCTCGTCGAGCAGGAAGAGCGGGTTGGATTTCTTCGCCTTCTTCATCGACTGGACGACCTTACCGGGCATGGAGCCGATATAGGTCCGCCGGTGACCGCGAATCTCGGCCTCGTCGCGAACGCCGCCCAGTGCCATACGGATATATTCGCGGCCGGTCGCCTTGGCAATCGACTTGGCGAGCGAGGTCTTGCCGACGCCCGGAGGGCCGACGAGGCACAGGATCGGTCCCTTGATCTTGGACGAACGGGCCTGCACCGCCAGATATTCGACGATACGCTCTTTAACCTTGTCCAGGCCGAAGTGATCGGTATCCAGTACCTTTTCGGCGTGATTGAGGTCGGTCTTGATCTTCGACTTCTTGCCCCAGGGCAGGCCCAGCAGCCAGTCGAGATAGTTGCGGACCACGGTCGCTTCCGCCGACATCGGGCTCATCTGGCGCAGCTTCTTCAGCTCCGCATCGGCCTTTTCACGGGCTTCCTTGGAGAGCTTCGTCTTGGAGATTCGCTCTTCGATTTCGGCCATCTCGTCGCGGCCGTCCTCGCTGTCGCCGAGCTCCTTCTGAATGGCCTTCATCTGCTCATTCAGGTAATACTCGCGCTGCGTCTTCTCCATCTGGCGCTTGACGCGCGAACGGATGCGCTTTTCGACCTGGAGAACCGAGATCTCTCCTTCCATGAAGCCAAGTGCCTTTTCGAGGCGCATCTTCACGCTCGTCGTCTCCAGCATTTCCTGCTTCTCGACGATCTTGATCGACAGGTGGGATGCGACCGTATCCGCAAGCTTCGAGTAATCTTCGATCTGGCTCGCGACTCCGACCACTTCCGGCGAAATTTTCTTGTTGAGCTTCACATAGCTCTCGAATTCGGAGACGACCGAACGGCTCAGCGCCTCGATCTCGACCGGATCCTCGTCCGGCTCGGGCAGCACATGGGCCATCGCCTCGTAGAAATCGTCACGCGGCGTATAGCGCTCGATCTCGGCACGCGACCGTCCTTCGACCAGAACCTTCACGGTGCCGTCGGGGAGCTTCAGGAGCTGCAGCACGTTGGCAATCGTGCCGACCTTGTAGATGGCGGAGGGTTCCGGATCGTCATCCGTAGCGTTGATCTGGGTCACGAGCATGATCTGCTTGTCGGTACCCATGACTTCTTCGAGTGCACGGATCGACTTCTCGCGGCCGACGAAGAGCGGCACGATCATGTGGGGGAAGACCACGATGTCGCGCAGCGGCAGAACCGGATAGGTCGCGCTTTCAGTCGCCGGAGACGTTTTGTTCGTCATATCATTTCCTTTCCGTCCCGATTTTCGGGCCCGTTCCCGGGAGCCTCTACGGCACTCCCGGCTGTCACATTTCGTACATGAAAGTGGAGTGCAAGAGAGGCCTTTTCAAGGTACGGCGCAATCCCCGCCTTCATGGATGATCTCCGACGCTTAAGCCCGGATGCTGTTGCAAACCTTGCGACCGACCGGGATGTCGCGGCCCGCAAACGCGCATCCACTGAATCGTCGCATCATCGCGTTGTTGCGGCACTTTAGCAACAATCGATTGGTGCGATCACCATGATTTTGAACTGGAACATTCGCGGGGACGGACTTGGACGGCGCCCGCGGAGCCAGCTCTGCGCTGCCCGCTTCACCACCCCTTCGCCGGCACGATCGCAACGGCATTCCATGAAAAAGCCCGCACGCGGCGGGCTCTTCAAACAATCGTGAGCGGCTACGTCACGCTTCCTTTGATCGCAGCCGATCGGGACGACCTCGGCGCGCCGGCATGGCGCGGCGCACCGCAGGCTCAAGCCGAAACGTTGGTCTTCTCCTCGGAACGCTCCGAGTAGATATAGAGCGGCCTTGCCGTTCCCTTGACGACTTCGTCCGATATGACGACCTCGCGAACGCCTTCCAGCGTCGGCAGTTCGAACATGGTGTCGAGCAGGATCTTCTCCATGATCGACCGCAGGCCGCGCGCGCCCGTCTTGCGGACGATGGCCCGGCGGGCGATCTCGCGCAGCGCGTCTTCGTGGAAGTTCAGTTCGACGTCTTCCATTTCGAAAAGCCGCTGATACTGCTTGACCAGAGCGTTCTTCGGCTCCGACAGAATCTGGATCAGCGCATCCTCGTCGAGATCCTCGAGCGTCGCCAGAACCGGGAGGCGCCCGATGAATTCGGGAATCAGGCCGAACTTGACCAGGTCCTCCGGCTCGAGGTCGCGCAACACCTCGCCCACGCGGCGGTCCTCCGGAGCGCGCACCGTCGCACCGAAGCCGATCGAGGTCTTTTCGCCGCGCGCGGAAATGATCTTGTCGAGGCCGGCAAAAGCACCGCCGCAGATGAAGAGTATATTCGTCGTATCCACCTGCAGGAATTCCTGCTGCGGATGCTTGCGGCCGCCCTGGGGCGGCACCGAAGCAACGGTACCTTCCATGATCTTCAGAAGCGCCTGCTGCACGCCCTCGCCGGAGACGTCCCGGGTGATCGACGGATTGTCGGATTTACGGGAAATCTTGTCGACCTCGTCGATGTAGACGATGCCGCGCTGGGCGCGTTCGACGTTGTAATCGGCCGCCTGCAGAAGCTTGAGGATGATGTTCTCGACGTCCTCACCGACATAGCCGGCCTCCGTCAGCGTCGTCGCGTCAGCCATCGTGAAGGGAACGTCGATGATGCGGGCAAGCGTCTGCGCCAGATAGGTTTTGCCGCAACCGGTCGGCCCCACGAGCATGATGTTCGACTTCGCCAGTTCCACGTCGCTGCTCTTTGCCGCGTGGGCAAGCCGCTTGTAGTGGTTGTGCACGGCGACCGACAGGATGCGCTTGGCCTGCTGTTGCCCGATGACGTATTCGTCGAGGACCTTGATGATCTCCTGCGGCGTCGGAACGCCATCGCGGGACTTGACCATCGAGGTCTTGTTCTCTTCGCGGATGATGTCCATGCAGAGTTCGACGCATTCATCGCAGATGAACACGGTCGGTCCGGCAATCAGCTTGCGGACTTCATGCTGGCTCTTGCCGCAAAACGAACAATAGAGGGTATTTTTCGAGTCACCGCCGTTGCTACCGCTGACCTTGCTCATTTCCACTTCCTTCCAGCACGCCGGACACCTTCGGAAAGATATCACGGACACTCAGTTCGCCTTGCACGTCGGCTCCAGGCGCCGCCCAAGGTTCTCGGGAGTACTCACCGTCCCGGGCGGAGGCCCGATCACCGGTTGCAACGACTCTCCCTTTCAAAATCCGAATGCTATGCTCCTTGTTCCAACATAGCGTTACGGATTCATATTAACGGCTTTGCCCCTCGGATAAAGCCCCTTCGCCATTACAAATGTGTCACAATTACATCTGCGGCGACACAAAAGCCCGTGTCCGAACCTATTCCAGTCCCTCGACCGCATCGCGCGAGGTGATAACCTTGTCGATCAAGCCCCAGTCGAGCGCTTCGTCCGCGCTCATGAAGTGATCGCGGTCGAGCGTCTGCTCCACCTCTTCGTAGGTGCGGCCGCAATGCTTGACGTAAACCTCGTTCAACCGGCGCTTCATCTTGAGAATGTCCCGGGCATGCCGCTCGATGTCGGACGCCTGACCCTGGAACCCGCCGGAGGGCTGGTGGACCATGATGCGGGAATTGGGCGTTGCGAAGCGCATGTCCTTGTGGCCGGCGGCAAGCAGCAGCGAGCCCATCGATGCCGCCTGGCCGATGCAAAGCGTCGAAACCGCCGGCTTGATGAACTGCATGGTGTCGTAGATCGCCATGCCCGCCGTCACCACGCCGCCCGGAGAGTTGATGTAGAGCGCGATTTCCTTCTTCGGGTTTTCCGCCTCGAGGAACAGCAACTGCGCGCAGACCAGCGTCGCCATATGGTCTTCGACCGGCCCCGTCAGGAAGATGATGCGTTCCTTGAGCAGCCGCGAATAGATGTCGTAGGATCGCTCGCCGCGATTGGTCTGCTCGACAACCATCGGCACCAGAGCCATGGCCGTATCAACTGGATTTCTCATATCGAACCTTCATCAATCGGGACCGCATCCCTGCGCGGACCGGAATCATCGGATAAGCCTCAGACCTTACATAGAGTGTCAATGCCCTTCACTTCAAGTCGCGAACATTCGATAAACTGAATAGTCTGAGGTCCGGGGTCCAGGGCTTTTCATCGGCCGGGCGGATTGCCCGTAGAACAATTTTTCGATTCTCCCCGTCAATACGCATGACCCGACCGCCTTCCCCACAGGCATTCGCGAAATTGCGGTAAACGACCGGTAAACCCTGCCGCCGTTCAAAGCTGGGACTCCAGCGGCAGAAAGCGGATCGCGCCGGCGATCAGCCGTCGCAGGATGCCCGCGTCCGGCTCCCGCCGCAGCAGCCGAAGGGAACCGTTCGTCCGGTCCCGCCATGCGGGCCGGCCGTCCTCCAGAACCAGGCGATAGCTCCTCTCCGGCGTCGTCTCCTCGTCGAATATCGACTGAAGCTCGGCGGCGAGCGCCTCGTCGGAGAAGACGATCCCCATCTCCGTGTTGAGCGAGGCGGAACGCGGATCGAAATTCATAGAGCCCACATAGCCGCAGAGGCCATCGACGACGAAGGCCTTGGTGTGCAGGCTCGCATTCCGCGCTCCGAACAGCGACATACGGTGGCGATCGAAGAAATCGCCGCGCTCCTTGAGCTCGTAAAGCACGACTCCGCCGTCGAGCAGCCCTTTGCGATACTTCACGTAACCCCCATGCACGGCCGCGACATCGGTCGCAGCGAGCGAATTCGTCAGCACCGCGACCTTTGCGCCCTTGCCGGCGAGCAGCGCCAACACACGCGTTCCCGCGGCACCCGGAATGAAATAGGGCGAGATGATCCGCAGATCGCGCCTGGCGCCCTTGATCAGCGGGAACAGTTCGCGCAGCAGCCAGTTCTGCCGCTTCTGCATCAGCGCCTTTTCCGGCGGGTCGAATGCCACCCGCACGCCGGCGCTGTGATGGAGGGTCCGGCTCCCCCAGTAAGGGGCCGGACCCGCCGTCGCCGCGTCTGCGACCTTTTCCAGATAGAAGCGCGCCGCCGCCGTGCGCGCCAGCCGGTCCAGCGCCTCTCTCAGCGCCGGAAGGTACTGCTTGCGCGGCGTCCTGAGCGCAGCGATCGGCAGCACCGAAGTGCTGTTCCAATAGAGATCGAACATAGCCGTCGCCTGATCCGCGACAGGTCCCGCCATCCAGACGTCCAGGTCGCGGAAGTTCGACAGTTCGGCCGCATCGAAATAGGCGTCGCCGATGTTGCGCCCACCGGATATCGCCAGCCGGCCGTCGGCGATCCAAAGCTTGTTGTGCATCCGGCGCGTTGCGCTGAAGGCCCGTATCGCCATTTCAAACCCGCGGCGGAAGCGGTCCGTTCGTGCCCGGCTTGGATTGAAAAGCCGGACGTCGACATTCGGGTGCGCGTCGAGCGAAATGCAGAGGCGATCGTGGATGCCCGCATTGATATCGTCGAGCAACAGGCGGACACGAACGCCGCGGTCTGCCGCAAGGATGATCTCGCGCGTCAGCAGAAACCCGGTCAGATCGTCCTTCCAGTAATAGTATTGAAGGTCGAGGCTGCGTCCTGCCCGGCGCGCCGAAAGCGCCCGCGCGACGAATGCTTCGATGTTGTCGGAAATGAGCGCGAC
The DNA here is from genome assembly GCF_000427465.1 of Sinorhizobium arboris LMG 14919. Taxonomy (NCBI): domain Bacteria; kingdom Pseudomonadati; phylum Pseudomonadota; class Alphaproteobacteria; order Hyphomicrobiales; family Rhizobiaceae; genus Sinorhizobium; species Sinorhizobium arboris. The sequence continues at coordinate 1,034,397 of NZ_ATYB01000014.1, read as the reverse complement.
CATGCTGTCGTCGGCCCGGGCGGCACCCAGCAGGGGGCCTAATTGCCGATCGATCTCCGTCTCGTCTCCGGCGATGGGGAGCGCAAATGATGGTTCGGTGCTTGGCCGGCGGCCGAACCAGCCGTAAACGTACAGGACCGCGACCAGGAAGAGCCCGGAGAGCGCCACCAAAAATAATGCAATCCACGACCACATCAGACGCTGCCCTGCCGCATGTTCTACCGGAGCCGGCTCCACCCTTTGAACTACGCGCTTCCCGCGGAAAACCGTTACACGGCTTGGGACGAAAACATGCAGCAAACCAAAGTACTGCGACGGCCTTCGCGCCGTCTATAAGGCGTGCGGCATCGTTATCCCTGCCCCGCATCCGCCAAACGGGCTTGCTCGCCCTCGGCGTCGTCCTTTTGGGCGGCGGCCTTGAGATCGATCGACGCCTTGACGGGCAGATGATCCGAAGCCACGCGCGCCAGGGGTGTGTCGTGAACCTCCACCGAGGTCACCAGATGATGCGGATTGCCGAGCACCCGGTCGAGCGGCAGCAACGGAAAGCGTGAGGGAAAACTGGCGACCGCCGCATGCGACGGGTCGAACGTCGGACTGAGGAAGGTGAGCGAGGACCGCTTGCCCATGCGCCATTCGTTGAGGTCACCGATCAACAGCGTCGGCCGGCCGGCGGCATCCGCGGTCGCCTTCAAGAGCGTTTCCGCCTGGCGCGCCCGGGAATGACGCAGCAGGCCCAGATGAGCGGCGATCACCCGCAACGGTCCCGCTTGCAGGTCGAGATCGACAACGAGGGCACCGCGCGGCTCGACGCCAGGCAATTTCAGCTGCCGCACGTCGGAAACCGCACCTTCACGGAGCAGCAGGACGTTGCCGTGCCATCCATGGCCCTTCTCCGTGAAAGGCGAAATCGGGACGGAAACAAGATGCGCCTCACGGCGAAGATGCTCGAGATCGAGGAGCCCTGCGCGTTCGCCGAAACGCTGGTCGGCTTCCTGAAGCGCCACGATGTCAGCACCGATTTCGGCGATGACCTGTGCAATTCGCGGCGGATCGAAGCGCCCGTCGGTGCCGACGCATTTGTGGATATTGTAGGAGGCGATCACGATATCGCCGCGGTTCACGGCGGCATCACGGTTGACGATCGTGGGCCGTCGTTTTCGGATCGCGGCCATGATGCCCGCGGATAGATTGCCTTGCGCCTTTGCCATGCCGCTCCCTGTTTGCTGCCGCATCATGCTCAAATAGGTCGCGCGGTGCTACCGAAAAAGCGTCTACCGGCAATGTTGTTCCTTCCGGTGCCGGAGGCACTTGCAGTAAATGCTCATGGCGCAATACAGATGCCTGTCGCATCCGATTGCAGCATTCGAAGAGTCGAGATCATGTTCATCTCCCCCGGTATTACCATCGACGGCGCCGCCCGGCGCGTTTCCCTTGATGTCCGCAACCCCGACTTCTTCCGCAATCCGCTCCCGGCCTACGCGGCGCTCCATGCACACTGTCCGGCGTTTTTCTGGGAAGAACCGCAGCAGTGGTTCTTTGCGGGCTACGAGCAGGTGAACAGTCTGTTGCGCGACCGTCGTTTCGGCCGGCAGATCCTGCATGTCGCGACCCGGGAAGAGCTTGGCATGCCTGAGCCGAAACCGCACCTGAAGGACTTCGACGCGCTTGAGGCGCACTCGCTGCTCGAACTGGAGCCTCCCGCCCATACGCGGCTGCGAACGCTCGTCAATCGCGCCTTCGTCTCCCGGCAGATCGAACAGCTCAGGCCGGAAATCGAGGCGCTCTCCCATGCGGTGATCGACGGCTTCGAGAAGGATGGCGAGACCGAGCTGCTGAAGACCTATGCCGAGACTATCCCGGTCACCATCATCGCGCGAATGCTCGGCATTCCGGTCGAAGCGGCGCCGCGTCTGCTCGACTGGTCGCACCGCATGGTGAAAATGTATGTCTTCAACCCCAGCCTGGAGACGGAGCTCGACGCCAATATGGCCTCGGCGGAATTCGCCGATTACCTCAGGGATATCGTCGCAGAGAAGCGTACCAATCCGGCGAACGACCTCCTCACCCATATGATCACTTCGGAAAAGGACGGCGAGCGCCTGTCGGACGCGGAACTGATTTCGACGACGGTCCTTCTTTTGAACGCGGGGCACGAGGCGACGGTCCACCAGATCGGCAATGCCGTGCGCACGATCCTGCAGTCCGGCCTCTCTCCCGCCGAACTCTTCTCGAACGGGGAAACGACGGAGCGCACGGTCGAAGAGTGTCTGCGTTTTGCCGCGCCCCTGCACATCTTTCAGCGCTACGCGCTCACGGACATCGAGCTCGAGGACGGCATCGCCCTCAGGAAAGGGGACAAGATCGGCCTCATGCTCGGCGCGGCGAATGTCGATCCGCGCAAGTTTTCGTCTCCGGACGAGTTCCAGCCGCATCGCAACGAAGGCGCGAATGTTTCCTTCGGCGCCGGACTGCATTTCTGCATCGGAGCACCGCTGGCCCGGCTGGAACTGCAGATTTCGCTGCCGATCCTTTTTCAGCGGCTTCCGGGAATGCGACTCAGGAACGAGCCGCCGGTCAAGGACGCCTTCCACTTTCATGGTCTGGAGCGGCTCGATCTCGTCTGGTGAGCGGCGGCTCGAAATCGCTACGCTCCCCCCACACGCAGGGTTGCTTCCTTCCGTCCGCAGCTTCCTTGACTTTCTGGCAGCGGCACATGCCGCTGATGGCACTCACAACCTCGGCGGCTGAAGCCCACCTGGAGTCGCACCAACCCGCAAATTCAAAGGCGGGGCGAGGCTAGTTTTCCGAGCTGTACAACGGCTGGTTTAGACAATAGTCTCCGGCCGTTATCGAATGGTAACCCAGTGAATTGATGACATATTTGCTGCAAGGGAGTGATGTGATGCGCATGCCCCTGAGTTGTAGCGGTCTATTCGACCCGCCACGAATTAAATTCAGTCTCAAGACAATTGCACTGGCTGGGACGGTTCTCGTTTCCAGTCTCATGAGCCATAGCACGAGCGCCGACGCGCAAGATGCCGCCAAGCCAAACATCCTCGTCATCTTCGGTGACGATATCGGACAGACCAACATCAGCGCCTACTCAATGGGCGTGATGGGGTATGAGACCCCCAATATCGACCGCATCGCCAGGGAAGGCGTGATCTTCACCGATTACTACGCGGAAAACTCGTGCACGGCGGGACGGTCCTCCTTCATCACCGGCCAAACGCCCAAGAGAACCGGACTCTCCAAGGTCGGCGTACCGGGAGCGACAGTCGGCCTCCAGGACCGCGACGTCACCATCGCGCAGGCGCTGAAGCCGTTGGGCTACGCCACCGGGCAGTTTGGCAAGAACCATCTCGGCGACCGGGACGAATACCTGCCGACCAACCACGGCTTCGACGAATTCTTCGGCAACCTCTATCACCTGAATGCGGAGGAGGAGCCGGAAAATCCGACCTGGCCGAAGGATGACGAGGCGTTTACCAAGATGAATTCGCCGCGCGGCGTGCTGAAAGCGTCAGCGGACGGAAAGATCGAAGACACCGGCGCACTGACCAAGAAGCGCATGGAAACGATCGATGACGAGACGACCGACGCCGCAATCGACTTCATCAAGAGACAAGTGCAGCAGGGCAAGCCATTCTTCACGTGGATGAACACCACGCGCATGCATCTGTTCACGCACGTCCGTCCGGAGATGCTCGGACAAAGCGGCATGCCCGGAAACTTCTACGCCGACGGCATGATCGAGCACGACGGCGACGTCGGCAAACTGCTCAAGACCCTTGATGATCTGGGCATCACCGACAATACGATCGTCGTCTACACGACGGATAACGGTCCGAACCGCTGGACGTGGCCCGACGCCGCTGCCTCGCCCTTCCGCAACGAGAAGGACTCCAACTTCGAGGGCGCGTTCCGCGTGCCCGCCATGGTCCGCTGGCCGGGGAAGATCAAGCCAGGGCAGATCTCGCGACAGATGTTCTCCGGGCTGGACTGGTTTCCCACGCTGCTTGCAGCAGCCGGTGACGCCGACATCAAGGACCGCCTTCTGACGGGAACCGATATCGGCGGCAAGAACTACAAAGTTCATCTCGACGGCTACAACCAGCTTCCATATCTGACCGGTGCTACGGACAAAAGCGCACGCAACGAATTCGCCTACTTCAACGACGATGGCGTTTTGGTTGCGTACAGGCTCGGCGACTGGAAAGCGGTCTTCGTCGAAATGAAGCATCCCGGCGGCTTCGCCGTCTGGCAGGAGCCGTTCACTCCGCTAAGGGTGCCCAAGCTCTACAATCTCAGAATGGACCCATATGAGCAGGCCGATATTGTGTCGGATCAGTATTTCGACTGGCTCGTTCGAAACGATTTCAAGGTCGCTCAACTCACAATGCATGCGGCGGGCTTCCTGGAGAGCTTCGTGGAGTATCCGCCCAGCCAAGAGCCTGCGAGCTTCTCGATCGATCAAATAGCGCGTGACGTCGAGGAAAAGATCAAGGAAAAGGCGGCCAGATCCAGCGTCCAGTAGACAACACAGATGCGCGCCGTGGGGCTTCCCGGAATGCAGTTCAAGACCGAGCCGGCGGTCAGGGATGCTTTCCACTTTCATGGTCTGCAGCGGCTCGATCTCGTCTGGTGAACGACGGCTTCGATACCTTGGGCAACGGCCAGCAACCGGAAGCCGCCGTACATCTGCCCCTCCCCAACCTCATTCTTGTGCCCGTCACAGGGATGAGGCTGGAAGGAGGACGGACGTAGTCCTTCGATACGAAACATAGGCCGCGCCGCAGGTGCAGCATGCCCGCACACAGGCACTGCCGTAACGCCTACCCCCCGACTTCCTCGTCGCCGTGCCCGTCACAGCGATCCAGGCGGCCGGCGTCAGACACGGATCACGTAGTCCTTGCGAGTCGTTTCAACCACTTCCCAGGTTCCTTTGAAGCCGGGTCTCAGTACCAGGCTGTCGCCGGCCTTGAGGTGAAAGACCTCCCCGCCCTCTTCGGTCACGATCGAATGACCGGAGAGGACGTGAAAATACTCCCACTCGTCATAGACGATCCGCCACTTGCCGGGAGTGGCTTCCCATATGCCGGCATAGAGCCCGTCGGCCTCCTCGAAATTCCAGGTGCGAAACTCCGGATGTCCTGAAATCAGCCTGTCGGGCGCCGGCGCCCCGATCTCAGGGTCGACAGAGGAAGGGTTGAATTTCAGCATATGGCGCATTGGAAGCCCTCCGCGTGCGCTCAAGCTTTAGCCAACGCCTGTTCCAGATCGGCGATGATGTCGGCCACATCCTCGATGCCGATCGACAACCGGATGACGTCGGGTCCGGCGCCTGCGGCGACCTGCTGCTCCGGCGTGAGCTGCCGGTGGGTGGTCGACGCCGGATGGATGACGAGCGAACGCGTGTCGCCGATATTGGCAAGATGGGAGAACATTTCCAGCGCCTCGACGAAGCGCTTTCCCGCCTCGTATCCGTCGGCGAGGCCGAAAGTGAAGACGGCCCCCGCCCCCTTCGGCGAATAGCGCTTCTGCAGCGCGTGGTTCGGATCGTCTTCGAGCCCGGAATAGCGGACCCAGGATACTTTCTCATGCCCCTTCAGCCATCTGGCGACCTCCAGCGCGTTGTCGCAATGGCGCTGCATCCTCAGCGGAAGCGTCTCGACGCCGGTCTGGATCAGGAACGCGTTGAAGGGCGAGATCGCCGGACCGAAATCTCTCAGGCCCAAGACACGTGCGGCGATGGCGAAGGCGAAATTGCCGAAGGCCTGGTGCAGGACGACGCCGCCATATTCCGGCCTCGGCTCCGACAGCAGCGGATACTTGCCCGATTTCGACCAGTCGAACGTACCGCCGTCGACGATGATGCCGCCCATCGAATTGCCGTGGCCGCCGATGAACTTGGTCAGCGAATGGACGACGATATCGGCGCCGTGTTCGAGCGGCCGCATCAGATAGGGCGTCGCCATCGTATTATCGACGATGAGCGGCAGTCCGTGCCGGCGCGCAACTTCGGCGATCGCGGCAATATCGACGAAAGTGCCGCCGGGGTTGGCGAGGCTTTCGATGAAGATCGCCCTGGTGCGTTCGTCGATATGCGCATCGAAGCTTTCCGGATCCGCCGCATCGGCCCAGCGGACCTGCCAGTCGAATGCCTGGAAGGCCTGGCCGAACTGGTTGACCGAACCGCCGTAAAGCTGCCTGGCGGCAACGAAATTGTCGCCCGGCTTCATGATCGTATGGAAAACGAGGTGCTGGGCCGCATGGCCCGAGGAAACAGCAAGTGCCGCAGTTCCGCCTTCGAGCGCGGCGATCCGCTCCTCCAGTACGGCCTGCGTCGGGTTCATGATCCGGGTATAGATATTGCCGAATTGCTGGAGGCCGAAGAGCGCCGCCGCATGATCCGTATCGTTGAAGACGAAGCTGGTCGTCTGGTAGATCGGCGTCGCGCGCGCGCCGGTGGTCGGATCGGGTTGGGCTCCGGCATGAATTGCAAGCGTGCTGAAACCGGGTCCGGCTTTCATCGTCGTTCCTCCCTCACTTCTAAACGATCATCCGACCAGCCGCGGATATTCGATTGCCGGGCAGCGGTCCATGACGACCTTGATGCCTGCGGCCTCGGCCTTGGCTGCAGCCGCGTCGTCGCGGACGGACAATTGTCCCCAGACGACCTTGGGAAGCGCGGGCAGCGCCAGGATCTCGTCGACGAGCGCGGGCAGGGCCGAAGCCGCGCGGAAGACGTCCACCATATCGATCGGCTCCCTTATGTCCGCAAGGCGCGCCACTACCGGCTGGTCGAGGATCCTGCCGCCCGCATGGCCGGGATTGACCGGAATGACGCGGTATCCCTTACGGAGAAGGAAGGCCATGACGCGATAGCTCGGCCGCTCCGGCTTCGGCGAGGCGCCGACGAGCGCAATGGTCGTCGTCTCGCGAAGGATGTCGGCGAGATAATAATCCGGGTAGGCGTCGTGGTTCATGCTTGTTGTCCAGGCATGTTGATCATGGGGGGCGATAGTTGGCGTGGAGCGGCCGCGAGTCAACCGAGGCACCTTCCCGAGGCACGCATTTGCACCGTTTCGTTGCGACCGATCTGTAATTCCGGTTGCATTTCAGGCAACGCAGGCCCACAACCGCCTTTCCCGCCCAATCACCCCGCCGAGGTTCATCTTGCCGCCGGACGTCATTGCGCTCGTACTTCTCGGAGCGCTCCTGCACGCGACCTGGAACGCGCTCGTCAAGGCCGGCACGGAGAAATCGCTCGATGCCGCCATGGTGTCGCTGGGCGGCGCGGTCGTTGCGTTCCCGTTCCTGCCCTTCCTCCCAATGCCCGCTTCCGAGGCCGTGCCTTACATCCTCGTTTCGGCACTGTTCCAGTTCGCCTATTTCCAGCTGGTCGCAGCCGCGTACCGCGCAGGCGACATCGGGCTGGTCTATCCCCTGATGCGCGGCGTCGCGCCCCTTCTCGTTGCGGCGACGAGCAGCCTCGTTGTCGGGGAGGAGCTGACCGGCGGCGCACTGGCCGGCATTATGACAATCTCCGCGGGCGTGCTGACGCTCGCCTTCGAGTCCCGCAAAGGCGGCAGGCACGCGATCGCTCTGGCGCTGCTCAATGCGTGCGTGATCGCCAGCTATACCTATGTCGACGGCATAGGCGCGCGCATTTCCGGCAATGCCATATCCTATACGCTCTGGATGGCATTGCTGCCGCCGGTTCTTCTCTTCGGCTGGGCCTTTGCCCGGCGCGGCGTCAAGCCTGTCGCGCGTCATGTGAACCGTCACTGGTGGCGGGGGCTGATCGGCGGCGCCGGATCGATCGGCTCCTATGGCCTTGCGCTCTGGGCGATGACGAAAGCCCCGGTCGCCACCGTCGCCGCGCTTCGCGAAACGGCAATCCTCTTTGCCGTCGTCATCTCGGTCGTATTCCTCAAGGAGCGCGTCAGCGCCTGGCGCATTGTCGCCGCCTGCATCATTGCGCTCGGCGCATTGCTCCTCAGGCTCGCGTGATGCCGCTTCAGACTATTCCTTCTTCCATTCCGGCATGCGTTTGCCGAGAAAGGCGCCGATGCCTTCCTCGGCATCGCGTGCGAGCATGTTCTCGACCATCACGCCGGCAGCGAAGTCGTAAGCCTCGGCAAGCGGCATTTCCGCCTGCCGGTAAAAGGCCTCCTTGCCGATCTTGAGCGCCTGCGGCGACTTGGAGGCAATGATCGAGGCATATTTATCGATGACTTGACGCAGATACTGCTGCGGAACGATGCGGTTGACGAGACCGAACTCCTTCGCCGTTCCGGCATCGATCGTCTCACCGGTCAGAAGCATCTCCATCGCCTGCTTGCGGTGGGCTGCGCGCGTCAGAGCAACCATGGGCGTAGAACAGAAAAGTCCGATATTCACGCCAGGGGTGCAGAAGGTCGACGTGTCGGTGCAGATCGCGAGGTCGCAACTGGCGACCAGCTGGCACCCGGCGGCAGTCGCCAGCCCGTCGACTTCGGCGATGACCGCCTGCGGCAGCCTGGCGATCGTCAGCATGATTTCGGCCGCAAGGCGGATCGTTTGCTCGAAGAAAGCCCGGCCGCCGTCGGGATCGGCCCTGTGGGAGGTCATTTCCTTGAGATCGTGGCCGGCGGAAAAAAGTTTGCCGGTCGCGGCGATCACGACCACCTTGATCTCCTTGGAGGCGGCCGCTTCTTCGAGCGCTGCCAGCAGTGCCTCCATCAAGGCGATCGAAAGCACGTTTGCCGGGGGATTGTTGAGGGTCAGTCTCAGAACCGGACCGTTGAGCTCGCGCAGTAACGGTCCGTTCGACTCTTCTTTCCTCAGTGAAACGACGTCCGCCATGGTCTCTCTCCCATATCGACGATGTTGCCGTGGTACGCCGCCGTCGCCGCTCTTTCAAGTCCGAGCGCCGGACGAACCTGAAACTGCCTAAGACCAATTTCCCGCTTGCGCGGCGCTCCGGGACGTCCTGTAACGAATCCGGCCACGAAGAAACATTGGAGAGACGCGATGACCCTGCAGCCGGTCATGACCGTCGAGGAGCTCAACCGCTTCCTCGATACCGATTTCCCGCAGGTCCACACAGACGGAAAGGTCTTCGAGGTTACGGAGACCGGGCCGGGCTTCGCCACGATGCGGCTCGATCCGAACGAGCGCCACATCCGTCCGGGCGGCACGGTTTCGGGCCCTACCCTCTTCGCGCTGGCGGACGTGTCGGCCTATATCGCGCTCATCGCCCATATCGGTCCCGTCGCGCTAGCCGTCACGACCAACCTCAACATCAACTTCCTGCGCAAGCCGGAACCGGAACCGCTCGAATGTACCTGCCGAATCCTCAAGCTGGGCAAACGGCTCGCCGTTCTGGACGCCTCGATAAAGCCGGTCGCGAGCTCCGATCTGGTCGCCCATGCGACGGCAACCTATTCGATTCCGCCCCGCTGATGTGTGGTATCACAACACCACAACACTAAGTAATTGTTTTTGCTTGATCTTCTTTCGTAGCGAGCGAAAACTCGGCCTTGACCTTATTTCCATGCTTCCGTATAAGCTGCTCCAGATCGCGGCCCGACTGGCCGCCTTCTTTTTGCCCTCACCGGCAAAGCAAGCAACAAGAAACGCCCGGCTCCGTTTCCGGGTCCAACGAAAGAGTTTAGATATGGCAACCTTCGTTCAGAAGCCTGCAGAGGTGGAGAAGAAGTGGATCCTCATCGACGCCGAAGGCCTCGTTGTCGGTCGCCTCGCTTCCCTCATCGCAAACCGCCTGCGCGGCAAGCATAAAGCCACCTATACGCCCCATGTCGACGACGGCGACAACGTCATCGTCATCAATGCCGAGAAGGCCGTCCTCACCGGCAAGAAGTACACCGACAAGAAGTACTACTGGCACACCGGCTATCCGGGCGGCATCAAGGAGCGCACCGCGCGCCAGATCATCGAAGGCCGCTTCCCGGAGCGCGTCATCGAGAAAGCCGTCGAGCGCATGGTCCCGCGCGGCCCGCTCGGTCGCCGGCAGATGAAGAACCTGCGTGTCTATGCCGGTTCGAACCATCCGCATGAAGCACAGCAGCCGACCGTCCTCGACGTCGCCAAGCTGAACAACAAGAACACAAGGAGCGCCTGATAATGGCTGACCTTTCCGCTCTCAAGGATATCGCCACGACCGCGGAACCGGCTGCTCCGGTTCACGTCAAAAAGGTCGACGCGCAGGGCCGCTCCTACGCGACCGGCAAGCGCAAGGACGCCGTCGCCCGCGTTTGGGTGAAAGCCGGCTCCGGCAAGATCACCGTCAACGGCAAGCCTTTCGCGGACTACTTCGCCCGTCCGGTTCTGCAGATGATCCTGCAGCAGCCGGTCGTTGCAGCTGCCCGCGACGGCCAGTTCGATATCGACGCGACCGTTGCCGGCGGCGGCCTTTCCGGCCAGGCCGGTGCCGTTCGTCACGGCATCGCCAAGGCCCTCACCTACTTCGAACCGGGCCTGCGCCCTGTTCTGAAGCGTGGCGGCTTTCTTACCCGCGACAGCCGCGTGGTCGAGCGCAAGAAGTACGGCCGTGCCAAGGCACGTCGTTCGTTCCAGTTCTCCAAGCGCTAATCGCTGGCAGGCTGCACCTTCGAAGGCCGGGCTCGTCCCGGCCTTTTTCATGCGCCCTGCATCAAGTCTCCGGTGCACATGATTTTGACGCCCGGGCTCTTGCCTTGCTCAGACCGATTGGCCAACTTCCCGTTCATCTGACGGGAGAACAGCATGGCAAACAAGTCGATCGACCACGCGATCACCACAAAATCATTGACGTCGGCGGCCTCCGATCCGACGCATGCAGGCATCCTTTCCTTCATGCGCCGGAAATACACCAAAGAACTCGAGGGCGTGGAGGCGGTCGTCTGGGGAATTCCGTTCGATGCGGCCACGTCGAATCGCCCCGGCGCGCGCTTCGGGCCTCAGGCGATCCGCCGCGCCTCGGCGATCTTCGACAACGATCCGCAATATCCTTTCCAGCGCGACCTGTTTGCCGACATGGCGACGATCGACTACGGCGATTGCCTGCTCGACTACGGCAATCATCAGAAAACGCCCCAGACCATCGAGCGCGAGGCGACGAAAATCCTGAACTCCGGAGCCTATCTTCTGACGCTCGGCGGCGACCACTTCGTCACTTATCCGATCCTCAGGGCCCATGCGACGCTGAATGGCCCACTCGCCCTCGTCCAGTTCGATGCCCACCAGGACACGTGGCCGGACGAAAAAGGCCGCATCGATCACGGCTCCTTCGTCGGCCGTGCCGCGCGCGAAGGACTGATCGACGTTGAACGCTCGATCCAGATCGGCATCCGAACGCATGCGCCGGAGGATTGCGGCATTCGCATCGTTCATGGCTATGAGCTCGAGGAGATGCGCGCCGAGGAGATCGCCGACATTATCATCCGCCATGTCGGCAGCCACCCGGCCTATCTGACCTTCGATATCGATTGCCTGGATCCGGCCTTTGCGCCCGGCACCGGCACGCCCGTCGCGGGGGGCCCTTCGAGCGCAAAGATCCTTTCGGTCCTGCGAAAACTCGGAGCGCTTCACATTGCCGGAAGCGACGTGGTCGAGGTGGCGCCCGCCTATGACCATGCGGACCTCACCGCCATTGCTGGGTCGACCGTCGCCATGTATATGCTGGGCTTGCGTGCCGGCTGGCTGGCGGAAAGGCGTGGCTGATCGCAACGGCCACTCGTTCTCAAGAAATTGATTCAATTCTATGCCAGACTGATTCCGGAAACGCCGCTAACGGCCTGAAGGAGCGGAAAAATCATGAAACCGAAGATCTTTATCGATGGCGAACACGGCACGACGGGCCTGCAGATCCGTGTGCGCATGGCCGGGCGTACGGATCTCGAACTCCTGTCCATTCCGGAGGCGGAGCGACGCAATGCGGCGATGCGCGAGGATCTTCTGAACAGCGCCGACATCGCCATCCTCTGCCTGCCCGACGACGCCTCGCGCGAAGCCGTTGCCATGGTCGCGGGGAACAATCGCGTGCGCATCATCGATACCTCGACCGCGCATCGCGTCGCGCCCGACTGGGCCTATGGTTTTGCCGAAATGGACAGGGCTCAGCCACAGAGGATCCGCGACGCGCGCCATGTCGCCAATCCCGGCTGCTACCCGACGGGCGCGATCGCGCTGATCCGCCCTCTGCGCCAGGCCGGCATCCTGCCCGACGGCTATCCCGTGACCGTCAATGCGGTTTCAGGCTATACCGGCGGCGGCAAGCAGATGATCGCCCAGATGGAGGAGGACGATAGTCCCGACCACATCAGCGCGCCGCACTTCCTCTACGGGCTTACGCTGAAGCATAAGCACGTACCGGAAATGAAAATGCACGGGCTCCTCGAACGTGCGCCGGTCTTCAGCCCTTCGGTGGGCAAGTTCCCACAGGGGATGATCGTGCAGGTGCCGCTCTATCTCGAGGATCTGGCGGCCGGTGCAACGCTCGAAACTATCCATCAGGCCCTCGCCGACCATTATGCGGGACAGTCGGTCGTCGAGGTCGTTCCGCTTGACGAGAGCGCCAGGCTCGCCCGGATTGATGCGACGGAACTCGCCGGCAGCGACGCGATGAGGCTTTTCGTCTTCGGCACCAACGGCGGAGCGCATGTCAATCTGGTCGCGCTGCTCGACAATCTCGGCAAGGGCGCCTCGGGCGCCGCGGTCCAGAACATGGACCTGATGCTGTCCGCCTGACTCAGCAATTCAGGCCGAAAACCCGGCAGCGTCCCTGCCGGGTTTTCCTTCGTCCGGATCGAGGGCAAGTCAGTCGCGCATCTCTATTGCCGTGTCCTGCGGGTAAGAGCCGACGAAACCGCGCCAATGGGCGATCGCGAAGCCGAGCACGACGAGCGCGCCGCCCTGATGCAGCACGCCCCAGCTGATCGGAACCTGCAGGAGCAGAGTCGTGATGCCGATCGCCGCCTGCACCGTCACCAGTGCGAACAGGAGAACCGATCGGCGGGCATGGGTCGTCTCCGGCGAGGCGCGCAAGGAAGCAACCATGTGCCAAAGCGCCAATACGAACAGCAGATAGGCGCCGAGACGGTGCACGAACTGCACCGTCTTCGGATTTTCGAAGAGATTGATCCAGGCGGGCTGCTGCACGAACAGGCCTCCCGGCACGATCGCGCCATCCATCAGCGGCCAGGTGTTGTAGCTCAGACCGGCATCCAGGCCAGCGACAATTGCGCCCAGATAGATCTGGAAAAGGCTCATGACCGCTATCGCCCCGGCCATCTGCTGCGACCTTTTCGTCGGCGGCGCGTCGCCGGAATGGGGACACAGCCCCCGGTAAATCCACATGCAGGCGGCAAAAATCACGCAGGCGATGGTCAGATGCGTGGCAAGCCGGTACTGGCTGACCGCAGTTCGCTCGGCGAGACCGGACGATACCATCCACCAGCCAATGAAACCCTGAAAGCCACCGAGCGCCAGAATTGCGAGAAGCGGCAATCGCAGGCGCCGCTCGATCCGTCCCGTGATCCAGAAGAAGAAGAGCGGCAGGGCGAAGATCACGCCAATGCCGCGCGCAAGCAGCCGGTGCGCCCATTCCCACCAGAAGATGGTCTTGAACTCGTCGACCGTCATGCCCTTGTTGATCTGCTCATATTGCGGAATGCGCTGGTAAAGACGGAACTCCTCCTCCCACTCCTCCGCGGAGAGTGGCGGTATGACCCCGTGCACGGGTTTCCACTCGGTGATCGACAAGCCGGATTCGGTCAGTCGCGTTGCCCCGCCGACGAGCACCAGCGCAAACAGAGCGAAAAGAACGGCGGCAAGCCAGCCCCGGATCTGCCGGCGGTTGCGCTCGGTCCTGCCGATCTCCCTGACCAGGGTCTGTTCTGTTGCCGATTCGGCGTGGGCCATGGCACTTCCTCATCTGTCGCCGGAAACGGGTACCGCCAAGCCGGCATTGCCCGCCAAGACGGTCTGAAAGCCGTTGATTTGCACCAGAGTGCCGTGCAAAACAAGGCCGGACCCTTTGCGGCATGCCGTCGCGGGTCGCCCGAGTGCCAAAGCTGCCGCCATCCGAAAGAACGAAAATGCCCGTACGTCTCAGAAAACTGATCGGCACCGTCCTGCTCGTCATCCTTGTCGTCGTCTATGCACTTGCGGCCGTTACCTTCGCTTCCCTGCTGCTCGGCGCATCTCCCTGGTGGGTGCATCTTCTTTATTTCTTCTTCACCGGCCTGCTGTGGATCCTTCCCGCGATGCTGATCATCAAGTGGATGGAAAAACCGACCGCCGATCATTGAGGTTCGAGGAATGAGAATTGCGGTCATTTCGGATATTCACGGCAACGATCTCGCGCTCGAGGCCGTTCTTGCCGACATCGACGCGCAAGGAATCGACGAGATCGTCAATCTCGGCGATCACCTGAGCGGTCCGCTGAATGCCGCCCGGACGGCGGAGATCCTGATCGACCGCGGCACCGCGGCGATACAGGGCAACCACGACCGTTATCTTGTCATGCTCGACCCCGCCCGGATGGGATTATCCGACCGCGCCGCCTATGAGGAACTCGACGAGCGCCACATGGAGTGGCTGGCCGCTTTGCCGGCGACCCTTGTCTACCGGGAGGCGCTCTTTCTCTGCCACGGCACGCCGACAAGCGACGAGTCCTACTGGATGGAGGCGCTGACGGGCGATGGTGTCGTTCACATGGCGCAACGGGCGGAGATTGAGCGCTTTGCCGAAGGTGTCGAGCACCCGGTGATCCTCTGCGGCCACACGCATGTCCAACGGGCGTTGCGGCTTTCGGGCGGGCGGCTCCTGATCAATCCGGGCAGTGTCGGCTGTCCCGCATATGACGACGACCGTCCGGTCGCGCACAAGGTCGAGACCGGTTCGCCGGACGCCCGCTACGCCATTGTCGAGCGGGCGTCCGGCGACTGGAATGTCACCTTCCGCTGTGTCGGCTACGATCACATGGCGGCATCGCGCAGCGCGGCCGAACGCAGCCGGCCCGATTGGGCAAGGGCGCTCGCGACCGGGTTCCTCGATTGACTTCTACTGGGCGCCTTCCAGCGCATCGAGATCGGCGCCGGTGATCGCCGCAATGTTGCGCGTCACCTTGTCGATCGGCCAATGCCACCACGCAACCGCCTGCAGTCGCGCGATCGCCGCATCGGGGAAGCGCATTCTCACTACCCGTGCCGGATTTCCCGCGACGACGGCGTAGGGGGGCACATCCTTCGGCACGACCGCTCTTGCCGCCACGATCGCGCCATCGCCGATCGTAACGCCCGGCAAAATGGTCGCCTCCATGCCGATCCAGACATCGTTTCCGACGATGGTGTCGCCGCGATATCCGGTCCGATAGGCGGCAGGATCAAAGCCGTCGCGCCAGGCGCCGGGGAAGATGCCGAACGGGAAGGTCGAGAAGCCGCCGGTCGCGTGGTTGGCTCCGTTCATGATGAATTGTACGCCGGTCGCCAGCGCACAGAAGCGGCCGATCACCAGCCGATCGCCCACGAACTCATAATGATAGAGAACGCACTTCTCCTCAAAGCGCTCGGGACCGTCCGGATCATCGTAATAGCTGAACTCGCCGGCCTCGATCAGCGGCGAGCGCACGATGTTCCTGAGAAATCCGATGCGCGGGAAATCGGCAACGGGAAACGCAGCGCCGGGGTCAGGCGCGGAATGGGTAACTGGCATCGTTCGCTCCAGGGAATGGTCGTCTACAGCGCCGCGTCTTATTCCCGGATCGGCCGGGACTTAAGAATACATGCAGCAGGCGTACAGGTTGTTTCGGCGATCCGGCCGCAGGAAACCCGTCTGGATCCGAACCTATCTCAGCAGCGCATCTGCCCCTCCGTCGAACGGCAGAGCATTTAACGCGCCTTCGCCGATTTTTCCAGTCGCCGCCCGTTCCGGCTTCATATTTCACTAACCGTTTCGTCTGCCGGACATGCGAGCGGCCGCCTGATTAATCAGATCTACCGACATTTGCCGTTGAATGGCGGCATCACGCATGCGGATTCACAATAATGGCAAGTTCCGATTTCACCCTTTCGCCGGAAGCTGCCGGGCGGCACCATTCGGCCGGGCGCGCCGCTCATGCGGGCAGCGCCGACCGGTTCCCGATCTCGATCTCGGTCCACACCGATATGGCCGAACTCGAAGCGGAATGGCGTGCATTCGACGCAAACAGCGGCAATTCGTTGCACCAGAGCTTCGACTGGTGCACGGCGTGGAGAAAGACGCATGACAGCGATCTGCTGATCGTTCGCGGCACGGCTGGCAAGCAGACGCTTTTCCTGCTCCCGTTCGAGATCGGCGGCGGCCGGCTTTTCCGGACTGCCCGCCTGATTGGATCCCGGCACAGCAATCTCAACACCGGTCTGTTTGACAGCAGTGCCTGTGACTCACCCCGCGCGGAGCTCACCGCCGCGCTCGATCTCGGCGTCCGGCGCCCGCTCCGGCAATTCGCGGACGTGATCGTGTTCGAGCGGACGCCGCAGATCTGGCGCGGCGCCTCACATCCTCTCGCCGCCCTGGCCGGTGTGGAGAATCCGAACGCCTCATTCCAATTGCCGCTTCTCGGCACCATGGAGCGCACGCTCGCCCAGATCAATGCCAAGCGGCGGCGCAAGAAGATGCGCATATCCGAAAGGCGTCTCGCCGACATCGGCGGCTATGATTATGTGATCGCCCGCGCGGGGCCGCAGGCTCACGCCCTGCTTGAGACATTCTTCCGGCAGAAGGCGGCCCGCTTCGAGACCCTCGGCCTGCCGGATGCATTCCGCGGTGCCGAGACACGCGCCTTTTTCCATGCGCTGATCGATGCCGCGGCGCCTGAACCGGACAAGCCCCTGGAGCTCAACGCCATAAGGCTGAGGGGCGACCACGCAGGCCGGATTGTCGCGGTCGCGGGCCTCTCGCGCAAGGGCGACCACGTCATCTGCCAATTCGGTTCGATAGACGAGGAGATCGCCGCCGACGCCAGTCCGGGCGAGCTGCTGTTCTACAGAATGATCGATCGGCTTTGCGCCGAAGGGGTCGCCCTCTTCGATTTCGGCATCGGCGATCAGCCTTACAAGCGGTCGTGGTGCACGATCGAGACGCCGCTGCGGGATATCGTTCTGCCCCTGACCTTCCGCGGCCAGGTGGCTGCCGGCGGTTTCCGGATAATTGCCCGGGCGAAGCGGTGGGTCAAAGCCAACGAAACCCTTTACGCCTTCGTTCAACGGCAGCGGCAGCGACGGCAGACATCTTCTGCTGGCGCGGACGAACCGTGACTTCAGGCAGCGCGGCGGTCGGGAAAATCAGGGCCGTACTGCCCCTGCCCGGTCATCAGCACGACGTCGCGATATCCGGCCTCCCCGAAACTCGTCAGCATCTCGACGATCTGATCTTCGCTGGTAGACATTGCCGACAGGATGATCTCGGTTCCCTGCTGCCGCGCCACCTTGGCGACGGCGTCCGCGTCGGCCGCACCGCATTCGATCAGGACCAGGTCGTAGGCGTCGGCGAGCGCATCGATGATGATCTGCAGCCGGTCGATGCCGCGCATCGCCGCATGAGGATCGGCATCGCCATGGGGTATGATATGCGCTTCAGACAATCTGTCGGAATGTATCGACTCGGAAAAGGCGACTTCGCCCACGAGCAAATTCGTGACCCCGGCAAGGTTCTGCGATTGTGCCATGAGCCGCGTCGGACAGGCCGAACCGGAAAGGTCGATCAGCACGACTTTCTGGTCATCCTCGGCCAGAAGGCGCACCAGCATCACGGTCGCCGTCGACCCTTCGTCGCCGCCCGGTGATACCGCGACCGCGATCCGCACGCCATTGGTGCGAAGATGATCGGCAACCGACTCGATCGAAAAGTCGTGCTTCGATGCCGCGTTTTCACCGCTTCCCTCTTCCGCAGCGAGGACAGGTATCGAAACTTCCTCGACGACATCCGGGACTGAAGGCACTGCAACCGGCTGCGTTGCGGCCAACGCATCCGGCACCGCGACCGGCCTTAGCGCCCGGCCGCTGAAGAGTTCGCCCAGCATGATGACGACGCAGCTGACCAGGAGACTCGCAAAGGCAGCGACGACCGTTATCGGCAGTACCTTCGGGAAGCTTTGGCTGGTCGGGACCACGGCGCGCGAAATCACGCGCGCATCGGCCGGAGTAGCGTTCGCAACGGTACGCGAAGTCGCCTCGCGATAACGGGCGAGATAGGTCTCGAGCAGCTGGCGCTGTGCCGCCGCCTCGCGCTCGAGCGCGCGCAGTCCGACTTCTTCCTCGCCCGCCTGCGCCGACTGCGCCTTGAGCGTGTTCAATTGCTGAACGAGCTGCTGCTCGCGCAACTGCCCGACCTTTGCCTCATTTTCGAGGCTCGCGAGAATCTTCCGCGTCTCCGACCGGATCTGCCCTTCGATCCCTTCGAGTTGGGACTTGAGCCCCTTCAACCGCGGATGACCATCGAGCAGCGCCGTCGACAGATCGGCGATCTGCGCCTGAACATTGGCATGGTTCTCCTTGAGGCGCTGGATCATCGGCGAACCGACAATGTCGGCAAGCGTGTCGGCCGGGCGGCCGTCGGCAAGCGCCGTCCGCATACCCTCGGCGCGCGCAGCGGTGTTCGCCCGCTCCGCCCGCACCCGCGCTAGCTCCGTCGAAATGTCGGTAAGCTGGCGCGCGGCGAAATTCTGCGTCTCTCCGGCCGGAAGCAGCCCCGACTCGGCGCGGTAAACCGCGACCCTCGCCTCCGCCTCGCGCACCTTCTCGCGCAGATTGGCGATCTCCGGCTCCAGCCAGCGGCTTGCCTCGGTGTTGGAGTCGAGCTTGGCGCCGCTCTGCAGCGACAGATAGACATTGGCCATTTCGTTCGGAATGGCGGCTGCAAGCTTCGGATCCTTCGAGGTGAAGGCGATGCCAATCACACGCGATTTCTCGACCTGGTAGACCTGCAGCTTTTCGTTGAACTCCTTCAAGACCCTTTCTTCCGGCGGCAACTCGAGCGGATTCTTCTTCAGACCCAGCATCACCAGCAGATCGGAGGCGGCGGAAGGCCGAGCGGAAGGATCGAACTCGTCGAGTTCGTGAAGCTTCATGTTGCGCGCGACCTGCTTGATCAGGTCCGCCGAACGCAGGACCTGCACCTGGCTGAGGATGCCCGACTCATCGAATATTCGGTCGGAGCCGCTCTGCGTTACCTGATTTGAGCCACTGAACTCGGGCTCGCGCGATTCGATGAGAACGCGCGTCTCGCCCTGATAATCGGGAGCGATCATCTTGGCGGCCGCGAAAGCGACGACAGCGGCCCCAACCGTTGCGAGCATTACCCGGACGCGGCGTTGCCAGATGGCCCGAAAAAGTCCGCCGAGATCGATATCCACATCCTGCTGCCCGCCGATACCCGACATGCCTGCACTCCAAAGCTTTCCTGTTTGGCGGAAAGGTAAAGGAACATGGTAACCCAACCGTTAATTGCCGCCGCAACCATCGGAGGCATTCCCTACGAGCAGGACGTCACCCGATGCCGGAAATTCGCGCGGCTGATTTACCGGCTATTAACCCTAACGGATCGATAACATCGGCGAACGGTGATCGTCTCTGGAGCCCCTTGCCGCATGTCGACCGCAGCCCACAAAAGAACAAACGCCTTCGCCGTGGCGATTTTGTCGGCGCTCATCGGCGGTTGCACGCATTCCCAGCCCGCCCCCAAAGGATTCAGCGAAGCGACGGTTCAACCCTATCGGCTGGACAGCGGCGACCGGCTGCGCATAAACGTCTTCGAACAGGCGAGCCTCAGCGGTAGCTATACCGTCGATCAGGCCGGCTATGTCGCCTTCCCGCTGATTGGGGCCGTGCCGTCGCGCGGCCACACGCTTCCGGAACTGGAAGGGATGATCGCCGCGAAGCTGCGCCAGGGCTTCCTCAAGGATCCGGACGTCACGATCGAGGTGGACCGTTACCGCTCCGTCTTCATCATGGGCGAAGTGGGACAGGCCGGCCAATACGCCTACGTTCCGGGGATGACGGTACAGAATGCGATCGCCGTCGCCGGCGGCTTCACGCCACGCGCAAACCAGGCGACCGCCGACATCACCCGCAAGATCAACGGCCGCGTCATCACCGGACGCGTTCCGATAACCGACCCGGTTCTCGCCGGCGACACCGTTTATGTACGCGAACGGCTGTTCTGATCGCCATGAGCGAACGCCCCTTGCGCATTCTTCATTGCTTCAGATCCCCGGTGGGCGGCATATTCCGGCACGTGCGCGACCTTGCCGAAGCGCATGCGAATGCGGGGCATCAGGTTGGAATCCTTTGTGACAGCACCACCGGCGGTGCCCATGAGGACGCGCTGTTCGAAGAGGTTCGGCCCCATCTCGCACTCGGCATCATCCGTGTGCCGATCCATCGCTCGATCGGAGCATCGGACGTCGCGGCGCTCTGGCGCAGCTACAAGGAAATCAGAAGTTTGCGACCGGATGTATTGCACGGGCACGGCGCCAAGGGCGGCGTGCTGGCACGCATCGCCGGTTCAGCCCTGCGGGTCAACAAGTATCGCGTAGCCCGCCTCTATTCACCCCATGGGGGCAGCCTTCACTACGAACGCCGATCCCTGGCGGGTTCGTTCATTCTCCGCATCGAGCGGCTGCAGGAGCGACTTACCGACGCCCTCGTCTTCGTCTGCGAATACGAACGCCGCACCTACGGCGACAAAGTCGGCCCTCCACTGGCGCGCACCGAGCTGATCTATAACGGCATCGACGACGCTGAATTCGAACCGGTCGAAACGGGGCCGGGCGCTGTCGATTTCCTCTATATCGGCATGATGCGGGACCTGAAGGGTCCCGATCTTTTTATCAAGGGATTTGCCGCTGCCGAAGAGATCGCCGGCCGCAGGCTTTCCGCCCTCATGGTCGGAGATGGCCCGCAGCAGCGGCAATACGAAGAGATGACGTTGCGCATGGGTCTCGCAGACCGCATCCGGCTGCTGCCGGCAATGAGGGCGCGTAACGCATTCGCGCTCGCCCGCAAGGTCGTCATTCCCTCCCGCGCGGAATCCATGCCCTATATTCTTCTGGAAGCGCTCGCCGCCGGCAAGCCCGTCATTGCGGCCCGTGTAGGCGGCATACCGGAAGTTCTCGGGAGCGATAGCGAGGCGCTCGTGGAACCCGCCGACGCGGCGGCGCTCGCCCGGCTCATGGCCGACGCCATCCTGGACGAGGGCTGGGCTGACCGGACGATGCCCGACGCGGTGCGCTTCAAATCCCGCTTCGCCGCTTCCGTCATGACCAGACACGTCATGCAGCTTTATCAAGACCTCACGGAGGCATCGCTCGCGCCGCAGGGGGCGGCTGCTTACAACGTAAGCGTTTCTTAGTGGCTTTCTGCTATCCGGGCTAAGGACTTCAGCGCCGGAAAGCGAACATGAACCAGTTTGACAGGCCAGAGACCTTCGACCCCGAAGCACTTCGCAAGAAGGTGTCGGAGATCGGCAAGAGCACCACCGAGCAAAAGAACGAGGGAAGAAGCAAAGCGGGTCTCAACCCACTGGCGCGACAAATCGCCCTTCAATTCCGTGCGGACACCTATACCCCGGCGATGATCACCGGTCTTATCCGGCTTCTGGACTTCTGCGCGCTTTTTGCGATCGGCTACGGCATCAATGCCCAGTATGTCGCACCGACGCTCGACCAACTGCCGGTCTATCTCCTTATCCTTGCCGGTGGCCCCGCCCTCGCCGTCGCCGTCATGCAGCTCGCCGATGCCTATCAGGTGCCGGCTCTTCGCGCCTGGCTCAGGATGACGCCGCGAATCATCGGCGCCTGGACGGCTGCCTTCGGCGTGATTGCGCTTAGTCTCTTCTTTCTCAAATCGGGACATCTCTACTCGCGGTTCTGGATCGGTGCCTGGTTCCTCTTCGGCGCGCTTTTCCTCGTCGCAGAGCGCGCATTCATCGCCTATTCGATCCGCCACTGGGCGAGAAACGGCACCATGGAACGGCGGGCCGTCATCGTCGGCGGCGGCCAGCCCGCGAAGGATCTCATCCGGGAGGTCGAGCATCAGCCGGACAACGACATCCGCATTTGCGGCATTTTCGACGATCGCGACGAGCGCCGGTCCCCGAATGTGATTGCCGGCTATCCGAAGCTGGGGACGGTCGACGAGCTGGTCGAATTCGCCCGCCTCGCCCGCATCGACATGTTGATCATCTCGCTACCGCTGACTGCCGAAAAGCGTATCCTCGAGCTTCTCCGCAAGCTGTGGGTTCTTCCGCTCGACATTCGGCTTGCGGCGCACGCCAACAATCTCCGTTTCCGCCCGCGCAGCTACTCGCATGTCGGGCAGGTCCCGATGCTCGACCTCTTCGACAAGCCGATTGCCGATTGGGATTCCGTGGCCAAGCGATGCTTCGACATTTTTTTCAGTCTCGTGGCGCTCGCCCTGCTCTGGCCCGTCATGGTTGCTGCCGCGATTGCCGTGAAAGTCACCTCGCCCGGTCCGATCATTTTCAAGCAGCACCGCCACGGCTTCAACAACGAGACCATAGAGGTCTACAAGTTCCGTTCGATGTACACGCATTTGAGCGACCCGAGCGCGCGTAACGCCGTGACCAAGAACGACCCGCGCGTGACGCCGGTCGGCCGATTCCTGCGCAAATCCTCGATCGACGAGTTACCCCAGTTCTTCAATGTGCTGAAAGGCGAGCTCTCGCTCGTGGGGCCGCGCCCCCACGCCGTGCTCGCGCAGACGAAGGATCGAACCTATTCCGATGTCGTCGAAGGCTATTTTGCCCGGCATCGCGTCAAGCCGGGAGTGACCGGCTGGGCACAGATCAACGGCTGGCGCGGCGAGATCGACAATGACGAAAAGATTCGGTTCCGGACGGCATTCGACCTCTACTACATCGAGAACTGGTCGCTGCTCCTCGACCTGAAGATTCTCATCATGACGCCGTTCCGGCTGCTCAATACGGAAAACGCCTATTGAACGCCGTTACCGCATCGCGGCCGGTTATCCTACGCCCGCAGCTTGCCGCGATTTCGCTCGTGGGCTCGTGCCTCGTAACGCTTGGCGTATTCCTGTCCGGCTTCGTCATCGCCGAACCCGCGCCCTACGAGATCTTCATGGCGGGGCTCGTCGGCCTCTGGGCGCTTTTCGGCCTGAGGATCTCCCGTGCCACCGCTCCGCTCACGGTCCTTCTCGTCCTGTTCATGATCGGCGGCATCCTGTCGCTGACGGTAATGGCCGATCTTGGAACCGGGCCCATGTATATGGCCGTGACCGGCTTCCTCTGTCTGACGGCGGTCTTTTTTGCGGCCATTATAGAAGACCGTCATCAGCGTCTGCCACTCATCCTCAACGCCTGGGTGGCGGCCGCAATCATGACCGCCCTCCTCGGCATTCTCGGCTATTTCGGCGCGATACCGGGTGCGGCGAACTTCACGCTCTACGATCGCGCAAAAGGAGCGTTTCAGGACCCGAATGTTTTCGGACCGTTCCTCGTGGGCCCCTCCCTTTACCTCCTTCACGGGCTTCTGACGCAGCCGCTCAGCCGGGCACCCCTGAAGGTCGCCGGCCTGCTCGTGCTCACGCTCGGCGTTTTCCTCTCCTTCTCGCGCGCGGCCTGGGCTCTCGACCTCTTCTGCGCCGTCGCTCTCGTATTCGTCATGTTGCTCAAGCAGCGCAGCGGTCTCTTCCGCCTCCGAATTCTCGTGATGACGCTCTCCGGCGCCCTGTTCGTCGTTGCTGCGCTCGCGGTTGCCCTGCAGTCGGACCAGGTCGCGTCTCTCTTTTCGAGCCGCACCCAGCTCGTGCAGGATTATGACGGGGGCCATCTCGGGCGCTTCGACCGCCACCGGCTCGGCTTTGTGATGGCAATGGAAAAGCCGTTCGGCATCGGCCCGATGGTGTTCAGCACCATGTTTCCGGAGGACGAGCACAATGTCCTCCTGAAGAGCCTGACATCCTATGGTTGGCTCGGCTTCGTCGCCTATGTCACGCTCATCCTTTGGACGCTGTCGCTCGGTTTCCGGTTCCTGCTCCTCGAGCGGCCATGGCAACCTTATCTGATGGTCGCCTGGATCACGCTGATCGGCCATGTCGGCATCGGCAACGTAATCGACACGGATCACTGGCGCCATTTCTATCTGCTTCTCGGCATCGTCTGGGGATGCGCCGCGCTGGAACATCGCCATCGAAGGCAGCCCCGCTCCGGAACGTCCGCATGACCACGGGCAATGCCGCGGCGCTCGAGCCGCTCGTTACCCCTTTGCGCCTGCTCGAAGTTTTGGAGCCGAGCGGCGGCGGGTCCGGGCGCCACTTTCTTGATCTGTGCCGCGGCATGCTCGCGCGCGGCCATCATGTCGAGGCGATCTATTCTCCGGTTCGGGCCGAAGACGGCTTCGTGCGCGAGCTCAAGGCGCTCGGGCTTCCCGCCATCCATGCCGTCGACATGCACCGGGCGCCCGGTCCCTCCGACTGGGCCTGCTTTCGCGCCATAAATCGCATCATCCGCACTGCCGGTCCGTTCGACGTCATTCACGGCCACAGTTCCAAGGCGGGAGCCCTGACGCGCCTTCGCCTGCCGGGAAGACACGTGCCGCGCGTCTACACGCCGCATGCCTTCAGGACGATGGACCCGACGCTCGGGCGCGGCGGCCGGATGATCTACGGTGGGATCGAAACACTTCTCGCCCGCTTCTTCACCGATCATCTCGTCACCGTCTCCGGTGACGAATTTGCGCATGCGCTATCTCTCGGCATTTCGGACCGAGGCATGTCGGTCGTCGTCAACGGCGTCGAGACGCCCTCGCCCGACATGGCGCAGACGGTGCGCGCCAGTTTCGGCATTCCGGCCGACGCCTTCGTCTTCGGCTTCATCGGCCGGCTCTCGGCGCAAAAAGCGCCCGAGCGCCTCCTCAATGCCTTCGGCATGGTCGCATCGTCCGTCCGGGACAGCCACCTGGTGATGGTCGGCTCGGGCGAATTGGAGGAAGAGGTACGCGCCGGAATCGCCGCAAGCGGTCTGCGGAGCCGCATCCATCTGAGCTCGGCCTTCACGGGACCTCAGGCGGTGCACGCATTCGATCTTCTTGTGATGCCGAGCCGCTACGAGGCTATGTCCTATGTCATGCTCGAAGCAGCCGCCGCCGGCCGGCCGATCATCATCTCCGATGTCGGCGGCGCCAGAACGGCCGTCGACGATGGAGAAAACGGCTACATCGTTCCAAACAGCGAGGACGTTTCGCCGCTTGCGCGAGCGATGATCGCGGCAGCCGATCCGGATATGTTTCCGCGTCTTGCCGGCGCGGCCGCGGCGCGAAAGGACCGCTTCACGCTGGAACGGATGCTCGATGGAACGGAAGAAATTTACCGGCGAATGGCCGCGCGACGGCACCGGCAGCAGCCGACAAGATCGAATCAAAAACTCTAAACGTCGAAATGCTGAAGATCGCTCAATCACTCCATGGGGGCTAAGTGATTGATTTAATGGTCGGAGCGGCGGGATTCGAACCCACGACCCCTTGACCCCCAGGAGAGAGGTCTAGACGAAGAAGGAACCGCTTCCGCACCGTCTGCTACAAGGTCCAGACTCATCCAGCTGTCTTCTAGGTATACCGCCGCTTGGGGCGAACTCGACCTAGGTCGTCCAGTTCCATTACGCGTCTGCCCGGCAGCCCGAGATATTCATCCACCGAGCGACGGCCACTTTGGTCTTCGACCGTGACCACGAAACGGGGCCCTCGCGAATCCAGCGAGTAGCGGGCTTTTAGCTCGCGGAAAGCTTCAGCTCTATTTCCATGTCGCTGGCAGAGCCCATCCAAGGCTCGTGCGTAATGAGAGATTGCTTTCGCCAATGACGCCGAAGGCTGAGCGCCCGAGGATGTGCCTGCGATGAAATCGACAAGAATGTAACCCTCGGGGCTGGCCGCAGCCTCTCGAAATACGTCCATTTCGTAGACGCCGATCAAGAATCCCATCCCGCTCGCGAAAGAATCGGCGATGTTGTGGCCGACAGATGTCAACTCTCTGAACTTCATGCTCGGAGCTTATCCGCGAGGGGCTGGTTTGCGAAGATCCAGCGTCAGCGCGTGAACATCTTTTTCAACAGCCGGTTGAGAGCGCAGGCAGGGCAACTGCTAAGCCGCGTGGCTTGCGTTACGGCGTGCTTCCCGAGCAGACCTCAGAAAAGAAAAGACCGGTCGCCGCGTTTGCAGTGACCGGTTTCTAGTTGGTGCTGAACAAGCTCGTGAGGAGCAAGTTCGTCTGAAGGACTATAACCTTCGAGTTAAGAAGCGGTTATTGTTGTCCGCCACCACCACCGCCGCCACCACCAGGCTGGTTATTGTCCAACGTGGTCGAGAGATTGGTGAACGTGGTATCGAGCGATTCACCAAGCAGACCGGCGCCACCGATGAGCGCAACAGAGATGAGAGCAGCGATGAGACCGTACTCAATAGCGGTTGCACCCGATTCATCGCGGGCCAACTTCGAAAAAAGCTTCTTCATGTAGTTTTCTCCGGCGTTAAAATGGCTTGTCCGAGTTTTCCCCTCAGATGTCAGTGGTTATACGCCGGGACCGTTTAGAGAATGGCTAATAGGATCAGTTAATTAGGAATAAATAATAATCGTCAAAATTGATCCTGGCACTGAATTTCGCCCCGCCGCAGTACAGGTAGCGGGGCTTTCGCTTAGAGGAGAACGCCCATGCACTACCGCTTTGTGGAAGTGGAAGGTGGAGAGGATGACTCGATCGTGTCGCCAACGAGTGGCGCGCCAAAGGCTACGAGCTTTTTCAGGCCGTTTACAAGACGACCTACCGGTGGGTACTGGTCTTCGAGCTCCGGGACATCGGCCTGTGAGGCCTCAGCCGCCATCCTCAATCTTCGAGGACATCAACTCTCCACGCTTCGTCCCCACCCGACGACTTGCCGGAACGGGTAGAGGCAACTTTCCTGGACCCGGCTTCTCCGCTCCACAACGAGGAGCACGCGCACCTAAACGCATGCCGAGATCGGCTTCCTCTGGACCGTCGTTGAGAACAGCTGCAAGGGCCGCCGCATCATCGGCCAGTGCAAAGAGGGAAAGCCTCAGGGCGCTATGGGCAAGTGGGCCCGCGCCCGTGCCGAGATGCAGATCAAGCAGTGGTTCGGCTTCGTCCCGGATTTCATCATCACGCTTGACGCCGAATATTGCCGGGCATGTGGTGACGCCGAGTTCATGGCGCTGGTCGAGCACGAGCTCTACCACGCAGCGCAGGAGACCGATGCATTCGGCGCTCCGAAATTCAGCCGATCAACCGGACGGCCGGTCTTCACCATCCGTGGCCATGTCGTGGAAGAGTTCGTTGGCGTCGTCCGCCGCTATGGGGCAGATGCAGCCGGTATCCGCGCTATCGTAGATGCAGCCAACCGGCCGCCGGAGATCGCCCGGGCACATATCGCCCACACTTGCGGCACCTGCCAGCTCAAGGTGGCTTGAGGTCAGAGGTAGTCTAACGTCTGGCCTTTCGCGCCGTAGCCGAAGACCCGGAACCCAGCCTCCGTCTCTTCCCCAGGTAGGTGGATCGCCTGCAGGGCAGCTCTGATCGCCTCTCGATGAGAGGGATCATCAGCCGTGATGTCTGCGTAGAGAATGCTCGCATATCCGCCTGACCGAAAATGATAGAACCACTCGCGGTCATCATCGGAATAGTGGCCGTTGACGTCCTTGCAACGCCAGAGCGGCCGCGGATCAAGCGCGTGCATCGCCAAGCGCAGCTCGTCCCACTTCGTGTTGTTCATGACAGGGTGCAGCGGATCCACTGATGTTCGCCTTCGGGTGATAAGTCGACCTGACCGGAGCCTGACACAGACATGGCAAAAGGAAAACTCAGCGAGGAGGTGAAAACCTTAATCGTACAAAGCCTCGCCTGCTTCGACGCACCTTCGATCGTCGTTGAGGCAGTCAGGAAGGAATTCGGGGAGACGATCACGCGCCAGTTCAATGCACTGTTGAGCGCCAGCACGTTCACCTTGGCGAATGTCTGAAATGACGATGTAACTTACGCGATCTGGACGATACGGCTCTTCTGGCACAGCGGGTAGTTTTCCAGAAGAGGCAGCAGCCGTTGGTACATGTCTTGGAAATTCTTTCCATACATGTATAGCGCGGTTTCCAAAGGGCCTTCCCAGTGGCTGTTTACAAAGGCCGCGCCTTCCAAGAGGCGGTCACATTCCTGAAAGACGAAGTTGACGTCACTGTTGGCATAAACCTCAGGCGGCAGGTCGGTGCCATTGATGTAGAGCGCCAACCCTTCGTGCCTGCCAAAATCGAGAACACGGTCCTGAGCGGGGATATGCAAGCGGGAGCCTTTGGGAGCGAGCATTGACTCCAAGGCACGAACTACAAGCTGGACGTTTTCATCGTTGAGTTCGTCGATTTCGATCTCGATATCACAATGAGCAATCTCTCCGCTCTCCTCCTGCAACGTTCCTCCGCCGACCACACGCATGCCAAAGCCCTTCCTTCGCATGAGATCGTCGAATGCGTCTTCCAACTCACCGCGGTGAATCGGTTGGAGTTTGGCGTTCAAACTGGCGATGACCACCGATTTCAAATTCGTACCCTCTGCTGGGCTGTTAAGCCGGCGGAATAGTGAATCAACTAGAACGGGTATGGGTAACATAATTGCATTCGTCCGCGACAGCCTGACGAACATGGTAGCCAACATCGGCACCAGCAGGGACAAGGGCGGCCTCGACGTTCTGCTCGATGCCGATGCTCACCAGAAGGAGCTGCTCAACGCCTATCGGGGCGCTTGGCTCCCCAAGAAGATCGTCGACATCCCGGCATTCGACAGCATCCGCGACTGGCAGGCGAAGAAGCCGCAGATCGAGGCGATCGAAGCGGAAGAAAAGCGGCTGAACCTCATGGGCAAGCTGCTGGAGACCCGCATCAAGGCGCGCCTATGGGGCGCGAACTGACTGCCGCCGCCATATCGCCGTCGTCAGCGTCTTCTAGACCGGCCAAGCCTAAACCCGACGCGATCGGGCGTTAAATCTGGGTCGAGTTCTAGCTCAAAGCCAAAGTTATACCAGGCTTCATAGCTGTTCTTCGCGGTAGGCGGAGCCTCCCAGTAGTGATCAACAATCCAGAACGAGTAGCCGCCGTCGACGTCGGTTGCCTTAATCCCGTGGCTCTCGGAGAGCCAATTTTTGAAGGCATCGCGCTCGCCCGACCAGATGTATTTGATTGCCCATCCGTCGCGCTTCAACTTGGCGGCGATTTCCTGATACTCCAACGTCTCGAAATCCATCGGTCGCCTACTGTTGAATCACGTAACGCTCGATAAAGAGCACTTCCTCGACCGGGCACTCGGGGTAGACCCACTGCATCCAGTTTGCCTTCAGCCAGGCGGTAGAAATGGCCTTGTCTCTTGAGGCGAGTGCCTCCGGCGGCAGATGAAGGAACGTGTGTCCCGCGCTGTGACCCGTGGCCACCATAATCCCAAGAGGGCGTGCTGCCTCGGTAGTTTCCACTAACATGAAGTCTATCAGCTCTTCGTAGGGATGAGAGCCTTTCACGCGGAAGATAGCGCCGCGCCAGATCTGCGGCGCCTCAAGGTCCACGAGCTTTTCCATTGATTTCATCTCCTGCACGCATCGCGGGTAGCACGCAGCAAGGATTGACCACAATGAAATTCACAGACCTTGCACCGATCGCGGGCACGCGACGGACCGCCGACGGCTACCTTGTTGCGGACGTTCGCACCGCTCGCACCGGCATCCAGCTCTATGCCGGTCATGAGATATGACTTCGCGATGATCAGCTCCGGCTGGGAGTGGAACCTCGAGGAGGTCAATCAGGCTGGTCTTTACGGCATCGATCTGAACAGCACCAAGGCCATGTCGGCTTCCGAAAAGGTCGAGCGCCTGCTCAACTCGGCTGCCATGGTCGGCACGACCGAGAAGAACTGGACCGGCTTCGTCAACGATCCGCAGGTCTCGCGTGTCGACGTTGCCACGGATGGCACGGGCTCTTCGACCTTCTGGTCGGCGAAGTCCAACGACCAGATCCTCCGCGACATCAACGACCTGATCTCCAGTGTTCGGGAGAACACGTCGAAAGTCGAATGGGTGGACACCCTCCGCCTTCCGCCGGAAGCCTTCCGGCTCATCGCCACTCGTCGACTCGGCGAAGGCGACGGCCTCCCGACCCTCCTGGAGTACATCCGCCGCAACAACGTCTACACGGCGGCAACGGGTCAGCAGCTCGACATCCAGCCGCTGCGCGAGCTCGCGAATGCCTCCCAGGACGGCGGCGGCCGCATGGTCGTGTATCGCCGGGATTCGGAGGTTCTCCGCTTCGACCTGCCGATGCCGCGCCGTGTCCTCCAGCCGCGCCAGAAGTCCATCATGGGCTTCGAAACCGGCATCATCGCCCGTACCGGCGGTACCGAATGGCGTCTGCCCGGTGCCGCTGCCTAAGGCGACGAAATCACCGCTCCGTAACCAGAGGATCAGTCATGAAGGTCACCAACAACAGCAAGGCGCTGCAGGGCGTCCGCTCCCAGGGGCGGGCGGTCTACATCCGACCGGGTGAGACCCGCGACGTCGACCTTGAAGCGTCGATCTCGAAAAGGTTGGTGTGAAGTGGCGGTGTGGGCTTCGAACCCAGCGCACGCTTCCGGTTAGCATCGGCGTGGGCCGCATCCCGGGCATCATCCCTGCAGGCCTATCCCACATGTCCTGCACATACCGCCGCCGGGTTTGTACCACGGTCGACCGCTCCGCGCAAAGGATGCCCAGTGCCCAACGCTCTACGTGCGGCGGTCTTCTGGGCATCGGTTGTATCATCGGGAAAGACATAGCCCGCTTCGGTTGCGTACGCCGTGAAGCCGTCATTATCGCCGTATCCAGCCATGTCGATCTCCGATGCAAGTGTAGGCCCGGCAGCAAACCGCCGGGCTGATTGTCAGGGCTGCGTTGCCAACTCTTCTTGAGCTCGTCCAGCGGCGACGTGCCCAGCACGCGTGGGGCCGTGAGTAGACGAAAGATGAAAAGCCGATGCGCCTCGTATCAGCCGAAAGAGCGCGTCCGCGAGTTGAAGGCGACCGAGGGTGCAGCGATCGAGCTTGCGACCAGGTCCGATTATCTGCCGATCTTCGATTTCGTTCGCGCGACGGGACTTCGCCTCGAGGAATGCATTCTGCGCTGGTCGGAGGTCGACTGGCAGACGGGGTGGATCACCAAGACCGGCAAAGGCGGCCGGCTGGTCAAGACGGCGATCACGAGCACCGTCCGCGATATCCTGCTGCCGCTCCGCGGTGATCACCCGAAATTCGTCTTCACGTACCAGGCGGCGCGGACCCGGACAGGGAAAGCGTCATACAAGGGAGACGGGGAAGGAAGGAACAAGGGCGATCGGTACCCGATCACCTATAGCGGCCTCAAAACGCAGTGGAAGAAAATCAGGGCGAAGGCCAAGGTCGAGGATTTTCGCTTCCACGATTTCCGACATGATCTGGCGACGAAGCTCCTGCGCAAGACCGGAAACCTGAAAACGGTCCAGAAGGCATTGAGCCATGCCGATATCAAGACGACGACGCGCTATGCTCACGTCCTCGATGAGGAGGTCGCGGAGGCCTTGGGATCACTTTCTCGTGCGAAAAAGGCACAAAGGAAGAACAAATGACCGGGATCGTTCGGGACTTTTTCGGGACTATTCGCTCCCGAACAGTGATTCTGAGCGCGTTTCGTTCCCATTTAACCGGCATGGCTTACGAAAGCACTCAATGCAATGCATTGAAGTTAAAGGGGAAAATGGTCGGAGCGGCGGGATTCGAACCCACGACCCCTTGACCCCCAGTCAAGTGCGCTACCGGGCTGCGCTACGCTCCGACCCGCTTGGTTACAAGCCCGCCCTCATTAGTTGGAACACACGCCCGACGCAAGGGGAAAATGGAGTTTGTCACCTGTTCCTTGAATTGGAACGAACCGCTGCCCCAGGGCAAGCAGCACGACAACAGTTTTGTGATTTGGACCGACGCGCCGCGCTGGCTAGACTGCCCCTGCAAACCACAGGAGAAGCCCGATGAAGAGCATCCTCGTACTTGCAGCCGCCTTCACCTTATCGGCGACGGCAGCTTCAGCCGATTGCCTGGGACATTCCAAGACAACGGCATCGGCCGACACGGTGGACAAGGAGATCACGACGGCGAGCGTGGCAAAGGCCGAGCAGTCGACCGCCGACAATCTCCTTCTGAAGCAGAAGACAGAACAGCAATCAACGCAAGAAGCGGCAGAATAACAGCTTGGTAGCCGGCTCGGGTCTCGTCGCGGCGCGTTCGAGGCCCGTTTCCGCGTGCCTCCCGATCACCGAACCTGATCGAGCAGACGCTTGCATTCGAGAAGGTCGTAGAGCGCTTCCTGCAGCAGCGCCCTGTCTTCCTTGCCGACGGACGTTTTGCCGACCGTTATCTCGGCCTCGTCGCTGCCGCCGCCGAAGGAGAAGAAGCGGCGGCTAGCCGGTGCCTTGGGACGACCGACGATCTGGTCTTCTTCCGCCACGCCCGTCTTGGGCGGCACCGGCTCTTCGTTGCTGGACGCTGCAAGCGCCTCGACGGTCGCAAGATCGCCGCTCGCGATGGCGGCGACGAACTTGTTGCCGTTGGCCTTCAGAAGCTTCTGCACGCCCTTGATCGTATAGCCGTGATCGTAGAGGAGATGGCGAATGCCCTTGAGCAGGTCCACGTCCTCGGGGCGGTAATAGCGCCGCCCGCCCCCACGCTTCATCGGCTTGATCTGCTGGAACCGCGTTTCCCAGAAGCGGAGCACGTGCTGAGGGAGATCGAGCTCGTCCGCGACCTCGCTGATGGTGCGGAAAGCATCCGGACTTTTTTCCATGTGGTCCCCATCTCCATAAGGCGCGTCGGAATCTGGATCGACCCCTGCGACGGATTTCTCACTATCCCAACCGCTGCGCGGCCCCGGTCGGTGCGTACTCGCCGCGCGAGATCGGCAGGCGACGCACGTCGTCATGCGATGATTACACGAATCACGCCCATTTCAATGGCTTATGGATGGGTTTTCAACCGCATTTGTGGGCGCCGACGGCAGTTCAGCCGGCCGGGTTGGCCGGCTTCTGCTTGGATTTGCGGCTCAGATGCGCCTTCAGGACCCGCTGCTTCAGGACATTCGAAGCCTTGAAGGTCATCACCCGGCGCGGCGAAATCGGCACTTCTTCGCCGGTTTTCGGGTTCCGGCCGATGCGCTCGTTCTTGTCGCGCACCTGGAACGTTGCGAAGGAAGACAGCTTGACGCTCTCGCCACGCACGATTGCGTTGCAAATCTCGTCGATAACGGTCTCTACGAGTTCGGCGGACTCCGTTCGAGACAGACCCACCTTGCGAAAAACCGATTCAGCCAAGTCTGCCCGCGTTACTGTTTTTCCGCTCATCTTCCCCCACCGATGTCTGGCATGCCGATCAGCGAGTGAAGACTATTGCCCTTGTCTTTTCCGGTCAAGCGCCTGCCGCAATTCATTATTTTCTTACCAGCGCAGGAGAATGGAGCCCCAGGTGAAGCCGCCGCCCATGGCTTCGAGCATTACGAGGTCGCCCTTCTTGATACGTCCGTCAGAGGCGGCGGCATCAAGGGCAAGCGGAATCGACGCGGCGGAGGTGTTTCCATGCAGATCGACGGTAACCACAACCTTATCGAGAGGGATTCCAAGCTTCTTCGCCGAACCATCGATAATGCGGCGGTTTGCCTGGTGCGGAACCAGCCAGTCGATGTCGTCCGCGGTGGTCCCGGTCGCCTCGAAAGCAGCCTCGATCACGTCGGTGATCATGCCGACCGCGTGTTTGAAGACCTCGCGCCCTTCCATCCGGAGGTGGCCGACAGTGCCGGTCGTCGACGGCCCGCCGTCGACATAGAGCTTGTCGCGGTGGGCGCCGTCGGAGCGCAGTTGTGCCGTCAGGACACCCCGATCGGTTTTAGTTCCGGTCCCCTCCTGCGCCTCGAGGACGATCGCGCCGGCGCCGTCGCCGAAGAGCACGCAGGTCGTACGGTCCGTCCAGTCGAGAATGCGCGAGAACGTCTCGGCACCGATGACCAGTGCGCGTCTGGAGAGACCGCCGCGGATATAGGCGTCGGCCGTCGCGACCGCATAGACGAAGCCGGAGCAGACCGCCTGCATATCGAATGCCGCACCGTGACGCATGCCGAGGCGGTTCTGGATATTAACCGCGGTTGCCGGAAAGGTGTTGTCCGGAGTGGACGTTGCGACGATGATCAGGTCGATGTCGTCCGGTGTCAGGCCGGCTCGCTCGAGCGCCGCACGCGCCGCAGCCTCCCCGAGAGATGCGGTCGTCTCGCCCTCGCCGGCAATATAGCGCTGGCGGATGCCGGTCCGCTGTACGATCCATTCGTCGGACGTGTCGACCTTGGATTCCATTTCCTTGTTGGTCATCACTCGCTTCGGCAGTGCTGCCCCGAAGCCGCGCACGACAGAACGGATCATCTACTCAAACCTCATCATTCATGCCCGCGGAAGGGCTTCGGACGGCTGGGCGCCGTGATAGCGTGCCAGGTCGGCCTCGATCTTGGCCTTGAGGCCGTTCTTCACCATGTCGTAGCCGACGTCGATGGCCGCGGCGAAGCCCTCGGCGTCCGCGCCACCGTGGCTCTTGATAACAATCCCGTTGAGGCCGAGGAAGACGCCGCCATTGACCTTGCGCGGATCCATCTTCTCGCGCAGCCGGTCGAAGGCCCCCTTGGCGAAGACATAACCCACCCTGGCAAGAAGCGTGCGCGACATCGCGGCGCGAAGATATTCCGCAATCTGACGCGCCGTTCCCTCGGCAGCCTTCAGCGCGATGTTACCGGAAAAACCCTCAGTGACCACAACGTCGACGGTGCCGCGGCCGATGTCGTCCCCTTCGACGAAACCGTAATATTCTATCCCTTCGATGTCCGCCTCACGGATCAGACGCCCGGCCTCTTTTACCTCTTCCTGGCCCTTGATCTCCTCGACGCCGACATTCAGAAGGCCTACGGAAGGCCGCTCGACCTCGAAGAGGGCGCGAGCCATCGCGCCGCCCATCAGGGCGAAATCCATGAGCTGCTGCGCGTCCGCGCCGATAGTCGCACCGACATCGAGAACGATGCTTTCGCCCTTCAGCGTCGGCCAGATGGCGGCGATCGCCGGACGCTGTATTCCCTGCATCGTTCTCAGGCAGAACACCGACATCGCCATCAGGGCGCCGGTGTTTCCGGCCGATACGACCACATCCGCTTCATCGGCATTGATCGCGTCGATCGCCTTCCACATGCTCGACTTGCCGCGTCCGCGCCGGAGCGCCTGACTTGGCTTCTCGTCCATGCCGACGGCGATCTCGCAATCGTGGAACGTGCTGCTTGCCTTGAGCTTCGGGTGCTTCGCGAGCAATTCAGTGCATCGCGCTTCCTGGCCAAAGAGAACGAACTTTATGTCCGGGTGGCGTTCGAGCGCTCTCGCTGCGCCCGGGATGACGACCTCAGGACCATAGTCGCCTCCCATCACGTCCAGTGAAATTCTGACCACGCGCGTCTTATCCTTTTTTCCCGCCGCGCAACATGTCTCGCCCCAAGCATTCAAGCGGCGCGATCCATGTTCCTTCTGCTGGTTGGGCCGGCTTGCAATGTCTCGGCGCAGCGGCCCCTTCGGCTGGAGTCGGGCCAAAATACTGCTTTTCGTCTGCGTGACAACCGAATTGTAAGCCGGGCCTCAGCCGTTTCAATCCTTTTTCCAGTCCTTCAGCACTGCGAACGGGTTCGGGCGTTTGTCTTCCTCGGCGGAGCTTTCGATGCGGGCTCCGAAAACCGCACCCGGCTTGCGCGGATAGGGATCGATGGCGAGCGCCGCGTGCTCGCTGACGACGACGCCGGCATCGATGGTATCGCCCGTGAAGGTATCGGGCAGGTCTGGCCCGTCCGGGTCGACGATCATCTCGCCGCCATCGCTGTCGGCCTGTCGGGCGAGCTTCGACCCCTCCGGAACGAAGATCGCCTCCACCGGCTCCCGAATATCCGACTCGACCGGCTCCAGCGTCACGACGCAGGTCTGTACGATGTGCGCGCGAACCTCGCCCCTGATCTTCACGCCGTCCTTTTTCCAGCGCGCGATCTGCAGGTCCGCAGTCAGGGAGGAGACGCCGTCGACGCGCCAAAGCTTGGCAAGTGCGCGCAGTTCGGCCTCGTTCGCCGACAGATGCACGGTGACGGGATTTGCCGATATATGCCCGACTTTCACCGGATAGGAGAATGCCGATTTGCTCTCTTGCTTCATGTTCAAGTCCTTCCTCGCACCGGCGCCACGGCAAGGCGGCGGCCGGCGCGCTGCCATTTCAATCGACGAACGATCACGGCGCTCTTACGTTCCGGCCGAGGGGATGCGCAACTGACCGGTCTCGACTGCCTCTTCGGCTGTATCCGAGAGCACGGACTCGACCGCAAGAAGGTAGGAGGCGAGGCCTCTCATGGACGGCGCGTCCTCCACGCCGGCATGAAAATTGCGCCGCAACGCGGCCGCCAGGGCGCCGGCGTCCCGACCTTCGAGCGCCGCCGCATAGGATTCGAGACGGCCATAGAACATGCCCGCGAGTTTCTTCATCTTCTTCGGCACGCTGACATCGCCGACGCCGAGCTCGCGGATGGAATGATCGACATCCTCGAAGAACGCGTCGACAATCTCCTGCGCGATCTCCTGGCCCGCTCGTGCGGAGGTGCGCGTGCGGCGGAAATAGAGAATGAGAATCGCCGACAACATTTCGAAGCGCCCCATGACCGTGTCGGGCACATCGAGATCGGTATAGAGGAACGGCTGGCGCGCCGCTGCGGTCAGCGCCGCATATTGGCGTGTCACAATCGCAATATTGCCGCTTTTTTTCTTGAACAGTCCAAAAATCATCACAGAGGCCGGCTGGCTTTCTCGAAATCAGGGGCAAGCGCCCCATGACCATGTTGCATGATAGCCGAAGCTGGTTTACCGAAGCGGGCACGAATTGCAATGGCCGATCTGCCAATCGATACTCCAGGGGAGCAGTCCTTGACGAAGCGGTATTTGACGACAAACCTCAAAGTACTGGGCCGTGCCGTGCTCGTGGCTTCCCTTTGTACTACCGCCCTTTCCGCCTGTATGTCCGCGAATGTGGGTGAAGTCCTGCATCAGGGCTATGTCGTCGATCAGGAAACGCTGGCGCTCGTGCCGGTCGGATCGAGCCGCGAGCAGGTACTGCTCTCGCTCGGTACGCCTTCGACGACCGCGACATTCGACAATGAAGTGTTCTATTACATCTCCCAGACCCGCAAGCGGCCGGTCGCCTTCATGAAGCCGAAGATCATCGATCAGTCGATCCTGGCCGTCTATTTCGACAAGGAAGGCACCGTCAGCCAGCTTGCGCACTACACGATGAAGGACGGGAAGGTCTTCGATATGCTGTCGCGCACGACGCCGACCGGCGGCAAGGAAACGAGCTTCCTCGGTCAGCTCCTGAGCGGCCCGGGCGCAGGACAGGCCGCCGCGCGCAATCTGTTCAAGGACTTCGGCAAGTAACCGAACCGCAGCCGGTCGGCATAGGGGCTTCGCTCGCCATGACCAGCTCGTGGCGGGACTTCCACCCGCAGGAATGCGCCCATGCCGGGCGCACAAGGAAAAAGGCCCGCGAGACTTTGTCCCGCGGGCCTTCTGCGTGTAAGGAGCCTGCCTCAGGCGAGAACGGCGAGCAGGAGAAGCGCCACGATGTTGGTGATCTTGATCGCGGGGTTGACCGCCGGACCGGCCGTATCCTTGTAGGGATCGCCGACGGTGTCGCCCGTCACCGAGGCCTTGTGCGCGTCGGATCCCTTCATGTGACGCATGCCGTTGCGATCGACGAACCCGTCCTCGAAACTCTTCTTCGCATTGTCCCAGGCACCGCCGCCGGACGTCATCGAGATGGCCACGAAAAGACCGTTGACGATAACGCCGAGGAGCGAGGCACCGAGCGCCGCGAAAGCCGAGGCCTTGGAGCCGGAGATCAGCAGCACGCCGAAATAGACGACGACCGGCGCCAGCACCGGCAGCAGAGACGGGATGATCATCTCGCGGATCGCCGCCTTCGTCAGCATGTCGACGGCCCGCCCGTAATCCGGCCGGTCCTTGCCTTCCATGATGCCCGGCTTTTCCTTGAACTGACGGCGCACCTCCTCCACGACGGAGCCCCCTGCCCTTCCGACGGCAGTCATCGCGATGCCGCCGAAGAGATAGGGAATAAGGCCGCCGAAGATCAGCCCGGCGACGACGTAGGGATTCGACAGGTCGAAGGAGATCGTCCCTACGTCGAGGAAATAGGGATGCTTGTCGCCATTGGCTGCGAAATAGGCGAGGTCGTTGGAATAGGCGGCGAAGAGCACGAGGGCACCAAGCCCCGCGGAGCCGATCGCGTAGCCCTTCGTCACGGCCTTGGTGGTGTTGCCGACGGCATCCAATGCGTCGGTCGACTTGCGCACCTCCGGCGGCAGATGCGACATCTCGGCGATCCCTCCGGCATTGTCGGTCACGGGTCCGAAGGCGTCCAGCGCCACGATCATGCCGGCAAGGCCGAGCATGGCGGTCACGGCGATGGCGGTCCCGAAGAGGCCGGCGAACTGGTAGGTCGCGATGATGCCGCCGACGATGACGATCGCCGGCAAGGCGGTCGACTCGAGGGACACGGCGAGACCCTGGATCACGTTGGTGCCGTGCCCGGTGACCGAGGCCTGCGCGATCGAGTTCACCGGCCGCTTGTTCGTCCCCGTATAATATTCGGTGATCACCACGATCAGCGCGGTAACGATAAGACCGATGATGCCGCAGAGAAACAGGTTCCAGCCGGTGATGTCCATTCCGGCGACCGATCCGATCGATCCCCACCCGATCGTCAGCGACGTCGCCGCGCCAAGACCAAGGATCGATAGCGCGCCCGTGACGATCAGCCCGCGATAGAGCGCGCCCATGATCGAGCCGTTGGTGCCGAGCCTGACGAAGAAGGTGCCGATGATCGAGGTGATGATGCAGGCCGCGCAGATCGCCAGCGGATAAGTCATGACGGTTGCGAGCAACGGAGCTCCGGCGAAGAAGATAGATGCAAGCACCATCGTCGCCACGACGGAGACCGCATAGGTTTCGAAGAGGTCGGCTGCCATGCCGGCGCAGTCGCCGACATTGTCGCCGACATTGTCGGCGATGGTCGCCGGATTGCGCGGATCGTCCTCGGGAATGCCGGCTTCGACCTTGCCGACGAGGTCGCCGCCGACGTCGGCGCCTTTGGTGAAGATGCCGCCGCCGAGACGGGCGAAGATCGAAATCAGCGATGCCCCGAAACCGAGCGCGACCAGGGCATCGATCACCTCGCGCGAGGCCGCCTCATGCCCGAGCCCTGCGGTGAGTACAAGGTAGTAGACCGAGACGCCAAGGAGGGCGAGGCCGGCCACCAGCATGCCGGTGATGGCGCCGGATTTGAAAGCGATATCGAGACCGGAGGCGAGGCTGACCGACGCGGCCTGAGCCGTACGGACATTGGCTCTGACCGAAACATGCATGCCGATGAAGCCCGCGGCACCCGAGAGCACCGCACCGATAAGGAAACCGATGGCGGCCGCACCTGAAAGCAGAACCCATGCGGCGATGAAGACGACGACACCGACGATGGCGATGGTCGTATACTGACGCGTGAGGTAGGCCTGCGCCCCCTCTCTGATAAAACCTGCGATTTCTTGCATGCGGGCATTCCCCTGATCGGCGGCAAGCACCGATCTCGTCGCCCAGATGGCATAGACCACCGAAAGCAACCCGCATGCGATAACGCCCAACAATATGGTCATTTCGCACTTTCCTCCGTTACAACCTGCGGGCTCACTCCCTGCCGCAGGCCCCTCTCTCCGCGAATCACGCGCCGCCTCCTCAAGCGACGCGTTTTCGCGGCGCGGCCAGAGTGCTGTTGCCGATGTGGATCGTCAAGCCCCTGAAATTGCCCGCATGCGGGCCTTTTCGGGCCGGGAAACTCTGGTGAAAGCGGGTCTTCAGGCGATGGCTTGCTTGCGCGTGCGCATCAGCGGGACAAGGAGAAGCAGGCAAACCCCTGCCACCGGCCATACGGCCGCGCTCAGCATGTCCCAGCCATAGGCGGAGAGCACCTTGCCGGAGGCGAACGAGGAACCAGCGACCGCCGAGAAGAGAATAATGTCGTGAAAGCCCTGGACCTTGTCTGCCTCATGCGGCCGATAACTCTGCGCGACAATCGCCGTCGAACCGATGAAGCCGAAATTCCAGCCGAGGCCGAGCAGGGTCAGTGCACCCCAGAAGTTCCAGAGCGCGACACCAAGGTGAGCCACGGCAGCGCACGCCATCAGCAGGAGGAGGCCGCAGGCGACGATGCGTTCGGCCCCGAAGCGGCTGATCAGCCAGCCTGTCACGAAGCTCGGAGCGAACATCGCAAGCACGTGCCACTGAATTCCGAGGGTTGCGAGATCGCTTGAAAAACCGCAGCCGACAACCATGGCGACAGGCGCACCCGTCATCATGAAGGTCATAAGGACATAGCTCGAAATCCCGCAGATCATACCGGTCAGAAATCGCTGGTTGCCGGCAATCTCGCGCAGCGGGCGCGCCGGAGGCAGATTTTGCGGGGTTGATGCCCGTGAGCGATCAGGCAACCGTAGCGGCATGAAGAAGAACAGCGCGGCGATGCAGACCGGTACGAGAGCGACGAAAGCGCCCGCAAACCACACGGGCGCAAAGTAATCGCCGGCGAGAATGACGATCTGTGGCCCGAGCACCGCCGAGACGATGCCGCCCCCCAGGATCCAGGAAATCGCCTTGGCTTTGTAGAAAGACGGCGACGCGTCGGCTGCGGCAAAGCGGAGCTTCTGCGTGAAGCCGTTGGAAGCTCCGAGGACGGCGAGACCGCAGGCGAAGAACCAGAAGCTCTCCCGAAAAAGCGCCGCCGTGGCGAGCACGCCACCGAACGCGGCAATCGACGCGCCGGCCATGAAGGCGTAGCGCCGGCCGATGAGTCGTGACAACACCGCAACGAGCACCACGCCGAGCGCCATGCCGAGATTGTAGGCGGTGAGCGGCGCGGTCGCGAGCGACTTGTCTTCCCCGAGCAGCTGATGGCCGGCAACGCCGCCGACGGCGAAACTGATCGGGCCGACAACGCCGAGCAGCGCCTGGGCCACGGTGAGCAACTGCACGTTGCGCCGCGCCTCGCGCAGGGTCGTGCCCGCTTCCGTCGTGTCAGCGATCACCCGCGCTTACTTTCTCTGATCGCCGCGAACCTGCTTGGCGATCCGGTCGAGGACGGCATTGACGAGCTTCGGCTCCTCGTCCTGGAAGAAGGCTTTGGCGATCTCGACGTATTCGGTCACGATGACAGGGACCGGCACGTCCTTTCGCTCCAGGATCTCAAAGGTTCCGGCACGCAGGATTGCACGGACGGTGGAATCGAGCCGAGAAAGCGCCCAGTCATCCTGCAACGCCGAGCCGATCAATGGATCGAGTTTGCGCTGGTCCCGCACGACGCCCGCAACGATCGAACGGAACCATGAGGCGTCCGCCCTCAGATAGGTGTCGCCGTCCAATTCCTTGCCGAGGCGGTGCTCCTCGTATTCGGCGACGATCTCCAGGACGCCGGTCCCGCCGACGTCCATCTGATAGAGCGCCTGAACGGCTGCGAGGCGCGCGGCACCGCGCTGGTTGACCTGTTTCAGCGGCTGATCCGAGGGGGTCTTCGTCACTTGTCTGCGCCCAATCTTTTCTTCAGTTCGATCATGGTCAGGGCGGCGCGCGCCGCGAACCCGCCCTTATCGCCTTCCGAGCGGCGGGCCCGTGCCCAGGCCTGCTCGTCGTTCTCGACCGTCAGAATGCCGTTGCCGATCGCGAGGCTCTCGCTGACGGCGAGGTCCATCAGTGCGCGCGAGGACTCGTTGGCGACAATGTCGAAATGATAGGTTTCGCCACGGATCACCATTCCGAGCGCAACGAAGCCGTCATATTCCGCCCCGCCTTCGTCGGCGCCGTCGAGCGCCATGGCGATTGCCGCGGGAATTTCCAGTGCCCCCGGAACGGTCACAATATCATAAGTGGCGCCGGCCGCATCCAGCGCATGCTTCGCTCCGTCGAGCATTGCGTCGGCCATATCGTCATAGAAACGCGCTTCCACAATCAGGATGTGGGCGGGCTTGCTCTTCGCCATGGATCACCTGTCTTGAAAAAATTCGGACCGGCCTTGGCCGGTGCAGGCGGCGGTCAAACCATGCCCGGCACGGAATGGCAAGTAAATTCCGCCGAGCGTGAGCCATTTGCCGTGCCGCAGTCCTCGATATTGGCCTGCTGAATAGCAAACCCGCTTGTAACCCTGTCAACTGTCTCTAATCCTAGGCGCGCCCGGGCCGATTCCAACAAGGCCGTTCCGGGCCTGCGACGCGGCCGGAGGAGGACTGCGATGACGGAAGCAAAAAGGCCCATCGTGAATCTGAAGAAGCTGAAGCTCGAGCACTGGCGCCGCGGTTCGTTTTTCGAATCCAGCGATGCCTCCTTCGGATCGCTTCTCGGTCTCAAGGATCTCGGCATCGGCTACGGCGAGGTTCCGCCCGGCAAATCGGGCTGTCCGTTCCATAATCACCATGTCGAAGAAGAACTGTTCATCATTCTCGAGGGAGAAGGAACGTACCGTTTCGGCAGCGAACGCCATGCGGTCGGACCGGGCGACGTGCTCGGAGCGCCAGCCGGTGGACCCGAAACAGCGCATCACCTCATCAACACCGGCACCGTGCCGCTCAAATACCTGTCCATCTCGACCATGGCGGCGACCGAAATCTGCGAATATCCGGACTCCGGCAAACTCCTGGCCAGGACCCGGCGTCCGGGCGAAAGCCAGGCATCGTTCGACTTCATCGGCCGCGCTGCGTCGAAGGCAGATTACTGGGACGGTGAACCGGGCATCTGAACCCTACTCCTTTCCTGCCAAACAAGCGGAGCGAACATGCATAGCGTGCCCACGATCGAGACCGAGCGGCTTCTTCTGCGCCCTTACAGGCGCGACGATTTCACTCCCTATTGCGCACTCTTCGGCGACGAGGAAATGAACCGCTATACCGGCGGCGTACCCTACACGCGCGAGCAATCCTGGACGCGCTTCCTGCGTCAAGTCGGGATGTGGCATTACTTCGGTTTCGGCTTCTTCGCGATCCAGGACAAGCAAAGCGGTGCCTTCATCGGAGAAGCCGGCTTCCACGAGGCGCATCGCCAGATCACACCCTCGCTCGAAGGAACGATGGAGACGGGCTGGGCGATTTCCCCGAAGAACCATGGCCGCGGCCTGGCGACGGAAGCCGTGACCGCCGCCCTCGCCTGGGCCGACCGTCAGTTTCCGACGCTCAGAAAGACCTGCATCATCGAACCGGGCAACCAGGCTTCAATCAACGTCGCGCTGAAACAGGGCTTCAAGGAATTCTGGCGCACGACCTATAATGGCCGGCCAATGGTCATGTTCGAAAGGCAGGTGAAACGCCGGCAGCCTGACTGAATGCTGCAGCGGGCGCATCGGCGCCTCGTCCGGCCCGTCGGCCGCCTTCTCCCTGCAAGCGGGAAACGAAGGGGACTCGCGGCGCCAGCGATCTTTCGGCTGAACGATCCCGCTTCACTTCTCGCCCGGTACCGGGAATTCCGCCAGCCGCGCTGCGTAGCGCGCCATGGTGTCCACTTCGAAATTGACGAGATCACCAGGCTTGCGTCCGCCCCAGGTCGTCACTTCGAGCGAGTGCCGGATCAACAGCACGTCGAATTCGACGCCATCCACCTTGTTCACGGTGAGTGACGTTCCGTCGAGCGCCACCGAGCCCTTGGGGGCGACGAATCTCGCGAGATGTTCCGGTGCGCGCAGACGGAAGCGCACAGCTTCCCCCTCCGGTTCCACGGCGAGGATCTCCGCTCTGCCGTCGACATGGCCGGAGACGATATGGCCGCCTAATTCGTCGCCGATCTTCAGCGAGCGCTCGAGATTGATGCGCGTGCCCTCCCGCCAGTCGGCGATTGTCGTCA
The DNA here is from genome assembly GCF_000427465.1 of Sinorhizobium arboris LMG 14919. Taxonomy (NCBI): domain Bacteria; kingdom Pseudomonadati; phylum Pseudomonadota; class Alphaproteobacteria; order Hyphomicrobiales; family Rhizobiaceae; genus Sinorhizobium; species Sinorhizobium arboris. Next base: position 990,310 of record NZ_ATYB01000014.1, on the reverse strand, counting down.
GCCTCAGCGCCTCCTCCCATGCCTCGACCTCGAACCAGCGCTCGTTGCTGCCGGCTTCCGGCAGTGACGTGACGGTCAGGCAGACGCCGGCATGCGCGACGGAGGCACCCAGGTCGATCGTCTTCGGATCGTAATTGGTGGCAATGCGAAGCTTGATGCCTTCCTTGAGGGGCGTGACTTTCTCGACCGTGCCGATGTCGGTGATGATGCCTGTGAACATTCAGATATCTCTCTCGTAGTCTTCGAAAATATCGTCGCCATAACGCGCCGTGCGACGAAGCGTGAAGCCCGCCGGCACGGACGTCCTTTGAAATGGGGATGAAATACCGTTTTCACCAATGGCTTCCGGACCGGTGAAGAGCAGTATCCGGTCCACGACACCGGCATCAAGAAAGGAACGGGCCGCTCGGGCCCCACCCTCCACGAGCAGGGAGGAAATGCCCCTGGACGCAAGTGCAGCCAGGAGGTCGGGGATGGTTTCGGCGTTCAGCAGCTCGGCTCCAGCGGCTTCAAGGGCGTTTCGACGGGCGTTGTAGTCGCCCTCTCCCACCGCCTGCGGCGAGAGGGCTGATCCTCGGGTCAAACCCGAAGAGAGGGGCAAACTGCTCCGCCTCTCATTCGCCCCTCGGGCAGATTCTCCCCATTCGCGGGGAGAATGAAAGCCCGCGTCTCCCGTTACGACGATCAGCGGAACGCGGCGCGCCGTGCGGACCAATTTCGATTCGAGTGGCAGATCGAAGCGGCGGTCGAGCACGATCCGCACAGGGGAACGGTCTTCCAGCCCGTGCATCCGCACGGTGAGTTCGGGATCATCTGCAGCGGCCGTGCCGATACCGACAAGAATCGCGTCAGTCTCGGCCCGCAATATCTGCACCTGGGCGCGCGAAACGTCACCGGTGATCCTCACCTGCCCCTCGCCTCTCCGTCCGATCATGCCATCGGCGGAAACCGCAAGCTTAAGTGTCACATGCGGACGTTTCTTGCGTTGGCGCATGAGGTAGGCCTCGAGTACGCGCTCGCCCTCCTCCTGGAGAATACCGATGTCCACGTCAACGCCGGCGTCGCGGAGCATCACGACGCCGCGGCCGGCTACGCGCTCGTCGGGATCGAGTATGGAAACGACGACGCGGCCGATCCCCGAGGCGATCAGCGCGTCCGCGCAGGGCGGGGTCTTGCCGTGATGCGAGCAGGGTTCGAGGGTGACGTATGCGGTTGCCCCCCTCGCCTTCTCGCCCGCCACCGCAAGCGCCTGCGTCTCCGCGTGCGGGCGCCCGCCCGGCGCCGTCACGGCGGCGCCGACGATCGTCCCCTGTTTGACGAGGATGCAGCCGACGGAAGGGTTGGTGGAAGTCAGGCCGAGATTGCGTCGCGCCAGACGCATCGCCGCCGCCATGAAACGTTCGTCTTCATGCATCGGCTCGCCCATAGCGCTTGCTCTCCGGGTTATTCGCCCGGATCGCGGGCAATCTTGGCGCTTATCTCCGCGATGACCTTCTCGAAATCTTCGGCATGGGAGAAGTCGCGATAGACAGACGCGTAGCGCACGAAGGCGACGTCGTCGAGGCTCTTCAACGCCTCGAGCACCTGAAGACCGATCTCCTCCGAATGGATTTCGGTTTCGCCCGAGCTTTCGAGCCGCCGGACGATGCCCGAGACAGCCCGTTCGATCCGGTCGCGATCCACCGGACGCTTGCGAAGCGCGATCTCGAAGGAGCGCAACAGCTTGTCCCGGTCGAAAGGAACCTTCCGACCGGTCTTCTTGATGATCATCAGCTCACGCAGCTGCACCCGCTCGAAGGTCGTGAAGCGGCCGCCGCAATCAGGGCAGATGCGGCGGCGGCGAATGGCATTCCCGTCCTCTGCCGGACGGGAATCCTTCACCTGACTGTCTTCGGAACCGCAATAGGGGCAGCGCATGCAGCCGTCCGATCACATATAGCCGTACATCGGGAAGCGACCGGTGAGATTCATCACCTTCTCGCGCACGCCACCTTCGACGGCAGCATTGCCCTCGTCGGAGTTGGCAGCCTTGAGACCGTCGAGCACCTCGACGATGAGCTCGCCGATTTCCTTGAACTCCGCTTCCTTGAAGCCGCGGGTCGTGCCGGCCGGTGCGCCGAGGCGAACGCCGGAGGTGACGAAGGGCTTTTCCGGGTCGAAGGGGATGCCGTTCTTGTTGCAGGTGATGAAGGCACGGCCGAGAGCGGCTTCGGCACGCTTGCCTGTCGCGTTCTTCTTGCGCAGGTCGACGAGCATCAGGTGGTTGTCGGTACCGCCCGAGACGATGTCGAGGCCATTGGCCTTCAGCGTTTCGGCGAGCGTGCGGGCGTTCTTGACGACCTGGGCCGCATACTCCCTGAAGGAGGGCTGCAGCGCTTCCCCGAAAGCAACCGCCTTGGCTGCAATCACGTGCATCAGCGGTCCGCCCTGGAGGCCGGGGAAGACGGCAGAGTTGATCTTCTTGGCGATTTCCTCGTCATTGGTGAGGACCATGCCGCCGCGGGGCCCGCGCAGAGACTTGTGGGTGGTCGTCGTTGCGACGTGGCAGTGCGGGAACGGCGACGGGTGCTGTCCGCCGGCCACGAGACCGGCGATGTGCGCCATGTCGACCATCAGCCATGCGCCCACCTCGTCGGCGATCTCGCGGAAGCGCTTCCAGTCCCAGATGCGGGAATAGGCCGTACCACCGGCGATGATCAGCTTGGGCTTGTGCGTGCGCGCCTTGTTGGCGACGTCGTCCATGTCGAGGAGGTGATCGTCTTCGCGCACGCCGTAGGAAACGACGTTGAACCACTTGCCCGACATGTTGACCGGGGAACCGTGGGTCAGGTGACCGCCGGAATTGAGGTCGAGGCCCATGAAGGTATCGCCCGGCTGCAGCAGGGCCAGGAAGACCGCCTGGTTCATCTGCGAGCCCGAATTCGGCTGGACGTTGGCGAAGTTGACGCCGAAGAGCTTCTTCGCGCGCTCGATCGCAAGTTCCTCGGCGATATCGACATACTGGCAGCCGCCGTAATAGCGCTTGCCCGGATAACCCTCGGCGTATTTGTTCGTCATGATCGAACCTTGCGCCTCGAGCACGGCCCGCGAAACGATGTTCTCGGAAGCAATCAGTTCGATCTCATGGCGCTGGCGCCCCAGCTCCTTCTCGATCGCACCGAAAATCTCCGGATCGCTGTCGGCGAGAGAGCGGGTGAAGAAAGCGTCGTTGGTCTGTGAAAGCATCGGCTCGAGGCTCCTCTGAAGGGTGGCTGTTCTTTAGCTTCCTCGCACGCGGAGAGCAATATCCGCTATGCGGATTGCGTCATTTCCGCCATCCGCCGCGCCGGGTGCGAGCAGCCGCCCCCAATCGAAAGGGCCGCGCGTTCGATGAACGCGCGGCCCTTGATGAGGAATGCGGCATTTGGCCTATTGCGGCAGGGCGTCCGCGTCGATGGGACCGGCAGACTGCTCGATCCCCGTCGTCGTCTGCAGCGCGAGTTCGGCTGCGCCGTCCCGGCGATAGATATCGTCGCGGAACTGGACCACGCGATCCTTCGCCGACCATGCCGTAACGTAGGTGAAATAGACCGGGACTTCTTCGGCAAGCCTGATCGGCGTGTTCACGCCGGACTTGATCGTCGCCTCGATCTGCTGGCGCGACCAGCCGGGCGTCTCCTTCAAGAGCCAGGTGGAAAGGTCGCGCACGTTCTGGACGCGCACGCAGCCCGAGGATTCGAAGCGCATCAGCTTGTTGAACAGGCCCTGCTGCGGCGTGTCGTGCATGTAGACGGCATGCTCGTTGTGGAAGTTGATCTTCGTCGAGGACATCGCGTTGATCTTGCCGGGATCCTGACGGAACATCAGGTTCGGCGCCTTTTCAGCCTGCCAGTCGACCGTTTCCGGCGACACTTCGTTGCCGTTGCCGTCGAAAAGGCGGATCGCATTGCGCTCCAGATAGGTCGGATCCTTGCGCATCAGCGGCATGATGTCCTTCTGGATGATCGAGCGCGGCGCGGTCCAGTAGGGATTGAGAATGACCTCGTAGATCTTGGAATTGAGGATCGGCGACTGCCGGTCGATCTTGCCGACGATGGCCGTATGGCGCAGGACGACGCGCCCGTTCTCCACCGCCTCGATATAGGCTGCAGGGATGTTGACCATGACATAGCGCCGGCCGAGGTCACCCGACATGGATTGAAGCCGCACGAGATTTGTTTCGAGTTGGGCCAGCCGGGTCGCGGCGTCGACGTTCAGCGCCTTCAGGGTATATTCGCCGATCACGCCGTCTGCGGGCAGCCCATGGCGCGCCTGAAAGCGCTTGACCGCGCCGTCGACATAGGAGTCGAAGGAAGAGGAAATACCCGCGGACTGCGGCAGATCGCCTGAAATCATCAGTCGTCGACGCAACTGCTGGACGGACGGATCGGTGACGCCGAGTTCGAGCCTCCGGGTGCTGGCAGGCGTAACCATCGGCCAGCCGCCCGCGGCTGCGATCTGCTGATAATCCAAGATCGCCTGCTGCAGGTGCGCGATCGTTTCGGGCCCGAAAACCGGAGTATTGGAAAGAACTGCCGTCGCGGTACGCGAAGCTTTTGCGTCGAACTGATCGTCCCAGGAGCCGCGGCGCGGCGAATTGATGATTTCGTTCAGTGCATCCTGGGCGCTGGCGGCACCCGCCCATGCGGCGGCCCCGAAGGTTGCGGCCGAACGCAGAAATGCGCGGCGCGAGAAAGCATCAATTCCGTTCTTTTTCGACATAGTCCCACCGTCTCAATGCGCCAGAAGCGCGCTGCCCGAGCCCTAAAGCGCATCGCGCGATGCGCTTTACGTCTTTGCATTCATGCAAGTCGCTTCCCAAAACCTATCTGCGCTTTTGGGCGACATGCATTAGCACGGTCGTGGTTAACAAAGGTAAACCCGCCTGCCACCCGGCCCTCAAATCGCTTCACGTTGCCGCGAACAAGAGCCGCCCCGGCAGGCGAGCCGCGAAGCGGACTTCCGCCGCGTCAACGCAATTGCGCACCTGCCACACCCGAGCGTCGCTGTCACAGCAATATGGCCAATTCGTGTCTCCGCGCAGCCGGCAGGTCGCAGCGCAACAACCAAATGGCGTAAAACGCCGCAAAGGTCGGACACGCAGGGATTGCGCCCGACCCTTGAGACTGGAGGTGACGGTTGACTACAGCCGATAAAGGATCTGATCGTTCCAGAAGCGGTCGAGACGCTGCAGCAGCTTGTTCATCTGCGTGAATTCGTCGCTGCCGATACCACCGACCTTCTGGATCGAACCGATATGGCGCTCGTAAAGCTTGGCGACGGTTTCGGCGATCTCCTGCCCCTCTTCCGTCAGGCTGATGCGAACCGAACGTCGGTCGACACGGGAACGCTGATGGTTGATCAGACCGAGATCGACGAGCTTCTTGACGTTGTAGGAAACATTCGAGCCGAGATAATAGCCGCGGGAGCGAAGTTCGCCGGCCGTCAGCTCGGAGTTGCCGATATTGAAGAGCAGGAGCGCCTGAACCGCATTGACGTCGCTGCGGCCCTGGCGGTCGAATTCGTCCTTGATGACGTCGAGCAAGCGGCGATGCAGACGCTCGACCAGGTGGAGGGATTCCATGTAGAGACCACGGATGGTTTCTTCCTGCGGGTCTCTGGGCGCAATAACCTGCGGCTTCATCTTGGTGTTCATTTTCGTGCCTCACTGTTTCGTTTGGCGGTGTCTCTTTGTCTTCCCGCCTTGAGTGAGACCCTATCGAATACGTATAAAATTCTACTTAAACCGCAGCCTTAACATGTACTTACCGAGGGCCAGGCCTGTCTCAGGGTGAATCAACCCTTACCTTCCGCACTTGGCGCAGCCGCTGATAAAGCAGCGCGGCGCGGGAAAGAATGAATGTGACGGCAACGGATCCGTGGAGCGCGATCAGCAATGGGCGGTGGCCAAATATGCCGGGATAGAACTTGTCCATTGCGATCTCCGTCGCGGCGGCAACCACCCAGACGACCGGGCCCCAGGAGACCAGAAGCCATAGTCCTATGGCGGCAACCGGATAGACGACCGCCAGGGCCGTGGCGGCCGCGCGCCACTCCGCCGACAGAAGATCGAACCGGCCGGCGCCGTTATGGGAAAAGCCGATCAGCATGGCCCAATAGTTCAATGCGAACCAGAAGCAGGACGCGGCAACCAGGCGCAGGAACCAGGCGAAGAGCACCTCGGTGAGCGACGGTTTCGGCACATGAACAGAATCATGAAGCATGGCCGGCAAGATAGGCCGTCCGCCGGCGAACCACCAGCACGAAGGACGGGAAAGCGCCGCGATGCACTCGACGAGCGGAAGAAATGCCGCATCCCACCGCGGGCAATTCGGGTTTCAACCCCTAAAGGCGCGTGATAAACCGCCTTCGAGCACGAGTAGGAAAAAGGACGCGGCGCGATGAACGACAGGACAAATCTTGTGGACAGGATCACCGGACATCGCCGCATGCGCCGCAATCGCAAGGCGGACTGGACGCGCCGCCTGGTGCAGGAGAACCGGCTCACCGTGGACGACCTGATTTGGCCGATCTTCGTCGTGCCCGGCACCGGTGTCGTCGAGCCGATCGATGCGATGCCGGGTGTCAGCCGCATGAGCGTCGACAAGGCGGTCGAGGCAGCGAAGGAGGCGGCCGGCCTCGGCATCCCGGCCATCGCCACCTTTCCCAATGTCGATATGGCGCTTCGCGACGAGACCGGATCGAACAGCCTCGAGGCCGACAATCTGATCAATCAGGCGACGCGGGCGATAAAAAAGGCCGTACCCGGCATCGGGATCATCACCGATGTGGCGCTCGATCCGTTCACCAGCCACGGCCACGACGGCATCCTGCGCGGCGGCGAGATCGTCAACGACGAGACGGTGGAAGCGATTGCCAGGGCGGCGGTCATTCAGGCCGATGCCGGTTCCGACATCATCGCACCCTCCGATATGATGGACGGGCGGATCGGCGCCATCCGCGAGGCACTCGACGCGGCCGGCCATCAGAATGTCGGTATCATGTCCTATGCGACGAAATTCGCCTCCGCCTTCTATGGCCCGTATCGCGAGGCGATCGGCACCGGCGGGCTGCTCAAGGGCGACAAGAAGACCTATTACATCGATCCGTCGAACGGCACGGAGGCGATCCGCGATGCGGCACTCGACGTGGAGGAAGGCGCGGACATGCTGATGGTGAAGCCCGGCCTGCCCTATCTCGATATTTGCTGGCGGGTGAAGGAAGCCTTCGGCCTGCCGGTCTTCGCCTATCAGGTTTCCGGCGAGTACGCGCAGATCAAGGCGGCGGCGGCCAATGGCTGGATCGACGGCGAGCGGGTGATGCTGGAGACACTGCTGGCCTTCAAGCGGGCCGGCTGCGACGGGATCGTCAGCTACTTCGCCGTCGACGTGGCACGTATCCTCGCCAAGCGCTAAAAACGGGCGACCGCACCGACGCATTGTTTTACCGCATTCGCTCCCCATATTCTGGGTGGATAGCAATCTGAGGCACGCGCATGAGCATGCATAATGAAGAATTGAGGCTTCCGAGCGAGGATTGGCGCGCCTACCAGGGCGTCCTGTCGCGCAGGATATTCGCCTTCATCATCGATTACCTGATCGTCGCGCTGCTGTGGATCCCGGCGGCCGTCGTGGTTTTCTTCCTCGGCATCCTGACGCTCGGCCTCGGCTTTCTCCTTTACCCGGTCCTCTTCGCCCTGGTGGCGATGCTCTATTTCGGGCTGACCGTCGGCGGCCGCGAGCAGGCATCACCCGGCATGAGGATCATGGGCGTGGCGATCGCCCGGACGGACGGCCGCCCGATGGATTTCCTGACGGCAATCGTCCATCTGGCGATATTCTGGATCGCCAACGCGCTGCTGACGCCGCTCATCCTGCTGATCGGCCTGTTCACCGACCGTGGCCGCCTGCTCCACGATCTGCTGATCGGCACAGTCGCCGTTCGGCGCGACATGTACTGACGGCGCCGTTACGCCGAACGAGTGTGTTGACGTTTTTCATTCTTCGGCCATGCTATTACGATGAGCAACCGCACGAAGAGTGATCCCCGCGCTCGATGAACACGCAGACAGCACCGTCTCCTCAGTTCTACCTGACCGCACCGGCAGCCTGCCCCTATTTGCCGAACCAGATGGAACGGAAGGTATTCACCCACATGGTGGGAGAGCGGGCACCGGAGCTCAACGACCTGCTGACGCAGGGCGGCTTCCGCCGCTCGCAGAACATCGCCTACCGCCCCGCCTGCGAGACTTGCCGGGCGTGCATTTCGGTACGCATTCTGGCCAACGAATTCGTACCGACACGATCCATGCGTCGCGTGCTCGCGGCCAACGGCGACATCGTCTCCGCCGAATATCCGGCCGAGCCGTCGAGCGAGCAGTACAATCTCTTCCGACGCTATCTCGACTGTCGCCATCAGAAGGGCGGCATGTCCGACATGTCGGTGCTCGACTATGCGATGATGGTCGAGGATACGCATGTGCACACGAAGATCATCGAGTATCGGTTGCGGGTCGAAGGCGACGGCATCAGCGACAAGGCGCGAGGTCCCCTCATCGCCACCGCCTTGACGGACCGAATGAGCGATGGTCTGTCCATGGTCTATTCCTTTTTCGATCCGGCTCTCTCCGAGCGATCTCTCGGCACCTACATGATTCTGGATCATATCCGCCGGGCGAAGGAACGCGGCCTGCCGCATGTCTATCTCGGCTACTGGGTCAGGGGATCGCGCAAAATGGGGTATAAGACAAAGTTTTTGCCGCAAGAGCACCTTATGGCCCGCGGCTGGGAGCGCTATTCTGGCGAGCACGATTCCACCAAACCCGCCACGGATTGAAATTGACGCCCTCCACTGACGCCGCCCGGCACCGGCGCGGCCTTGCCATTACCGGCCTCGGCGGCCTTGCGCTCTCCTTCGACATCCCGCTGATCCGGTCAGCAGATGGCGAGGTCTGGTCCATCCTCGCCGTGCGCAGCCTCTCGACCTTTCTTGCCGCGCTCGCCATATGGGTGGTGATCAACCGCCTGCTCGGCCGCCGTGTGGCCCTGATTCCCGGCAAGGCCGGCCTGATCGCGGGGCTCTTCTACGGCATCAACTCGTTTACTTTCCTGCTCGCCGTGTTCAATACGTCGACGGCGAACGTTGTCTTCATCCTGGCGTTCACTTCGACGTTCGCGGCAATCCTCTCCTGGATATTCCTCAAGGAGCGCCCCTCCAACGCCACTTTCCTGACAATGGCGGTCATGGTCGTCGGTGTCGGTGTGATCGTCAGCGACGGGCTCGAAAGCGGACACCTTTTCGGTGATGCGATGGCTGCTTGCTCGGCCTTCCTGCTCGCAAGCGCGATCACGATCAGCCGCGCCAGCGGCCGCGACATGTCGCTCGTGCCGCTGACGACGGCGATCTTCCCGGCAATTGCCGGCTTCATGCTCTTGCCGCCCGGCGGCCTGTCGATCGCCGAACCGGCCTACATCCTCTTCAACGGGCTGGTGATGATCCCGCTTGCCTTCTTCTGTCTGGCGACGGGGCCGCGCTACCTTTCCGCACCGGAGGTCGGCATGTTTTATCTGCTGGAGACCATTCTTGCGCCGATCTGGGTGTGGATCGTCTTTGCCGAAACGCCAACGAGCCGAACGCTTCTCGGCGGTACGATCCTCATTCTCGCTTTGCTCGGCCATTCGCTTTGGCAGACGCGGATGAAGGCGGCGAGGATCGCGTGTGCGGAGCTCCCGAGCTGACCGGCACGCGATCGCATCCCGTCCATGCGGCATCGTTATCGCTGTTCGGGCGACCCGTCGTCCCTGGAAGATTCCTGCATCTGCGACTGCATCGCCCAAAGCTCGCGATTGGTGTCGATCCACTCCGCGGCAATCTCGAGCGGCGCGGGATCGGCTTTGACGAGTTCCTTCCCGCCCTTCCACCGCCGCGCGATCAGTCCCGCCGTCTCCAGAACGGCCAAATGACCGGCAAGGACATCCTGCCCGATGCCGACGGCTGCAGCGATACCCGCCGCGGGCGTCTCGCCGGCGAAGAGGACTTCGAATATGCGGCGCCGCGTCGGGTCGGCGAGCGCCAGCAACGTGTCGTCAAGAGCCGAGGCCATCGCGTTCATCTCGCCGGCGCATGGTCGCTCAAATCAGGGCCGATTTGAGGAAACATGCAGGAGATCAGGGAATTACAGCGACTTTCAGGATAACGAAGACATCCGCCTGCGCCATCCACGAACATTGATCCACGGACGCGCCGCGCTTGCAAGCCCGGAGTCTCCAATCAGCCGCTGAACTTGCCGCTCCTTGGAAAGCCTTTCGGCACGACCCTGCCCGCGCCGGCGCGATCACCCATCCACTCTATCAGCTCGTCCTTGGTCTTGGCGAAGACCCGTCCGGCGCTGTCTTCCCAGGTGAGACCTTCCGCGATCGCGAAAGAGCGGATATCGGAAACGCCGCCATCCTTGTAGCGCTGCAGCCGCACGCCCTTGCCGCGCGCCATTTCCGGAACCTGGACCAGCGGGAAGACGAGCATCTTGCGGTTCTCGCCGACGACGGCGAGATGATCGCCCTTGACCGGAACGACGAGCTTGGCTTCGTCGGGCATGGTGACGTTCATCACCTGTTTGCCCTTGCGCGTGTTGGCGACGATGTCGCTCTCGGTGACGACGAAACCATTGCCTGCCGTGGACGAGACGATGAGCTTGCGCGCCGGATCATGCACGAAGGCGGTCAGCACGTCCTGGTCGTTCTCCATATCGACCATGATGCGCAGGGGTTCGCCGTGGCCGCGCCCGCCGGGCAGCTTGTCGCCGCCAAGCGTGTAGACCTTCCCGCCCGTCGTGAAGATGAGGATCTTGTCGGTGGTCTGGGCAGGGAACGATACTTTCAGGCCGTCGCCGTCCTTGAACTGGAGCGAAGACGTATCTGCGATGTGCCCCTTCAGGGCCCGGATCCAGCCTTTCTCGGAGATGACCACGGTGATCGGTTCTTTTTCGATCATCGCCTGCTGGATGGCTTCGACATCCGCCTCGGGCGCGTCGGCGAAGGTGCTGCGGCGTTTGCCGAGCTCGGTCGCCTTGGCGAATTTCTTCTTGACCTCGCCGATCTCCCACGCAACCGCCTGCCACTGCTTGTCGTCCGAAGCGAGCAGTGCCTCGATTTCCGACTTTTCCTTCGACAGCGCGTCGAACTCGGTACGAATTTCGAACTCTTCGAGCTTGCGCAGCGAGCGCAGTCGCATGTTGAGGATCGCTTCGGCCTGAACATCGGTGAGCGTGAAGCGCTCGATCATCACCGCCTTCGGCTCATCCTCCTCGCGGATGATGCGGATGACCTCGTCGATATTGAGATAGGCGATGAGATAGCCGCCGAGAATCTCGAGCCGCCGCTCGATCGCTGCAAGCCGGTGGCGCGAGCGGCGCTGCAGGACCTCGCGGCGGTGCGCCAGCCATTCGCTGAGCACCTCGTTGAGCGCCATGACGCGCGGTACGCGGCCCATCGAGAGCACATTCATGTTCAGCGGAATGCGGCTCTCGAGCTCGGTAAGCTTGAAGAGCGATTCCATGAGAATATTGGCGTCGACCGAGCGGCTCTTGGGCACGAGCACGACGCGGACGTCCTCGGCCGATTCGTCTCTGATATCCTCGAGCAGCGGCAGTTTGCGCGCGATCAGCAACTCGGCGATCTTTTCGATCAGGCGCGACTTCTGGACCTGATAGGGAATTTCGGTGACGACGATCTGGAAGCCGCCGCGTCCAAGATCTTCCACCGCCCAGCGCGCCCGGACCCTGAATCCCCCACGGCCGGTGCGATAGGATTCGATCATGCTGGCGCGGCTCTCGACGATCACGCCTCCGGTCGGGAAATCCGGACCTTCGATGCCCCCGCGCTGCGGATTGGCCGGGTCGAACAGCAGCTCCTCCACTGTCGCATTCGGATGCTTGATGAGATGGAGCGCCGCGTCGCAGAGTTCATGCGCATTGTGCGGCGGAATGGAGGTCGCCATGCCAACGGCGATGCCGGAAGCGCCATTGGCCAGCAGGTTCGGGAAGGCGCCGGGAAGCACGGTGGGCTCCTGGTCCTCCTCGTTATAGGTTGGACGGAAGTCGACCGCATCCTGATCGATGCCCTCCAGGAGAAGGGCGGCGACGTCGGTCATCTTCGCTTCCGTGTAACGGTAGGCGGCGGCATTATCGCCATCGATATTGCCGAAGTTGCCCTGACCGTCGACGACCGGATAGCGCTGGGAAAAATCCTGCGCAAGGCGCACCAGCGCATCATAGACCGACTGGTCGCCATGCGGATGGAACTTACCGATGACGTCGCCGACGATACGGGCGCATTTCTTGAATGAGGAATTGGGCCGCAGGCCCATCTCGCTCATGGCGTGAATGATCCGGCGATGGACCGGCTTCAGGCCGTCGCGGACATCCGGCAACGCGCGATGCATGATGGTCGACAGTGCGTAGGCGAGATAACGCTCTTCCAGCGCCGCCTTCAGGTCAACCGGCTGAATGTTGTCGTCCCCGCCAGACGGCGGCAAAAGGCTTTGTCCCATGCATCCTTGCTACCTCAACCGGCGCCAGACGGCAAGAATTCCGGGCTATGCCACTGTGGAGAACGTCATCGGCGGCCGGTCCCTGCCCCGTATCGATCGAAAGGATAAGCGTCCCAGAGGGGAAAAGCCGGTTTGCACTTGGCGGAGGAACTGCGCTTGCGTATCGTCCGGTCACGGTCGACGCATCGGGTAAGATCACTCACTCGGAAATAAGCGATCCAGACACAGATTTGCAATCAAACCATTTCATAGGGAACTCCAATGGTACATACGCGCAAAGTCCGCCTGATGCTGGCCAGCGCCGCCCTCCTTATCCTCGCAGGACCGGCCATGGCCCTGGACGGGGCGGACATGATGAAGAAGCTCGATGCGGCGACGTCAGCCAACGGCACTTCGGTGACCTACGACAAGGCGGAGGCCGACGGCGACGTGGTGACGGTCACCGGCATGAAGCTGCGGGTGACGGCGAAACCCGGCCGGTCCCTCAATATCGGCGAAGTGACATTCGAAGGCGTCGAGGAAACGGACGGCGGCGGCTACTATGCCGAAACCGTCTCCTTTCCTGACATCAATATCAGTGACAAGGACGCAAGCGTCTCGATCAAGGACATCTCGATCGGCGGCCTGTCCATACCGGGCAACCCGGCCGGCACCACGATCGATGACATCCTGCTCTACGAAACGGCCGGCACCGGCCCGATGAGCGTCAACGTCGAAGGCAGGAACGTCTTCACGGCCGAAAGCACGGAAACCAATCTGACGCGACAGGAAGACGGTGCGGGCTTCGATTTCGACGCGACGCTTGCCGGAATCAAGGCGGACCTGTCGGACATCCGGGATGCCAAGGCGAAGGATGCGGTCGAGAAGCTCGGCCTCACGACCCTCGATGGCGGGATCACGATGAAGGGCAGTTGGAAACTGGAAACCGGCAACCTTGCTCTCGATGAATATGCCCTCGACTTCAAGGATGTCGGCCGGCTGAATATCGCCATGAACTTCTCCGGCTACACGCTCCAATTCATGAAGTCGCTGCAGGAGGCGGCCAAAGCGGCGGAAGCCAACCCGAACAGGGAAGAGGCCGACCAGGCCATGGGGCTGGCAATGCTCGGCCTGATGCAGCAGCTTACCTTCAACAGCGCCTCGATCCGTTTCGACGACGCGTCCATCACGAAAAAGGCGCTCGACTACGCCGGCAGTCAGCAGGGCGTCACCGGAGATCAGCTGGCACAATCGCTGAAGGGGCTCGTGCCGATCATGATGGCACAGCTCAATGTCCCGGAGCTCCAGAATCAGGTTACCGGTGCCGTCAACGCCTTTCTCGACAATCCGAAGAGCCTGACGATCAGCGCCGAGCCGGAAAAGCCTGTGCCTTTCCCGATGATCATGGGCGCCGCGATGGGGGCTCCCAATACCATTCCCTCCGTCCTTGGCGTCAAGGTGACGGCGAACGACTGATCGCGCTCATGGCGCGGCGACAGGCTGAATCCCGGCGGCAAGGCCGCCGGTTTTTTTTCATCCGCCCAATCGATGCTATGATGCGGTGCTTGATGCTCGAAAGCGATCGCCTATCTATTTTTTGCGTGCCGACACATTGCGCATTCGCGACCTACGAAGCGGAAGGAGGACGCCATGGGACTGAAGCATTCGGATATCACCGCCATCCTCGGCCCTGTCGACGAAACGCTGATGGCCGAACTTCTTGCGACGGGTGCGACCGCGGGTGAGCTTGCGGAAGCAATCGCCTGGGTCAACAATGACGAGGCCCTGATCGGAGAGGGTCGCCATCTTCCGGCAGGCCGGGTCGCGGCGCTGATCGATATCCTGACGCCCGATGACGACGAGGAGTGAATGCGACCGCAAGCGACGGGGAGCACGGCACGCCTAGCTCCGCTCGCCGTGGGCAGATGAGCAGTGTGCAGCGAGCACGAGGCATTACGGCATTCAATGTCGAGGAGGAATAGATGGCTGCCAAGGAAGTCAAGTTCACCAGCGATGCCCGCGACCGACTGCTGCGCGGGGTGGATATCATGGCCAATGCGGTCCGCGTGACCTTGGGCCCGAAGGGACGAAATGTCGTCATCGACAAGTCCTTCGGTGCGCCGCGGATCACGAAGGACGGCGTTTCGGTTGCCAAGGAAATAGAGCTCGAAGACAAATTCGAGAATATGGGCGCCCAGATGCTGCGCGAGGTGGCGTCGCGTACCAGCGACGTTGCCGGTGACGGCACCACCACCGCCACCGTACTCGCCCAGGCTATCGTCCGGGAGGGAGCAAAGTCCGTCGCCTCGGGTATGAATCCCATGGATCTGAAACGCGGGATCGACCTTGCGGTCGATTCGATTGTCAAGGAACTCGGGACCAACGCCCGCAAGGTCTCCAAAAACGCCGAAATCGCACAGGTGGCGACGATTTCGGCCAATGGCGATGCGGAGATCGGCCGCTATCTCGCCGAGGCAATGGAAAAGGTCGGCAATGAGGGCGTGATTACGGTCGAAGAGGCAAAGACCGCCGAGATCGAGCTCGAGGTCGTCGAGGGAATGCAGTTCGATCGCGGCTATCTCTCGCCCTATTTCATCACCGATCAGGACAAGATGAGAGCCGAGCTCGAAGACGCGTACATTCTGCTGCATGAGAAAAAGCTTTCCAATCTGCAGGCGATGGTCCCAATTCTCGAATCGGTGATCCAGGCCGGCAAACCGCTCCTGATCATTGCCGAAGACGTGGAGGGCGAGGCGCTGGCGACGCTGGTCGTCAACAAGCTTCGCGGCGGTTTGAAGATCGCTGCGGTGAAAGCCCCGGGCTTCGGCGACCGCCGCAAGGCCATGCTGGAGGATATCGCCATCCTGACCGGGGGAACCGTCGTGTCCGAAGAGCTTGGCATCAAGCTCGAGAATGTGACGATGGACACGCTCGGCCGCGCCAAACGCGTCATGGTGGAAAAGGAGACGACGACGATCGTCGACGGAGCCGGATCGAAAGAGGACATCAGCGGCCGCGTCGCTCAGATCAGGGCGCAGATCGAGGACACCAGCTCGGACTACGACAGGGAGAAGCTGCAGGAGCGGCTTGCCAAGCTCGCTGGCGGCGTGGCCGTCATCCGCGTCGGCGGCTCAACCGAGGTCGAGGTCAAGGAGAAGAAGGACCGCGTCGACGACGCACTTCATGCAACGCGTGCGGCGGTCGAGGAAGGCATCCTGCCCGGCGGAGGCGTAGCGCTGCTGCGGTCCGTGGGCGCCCTCAAAGGGCTTGCGACGGCCAATGACGACCAGCGCGTGGGCATCGACATCGTTCGCCGCGCGATTGAAGCGCCGGTGCGCCAAATCGCCGAAAATGCCGGCGCCGAAGGATCGATCATCGTCGGGAAACTGCGCGAGAAGGAGGATTTCGCCTTCGGCTGGAACGCCCAGACCGGAGAGTTCGGGGACCTCTTCGAAATGGGCGTCATCGACCCGGCGAAGGTCGTGCGCGCCGCCTTGCAGGATGCTGCCTCGGTCGCCGGTCTTCTCGTGACCACGGAAGCGATGATCGCCGAGAAACCCAAGAAAGAGGGGCAGCCGCAGATGCCGCCCGGCGGCGGAATGGATTTCTAAGAAAGGGTCCAGGCCACGCAGGCGGCAGGACCGCCGCTGCCGCGACCTTCTCCCCGTTCTGACGCGTTCTGACGGGGAGAAGGGAGCAGGGACAAGTTGCGGGCGCCGCAAGTCTCCTTCGCCCCGCTTGCGGGGAGAATATGCCGGCAGGCGGCTGAGTGGCGGAGCGCCGTTCGATGTGCGCGCCTATGCCGGTTCCGTTTCAATGCCGCTTTCCGCAAGCTCCTTGAAGCCGCCGATGTTGAACACCGACGTGTAACCCATCTCCTGCAGGACTTTGCCGGCAAGTGCCGAACGGCCGCCGGAGGCGCAATGCAGGAGGATGGTCCGGTCCTTCTGAAAGACCGGGTTGTGATATGGGCTTTCCGGGTCTGCCCGGAACTCCAGCATGCCCCGCGAGACGTTCACCGCCCCCTTGACCTTGCCGGTCTGCTGGACCTCCGTCGGATCGCGGACATCCACCACGAGCACATCGCCGGAGCGCATTTTCTCGGCCGCTTCGGCGGGTGACAATTTCTGGACGGCACCATTTGCTTCCGCCAGCAGATCCTTGACGCTCTTGGCCATTGCTCCCCTCCAACCAATCTGCTGCACGCTGCAGCGTGGAAAGGAAACGCCTCGGCGCCCGCCCTGTCAAGGCAGGCGCCGTGAACTTGGCGGTTCCGCTCGGCCCGGCCGGAAGGATCAGTCCTTCTTCTGCGGGATCGGCCGGATCGAAAGTTCCCTCAGTTGCGCCGGCGTCGCCGGAGAAGGCGCGCCCATCAGCAGATCCTGGGCCTGCTGGTTCATCGGGAACAGCGAGATCTCGCGCAGATTCTTGGCGCCGACCAGCAGCATGACGATGCGATCGATGCCGAAGGCCATGCCGCCATGTGGGGGAGCACCGTACTGGAACGCACGGTAGAGACCGCCGAACCGCTCTTCGACGTCGGCTTGGCTCAGGCCCACGTTCTCGAAAGCCTTGACCATCAGTTCCGGCGACTGGTTACGGATCGAGCCCGAGGCGATCTCGAAGCCGTTGCACACCATGTCGTACTGGAACGCCTTGATCGACAGCAGATCGTCGCTCGAAAGCGCCGTCAGACCGCCTTGCGGCATCGAAAAGGGGTTGTGGGCGAAGTCGACACGCTTTTCCTCCTCGTTCCATTCATAGAACGGGAAGTCCACGATCCAGCAAAGCTCGTACCGATCGCGGTCGACGAGGTTCAGTTCCTCGCCGGCCCTGGTGCGAGCCTCGCCGGCGAACTTGTAGAATTTCGCCGGCTCGCCGGCGACGAAGAAGCAGGCGTCGCCATCTTCGAGGCCGAGCTGGGTGCGGATCGCATCGGTACGTTCCTCACCGATATTCTTGGCCAGCGGACCGGCGCCCTCGAGCTTCTCGCCCTCTTTGCGCCAGAAGATGTAGCCGAGACCCGGCTGGCCCTGGCTCTGGGCCCAGGCGTTCATACGGTCGCAGAATGCGCGGGAGCCGCCGGTCCTGGCAGGAATGGCCCAAATCTCCACCTTCGGGTTGGAGGCGATCATGTTGGCGAAGACCTTGAAGCCGGAACCGGCGAAATGCTCGGTGACTTCCTGCATTTCGATGGGGTTGCGCAGATCCGGCTTGTCGGACCCGTATTTGCGGATCGCGGTGTCATAGGGAATGCGCGGGAACTTGTCGGTCACCGGCTTGCCGCCGGCGAAGTCCGAGAAGATCGCCCGGATCATCGGCTCCATGGCGTCCCAGACGTCTTCCTGTTCGACGAAGCTCATCTCGAGATCGAGCTGGTAGAACTCGCCGGGCAGCCGGTCGGCGCGCGGATCCTCGTCGCGGAAGCAGGGGGCAATCTGGAAGTAGCGGTCGAAGCCCGCAACCATCAGGAGCTGCTTGTACTGCTGCGGCGCCTGCGGCAGCGCATAGAAATTGCCCGGATGGATGCGGCTCGGCACCAGGAAGTCGCGCGCACCTTCCGGCGAAGAGGCCGTCAGGATCGGCGTCGTATATTCCGTGAAGCCGATGTCGCCCATCCGCCGGCGCATGGCGGCGATGATCTCGGTGCGCCTGACGATGTTCCTGTGCAGCGTCTCGCGGCGGAGATCCAGGAAACGGTATTTCAGGCGCACGTCTTCCGGATAGTCCGGCTCGCCGAAGACCGGCAGCGGCAGCTCCTTGGCGGCCGAGAGAACCTCGATCTCGCGGGCATAAAGTTCGACCTCGCCGGTGGGCATGTTCTTGTTGACCGTTTCGTCGGTGCGCGCCTTGACGACACCATCGACGCGGATGACCCATTCGCCGCGCACGGTCTCGGCGCTCTTGAAGGCCGGGGAATCCGGATCGGCGACGACCTGGGTCATGCCATAGTGGTCGCGCAGGTCGATGAAGAGCACGCCGCCGTGATCTCGGACGCGGTGAACCCAGCCGGAAAGGCGAACGGTGGAGCCGACATCCGACTTGCGGAGGGCGGCACAGGTGTGGCTGCGGTAACGGTGCATCGTATAGTCCCGGAATTGCTTAAAAGCCGCGCGGCTCGCAGAACGGCGCAGGGCGGCATGGTCAAAGTCGGGCGGAAAAGCGCATGATGCGCCGGTTTTGTCAAGGCCGCAGCACGCCGCCGGCAAGAGCGCCGCCGGGCGGCAGAAACCACCGCTTCGATCACGGCCGCGAGCGGTAAGGCGCAAATTTCGACACGGGCGGTCACAAATTGCTACTGTTCCCGCTCGTCCGCCGCGGTTAAACAGGAGAAAGGGTCGCGTATCGCGCGAGTCGCGGCCGCAATCGGATGCCTCCTGCCCCATGTCCCAGATTCGCCCGCTCATCCCGCTGCTCGTCACCGCAGGCATTCTGATCGGCGGCAACGGGTTGCAGGGCACGTTCATTTCCTTGAGAGCGCTCGAAGAGGGGTTCTCTACCTCGCTGATCGGCGTGATCGGCGCCGGCTACAATGTCGGCTTCGCGATCGGCTGCGTCTATGTCACCCGCATTCTGCGGGCGATCGGCCATATCCGCACCTTCTCGGCAATGGCCGCCATCGCTTCCGCCGCTGCCATCGCCATGGTGCTCATCATCGATCCATGGTTCTGGTTCCTGATGCGGCTCGTAGCCGGCATATGCTTCGCGAGCCTGTTCGCCACGGTGGAGAGCTGGTTGAATGCCAGCGTCACCAATGCCAATCGCGCTCGCACCCTGTCGGTCTATCGCCTCGTCGATCTCGGCTCGGTGACGGCTGCGCAATATGCAATCCCCGGAATCGGGATCGGGGGGTTCGAACTTTTCGCCATCGTCTCGATGGCGCTGACACTCTCGCTCGTTCCGATCTCCTTTGCCGACCGCTCGAGCCCGGTTGCGCCGGAAGCGATACGCTTCGACGTGAAGGCGCTCTGGAACATCTCGCCGCTGGCCACCATCGGCTGCATCGTCGTCGGCCTCACCAATGCCGCGTTCCGTTCGCTCGGACCGATCTATGCGCAGGAGATCGGTCTGTCGGTGACCGCGATCGCGACCTTTATGAGCGCGGGCATCATCGGCGGCGTCGTGCTTCAATATCCGCTCGGATATTATTCCGACCGGCTCGATCGCAGGCTGATCATCCTGGTCGCCACCTTCGGCTCCCTTCTCGCGGGGCTCTTCCTCGCCTTCGTCGCCGGCAGCGACGAGTGGTTGAACTTCGCCGGCATCTTCGCCTTCGGCGCCTTCGCGATGCCGCTCTTCTCGCTCTGCTCCGCGCATGCCAACGACCATGCGGCGGAGGGCCAGCATGCGCTGGTTTCCGCCGGCATGCTTTTCTTCTGGTCGCTCGGAGCCATCATTGGACCGCTCCTGGCGTCCTTCCTGCTCGAGATCTTCGAACCGCAGGTGCTTTTCGTCTATATGGCAGCTGTCCTGGCTCTCTTCATGCTCTACACGCTCCGGCGCATGACTGCGCGCAAGCCCGTTCCAACCGAGGAACGGTCGATGCGCTTCCGCAGCCTTCTGCGCACATCGTCATTCTTCAACAAACTTGCAGGCGGCCAGACGCGGAAGGAACCTTGATCCCTTCGGGCGACAGCGGGGCGCGGGCCCGCCTAATTGCTGAAAGTGAAAATCAGGTTTAATAACGGGCCGGATCGTTTTCGCAGGGCGAAACGACCTCGCCGCGCACGCCCCTTTTACTCGGGAACAGACAAGCAAAGATACCGATGCTAAACCGCCGAATATTTCTCCAGGGTTCAGCCGCGCTTGGGGGCGCCTTCGCGCTCGGCGCCGGTCTTGCCGCCAGGGCCGGGGCAGCCCCCGACCCGCAGATCCTGACGGCGCGGTTCACCGAGGCGCAGATCGCGGCCGGCGGCATCACCCCCCGGGTCATGACCTATGATCCCCGGGTCATGGTCCATGATCCCCGGGGCATGGCCCATGATCCCGCGGTCATGGCCCGTGATCCCGGCAAAGCGGCAACCGCCGGCATGCCGCCCGTCCTCAGGATGCGCAAAGGCGAGCCTTTCGCAGCGAGACTGGTCAACCGTCTCGACGAACCGACGACCGTCCACTGGCACGGTCTGAGGATCGCCAATGCGATGGACGGCGTGCCGCAAATGACGCAGCCATATGTCTATCCCGGCGACGGCTTCGACTATCTCTTCACGCCGCCGGATGCCGGCACCTTCTGGTACCATCCGCATTGCAACACGCTGATGCAGATGGGGAGCGGCCTGACAGGCGTGATCGTCGTAGAGAACCCGGAGGACCCGGTCTTCGATTCGGAGATCGTCCTCAATCTCAGGGACTGGCGGCTCGGGGCCAACGGCGAATTCATCGCCCCTTTCAAACCGCGCGACGCGGCGCGCGGCGGGACATATGGGACGGTGAGAACCGCGAACTGGCGGCGGGAGCCGGTCTACGACGCTCCGGCCGGCGGGCTCGTCCGGGTCAGAATCGCCGCCACCGACGTCACGCGTATCTACACGATCGGGCTCGAAGGCGCCGGGGCCAAGGTGATTGCACTCGACGGCAACCCCGTCGAAGTCCCCTTCGCCCTCGACCGGCTCGACCTCGGCCCCGGCCAGCGCGCCGACCTTGCGCTTCGCATGCCGGAAAGTGAGGGCGAGCGCGCCAGGCTCGGCAATCTCCGAGGCTCCGCCCCCTGGACGATCGCGGCCTTTCGGGCAGTCGGCACTTCGCTGAAGCGGGACCTCGGGGATGACGCGCCTCTGCCCCCGAACCCTATTGCAGAGGCCGACCTTTCGACGGCCAAGCGGATTCCGATCGATCTGACGGCAACGGCCGAGCACAAGGCGACCGCCTCGATCTGCGGCTCGCTCGGTTATACGTTTTGGGCAATCAACAAAGTTCCATGGCCCGGCGACACGCCCGATCCGGTCGCGCCGATCGAGGAACTCAAACTCGGAAAAAGCTACGTGCTGGAGATTGCAAACCGCACGCCGCATGCCCATCCGATCCACCTGCATGGCTTGAGCTTCCGCGTCCTCGCCTCGAATAAACGGAGCCTGCTGCCGCCACCGACCGACACGATCCTGCTCATGCCGGACGAGCAGGCGCAGCTCGCACTGGTCGCGGACAATCCCGGAGACTGGGTCTTCCATTGCCATATCATCGAACATCAGAAGACCGGTATGTCGGCTTATTTCCGGGTCGCCTGACAATTTCGATTGTGACAGGTGCCGTGAAACGGTACACGGGAAAGCTCAAAGCCGCATTTTTGCCACAGTGATTTAAAGCCCGATGATTCAAACGACAGCAGATCTTGAGGCCGCCTGCCGAGAGCTGGCCCGTTCAAGCTATATTACGATCGATACGGAGTTCCTGCGCGAAACCACGTTCTGGCCGGAGCTGTGCCTCATTCAGATGGCGAACCCGGAAATGGCCGTCATCGTCGATCCGATGGCACCGGGGATCGACCTTGCCCCCTTCTTCGCGCTCATGGGCAACCCCGATGTCGTGAAGGTGTTTCACGCCGCCAGGCAGGACATCGAGATCATCCACCATCTGGGAAATCTCATCCCTCATCCCCTCTTCGACACTCAGGTCGCCGCCATGGTCTGCGGATTCGGCGACAGCGTCTCCTATGACCAGCTCGTCAACCGAATCAAGAACGAACATATCGACAAGTCCTCGCGCTTTACCGATTGGAGCCGCAGACCATTAAGCGACAAGCAGCTCGACTACGCGCTGGCCGATGTGACTCATCTGAGGGAGATCTATCATTATCTCACCAAGGAATTGGAACGCGAGGGCCGCTCCTCCTGGCTTGCGGAGGAAATGGCGATCCTCGAAAGCCGGGAAACCTACGACCTCCACCCGGACAAAGCCTGGCAACGGCTGAAGATGCGGGTGAGAAAGCCGATCGAGCTTGCAGTCCTTCAGAAGGTGGCGGCGTGGCGCGAGCGCGAGGCGCGGGCCCGCAACGTGCCGCGCGGACGAATTATCAAGGATGATGCGATCTACGAGATCGCGCAGCAGCAGCCGAAGGATGCCGAGGCGCTCGGCCGCCTCAGGACCATTCCCAAGGGCTGGGAG
This sequence comes from Sinorhizobium arboris LMG 14919, assembly GCF_000427465.1. Lineage (NCBI taxonomy): Bacteria > Pseudomonadati > Pseudomonadota > Alphaproteobacteria > Hyphomicrobiales > Rhizobiaceae > Sinorhizobium > Sinorhizobium arboris. Next base: position 967,666 of record NZ_ATYB01000014.1, on the reverse strand, counting down.
CGCTCCAGTGCAGGCGCGGCCCTCATCGAGGCCGTCGGCGAAGCCCTGGCGATTCCGAGGGCCGAGCTGCCGCGCCTGCCGCGCCAGAACCACGCGCCCGAAGGCGCCGCGGCGGCGAGCGAGCTGCTGAAAGTACTTTTGAAGCTCATCTCCGAAAAGGAGGGCGTTGCGGCCAAGATCATTGCCAACAGCGATGATCTTGACAGGATTGCAGCCGAGGGCGAAGGCGCCGACGTCGCTGCGCTCAGGGGCTGGCGGCGTGAACTCTTCGGCGACACGGCGCTGAAGCTCATCAATGGCGAGGTGGCATTGCGCTTCGTCGACAAAAAGATCGAGGCGATGGAAATCGGCGGTTGAAACCGCCACCCGACGACAATTTTCCGCCCGAATCCGAGCTTAGCCGAGGCACTCGACTGATCGCAGCAAGTGGTTGCGGTCAGCTATTTCTAGGTGGCGAGCCGCACCGCCCGCCCGCGTGCTCACAACTGCATGTCTCCTTCAGTCGTGCCCGATTGAAGGAGAAAGCATGTAGCCACTCAAAGTCCTAAAGCGACCTTTGCGCGACTGACAAGACGGGCGGCGCCAGGTCTCCGATTCCGAGGCTGTCCACATGCGCTGGAGATTTTCCACGCTCGAGATCATTCTTTTGGTGCTCGTCGTTGCCGGCAGCGGCATGGCTTATGCATGGGTGGTCTACGGCGGCGGCGGCCTGATCGGGGCGACCTATGCGCTCTTCATGTGCATGCCGGTTCTCGCCTTTGAAAGGCACATCATTTTCCGACGTCTTCACCGGTGGATACACGGCTCGGCGACGCCGGCGTTTGTTCTCGCGTCCCTCGCCGTCTACTTCCTGTTCGTCAACGTCGGTTACGCGGCCGCCGGGCTGCTTTTGCACGTCGCCGGCGTAATGCGCGAAAGCAGAACTGAGGCCATGCTGCCATCGCTCAATGTGCTGGCATACGCGCTTGCGACTTCCGGTCCGATCATCTTCGTTCTCAGGGTGCGCGAATTGCTCGGCCGCGACATTTTTCTGAGCCTGCTGACCGGGCGCTACCGCAAGCCGGTGCAGGAGGAGCGCGTATTCCTCTTCATTGATCTCGCCGGATCGACGTCGCTTGCCGAGCGCTTCGGCGATCTGCGCATGCAGGAGTATCTGGGAAAGCTGTTCGCAACCATGGCTGATCCCGTGCTGCGCTATGGCGGGTCCATCGACGATTATGTCGGCGACGCTGCCGTGATCACCTGGCCGTACGACCGTGCCGTTGCGGATGCGGCCTGCATCCGCTGCGTGTTCGACATCCTCGAGCAGATCGAGGCGGACGCCCATCGCTGGCGAAAGGATTACGGCGAGGTGCCGCGCCTGCGCGCCGCCCTTCATGGCGGCACGATCGTTGCTGCAGAGATCGGCGTCGACAAACACAAGATCACTTATTTCGGCGACACGGTGAACACGACGGCGCGCCTCGAGGGCCTCTGCCGAACGCTCGACCGCCAGGTGTTGATCTCGGCCGATCTGCTTCGCCGCCTGCGCCCGCCCGTCTTCGTCCGTTGCGAGGATCTCGGCGAGCACGAGGTCAAGGGCCGCGGCCAGCGGCTCGCGGTGTTGTCGCTCGGCACAGGCGAGCCGGTCGACAAGGGCAAGGGGGCAAGCAGCCGTGCAGCTTCGCTCCCTTCGTGATCGACATCGGTCATGCGGCCGGTCACAGAAGCTTCACACCACCGTAAAGCAAACATCAAACAGCCGTCATGAAAGCCGCCTATCGGGTTCATCTGAACTCCAGCCCGAGGTGAACTTCATGACGAAATCCATTCTGGCCACGATGGCGGTGATCCTGCTGACGTCGAGCGCGGCGCTTGCGGAGGAAACGGCCTTTCCCGCAACGCTCAAAGCGCATGCGATCCTTCCCGCAAACACGATCATCGCCGCGCCGGCGGATGCCGCGGAGTACCTCAAGACCTCGGGCAAGTTCTCGACCGCCGACCGCAAGCGCGCCACGGAGCTCGGCAGCGTCCCCGGCAAGGACGGCATCCGCGCGACCGGTCTGTCGCTTCCCTTCAACGGCCAGCCCATGCAGGGTTTCTCCGGCATCAAGGCGATGGAGGACGGCACGTTCTGGAGCCTGTCGGACAATGGCTTCGGCAACAAACTGAACTCCACCGACGCCATGCTTATGCTCCACCATCTCAAGATCGACTGGGATGCGGGCAAGGCCGAGGCGTTGAAGACCCTGTTTTTGTCCGATCCCGACCGTAAGGCCCCCTTCCCCATCGTCATGGAAGGCTCGGCCACCCGCTATCTGACAGGCGGCGACTTCGACGTCGAATCCATTCAGCCGGTCGCCGACGGCTTCTGGGTCGGCGAGGAATTCGGCCCTTATATCCTGAAGTTCGACACAGCCGGCAAGCTCACCGATGTCATTCCGACTGTTGTCGAGGACAAGCCCGTGCTCTCGCCCGACAATCCGGCACTGACGCTGCAGGGCGATCCCTCCAAAAAGGCACCAGCCTTCAACCTGAAACGCTCCGGCGGCTACGAAGGACTGGCACTTTCGAAGGACGGCTCGAAACTCTACGGCTTGCTCGAAGGGCCGATCTGGGCAGACAGCGAATCCGTTGAGCAAGCGGACGGCCGGCCGGCTCTCAGGATCCTCGAGCTTGACGTCGCTACCAAGGCCTGGACCGGGCGCAGCTGGCTCTATCCGCTCGCCGAAGGCGGCGAAGCGATCGGCGACTTCAACATGCTCGACGAGAAGACCGCGCTGGTGATCGAGCGCGACAACGGCGCCGGCACCGCCGACAAGGCCTGTGCGGACCCCAAGAACCCGCAGCCGGATTGCTTCGCCGTCGGGTCGAAGCTGAAGCGGATCTACAAGATCGCGATGGGCGACGAGAACGTCGGCAAGGCCGTGCGCAAGATCGGCTATATCGACCTGCTGAACATCGCCGATCCGGACAACCGCAAGCGGCAGGGCGGCGGCGAGGGCTATTACGACATGCCCTTCGTCACCATCGAGAATGTCGACCGCGTGGACGAGGCGCATATTGTCGTCGGCAACGACAATAACCTTCCCTTCTCCGCCGGGCGTTCGCTCGACAAGGCCGACGACAACGAGTTCGTGCTCCTCGAAGTGGGCGAGTTCCTGAAGGCCGAGTAAGTCGCCCGAACATCGCTCGTCGCGCCGACCGGCATTGCTTTTCGGCGCCGCGAACGCGGCGCTGCCCTGATCGCTGCGACAACGAGCGCAGGGATGAGGGCACAGGGGTGTGCCGCGCCTTATTGACGCGTCCGGTTCGAGCGCACACTCGAAAGAACATTCAGCGTTCGAAGCAGAAGGCGAGCTTTTTGCCGGTCAGCTTGCCGAGCTGCTGGAGCCGGCCATCGAGGCGCTCGCCCTCGAAATCGGCATAGGCAGCCGGGACGACGAATTCCAGATCGATGTCGGGATTCGAAGATTGCCTGAGGGTGAGATGGCGCGCCACACCCGGCATGGAGGCCGAAAAGAGATAGGCGACGCGCAACAGCCCTCCCAGGAGCTTCGCCAGTTCATGCAGGCGCGGCGTCGTGATGCCGGCGAGCGGGCTCGTGGCGCCGTCGTCGTTGAGCCCTTCGAACCGGTAGTAATTCGCGAGCGCGATATAAGCTCGCCCCGCATGGGTGATGCCGGTGAAGGCCGAATGGGCAATAATGTTCAGCGCCTGCAGACCGCGATAGTCCGGATGCGCCCGCCAGCTGATATCCGCCAACAGACAAGCAGCCTGACGGTAGCGCCTCTCCTCTTCCGTTTCCTCGACACCGAAGAACGGCACCAGGCGACCGGTCCATTGAGCCAGCTCGCGCGCATGTTCCGGCGAGCGGGCGCGAAGGATGGCGAGTTCGTTGGCGGCCGTCAGCAGCGGATCCTGCTGGCGTTCCTCCTCGGAAAGCAGCGAAAAGAGATAGCCCTCGCGAACCCCGAGCGCGGAAAAGGAGATGCGCTCGGGCTTCATGATGGAGATTGCCTCCTGCATCGTCACCGCCCCGAAGGGCAGCAGGTTCCGGCGGCTCTTGGAAATCGTAGCATAGGCGGAGGGCTTGATATTCTTCGGCTCGATCACTTCCGCAAGGATCGCCAGCGCCTCCTCATAGGAGATCTCGTAGCCCTGCATCATGTGCAGCGGGTAATCGTGCATCTCCATGTGCAACTTGGCGATCGCTCGCCAGGTTCCGCCCACGGCATAGAAGGTCCGTCCGGTCCCCTTCCTCAGGACCTCGGTATTTTTCATGAACTTGCGGACCCAGGTTCGCGCCTTGCTCAGCGAGCCGCTCGAATGTTCGAAGAGGCGAATGCCGCCCAGCGGCAGCGTTATACCTTTGCCGATCCGCTTGCCGCTCACGTCGACCAGCTCGAGCGAGCCGCCGCCGAGGTCGCCGACGACACCGTCCGGCTCATGGTAACCGCCGACGATACCCATGGCCGAGTAATAGGCCTCCTCCTCGCCACTCAGGATTTTCACCCTTTGCCCGAGGATGGCTTCCGCCCTTTCGATGAAGGCAGCTCCGTTGGTGGCCTCGCGCGCCGCAGCGGTCGCGAGCACATACATCTCTGTCGCGCGCGCCTGGTCGGAGAGCGCACGAAAGCGGTGCAGCGCCCTCAGCGCCCGCGCAACGCTTTCCTCCTCCATGCGGCCGGTCGCATCGATGCCCTTGCCGAGGCCGCACATCACCTTCTCGTTGAAAAGCATTGCCGGCGAACGACTCAGCCCTTCATAGACGACGAGGCGAATGGAGTTGGAGCCGATATCCACAACGGAGACCGGGCGGATGCCGGGCAGACGTCCCTGCGCTTCAGATTCGACCATGCAATTCCAGTTTACTTGCGCCAGCCGCTCTTCCAGCCGGCAATCAGCTTCGGTGCACTGGATTTCAGAGCCTCACCCCGGCCTGAAAGGCTCGGATTGGTCATGAAATAATGCTGCGCGTTGAACGGCTCGGCGTCCTTGCCGACTTCCATACGGCGCGAAGTGCCGTCCGGAAGAATCTCGTAGCTCTGCTGGTTGTCAATGAGATTTCCCAGCATGATCTGCGAAAGAACCTGTTCGTGCACAGTGCGGTTGATGAGAGGGACGAGCGTCTCCACTCGCCTATCCAGATTGCGCGGCATCATATCCGCCGAGCCGATATAGACAAGCGCGTTCTCCGATGGAAGTCCATGTCCGTTGCCGAAGCAGAAAATTCTCGAATGCTCCAGGAACCGGCCAACGATGGATTTGACGCGGATGTTGTCGGAAAGACCGGGCACCTGCGGCCTGAGGCAGCAGATGCCGCGCACGACGAGATCGATCTCGACGCCAGCGCAGCTTGCCTTGTAGAGCGCGTCGATGATTTCCGGGTCCACCAGGGAGTTCATCTTCATCCAGATCGCCGCCGGACGCCCGGATTGCGCATGCCCGATCTCCTCCTCGATGTGCTTGAGGATGCGCGGACGCAGCGTATGCGGTGACACCGCGAGCTTCATGCCCGCTTCCGGCTCGCCGTAGCCGGTGATGAAGTTGAAGATGTTCGCCATGTCGTGGGCGATCACCGGGTTGCAGGTGAAGAACGAGAGGTCGGTATAGATCTTTGCCGTGACCGGGTGATAGTTGCCGGTACCCAGGTGGCAATAGGTCCTGAGTTTGCCTTCCTCGCGGCGCACGACCATCGACATTTTGGCGTGGGTCTTCAACTCAATGAAGCCGAAAACCACCTGGACGCCGGCGCGCTCGAGGTCGCGCGCCCAGCGGATATTCGCCTCCTCGTCGAATCGGGCCTTGAGCTCGACAAGTGCGGTCACCGACTTGCCCGCCTCGGCGGCGTCGATCAGCGCGCGCACGATCGGGCTGTCGTTCGAGGTCCGGTAAAGCGTCTGCTTAATCGCGAGCACGTCCGGATCGCGTGCAGCCTGCAGCAGAAATTGCACCACGACATCGAAGGATTCATAGGGGTGGTGGACGACCATGTCCTTTTCGCGAATGGCGGCAAGACAATCGCCGGCATGTTCGCGCACCCTTTCCGGAAAGCGCGGATTGTAGGCTTCGAAGCGCAGATCCTCGCGCGGCGCCTTGGTGATCTCCGAGAGGGTGTTCAGCGCAAGCAGGCCCGGCAGCACCGCGACGCGGTTTTCCGGGACCCCGAGTTCCTGCACGACGAACTGGCGCAAGGAAGCCGGCATTTCCGAATCGGTCTCGATGCGGATCACCGATCCGCGACGCCGGCGCTTGAGGGCCGTCTCGAAAAGACGCACGAGGTCTTCGGCTTCTTCCTCGACTTCGATATCGCTGTCTCTGATGATGCGGAACGTGCCCGACCCCTTCACTTCGTAGCCCGGGAAAAGCCGGTCGATAAACAGGCTGACGACGTCTTCGAGGGTGATGTAGCGAATGACGCTCTTGACGTCCGGCAGACGAATGAAGCGGTCGAGCGCCACCGGCAGGCGCAGCAGCGCCGTCATCGGGTCGCGCCCGGTCTTGCTGACGAGCTGCAGGCCGATGGAGAAGCCGAGATTCGGAATGAACGGGAACGGGTGTGCCGGATCGATCGAGAGCGGCGTCAATACGGGGAAGATCGCCTGGTCGAATTCGTTCGCAAGCCAGCTGCGATCCTGCGCGGAAAGCGAAGCCGGACGGACGATGAGGATGTCCTCCTTGGCGAGATATTGCTGCAGGACGGCAAGCGATGCCTGCTGTTCCATCTGGAGGTTGTCGACTTCCGTCAGGATGCTCTCGAGCGTCTCCGCCGGCGTCCTGCCGTCCGGGCTGCGCAGCGAAAGTCCGGAACGCACCTGGCCCTCCAGGCCCGCGACACGAACCATGAAGAATTCATCGAGGTTGGCGGCGGAGATCGAAAGAAAGCGGACGCGCTCCAGGAGGGGATGCGCCGTGTTCAACGTTTCTTCGAGTACCCGGCGGTTGAACTGGAGCCAGGAGAATTCGCGGTTGACGAAGCGCTCGGGGCTCGTGAGAAGGTCCGGCTTCTCGGCGGGCGCCTCACGCTTCTGTTCGGCAGGCGCCTCATGTTCCGTGATTGCAGACGTCGCGTTATCCATGCCCATAAGACCCCATTACTCCGAACGAACGAGCTATCCCAGTTTGACGACGGAACTGTGACAGTCAATCGGAGGAACCGGCATTTGCAAGCTCCTCCAGCACTTCCGCCGCCAGGGTGCGGTTCGGCCGCGTAGCGCGGGCGAGCGCCAGGTGGTCGATCCGCTCGACGATGGTCTGCGCCGCCTCCAGCGAGCGTTCCATCCGCGCGACGATGTAGCCGACCAGGCGCTCGTCGACGAGAAGCTGCCGGTCGGCGAAAAGCTTGGTGAGCACCTGCACGAGCAATTCGTCGTCGGGCTCGCCGATTTCGACCACGGTGGCAGCCTTGAGACGCGACCTCAGGTCAGGCAACTCCACCGGCCACGACATCGGCCATAGCCGCGACGTCATCAAAAGCGCCGTGCCGTTCTGGCGCACGCTGTTGATGACATGGAAGAGAGCGGCATCGTCGAAGCCCTGCCGGTCGGCATCCTCGAAGAGGACCGGTTTTTCCGCAGCGATATCCGCGGCGTCCGAGCCGTCTATGGGATGTATCGGCTCCGCCCCGGCCTTTTCGCGCCAGATGCCGGCGAGGTGCGATTTGCCGGAACCGACCGGCCCGCAGATGATGACCACCGGCGACGGCCAGGCCGGCCAGTGATCGACGATGGAAATGGCCGCACTCAGCCGGTCGGAAACGAGCAGGTCGTCGCGGCCGGTCGCGGGCGCGTGGCCGAAGACCAAAGGCAATTGTTCGGACAGATGTCTCTTCATGCGTTACCCGTGAGCATTCACCTTTTGCAGCTGCGTACGTCCGGACGGGAAACCGCTATGCACTGGACGTGCTCTAGCCGTGGCTTTCCGGCTCCTTGTGCGCGGCTGTCCTATGCCCGTGATAGAGATCGCTATCAAGGTACCGCTGGATGCCGAAGCGGACAAGCACACCGATTGCAGCCGCCGCAGGCACCGCCACGAGAAGGCCGACGAAGCCGAAGAGAGCACCGAATGCAAGAAGGGCGAACATCAGCCAGACCGGATGCAGCCCGACGCTTTTGCCGACCAGTTTCGGTTGCAGAATGTTGCCTTCGAGAAATTGGCCGCTGAAGAAGACGGCAAGCACCACAAGTATCCAGATATAGTCCGGCCAGAACTGAACGAGAGCGACGCCGACCGCAAGCACGAGGCCGACCAGCGATCCCACATAGGGAATGAAACTGATCATTCCGGCAAAGAGGCCGATCAGGAGGCCGAAATTGAGCCCGACCATGCTCAGCCCGATCCCGTAATAGAGGCCGAGGATGACGCAGAGAGAACCCTGGCCGCGGACAAATCCGGCAATGGTCGTATTCATATCGCGAGCGATCTGCCGCACGATCTCGACATAGTCGCGCGGTATCCAGCTATCGACCTTGTCGACCATGCGGTCCCAGTCGAGCAGCAGATAGAACGCGACGACGGGGGTGATGACGAAAAGGGACAGGATGTTGAGCAGCGCCATCCCGGAGTTCCAGAGCTGCTGAAACAGCGTTCCGAGAAAGCTTGCGCCCTGCTCCAACAGTTTGGCCGAGTTCTGCTTGATGGCCGCCATCTGGGCACCGAGCCAGTCCGGCAACAGCGTCGACTGGCTGTCGGTCAGAAACTCCTGAAGCCTGGTGACGTATCCCGGCATTTTCTGAATGAAATCGGCAGCCTGAGTGACGACCAGCGGAACGATGATCATCAGCGACAGCGCCAGCACGACGACGAAGGCGACCAGGATGGCGATCGTGGCCATCAGCCGGCTCAGTCCGAGCCGCTCCAGGCGATCGGCAACCGGATCGAGAAAATAGGCGAGCGCCATGCCGGCCAGAAACGGCAGGAGAATGGAGCTGAACACCATCAGGAAAATAATGAAGCCGACAAGCACCAGGAGCCAGAAAAAGATCTGGCGCTGAAGTCCCATACTACTGACCCGATCGCCCATGGCGGCCCCCGTTGCGCGCGGCGCACCGCACGTTCCGCGTCGTTTGTTCCGACGAGATAGGGCTTGGTGCGCGCTAAGGTCAAGTCCGCCAACGGTCGACCGGAGGCGCTGACGATGGGCAAAATCACGAAAAAACCGGAAAGGGCGCGCCTCTCCGCTTGCACTCCTCGCCTCGCCGTGCCAATCGCATCCGCAATAAGCGACGAGCCTTGGAGAACGAGCATGAGCCAGTCGGGAAAGAACGGCCTCACCTACAGCGACGCGGGTGTGGATATCGATGCCGGCAACCTGATGGTCGAGAAGATCAAGCCGCATGTTCGCTCGACCCGGCGCCCCGGCGCCGACGGCGAGATCGGTGGTTTCGGCGGCCTCTTCGATCTTAAGGCCGCCGGTTTCAGCGATCCGGTGCTCGTCGCCGCCAATGACGGCGTCGGCACGAAACTCAAGATCGCGATCGACGCCAACAAGCACGACACGGTCGGCATCGACCTGGTGGCCATGTGCGTGAACGATCTCGTCGTGCAGGGCGCCGAACCGCTGTTCTTCCTTGACTATTTCGCGACCGGCAAGCTCGATCCCGACCAGGGCGCCGCAATCGTTGCCGGGGTCGCAGCCGGCTGCCGCGAGGCAGGTTGCGCGCTGATCGGCGGCGAGACGGCCGAGATGCCGGGCATGTATTCCGGCGGCGATTACGACCTTGCCGGCTTTGCCGTCGGCGCGGCCGAGCGCGGGCAGCTTCTGCCGGCGGGAGACATCGCAGAAGGCGACGTCATCCTCGGCCTTGGCTCCTCCGGCGTTCACTCGAACGGCTATTCGCTGGTGCGCAAGATCGTTTCCCTCTCGGGCCTCGCCTGGGATGCGCCGGCACCTTTCGGCCAAGGCACCCTCGCCGACCTCCTGATGACGCCGACGCGCATCTATGTGAAGCCGCTTTTGAAGACGATCCGCGAGACGGGCGCGATCAAGGCGCTGGCCCATATCACCGGCGGCGGCTTCCCCGAGAACATTCCGCGGGTATTGCCGAAGCATCTTGCCGCCGAAATCGACCTCGACGCCATCAAGCCGCCGCCCGTCTTCTCCTGGCTCGCAAAGACCGGCGGCGTTACGGCCAACGAGATGCTGCGGACCTTCAATTGCGGCGTGGGCATGATCGCGACCGTGCCGGCGAGCGACGCGGAAAAGGTTGCGGCCGTGCTTGCCGGCGAAGGCGAAACGGTCTTCACGCTCGGCCGCATCGTGGCACGCGCCGAGAGCGCCACCGGTACCATCTACAAGGGCAGTCTCGCCATATGAGCATGGTGACCGGCAGGAAGAAGGTCGTCGTCTTCATTTCCGGCGGTGGCTCCAACATGATCGCGCTGGCGAAGGCTGCCGCTGCGCCGGATTATCCCGCCGAGATCATCGCGGTCATCGCCGACAAGGCGGATGCGGGCGGCCTCGACAAGGCGGCCGCGCTCGGCATTCCGACCTTCTCCTTCCTTCGCAAGGATTTTGCGGGCAAGGAAGCGCACGAGGCAGCGATCCTCGCCGAACTCGACCGGCTCCAGCCGGACGTGATCTGTCTGGCGGGCTATATGCGCCTTCTTTCTGCGGCCTTCATTAGACGCTACGAGGGCCGGATCCTCAACATTCACCCTTCGCTGCTACCGCTCTTTCCGGGGCTCAATACGCACCAGCGGACCATCGACGCCGGAATGAAGATCGCAGGCTGCACCGTGCATTTCGTGACGGAGGGCATGGACGACGGGCCGATCGTCGCGCAGGCGGCGGTGCCGGTCATTTCCGGAGATACGGCAGATACGCTCGCAGCCCGCGTCCTCACGGTCGAGCACAGGACCTATCCGATGGCGCTTCGGCTCGTGGCTCAAGGCAAGGTGCGTATGGAAGCCGGCCGGGCGGTAAGCCACTCCGAGGGCGAGGCAACGGGTACTCTGATCTCGCCCGCGATCTGATCACAAGTGCCGGGAATACGACGCGCCCGCTCACTTCGCCGCGGCGAGACGCCGGTCGAGTGCGTCGAGCACACGACGTGTCAGAGCAGCATAGTCGCCGTCGAAATGATGGCCGCCTTCGATGGGAACCACGTCGATGCCGGAGGATTTCAGACCCGGGCAGGCGTCGTCCTCCTCGTCGGTGCCGTAGACGCACTGGATGAGCGACGGCTCGATGGCCTTGATGTCGTCGACCGGGTCTCCAGCATTCCCCTCCCCTTCGGCGCCAAGCCAGCCCAGGACGGAGATCTTGTAATCGGCGCGATGTGACAGCGCCATGAGCGTGACCTGCCGTATCCGCGCGCGGGTCGCCGGCGGAAGCAGGTTGTAGGTGCGCGGCAGGATGTCGGCTCCGAAGGAGTAGCCGATCAGCAGCACCTGAGGGACGTTCCATCGTTTGCCGTAATAGTCGATGATCCGGGCGAGATCGTCGGCTGTCGCCTGCGGCCGGCGCTCCGACCAGAAATAGCGCAGCGAGTCCACTCCGACGACGGGGACGCCCTGCTGCTGCAGGGCATTGCCGACTTCCTTATCTATGTCGCGCCAGCCGCCGTCGCCGGAATAGATCACCGCCATGGTATCGCGGGTAGGCTGCGCGTCGAGGATGGTCAACGGAAGTCCGAACGGATTATCCACTCCGTCGTCCTCCTGAAGATATCCGCCGAGGGCGTCGGAGAGCACGGCATAGGCATCTTCGTCGCTGACCCGGGCTTCGATGTCCGGATGCTTTGACATGAGGGCAGCCACATGCTCGCGTCCCTCGGACGGCGCCGCCGGCGACGAGACGACGGCTATCGGGTCGGGCAAGGCACCATCGGTCAGACCGTAGACCGTGCGATCGCCTTTCCGGATTTTCTCGGCCGGCGTGCAGAGCTGCTTCGTCAGCGCGATGCCCTCGTCGGGATCGACCGCAAGCGTCCGGCCGATCGTCGCTGCCGGAGACTGTGCTGCGATCGCCAGCGCCATGGCTCCACCGGCCCCGACGCCTGCGACGATCGGGGGTCTGTAGGCGCTGTTGCCGGCTGCGCGCTGGACTTGCCGGCTCAAGGATTCGATATCCGAAACCGTGTAGACGCAGTCTCCGTCACCCTTGGCGAGGGCGGCCAGATAGGCTTTGAGGTCGATGCCGATGACGAGCGCCTTCTCGCTCGATAGCTTCCGTGCAGCGGCATCCTCCTTCTCTGTCCAGCCGCCGGCGTCCGAGAGCAGCACCACCAGCCCGGAAGCCGCCCCCTTCGTGAGCAGGATGTGCGGTGCGGGGATCATGCCGGTGTCGAGCGTTGCCGCGTCTTCGGCAGAAGACGGCAGCGGGGCAGCGCCGGCAATCAGTGCCGCCAGAACGGCACGCTTCAAGACGCTTCTAACGCGGGTCATTTCTTGATCACTCCTTTCAGACCGCCGCCGATCAGGAATGTCGCATCCATCAGCGCCAGGATCGGGTTGAAGCCGCCGCTCGCCACGAGGTAGCGCGGCTGCCACTGCGGGTGAAACTTGGACTTGAAGGCGCGCAAGCCCTTGAAGTTGTAGAAGCGCTCGCCGTGCTCATAAAATGCATGGCCGGCGCGGTCCCATACGGGCGCCAGCCGGCGCTCCGACATGCCCGACAGCGGCGCCATTCCAAGATTGAAACGCCGGTAACCCTCGGCCTTCAGATATTCCATAAGTTGCGCGAACAGAAAATCCATCGCCCCTTTCGGCGCCTCGGGCGAGAAACGCATGAGGTCGACCGACCCCTCCTCCCCGGTAGCGGTGACGAGGATGTTGGCGAAGGCCACGATGCGACCCCGGCTCCTGAGGATCGCCACAGGCAGCTCCGCCAGATATCGCGGATCGAAAGCGCCGAGGGAGAAGCCCTTCTCCCGAGCCTTGTGCTGGGCGAGCCATGCATCGGAAACGGCCGTGAGTTCCGGAAGGATCGCGGGCACCTGCGCGGGCGCGACGACCGAGAATTCCAGCCCGTCGCGAAGGCCACGGCTCACCTGCTGGCGCAGGTTTGCCCACTTGCCGCCCTTCAGCTCGAAGCGCGTGAGGTCGACCACCGCAAGTTCGCCGAGGCGGAAGGCCCTCAGGCCTGCATCCGCATAATAGGCAAGTCCGCGCGCCGAGACCTGGTAGAAGACCGCCCGGCAGCCATTGGCGCGAGCCGCCTCGATGAACTGCCAGATGAGGTCCGGCCAGGCATCCACGGGTCCTACCGGATCGAACAGCGCTATCCAGGAACGTGCCCAGCGGCCATACATGATGAAGGCCCGGCCATCGGCCGAGAACATGATGCTCTTGTCACCCATGCGCACGAGGTTGGCGTCGGACATGTCCTGCGCGTCAACGATGGCGATCGCCCGTTCCAACTCCTGCCCGCAGGCGGGCGCAACCGCCGCAGCTGCCGGGCGCATCAGACTCCAGATCGCCACCGCGCTCGCGCCGATCGTCACGCCCAGAAGGGCTCGAAGTCCACGCGGCGCCTCCGCCGAGAATTCGAACTGCCACCAGAGCTCATGGCTGTATGCGACGTCGCGATAGACGAAGAGCAGGACGACGAATGCGCCGAAGCAGATGGTACCCAGCGCGGTGAGCCACGGCACGGTCAGCGCCTGCCCAAAAAGCGAAGCGGATCGGGTGAAGAGGCGACGGCTTGCAAGCAGCCCGACAAGGAAGAAGGCGAGCATGCCGGCTTCCCCGAGCGCCACCGCCTTGACCAGCGAAAGCAGGAACGCGGCGAGCGCGATCCCGACCGAGGCCCACCAGGCGCCATCGAGGCGAAGCGCCAGCCCCCGCGCGACGATGAAGAGCCCCAGTCCCAGCAGGCTCGCAAGGAAATGCGCCCCTTCGACGATGGGGAGGGGCACGTATTTCGCGAGCGAGGCGAGCTTCTCGTCCGGCGTCGGCGTCACCCCCGAGAGCACCAGCATCAGGGCCAGCACGAGCGCCAACGTCGCAAGCAATAGCGGCGTCATCCGGCCGCCGGCCCGGCGGAGGCTGGAGGCAGCGGGACGGCCCGCGAACTGGCGGAGTTCGATGCCGATCATCACGACGATGGCGATGAGCAAGGGCAGCACATGGTAGATGACGCGGTAGAGAACGAGTGCGCCGAGCACGGCATCGACGCCGGCTGCACGGCCAAGGCTCGCGACAACCACCGTCTCGAAGACGCCAAGCCCGGCCGGCACGTGGCTGAGCACGCCAAGGCCCACAGCCACGCAATAGATCGCGAGGAAAGCGGGCCAACCCACTGTCCCGGCGGGCAAGAGTACATGGAGAACGGTGGCGGACGCAGCGAGATCGAGCGCCGTGACGAGGAACTGCTGCGAAGACGTTCGCGAGTCCGGCAGCCGCAAGGCGAAGCGGCCGATGCTGACTTCGTGACCGCTGCGGCCCGCGATCAGCAGCACCAGCACACCGGCAAGCACCAGGGCGGCAATTGCCCGCAGCCATGCCGGATCGAGCCCGGTCAACGGCGCCACATACTCGCCGACGGCAAGCAGGCTCAGGCAGGTGAGGACCGCAAGCCCCAGCCCGAAAGCCAGGGTGACGAAGGCGACGATACGTGCGATCTCCTCCGGTTCCAGCCCGAGACGCGAATAGGACCGGTAGCGGATCGCGCCGCCGCTCAGCGGGCCGAACCCTGCCGTATTGCCGACCGCATAGGCGCAGGCGGCCGTGAGCGCGACGGCGGGATAGGGGAGCTTGCGTTTGATATAGTCGAGCGCACTGACGTCATAGAAGGTGAGTGCGAGGAAACTCAAGCCCGTGAACAGAACCGCCGTTACCACCGATGGCCAGCTCGTGTCCGCCAGCGCAGACACGACGTCGTCATACCGCACCTCCCCCGTCAGATGGAAAATCGCCGCCCCGAAGAGCGCGATCACGAGGAGCGTGCCTATCGTGGAGAGGTAACGCTGGATGCGTTTCAGAAAGAGCCGCCATGCGACCCGCGGCCGTTGGTCTTCCGCTTCAAACTCTTCAGAGGAGGACGCCATTGGATCGCCCGTGTCGTTGAAGGAGACGACAAGGGCTTACCGCAGCGCAACGCAATCGAGAAGTGAAATATCGGTAATGTATAATGTTGTGGAGTATCGGGCCGTTACGTCAGCGAGGCCCGATGGAGCATGGCCCACTGCAGGAGCATGATGGTCTTGGCATCGCAGATCTCACCGGTGCCGATCCCCGCGACGGCTTCCTCGAAGGGGACTTCCAGCACTTCGATGTCCTCGCCTTCATAGGCAAGCCCGCCACCAGCCGCGACCTTCTTGGAGATATCGATGATACCAAGGAAGAAGCTCGTGCGCTCGGTAATGGAACCAGGGCTCATATAGGCGTCGAAAAGATGCATGGCGCTCTCGATGCGGTAACCGGTTTCCTCCATCGCCTCGCGGCAGATGGCGACTTCCGGGGCTTCGCCGTCGAGGAGGCCCGCCGGTGCTTCGAGGATGTATCCCGTTTCCCCCTGCAGAAACACGGGCAGCCGGAGCTGGCGGACGAGAACCACCACCTGCCGCTCCGGATCGAAGAGCAGGATCGTTGCGGCGCGGCCGTGATCGTGCACCTCGCGCACCAGGCGCGCCGTGCTGCCGTCGGACATTTCCTGCTCGATCGTGATCTGTTCGAGATTGATGAAACCATCCCATACCGTTTTGCGGTCGATGATCCGGAAGCGCGGGTCTGCATTTCTGGTCATGGGAGATCCTTTAAGGCCTGTTGAGATTCGGGATACAAGCCGCGGCTTGTTTTCCGTCCGCATCCGCGTCTCAACCTGTTAGAATCGATCGGAGCGGGCCGGTCAGGCCCGGCGCATCCAGACCCGGTTGTCGTGAAATGCGGCGCCTCCATAAGGGGCGACGGCATCGGCACCGGTCAGCACGTTGATTCCTTCGCCATCGAGATGCGCGCCATTGGGCCACAGCCCTTCGGCGATGACAACGCCGCGGCGCGCGCCCCCTCCGATCTTCGCGTGCAGGCGAATTTCACCACGCCCGTTGCCGAGCATCACGACATCGCCTTCGGCGATACCGAGTTCGGCTGCATCCTCCGCATGGATCATGACTTCCGGCCGGCCCTCCTTCCGGATCGAGGAGGGAGTTTCGGCAAAGGTGGAATTGAGGAAAGAGCGCGCCGGCGAGGTTGCGAGGCGGAACGGATGATTCTCATCGGCCAACTCGATCAGGTCGACCTGATCCGGAAACTCCGGAAGACGGCCGTGCGGTCCCTGAAGCCCCATAGCCTCCGGCGGACGGTTCGGCGCAGGCGTGCCTGTCCAGTCCGCCCTGAAGCGGAACCTGCCGTCCGGATGCCCGAAACCGTTGAGAAAATGCGCCTCCTCGAAAGCCGGCTGGCAATCGAGCCACTTCCGCTCCTTCATTTCGTCGTAGCCCATCCCGTAATTGGCGAGCAACCGATCGATATGCTGCCGTTCGGTCAGTCCGAAGCCGGGTCCATCGGCGACGCCGAGACGCTTTGCCAATTCCTCGACGACGAAAAGATTGGTGCGCACGGTCGGCGGCGGCTCGACGACCTTCGGCCCGAGCAGGATATGCTGGTGGCCGCCACCGCGATAAAGATCGTCGTGCTCGAGGAACATGGTGGCCGGCAGGACGATATCCGCGAGCTGCGCGGTGTCCGTCATGAAATGCTCGTGCACGGCGACGAAAACGTCGTCGCGCAGGAAACCGCGCTTCACCAGCCGCTGCTCCGGCGCGACATTGACCGGGTTGGTGTTCTGGATGAGCAACGCCGTCACGGGACCGCGATGGCGAAGCGCTTCGACGTCGCCGGTCAGCACGCGGCCGATCTGCGACTGGTCGAGCATACGCACATCCGGATCGTGAAGGGCGCTGCCGACGAGCTCGCGCTTGTCCAGCCGGAAAATGTCGTTGTTGGAATGGAAGGCGCCGCCGCCCTCGTGCTTCCAGGAGCCGAGCACCGTGGCGACGGAGGCTGCGGCATGGATCGCGACGGAGCCGTTGCGCTGCCGGGTGAACCCGTAGCCGAGACGGAAATAGGTCCGCGGCGTCGTCCCGACGAGCCTCGCGAAGGCTTCGATCTCCTCCACGGAAAGCCCGGTGATGGTGGAAGCCCATTCCGGACCGCGCGTTTTCAGATGCACCTCGAGGCCTGCGGGATCGTCGGCATACTTCGCCATATAGGCGCGGTCGGCATAGCCGTCACGGAAGGCGATGTGCATGACGGCGCAGGCGAGCGCCGCGTCGGTGCCGGGCCTCAGGACCAGCCCCATATCGGCCTGCTTGATCGTCGGATTGTCGTAGACGTCGATGACGACGATCCTGGCACCGCGCTCCTTTCGCGCCTTGACCGCGTGGGTCATGACGTTGACCTGCGTCGCCACCGCATTGGTGCCCCAGATCACCACGCAATCGGACTTGGCCATTTCCCTTGGATCCGGACCGCGCAGGGTACCGGTCGCCATGGTGTAGCCGGTCCAGGCCATGTTGGTGCAGATCGACCCGAAGAAGCCGGAATAGCGCTTGGCGTGGCGCAACCTTTCTATTGAGTCGCGCTGCACCTGCCCCATGGTGCCGGCATAGAAATAGGGCCAGACCGCCTCCGAACCGTGCCTCTGCTCGGCCTTGACGAACTGGTCGGCAATCTCGTCGAGTGCCGTTTCCCAGGAAATCTCCTGCCAGCGCCCCTCGCCCTTCGCACCGGTCCGTCGTTGTGGCACCATCAGCCGGCCGGGATGATAGATGCGCTCGGCATAGCGGGCGACCTTGGCGCAGATCACCCCCGCCGTATAGGTGTTTTCCGCCGCGCCGCGTAGGCGCCCGATCCGGCCCTCGGCGGTGAGGTCGACCTCCAGCGCGCAAGCCGAGGGACAGTCATGCGGACAGACCGAATGACCGATGGATTTTTCTTGTCTGATAGGGGTCGCAACGTTCATGGCTTTTCTATATGGCATGGCCAGGGACGCTCAAAGCCCCATTCGCCATCCATCGAAACAATTGATCGCGGCCATCGGCAACGCTTATGAACTACCGGCACATCTACCACGCGGGCAACTTCGCCGATGTCCTCAAGCATGCGGTACTGGCTCGGCTCGTCACCTATCTGAAGCAGAAGGACAAGGCCTTCCGCGTGCTGGATACCCATGCCGGGATCGGACTTTACGACCTTTCGAGCGAGGAAGCACAGAAGACCGGCGAATGGCGCGAGGGTATCGGCAGGCTGATCTCGGCCGAGCTTCCAGCCGCGGTCGGCGCCATTCTCGAGCCATATCTTTCCGCCGTTCGCGAGCTCAATCCCCAGGGCGGGCTCACGCATTATCCCGGTTCGCCGAAACTCGTTCGCATGCTGTTTCGCCCACAGGACCGGCTGTCGGCCATGGAACTTCACCCGGAGGATCAAGAGGCGCTGCACCGGCTCTTCGAGGGGGACTTCCAGAGCCGCATCACCCGGCTCGACGGCTGGCTGGCGCTGGGCGCACATCTGCCGCCTAAAGAGAAGCGCGGGCTCGTTCTCGTCGATCCTCCCTTCGAAGCCGAAGGCGAGTATGAGCGGCTGGTGGACGGGCTTGCCAAGGCCTACCGCCGTTTCACCGGCGGCATCTACTGCCTTTGGTATCCGCTGAAGAAGGGCGCGCCGATCAAGGATTTTCACGAGGCGCTCAAGGCTTTGGAAATTCCGAAGATGCTTTGCGCCGAACTGTCGGTGCGCAGCGATCGCGTGACCACGGGGCTGGCGGGGTCCGGCCTCGTCATCGTCAATCCGCCCTTCACGTTGAAAGGCGAACTGGACATCCTTCTGCCTTTCCTGAAGTCGCAGCTCGCCCAGGACCGTTTCGCATCGGGACGCTGCTTCTGGCTGCGCGGCGAGGCGCCGATCCAGCGAGGGCCTTGACGGATAAGGTTCTGTGGCTTCAATCTCCTACAACGATTCAGGGAGGTAGCCATGACTTGCAAGCTTGCCGCAATGCTTCTCACCTCACTTTCCCTCGTGGCCGGCATGGCCGGCAGCGCGGCCGCCGCGGACTATGTGGAAGCTCCCGTTGCCCGGCACACCTACGACGTCGGCGTTTGCGGCAACCCCTCCGTTCTGGGCTTCATCACCCGACGCTTCGACTACAAGGCGGCGAATTACCTCCGCGCCAACATCGCCATCGCCGAGATTCGCGAAATGGGCCAATCCCGATTCGAACCACGCGATTACACCCATCTGGTGGAACGCGAATATTGCTACGCGACGGCGGTGACGACGGACGGCGTTCGGCGCCCCATGTGGTATCTGATCGAACGGCCATGGGGCTTTGCCGGCGTCGGGTCCAATATCGAGTTCTGCGTCGGCGGTCTCGATCCATGGTATGTCTACGGCGCCAACTGCGCTTCGCTTCGTTGACGGCTGCAGTCAGGTTGTTCCCGGCGGTCGTCGCTCTTGTCACGATCGCCGGCTGCAGTGACGAAAAGGACGGCCCGGCACCCCCGAACTCGCCGGCCGCGGAACACGCGGCAACCCTGTCCGTGCCCGTCGGCAAGGGGTTCGACTTTTATGTCCTTTCCCTTTCCTGGTCGCCCACCTGGTGCGACGCCAACGACCCCAGAGGGAAGTCCGATCAATGCGAAGCCGGCAGCGGACATGGCCTGATCGTCCACGGGCTCTGGCCGCAGAATGAAAACGGCTATCCGGAATATTGCCGCACGCGGCAATCGGACCGGGTGCCCGAAGCGCTCGGCCGGCAATATTTCGACCTCATTCCCTCGATGGGCCTGATCGGCCACCAGTGGCGCAAGCACGGCACCTGCTCCGGGCTCAGCCAGGGCGATTATTTTGCGGTTACACGGGCGGCTCGCGAGAGGCTCACCATTCCTGTGGAGCTGACGGCCGCGGACGGCTCGGCGAACCTCTCGGTCTCGGCCATCGAGGCGGCATTCGCGGAAAGAAATTCCGGGATGACGAGCGAGGCAATCGCTGTTACCTGCGAAGGCAGGCTGCTCGAAGAAGTCAGGATCTGCTTCGATAAGGAGCTGAAATTCAGGGCCTGTCCTCAGGTGGACCGGCAGGCCTGCAGACGAGACACGGTTTCGCTGCCTGCAGCGCCATAATGGAAAGACATCGCATGAAGATACTCTACTCGCCCGCCTCCCCCTATTCGAACAAGGTCCGGATGGCGGCCCATCATTCCGGAATCGTGGCCGAAAGCGTCCTCACGGAAACCAACGCCAATCCGCCGGAGCTCATCGACAACAATCCGCTTGGCAAGATCCCCACGCTGATCACCGCAGACGGCCTGGCAATCTACGACAGCCGGGCCATCATGCATTTCATCGACCGCGAAACCAAGGGCAAGCTCTATCCGAAGAATCCCGAGAAGCGTACCATGATCGAGATCTTCGAGGCGCTTTGCGACGGCATCTGCGACAGCCTGCTCGCGATTGTCTACGAGAAACGCTTCCACCCGCCCGAAAAGGTGCACCAGCCCTGGATCGACCGGCAGTGGGAAAAAGTGGAAAGGGGGCTGGACTACCTCGAAGACAACCTGCCCAAGACCGGTGGCAAGCTCAATGCGGGACACTTCGCCCTCGCCGCCACGTTGCGCTACATCGAACTGCGTTTCGCCGGCGAATGGCAGAAGGGACGGCCAAAGCTCAAGAGCTGGCCCGCCAAATTCGAGAAGCACTTCCCGGATTATTCGAAGTTCAAGGCCTGAACAGCCAAGACAAAAAAAGGCCGGGTCACCCCGGCCTTTTCGATCCCGTTGGACGGATCAGAACTTGACGCCCATACCGAGTTTGACGGCGTGCTCGTCGTAACCGGAAGAGATCGTCGAACCGCCGGCGCGGAAGTCCTTGGAGCCGTAATCCGTGTAGCGGTATTCGGCGCGCGCCGTGATGTTGTCGGTGACGAAGGTTTCGGCGCCGACACCGGCCGTCCAGCCCACCAGCGTCTTGTCGTCGGAACCGTTCGGCGTCGAAAGCTCGGCATTGCCGAGCGCTACACCGGCCGTGCCGTAGACGAGAACCGGGTTCATATCGACACCGACGCGGCCGCGAACCGAGCCGTTTAGTCCCTGCTTGACGCGGCGGCCGCTCGAACGCGAGTCGTTGCCGGTGTAGTTGATGTCGGCCTCACCGCCATAGACCATCTGGCCGTCCTGCACGTTGTAGCCGCCGTAGAGACCGCCGCCGGTGCCGACCGACTTGTTGTTGCCGGTCGCATCGGCTTCGCCGTGGTGCCAGTCGATCGTGCCGCCGACATAGGCGCCGGACCAGTTCCGCACGGCCGGCTCGGTGTAATCGGCGGCCGGAGCAGCCGGAACCTCGTCGACGATGTCAGCGGCGTGGGCGGCCTGGAAGGCAACGAGGGCAATGGCCGAGGCCATGAGAGTGGTGGTGAGCGTACGCATACTATTCTCCTTTCGAACCGGCGTTCCGTTGTAGTTGTTCTCTCAACGAAACACCGGACATCTGCAATTAACCCGCCCGGTTGACCCGAAATTGATCAGGAAATGAGGAATCTCAAGAGCCAAAATGTGAAATTTTAGTGGCCGCAGCACGACGAAAATACGGTGTTGCGGCACAGACACAGGGTATTTATTAACCATAATTCAAGATTAACAAAAGATATACTATAGCAATACAAAATAATGCAAATTACTGCTTTCGCGTTAATTTTTCAGAAATGAATCAGCCGGCGAGAGTTTCGGCGACCGTTTCCAGCCTATATCTTCTCCCTTCTGGCAATAGGATTCGCAGAAGCAGGACGAAACGTTGAAAAGACCACTCAAGGCGGCGCTCGTTACCGGCGGCGCCCGACGCATCGGCAGAGCGATAGTCGAGGATCTCGCGGAGCACGGTTTCGCACTCGCCATACACGCGAACGGATCGTTCGCCGAAGCGGAGGCGCTCGCCGAGACGCTCAGAACGACCGGCGCCAGGGCGGTTGCGCTCAGGGCCGATCTTACCGAAATCGGCGCGACGTCCCGGCTCGTCGCAGAGGCAACGGCCTTGCTCGGTCCGCTGGACCTCCTCGTCAACAATGCCTCGGTGTTCAACAAGGACAGCCTCGCCGAGTTCGACGAGACGATATGGGAGCGGCACTTCGCGTTGCATGTCAAAGCCCCATCCCTGCTTGCCCGCGATTTCGCACTGCAGCGGCCGGACGGCCTTTCCGGTCTCATCGTCAATGTCATCGATCAGCGCGTCTGGTCTCCAAATCCCCGCTTTTATTCCTATATGTTGTCTAAATCGGCGCTGTGGACGGCAACCCGGACGATGGCCCAGGCGCTCGCCCCCGACATTCGCGTCAACGGCATCGGGCCCGGCCCGACCCTGCCGAACGACCGGCAGGACCCCCGCGACTTCCAGGCGCAGGTCGAGGCGCTTATCCTCAGGCGCGGTCCGGCGCTCGATGAATTCGGACGTGCGATCCGCTTCCTTTTCGACACGCCGTCGGTTACCGGACAGATGATCGCGCTCGACGGCGGCCAGCATCTTGCCTGGGAGACGCCGGATATTCGGGAGATAGTGGAATGAACGGGCAGACGCCCACGGATGGCGGCATCCTCTATGACGGCACGGAAACCGAGGACGAAGACGATCTGATCGAACTGCCCGAGGTCGAACGGACTGCGCCCGAAATTGGATGGGCGGAGAGCCGGCCGGAAGTGGCGGGCCTCAAGGGAGCCGAACTCATACAGGCTTTGGTCAAGCGCCTGCCGAACGGGCCCGGCGTTTACCGGATGCTGAACGAGGCGGGCGACGTGCTCTATGTCGGCAAGGCCCGCAGCCTGAAGAAGCGGGTGAGCAACTATGCCCAGGGGCGCGGCCACTCGAACCGCATCACGCGCATGGTTCGCGAGACTGCGCATATGGAATTCGTGACGACGAGGACGGAGATCGAGGCGCTTCTGCTTGAAGCGAACCTCATCAAGCGCCTGCGTCCACGCTTCAACGTGCTTCTGCGCGACGACAAGTCGTTCCCTTACATCGTCGTCACCGGCGATACACGTGCGCCGGCACTTTACAAGCACCGCGGCGCGCGCAGCCGCAAGGGAGACTACTTCGGCCCCTTCGCCTCGGCAGGAGCGGTCGGGCGGACGATCAACTCGCTGCAGCGCGCCTTTTTGCTCAGAACATGCACCGACAGCGTTTTCGAGACACGCACGCGCCCCTGTCTGCTCTACCAGATCAAGCGCTGTTCCGCGCCCTGCACGAACGAGATCAGCGACGCCGGCTATGCGGAACTGGTCAGCGAGGCCAAGGACTTCCTCTCCGGCAAAAGTCAGGCAGTCAAGGCAACCATCGCCGCCGCCATGGCCGAGGCTTCGGAAAGTCTCGATTTCGAGCGTGCGGCGCTCTACCGCGATCGACTGGCTGCGCTGAGCCACGTCCAGAGCCACCAGGGCATCAATCCGGCCGGCGTCGAGGAGGCCGACGTCTTCGCCATCCATCACGAAGGCGGCATCTCCTGCATCCAGGTGTTCTTTTTCCGGACCGGACAGAACTGGGGCAACCGCGCCTATTTCCCCAAGGCGGACCCTGCGCTTCCGGCCGCCGAAGTGCTCAGCGCCTTTCTCGCCCAGTTCTACGACGACAAGCCCTGCCCTCGGCAGGTCCTCCTCTGCGCACCCATCGAGGAACAGGAATTGCTTGCACAGGCGCTCAGCGAGAAATCCGGCTACAAGGTTTCGATCCTGGTGCCGCAGCGCGGAGAGAAGAAGGATCTCGTCGAGCATGCGCTTGCAAACGCCCGCGAGGCGCATGGCCGGAAGCTTGCCGAGACCGCTTCGCAGGCGCGCCTGCTCGAAGGTTTCGCCGCAACCTTCCAGCTCCCTTACGTGCCGCGCCGCATCGAGATCTACGACAACTCGCACATCATGGGCACCAATGCGGTGGGCGGCATGGTCGTGGCGGGGCCGGAGGGCTTCGTCAAAGGCCAGTACCGCAAGTTCAACATCAAATCGACCGACATCACGCCGGGCGACGATTTCGGCATGATGCGCGAGGTCATGACGCGCCGCTTCTCCCGCCTCCTGAAAGAGGAAGGCAAGCCGGACCGGTCCGCGGAGCCGGGTGAAGATGCCGCTTTCCCTGCGTGGCCCGACGTCATCCTGATCGATGGCGGCCAAGGCCAGATGACGGCCGTTCGCGCGATTCTGAGCGAACTCGGCATAGAAGATTGCGTGACGGCGATCGGCGTCGCCAAAGGCGTCGACCGCGATGCCGGCCGCGAGCGTTTTTTCGCCGAAGGCCGGGAGAGCTTTGCTCTGCCGCCGCGCGACCCGGTCCTCTACTTCATCCAGCGTCTGCGCGACGAAGCGCACCGCTTCGCGATCGGCTCGCACCGCGCTCGCCGGAAAAAGGAAATGGTCAAGAATCCGCTCGACGAGATCGCCGGAATCGGTCCGACGCGCAAGCGCGCGCTCCTCACCCATTTCGGAACCGCCAAAGCCGTCTCCCGCGCGGGCATCAACGACCTGATGTCGGTAAACGGCATTTCGGAAACGGTCGCCCGTCTCGTCTACGAACATTTCCACGAGGACGCCGCCAAATAATCGTGGCGGCGCAATTCAGCCTGCGTTCAGACGAAATCCGCCAAATATGACGGGCGTCACGCAATGATCTGTTGACCTTACGGTCGCAAAGTCATTCTGTACAGCTGAACCCGGAGGGGATGAGGAAGTCATTCGGCGTTTCCGCCCGCATCCCGCTTCGACCACTAGAAATCGATCGCGCCGATGACCCCAGATCGCGGGAAATGAGGGACTGTCGTGTCCAGAGAAACCGAATCCATGCCAACGCCCATAGCCTATAGCATCCCGAATCTGCTGACCTATTTCCGTATCCTGATCGTACCGCTGATCGTCTTCTGCTTCTTCATCGAGGGACGGCTTCACAGCTCGGACTTTGCGCGCTGGACCGCGCTCATCCTCTTTGTCATGGCTTCGATCACGGACTTCTTCGACGGCTATCTCGCCCGCATATGGAAGCAGACCTCCAATATCGGCCGTATGCTCGACCCGATCGCAGACAAGCTGCTGGTCGCGTCGATCCTTTTGCTCGTCGCCGCCGACGGGACGATCGCCGGCTGGTCGATCTGGGCCGCCATCATCATTCTCTGCCGCGAGATCCTGGTTTCCGGCCTCCGCGAATATCTTGCAGCCCTCAAGGTCAGCGTTCCGGTGACGCGGATCGCCAAATGGAAGACGACGATCCAGATGGTGGCGATCGCCTTCCTGCTCGCCGGTCCGGCCGGCGACAAGATAGTGCCCTATGTGACGGAAGCCGGTATCCTGCTTCTGTGGATTGCGGCGGGCATCACCCTTTACACCGGCTATGACTATTTCCGCGCCGGCCTCAAACATGTGGTCAACGAATGAGCACGGTAAACCTCGTCTATTTCTCCTGGGTTCGCGAGCGCATCGGCAGGCCAGAGGAAACACTGGAACTGCCGGAGGATGTCGTGACGGTCGCCGACCTGCTTGGCTACCTGAAAGCCCGTGGCGAGGAATATGCCGCGGCATTCGAGCACTCGAACGTCATCCGGGCGGCGATCAACCAGGAGCATGTTGAGCACGGCGAGCCGATCGCCGGCGCCCGCGAGATCGCCCTCTTCCCGCCGATGACGGGCGGCTGAGGTCATGACCGTCCCCATCACCGTACGCGTCCAGCGCGACAACTTCGACATCGCCGCCGAGGTCTCCGCGCTGTGCCGCGGGCGGACGGATATCGGTGCGGTGGTCACGTTTTCCGGGTTGTGCCGCGACGAGGCCGGAGCGCTCAGCGCGCTCGAGCTCGAGCATTATCCCGGCATGGCGGAGGCGGAAATGGAACGCATCTGCCGCGAGGCAATCGAGCGCTTCCGACTGCAGGCCGCAACCGCCATCCACCGCTTCGGACGCATGGCGCCCGGGGAAAATATCGTCCTGGTGATAACCGCCTCCCCGCACCGGCAGGCGGCATTCGACGGCGCGAATTTCATCATGGATTTCCTGAAGACATCGGCGCCCTTCTGGAAGAAGGAACATCACGCCGACGGCAGCGCAGGCGATTGGGTCAGCGCGAAGGACGCGGACGATGCCGCCCGCGGCCGCTGGACGCGTGGGTGATTTCAACCCCTGAATGCGGGAGAAAACCGCGACGCACCTTGTCCCGCCTGGATCAAGGAATGATCTTTTCCCGGCGCGTTACCACGAGCACGATCACCAGGAAGCCGAATATCGCGAAATCCCGCCAGAGGATCGGACCATAGGCGCTCCACAGCGTCTCGATGAGGCCGATGCCGGCTGCACCCAGTGCAGCGAACAACGGCGCAGTCTGCCCGCCGATGGCCGCGATGAACAGGACCTTTACGCCGAAGGTCAGGCCGGTGCCGAAATCCATATTGCCGTAATAGGAAGCCGCGAGAATCCCGCAGAAGGCGGCGATCAGCGACGCCACGCCATAGGCGGCGATATAGACCAGTCCCGGATCGACACCGCAAAGTGCGGCGGCCTCGCGATCCTCGGACACGGCGCGCCAATAACGGCCGGCGTGGGAACGGCTCAACAGCCAATGGCCGCCGGCGACAAGGGCCACCATGAAAGCGGTGTTGATGAGCTGGACCATGGTCAGCGCGACCGGAAAGGCGGGATTCGGCCAGAACACGACCACCTCGTTCAGGAAGGGCGGCAGCCAGAGACTTCTTGTCTCGGAGGCAAGCCGGGCGGTTTCCATCAACACCAACAGGGTTCCGAGCGAAGCGACGACCACGGCGTTCGCCGAGGAAAAGGCCAGGGGCCGCATGACGTAGCGCCCGGCAACGAGACCGGCGCCGAGGCCGAATGTCACGGCCGCCGCAGCCCCTAGCCCAAGCGCCGCGGGCAACACAAGCCACAGCCGATTCCAGCCGACGTCCGAGAAGAGTACGAAGATTTGTCCGGCAAAGGCGAATAGCGCGCCATAGGTCAGGTCCGCCCGCCGCGTGACCGCAAAGGCGATCGCGTATCCGAAGGCGAGCGCCGCATAAAGTGCGGCCACGGGCACGGCGTTGGCAATCTGCTGCAGAAAGTAGGCCATGGCACATCCGGGTGGTGACAAGCATACTATAACTGGTAAAATCCATTTTGCCAGTTAGGATTGTCGCATGAGTTTCACCTGGACCGCACATCGTTTCTCGGGCGGCGCGCTCGCGCTGGACGTCGCCAATTCCGTTGTCCTGCGCTTCGATCCCCAGCGTCGGATCGATCGCTTCGAAGACCCGGAGGCAATTGATGGCTTCGCCGCGGCGGCCAATCTTTACGGTGCCGAACGGGACCGTTTCGGAACGCTGATTGCGACGCGGCCGGAACGCCGGGACGCATTCATCGGTTTGCGGGAGGCCACGGATCGCCATTTTCGCGCCCTGGTGCAGACGGAAGACCGGCCCGATCTCCTGGCGGACCTCCTGGATGCGATCGCCACCATCCTGCGTCAAACCGCGAACGATGGCAAAGG
Organism: Sinorhizobium arboris LMG 14919; assembly: GCF_000427465.1. Classification (NCBI taxonomy): domain Bacteria; kingdom Pseudomonadati; phylum Pseudomonadota; class Alphaproteobacteria; order Hyphomicrobiales; family Rhizobiaceae; genus Sinorhizobium; species Sinorhizobium arboris. The sequence continues at coordinate 940,253 of NZ_ATYB01000014.1, read as the reverse complement.
CACGCCTCTCGATGTCGCCACGGCTCGTTCGGCGCTTGGTCTCGTTGCCGGCCCGGAATCGGGACGGCTGAAAATATGCCCCAATTGCGCATGGCTCTTTCTCGACCGCAGCCGCAACCGGAGCAGAACATGGTGCGACATGGCCGTTTGCGGCAACCGTACGAAGGCCAGGCGCCATTATCGCCGCAGCAGAGAGGAACCGAAGCCATGAGGAAAGCCCTGATGATATCCGCTCTGCTCGCCGCGGTCGTTGCCGGCTGTCAGCGCGACAGCGGCCGGGACCCGCTGGAACTGACCGGCAAGATGTTCGTGTTCAACTATCGGCTGGCCTATGCGACCTATATGGTCACGCTCAACAAGACGCAGCCGGTTCCGGACGGCAGCACCGTCGTGGCAACCTTCGAAAATCCTGCCGGCGGCAATCCGCTGACGCTTGAACGGAAGCTTTTCCCGAAGCTGAACAAGGTGGTCCTCGAAAGCCCGGACATTACCTGCGTAAAGAAGCAGAAACCCTATGCCGTGACCATCGAAGTCAAGGGGCCGGACGGGACCTCGCTACAGAGGCTGGAGACGACCGTCATCTCGGACATCGACCAGGACGTGATGCCGGCGAAGGCCCTTGTCGAGGGGCCGGCCTACGACAAGAATCCCGAGGTCTTCAAGAACGGCAAGGCGCCGGAGCGTTTCGAGACCGCAAGCTGTCCGACATAAAAAGCCGGGGCGTTGCCGCCCCGGCTTGAAGATTACTTCCTTGGTCTACGGATCAGCCGACGATCTCGGTGCCGGAGAACCAATAGGCGATTTCCTCCGCAGCCGTTTCCGGGGCATCGGAACCGTGAACCGAGTTTTCGCCGATCGAAAGAGCGTGGACCTTGCGGATCGTGCCCTCGGCGGCGTTGGCCGGGTTGGTGGCACCCATGACTTCACGGTTCTTGGCAATGGCGTTCTCGCCTTCGAGAACCTGTACCACGGTGGGGCCGGAGGACATGAACTCGACGAGTTCGCCGAAGAACGGGCGGTCCTTGTGGACGGCATAGAAGCCTTCGGCTTCGCGGCGGCTCATCCAGACGCGCTTCGAGGCGACGACGCGCAGGCCGGCATCTTCCAGCATCTTGGTGATGGCGCCGGTCAGGTTGCGCTTCGTCGCATCCGGCTTGATCATCGAAAAGGTACGTTCAATCGCCATTGGCTCAATTTCCCTTGCTCTTGAGAAGTGGCGGTTCATTAGCCGCCAATTCCTCGCAAAACAAGGGGGCGCGGCGATGATTCGCCGCCTGGCGCTCCAGTTTCACGCCGCTGTCACGCTGCGGCCGAGGCCGTGGTGAAGGTCAAGGCAGCGCTCGAACCAATCGGTGACGACGTCACCTGGGGCAAGCAGGCGGTGTGGAGAAACGATGCGCGCCCATTGCAACGCGCCGAAGACGATATAGTCGGCAAACAGCGGTCCGCCGCCGCCGAGGAAGGGCTGAAACTTCAGCATGTGGCGAAGCGGCTCGAGCTTCGTCGAGAAGGTTTCGAGGTCTCCTCGCCCGGCCTCGGCAACCGCCTCCAGCGACCGGCCGAAGCGTTCCTCGCGGCTTGCCCGGAAATAGGCCTGATCGACGGGATCGAGGCTGTCATGGATGTCCATGATTGCGATGCGCACGATCGCCGGATGCAGGGCTGTCTGCGACCAGCCCTCGACGAACCGAGCCATCGCCTTGCCGCCTTCCCCGGCAAAAAGGGAGGGACGATCAGGATAGGTCTCTTCAAGATAGAGCGCGATATCGAAGCTGTCGCTGACGAGTTTTTCTCCATCGCGCAGCAGGGGAACGATCTTTGTCGCCCCCTCCTCCAGTCTCGGTATTTCGGTGAAGCCGACCGCGGCAATGTCGGCGGCAAGCCCCTTATGCGCGAGCGATAGCTTCGTCTTCCACACATGGGGCGAAAACGGACGGCTCTTGTCGGCTCCAGAGAGTGCATAGAGTTTGCGGGTCATTCAGGTTCCTCTATTTTCGCTCCCGAGCGACATTGAGGGAAACGCCGCCGGCGGATCAAATCATTAAATTTCATGAGTAGCATTCGACACCGGAATACCAATTCACGATAGTGTGGCCGATCACAAGAGAGCGGGCTCGGGAAACGTGTGTGCGGCTTTCCTCATCCCGCTCTCGAATCACCATGATCCAGGAGATTGCCGATGCACGACCATTACCGAATGTTCGCCGACTATAATCGCTGGGCCAACAGGCGGCTCTATGCTGCCGCCTCGGAATTGTCGGACTCGGAATACCGGGAGAACAAGGGAGCGTTTTTCGGCTCGCTGCACGGGACGCTGAACCATATCCTCGCGGCAGACCGTATCTGGATGAAGCGATTTACGAAAGACGGCGAAGCGCCCTCTCGGCTCGACGCCATCCTGCACGACGATTTGATCGGACTGACGGCGGCGAGGGTAGCCGAGGACGAGCGGATCATTGCGTGGATCGACAGCCTCGACGAGAAGCGTCTTGCAGGGCGCATCACCTATTCTCCGCTGACCAATCCCGTCGAGATCACGGAAAGACTCGGACGGACGCTTGCGCATTTCTTCAACCACCAGACCCATCACCGCGGCCAGGCGCATGCGACCCTGACCGCGCTTAAGCACCCCTCACTGACGCTGGACCTGGTTTTCTTCCTGCGGACCGAGGGCGAGAAGTGGGCCGACTGAGGCGAACCCCGGCCCAAGCCCGCCCGCCGGGGCAAGCGAGATGCGCCCGCCTCGGGCGCAGGCAAGCCATGCGATGAGCCGACGCTGCCCCAGCCAGGCGGAAATCCCAAGCGCGATGCCGCCGACGATGGAGCAGAGGGCAAAGGCGGATGGCGCGAGGAACGGCTGGATCTGCAGCAGCAGCAATTCAGGCACGAAACGGTGCAGGATATAGATATGGAAGCCCGCTGCAGACAGCGGCAGGATCAGCCGCGAACCCCATTGCGGCATGCGAATGCGCGGCAGGAAAAGCAGCGCGGCCAATACGGCGATCTGCAGCAGATATTTGACTTTCGTACCGATCCAGACGCCCTCATAAAGCCCGAGGAACAGGAATACGCCTGTTCCTGCCAGCATCACCATCGAGCGCTCTTTCCACGTTGCGGCCATTGCCGCACACCAGCCCAGCACAGCCATGTAGAATATCCATGGAAGGGTGAATATCTGGCGGTTGCCGATATCGACGAGAAGCGGAAAAGCCATGCGGGCGGCAAAGGCCGCGGTGAACAGCACCATGCCGGCGGCAAAGGGCCTCTTCGCCGCCGCGCGCCGGACGAACGGAACAGCAAAAAGAGCGCCAAACAAAAGCAGCATTTGGCAGTAGGCTTCGATGAACCAGTAGAGATAGGGCACCATGCTGTGGCGTCCCGGATCGGCAAAGCCGAAATTGCCGACCAGAAAGACCGAAGCCCAGGGCACGTCGCCCCAGGCGAGCGCGTAGCCGGCCACGATCAGATAATAGGGAACGAGGATCTGCGTAAGCGGCCGCAGCAGCCTTCCTATCGCGCCCGAGAACAACGCCCCGCTCTGGAATCGTGCAAGACCGAAGCCGGCGAGAATGACCATCGCAGCGGATCCGCCCGGAATGGGCCAAAGTGTCTCGTGGTGAACCACGACCAGCAGGATCGCCAGCGCCCGGATCAGCAGATCCGTGCCGATCTGGCGGTACTTGCGCTCGCGGCCGCTCAGGGCAGCGAGTTCGCCGATCGACAGCTTTTCCCAGGCCTCCGGCAGTTCTCCGAGGGTTCTCTCGAGCCCGATCGAAAGCTGAACAAACCGGAGCGAATCGCCACCAAGCGACAGAAAGCTGTCCTCCGATCGAACCCTCCTCGGATAGAAGAGCTGGGTAAAAAGTGCCTCCACGCTCCCCTCTTCCGAACTGGCGCACGCCCCCGCAGCCGACTGGACGGCAAGGGCCGGGTAGTCGATCTTGCCGGAAGCCGTTCTCGGAAGGTTGTCCAGGCGCGAAGCACGGACATGCAGCAATGTCAGGCCGCTCGCTTCGACGAGCAGGCGGCGGACTTCATCCGGATCGCGGCTTCCTGCATAATAGGCATGGACTTCGGTGTCGTTGCCGACGACCGCGGCAGCGACGCCTTGCCGCTCAAGAGCCGCTTCCAGACTGTCGTGGCTGATCCGGAGGCCGGCAATCTTCGATATCCGCTTCGTTCGTCCCACGATCCGAAAAAAGCCATCCACGTCTCTTGCCGCCAGATCGCCGGTCCGCAATTCCGACAGTTCGGCCCCCCGCGCGAGATCGGCGCGTGACGACGCGTAGCCCATCATCACATTCGGGCCGCGATAAACAAGCTCGCCGGCCTGATCGGCGCTGGAGATTATCCTTCCATTTTCATCCTCGATCGTCAGGCTACCGCCCGGAATCGCGATGCCGATCCGGTCTTCCCTGCCCCGGAGACGTTCCGGCGGCATATAGGCCATCCGAGCCGTCGCCTCTGTCTGGCCGTACATCACGAAAAGACACGCGTCGCGCGCCGAAAGATGCTCATTGTAGCGGCGAACGAGTTCCGGCGACATGCGTCCGCCGGCCACCGTCATGAAACGCAGCTTCGGAAAATCCCGGTCGCGGAATCCCACTTTTTCCAGGAGGTCATAGGAATAGGGAACACCGGAGAGATTGGAGCTGCCGCTCTGCGCAAGTTCATCGAGGAAGCCATCTTCGAGAATCGATCGGCCCGGCATGTAGACGCTCGCGCCCACGGCGAGGTGGGCGCTCAGAACGGAAAGCCCGTAGGAATAATGGAGCGGCAGGATGAGGCAGGCTCGGTCCGCTGCGGTCAGGCCGAGATATTCGCCAATCGACCGCGCGTTGGATTGGATGTTCATGTGCGACAGGCGCACCCATTTTCCGTATCCCGTACTGCCGGACGTCGAGAGCAGGACGGCAAGTTCGGGATGCGGCGCGATCGCGTCTCCCTTCAGCCGCTCCATGCGCCAGCGGCCATCGAAACGGCGGTAGCAATAGTCCGGTTTGAGGACGTCGCGATCCTTGACCATCGAAGCGGGGCCGCAGAGGGCGACCGCGTGACCGGCCTCTAGGGCCGCCAGATAAGCGACGACGGCGTGCTCGGAAAGGTCGGCTTCGATCATCACCAGGCCGCGATCGCCGCGCCATTGGTGCGCCAGACGCGCAACGCGCTCGGCAAGTTCGTGATAGCTGACGATCCGCCCGCCGCGCAACAGCAGCGCCGGCCGATGCCCCCGCGCGGCCAGACTTGCAACACAAAACGGAGCTACCGAAAATTCGCTTGAGCCGCCCATTGCCACCTTCCATTTTAGCAAGGCGGCATATTATTGCTGACTCTGATCGTCAAGTATAAAGGCGAAGCCTATACGGGGACTTTGTGCGAAACGACTTTCCGCACGGAAGTACGTCGCTTTCAAAGGTCAGTCCGAACACGAAAGGCCCGGTTCAAGCGGAACCGGGCCTTTCGTTCGTGGCGGAGCAAGAGATGCGTGGGAGGCCGCGCCCTGCTCCGTGACTCATCGACCGCAAGCCTTAACGGCTGAGGCCCTGGTAATATTCGCCTTCACCGCCGGAGACGACTTTCGGCTGCGATGCATAGCCGACCGAGCCGGTGGATGTGCGATCGATCGAACCGTCTGCGCGGCGGATGACCGCGGCGCCGCGTGCCTGCGGAGCGCGCTCGGTGTAGAGCGGCTTGTCGCTGACACCCTGATAATAGCTGCCGCCGGCAAAGGCTGCGGATGCACCGCCGAGAACGGCTGTGGCCACGAGCGTAGCGGCGAGAGCAGTATGGATTGCGTTCCTCATGATCATCACTCCTGATCGGTCGTTCGCTTGAACGAGGGTTTCGTCGCGACCGCCATGATCGGCACTATTCCGGACGCGGTGGCCTCGCCGATGGCGCCCGGTCCGATCAAAGGGTCAGAAGAGCATTCTCGTGCTCTCCATGGGAAGATGTGGGGCCTCATGATGAGGATGGGAAGCATTGATTATCGGAACACGTTGTCCATGAATCCATAACAATCCTCCCTTGAAAATGGCCCCGGAGTTCTTATTCGCACGAAGGCGAAAGCCGTGACGCGAGCCTCTTGCCTTCCCAAAAAAGTCCGGGCAAAAGGCCCGGATGATCCAGATATCCGGCCTCTCCGCCCGCATTGCGGGCCGTCTGCTCATCGATAACGCTTCCGTGACGCTTCCCGCGGGCACGAAGGCCGGTCTCGTCGGACGCAACGGCGCCGGCAAGTCGACGCTCTTCCGGGTCATCACCGGCGAGCTTGCGGCGGAAGCCGGCAGCGTTTCCTTGCCCAGGAACGCGCGGATCGGGCAGGTCGCGCAGGAAGCGCCGGGGACGGAAGAACCTCTGATCGAGATCGTGCTCAAGGCCGACAGGGAACGCACGGCGCTGGTCGCCGAAGCGGAGACGGCGACCGACCCGCACCGGATCGCCGAGATCCAGACGCGGCTCGCCGACATCGGCGCCCATTCGGCGGAAGCGCGCGCGGCAAGCATCCTCGCCGGGCTCGGCTTCGACCACCAGGCGCAGAAGCGTCCTGCCTCCTCCTTTTCCGGTGGCTGGCGCATGCGCGTCGCGCTTGCATCGGTCCTTTTTTCCGAGCCGGACCTCCTGCTCTTGGACGAGCCGACCAACTATCTCGACCTCGAAGGAACCCTGTGGCTCGAGGATTATATCCGCCGCTATCCGCACACCGTGATCATCATCAGCCACGATCGCGACCTCCTGAACACCGCGGTGAGCGCGATCGTTCACCTTGATCAGAAGAAACTCACCTTCTATCGCGGCTCCTACGATCAGTTCGAGCGGCAGAAGGCGGAGGCGGACGAACTCCAGATGAAGGCGAAGGCCAAGAACGAGGCTGCCCGCAAGCATCTGCAGAGTTTCATCGATCGCTTCAAGGCAAAAGCCTCCAAGGCCCGTCAGGCCCAGAGCCGCATCAAGGCGCTGGAGCGGATGGGCACCGTTGCAGCCGTGATCGAAGACCATGTCCAGGGCTTCGCCTTTCCCGATCCGGAGAAGCAGGTGGCCTCGCCGATCGTCGCCATCCAGGGCGGCGCAGTCGGCTACGAACCGGGCAAACCTGTCCTGAAGAGGCTCAATCTGCGCATCGACGCGGACGACCGGATCGCCCTGCTCGGCTCCAACGGCAACGGCAAATCGACCTTTGCGAAGTTCATCGCGGGACGCCTCGATGCGGAAGCGGGCGAGGTGCGGATCGCTCCGGGACTGAAGGTGGGTTTCTTCGCCCAGCACCAGCTCGACGATCTCGTGCCGACGCACAGCGCCGTGGAGCACGTGCGCCGCCGCATGCCGGAAGCACCGGAAGCGAAGGTGCGCTCCCGCGTGGCGCAGATGGGACTGGCGACCGAAAAGATGGACACCGCGGCCAAGGATCTCTCCGGTGGCGAGAAGGCGCGCCTTCTGATGGGCCTTGCCGCCTTCGAGGCGCCGAACCTCCTTATCCTCGACGAGCCCACCAACCATCTTGATATCGACAGCCGCAACGCACTCATCGCCGCCCTCAACGATTTCTCCGGCGCGGTCATTCTCATCTCCCACGACCGGCACCTGATCGAGGCGACGGCCGACCGGCTGTGGCTGGTGCGCGACGGGACCGTCGCCAGCTATGACGGCGATCTCGAGGATTATCGGGGACTGATCGTGGGAGGGCCGAAGCCCAGGGACGAAAAGCCCAGATCGAACGGCTCGGATGAGGCGCTCTCCAGGGCGGACCAGCGCAAGGCCAATGCCGACAAGCGTGCCTCATTGGCGCCTCTGAGGAAAAAGATCAATGAGATCGAGTCCTTGACGGGCAAACTGGAGAAATTGATTCAGGCCCTTGATGCGGAGCTTGCAGACCCCGCCCTCTACGAGAAGGCTCCGGCAAAAGCCGCGCAACGCGCCAAGGAACGCGCCGATGCGGCCGAAAAGCTTGCTGCCGCGGAAGAACAATGGCTGGAACTGTCGGCGGAATACGAGGAAGCGATGGCGGGCTAGAGCACTTCCTCATGGGAAAGCGTCTAGCGCCTTTCCGTGAGGAAGTGCGTAGTCTCAAGGCGTGGCGCCGAGCTCGCGAACGGGGGCGTACCTCTTTGCCTGCAGAAAACGCTTCGCCAATCAACCGAGCTCGAAGGTCGTAATCCCGTAAATCCGCGCAAGCGGCAGATCGGGCGCCGGTCCGCGATACATGCGGGCGGTCTCGAAAGCCGGCTTCATGTTGTAGCGCGTGCAAAGCGCCCTTGCCGACGCATTCGGTTCCGGGACGTCCAGATAGACCCGTTCTCCCCCTGTGCCGGTCACGAGCTTGCGAAACAGAAGATCCGCCCCGGTCTCGCTATCGGCGAGCAGCGGTCCGATCTTGTAGCCTTCGCGGCACTTTCGGATCGTTCCGTAACCGGCGATTGCCCCGTCACGCAGCAGGACCACGCTTCTGCGCGTCTGCAGCTGCTTGATCCATTCGCGCAGAAACGCCTCGCGCCGGATGGGATTGAACCTCATGTCATAATCGATCAGTGCCGCCGCATGCACGGGCGCCACATCGACAAGCTCCGTGCCGGGCGGCTCGATTACATTCGCCACACCGCCGTAGCGTATGTTCGCATGCGACCAGTTGAAACCCGACTTCCGATAGTTCTCCTGCTGGGCCACGACTCCGTCAAGGCCGACGGTCCGGCCTTCGGCCCGTGCAATTGCCCACTGCCAGAGTTCGCGGCCGATGCCCCTGCCCCGATACTCCTCATCCGCGATGTAAAGTCCGAGAAAGGCATAGCCGCTGCCATAGCGCACAAGCGAAATGGCAGCGGCAAGCCGCTCTTCCTCGACGGCGACCCAGTAACCTTCCGGATCGGCGGCCCAGAAGGCGTTGGCATCTTCGAGCCCGGGATTCCACCCCTCCTTGGCGGCCCAGTCGATGATCGTATCGAGCTCGACCCGTGTCGCAAGACGAATATGTGGCATCGCAGATCCTGACTTCGCTCCGAAAAATCCATCGAGAGGCAAGAAGACGGACAAGATAGATTTGCATCCCATCTTGTCCACCCAGGCGGCTAGGATAATTCTTGCAACGGGTCGCCGGCTTGTCCGTCGTTTCCAATCTGCTACAAGGGTCCCGGAATAATCATACTAATCAGGGCGAAACACCATGTCCCAAATCAACATTGCCATCGTCGGTGTCGGCAAAATCGTGCGTGACCAGCATTTGCCGGCGCTTGCGAAGGACGCGGACTACCGGCTGATCGCAGCAGCAAGCCGTCATGGAACCGTGGACGGCATCGACAATTTCAAGTCGATCGACGCCATGCTCGACGCCGTCCCGGCGATCGAGGCGGTTTCGCTCTGCATGCCGCCGCAGTACCGCTACGAGGCGGCACGGACGGCACTCTCCGCCGGCAAGCACGTCTTCCTCGAAAAGCCGCCGGGCGCCACTTTGAGCGAGGTCGCAGATCTGGAAGCGCTTGCGGACGACAAAGGCGTCTCGCTCTTTGCAAGCTGGCACTCGCGCTATGCCCCGGCAGTCGAAGCGGCAAAGGCGTTTCTGGCATCGACCGCCATTCGTGACGTCCGCATCATCTGGAAGGAAGATGTTCGCCACTGGCATCCGAACCAGGAGTGGATCTGGGCTGCAGGCGGGCTCGGCGTCTTCGACCCGGGCATCAACGCGCTCTCGATCATGACCCACATCCTGCCCCGTCCGGTCTTCATCACCTCCGCGACGCTCGAATTTCCCGAGAACCGGGACGCGCCGATCGCCGCCACGATCGCCTTCAGCGATGCGGAAAAGCTCCATGTCGCTGCCGAGTTCGATTGGCGCCAGACGGGCAAGCAGAGCTGGGACATCGTCGCCGCGACGGACGCGGGCGAAATGGTGCTCTCCGAGGGCGGCGCCAAACTCGCGCTCGACGGGAAGATTGTCCACGAGCAGCCCGAACAGGAATACCCCATGCTCTATCGGCGTTTCGCCGAGATCATCAAAGCCGGCAGATCGGATGTCGACCTGGCGCCGCTCCGGCATGTCGCCGACGCCTTCATGCTCGGCCGCCGCAAATTCGTCGAGGCATTCCACGACTGATGGAATGGGCTTTGACCCCTCCCCGCAAGGGGAGGGCCAGGCGCTTGCGACAATCTCGTGACTAAAGCAGCCCAGCTGGAATTCTCGGAGAACGACTGCGGAAAGAGGGCGCGGCATCCGAGCCCCTCCCCCTTAGTTGTGTATATGGCCCAGTGGTGAGGGGGTCCGTCAGAGACCATCGCTCACTCGAGCGATTACGCCTTCTTTTCCCACCTTCCGTCACGGTTCTGCTGCCAATAGGTGAGATTGTGCCCCTCGGCCTTGAGCCGCTTCCACTGATCTCGCGCCGCCTCAAGCTGCTTCTGGTCATAGCCGTCGAACATGAAAACAACCCGCTCATATTCGGAAACGAGCGGCGGTTCGGCGCCGTCGACGAGAAAGCGCACTGTCGCGGAATTCCGGTTGCCGTCATCGAAAACGATGAGAATCGGTTGTTCGGCCGCGAAATCGTCCGCATCCGTGCCGTGCGGCAGGAAGCTGTCGTCCCGATAGACCCAAAGATGCGTATCCAGTGCATCGCGCCTTTCGGCGTCGACCGTCTGCACGACCACCCGCCAGCCGCGCTCGATGCTCTTGTCGAGCAGCGGAGGCAGGGCGTCCTCGAGCTTCGATTCGGTCAGATGATAGAAAAGAATCTCGGTCATTCCGCCCTCTCCCGTACACCTGCCGCACGAACGGTCACGATTCGTAGTTCGCGCGCACCAGCTGGTCGAGGAGACGAACGCCGAAACCCGAGCCCCATGACTGATTGATCTCGTCCGCCGGCGAGCCCATGGCCGTGCCGGCGATGTCGAGATGCGCCCAGGGCGTGTCCTTGACGAAGCGCTTCAGAAACTGCGCCGCGGTTACCGAGCCGCCATGGCGGCCCCCGGTGTTCTTCATGTCGGCGAACTTGCTGTCGATCATCTTGTCATATTCCTTGCCCAGCGGCATCCGCCACAGCCGCTCCTGGGTGGCAAGGCCGGCTGCGAGCAGCTGCTCCGCCAGCCGGTCGTCGTTCGAGAACAGTCCGGCGTAGTGAGTGGCGAGTGCCACCATGATCGCGCCGGTCAGTGTCGCGAGATCGATCATCAGCTGCGGCTTGAAACGATCATTGCAGTACCAGAGAGCATCGCACAGCACGAGTCTGCCCTCGGCGTCGGTGTTGATCACCTCGATCGTCTGCCCGGACATGGACGTCACGATGTCACCCGGCCTCTGGGCACTTCCGTCCGGCATGTTCTCCACCAGTCCGATGATGCCGACGGCGTTGACCGCCGCCTTGCGCGCGGCAAGGACATGCATGAGGCCGGTCACGGTCGCCGCCCCGCCCATGTCGCCCTTCATATCCTCCATGCCGGAAGCGGGCTTGATCGAGATGCCGCCCGTGTCGAACACGACCCCCTTGCCGATGAAGGCGACCGGCCTGTCCTTGGTCTTCCCGCCTTTCCATTGCATGACGACCAGCCGCGGCGGACGGGAGGAACCTTGCGCTACGCCGAGAAGTGCGCCCATGCCGAGTTTCTTCATCTCTCGCTCGGTCAAGATCTCCACCTCGACGCCGAGCTTTTCCAGCTCCTTCGCGCGCGCGGCAAACTCCACGGGACCGAGCACGTTGGCGGGTTCATTGACGAGATCGCGTGCCAGAAATACGCCTTCGCCGACCGCCTGGGTAGTCGCGAAGGCCTTCTTGGCCGCGATCACCGTCCCCGTGACGATCGTGACTTTCACCGGTTTCTGCGCAGCCTTGGGCTCATCATCCGTTTTCCGGGTCTTGTAGCTCTCGAAGCTATAGGCATTCATCTCCATGCCAAGGGCGAAATCCGCGGCTGCCTTGCCGGTGACTTCGGCGCCGGGCGCGTCGAGAAAGACCGTGATCTTTTCGGCGGACCGCAATTTCGCGGCCGCGGCGCCACCGGCCTTCAGCCAGTCGTGATCGCCGATTCCGGCCGCGTCACCCAGGCCGAGAAGGACGATCCGATCGGCCGGCGAGCCATGCGGCGCAATGACGTCGAGGGTCGAGAGCGCCTTGCCCTTGAACTTGCCGACCTTCGCTGCCTTCCCAAGAACGCCCTCCGGGTCGGCAACGGCCGCACCGGCTGCTTCCTTGCCCCCTGCAACCTGCAGGAGGACCGCGACGCCGCCCGCCGGGCGGTAGGATTTGCTGAAGGAAAACTCGAACTTCATCGGCATGCAGGACTCCAGGCACTTTCTGACGGTGGCGTCCGGCCTGTTACCGGACGGCTACAGTGACCGACATTCGCGACGTCGGCGGTGATCGAAGCTGTGGGGCGCACCCTTCTCGCTTTTCAGGCGCTTGGCAAGATGCTCGCACATGTTTACATGCGGTTAACCGAAGTTCTTCGGCTTATATTTTCCCTGTTGCCGCAGATTCCGATTCGCGGCACGGGGACGAGGAAGGCCGGTTTGGCCGGCAGAGAGATCACGGACTCGTCCGCAACCGAACGGCACACGAACTTGGGCAGGACCTTGGACCGGATACGGCTATGAAGCTGATCGAACGCTACATATTCCGGCGCGCCACGATCATGTTCCTGGCGACGCTCCTGCCGTTGATGGGCATCGTGTGGACCACGCAGGCACTGACCAATGTCAACCTCGTCACCGACAGCGGTCAGTCGATCATCGCCTTTCTGAAGCTCGCGACTCTGATTCTGCCGTCGGTCGTGCCGATCATCCTGCCGTTCGCGCTGGTGATCGGGGTGACGCAGACGCTGAGCGCCATGAACACCGATTCGGAGCTTACGGTGCTCAGTGCCGCCGGCAGTACGCGCATGTCCATCATCCGGCCGGTGATGTTTCTCGCGGCCGGACTGAGCGTGCTCTCCTTCGCCATCGACAACTTCGTCGAGCCTTATTCGCGTGTTGCGGTACGCAAAATGATCGCGACCGCCCATGCGGACCTGCTCGCCTCCGTGGTCCAGGAGAACGCCTTCCGCAAAATTACCGACGGGCTTTACGTGCAGGTGGGTGCCCGCCGCAGCGGCGGCGTGCTGCACGGCATCTTCGTCGCCGATGCGCGCGATCCGAATTTCGAGCTCGTCTACTATGCGCGTGAAGGGGCGGTCGACGAGGAACGTTCCGCGCTCGTGATGAAGGATGGGGAGGTTCACCGCAAGCTGCCGGACGGCGACGTTTCCATCATCAAATTCGACTCCTATGCCTTCGATCTGACGGATCTGACCAGGATGGCGGGAGAAGCCAATATCCGCGCCAAGGATCGCGATCTCTTCTATCTCCTCGACCCCGATCCCGACGATCCAGCCTACAAGAGAGCCCCGCTCGCCTTTTCCGCCGAACTGCACCGGCGCTTTACCGAATGGACCTTTCCGTTGCTCTTCGGCCTGATTGCCCTTGTGGTCAGCAGCGATGCCCGCTCGCATCGCGAGGCGCGGGTGCACCCGATGGTCAGCGCCCTTGGAGCGGCTCTGGTCATCCGGTGGATGACCTTCTATGCAGCCAACAGCGCCGAAGATTCCATATGGTTCGTGCCGCTGATGTATCTGATCCCGCTGGTGACCGCTGCCCTCGCCATACAGCAGCTTGCCAGCAACCGCCGGCTCGACATACCCATGACATGGCAGGAAAAGCTCTCTGACCTCATGGTCCGGCTTCGGCTCGTGCGGCCGGCGGGCGCCGACGGGGAGCAGCCGTCATGATTTTCAACACCCTCGGGCGCTACTTCTTCAAGCGCTATGTCCGCACCACCCTCTGGTTCCTTATCGGAATCTTCGCGCTGATCTTCATCATCGATTTCAGCGAGCTGACCAGCCGCATGTCGAACCTGCCGCACTACACGGTCTCGGGCGCGCTGCTGATGACCGCGTTTCGCATTCCGACGATCCTGCAGCAAACGGTGCCCTTCGTCGCGCTTTTTGCAGCAATGGCTGCATTGATCTCGCTCAACCGGCGCTATGAGCTGGTCGTAACCCGGGCGGCCGGTATTTCCGTCTGGCAATTCCTGCGTCCGTTCGTAGTCGGCGCATTGCTTTTCGGCGTGCTTGCCGTGATCGTGCTCAACCCGCTCGCCGCCTGGGGAACCAAGAAGGCGGAAGCCCTCGAGGCGGAATGGGGCTCCTCCCGTTCGGCCGCCGCGAACTCAATTCCCTGGCTCCGGCAGATCTACGACGGCACCGACACGATCATCGGCGCGCGCTCCGTCCAGAACGGCGGCACCGAGCTGATCAACGTGACCGTTATCCACTTCGATCCACAGGGCGCGATCACGCTCCGGCAGGATGCGAAGTCGGCGAAACTGGAAGATGGTTACTGGCTTCTTAACGGCGTCGTGGAAACGGAAGTCGGTCGTCTGCCGCGCCGTATGGAAACGGCACAACTTCGCACCAATCCGAAACCGGACTTCGTTCAGGAGCGTCTGGCAAAGGCTGATTCTATTCAGTTTTTTGAACTTCCGCGGAAGATCGAAGTGGCGCAGTCCTTTGGCTTTTCCACCAACGGCCTGGAAACGCAATTTCACTCTCTCATGTCGCTGCCGCTGCTTCTCGTCGCGATGACGCTGATCGCCGCCTGCGTCTCGCTAAAATTTAGCCGGTTCAACCAATCTCGGTCAGTGATTCTCGGTGGAATCCTGTCGGGCTTCGTGCTTTATGTCGTCACCGTGCTTATCAAAGCATTCGGGAGCAGCGGCATTGTGCCTCCGTTCGTTGCAGCCTGGCTGCCGGTTGTTGTAGCGATGGCGCTGGGCTCGACGATTCTACTGCACCAGGAGGATGGCTAGTGGCGGCAGGCAACCGCAAACGCATGAAGCTTACCAACGCTGCCCTGTTCGCAGGTGTGGCGCTGCATACGCTTGCCATCGGAATGAATGCGCCAGCCGAGGCGCAGGATGCAGCGACGCGAATCGACGATCTGCAGCCGAATATTCCGGCCGACGCCAAGCTGCTGCTTACCGCCAACGAGCTTGTCTACAATCGCGACACGGAAAAGGTGACCGTGCGCGGCAATGTCCAGATCGAATATGGCGGCTACAAGATGGTGGCCCGGCAGGTCGACTACGACCAGAAATCCGGCCGCATCCTCGCGACCGGCGATATCCAGCTGATCGAGCCGGGCGGCAACATCGTCTATGCCGACCGGATGGACGTCACCGACGATTTCGGCAACGGCTTCGTCCAGGCCCTGAGAATAGAGACGACGGATCTGACGCGCCTCGCGGCGGAAACCGGCGAAAGGCGTAACGGCGAGGAATTCATCCTCAACAAGGCCGTCTACACCGCATGCACCCCGTGCAACACCAAGCCGGAACACCGGTCCCTGTGGCACATCAAGGCCCAGCGCATCATCCAGAACGGACGCACCCGGACCATTCGGCTCGAGCACGCCTATTTCGAGCTCTTCGGCAAGCCGATCGCCTACATTCCTGTCATGGAAATCCCGGATCATACGGTCAAGCGCAAGAGCGGCTTCCTGTTCCCCCAGTTCCGCTATACGCAAAAACTCGGGGCCGGCGTGGGCGTGCCCTACTACTGGGCGATCTCGCCCTATATGGACGCGACGATCACCGGCACGGGGCTGACCCGACAGGGTTTCCTTCTCGAGGGTGAATTCCGGCAGCAGTTCCACAACGGTCTGCATACGCTCAACGTGGCCGGCATCAGCCAGATGGACCGGGAGCAGTTTACCCCGGGAACCGTCGATGCGATGGAAACCAATCGCGGCATGATCGCTTCGCGGGGCAAGTTCGAGATCAATCCGCGCTGGAGCTTCGGCTGGAACGTTCTCGTCCAATCGGACAACAATTTCGCCAAGACCTACGATCTGTCGACCTTCGACGGCACGACCTACGTCAACCAGGCCTATCTGACCGGCCTCGGCAAACGCAACTATTTCGACCTGCGCGCCTTCTATTTCGATATTCAGGATGCCGACCCGGACAGCATTGACGAAAACAAGCAGCCGATCGCACAGGTCCTCGACTATTCCTACACCGCACCGGAACCGATCCTCGGCGGCGAACTCAACGCCGATTTCAACCTTACGAACATCAAACGCAACCGCCTCGACAGGGTGAACGTGCTGGGCGTCGAACGCTTCCGCGGACTGGAGGGAACCTCCCACAGGCTGACCGGCGAGCTCGAGTGGAAGCGGACCTACATTGCGCCCGGCGGGCTTGTGCTGACGCCGCTTCTGGCCGCCCGCGGAGATGCTCTGGGTATCAACGTGGATGATCCGGTCGGCTATACCGGCAGCTTTTCGGGCAGCGATGCCGAGACACGCCGGATGTTGACCGCCGGACTCGAGGCTCGCTATCCGATCCTCTTCGCCGGAGAAACCAGCAGTCATGTTCTGGAACCGATCGCGCAGCTCTATGCGCGTCCCGACGAGCAGCACGCCGGCGGGCTGCCGAACGAGGACGCGCAGAGCTTCGTCTTCGATGCGACCAATCTTTTCGACCGCGACAAATTCTCCGGCTACGATCGCATCGAGGGTGGTACGCGCGCCAATATCGGCTTCCGCTATACCGGAAGTTTCGATAACGGCTACGGTCTGCGCGCCATCGCCGGTCAATCGTTTCACCTTGGCGGCCTCAACTCATTCGCGACGGACGATCTCGTCAAGGCAGGAGCGGATTCGGGCCTCGAAACCGACAGCTCCGACTATGTCGCCATGCTTGGTATCGATGCACCCTCCGGTCTGATGGCTAGCCTCTCCGGCCGGCTGGACGAAAACGACTTCTCTCTGCGCCGGGCCGACGCCACCGTTGGCTATCTCGGGCTGAACTGGCAGGCCGCTCTGACCTATACGCGGATCGAAGCGCAGCCGACCTACGGTTCGCCGTTCGATCAGGACGAAATTCAGACTGCTGCCGCCTATAGGTTCCACGACTACTGGTCGGTATTTGGCGCCGTGACCTACGACATCGACGCGGGCGTCGTCTCCCGCAACGGCATCGGCATCACCTATGACGACCAGGACACGCTCTTCTCGATCGTCTACAAGCAGGAGCGGGACACCGACAGTTCGCTTGCAAACGACTGGTCGATCGGCGCCCGCATCAGCTTCCGCACGCTCGGTGACGTCTATGTCGGCGACACTCGGTTTGACGAACTTGACTACTTCTAAAGCGCCCGTGGCCCTCCGGTAATGCGGCCGATCATGCGGTCTTGTCATTGTTTGGCCGCATGTATTATGCATTTGCCTCACATTGACACCTACGGCGCAGTGCGTCTTGCGGGACGCTCCGGGGTCGCTGTAGCAAGGTCGGCAGTGTGGCAACGGCCGCCGGCAACGGGAGGCAGAACGAGCAGGGGAATGATGATGGGCGGGAAAAACTCGATCGTTAGGATGCTTTCGGCGGCTGCGCTGGCGGTTGCGCTGAGTGGTGCCGCGGGTACGGCGTCCCGCGCGATGGCGGCGAGTACGGTCGAGGTGGTCGTCAACGGCACCGTGATCACCTCCGGCGATGTCGCCAAGCGGGTCGCCTTCCTTCGTCTTCAGCGGCAGAGCGGCGGCGCAGCCGAAGCGAAACAGCAGCTCATCGAGGAGGTATTGAAACGCGCCGAGATCGCCCGCGTTCAACAGTCCGTCAGCACAGACGAGGTAGATGCCGCCTTTGCCCGTTTCGCCGCCGGGAACAAGCTTTCGCCGGAGCAGCTCGGCAAGATCCTCGATCAGGCCGGCGTCGGGGTCGACCATTTCAAGCAGTATATCGCAGTCCAGATGAGCTGGCCGCGCCTCGTCAATTTCCGCTACGGCAGCGGCAGCCGCCTTTCCGGCGGGGACCTCGTCAAGCGCATGATGCAGGACGGCGGCAACAAGCCGGTGACGACGGAATATTTTCTGCAGCAGGTCATCTTCGTCATTCCAGAAGCGAAGCGCGGCGCCATCACGGCGAAGCGGCAGGCCGAAGCCAATGCGTCGCGCTCGAAGTTTCCGGGCTGTGACACCTCGAAAGCCTTTGCGGCGAACTACCGCGACGTTTCGATCCGTAGTCTCGGCCGTATCCTTGCTCAGCAGTTGCCCGAGGATTGGAAGCCGCTTGTCGAGCAGGCTGGCGACGGCATGACGACAGGTACGCGCGTTACCGAAAAGGGCGTCGAATATCTGGCAATCTGCAAGAAGCGTCAGGTCAACGATGACGCCGCCGCCGAGATCGTCTTCCGCGCCGAGGATCTCGGCAAGAAGAAGGCCGGCGGGGAAGACCCGAACAGCGCCAAATACCTCGAAGAACTGCGCTCGAAAGCGCAGATCGTCAACAAATAACGAGCCAGTATGAACGAGACGAGCATCGGACCGGTCGCCCTGACCATGGGCGATCCGGCTGGAATCGGTCCGGATATCAGCCTTTCCGTCTGGGCGAAGCGGGCCGACCGGCCGACGCCGCCGTTTCTTTACGTGGGCGATCCGGCGGTGCTTGCCGCACGCGCCAAGCTCCTGGGTCAGACGGTGCCGATATGCGAGACCGATTGTCTCGGGGCCGTCTCCGCCTTTCAGCATGCCCTGCCCGTTTTGCCGGTTCGCACCCCTGCTCCGGTCGTTCCCGGTCGCCCCGACGCGGCGAATGCTTCCGCCGTTACCGATGCGATCGACACCGCCGTCCGGCTCGTGATGGCAGGCGAGGCTTCCGCCATCGCAACCAATCCGATCGCCAAGGCGGTGCTTTACGAGGCAGGCTTCCGCTTCCCGGGCCACACCGAATATCTCGCTGATCTCGCCGCGCGAGCAACGGGCGTAGACGCCCTGCTGCCGGTGATGATGCTGGCAGGACCGAAGCTGCGCGCCGTTCCGGTCACGATCCATATCCCGCTCAAGGACGTTCCTGCGGCACTGACACCGGATTTGATCTACAAGACCTGCACGATTACCGCAGCCGACCTCGTAAGCCGCTTCGGCCTGCCAGCGCCGCGTCTGGCGATTGCCGGCCTCAATCCGCACGCGGGCGAAGGCGGCGCACTCGGCCGGGAGGACGATGCCACCATCCGGCCCGTCGTCGACCGCCTGCGCGCCGAGGGGCTGGACGTCGTCGGCCCCTTGCCGGCGGACACCATGTTCCACGACCGTGCGAGAGAGGCCTATGACGTCGCCATCTGCATGTATCACGATCAGGCGTTGATACCGGCCAAGGCGCTTGGTTTCGACGACAGCGTCAACGTCACCCTCGGCCTGCCCTTCATCAGAACCTCGCCGGACCATGGGACCGCTTTCAGTCTGGCCGGAAAAGAGATCGCGCGCGACGAAAGCCTTCTGGCGGCACTGCGACTTGCGGCGGAACTTGCCCGCAATGCCGAAGGGATGAAGCGCTGATGGCGACACTCGACGGTCTGCCGCCGCTGCGCGACGTCATACAGCGTCACGGTCTCGACGCGAAAAAGGCGCTCGGCCAGAATTTCCTTCTCGATCTCAACCTCACTCAGAAGATCGCGCGCACTGCCGGTCAGCTGGAGGACGTGACGGTCATCGAGGTCGGCCCGGGTCCCGGCGGCCTTACACGAGCGATTCTCGCTCTTGGGGCAAAGAAGGTCATCGCTATCGAGCGCGATTCGCGCTGCCTGCCGGCACTCGCCGAGGTCGGCGCTCATTATCCCGGGAGGCTCGACGTTGTCGAAGGCGACGCGCTGAAGGTGGACTTCGAAGCGCTTGCCGACGGTCCGGTGCGCATCATCGCCAACCTCCCTTACAATGTCGGCACGCAGCTTCTCGTCAACTGGCTGCTGCCGAGGCGTTGGCCGCCCTTCTGGCAGTCCATGACGCTGATGTTTCAGCGGGAGGTGGGCCTCCGGATCGTCGCCGGCGCCGATGACGACCACTACGGGCGGCTCGGCGTCCTCTGCGGCTGGCGGACCAAGGCGCGTCTGGCCTTCGACGTACCGCCGCAGGCCTTCACGCCACCGCCCAAGGTGACTTCGACGGTCGTTCATCTCGAGCCCGTCGAGGCTCCCATTCCCTGCTCGGCCGCCGCGCTTGAGAGGGTTACCCAGGCAGCCTTCGGCCAGCGGCGCAAGATGCTCCGCCAGAGCCTGAAGCCCATCGGCGGCGAGGCGCTGCTCGCAAAGGCGGACATCGACCCCCAACGTCGCGCGGAAACGCTCACCGTCGAAGAATTTTGCCGATTGGCCAACTGCCTCGGCAGTTGAGCGCACACTCGCAGCATTGCGTTGGGGTGTTCTCCCTCTTCTCGCCCCTTATCCCTGTGCTTCACAGGGACCCGGCGGGTCGCGTCTGCAGCGCGCGGCGCTCAGAGGGGATTTTCCGTCAGCAGTCCGTTGACGAATTCGAAGAGGCCGGGCCGCCGGTCGCGGCGCAGGCGCTCGGCTTCGACGATCGCTCTGACGGAGGAGAAGGCCCGGTCGAGATCGTCGTTGACAACGATGTAATCATATTCGCGCCAGTGCTCGATTTCGGCGCGCGAATTGGCTAGTCGGGTCGCGATGACTTCTTCGGTATCTTCGGCGCGCCGGTGGAGCCGCGACTGCAGCTCGGCCATGGACGGCGGCAGGATGAAGATCGAAACCACGTCGCCCCCCATCTTTTCCTGCAGTTGCTGGGCACCCTGCCAGTCGATGTCGAAGAGCATGTCCCGCCCCTCGCCCATCGCCTTCTCGACGGCATCGCGCGGCGTGCCATAGAAATTGCCGTGCACTTCGGCCCATTCGAGCAGCGAATCCGTTGCCCGCAGCGCCTCGAACTCACGGATAGACTTGAAGAAATAATGCCGCCCCTCGATCTCGCTCGGCCGCCGCGAGCGCGTGGTCACGCTCACCGAGATGCTCAACTCCGGATCGGCTTCGAGCAGGTTGCGCGCGATCGTCGATTTTCCCGCGCCCGATGGCGACGAAATCACGAGCATCAGCCCGCGACGAGCGATCTTGGTGGGCGAAACTGTCGCCGGCTTCATATCCTACTCCAGATTCTGAACCTGTTCGCGAAACTGGTCGATTACGACCTTCAATTCGATACCGGCAGCGGATACGGCCGCGGCATTCGACTTCGAACAGATTGTATTCGACTCGCGGTTAAATTCCTGTGCAAGAAAGTCGAGCTTGCGTCCGACCGGCCCGCCCTTTGTCAGGAGGTCGCGGGCAGCCGCGACATGCGAACCCAGCCGATCGAGTTCCTCTCGCAGATCCGCTTTCGTGGCGAGCAGCGCGACCTCCGCATACAGCCTTTCCCGGTCGATCGAGGATGCATTGTCCATGATCATCGAAACCTGCTGCGCCAACCTGTCGGCGATTGACGACGGGCTGCGTGACGGATCGTCTTCGACTGTCGCCGTCAGCCTCTCGATGCGATCCACCTGCGCGAGCAGCACCTGCCCGAGCGCCTTGCCCTCTTCCTCCCGCATCGTCTGCAGATCGGCGAGCGCCTGTTCCAGGCCGACGAGTATCTCCGCATCGCGCGACGCGCGCTCGTTCTCGCTTTCGTCCGGCTCGCGGAAGTCGATAATGCCGCGAATGGAAAGCAGCGTATCGAGTTTGAGCGGCGCCGGATCGATGACATCGCCCAGTCGCTCGCGAAGCTTCAGGACGGCGGCAAGCGCTTCCTCGTTAAGAACGGCCTCGATCGAAGCTTCGGCCGCGCCCAGCGAAAGGCCGACCTGGAGGTTTCCTCGCGAGAAATGCTGTGCGGCGAGGCGTCGACAATCGGGCTCGAGACGTTCCAGCCCCGGCGGCAGGCGAAGCCGCATGTCAAGACCTTTGCCATTGACCGAACGGAGCTCCCAGGCCCAGCGATAGCGTCCGCTGCTCCCTTCTCTCCTGGCAAAGCCGGTCATCGATTGGAGCGGCATTCTTTCCTCCGTTCGGCAGTGAGCTCAATAGAGCACAGCGATGGCCGCGCCTCCGAGGCAGGCACGACACTGTCCTTGTGGGAAGCACTATGGCAACGGCGCGGAACTGCGCAAGGAATATCCGCGCTGCGCCGGGCTCGTCCACATGAGCCTGAAGCGGGATGAAGGAAGTGTGCGGGGCAGTCCGTCCCGCAGCCCGCGTCTCGGCTTGTCGGAATTGATCGCGCTCATGATTTCAGGTCGACCCGACCTAAAATCCTCGTGGTCTGGAGCCCTTCCGGAGAAGCGTTCGTGCAGTCGTTACCCCGATACCGCTGCGCAGTTTCCGGCGACGTGCATTATTGCTGTGTCCCCGTCTGCGTGACGGCATCCTGGGCCGCCTCGGTGGCCTTGGCCGCCTCTGCTGCCCTCTCCGCCTCGAGCTTGCGCCAGCGCCGCACATTGGCATTGTGCTCGTCGAGCGTCTCGGCAAAGACATGCCCGCCTGTGCCGTCGGCGACGAAATAGAGCTCGGGCGTGCGCGACGGATTGGCGACGGCCTCGAGCGCCGCCCGGCCCGGATTTGCGATCGGCGTCGGCGGCAGACCTTTGATGAGGTAGGTATTGTATGGCGTCTGCTTATCGAGATCGGACCTCAGGATCGGCCGGTCGACCGGTTTGCCCTCGCCCCCGAAGATGCCGTAGATGATCGTCGGGTCCGACTGCAGCCTCATGCCCTTTTCCAGGCGATTGATAAACACGGATGCGACCCGTGGCCGCTCGTCGGCGCGGCCGGTCTCCTTTTCCACGATCGAGGCAAGAGTCACGAATTCCTCGATGGTCGACACCGGCAGGTCCGGGTCACGCTTCTCCCAGATCTGCTGCACCAGCGCCTTCTGGGCAGCGATCATCTGCTTGACGATCTCGTTGCGTTCGGTTCCCCGGGTGAACTTGTAGGTATCCGGCTTGAGGGAGCCTTCGGGCGGCAGCTCTACCGGCAGATCTCCGACGAGAACCGGGTCGTCAGCAAGCTTGCGGAACATCTGCTTCACCGTCAGACCTTCCGGCAGCGAGACGGAGTAGAGGATCGATTTTCCGGATTTCAGGAGCTGCATGATCTCCTGCATCGATGCGTGCGCCTTGATTTCATATTCCCCGGCCTTGAGCGTCTCATTGTTCAGATAGGCTTCCGAAACGAACCGGAACACGCGGCTGTCGGTGATGATCTCGTTGCGCTCCAGGTTGCTGGCAATTTCGCTGATGCCCGCGCCGCTTCGAACGATGAAGTTCTTGTTCGCCTCCAACGGCCCCGGCTCTTCATATTCGTGCATCGCATAATAGACGGCGCCGGCGGCCGCGAGCGCCACGAACACGACAACCGTCATGACGAAGTTGAGAAAGATGACGACCTGACTGCGCGCCTTGCGCGAGCGCTTCGGCGGATGGGGGACCTTTTCGGGGCGCAACGCTTCGTTGGCCGATTTCGGAATGATCGGCCCGTTGCTCCCGGTTTCATTGCGGCCGAACTGCACCGCGCTGTTATCGTTTGAGTCGCTCACGATTATCCCGATTCCGAAATTCGCAACCCTATTCAACCGCCGCCGGTGCGAATTTCGGCTAAGACCGGCGGCCAGTGAATGTTATGGCGGCCTCTGTGGCTCCGGTGAAAGAGCGGCCTGCCCGGCGATGGATATTCTACAATTACCAGATGTGGCTTGCGCGAACATAGTCTCTCTGAGTGGCGACGCCGAGTCGCAGCCACTCCGGCGACAGCTTGTAGTGAGCATTGCGGCAAAAAGCGGGATCACGGTTCGACGGCAATGGGAAGATGTGCCCGAACTCCGTTCACCTTTCCAACTCGTTCGAAATGCGTGCCCCCGGGGATCAATGACCGGTATAACGGCGCAGAATCAACGACGCGTTGGTGCCGCCGAAACCGAACGAATTCGACAGGGCCACATTGATCTCGCGCTTGCGCGCGGCATGCGGCACTAGGTCGATCTTCGTCTCGACGGAAGGGTTGTCGAGGTTCAGCGTCGGAGGGGCGATATTGTCGCGAATCGCCAGTGCCGAGAAGATGGCCTCGACCGCGCCGGCCGCGCCGAGCAAATGCCCGATGGCCGACTTTGTCGAGGACATGGAGATCCTCGACGCGCTGTCTCCGACCAGTCGTTCGACCGCGCCGAGTTCGATCGTATCGGCCATCGTGGAGGTGCCGTGGGCATTGATGTAGTCGATGTCTGCGGCCGTGATGCCCGCGCGCTTCAGGGCCATCTGCATGCAGCGGTAAGCGCCCTCGCCGTCTTCGGACGGAGCAGTGATGTGGAAGGCGTCGCCGGACAGACCGTAACCGATCACCTCGGCGTAGATCTTGGCGCCGCGCGCCTTGGCGTGCTCCAGTTCTTCCAGAACGACGATGCCCGCGCCCTCGCCCATGACGAAGCCGTCACGATCGGCGTCATAGGGCCGCGATGCCTTCTCAGGCGTGTCATTATGCTGTGTCGAGAGCGCCTTGCAGGCGGCGAAGCCTGCAAGCGAGATGCGGCAGATCGGCGATTCAGTTCCGCCGGCCACCATCACGTCCGCGTCCCCGAGCGCAATCAGCCGGCTGGCATCGCCGATCGCATGCGCACCGGTCGAGCAGGCCGTCACGACGGAATGGTTGGGACCGCGCAGCTTGTGACGAATGGAAACCTGACCAGCTGCAAGATTGATCAGCCGGCCGGGAATGAAGAACGGAGAGATACGGCGAGGGCCCTTATCGCGCATGGTGTAACCCGCATCGACGATACCTTCCAGGCCGCCAATGCCCGACCCGATCAGGACGCCGGTCGAAATCTGGTCTTCGTCGCTTTCCGGTCTCCAGCCGGCATCCGCCAGCGCCATATCGGCAGCGGCCATCGCATAGACGATGAAAGGGTCGACCTTGCGCTGTTCCTTGGGCTCCATCCAGTCGTCGGCATTGAACGTGCCGTCGCTGCCATCGCCGAAGGGAATACGACAGGCGATCTTGGCGGGAAGATCCTCGACCTCGAACTCGGTGACCTTGCGGGCTGCGTTGTCGCCGGCCAGAAGACGCGACCAGCTGACTTCGGTTCCGCAACCCAGAGGAGATACCATGCCGGTACCGGTGATAACGACACGTCTCATACCCGTGACCCACCCTGACTGTTCAATTCAACCGCCGGACCGGACCACGCGACGATCGCGACCCGTGCATGTATTGCAAATCTCGTTACAGCGTCGCGAAAGACGCGCAAAGCTCGCTGTAACCTTGTGTTTCATTGCATGTTTCTGTCCCTGGACGAACTGATTCAAGGAAACATGCAGCAGTGACGACCAGAGGGAAAGGCGGGACGCTTTGCTGATCGCAACCCACAGTAAATAATGCGAGCCAGCCCACTCCCCAGGGCTGAACGGGCCGCGAGTGCGGCCCGCCGATGGCTCAAGCCAAGATCAGGCCTGAGCCTTTTCGATGAACTTGACTGCGTCGCCGACGGTGAGGATCGAATCTGCTGCATCGTCCGGGATTTCGACACCGAATTCTTCTTCGAATGCCATGACCAGTTCGACGGTGTCGAGCGAGTCCGCGCCAAGGTCATCGATGAAGCTTGCGCCTTCGCTGACCTTTTCGGCGTCGACGCCAAGATGATCAATAACAATTTTCTTCACGCGTTCTGCGATATCGCTCATGTCGGAGTTCCTCGACCTTATGTTTCTTTACGGCGCTGTTACCGGCACCGGTACTCTATCACGCCTGATAGACCAAGATGGTCCAACGGGCAATCCATCCAACCGAAACCGCGGAAACCCAGGGCAGCAAGAGCTGCCGGACACCTGGCCGGAACGGTCGACTGCGCGCAGTCATGGCCCGATTAACACGGTTTAAGTCTGCCGCAAAGTGCGAAAATGCCCGACATTCCCTTGGTCAACATTGAATTTCAGGCATTTGGCACAAACAGGCGGAAAGGCTGATCGGAGGCCCGCGGCTCAGCGCCGGGACCTCCGAATCGCGCATTCCGGCCTTCGTCAGATCATCGCCATGCCACCGTTGACGTGGATTGTCTGGCCGGTGACGTATCCCGCCTCGTTCGAGGCAAGGTAGGCCACGGCGGAGGCGACTTCCGCTCCGCTTCCCATCCGCCGCATCGGGATCGCGGACATGATCCCTTCCTTCTGCTTTTCGTTCAGCTTGCCGGTCATCGCGCTTTCGATGAAGCCCGGTGCGACGCAGTTGACCGTGACGTTGCGGGTGGCGATTTCCTGCGCCAGCGACTTGGAGAAGCCGATCATGCCGGCCTTAGAGGCGCAGTAATTCGCCTGCCCCGGATTGCCGGTGACGCCGACGACCGAAGTTATGTTGACGATGCGGCCGAAGCGGCGGCGCATCATCGGATGCGTGAGCTCGCGCGTCAGGCGGAAGACGGCCGTGAGATTGACTTCGATGACGTTATCCCAGTCCTCGTCGCTCATACGGACGAAGAGTCCGTCCTTGGTGATTCCGGCATTGTTGACAAGGATATCGACGCCGCCGAGATCGGCTTCCGCCTTTTCTCCGAGCGCCTTGACTTCCGCGCGGTCGGAGAGATTTGCCGGGAATATGTGAACCCGTTCGCCGAGGGTACCGGCAAGCGCTTCCAGCTTGTCGACACGGGTCCCATGCAGGCCGACGACGGCGCCCTGGGCATGCAGCATGCGGGCGATTTCTTCCCCGATACCACCAGAAGCGCCGGTAACAAGAGCCTTGCGGCCTGAAAGATCGAACATGGATTTCTCCTTACAATAGGGCGCTCAGGCCAAGAGGACGGCAAGCGCAGCGTCGATATCGGCGGGCGAACTGACCGCAGTGCCGGCGACGGTCTTGTCGATCCGCCGGGCAAGTCCCGTCAGGACCTTGCCCGAGCCGATTTCGTAAAGCGTCGTCACGCCATTGGTCGCAAACCACTCGACCGTCTCACGCCAACGCACCTGGCCGGTGACCTGCTCGACAAGCAGGCGCGCGATCTCGCCAGCATCGCTCACAGGCGCGGCAAGCACGTTCGCAACGACCGGCACCACCGGGTCGCGCTTCTCGACCGCCGCGAGCGCCTCGCGCATGGCTTCCGCCGCAGGCGTCATTAGTGACGAATGGAAGGGGGCGGACACGGGCAGCATCAGTGCGCGCTTGGCACCCTTTTCCGAAGCTAGCGCCGCCGCCTTCTCTACGGCCGGCTTCTCGCCTGAGATCACCAGCTGACTGCCACCGTTGTCGTTTGCAATCTGGCACGAGCCGAGCGATGCCGCCTCACGGCAAATCGCGTCGACATCGGCATGCTCCAGACCGATGATGGCCGCCATCGCGCCCTTGCCGACAGGAACGGCAGCCTGCATCGCATTGCCGCGAATGCGCAGAAGGCGCGCCGTGTCGGCGAGCGAGAACGTACCGGCGGAACAGAGCGCCGAATACTCCCCGAGCGAGTGGCCTGCGACGAAGGAAACCTTGCTCTTGAGGTCGAGGCCCTTGGCCTCGAGCACGCGGATCACCGCCATGGACACCGCCATCAGCGCCGGTTGCGCATTCGCCGTCAGGGTCAGCGTCTCCTCAGGTCCATTCCACATGATGTCGGAAAGTTTTTCACCGAGCGCCTCGTCGACCTCGGCGAAGACGGTTGAAGCCTCCGGAAAGGCTTCGGCCAGATCCTTGCCCATGCCGACGGCCTGACTGCCCTGGCCGGGGAACGTGAATGCGATGCTCATCAAGAGTGCCCTTCCCTGGATCGCGGCTGGTTCGAAGCAAGCCAACAGCCGCGATCGATTATATTCTTCGAGCGGGTGCGGGTGAACCGCCACGGACCTTTGCTGCCGGCCCCGCGTTTTTCCCTCCATTCACATTCCTGAACCGCAAGTCAAGCGCGGAGCCGCGCTTGACCGGTTGCTTACCGGCCTTTTGCCCTTGATCTTCGCCTATCAAGGCTTAAGTTTGCCCCGCTTTGCCACCGCGCCCCAAAGACCTCATGGGCTGCGGCGCCTACCCGTCATTTCCAAGGCGGAGCGCCTTCCTCCCAGGGCGCGAACCGCCCCGCGAGGAACGTCACATGCGCTACAACAAACTCGGCCGCACCGGCATACAGGTCTCGTCCATCTGCCTCGGAACGATGACCTGGGGCTCGCAGAACACGCCGGCCGAAGCCCACGAACAGCTCGATTATGCTTTCGACCGTGGCATCAACTTCATCGACACGGCCGAGCTCTACCCGACTACGCCGCTTTCAGCGGAGACCTACGGCGAAACCGAGCGCATCATCGGCGACTGGCTTGCCGCGCGCCGCCGTCGCGACGATGTGATCGTTGCGACCAAGATCGCCGGCTCGGGCCGTGCTTACATCCGCAATGGCGGTCCGATCACGCCGGAAGGTATCGGCGAGGCGGTCGATGCCAGCCTCAAGCGGCTCAGAACCGACTATATCGACCTTTACCAGCTCCACTGGCCCAACCGCGGCCACTACCACTTCAGAAACGCCTGGTCCTACGACCCCTTCCAGCAGGACAAGGAGGAAGTTGCCGCCGACCTCAAAGCCATCCTGGACAGGCTCGGCGACCTGGTGAAAGCTGGAAAAATCCGCGCGATCGGCCTTTCGAACGATACGGCCTGGGGCGCGATGAAGATGGTCGGCCTCGCCAACAGATACGGCTTCCCGCGCGTCGCAACGATCCAGAACGAATACAATCTGCTCTACCGCAGCTACGATCTCGATCTGGCGGAGGTTTCGCATCACGAGGATATCGGCCTGCTGGCCTATTCGCCGCTGGCGGCAGGGCTCCTGAGCGGAAAATATCTGGACGGCGCCAGACCCGCCGGATCGCGGCTGTCGATCAACGGCGACCTCGGCGGCCGTTACACGCCGCATCAGGAGCCCGCCGTCGCCGCCTATACCGCACTCGCCCGCGAACACGGCCTCGAGCCCGCCCAGATGGCGATCGCCTTCTGTCTCACCCGCCCCTTCATGGCCTCGGCCATTATAGGTGCGACGTCGATGGAGCAACTGAAGAACGACATCGGCGCTGCCGACGTCACCCTCTCCCAGGATGTGATGAACGGCATCCGGCGCCTGCATCGGCTCTATCCTGCGCCGATCTGACACATCCTCCCTTTCGGGAGGCGGTTTCATGCCGCCATCTGGCGGCATGTTTCGGCACAGCGCCTGCAGGCGTCTACGCAATCGGCCATGTCGCCGATGCGCTCGCAATCGTGCGCACATTCCGCACAGATTTCGGCGCACTCAGCGCACAGGTGCTTATGATGCGGCGTCCCGAGAAGCATGAAATGTGCCGCGTCCCTGCAAATCTCCGCGCAGGCCATCATCAGCCGGAAGTGCGGCGGTTTCGTATGCTCGCCGCCGGCTTCGAGGCAATGAGTCATCGCCGTCGAAAGGCAGACGCGATAACAGGCAAGACAATTCTCGATGCACTCCTGCATCTTCGGATCGAAGTGGGCCATATCCTTCTCCCGAATGGATGGAAGCCCACTCAACAGCGCAAGGGCGCTTTTGTTCCGGCGGACGGGCGGCTGCTTTTGCGATGGCGCACGGGCAGCGCGCCAATCTGACGAGAGCGGCTTGCATTTCAGCCGGAAATCCGTATAAGCGCGCTGTTCGAAACGCCCGGTCTTCTGGCTGGTGGCTGAACGGAGGGCCGGCTTTCAATTCGGAAGCCGCCAGGAATGTAAGGCATTCCGGCCTCCCGTGTCTCCGCTCTCGACCGTCTCGATACAACACTTTCTTGCCGGCTTTCGAGAGCCTTAAAGAACAGTCGTTGAGGCTTAGCCGCCGAGGTCCGGGCTGATTAACGCAAGAAAGGCAAGCCACAATGGCTCTTTATGAACACGTATTCCTCGCTCGGCAGGACATCACGCCGCAGCAGGTCGACGCTCTCGTCGAACAGTATAAGGGTGTGATCGAAGCGAACGGCGGCAAAGTCGGACGCGTCGAGAACTGGGGTCTGAAGTCCCTCACCTACCGCATCAAGAAGAACCGCAAGGCTCACTACGTCCTCATGGACATCGATGCTCCGGCACCGGCCGTCCATGAAGTCGAGCGTCAGATGCGCATCAACGAAGACGTCCTGCGCTACATGACGATCGCCGTCGACAAGCACGAGGAAGGCCCGTCCGCGATGATGCAGAAGCGCGATCGCGACGACCGTCCGCGCGGCGAAGGCCGTGGCCCGCGTGAAGGTGGCGACCGTGGCCCCCGCGACGACCGTCCGCGCCGCCCGCGTGAAGACCGCGCGTAAACAGAAGCTTTAGGAGATAATCGAAAATGGCTGAAGTTTCTTCCGCTCCGGTACGCCGTCCGTTCCACCGTCGCCGCAAGACCTGCCCCTTCTCGGGCGCAAACGCTCCGCGGATCGACTACAAGGACGTTCGCCTTCTGCAGCGCTACATTTCCGAGCGCGGCAAGATCGTGCCGTCCCGCATCACGGCCGTTTCCCAGAAGAAGCAGCGCGAACTCGCCCAGGCGATCAAGCGCGCCCGCTTTCTCGGCCTGCTGCCCTACATCGTTTCGTAAGGCGGCCGACGCTCCGTTGATCGGCTGACTCAACGGAAACCAGCTCCGATCGAGGCGCTCTCTCAAGGGCGGCTCGATCCCTCCCTTCCGCGGTGGGCGCGGATCGGAAAATGCGCCGGAACGGCGCGCAAATCCCATGTTGGGGCAATTGCCGGATGGCCGCCCCTAACTGCCTCAAGCAGGACAGCGAAAGTGCAGAACTGGAACGGAACATCGCTGCTGACCGGCGCTCTCGCCGGCATTACCGCCGCCCTCTTGTCTATGGGCGCGAACACGCAGTCGTCTCTTGCGATCGTTCTCTATGCCGCTTCCGCGCTGCCGATCCTGATTGCGGGTCTCGGTTGGGGGAACGCCGCCGCCCTCGCCGCCATCGTGGTCGCGGGCGGATCAGCTGTGGCGCTCGTTTCATCCTATTTCGCATTGCTGATCGTCGTCGTAACGCTCGTTCCGGCCGGCTGGCTCAGCCACCTCTCCAATCTCGCACGCCCGGCGTCCGAACTTGGCGGACCCGAGGGCTCGCTCGCCTGGTATCCGCTCTCCGACATCCTCGTGCATCTCGCCGGACTGGTCACGGCCGGCATGATCATCGTCGGCTACATCGTCGGATACGACTCGAGCGTCTCGGATATCATGGTCGACATGGTGGTCGAGGCGGTAAAGGCGCAGGAACCGCTCTACAATCCCGATGCCGCGGCGATCGCGCAGCTGAAGTCGATATTCACGCTGGCGCTGCCGCTCGTGCAGGGTGCAATCTGGGTATTGATGCTGTTCGCCGCCTATTACCTCGCCACCCGCATCGTCCAGCTGTCCGGCAAGGCGCTGCGTCCGCGTGAGGATATCCCCTCCTCGCTGCGAATGAACCGCAACGCCATCTTCGTCTTCCTGGCGGGTCTGATCCTCACCTTTTTCGGCGGAGCGCCGGCCGTGATCGGCGCGCTCGTCTGCGGCACCTTCGGCGCCGGCTTCCTGCTCTCGGGCTTTGCCTCTTTCCATTTTCGCACGCGCGGCAAATCCTGGCGGCTTCCCGTGCTGTGGATCGCCTACCTGTCGGTATTCGTCTTCACGATTCCGGCTTTCTTCTTCCTCCTGTCCGGCTTGACCGATACGCGACGCGCGATCGCACTCACGCCCACGGAAAAGAACTGACCAACCAAACGAACCAAGTGAAAGGAAATCGAAATGGAAGTCATTCTCCTCGAACGCATCGCCAAGCTCGGCCAGATGGGCGAGACCGTAAAGGTCCGCGACGGCTTTGCGCGCAACTACCTGCTGCCGCTCGGCAAGGCGCTGCGCGCCAATGCCGCCAACAAGGCGCGCTTCGAAGCCGAACGTTCGACGCTCGAAGCCCGCAACCTCGAGCGTAAGTCGGAAGCCCAGAAGGTCGCCGAGTCGCTCGACGGCAAGTCCTTCATCATCGTCCGCTCCGCCGGCGAAACCGGCCAGCTTTACGGCTCGGTCGCCGCTCGCGACATCGTCGAGACGCTGGCTGCCGAAGGCTTCAACATCAACCGCAACCAGGTCGACCTCAATCAGCCGATCAAGGCTATCGGCCTCCACAAGGTCACCCTGCACCTGCACGGCGAAGTCGACGTGGCGATCGAAGTCAACGTCGCCCGTTCGGCCGAAGAAGCCGAGCGCCAGGCCAAGGGCGAAAGCCTGACCTCCGCCGACGCCATCTACGGCGTCGACGAAGAGGCCCTGAAGCCGGAAGACTTCTTCAATCCGGAAGCCGAGATCGAATCCGAAGAAGAATAAGTCGCGAAGCAGACGTCAAGGAAAAGGCCCGGATCCTCAGCGATCCGGGCTTTTTCATTTCTAAAGCAGATCAACTTCGACAGTACCAGGATCGCTGTTTTTCAAGATGCCGAGGCGAGGACGAGAAGGCGCGAATCAGTTAGTTTTACCCATAGCCGCGGCGTCAACGAGCAGCGCGGGAGAATGTATCTATTTGCAACTTCTCCCTTGTGCCCCTGTGGATCAGTCGAACAGCGGGCAAAGGCGTTCAGCCTGGTTGGATGCCGCGCCAGTGTTGCGTGGCTGCACTAGACGCGGCGTGCAACAGTCAGCAAACCGGGTGCCTCACGGGATCATAAGCGGAAACGGAACACGATGAACGACGCAGCGCGAAAGCTCGCCCCTTTGGCCAAGGATCAGGCGGATCAGCATTATCGCGAGGCGCCGAACAATCTGGAAGCGGAGCAGGCCCTGCTCGGCGCCATTCTCGTCAACAACGACGCCTTCTACCGCGTGTCGGACTTCCTGAAGCCCGTGCACCTCTATGAGCCCCTGCATCGCAGAATCTTCGAGATTGCGGGCGAAATCATCCGCATGGGCAAGACCGCCAACCCGGTGACGGTGAAGACGTTCCTCAAGGCCGACGAGAAGGTCGGCGACCTGACGGTCGCGCAGTATCTCGCGCGCCTTGCCGCCGAAGCCGTGTCCATCATCAATGCGGAGGATTACGGCCGCGCGATCTACGACCTGGCGCTCCGCCGGTCGTTGATCACCATCGGCGAGGACATGGTGAACATCGCCTATGACGCGCCCCTCGACATGCCGCCGCAGAGCCAGATCGAAGACGCCGAAAGGCGTCTGTTCGAACTCGCCGAGACCGGCCGCTACGATGGCGGGTTCCAGTCGTTCAACGACGCGGTGGCGCTCGCTATCGACATGGCCGGGCAGGCGTTCGAGCGCGACGGCCATCTTTCCGGCATTTCCACAGGTATCCACTCGCTCGATTCAAAGATGGGCGGCCTGCAGCGCTCGGACCTGATCATCCTTGCCGGCCGACCCGGCATGGGCAAGACCTCGCTTGCCACGAACATCGCCTACAACATCGCCGCCTCCTACGACCCGGAAGTCCAGCCGGATGGTTCCTTCAAGGCGAAGAACGGCGGCGTCGTCGGCTTCTACTCCCTCGAAATGTCGTCCGAACAGCTCGCCACCCGTATCATCTCCGAGCAGACCGAAGTCTCGTCATCGAAGATCCGACGCGGCGACATTTCGGAAGCCGACTTCGAGAAGCTCGTCGCCTGCTCGCAGATGATGCAGAAGGTGCCTCTTTATATCGACCAGACCGGCGGCATCTCCATCGCTCAGCTTGCCGCGCGCGCGCGCCGCTTGAAACGGCAGCGCGGGCTGGACGTGCTGGTGGTCGACTACGTCCAGCTGATGACCGGCTCGAAGAAATCGGGCGAAAACCGCGTGCAGGAAATCACCGAGATCACCACCGGTCTCAAGGCGCTCGGCAAGGAACTGAACGTGCCGATTATCGCGCTATCCCAGCTCTCCCGCGCCGTCGAGAGCCGCGAAGACAAGCGGCCGCAGCTCTCGGACCTGCGTGAATCGGGCTCGATCGAACAGGACGCCGACGTCGTGCTCTTCGTGTTCCGCGAGGAATATTACGTGAAGAACATGGAACCGCGCGATGAGTTCGATCCGAAATACGAGGAGTGGAAGATGCAGATGGAGAAGGTGAAGGGCACGGCCGACGTGATCATCGCCAAGCAGCGCCACGGGCCGACGGGCACCGTCAAGCTAGCCTTCCAGTCGGAATTCACGCGTTTCTCGGACCTCGCCGATCCGTCGTTCACGCAGTACGAACATTGACATCGCCATTATGGCGGACGCGCCCCTCACTATCCGAACACCCTCGCAACTGCCACGACAATCACGCCGGCCGCCACGGCCGCGAGCAGCGGCAGCCTCGTGGCGACGAGCGCTGTCGCGAGGGCCGCGATCGTCTCGGCCGGTCCGGTAGCGAGCGCCGTCGGCGCGATGACGGCCATCAGTACCGCGGGCGGAATCGCCTCCAGTGCCTGTTTCTGCTTCGGACCGATCGTCATGAAACGGATCAGGACAAGACCGCCGAGCCGGGTCAGCACCGTCGCAAAGGCCATGGCAACGATTGCAAGCAGCGTATGCGGATCGACTGTCATGCACAGGCCTCCTGGCGTTCGCCGGTGAAAAGCGCCGCAACGACGCCCGCCGCAGCGCCGGCGGCGATGTACCAGACGCCGGGGAGGAACTGGTGCGCAAGCACCGCGGCTGCGGCGCTCGCGGCGAGAACCGCCCCGGTTTCGCGTCCCTTCCAGAAACCCATGACCAGCACGATGAAGACCGCGGGGAAGGCGAAATCGAGACCGAGCGCCTTCGGGTCTCCCAGGAACGCGCCGGCGAGCGAGCCGGCAAGCCCGGCCATTATCCACACCAGATAGAACGGCACCGCGAGGCCCGCATACCAGGCGGGCGTGAGCCGCGTCTCCCCGGCTCGGACCTCGGCCATTGCCCAGATCTCGTCGGCAAGCAGAAGCATCGCGGCATATCTCGAGGGGCCGGAGAAAGCCGGCGTCTTCGTGCCGATCGATGCACTCATCAGAAGATGACGGATGTTGACGAGCAGCGCCGAAAACCCGAGAGCCGCCCAGGAGGCGGGATGAGTCCAGATGTCCAGGGCAACGAATTGCGAGCCCCCCGCGAAGACCAGCGCGCTCATCAGCACGATTTCGAGACTCGACAGGCCCTTGGTTGCGGCGACCGCCCCGAAGACGAGCCCGATCGGCATCACCGCCACTGTGAGCGGTGACATCGTCCTGAAACCTCCCCAGAATTCCTCAGCTGTCCGTGACTTCTCCACGCCCGCGATCTCCCGTCTTTGCAACGACGGATAGGAAGCAGGCGCAAGGCGCCCCGTCTTGAACGAAAGTGATCAGGCCGTGCGGTAGGCGCCCGGCGTGATTCCCGTTCGCGCCTTGAAATGGCGGCTGAAATGCGCCTGATCCGCGAAGCCGCAATGGTAGGCAGTGTCAGCGGCAGACCAGCCCTTGCGCAGAAGCGCCTTCGCTTCCCGCACCCGCTTGTCGGTGAGAAAGGCATGCGGCGTGATGTGGAATTCCTTTCGGAAGGCGCGGATCAGATGGGCACGGCTGAGACCCGCCACCTTCGCAAGCTCCTCGAGGCCGATGTCGAGCGTGTAATTTTCGACAAGATAATCGCGGGCCCGGTGCACGGCAGAACTTTCGCGCGTCTGCAGGGGAACGATGATGGCGCTGCCGTGCCGCTCGAAGAGCCTGGCCAGGAAACCGAACATGCTCTCGTCCGCTTCCAGGGCGCCGACCTTGCCTTCCAGTGCGCGGTGCGCGCGATGAAAGCCGATCGCGAGCTCTCTGTCGGTGAGAAGCAGCCGCGAGAAGGACGGCGTTCCTCTGAAGGAACGACCGGTTACATCCTCGAGTATCTCGACGAGCAGTTCGGAAGACGGATATATCATCCGGTAGCGATAGCCGTCATGACCCGGATGCCCGTCGTGGATTTCGTCGGGGTTGATGAGATAGAGATCCCCCGGCCCCGTCTGCGATCGTTCACCCTTGATGGTGCTGATCTGGGAGCCCGCTTCGATCGCACCTATGCTGAAGGTGTCGTGCGCGTGCGGCGCGAATTCATGCGTAATGAACGTGGCGCTCAGACATTCCATGCCCTTGAAGCGCGGATCGCGCCAGAAGCGGGCCCGCTCGGCTCCTTCGAGCGGCATGGCGTCGATGGCTTTTTCCTGTGAGATCGTTTCCATCCGCCGACCTTACCGGGCAAGGCAATGCTCGTCTTGCACAAAAGTGCTCTCGCGCCACCCGTCCTGCCCCTTCGTTTGCGGCGCAGGGCGCTTGCATGTAATGCTGCGGCATCGCCCACGCAGAGTTTCCGGTATGCAAGAGCCCGAATTCTCCTCCGCCTCCAGCAGGCTCACCGTCGATCTCACCGCGCTCGCCGACAATTGGCGGGCGATGAACGAGCGGTCCGGAAAAGCCCGCGCCGCCGCCGTTCTGAAGGCCGACGCCTATGGTCTCGGTGCGGTGCATGCCGCACCGGCTCTCTATGCCGCCGGCGCGCGCGACTTCTTCGTTGCAAGCGTCGAAGAAGGGGCCGAGCTTCGCCCACTCGTTCCGCAAGGCCGGGTCTATGTTCTTTCGGGAATGTGGCCGGGGAATGAGGAACTCTTTTTCGCGAACGATCTCGTGCCGATCATCAACTCTGAGGAGCAACTGGCGGTCTTTATGGCCACGCTTTCCGAAAGGGGCGATTACCCCTGCGTCCTCCATGTAGATACGGGCATGAACCGGCTCGGCCTCTCGGTCGAAGAGGCGATCGCACTCGCCCATGACCCGGCTCGTCCTGCGAGTTTCTCACCGGTCCTCGTCATGAGTCATCTCGCCTGCGCCGACGAGCCCGCACACCCGATGAACCGCTATCAGCTTCAGCGCTTCCGCGAGGTGACGGCCGCATTCGAGGGCGTGCCGGCGAGCCTCGCAAATTCCGCCGGCGTATTCCTCGGCGAAGACTACCACTTCGATCTCACCCGGCCGGGCATCGCGGTCTATGGCGGCGAAGCGGTGAATGGCGCCGTCAATCCGATGAAGGCGGTCGTCACCGCCGAAGCGCGCATCGTGCAGGTCAGGACGGTTCCATCCGGTGAATCCGCAAGCTATGGCGCCTCGGTCCTCTTTGGCCGCGACAGCCGTATCGCAACGGTCGCGATCGGTTATGCCGACGGCTATCACCGTTCGGTTTCGGGCGGCGGCGTCGCCCTCAGGCAGGCGATGCCCTCCGGCGCCTTCGGCTTCCTGCATGGAAACAAGGTGCCGCATGTCGGGCGGGTGACGATGGATCTGAGCCTCTTCGATGTCACGGACGTGCCGGAAACAGCCGTACGGGCCGGCGACTACATCGAGCTTTTCGGACGCAACATCGCTATAGACGACGTCGCACGCGCCGGCGGCACGATCGGTTACGAACTGCTGACGAGCCTCGGCCGGCGCTATCATCGGACCTATGTCGGGGGCGGCTGAACGCCGGGCCAAGGAATATCGTCCTTTCAAAAGCGATTCCGCGGCATTATGTGACCGCTGAGAGTGATTCTCTGGCGGCGAACCTGCCCCGCCTCCCGCCAAAGTACGAAAGCCGACATCGATGGCGAAAGCCCGCACCCAGTTCATCTGCCAGAATTGCGGCACCGTCCATTCCCGCTG
This sequence comes from Sinorhizobium arboris LMG 14919, assembly GCF_000427465.1. Taxonomy (NCBI): domain Bacteria; kingdom Pseudomonadati; phylum Pseudomonadota; class Alphaproteobacteria; order Hyphomicrobiales; family Rhizobiaceae; genus Sinorhizobium; species Sinorhizobium arboris. Next base: position 902,882 of record NZ_ATYB01000014.1, on the reverse strand, counting down.
GGTGGGCAAGTGCGACGGCTGCGGCGAGTGGAATACCATCATCGAAGATGACCCGACCGCCGGGATCGGCGGCGGTCCCATGCGCACACCGAAGAAGGGGCGTCCTGTCGCGCTCACGACGCTGTCCGGGGAGATCGAAGACGCGCCACGCATCCGAACCGGCATCTCGGAGCTCGATCGCGTGACCGGAGGCGGGTTCGTTCGCGGATCCGCACTGCTCGTCGGCGGCGATCCGGGCATCGGCAAGTCGACCGTGCTGATGCAGGCGGCGGCAGCCCTTGCCCGCCGGAAGCACCGGGTGATCTATGTCTCTGGCGAAGAGGCGGTCGCACAGGTACGCTTGCGCGCTCAGCGGCTCGGCGCAGCCGACAGCGACGTGCTCCTCGCGGCCGAGACGAACGTCGAAGATATCCTCGCGACGCTTTCCGAGGGCAAGCGGCCGGACCTGGTGATTATCGACTCGATCCAGACGCTTTGGAGCGACATCGTCGACTCCGCACCGGGCACGGTGACACAGGTGCGCACCGGAGTGCAGGCGATGATCCGCTTCGCCAAGCAGACGGGCACGGCTGTCGTGCTGGTCGGACACGTGACGAAGGAGGGCCAGATCGCCGGGCCGCGCGTCGTCGAGCACATGGTCGACGCCGTTCTTTATTTCGAAGGCGACCGCGGCCATCATTACCGCATCCTCAGGACGGTCAAGAACCGCTTCGGACCGACCGACGAGATCGGCGTTTTCGAAATGTCGGACAAGGGCCTGCGCGAGGTAGCCAACCCGTCGGAGCTGTTTCTCGGCGAGCGCAACGAGAAATCGCCGGGCGCCGCCGTCTTCGCAGGCATGGAAGGGACGCGGCCCGTGCTCGTCGAGGTGCAGGCGCTGGTCGCGCCGACATCGCTCGGCACGCCGCGCCGCGCCGTGGTCGGCTGGGATTCGGCGAGGCTTTCGATGATACTTGCGGTGCTGGAAGCCCATTGCGGCATTCGCCTCGGCCAGCACGACGTCTATCTCAATGTCGCGGGCGGCTATCGCATTTCCGAACCGGCGGCCGATCTCGCAGTGGCTTCCGCACTGGTTTCGTCGCTTGCCGGGCTTGCCCTGCCGGCCGATTGCGTCTATTTCGGCGAAGTCAGCTTGTCGGGTGCAGTCCGGCCGGTTGCGCATACCGCCCAACGTCTCAAGGAAGCCGAGAAACTCGGTTTCTCCCAGGCCGTCCTGCCATCAGCGTCGACCGAGCTGCCTAAGAACGGCAACGGGCGCTGGAATGAAATGGAAAGCCTGCCGGATCTGGTGGCGCGTATCGCGGGATCGCGGCGTGCCCTGCAGCAGACGAATGATGAGGACTGACGGAGTAGCCGTGCCCTGGGGAGCATCAACAGGATGTGCCGCCTGGCGATTGGCGGTGGAGTCGGAGTAAGGACAACATGCCCATCACAATTCTCGACGGTATCGTTCTCGGCGTCGCGCTGTTTTCGGCCATCCTCGCGATGGTCCGCGGCTTCTCGCGCGAGGTTCTGTCGGTGGCGAGCTGGGTCGGTGCGGCCGCCGCGGCCTATTTCCTCTATCCGCATCTCCTGCCCTATGCGAGCCAGTACACGACCAGCGGCACGGTCGCGATGATCGGTTCGGCGGCCGTGATCTTCCTGATCGCGTTGATCATCATCTCTTTCATCACGATGCGCGTGGCCGACTTCATCATCGACAGTCGCATCGGCGCGCTCGACCGCACGCTCGGTTTCCTGTTCGGAGCCGCTCGCGGCATCCTGCTCGTCGTCGTCGCCATGTTGTTCTTCAACTGGCTGGTGGCGCCGCCGCAGCAGCCCGTCTGGGTCACCCATGCGAAGTCGAAGCCGCTGCTCGACAATCTCGGCAACCAGTTGGTCGCGCTCCTGCCGGAAGAGGCCGACGCAACGATTCTCGACCGCTTGCGCGGCAAGGATACGACCGGCGAAGGCGAAAGCGAGTCGCCGCCGGTCCAGACGGAACAGGCACCCGGCGAGGAAGCGCCGGCGACGAACGGTTGAGATTACAGGAAGTTTGCGACAAAGCCCGCCGTGCGGGCTTTGTCCATTTGGAATGACGCCTGTCAGTGTTTTCGGGTAAGATCGCTTGAAGACTGGCGGCCCGATCACGATATGCGCACCGGCACGTAGCAAAGGCGAATTGCGATGACCGATCTCAGATCCAGTGAAATCCATGACGAACTCGACGGCGACACTCTTCATGAGGAGTGCGGCGTCTTCGGCATTCTCGGGCATCCTGACGCTGCGGCGCTGACGGCGCTCGGCCTGCACGCGCTTCAGCATCGAGGGCAGGAAGCCGCCGGTATCGTGACCTTCGACGGGCGGCAGTTCTATTCGGAACGCCGGATGGGCCTCGTCGGCGACCATTATACCGACCCGGCAACCCTCGCGAAGCTGCCCGGTTCGATGTCGATCGGCCATGTTCGCTACTCCACCACGGGTGAGACGGTCCTGCGCAACGTCCAGCCGCTTTTTGCCGAGCTGCAGGAAGGCGGAATCGCAATCGCGCATAACGGCAATTTCACCAACGGCCTGACGCTTCGGCGCCAGATCATTGCTGACGGTGCCATCTGTCAGTCGACATCCGACACCGAAGTCGTTCTGCACCTGATAGCGCGGTCGAAACACGTCTCATCCAGCGATCGCTTCGCCGACGCGATCGCCCAGGTCGAAGGCGGCTATTCGATGCTGGCCCTGACCCGCACCAAGCTCATCGCCGCCCGCGATCCCAACGGCATTCGCCCGCTCGTCATGGGCGAACTCGACGGCAAGCCGATCTTCTGCTCGGAGACCTGCGCCCTCGATATCATCGGCGCCAGATTCGTCCGCGATATCGAGAACGGTGAAATCGTCATCTGCGAGGTTCAACCGGACGGATCGATCACCATCGACGCCCGCAAGCCGCAAAACCCGCTGCCGGAGCGCCTCTGCCTTTTCGAATATGTCTATTTCGCCCGGCCGGATTCGGTCGTCGGCGGCCGTAACGTCTACGTCGCGCGCAAGAACATGGGCAAGAATCTCGCCATCGAAGCCCCCGTCGAGGCGGATGTCGTGGTGCCGGTTCCGGACGGCGGTACGCCGGCTGCAATCGGCTACGCGCAGGAAAGCGGCATACCATTCGAACTGGGCATCATCCGCAACCACTATGTCGGGCGGACCTTCATCGAGCCGACGCAGCAGATCCGCGCCTTCGGCGTCAAGCTCAAGCATTCTGCGAACCGGGCGATGATCGCCGGCAAGCGCGTCGTGCTGGTCGACGATTCGATCGTGCGCGGCACCACCTCGGTCAAGATCGTTCAGATGATGCGCGACGCGGGCGCGCGCGAGGTGCATGTGCGCGTCGCGAGCCCGATGATCTTCCATCCGGATTTCTACGGCATCGATACGCCGGACCGTGACAAGCTGCTCGCCAACCAGCATGCCGACCTCGCCTCGATGTGCCGCTTCATCGGCGCCGATTCGCTCGAATTCCTTTCGATTGACGGGCTCTATCGTGCCGTCGGCGGCGCACCGCGCGATCCGCAGGCGCCGCAGTTCACCGATCACTACTTCACCGGGGACTACCCGACCCGCCTTCTCGATCAGGGGGCAGCGAGCAACGTCCGCAAACTCTCGGTTCTCGCCAGCAACGGATAACGAACAGCAACATGACGCCCAATCTGAAAGACCGGATCGCCGTCGTCACCGGCGCATCGCGCGGGATCGGCTATTTCACTGCTCTTGAACTCGCCAAGGCCGGCGCCCATGTCGTCGCCTGCGCCCGCACCGTGGGCGGCCTGGAGGAGCTGGACGACGCGATCAAGGCTCTCGGCGGTTCGGCAACGCTCGTCCCCTTCGATCTCTCGGACATGGCCGCCATCGACAAGCTCGGCGGCGCAATAAACGAACGCTGGGGCAAGCTCGACATCATGGTCGCCAATGCGGGTGTCCTCGGCACGATCTCGCCGATCAGCCATATCGAGGCCAAGGTCTTTGAAAAGGTGATGGCGATCAACGTCACTGCGACCTGGCGCCTGATCCGTTCGCTCGAGCCGCTGCTCGTCCGTTCCGATGCCGGCCGCGCCCTGATCCTCTCCTCGAGCGCCGCGCACAAGTGCAAGCCCTTCTGGGGCCCCTACTCCGCCTCCAAGGCTGCGGTCGAGGCGCTGGCACGCACCTGGGCCTACGAGACACAGCGCCTGCCGCTGCGCATCCTCAGCGTCGACCCGGGCGCCACGCGCACCGCCATGCGGGCACAGGCGATGCCCGGCGAAGATCCGGAGACCGTGCCGCATCCCTCCGAGGTCGCTCAGGCCCTGATGCCGCTGTTCGGCCCCGAACAGACCGAGACGGGCAAGCTTTTCATCGTTCGGGATAAGAAGATCGTCGACTACCGCATGCCGGAATAGGCTGGCGGCACCTCCGCCTCATCCGGCCTGCCGGCCACCTTCTCCCCGCAAGCGGGCGAAGGGGACTCGCGGCGATGCTCCGCTTCTCGGGCGCTCAAGGGGAAATGGCCATCCAGCAGCTTGTCCCTTCGCCCCGTCACAACGGGGAGAAGGTCGCGGCAGCGGGATGAGGGGCATTCGCCCGCGATAAGCTTCAGCTATTCGCTATCGCCACCCGGCAAACCATCGTTCCCGTGGCCACCCGGCCAGTCGCCGTATTTACGCTGCCAGGAACGGGCGCCGAAGGGCAGGCTCACCAGATAGGCCACCGCAGTCACGACCATCGTCTCCCAGGTGTAGGTCATGAGCGTCGCCACGTAGAAGACGACGACCAGAATGGCGGGAAGGACCAGATCCCGCCGGACGCGATTCTCCGATTTGCCGGACCAGACAGGAAGACGGCTGACCAGAAGGAAGGCGATCAGGACGGTATAAACCGACGCGATCAGAGCAAATGTCCTTTCCGGCGCAAGACCGAGCAGGCCGAGATAGACGGGCAGCAAAACCAGCATCGCACCGGCCGGCGCCGGAACGCCGACGAAATATTCCGACTGCCACAACGCCTTGACCTGGCGCTCCGCCATGACGTTGAAGCGCGCGAGCCTGAGACCGACGGCGATGGCGTAGATCAGCGCCGCGATCCAGCCGACGGAACGCGCCTGATCGAGCAGAAACACGTAGAGAACGAGCGCAGGCGCGACCCCGAAATTGATAATGTCGGCAAGCGAGTCCATCTGGACTCCGAAACTCGAGGTCGCCTTTAGAAGACGCGCGATGCGCCCGTCGATGCCATCGAGGAAAGCCGCAAGGAGAACCATCGCAACCGCGAGTTCGAATCGATTCTCGAATGCCAGCCGGACGCCCGAAAGGCCTGCGCAGATCGCCAGCACCGTGATCATGTTCGGGACCATCAGCCGTAAAGGAATCTCCCGCAGCCGAGGCCCCCGCGCCTTGTCATGCGAGCCGCTGGCGTCGACGTGCTCTGCGGCGGACTGTTCCGGTGACTGTTCGTGGCGAGGCTCTTCCATGATCTGTCCTCACACGCGCCGGCTGATGACGGGGCCCTTCGCCGATCCGAATTCGGCGAGCACCGTCTCGCCACCGGTGGCTGTCTGACCCACCGTCACGCGCGGCTCCGCGCCGGCGGGCAGGAACACGTCAAGGCGCGAGCCGAAGCGGATGAGGCCGAAGCGCTCGCCCGCCTCGAGCGACGCGCTCTCCCTCGTCCAGCAGAGGATGCGCCGCGCCACGAGACCGGCGATCTGGACCACGCCGATCTGGCCGTGTTTCGTCTCGATGACGAGGCCGTTGCGCTCGTTTTCCTGGCTTGCCTTGTCCAGCTCGGCATTAACGAACTTGCCGGCGCGGTAGGCGATCCGGCGTACCGTGCCGCTCATCGGCGCACGGTTCACGTGGCAGTTGAAGACATTCATGAAGACCGAGATGCGCAGCATCGGCTCCGAGCCGAGGCCCAGTTCCTCAGGCGGCGTCACGGTGGCGACCGACGATACCGTCCCGTCCGCCGGGCTGATGACGAGATCGTCGTCGATCGGCGTCATGCGTTCCGGATCGCGGAAGAAATAAGCACACCAGGCGGTCAGAAGGAAACCGATCCACATCAGCGGTTCCCAGAGAAAGCCGAGCGCCAGCGAAACGACAAAGAAAATCGCAATGAAGCGGTAGCCTTCCCGGTGGACCGGTACGAGCGTGTTGCGCACTGTGTCGATCAAACTCATGAACTCTACTCTCCATATTTGCTTTGCGACGTGAACTAGCGCGAATCCGCAAGCCCGGCAACGTCGAAGGCCAGGCGACGGGGGAGATCCGTTCTGTTAAAGCGCCGGCACACCGCGGTCGACAATGCCGAGCTCGTCGCTCTCGCGCACCCGCTTCAGCTGCTCCTCCGCCTGCGTCGCCTCGCGCTGACGGCTCCACATGGAGGCATAGAGACCGTCGCGATCGATCAGCTCGCCATGCGTGCCGCGTTCAGCGATGACGCCATCCTTCAGCACGATGATCTCGTCGGCATTGATGACAGTCGACAGTCGATGGGCGATCACGAGCGTGGTGCGATTGCGCGACACGACGTCGAGGGCGGCCTGGATTTCCTGCTCCGTTTTCGTGTCCAGCGCCGACGTCGCCTCGTCGAGGATCAGGATCGGGGGCGCCTTCAGAATGGTTCGCGCGATCGCGACGCGCTGCTTTTCGCCGCCGGAAAGCTTGAGCCCGCGTTCGCCGACCATGGCGCGGAAGCCTTCCGGCAGATCGCGGATGAAATCTGCGATCTGTGCCGCCTCGGCGGCCGCCTCGACCTCCGCATCGCTCGCCGTCACCCGGCCGTAGCGGATGTTATAGGCAATCGTATCGTTGAAGAGTACCGTGTCCTGCGGCACCATGCCGATAACCGCCCGGAGGCTCTTTTGGGTGATATCGCGCACGTCCTGGCCGTCGATGGTAATCGAACCTTCCTGCACGTCGTAAAATCGGTAGAGAAGCCGGGAAAGGGTCGACTTGCCGGCGCCGGACGGGCCAACGACCGCCACCGTCCTGCCGGCCGGCACTTCGAAGCTGATCCCCTTCAGAATCGGCCGGGCGGGGTCATAGGCGAATTGGACGTCCTTGAAGGCGATTGCGCCCTGCTCGATCTTGAGCTCCTTCGCATTCGGCCGGTCGAGGACCTCCGCCCGGACGTCCAGGAGATCGAACATGTGCTCGATGTCGGTCAGCCCCTGGCGGATCTCGCGATAGACGAAGCCGATGAAGTTCAGCGGGATCGCGAGCTGGATCAACATCGCGTTGATGAAGACGAAATCGCCGATCGTCTGTTCGCCGCGTTGCACCGCGAGCGCGGAAATCGTCATCATCACCGCCGTGCCGGCACCGAAAATCAGTGCCTGACCGAAATTCAGCCAGCCGAGCGACGTCCAGACCTGCGTCGCGGCCCGCTCGTAACGCTCCATCGACTTGTCGAAGCGCTTCGCCTCCATCTCCTCGTTGCCGAAGTATTTGACGGTCTCGAAATTGAGAAGCGAGTCGATCGCCTTGGTATTCGCATCCGTGTCGCTGTCGTTCATCGAGCGTCTGATGGCGATGCGCCAGTCGCTCGCACGCACCGTGAACCAGATGTAGAGCCATACCGTGACGGCGGTCACCAGGAGATAGGTGAAACCGTAACCCCACCAGAAGATCACCGCCGTCAGAAGAAACTCGATGAGAGTCGGCACGCTGTTGAGGATCGTGAAGCGGACGATCGTCTCGATGCCTTTGGTGCCGCGCTCGATGATGCGTGAGAGCCCGCCCGTGCGCCGCTCGAGATGGAAGCGAAGCGACAGCTGATGCATATGGACGAAGGTCTTGTAGGCAAGCTGCCTGACAGCATGCTGGCCGACGCTCGCGAAAAGCGCATCGCGCAGCTGGTTCAGGCCGGCCTGCAGGAGACGGGCGAGATTATAGGCGAGCACCAGCATGACTGCGCCGGTCAGGAACTGCGGCAGGTAACCGAGTGCGTCAGGCTTGTCGTTGAGGGCATCCGTCGCCCATTTGAAGAAATAGGGCACGAGAATGAGGACCGCTTTTGCGGCCACCAGGATGACCGTCGCCCAGACGACCCTCAACTTCAGATCGATCCGATCCGCCGGCCACATATAGGGCCACAGATTCGCGATGGTTCCGATCGGATTGGCTCTGTCTGCGGAAACCGTCTTCTTCTGGGGCACGTCTCAGTCCGCTTCATTTTTTTGACGAAGACACGCAGGCGGGCGGCGGCACCGCACGCGCAATTCTTCATCCAGCAACAGCTTCAATGAAAAGCGGCGCCTTCAGGGAGACGCCGCTTTTCCTGACGGAACAGATAGGTCCGCCGTTGCGCCGAGGCAATGGAAATGCCGGCAAAAGATCGGCTGAACCTTTAGAGCGTGTCGAGGGGAAAGTGTGCGGCTTCCCGCCCTCACACGGCTCCAACCCATTCGAAATCGACGACTTCCGTGATTTAGGCCGATAACGACCTAAATCGTCGTGATCTAGTGCCGCATATGCTTGCGGTGGATCTCCCGCGATTCTTCCTCGGAAAGCGTCTCGTCCGGAACCCCGAAAACCTGGCCAGGTCGGATCAGGTCCGGATTTTCGATCTGCTCGCGATTCGCAAGGTAAATGGTGGTGTAACGCAGACCGGCCCCGTAAACGCGGCGCGATATCTGCCACAGCGTATCGCCGCGGCGGATGATCACCGACGTCTTGCTCTCCTTGAGCGGCGCCTGTTCGATGGTCGCCGGCTGTTCCTTTGCCGCATCCGACGCCGGCGCCGCGGCCTGTTCGACAGCGGCTGGGCTTGTGCCGCCGGCTGCCGAAGGCTCGGCCGGCTTGGCGACGTCGCTCGCCTGCATGGCCAAGGCACCGGCGGATGCCACCGAGGTACCGCCATTCTGCCGCGTCAATGCAGTACCGAGAGCGCCGTCGAACTTCTCCACCGCCGCCGCGACGCTCGCAGGGTCCTGCGGCGCAGCCTTCAGCGCGTCCAGAGCCGTCGCGGCCGCCCTGGAGGCTTCGGCGGCCGCTGCCGCCAAAGCCGGGTCGGAGTTGTCGGCCGGTTTGAATTCGGCGAGCGACTGAAGGGCGAATTCGGTTGCGGAGCGGGCTGCGGCGAGCTGCTCCGAGGAAGGCTGCTTCCCGTCGGAGAAAAGCCCTTTCAGCAAGGTGAGCGCCTTGCCCGCTTCCGTCTTCAGGCTGTCGAGACCCGTCGTAGCCGCACCGAGCGTCGAACCGGCAATGGCGGCAACCTGGGCACCCGACGGCCTGTCGAAAGGCACGGAGGCACGCATCGCCACCTTGCTCGCATCTTCATTCATCATATCGGCGCGGATGATGTGGCTGCCGACCGAGAGTTCGATCGCGCCGTCGACGACGAAATGTCCCTTGTCATCGGCTTTCACCTCACCCAGCAGCTTGTCGTCCGCGTAAATGCGGACAAGAGCGGCGGGGCTTGGCGTTGCCCGCGACATACATCATGCTGCCTTCGATCTCGACCGCCGTCACCTGCAGTCCGGGAATGGTCGCCGGAGAGGCGGGAGAAACGGAAGCCCCGCCAGGCTCGCCGGCCGGCTGCGTGTCCGCCTCGACGGCTGCCTGCATCGGTTTCGGTTCAGCTTCCGGCGTCGTGATCAGCCGGCTCGCCTTGCCCGCTTTCGATACCATCGCCAGCAGCTGTCCGCTCGAATCCTTCGGCACCGAAACGGTCGCGACCTCCTCCGACGTCTTGCTGCGTCCCCCTGAGTCGACGCTTCTAAGCGTCAGTTGGTGGTCGCCTGCCGCAAGCGGCTTGTCGAAGACGGCGGCAAAATCGCCTCCCGCGCCGACCTCTGCGGTACCGACGACCGTGTCGCCGCTCAGAATCTCGAGCTTCGTGCCGGGCTGGGCCCTGCCCGCGACGACTGTCGAGCCGTCCGGTTCGACACGCAGGACGTCAAATCCAGGGACGGTCCAATTCGCCACCGGATCGGAGGTCTCCGATGCCGCAGCCTGTTCCTCTGCGGTGCCTTGCGGGGTCGCGGGCGGGTTTGCAGCGCTTGTTGCCGCCGCCGTTTGGCTGGACTGCTCGCCTGCTCCGGATTGAGCCACAGCCTCCTTGTCGCTATCACGCAGATTTGGCTGAACCACGAAGACCATCAATGCGGTCGCGATTGCCAGGACGCCAAGGGCCACCCAGCTGGCCTTATTCTTAATCATGCCACTCTCCACAGGGCGGAGCGCCTTGATGCTCCCCGCATGCCCCATCGGCCGGCGCTGCTACGCTAGCTGTGCATTATAGCGCAACCGCAGCACACTGTCCGAATTCTTCAATGTATTACTGAAATTGCTAACGTTTCTTATAGTTCTATACAAGCGCTCACTATGGCTTCGACGCTCGACAGACGGAGATTTTTCCTCCATTTTCCTTGACCCGCGCTGCACTGCAATGTCTGGTGGGCCCATGAACAAGGAAACTACGCCGATTCTATCCGTTTGCGTTTATTGCGGTTCTCAGCCCGGGCGGGACGACGCCCACATCCAGGCGGACCGCATTCTCGGCAAATCCATCGCCGATCATGGCCTGCGTGTCGTTTATGGCGGCGGCACGCGCGGAATCATGGGCGCCGTGGCAAGCGGCGTGCTTTCGGCCGGCGGCCACGTGACCGGCATCATTCCCGAATTCCTGATGGACAAGGAAGCGACCCGCCACTCGCTCGGTCAGCTCAACGAGCTGATCGTGACCGCCGACATGCATGAGCGCAAGCACAAGATGTTCGAGCGCGCCGACGCCTTCGTGGCCCTTCCGGGCGGGATCGGCACGCTCGAGGAAATCGTCGAAATCATGACCTGGGCGCAGCTCGGCCGCCACAGGAAGCCGATGGTCTTCGGCAATGTAAACGGCTTCTGGGATCCGATGCTGGAGCTGATCGACCACATGCGCGACCAGGGATTCGTCCATACCGCACATCTCGTGCAGCCGCTGGTGATCGACCGGGCCGAGGACATCGTCCCCGGGATCCTTGCCTCAGCCCGCGCGAACGGGCGCGACGGCGAAGCCGAGATTATCTCCAGGCTCTGATGCAAGAGCACTTCCAGGAAAATGTGTAACGGTTTTCCACGGGAAGTGGGCGATATCAAAGAGTTGACAGCCGTTTACTGTTTCACCGTTTCAATGAAACAGCAGGACGCCGTCAACTCTGTTTATTCGGCTGGCGTCGGTTGAACCGCGCGCCGCGACCTGCTCTCCGCAAGCATCGCACCCGAATAAATGAAAAGTGCGGCCCAGATCAGGGCGAAGGCGATCAGTTTCGCCGTTCCGAAGGGTTCATGGAAGATGAACACGGCGATCAGGAATATCATCGTCGGAGCGATGTATTGCATGATCCCGATGGTCGAAAGCCGGAGCAGCTTCGCGCCATTGGCGTAGATCATCAGCGGCACGGCGGTGACGATGCCGCAGGCAAGGAGCAGCAGGACATCCGTCATGTTGGCGGCGCCGAGGAAGTGGCCCTTCCCCGTGGCCTCGAGCCAGATGATGTAGCCGGCAGCCGGGATACTCAGCAGCAGCACTTCGAGAAAGAAGCCCTGGTTCGGTCCGACCGGAAGGGTCTTGCGGAAGAAGGCGTAGAAACCCCAGGAAAAGCACAGCCCGATCGATACCCAGGGAAGACCGCCCGCGTCGAAGGCGAGAACGCCGACGGCGACCGCGGCAAGACCGATCGCCACCATCTGCGCCGGATTTGGCCTCTCCTTCAGCAGCAGCGCACCGAGAAAAATCGAAAACAGCGGGTTGATATAGTAGCCGAGTGCCGTCTCGATGGCTCGCCCCGCCCCGATCGCCCACACATAGATGCCCCAGTTGACCGTGATGAGAGCCGCCGTAAGCGTGGCCATCATCAGCACGCGCGGTGAGCGAAGCGCAACCTTCACGTCCTGCGTGCGGCCGAGCCATAGGAGCACGAGGCCCGCAAGCGGCACCGACCAGACGATACGATGCGCCACGACCTCCGCGGCAGGGATATGCGACACCGCCTTCATGAAGAAAGGCAGGAAGCCCCACAGCAGGTAGGCTGCAAGCGCGAAGGCGAAACCTTTCGGGGAATCGACATTCTCTGCGGGCACGTTCGCATTTTGCTCGGCCATGATTTCGATCCTGAAATTCCACCGGAGCCGAGCGGAAAGCGCTCCGGTCGCAATCGACGGCGACCCCTCTCGGGAGCAATTGCCGTCACTCTTCCTGCGTCCTACTCCAACAGAAAGTGATGCACCAATTCATTTCCGTGAACCGATGAATGAACGGCGCTCATGCACGCGGTTCACTCCGCCGCGATCAAGCCGACCTGGTCACGGTTCTTGAGCAGCTTATAGACGATACTGTCCATCAACGCCTGAAATGAGGCGTCAATGATGTTGTCGGACACGCCCACCGTCCACCAGCGCGCGCCTGTGCGGTCCGTCGACTCGATCAGCACGCGGGTGACGGCCTCGGTGCCGCCGTTGAGGATGCGCACCTTGTAATCGGCCAGCTCGAGGTCGGCGATCTCCGACTGATACTTCCCGAGGTCCTTGCGAAGCGCGAGGTCGAGCGCGTTGACCGGGCCGTGACCCTCGGCGACAGACATCATCGTCTCGCCGTCAACGATCACCTTGACCACGGCTTCCGACACCGTCTTCAGTTTGCCGTTCGCATCGAATCGGCGCTCGACCATGACCCGAAAGCTCTCCACCCGGAAGAAATCGGGCACGGAGCCGAGAATGCGGCTCGCGAGCAGCGCGAAGCTCGCATCCGCGCCCTCATAGGCATACCCCGTCGCCTCGCGTTCCTTGACGATCGAGATCAACTTGTCGAGCCGTGGGTCGTCCTTGGAGACCGTGATGCCGCGCCGCTTGAGGGCATTGATGAAATTGGCCTTGCCGCCCTGATCCGAGACCATGACCTTGCGCAGGTTGCCGACGGTTTCCGGCGCGACGTGCTCGTAGGTTCTCGGATCCTTGAGCAGCGCAGAGGCGTGGATACCGGCTTTGGTGGCAAAAGCCGAAGCGCCGACATAAGGAGCCTGGGGATCGGGCGAGCGGTTGAGCAACTCGTCGAAGGCATGGGCGAGCTTGGTCAGCTCCTGGAGCCTTTCGGCATCGATTCCCGTCTCGAAGCGGCTCGAATAGGCTTCCTTCAACCCAAGCGTCGCAATCAGCGTGACAAGATTGGCGTTGCCGCAACGTTCGCCGATGCCGTTGAGCGTGCCCTGTATCTGACGAACGCCGGCTTCGATTGCCGCCAGCGAGTTGGCCACCGCCTGCCCCGTATCGTTATGCGCGTGGATGCCGAGATTTGCACCGGGCACACCCGCCGCGATCACGGCCGAGACGATATCGCGGATTTCGGGAGTCTGCGTCCCGCCATTGGTGTCGCAAAGCACGACCCAGCGGGCGCCCGCGTCGCGAGCCGTTTTCGCGCAAGCGATCGCATAGGCGGGGTTCGCCTTGTATCCGTCGAAGAAATGCTCGCAATCCACCATCGCCTCGCGCCCGGATGAGACGACCGCCTCGACGGATGCGCGGATATTGTCGAGATTCTCCTCGTTGGAGCAGCCGAGCGCCACTTTGACATGATAGTCCCAGCTCTTGGCGACAAGACAGATCGCATCGCTCTTCGCGTCCAGCAGCGCATTGAGGCCCGGGTCGTTGGAAGCGGAGACGCCGGCGCGCTTGGTCATGCCGAAGGCGACGAAGGAAGCCTGCTCGGTGCGCCGGCACTTGAAGAATTCCGTGTCCGTCGGATTGGCGCCGGGATACCCGCCCTCAACGTAATCCATGCCGAATTGATCGAGCAGGGACGCGATGGCGATCTTGTCCTCAACGGAAAAGTCGATGCCGGGCGTCTGCTGTCCGTCCCGAAGCGTCGTGTCGAAGAGATAGATGCGTTCCCTGGTCATGTCTCGGTTCCAACTGCAATTCACGGCTCGATTACGGTGTTCTTCCCATCCGCCCTATTCGACCTTGCCGGCGAATTTGTCGGTCGCGCGGATCAGACGGTCGAGAATGCCCGGCTCCGAATAGGCATGTCCCGCCCCCTCGACGAGATGGAATTCGGCGTCGGGCCAAGCTTTGTGCAACTGCCAGGCATATTTCGCCGGGCACGGCATGTCGTAGCGGCCGTGTACGATCACACCCGGGATTGCGTGTAGCTTGTGCGCATCGCGCAGCAATTGCCCCTCCTCCAGCCAGCCGGCGTTGACGAAGAAGTGGTTCTCGATGCGTGCGAACGCATGAGCGTACTCCTCGTCCTCGAAGGGCGTACTGGTGGCCGGCTCCGGCAGCAGGGTGATTGTCTCCCCCTCCCATATGCTCCAGGCCCTGGCCGCGGCAAGCCGCGTCGCACGGTCCTCACTCGTGAGGCGCCGGTGATAGGCCCGCATCATCTCATGGCGTTCTTCCGGCGGGATCGGGGCGATGAAACGCTCCCACTTGTCGGGGAACATTTCCGAGACGCCGAACTGATAGTACCAGTCGAGCTCGGCCTTGGTCAGCGTGTAAATACCCCTGACGACGAGCTCGGAGACCCGCTCAGGATGGTTCTCGGCATAGGCGAGCGCCAGCGTCGATCCCCAGGAGCCGCCGAAGACGAGCCATTTGTCGACGGCGGCCAGTTCCCGCAGCCGTTCGATATCAGCCACGAGATGCCAGGTCGTATTGGCCTCGATTTCCGCATGCGGCGTCGACTTGCCGCAGCCACGCTGATCGAACAGCATCACGTCGTAGAGTTCCGGATCGAACAGCCGTCGATGGTTCGGCGAGATCGTACCGCCCGGACCGCCATGCAGGAAGACCGCCGGCTTGGCTCCGGGCGTGCCCACCCGCTCCCAATAGACCGCATGGCCGTCGCCGACATGGAGGTGACCGGACGCATAGGGCTCGATTTCGGGATAGAGGGTGCGCAACTGAGAACTCACGGTAGATCTTCCTCGGGCGGCCAGTGCACCGTGTCGTAGTCGGGATGCTGGCGGTTGGTTTCCAGGACAATGAGATGACGCTCTGCGGCCGCTTTGCTGCCGTCGTCCGTTTCCCTCTCCGGCAGGGCCGGCAGATGCGAAAACCAGAACATTCGCGCCTCGACGCCAGACTGATAGACCGGCTGCACGTCATCCGGATCGTCGAGCGAGCCGAGCGCGATGTTCAGGAAGCTCGCCTCCGGCATGTCGTAGAAAAGCGGTGTCCCGCAGTCGCGGCAGAAGCCGCGGCGAACGAGACCGGACGATCGGAACCAGGCGGGCTGGCCGCGCGTGATGCGGAAATCCTCGCGCGCAACGTTGGCGAGCGGCAGAAAGTAGTTGCCCGCGGCCTTCTGACACATACGGCAATGGCAGATATGCGGATCGTCCAGCGTGCCCTCGGCGCGATACCGCACCGCGCCGCACTGGCAGCCGCCGGTGAAGATGCGTCCGATCATCGTCCCCAGACCCCGCCCGGCGGCCACTGCTCCGTCTCGTGATCCGGGTGCTGAAACGAGATGATCTGCTCCTGCCGCCCATAATAGGCGGGATCGTCGTGAACCGGCTGCTCGAAGATTGTTTCGACCCAGGGAAGCCGGGACTGGTAATTGACCTGGATTTGCGGCGCGAGATCGGAGCGGTCGTCGAATGCGCCTATGGCGATTTCGAGGCCGCCGGGATGCCGATAGGTCAGCGGCGTTCCGCATTTCGGGCAGAAGCCGCGATCGATATTGACCGATGACTGGAAATAGCTCGGTTCGTCACGGGTCCACTCGACCCCATCCTTCGGCGCCGTCACCAAGGCGGAGAAGAACGAGCCGAACTGCTTCTGACACATGCGGCAATGGCAGATCGAGGGGCGCCCGAGCTCTCCGTGGATGCGGAAGCGAACGGCCCCGCACTGGCAGCCTCCAGTCCTGACGGTATTGCTCATCCTCTTTCCTCCGGTGGCCAGGTTTCGGTGTCGTGGTCGGGATGCTGATAGGAAACGAGATCGGCGAGAAACGAGACGGCCTCGGCGTCGGCCATGGTCTTTTCTCCAGGCAGTTCGGATATATGATCCACATAGGGCAGTTTCCCTTCGACGCCCCATTGGATCGCCGGCACGATGCCTTCCGGCCTGTCGAAAGCAGCGATCGCGAGCGCCATGCCGTCCGGCGCCTCGTAGGTCAGCGGCGTTCCGCAGTCGCCGCAGAAGCCGCGCCAGACGACATTCGAGGACTGGAAGCGCTCGCGCTCGCCCCGGGTCCATACGAGCTTCGCGCCGCGTACGGAAACAAGCGGCAGGTAGAAATTGCCGCTCGCCTTCTGGCACATGCGGCAATGACAGACGGAAGCATCGCCGAGTTTGCCCTCGACGCGAAACCGGACCGCGCCACACTGGCACCCGCCCGCATGTATCTCGTCAGCCATATCGCCCTCCTCCTTCCTCATCCCGCTCTAGACCTGAGACCGCTTCACCTCCCAGGTGGTCACCCGTTCGCCGGTCTCGGGGTCCTTGCCGTCCTTGAGCTGAATGCCTCTCGCAAGGAGATCGGCGCGAATGCCGTCGGCCTCCACGTAGTTCTTGGCCTTCAGCAGTTCCAGGCGCTCACGTACCCGGCCATCGATCTCGCGGACAACCGCCTGGTCGAGCTCGACCTCCTTCGGCACCACCCCGAGAAGCGCCGCGCTGGCGGCGAAGGCCCCGAGATGGCGCGAGTCGGCGGAAGCCTTCTGCGCCAGCGCATGCAGCGCCTGGATGGCCGCCACGGTGTTGAGATCGTCCGCCAGGGCGGCGACGACGGCCGGATCCGCCTCGCCCGAGGCGTCGCCGTAGACCGGCCATTTCGACAGCAGGTGCTCGGCCTCTTCCAGCCGCTTGATCGAGAAGTCGATGGGCTCGCGGTAATGGGTCATCAGCATCGCCAGCCGCAGCACCTCGCCCGGCCATTTGCGGCCGCCGAATTTCTCGACGTGGAGAAGCTCGTAAATGGTGATGAAATTGCCCTCGGATTTCGACATCTTGCGGCCTTCGACCTGCAGGAAGCCGTTGTGCATCCAGACATTCGCCATGACCTTCGTGCCATGGGCGCAGCGCGACTGGGCGATCTCGTTCTCGTGATGCGGGAAGATCAGGTCGATGCCGCCCGCGTGTATGTCGAAGACCTCGCCGAGATAGCGCTCGCTCATCGCGGAGCATTCGATGTGCCAGCCGGGCCGCCCGCGACCCCAGGGGCCGTCCCAGCCCGGCTCGTGCTCGGCGGAGAGCTTCCAGAGCACGAAATCGCCCGGGTTTTTCTTGTGCGCCTCGACGGCGACGCGGGCACCCGCCTGCTGCTCGTCGAGATTGCGCTTGGAGAGCTGGCCGTAATCGTCCATCGACCGCGTGTCGAAGAGCACCTCGCCTTCGGCCTCATAGGCATGACCCTTGGCGATCAGCTTTTCTATGATCTCGATCATCCCGGCGATGTTCTCGGTGGCGCGCGGCTGCACTGTCGGCTCGAGGCAGCCGAGGGCCGCCGCATCTTCGAGGAACTGCGTCTCGGTCTTCTCGGTTACATGCCGGATCGCCTCGTTCAGCGGCAGCCCGGGATAATCGCGCAATGCCCGCGCGTTGATCTTGTCGTCCACGTCGGTGATGTTGCGCGCATAGGTGACGTGATCCGCCCCATAGACGTGACGAAGCAGCCGGAACAGGACGTCGAAGACGATGATCGGACGTGCATTGCCGATATGGGCATAATCGTAGACCGTCGGGCCGCAGACATACATGCGGACGTTTTGAGGATCTATCGGCCGGAAATCGGTCTTCTCCCGCGTCAGCGTGTTGTACAGCTTCAAAATCGGCATGGCGCCCATCCAATCTCCAAATCTGCATGCAGCCGCCAGAACATAATCGCCGGGTGGCCCCGCGCGTTTGTCATCTTGGATTTCTGGAGACGAAAACGGCCAGGCCAGCGGATCGGCTAGCGAATAATCTTCCGGCAAATGATGCAGATAACCGTTTTCATGGCGCCCCTTATCGCGCGTCGTCCGGCGCCGGTCAAGAGGCGAACCACGCGCAGGCGAAACTCGTGATTCTACAACCATTGCGGCCATGGATTTGTCACGATTGGGCTATCTGGAACTCGTCGGAGGGGAAGGAGATTCGCAAATGCAGCCCGACACTGCATCAAGTCCTGTTTCCCGAGGAACAACGGGGACACGGTTTTCGTTGAAAATTCACGAGGGCTAATGTTCCCAACAGGGAAAACACCAAGGAAGACATGCAATGAAGGCCGCCAAAATTGCCGAACGCAACCCGCCGCCATCCGATCTGCTGACGAAATACCGCCCCCTTGGCCTGAAGGCCGTCCTCGCAGCCGCGCTGCAGGTCAGGACGAAACCGGCCGACAAGAAGATCGCGAAGCGTTCGGCTTAACCTTCGGAGGCCCACGTCGGCCCCTCACCCTAACCCTCTCCCCGCAAGCGGGGCGAGGGGACGAGTTTGCCGCTTGCGTTCTCCTTCCAGTGGGTACCCAGGTGGACGAGCGGGCACCGCTTGTCCCTTTTCCCCGTGTACGGAGAGAAGGTCGCGGCAGTGGGATGAGGGGCACCTGCCCCGTTGATCGTTCTGCTAAAACAGCGACATCTGCCCGCCATCATCATCCCGATCGTCAGCCCGCGCCCTCTTGGGGATCGGCACTGCGGGCGTGATCTCGTCCTGAAGCTCGGGGCCGGTGTTGCCAACCTTGTTCACCTTGTCCGAAACGGGGATTGCTTCGAAATAATCCTCCGCCGCCGGCACCATGAGATCGGCCACTTCGCGGGGCTCCTGGCTCTTGCAGTCGAGCCAGCGGGAAAAATCTTCCGGCTGGATAACGACCGGCATGCGGTCATGGATATGGCTGACGGCGCGGTTGGCGTCGGTCGTCAGAACCGCCGCGGTGTCGACCTCCGAACCGTCGGCGGAAGACCATGTCTCCATGAGGCCGGCAAAGGCCACGATTCCGCCCTTTTTCGGACGAACCCAATAGGCCTGCGAGGCCTCCCGGCTGCCCTTGGCCGGGCGGCGCCATTCGTAGAAACCGGAGGCCGGCACCAGCACGCGGCGATGGCGCATTGCTGCGCGGAACGCTGCCTTGCCGATCGCCGTTTCGGCCCGCGCATTGATGAGCAGCGGAAACTTGCGCGGGTCCTTGACCCAGCTGGGCGTGAAGCCCCAGCGGACCAGTAGGGCTTTGCGTTCCGGCAGGTTGCTGCCGGGTTCTGACCGATCGGAGGCGACGATCACGATGATCGGCTGCGTCGGCGCGATATTGAAGCGCGCAGGAAAGCCCTCCGCCTCCAGCAGGCCAAACAGCTCTAGCAATTCCTCCGGCGTCGCCGTAAGCGCAAAACGTCCGCACATGACATTGATGTGGCACTTCACATAATATGGGTCAACGACCGAGGTGATTTTCGATTCCATGACGACGAAGCAACCAGAGCGCGCCTCCTCCGCCATTCTCGAACGGAACGGCCGTTACCTTCTTATCCGGCGGGCCAATCCGCCGTCAGCCGACATGTACGCTTTTCCCGGCGGCAGGGCCGAACCCGGGGAAACCCCTGCGCAAACGGCATTGCGCGAACTCGCCGAGGAAACCGGCATCAGCGCCCGCGATCCCGTGCTTTTCGAAACCTATGATTTGCCCGGGACGGTACCGCAGGAGCGTCACTTCCTGCTCTCGGTCTTCACCGTCGAAGCCGATTCCGATGCGGTCGCGATCGCCTGCGATGATGCGGCCGGTGTCGGCTGGTTCACACCGGAGGAGATTTTCACCTTGCCCATTCCGGAAAGCGTACGCGACTGCGTGGAAAAGCTGCGGACCGGTGGGCCCAGGCGTGTATCTGGGCTCGAAAGGGGCGCCAGTTCGGATTTGAGGGGCTCATGATCGAACCGCGGTTCCCGTTCGGACTGTTGTTGGCAGGCATCCTCGTCGTGACCGCCGCAGGCGCGACGGCCCAGGAACAGCAGCCCGCCTCGCAAACGACCGCTCCCTCCCCGGATTCGGCGGAAAAGCCGACCCCTTATGACCAGCGGTTGATCCGCCTGGCCGAGATTCTCGGCTCGGTGCATTACCTGCGCAATCTCTGTCTCGACCAGGCCGAAGACGACTGGCGCCGCTCCGCGCAGGAACTGATCGACAAGGAGGCCGCAGGAGAGCCGAAACGGCGCGAGCGCATAACCGCCGCTTTCAACCGGGGGTATCGGACCTTCGCCTCGGTATACACCAGATGTACGGAGCCCGCGACGCTCGCGGAAGAGCGCTACCGTGCCGAAGGTGCAACACTCGCCTCGGAAATCGTCGCGCGCTTTGGAAATTAGGACGATATTAACCTCTTTTTCCCTGACCCCGTGTCGTTTCGGGAAAAGGCTGCTAAGTTTGTTAAGAGAGTGATAAGAAGTAGCCGGCCTGTCCGCCCGTTCAGTTGCGGTTCAGCGGACAGGCGGTAGGTTAGCCAAGTGCACATAGTGGAAGCCGCATGGAACGAATGATGGAACCAAGCCTGACAGACATCGACGACATGATCGTCCACGAGAAGATGCAGGCGGCGCTCGAACACCAGAACGAGGCTTGGGCGGATGGCATGGCCGACGGCATCGAGCCCGAGATCATCGCCGATGCGGCGATTGCGCTGGCCATGCGTGAAACCGTCCGGCTCCATGGCGAAGAAGGTGCCGAGGCAATGCTGAATTCGCTTCGCGAGCGCATGCTCGCCGGAGAATTCTCGCCAGAGCGGACGATTCAGTAACATCAGGACTGCCCGATGAACCGGAACCCTGCAAACCGGGCTTCCCCGGTTGGTCTCGTTGTGTTGCTGCTGGCGAGTGCGACCATGACCGCCGCGCCGGCGCTGGCCCTCAGTGAGTTTCCGGACGCACCTGTCTCCATTGCCGGCGAACAGAACGCAGCTCCGAGCGAAGGGCGCGACGGCGCCTCGCCGGAAGAACGGACCCCTCTCGAAATTCCGATGCCCGACCCTCTCGTCGACAGGACCGCGGTCGAGCCAAAGGATGATGAGATCGCCGCGCCCGAGGTGGTAGAGCCCATCGAGGTGCTGACGGATGTCTCGAAAATCCCGGTGCCGGTCGCACGCATGCGCGAACTGATCGTCGAGGCCGCGGCTTCGGGTGACATAGAGCGGTTGCGTCCGCTGCTCGGCAAGGGCCCCACCCAGACCCAGGTTACCGCCACCGCCGGGGAAGACGACCCGATTGCCGCCCTCAAAAGTCTTTCCGGCGACCAGGACGGCATCGAAATTCTGGCCATCCTCCTCGATGTCATGTCGACGGGCTTCGTGCTTGCGGACAAGGGTACTCCCGAGGAGGCCTATGTCTGGCCCTATTTCGCCGAGAAGCCGCTCTCGTCGCTGACCGCCCCGGAAAAGGTCGACCTCTTCCGGCTGGTGACCGCCGGCGACTTCGCCGGGATGGAAGAGTTCGGCAGCTACAATTTCTACCGCGTCGGCATCACGCCGGATGGAAGGTGGAAGTTCTTCGTCGCGGGCGATTGAGCGCGTCTCGTGCCGGAGCGACGGGAATACTGACGGATCCCGCTCGGGCATGCTTGCCCTTCCCCGGCAGACATCCTACCTCTTCGGGATAGAGAATAGGACTCGACATATGCCAAAGCTTTGCCTCGACGACCGGGCAATCATTCGTGTCTCCGGAAAGGACGCGGAGAACCTTCTTCAGACGCTGATCACGACGGATGTCGCCACGCTGGCTCCAGATGAGGTCCGGCCCGGTGCGCTCCTGACGCCGCAGGGCAAGATTCTGTTCGATTTCCTGATCTCCCGCGACGGCGAAGCGTTGCGGCTGGACACGACGGAGGACCAGGCCGAAGCGCTGCTCAAGCGCCTGACGATGTACAAGTTGCGCTCGGCAGTGGAACTCTCCCTCAACTCGCCGGAGCCGGTCACCGTCGTATTCGGAGAGGATGCGCCTGCCGAGAGCTACCGCGATCATCGGTTCGAGAAGGCGGGCATGTCCGTTTTCCGCCTCTATCGCGACATGCCTGCCGCGGAAGCCGGCATCGCCGCGTTCGACCGGCTCAGGATCGCGGCGGGCGTCGCCGTCGCCGGCCGCGACTATGACCTGCAGGACGCCTTTCCGCACGATGTGCTGATGGACCTGAATGGCGGCCTTTCCTTCCGCAAGGGCTGCTATGTCGGGCAGGAAGTCGTTTCGCGAATGCAGCACCGCGGCACCGCGAGACGCCGCCTCGTCATCGTCGCCGGCGAGGCGACGCTGCCGCCGACCGGAACGGGCATTTCCGTCAATGGGCGGCCGATCGGTTCTCTCGGCACCGTACTGGATCGGGACGGCCTGGCTATCGTCAGGACCGACAAGGCGGGCGAAGCGATCGTCAAGGGTGAGGCCATTCTTGCCGGCGACGTGCCCGTTACCGTGACGCTGCCCGCCTGGACGGGGCTCGCCTTTCCGAGCGAGGCAGACGAGGCGAGCGCATGATGAATGCGCGTGCGTGGCAGCGTATGCTTTCCGGCAGGCGGCTCGATCTTCTCGATCCCTCGCCGCTCGATGTCGAGCTTTCCGACATTGCGCACGGGCTCGCCCGCGTAGCGCGGTGGAATGGGCAGACTTCCGGCGACCACGCCTTCTCCGTTGCCCAGCACAGCCTCGTCGTCGAGGAGATATTCCGCCGCACCAACCGCTGCGATGCCCAGGATTGCCTGATGGCCCTGCTTCACGACGCGCCGGAATATGTCATCGGCGACATGATCTCGCCGTTCAAGGCCGTCGTCGGCGGCGGCTACAAGACCGTGGAGAAGCGCCTGGAGAATGCGGTCCATCTCCGCTTCGGGCTTCCCGCTCACACGCCCAAGGAGCTCAAGGAACGGATCAAGAAGGCCGACCGCATCGCCGCCTATTTCGAAGCGACGGAGCTTGCCGGCTTTTCCGCCGAGGAGGCCCGCAAGTTCTTCGGCCAGCCGCGCGGCATCACCCGCGATATGTTGCTGATCGATCCTCTGCCAGCAGTCGAGGCGCAGCGGCTCTTCGCAGCGCGCTTCAATACGTTGGAGTCCGAGCGCGCCAAGGCGGGACAGGAGGCGTGACCATGACGGCTATCGTGGTCTCACCGCTTCGGCGCATCGCGGAAATGGCCGTCAGGCATGGCTGCCGCGAAATGCTGAGCCTGCTCGCAAAAGGCCAGGATTTTCATCGTCCCGCCGTTATCGACAAGGCGAAGCATCTGACGATCGGGGTCAACGACATCAGTTTTGCCGGAACGGGCGACCTCATCGCCCCGCAGGAAGAGCACGTCCAGCGGATCATCGATTTCGCCCGCAAATGGGACCGGACGCGGCCGATGCTCATACATTGCTGGATGGGTGTCTCCCGCTCGCCCGCGGCCGCGCTGATCGCCGCACTCGCCGTCGAACCGGATCAGGACGATCATGCGCTCGCCGTGCGCCTCCGGGTTGCATCGCCCTTCGCCACGCCGAATGCGCGGCTCGTGGAAATCGGCGACCGGGCGTTGTCGCGCAAGGGTGCACTCGTCGCCGCGGTACGCGCCATCGGGCGCGGCGCGGATGCCGACGGCAATGCGCCTTTCGTCCTGCCCCTGCAAGACGTGCAACATGCCCGGTGAAGCGCAGCCCGTCACGGTCGAGATCGGGCTCAATGCCGTGATCGTCGCTGTCGTCAACCGCAGCCCGCGCATCCTCGCGGTGAGCGAGACGGACGGGGACGCTCGCGACAGCCTGCCCTTCGGACCGTTCGACCCGGCCCGCCACCGTACCTTCGAGGCAAGCCTGCGGGCGCGTGTCGAGAAGCGTACGGCGCTCAAGCTCGGCTATATCGAGCAGCTTTACACCTTCGGCGACCGAGGGCGCCAGCGGCTGCCCGGCGAGGAAGGCAAGCACATGGTATCCGTCGGCTATCTCGCGCTGACGCGCACCGACGCCGAGAACAATGAGAGGCTCGCCGAAGCCGGCGCCCATTGGCGCGACTGGTACGGCTATCTGCCTTGGGAAGACTGGCGCCTCGGGCGCCCCACGATACTCGATCAGGCCATCCTGCCGGCGCTTGCCCGCTGGGAATCCGGAGACGAGAAGTCGCCCTCGGCGGCACAGCGCCGTTCAAGGGTCCGCCTCGCCTTCGGCCTTGACGACTTTCCCTGGGACGAAGAACGCGTGCTGGAGCGCTACGAACTGCTCTACGAGGCGGGACTGGTGCGCGAGGCTGTCATCGACGGCCATTGCCGCGATCCGGAGAGCCCGGCGGCAGGGCTGGCGATGCGCCACGATCACCGCCGGATCGCCGCGACCGCCGTCGCGAGACTGCGCGGCAAGCTCAAATACCGGCCTGTTGTTTTCGAACTGATGCCGCCGGCCTTCACCCTCACCGACCTGCAGGCAACCGTCGAGGCGATCTCAGGGCGCCATCTTCACAAGCAGAACTTCCGCCGCCTCGTCGAAGGAGCGGAGCTCGTCGAGCCGACGGGAGAGACCCTGGCATCGACCGGCGGCCGTCCGGCCGCACTCTTCCGCTTCCGCCGGCAGATCCTGGACGAGCGGCCCGCGCCCGGCCTCAAGCTTGGCGGGCGCTGATACGGCCGCGAGGCTGGCATAAACGCAAACGGCAGTTGCGGCGGATCCGCAACGCGCGGCTTACCGTCGGCGCCGTCAACTGCCGCTATAGGTGGAGTAGCCGCGCGGCGCAATGCCAGCGCTGGCTTGCTTACCCGAAACCCCTTCTGCGTCTCGCGCGCCAGAGGTCCGATATCAAGCAATGATACGACGCGACCTATCTGCTGATGCCGGCCGGCAGCCACCTGCGTCACCTCGGCGGTTGCGGCATAGCAAGGCTTTCACGGAAATCAGCTGGTCCACCACGTCCTTCGGCTGAAAGAGCCCTTCCCGCGCCGCAAACGCGGCGCTGCTGGATCTCTGTGACAAGCATGCGGCATAGCTCGGACGCGCACAGAAACGTACTGGGCGACATGCACTACTTCACCACCGCGCAGGCCAGCCGGTCGCCGGCATCTCCGGAGGGCTGGCTGCGATTGTCGTCCGAATGCGCGTGAATCACCAGGGCCCGGCCGCGAAGGGCGGTAGCCTTGTCGTCGAGAGACACGAAGCTGTTGAATATCTGGGCGCGCAGGGTGCCATCGGCGCCGACATACTGGTTCGGCATGTCGCCGGCATGCGGGCCATTGGAAGCGAGAAAGCCGTGCTCGGCATTTTCATCCTCGCCGGCAAAATGCTCTCCCGCCGACTTGAACCCGTCCTTGGGATCGCAGCGCCCCATTTCGTGCGCGTGAAAAGCGACCCAGGTATCCTTCGGCAGGCCGCTTATCTCCATCTCGATCAGCACGCCCTTGCCGCCCGCCGTCAAAGTGGCCCGCCCGATGTCCGTGCCGTCCTTGCCCACGAACTCGGCCGTCGCCGTTTGCGAGGATTGTTGCGCCGAAGCGGCAGCTGTCATTCCTGCCGCACAGACGACAGCGATCATCGTTCTCATCATCGGAGTCTCCTCATCGCGCTCGAGCAATGGGGAACAACGCGCAGCTGCCGGTGTCGTTCCGCGGAAACGCGGCTGAGTTGCAGCCAATCCGGCGAAACGGGCTAAATCGACACGTCCAGACCGATGTCGAGCGTTGGTGCGGCCATCGTGATCTTCGATGTCGAGATGTAGTCGACGCCCGTTTCGGCAATTGCCCGAATGGTTTCGATCTTCACGTTTCCCGACGCCTCCAGCCTGGTGCGGCGCAGGTCGCCGGGATAGGAAGCGGCGGACAGGCCCCAATGTACTGCGTTGATCGCGACGGCCTCGCTGAGCAGTTCCGGTCCCATATTGTCGAGCAGGACCACGTCCGGAGAGGCAGTCAGCGCCTCGCGCAACTGTGCGAGCCCATCCACCTCCACCTCGACCTTCACCAGGTGGCCGCAATAGGCCCGGGCCGCGCGGATGGCGCCGGCAACGCCGCCGGAGACGGCGATGTGGTTGTCCTTGATCAGCACCGCGTCGTCGAGCCCGTAGCGATGGTTGGAGCCGCCGCCGAGGCGAACGGCATATTTCTCAAGCGCGCGAAGCCCGGGAATCGTCTTGCGCGTGCAGCAGACCTTGGCGTTCGTATGGGCGATCTCATCGGCGAAGGTTGCCGTGTAGGTCGCAACCCCCGAGAGATGCATGAGGAAGTTGAGCGCCACCCGCTCGGCCGAAAGAAGCCCGCGGGCACGCCCGGAGATCCGGGCAATCGTCGCGCCCGCCGCCACCCGGTCGCCGTCCCCCGCGAGCGCCTCGAAGCGGATCGACGGATCGATCAGGCGGAAGGCCGTGCGGGCGAGTTCCAGTCCCGCAACGACGCCCGCTTCACGCACGCCCATCTTCGCGGTGGCTGTTTGACCCGGGCCGATGGTCGAGAGGGTGGTGATGTCGCCGGCCCGGCCGAGATCTTCCAGAAGGGCCGCTTTCGCCTGCTCCTCGACCATGAGAGCGGGCAGTTCCGGGCGAAGGGCGGTCATGATGTCATTCCTGCGGTTAGAATATTCCAATCTTGTGCGTTTGGCGCCGTCATGCCGGCTCGCTCTCGGTCACTTCCGCGGCCAGACGCTCCGCCTGGGCGAGCGTCAGGTAGGTTCGCCGCCGCCATTCCGGCCGCTCCTCCGGGCTATCGGCTCGAAAATGACCGCCGCGGCTTTCCGTCCGCTGCAGCGCGGCGATCGCGATGAGCTTGGCCGTGGTTGCGATATTGGCGAAGCGCAGGCGCCTGTTGGTCCGCTCGAGTTCCGCGATTCCCCGGATGGCGCGCGTCAGGCTTTCGCGCGTACGCACGACCCCGACGCAGTCGCTCATCAATTGCCGCAGCACTTTGAAAGGCGGGCTGTCTTCGACCGTCACCGGATCATCGTTCTCGCCGGCGTTGTCGCCCCAGGGGGTCAGCTTCGGAGCCGGCAAGCTTCCCTTGATGTTTTCCGCGATGCGCGCCGCGAAGACGACCGCCTCCAGCAAGGAATTCGACGCAAGGCGGTTCGCGCCGTGAACGCCGGTCGACGTCACTTCGCCCGCCGCCCACAGGCCGTCGATGGAGGTCCGCCCCTCCCCGTCCGTCAGCACGCCGCCCATGTGGTAGTGCACGGCAGGCGTGACGGGGATCGGCTGCCTTACCGGATCGATGCCCGCTGCGATGCACGAAGCGTAGACGGTCGGGAACATCTCGGGGAAATGTTTGCCGACGGCCTTGGTGCAGTCGAGGAAGGCGCCGCGTCCGGCTTGCACTTCCGCGAAAACACCACGCGAAACGACATCGCGCGGCGCGAGCTCTCCATCGGGATGAATGTCGAGCATGAAACGATGGCCTTCCGAATTGATCAGGACGGCGCCATCGCCGCGCAACGCCTCGGTCGCCAGCGGCGCCGGGTCCTTGCCGATGTCTATCGCGGTCGGATGAAACTGGACGAATTCGGGATCGGCAATGATGGCGCCCGCCCGCGCCGCCATGCCGACGCCCTGGCCGCATGCCTCCCAGGGATTGGTGGTGACGGCGTAGAGATGCCCGACGCCGCCCGAGCAAAGCACGACGGCGCGCGCTGGGAAGGAAACGCGGCTCTTCGACTGGCCGGCATCCGGCCGTGCGATGACGCCGGAAATGAACCGGCCCTCGCGCACCAGTTCCTCGACCACGTAACCCTCGATCACCCGGATAGACGGGGTGTTGCGCACCGCGGCAATCAGCGCCTCCATGATCGACTTTCCTGCCATGTCGCCCTTGACGCGGACGATGCGCCGCTCGGAATGCGCAGCTTCGCGCGAAAGCAGGAGCTTGCCCTCGAGATCGCGGTCGAAGGGCACCCCGAATTCGAGCAGGTCATGGATGCGAGCCGGACCCTCTGCGACCATCATCCGGGTCATCTTCTCGTCGACGATGCCGGCGCCCGCCGCGAGCGTGTCGGCGACATGCTTTTCGAATGTGTCGCCCTTGCTCATCGCCGCGGCGATCCCGCCTTGCGCCCAGGCCGAGGAGGCGCCGTAGCCGATCGGTGCGGCGGCGAGGATCGTGACGGGACGCGGCGCCAGTTTCAGCGCGCAGAAAAGCCCGGCAAGGCCGCCGCCGACGATGACGATGTCATCGATCCCGTTGAAAGACTGCGGACGAAAATGGTCGGTCAGCATGGCTCGGTACTCCTCCAGACAGCGGCGCCGCGCGTCCTATTTTGAACCCTGCATGCCTCGGCATGCCTCCCGGAACAACTCCGGCGGATCGATTACTGCTTGAGGTTCACCATGCGCTCGACCGCCAGGCGCGCGCGGTCGGCGATCGCCGGATCGACCAGAACCTCCTCCGTCATGTTAAGCAGGCTGTCGAGGATCTTCGGCAGCGTGATACGCTTCATATGCGGACACAGATTGCAGGGCTTGACGAAATCGACGTCATTGACCTCCGCCTGGATGTTGGACGCCATCGAGCATTCCGTCACCAGCAGCACCCGTTGCGGCCGCTTATCCTTGACGTAATTGATCATGCCCGAAGTGGAACCGGAGAAGTCGCACACGGCGATGACATCCGGGTGGCATTCCGGATGGCCGACGATCTCGATACCGGGATTGGCTTCCTTGTAGGCGAGGAGCTCGGCTGCCGTGAAGCGCTCGTGCACTTCGCAATGGCCTTTCCACGTCAGGATCTTCTTGTTCGTCTGGCGCGCCACGTTCATCGCCAGATATTCGTCCGGAATGCACAGTACCCTATCGGAGTCGAGGCTTTCGACCACCGCAAGCACATTGGAGGAGGTGCAGCAGATATCGGTTTCCGCCTTCACGTCGGCCGAGGTGTTGACGTAGGTGACGACCGGTACGCCCGGATAGCGTTGTCTGAGGAGCCGCACATCTGCCCCGGTGATCGACTCGGAAAGCGAGCATCCTGCTCTCGCGTCCGGAATGAGCACGGTCTTTTCCGGATTGAGCAGCTTCGAGGTCTCAGCCATGAAGTGCACGCCGCACTGAACGATGATCTGCGCGTCGACCTTCGTGGCGTCGCGGGCAAGCTGAAGTGAATCGCCGACGATATCAGCCACGCAGTGAAAAATATCCGGCGTCTGGTAATTGTGGGCCAGGATGACCGCATTGCGCTCTTTCTTCAGCCGGTTGATCGCATGGACATAGGGCGCGTAGGCCGCCCACTCGAACGCCGGAATGAAGTCCTTGACCTTTTCGTAAAGATGCTCGGTCTCGCGGGCGATGGCCGGAGTGAAGGCGAGGTTCGGCTTCTCGATGACGCCGAAGCGTTCCGCAGCGCTCACGAAGGCTTTAGCGGGGGCCGCCTCCTTGCGAAGGTCAAGAGTTGTCATCGGGCTCTCCTCTCTCGCCGTTTCCGGCAAACCGCGAATTATGCTCAAAATGAGCATAATTGGCGCAAAACAAAAGCGGCTGAGCCGCCGAAACTGATTTAGAAAGTTTTGTGACAGATTTCAAGTTCGTAAGGGAGAAACAATGCGCCCGCTTATGACGGGCGCATCGAACATTTTTTTGTCGTCAGGCCAATGCCGGACGGGCGACGGCACGCTCTTCGATCGGCCAGTGAACGATGGCTGCGAAGATACCGAGTGCCACACCCACCCACCAGACGGGATCGTAAGAGCCGAATTGGTCGTAGAGATAGCCGCCCATCCATACGCCCAGGAATGAACCGATCTGATGCGACAGGAAGACGATGCCGCCGAGCAGGCCGAGGTGCCGCGTTCCGAACATGATCGCCACCAGTCCATTGGTCGGCGGCACCGTCGAGAGCCACAAGAGACCCATGACGACCGCGAAGACGATGACCGATGTCGGCGTCTGCGGCAGCAGCAGGAAGGCCGAGACGGCGACTGAACGGGCCAGATAGATGAGCGCCAGGAAATAGGGTTTCGAATAGCGCTGGCCGATGATGCCGGCCGAAAACGAGCCGATGATGTTGAAGAAGCCTATCAATGCCAGTGCGATTACCGCATAGCGCGCATCGATGCCGATATCGCCGATATAGGCCGGGAAATGGGCCGTGATGAAAGCGACCTGATAGCCGCAGACGAAGAAACCTGAGACGAGCAGAAGATAGCTCTTGTGGCCGAGTGCTTCCTTGAGCGCTTCGCTGACCGTCTGCTTGTACAATGCCTCGGACTGGCGTCCGGACGCGGCATTGCCGCGCAGCGGAATCGCAAAGAGCGGAACAAGCAGCATCAGGAGGCCGAGATAGACGAGACTGTCAGACCAGCCATAGGCGGAGATGAGGCCTTGGCTCAGCGGCGCGAAGAGGAACATGCCGGCCGAGCCGGCAGCGGTGCCTATGCCGAAAGCGAGTGAGCGCTGCTCGGGCGCGACGTTGCGCGCAAAGGCGGAAAGCACAATGCCGAAGGAGCCGGACGCAACGCCCAGACCGACCAACACGCCGCCGCCGATATGCAGCCAGATCGGCGCATCCGCGAAGGCCATCAGGATGAGTCCCGCGGCGTAGACGAGTCCGGAGAGCGCAAGCACGCGCCAGGTGCCGAACTTGTCGGCGATCGCGCCGAAGAACGGCTGGCCAAGTCCCCAGCACAGATTTTGAAATGCCATTGCGAGGCCGAAAGTCGTTCGGTCCCAGCCCTTTTCGGCGAGCATCGGCAGTTGGAAGAATCCCATGGCGGAGCGCGGACCGAACGTCAGCATCGCGATGATCGAGCCGGCGACGATGATGAGCCACGGCAGGCCGCTGCGCTCGACCGGACGGCTGACTGCAGAAGAAACGGCGGACATGGGCAAGCTCCTGATGATGAGGGGCCATCCTATGGCGGCGCCTGCTTCGGGGGAAGCCAATTAAATTGACGATGCGATCACAGGAATTGATGCGCCGGCCGCAGCCGCGTTCCTGCGGACCCGTCTCAGCCGGCGGAACGCAGCTTCATCGGCCAACGCTCATTGCGGCGCACGACCTCGACCGCATCACCGAGGCCGAGGATTCCCTCGCCGCGCGGCACGGCGTTCCAGCCGAAGAGCACGCCGGGAACGCGTCTGTCCGCAGACATGCGCTTCTCCGAAAGACCCTGGATCGGGTTGCCGCCCGTACGTTCGCCGGTCGTTTGATCCTGGGTGGTCATGATGCACCGGGCACAGGGCTTGACCAGATCGAAGATGATGCCCGAGATCTCGATGCTTTCCCAAAGATCTTCTGCCCAAGGCTCATCGCAATCGATGAGGATATTGGTGCGGAAGCGTTCCATGCCGACCGGTTCCTGCCCCTTCTCGAGCAGGGTGCGGTTGAGGTCGGCGAGCGAGCCCGTCGTCGTGACGAGAACCGGGAAGCCGTCAGCGAATCCGACGGGCGCCGCCGTTCCCGCCCATTCGGCGCCGACGAGCCGCTCGGCTTTGTCGTCCATATGGACGAGCTTGACGGGGCGGCCGAACCAGCCGGAAAGCACTTCATTGGCCGCCTCACTTGCGACGGCCGCATTGACGTCGCTCGACCAGACCCGAATGTCGAGGCGGTCATTCGGGTCGAAGCGGACGGAGAGCTCCTCGCCCTTCATCCTGAGGCGCACGCCGCCCTCGACATGCTCCGCCTCGACTTGCGCCAGCGCCTGCAATTCGCGCTGGGTGATGAAATGTCCATCGGGTCCGGTCAGCATGAAGCGCCGGTCGCCGGCTACCCCGTCGAGATTGACGGTCACGGCCGTTTGCGGCACCGCACGGCCGCTCTTCAAGGGATGGATGTTGAGGCCGATCACTTTCATCACAGAGGTTCCATATTGAGGAATTGATTCAGCGCGCTCGCAAAATGATTCATGCGGCCGCGATAAACCTTTGAAGGATTTAGATTTCATCGAGCATCATGGCAAGCATGCTGCGCAGCCGGGCTTCGCGTTCCAGGGCCAGACGCCGCCCCGCTCCGGTCTGGAAGCCGCCGGAGAGACGGAAGAGCTTCGTTTCGAAGTGATCAATAGCGAAAGCCTTGTCGTCGAGCGGCCGCTCCTCGGCCAGGGGATCAAGCGGATCGTAGAGGGCGCTGCCCATGCGTCCGGCTATGTAGAAGCAACGCGCGGCGCCGACCATGCCGATGGCGTCCAGGCGATCCGCATCCTGCAGGATTTTCGCCTCCAGCGTTTCCGGTGCGAGATTGGCCGAAAAGCTGTGCGTCAGAATGGCATGCGCTACGGATGAAATCTCCGCCGCGCACCAGCCGAGGCCGCCGAGGATTTCGGACGCCTTTTCCGCCGCCAGCCGCGACGCCTCGGCCCGCAACGGAGAGTTCTTTTCGACTGAAACGCAGTCATGCAGCAGCACGGCGGCGGCGAGCCGGCGCGTGTCGCCGCCCTCCTCCGACTGGATGCGGGCAGCGTTTTTCCAGACGCGAATGAGGTGCGAGGCGTCATGCGAGCCGTCATCGGCGGCAAAGGCATGCGGAAGGAGTTCCACGGCCAGACGGTCGTGAGGAGCGAATGCGGCTGTCAGTGCGGAGAGCCGGGTCATGCCCGCTGACCCCCGCTTCCAGCGCTGCCCGACAATATCCTTTGATAGAAGAGCCCGATGCCGATCAGTACGGCGCCGAGGCCGATGAAAGACAGCGCCCGCAGGAAGCCTTCAAGATTGGACATGTCGACCAGGAAGACCTTGAGCACCGCGACGAAGACGAGAACCGCCGAAGCAATCCGGATGCTCTTTGCGTCGAGACGCGAGCCGGCCACGAGCAGCAGAACGCCGAGCACGAGCCACACGACCGAATAGGTGTAGGTTTCGCCCTGGAGGAATCCCTTCCAGTCGGCAACGTTCTGGCCCTGCCAGAAGCGGCGAACGCTTAAGGTGGCCCAGGTGAAGGCAAGGATGGCGCCGCTGACGGCGAGCGCCACGACATAGGGCTGCGGCCGTCGGCCGCGTGCATACCACGCAAGCCCGAAATAGCCGATGGCGGGCAGCAGATAGCCGATGAGGAGCAGATCGAAGAAGGGAACGCTTCCGAGCAGTTCTCCGCTGAAATAGGGGTTCAGGCCGACAAGATGCGCCCCGAGCACGGAGAGCATGGACAAAACGCCAAGCGCCATACCTCCGTAGCGGAACACCGGGCTCGGCGACCTTCCGTCGAGCGTCATGAATATTCCCGAAGCGCCGATGGCGAGGAGGGTGTAGATCGCCTGTTCGCCAAGCGTCGGAACGGAGCTGTCGAGCACGCCGCGGTTCATTGCATGGCGCACGAGCATTGCAAGCGTCAACAGGACGAAGAGGCTTGCGAGCGCCTGCAGCAGGTTTCGTACGCGCAGGTCCGGCCAAGCCCGCAGAAAATAGGCGGAGGCGACGAGCAACAGTGCCGGGATGCCGTAGCCCGGGAGCAGCCCGTTGAAGACGGGCGTCGTTCCGAGACTGCTCGGCCCGACGATCGTCGGCTCCCAGGCAATTCGCGCGAGAACGACGACCCCGCCGGCCACCGTTACCCAGGGAAGAACCGGCCAGGAGCGCAGACGCGTCGCGAAGCTGTATCCGGCACCAAGGAGCGCGATCGCCAGGGTGGTCACCAAGCCGTCGGTCCAGGCATGAAGCCCGATGACGAAGAGGCCGAATGAGCCGAGCGCCAGCAGCCCCCCATCGACATCGGTATTGCCTGCCCCGGCGCTCCGGCGATAGAGCCATTCGACTAGCCCGAGAAGGAACAGCCCGCCGGCGAACGCAGCGAGGCCATGCGGCAGGTCGAAGGCGAAATTGCCTGTCATCACGAACGACATGGCCAGAAGCGCATTCGGCACCACGGCGGCCATGCCCGCCCAAAGGGCTGCGAATTGCCGCCCTCCCGCCCGGCGGCGGGCAAGGACGAAGGCGCCGAGAAGGACGAAGAGCGCCGACAGCGTCATGGCGGTCAGCATGGCCGTGCGACCGGGGACGACGATCTGAGGCGGCAAATCGGCAAATGACGGATCGAGATAGGCAAGCACACCGCTGAGCGCGGTCAGGCTCCAGGTGCCGGCGATGGCGCCGAAGCCGGCGAGCAGTGCCGGATAGACTGCCGTCGCCCTCAAAGACCCTGCCGCCGCCAGCGCCGCGATGACGATCGCAAATTCGCTCACCGGGAAGCGCGCAGCGTCTACTGCGGGGCTGATGAACAGGAGCGCGAGAGCGGTGGTCACGAGCGCCGCCGAAATGGCGATGCCGGCGTGCGGCGGTTTGAAGAGGCTCTCCCATGCACCCGGCGCAGTCGCATCCATTGCGGCGGCCGTCGTTCCGCTCGCTTCATCCGTCCGGGCACGCCCCGGCCAGATCAGCGCGACACCGGCTATCATCACCAGGAGCGCGAAGGTGACCGGAGGCGCTTCGAAAGGTGCGGCGAGCGCTACATAGGCAAGCCCCCAAAGGCCAAGGCCGGCATTGGCAAGAGTCGGCACCACCGTCCAGCGCCGCAGGCGCGACGCGGCGAGCGTGGCGAGCCAGGCGACCGCGAGGAAGCCGAACAACACCCACGGACGCGGCTCTCCGCTCGACACGAAGAGCGGCGTCAGAAGCGATGCCAGAAGGCCGAGGCCGGCGAGCGCCTGGCCATGCAGCAGCGAGAGCCCGACGGTGGCAAGAGAAACCAGCGCCAGCAGGACGAAGGCGGAGCCGGTGCCGATGAAATCGTAAATACCATAGGCCGCATAGACGACACCGAAGAGCGTGACCGCACCGGCGGCGGTCAGCACGCCGGGGATCATCGCATTGCGGTACCGGTCGGCGATGGCAGGCACGGCGCGGCGCCGGATCACCTCGCCGGCTATTGCGAGCACGAATCCGAAAACGGCGGCAAGCATCAGGCGGACCGCCGGGCTCAAAAGCCCGGCCTCGATCGAATACTGCACGAGAAAATAGCCGCCCAGCGCCAGCGCCAGGCCGCCGACCCAGACCGGCCATCGCCCGCCGATCCGGCTCTCCAGGCTCTCGGTCGGTTCTGCCGCAGCGAAGGGCGTCGCCGGCGCCGCGATCTCCTCGTCTGGCGGGGCGCTCTGCGCAGTGCCCCTCGCTTCGTCAGCAGCGGCACGCGCGTCCTGCCGCGCCCGTGCCCAAGGACCGTCGGCTTTTGCCTCCGACTCGGCAGCGGCTGTAACGTCAATCTCTGGCGGAGTGGCGGATGCGAGGTCCTCCGCAGGCGCTGCCGCCCCTTCCCTCGCGAGCCGGGCGATTTCCGTCTTCAGACTTTCGATTTCGCCTTCAAGCCGCTCGGCCGTCCTGCGGCCGCCGAGGAAAGCGGCGAGCGCCATCACAAAGGCTAGAAGAGCTATGGCCTCGAGCATCCGTTCCCCCGGCGTCATCATGGTCGATTCGGCAACGTTAGCGCGAAACGGTCGCCGAAAATATCCTGCGCCTGACATCTGAGGCCTACACGGCTTTGGGCATCGCGACCGGGTCGTCGTCAACGAAGTGGCAGCCGGTCGACGGCAAGTACAACCGCCGCATCATCACCACTGCCGGGATGCCGCTTTGCGGCAGCACCTTTCCTCCCGGCCTCATCGCTGTGCTCGTCACAGGGAGCGAAACAATCGTTACGCCGGCGAGGCGGCCTTCAGGGCTTTCAGCGTCGCGTGGACGAAACCGTCCCGCGCCGACGCAGCGTCAATGCCTCGCGGCTCGTAAACATGACGGTTGAGGAAATAGGCGGTGAGGCGGAAGGCGGCCGCCAGACTTTGGTGATCGGCAGCTTTGCTTGCTCCCGAAAGGAAATCCGGAAGGACAAGCATGCGCTCGGCGTAAGGAGCACCGGCTTCGCGACAGACCGCGCGCCCCGATTTCGGAGACACAAAGACCAGTTCGTCGCGCGCGCCCGTTGCCGCGCACTCGGAAAGGTCCAGTCCGAAACCGAGATCGTTCAGCACCGCGAGTTCGAAGCGCACGAACAATTCACCGGCGTCCGCCGGATCCTGGAGATGATCCACGATGACGGCGAGCGCCTCGTACAGATGGGGATGCGGGTCGCGCTCCGGCAGAAGCCGCAAGAGCGCGCCAAGCGCCTGAATTCCGTAAACGGAGGTTGCCGTCTCTATCAGCCTCGCGGCGCGCAATTGCAGCGGCTCGACACGGAATTCGCCGAGATGCTCGTCGAGTCTCGCCCGCCAGATCACCTCCACGGAATTGCCCGGCTGCAGCACCGGCTGCATCGCACGCGAGCGGCCCGAGCGCACGAGCCCGAGATGCCGCCCGTGCCCCGGCGTCATCACTTCCGCGATGACAGAGCTTTCGCCATGCCGCCGGATACCGAGAATTATGGCTTCATCGCTCCATTGCATGGAAGAGGCATACACCCGTGGCGGAAAGAGGATCAAGCGAGAAAGGACCAGCGTTATCGGGCCCGGACGGATGCGGCCGAAGCAAACTGTCGCCTTTCCGCTACACTTGCGGTGCGCTGCATTCTCCTGTCGTTTTTGCCGCATTGCGACGTCTTTCAATGCAGGTTGCCAGGCCTTAGACGTGAACCACCTCCTCAGAAACAATGCAGCAGGAACAGTTCGATTATGTGTGTGTTCGGGAATCGCGCCAGCCGCCTGATGCAGCTTTGCGCAGTTGTGGCCCTCTCCGCTGCGCTCGCGGGTTGCGTTAGCAACAGTCAGCAGGTGCAGCAAAAGGGGCCGGATCCTTATTTCGTGGCGATGTACGCGGCGAAGCCGGACGAGCGGTTCCCCCTACAGGCCACCGACATCCGCAAGGTCGAGCCGCGTTTTCTGCGGCAACAGGTGTCTTACGTCACCCATGAGCCGCCTGGTACGGTCGTCATCGACACGGAGAATCGCTTTCTCTATCTGGTGCAGGGCGGAGGCATGGCGCTTCGTTACGGCATTGGCGTGGGTAAGGCCGGATTGGAGTTCGAGGGAGAGGCGCGCGTCGGCCGCAAGGCGGAATGGCCGCGCTGGACGCCGACGTCCGACATGGTCGCGCGCGAACCGGAACGCTACGGACCGCTCGCGGGAGGCATGGACCCCGGCCTCCGAAATCCGCTCGGACCGCGCGCGCTCTATCTGTATCAGGGAAACCGCGACACGCTGTTCCGCATCCACGGCACCACGGAGGCCTGGTCGATCGGCAAGGCGGTTTCGAGCGGCTGCATCCGCCTGTTCAACCCTGACATCATCGACCTTTACGGCCGCGTGCCGGAGGGCTCGCGCGTCGTCGTGCTCCAGGCGGAACCGCCGATGAGCCAACCGACGGATGCACCGATGTCGACCGCCGCCGACGGCAGCGGTTCGCTTTCGTTCTAGAACGCTTACCAGGCGTCCGGCTCGCGCACGAGGTGCACGATATTGGCGGGGTTCATGATCCATCCGCCGCGGAAGCCCTCGCCCAGTTCCTCGACCTGATCGCAGCGCACGACATCGTGCGCTGCCAGGCGATCGAGGGCTGCCCTGTGATCTTCGGTGAACAGCTCCAGCCATATTTCTGCCTGGCTGCAATGCGGCGCTTCGTCTATCCACAAACGGTTGGGACCGAGAACGAAGCCTTTCGCCGGTGCCTTTTCGTCGAAAGGCGGGAGACCGACGACGTCGCGGTAGAAGGCGATCACCGCTTCATATTGATGGCTCGGAACTTTCATGGCGATGTTGATACCGCCCTTGATTTCGGTCGACATCGCCC
Source organism: Sinorhizobium arboris LMG 14919 (assembly GCF_000427465.1). NCBI lineage: Bacteria > Pseudomonadati > Pseudomonadota > Alphaproteobacteria > Hyphomicrobiales > Rhizobiaceae > Sinorhizobium > Sinorhizobium arboris. Next base: position 865,383 of record NZ_ATYB01000014.1, on the reverse strand, counting down.
CCTCCTAAACCTGCGGTTCGAGTGCCGGCTTGCCGGAGAGTTCGCTCACATAATAGCCCTCCCGCAAATTGATGCCGTATTCGACCCAGGCCTTCATACAGGCGAGCATCTGCGACCAGCCCTCGCAATTGAGGTAGGAGCTCTTCTGCCCCTGTTCGTTTTCCCGCCAGCCGCTCTCGGCGATCGTCACCATGGTGGCGCCGTCGTCGAGCGGCTGAAAGCGCATTTCGACCCGCGTTTGGTAGGGAGACTCGCCTTCACCGATCATGGCATCCCAGCAAAAGACGATCCGCTCGTTAGGCTCCACGGCCTCGACCTTGACGGGGACCTCGCCCCACCACGTCACGATGGCGCCGGCGACCAGCGGACCGCTGATGCCGCCGAGCGTGACGAAATAGCGGCTGAGCTGATCCGGATTTACCACCGCGTCGAAAACCTGCTCGACGGGACGGGCAATCCGTCCGTTCACACGAAATTCGAAAGTCATGACGTCCTCCTCATGATTGTATCGGTCAACAATATGTTATAAAAATATAACATGTCAAACGATTCGAAAGACGATGGGGTTTTCAAGGCCTTGGCCAACGGCCTGCGCCGACAGATGCTCGACGCGCTGAAGGAGGAGCCGCAAACGACGGGCATGCTCTGCGAGCGTTTCCCGAACCTCGATCGCTGCACGGTCATGCAGCACTTGAAGGTCCTTGAAGAGGCCGATCTCGTTCTCGTCAGACGCGAGGGCCGCGAGCGGTGGAACCACCTGAACGCCTTACCGATTCAGGCCATTCACAATCGCTGGATCAGCCAGTATGCCGGCCACGCAATCTCCGTTCTGACAGCCCTCCAGCGTGACCTGGACGAGCCGCGCGAGTGACGGATTTGACTTTTCATCGCCCGGCTTTCTGCGTATGAACGGTCGAGTGGGCAAACTGGGGGAAATCGTCGTGCGTTACCTCATTACCGGCACTGCAGGTTTCATCGGTTTTCATGTTGCAAAGCGGCTGATCGACGAGGGGCATTTCGTCGTCGGATTCGACGGAATGACACCCTATTACGACGTGATGCTGAAGGAGCGCCGGCACGCGATCCTCCAGCGCTCCAACGGCTTCAAGGCGGTGACGGCTATGCTCGAGGACCGGGCCGCACTCGACCGGGCGGCGGAGCTTGCCGAACCGGAAGTCATTATCCACCTCGCCGCTCAGGCGGGTGTTCGCTACAGCCTCGAAAACCCGAAAGCCTATGTGGATTCGAATCTCGTCGGGTCGTGGAACATGCTCGAACTCGCCAAGGCGATCAACCCGAAGCACCTGATGCTCGCCTCCACCTCTTCGATCTACGGCGCCAATGAGAAGATTCCGTTTGCCGAAGCCGACCGGGCAGACGAACCGATGACGCTTTATGCCGCGACCAAGAAGTCGATGGAATTGATGGCGCACAGCTATGCACATCTCTACAGGGTGCCGACCACCGCCTTCCGCTTCTTCACCGTTTACGGTCCCTGGGGGCGGCCGGACATGGCGCTCTTCAAGTTCGTCGACGCCATCCACAATGGCCGCCCGATCGACATCTATGGCGAGGGCCGGATGAGCCGGGACTTCACCTATATAGACGACCTCGTCGAAAGTATCGTGCGCTTGTCACATATCCCACCCTCGGAAGAGAACCGGGTGGCACCGGAAAAGGCCACTGACACGCTTTCGCGCCATGCGCCGTTCCGCGTCGTCAACACCGGCGGCGGCCAGCCGGTGGAGTTGATGACCTTCATCGAAACGGTCGAGAAGGCGGTGGGCCGTCCGGCGATCCGCAACATGCTGCCGATGCAGCAGGGCGACGTACCGCGCACCTTTGCCTCGCCGGACCTGCTCGAAGCCCTGACCGGGTTCAAGCCGTCCGTTTCGGTCGAGGAAGGCGTAGCGCGCTTCGTCGAATGGTATGAACAGAATTATCGTCGTGCACAGACGGCCGTCTGATGGTAAAACAAGCTATATTTATGCGAGACGCGTGCCCCCGCACGCAGTTGCAATCGGGTTTTTCTTTGCATTTTGTTCAATGCCATCTTTTTATTAGATAACACTTAATTTACTAACGTTCTCAAGAACAATCAAAGGAAGAGCGGATGAAAATCACGATGATCGGCGCCGGCTATGTCGGCCTTGTTTCCGGCGTTTGCTTTGCGGATTTCGGCCATGAGGTCGTCTGCGTCGACAAGGACGAAGGCAAGATCGCGGCGCTCAGGAAGGGGCAGATTCCGATCTTCGAACCGGGGCTGGACCATCTCGTCGCCGGCAACGTCGCTTCCGGACGCCTGAACTTTACCGACGACCTCAAGACCGCCGTCGCCGCAAGCGACGTGGTCTTCATTGCCGTGGGAACGCCGTCACGGCGCGGTGACGGCCATGCGGATCTTTCCTATGTTTACGCCGCCGCACGTGAAATCGCCGCCAATCTTCAGGGCTTCACCGTGGTCGTGACCAAGTCCACGGTTCCGGTCGGTACCGGTGACGAGGTCGAGCGCATTATCCGCGAAACCAACCCCGAAGCCGACTTCGCCGTCGTATCCAACCCGGAATTCCTGCGGGAAGGCGCGGCCATCGAGGATTTCAAACGGCCCGACCGGATCGTCATTGGGGTCGACGGCAACGACGGGCGCGCGCGCGAGGTGATGACGGAAGTCTATCGACCGCTCTATCTCAACCAGTCGCCGCTCGTCTTCACGACACGCCGCACTTCGGAACTGATCAAATATGCCGGCAACGCCTTTTTGGCGATGAAGATCACCTTCATCAACGAGATTGCCGATCTCTGCGAGAAGGTCGGCGCCAATGTGCAGGACGTCGCCCGCGGCATCGGACTGGACGGCCGCATCGGGTCGAAATTCCTGCATGCCGGACCGGGATATGGAGGCTCCTGCTTCCCCAAGGACACATTGGCGCTGGTCAAGACCGCGCAGGACCACGACAGCCCTGTGCGGCTCGTGGAGACCACGGTCGCCGTCAACGACAACCGCAAAAGGGCAATGGGACGCAAGGTGATCGCGGCCGCCGGCGGCGAGATCCGCGGCTCCAAGATCGCGGTCCTCGGCCTGACCTTCAAGCCGAATACCGACGATATGCGCGACAGCCCGGCGATCGCGGTCGTCCAGGCGCTGCAGGATGCAGGCGCCCAGGTCACCGGCTACGACCCGGAAGGAATGGAAAACGCGCGCAAGCTGATAGAAGGCCTGAACTGCGCGAGCGACCCCTATGAAGCGGCCGCCGAGGCGGATGCTCTGGTGATCATCACCGAATGGAACGAGTTCCGGGCGCTGGATTTCGACCGTTTGAGGTCCACCATGAAGACGCCCCTGCTCGTCGACTTGCGCAATATCTACCGCAAGGATGAGGTCGCAAAGCACGGCTTCCGCTATGCGAGCGTCGGAAGACCGGACTGAACGGCGACGCCGTCGCATTCATGGTCGACAGAGGGAGGCAGCGCCGGCTTCCCTCTGTACATAACACGGGCTTCAGGCCTTCGGACCCACCTGGACGACCTGTTCCCAGCTCTTTCCGGCAAGCACGACGCAGCTCCGGCCGGAAACATCCGTCACGATCAAGGTCCAACTGCCGCCGTCGGCTGCATAAAGTTCCATGACCGCTTGCGGGTTGATCTGCCCGACTGCGGCCTGCTTTTCTTCATATTGCCGGGTAAGCAGCTCGATGACCTGCGATCGCTCGGCGCAATTCACAACGCCCTGTGAATCTGCCACATGGGGGTAGGCCGTCACCGCCGCCGTCAGCAGGACGGCAAGAGAGAGGCCGCGGACCACTTTGCGTACCATGACGCACCTCCTTTCGCCGGGATGTCCCGGCGGAAGAGGATTTCCGCTGACCTGTTCCGCCGCCTACCGGCATTCGATGGTCGACACCTTCTCGCGACAAAGAGATGTCGCCATCTGAAGAGTGTGACGGAGGCGGGATTACATGTCATTTTGCTAATTTATAGAGCGTAACCCGTCCCATCACACGAGCATCGATGCTCGGGTAACGATCCGCCCACAGGGGCCGTTCCATCGGCCTCGCTCATTTTTTCTTCATCGCCGCCATCAGCGCCGCGCCGAACGCGCCTTGCGCCGGCTCCTGCGGTGTTTGCGACCGAGCCGGACCGCCCCGATGGCCGCCCTTCGCCGCCACCCCCCTCGCCTCGCGGGACGTGTCGGCGCCGCCCTCCTTGCGCATGGAAAGGCCGATGCGCTTGCGCGCGACGTCGACCTCGGTGACGCGCACCTGCACGACGTCGCCCGCCTTGACGACCTCATGCGGATCCTTGACGAAACGGTCGGCCAGTTGCGACACGTGGACGAGGCCGTCCTGGTGCACGCCGATATCGACGAAGGCGCCGAAAGCTGCGACATTGGTCACCGTGCCCTCGAGCCGCATGCCGACTTTCAGATCCTTGATGTCGTCGACGCCCTCCGCGAAGGTGGCCGTCCTGAAGCTCGGGCGCGGATCGCGACCCGGTTTCTCCAGTTCGGCCAGGATATCCTTGACCGTCGGAAGGCCGAAGCGCTCATCGACGAAAACACGCGGATCAAGCTTTTTCAGTTCGGCGGTGTCACCCATGAGCGAGCGCACGTCCCGGCCGCAGGCCGCAACGATCTTCTTGGCGACGCCATAAGCCTCCGGATGCACGGCCGACGCGTCGAGCGGCTCGGAACCGTTCGGAATCCGCAGGAAGCCGGCACACTGCTCGAAAGTGCGGGCGCCGAGACGCGGCACTTTCAATAGCTCCTGGCGGCTGGCGAAGGGACCCGTCGCGTCGCGATGCGCGACAATCGCCTCGGCCGAGGACTTGCCCAACCCCGAGACGCGCGCCAGCAGCGGCGCCGACGCGGTGTTGAGATCGACGCCGACCGCATTCACGGCATCCTCCACCACGGCATCGAGCGAACGGCTGAGCTTCGACTGGTCGACGTCGTGCTGGTACTGGCCGACGCCGATCGATTTCGGTTCGATCTTGACGAGCTCGGCCAGCGGATCCTGCAGCCGGCGGGCGATGGAGACCGCACCCCGCAGGGAAACGTCGAGCCCCGGAAATTCGGCTGCCGCCGTCTCGGACGCGGAATAGACCGACGCGCCCGCCTCGGACACGATCACCTTGGTCGGCTTCGGCGCCGGCATGGCGCCGAGCATATCTGCGACGAGTTTCTCTGTTTCACGGCTACCGGTACCGTTACCGATTGCGATCAGTTCCACCTTGTGCTTGCGCACGAGCGCCGCGAGCTCCGCCTGTGCGCCGCGAACGTCGTTCTTCGGCGGAAAGGGGTAGACCGTGCTCGTGTCGAGCAGCTTGCCGGTCCCGTCGACCACGGCAACCTTGACGCCCGTGCGGATGCCGGGGTCGAGGCCCATGGTCGCGCGCGAACCCGCGGGCGCTGCGAGCAGCAGGTCCTTGAGGTTGCGCGCGAAGACGCGGATGGCCTCCTCTTCGGCCCGCTCCCGCAGTTCGCGCATCAGATCCAGCGACAGCGAGAGCGAAAGCTTGACGCGCCATGTCCAGGCGATGACCTCCAGCAGCCATCTGTCGCCGGGCAACCGGTCGCCGACATTGTAGGCCGCGGCGATCATCCGCTCGGTCGGTCTCTGCGAAGCCGCCGCTTCCGGATCGACCACGATATCGACCGACAGGACCTCTTCGTTCCAGCCGCGCAGCATCGCCAATGCGCGGTGCCCGGCCACCGTCGCCCAGCGCTCGGAGTGGTCGAAGTAGTCCGAGAATTTGGCGCCGGACTCCTGCTTACCGTCGACGACCCGGGCGCGCAGGAAGGCTGTTTCCCGCATGTGGCTCCGCAGCCGCCCGAGAAGGTCGGCGTTTTCGGTCATGGCCTCGGCGATGATGTCGCGGGCGCCATCGAGCGCGGTCTTGACGTCCGGCACATCGGCGGTGAGGAAGGCTGCCGCCCGTTCGGCCGGCGCGATCGAACGATCGGAAAGTATGGCTTCGGCCAGCGCACCCAGACCACGCTCGCGAGCGATCTCCGCTTTGGTGCGGCGCTTCGGCTTATAGGGCAGGTAGATGTCTTCGAGTTCCGCCTTGGTGGCCGCACCGGCGATCTTGCCTTCAAGCGCGTCGGTCATCTTGCCCTGGCCGCGGATCGAATCGATGATCGACGTCCGCCGCGCTTCAAGCTCGCGCAGATAGGTGAGCCGCTCGGACAGGACACGCAGTTGCGTATCGTCGAGACCGCCAGTGACTTCCTTGCGGTAGCGGGCGATGAACGGCACGGTCGCCCCGCCATCCAGCAATTCGACGGCGGCCGCGACCTGGGCGGCGCTCGCCTTGATTTCGCTGGCGATGATGACGGCGATGGGCTTTGCAGTCATGACCATTCTCTCGTTCCGTTTCCTGTTTCGGGACCGGACCATAATGGCGCAGACCATCAAGGCCAAGTGAAGGCCTGCGGCCGTCTGGGCGAACTCCACAGAAGATCATGAGAGATGCTTGCCCCCCGCAAGCGGAGCGAGGGGAGAGTGCGTGGCTGCCGAGACTCCCTTTCGTCCCGCCTGCGGTAGAAGACCGGCAAGCGGACAAGGGACGAAATGGGCCCAGAGCGTAATGCTCCCCTGCACTAAACCGCAACGAGTTCCAGCCGTTCGCGGGTCTTTTCGAACTCCAGCAATTCGCGCTCCCTGATGGCGATGTAGTCGCGCGACACCGGCACCGTCGCGAGAGACGGCGACAGCTGGAGCTGGAAGATGAAGTGCTTGTCGTAGAGGAAGGCCGTCTCCGAGGCGGCGAGATAGAACTCCCACATGCGGAAAAAGCGTTCGTCATAGAGCCTGACCGCCTCCTCCCGCTGCGCCACGAAACGCTCGCGCCAGGCCCTCAGCGTCCATGCGTAATGCAGCGGCAGGATTTCGATGTCCTTGACGAGCAGGCGATTGCTCTCCACCGAGGGCAACACCTCAGAAAGGGCTGGAATATAGCCGCCGGGGAAGATGTATTTCTCGATCCACGGGTTGGTCGCCCAGGGCTTGTAGATCTGGCCGATCGAATGCAGCAGCATCACTCCGTCGGGCTTCAGCAGTTCTTTCATCTTGCGGAAGAAATTGCCGTAATTGCCGATGCCGACATGCTCGAACATGCCTACGGAAACGATGCGGTCGAATTGCCTTCCCTGCATGGTGCGATAGTCCTGCAGCTCGAACCGCACCCGGTCGGAAAGCCCGCGCCTTGCCGCACGCTCACGCGAAACCTTCAACTGCTCTTCGCTGAGTGTGATGCCCGTAACTTCGACCCCCGACGATTCGGCGAGATACATCGCCATGCCGCCCCAGCCGGAACCCACCTCCAGGACTTTCTGACCGGGTTCGAGCAAAAGCTTTGCCGCTATGTGCCTCTTCTTGGCGCGCTGCGCCTCGTCCAGCGAGATGCCCGGCGGATGGAAATAGGCGCAGGAATATTGCCAGTCCTCATCGAGGAAGAGATTGAAGAGCTTGCCGTCCAGATCGTAATGATGGGCGACGTTGTAACGGTTGCGGTTGACCGGCAGCCGGCTCTTCATCTGCTGGCGCAATATATGACCCAGCGCGACGATCGAATTGGTAAAGGTTGCCGCCTTGTCGAGATCATTGCTCTTGACGATGGACAGCACGTCGAAGATGTCGCCCTCCTCCACAAGAACGCGACCGTCCATGTACATTTCACCGAATTTCAGTCCTGGATCGTAGAGGACGGCTTTTTCCGCTCCGGCATCAACGAAACGAATGGCCGCGGGCTTGCCGGTACCATCGCCCAGAACCACCTTTTCACCCGACGAGAAAACGACCGTAAGCTTGCCTTTCTGGACAAGCCGGCGAAGTAGCTTCAACAATCCCGCATTCATATCCTACCTCAGCTCAGACCTAAACGGACCATCGGTTCCTTCACGGGGTGGAGCGGGTGAGCGGCTGGTCGGCTTCGGGGCAGAGACGGGCGGCGATGCTTGGAAGCGCGCAGCCACGTCCGGAAGCGGCGAGAAACCGGCTCGAGCACGACCTGACGGTTTCCGCCGGGTCCTCGCGAAACGAGGCGGGACCGTCTGCGGCAATTCGTCAGGCCAGCCCATCGGGCTCCTATCCATCAGAACTTCCATTAACTTAGCCGTGTTCGGCGGTTATTCAATGGGGCTTTTTTGTGGCCCCTCAAAGATTTATTTCCTTAGTAAGTTCGAATTCACTGACTGAAGCCCATCCGCAGCGGGTGCAGACGGCGCGCTCCCGGGTGCCCGCAGGTGCGCGGGTCCGAGCGCGCGGCCGGGGGTGACAGGGCGATGCCAATCCGTGTAACACTTTGCACACCGGCCGGTAACATCGTCACGCCACATTATCGCGGCAAGCCCGACGCGAGAGGAGGATACACGATGAAGAAGATCGCCGCGATTGCGCTTGTCGTCGTCGCCATCGTCTGGCTTCTCAATACGTCGCTTTTGGCGCCGCCTCCCTCCGGCAATGCAAAGATCCTCGCCCATCGCGGCATCCACCAGGTTTTCGACTCGAAAGGTCTCGACAATGAGACCTGCACCGCCGAGCGCATCGAAGCCCCGCGTCACAGCTATCTCGAAAACACCATCGACTCGATGCGCGCGGCGATGGAGATGGGCGCCGACGTCGTCGAGCTCGATGTCCATCTGACGCCCGACAGACAGTTCGCCGTTTTTCACGACTGGACGCTCGACTGCCGGACGGATGGGAGAGGCGTGACCGAAGAAACGCCGATGTCCGAGCTGAAGACGCTGGACATCGGCTATGGCTATACGGCCGACGGCGGCAAGTCCTTCCCGTTCCGCGGCCAGGGGGCCGGCCAGATGCCGACGCTGACGGAGGTCTTCAAGGCCCTGCCTGAGGGCCGCTTCCTGATCAATTTCAAGAGCGAGCGGCGGGAGGAAGGCGCTACCCTGGCCGTGCTCCTCCGGTTTCATCCGGAGTGGCGCAAACAGGTATTCGGCGTCTATGGCGGCACTGCACCGACGCAGGAAACACTCCGGCTGGTTCCGGGGCTTAGAGGCTATGATCGACAGTCCACGCGCGCCTGCCTTGGCCGATATGCCGCCTATGGCTGGACCGGCATCGTACCGGACGCCTGCCGCGACACGCTGATCATGGTTTCCAGCAATTACGCACCATTTCTGTGGGGATGGCCCGACCGGTTCGCGGCCCGCATGCAGGCCGCCGGCAGCGAAATCATCCTGCTTGGCCCTTATAGCGGCGGCGATTTCACCTCGGGCATCGACAGCGCCGATGATCTCGCCTCCGTTCCCGAGGGCTTTGCCGGCTATGTCTGGACCAACAGGGCGGAAACAATCGCCCCCCTTCTCGGCAAGCGTCCCGCGGCAGCGACCGATCAGGCTAATCGCCAGTAGTCGAGACCCGGGCAAGCTTTCGCTTGCGCTGATTACCATATGTCGATATATCTCGACATATGGACGCACACGACACCATCGCGGCCTTCGCCGCTCTCGCCCAGCCGACGCGGCTCGACGCGTTCCGATTCCTGGTCAAGCATGAACCGGACGGACTCCCGGCAGGCGAGGTCGCGCGGCTTCTGAACGTTCCACACAACACCATGTCGACCCATCTCGCGCAGCTGCAGCGCGCGGGACTGGTGACCACTCGGCGGCAGAGCCGGTCGATCATCTACCGCGCCGACCTCGATGGATTGCGCCGCGTCGTGAGCTTTCTGCTCAAGGATTGCTGTGCCGGCCACCCGGACGTTTGCGCGCCGCTCGTCGCAGATCTCGCACCCTGCTGTTCGCCAAGGGAGGAAAGCCGTGCCTGAACCCATCTATAATGTGCTCTTTCTTTGCACCGGCAACTCGGCGCGTTCAATCCTCGCCGAGGCGATCATGAACGCTGAAGGCAAGGGCAGGTTCCGCGCCTTTTCGGCCGGCAGCAATCCCAAGGGGACGGTGCATCCGCTCGCGCTTCGGGAGCTGCAAAACATCGGCTATCCGGCCGAGGGCTTCAGCTCAAAGGGCTGGGAGGTGTTCTCCGCGCCCGGTGCACCGGAGATGGACTTCATCTTCACCGTTTGCGACAGCGCCGCAGGAGAGGCCTGCCCCGTCTGGCCGGGCCATCCCATGACCGCGCACTGGGGTGTGGCCGATCCCGCCGCCGTTGAGGGCAGCGAGTTCGAAAAGGAAAGGGCCTTCGCTGAGGCCGCGCGATTTCTCAAGAACAGGATCATGGCTTTCCTCAGCCTGCCGCTTGCCTCGATAGACCGCATGTCGTTGCACAGCCATCTCTCCGAGATCGGCAAGATGGACGACGAAGCCACGGATCGGAAGATTTGATGCAGGAGTTCGATCTGACACGACGCTGCATCGCAGAGGCGCTCGGCACCGGTATTCTCGTCGCGGCGGTCGTCGGATCGGGGATCATGGCCGACGCGCTGACAGCCGACGACGCCTTGGCGCTCGTTGCCAACACCATCGCCACGGGCGCGATCCTGGTCGTGCTGATCACGATGTTAGGCCCGCTGTCCGGGGCGCATTTCAACCCGGCAGTCTCGCTTGTCTTCGCGCTCTCCGGCAGTCTCACGCGGCGGGAGTGCAGCGCTTATGTCGTAGCGCAAGTGGGCGGCGCCGTTGCCGGGACTGCCCTCGCCCACCTGATGTTCGACCTTTCACCGCTCGACATATCCGCGAAGGTGCGCACCGGTCCGGCGCAATGGCTTTCGGAGGCGGTCGCGGCCTTCGGGCTCGTCGCCGCCATACTTGCCGGTATACGGTTTCGTCGTGAGGCCGTGCCGTGGCTCGTGGGCCTCTACATCACGGCCGCCTACTGGTTCACCGCATCCACGTCCTTCGCCAACCCCGCCGTGGCACTGGCGCGCTCATTCACAAACACCTTTTCCGGGATCCGCCCGGGCGACCTGCCGGGATTCGTACTCGCCGAACTGTTCGGGGCCGTTTGCGCGCTCGCGCTGATGCGATGGCTCTTCCAGCCGGCCCGCCCCATGACCGGAGCGGGATGAGGAAAATCTGTGCGGATTCCGCCCCACTCCCGCGTCTCGACCATCAGAATCGATCGCGTTCAGGATCAGGTCTGTCCGACCTGAAATCGTCGTGATCAGCCACCCTTCCCAGGAGACCGCATCATGAACGTCACCATCTACCACAATCCGGCTTGCGGCACCTCGCGCAACACGCTGGCCATGATACGTAATGCTGGCATCGAGCCGACCGTCGTCGAATACCTGAAGACGCCCCCTTCACGTTCCGAGCTTCAGACGCTGATAGCCGCCGCCGGGCTGACGGTGCGCGAGGCTGTTCGTGAAAAGGGCACGCCTTTTAACGAGCTCGGCCTGGACGATCCGTCGCGCACCGACGAGGAACTGCTCGACGCAATGCTCGCGCATCCGATCCTCATCAATCGCCCCTTCGTCGTGACGCCGCTCGGCACGCTTCTCTGCCGGCCCTCCGAGCTCGTACTCGACATTCTGCCCGACACCCACAAAGGCCCGTTTTCCAAGGAAGACGGCGAAGCCGTCCTCGACGCCGGGGGCAAGCGCATTGTCTGACGACGACTCCAGACACGACCTGCCCGCCGCGAATCTGCAACAGCTGCGGCTGCCGGACAGCGGCGCGCTGCGCCCGGCTGCTTCGACCCACGGGCCGCGCATCCTGATCCTCTACGGATCACTGCGGGCGGTGTCCTACAGCCGCCTCCTGGCCGAGGAGGCCCGGCGCCTGCTCGAATTTTTCGGCGCGGAACTGAAGATGTTCGACCCGTCCGGTCTGCCGCTCCCCGACGCGGCACCGGTGAGCCACCCCAAGGTGCAGGAGCTGCGCGAATTATCGATCTGGTCAGAAGGCCAGGTGTGGGTGAGCCCGGAGCGGCACGGCGCGATGACCGGGATCATGAAAGCTCAGATCGACTGGATCCCGCTTTCGGCCGGCTCGATCCGGCCGACGCAAGGCAAGACGCTAGCGGTGATGCAGGTTTCGGGAGGCTCGCAGAGCTTCAACGCGGTGAACCAGATGCGCATTCTCGGCCGTTGGATGCGCATGATCACCATTCCCAACCAGTCTTCGGTCGCCAAAGCGTTCCAGGAATTCGACGCCAGCGGCCGTATGAAGCCGTCGAGCTATTACGACCGGGTCGTCGACGTCATGGAGGAACTGGTGAAATTCACGCTTCTGACGCGTGACTGCTCCGCTTACCTGACCGACCGATACAGCGAGCGCAAGGAGCCGGCCGCGGACCTCGAACGCCGCGTGACATTGAAGAGCATCTGAGCCGCTCCATTACCGTGGAAAATCGAGCCCCATTTCGCGGAAGCGCTCCGGATCGTCGCCCCAGTTCTCACGCACCTTGACGAACAGGAAGAGGTGCACCGGCTGCTCCAGGATTTCCGAGATCTCCTTGCGCGCGGCGGTCGAAATCGCCTTGATCGCCTCGCCGCCCTTGCCGAGGGCGATCTTCTTCTGGCTGTCACGCTCCACGTAGATCACCTGCTCGATGCGCACGGATCCGTCCTTGCGCTCCTCCCACTTCTCCGTCTCCACGTGAGATGCATAGGGAAGCTCCTGATGCAGCCTCAGGAAGAGCTTCTCGCGGGTGATCTCGGCAGCGAGCTGGCGCATCGGCAGATCGGAGATCTGATCTTCCGGATAGTACCACGGGCCTTCCGGCAGCGTCTCGGCCAGATAATCCATGACGTCGTCGCAGCCGGAACCCGTCAGCGCGGAGACCATGAAGGTGCGCTCGAATGCAACCGCCTCGTTGGCAGCGGCCGCGAGCTTCAGCAAATCCTCGGGGCGAACCCGGTCGACCTTGTTGAGGACGAGGATCTTCGGCTGATGCACCTCCTTCAGACCGTCCAGGATGGCTTCCGCGTCACCCTTGATCCCGCGCTCGCTGTCGATCAGCAGCATGATGAGATCGGCGTCCTTGGCACCGCCCCAGGCTGTGGTGACCATGGCGCGGTCGAGCCGGCGCCGCGGCTTGAAGATGCCGGGAGTGTCCATGAAGACGATCTGCGCATTGTCGTGAATCGCAATGCCGCGGATGATCGCCCGCGTCGTCTGCACCTTGTGGCTGACGATCGACACTTTCGCGCCGACAAGGCGATTGACCAATGTCGACTTGCCGGCATTCGTCGCTCCGATCAGAGCCACGAAGCCCGAGCGCGTCGGCACCGCGCCGGCGGCCGTGTCCTTTTGAGTATCCGTCATGATATCCGTCAATTTCCGGCAGAGCGCTTCTGCCACACACCTTCGCGTTCCAGCAATTTCATGGCGGCGACCTGCTCTGCCCCACGCTTGGAACGATCAACCCCCGTTTCCGGCGCGATCCCGTCGACCTCCACCGTCACGGTAAAGCGCGGATCGTGATCGGGGCCGGAACGGTCATCCGTCCTGTATTTGGGCGCAACCCCAAACCTGGCATGCGCCCATTCCTGCAGTTCCGTCTTTGCATCCCGCCTGGCGCCGTCTGCGCTCGCAGCCCGATGCGTCCAATGCTCGAGCACGAAGCGGCGCGCCGGCTCCAGACCGCCATCGAGATAGATCGCCGCAATCAGCGACTCTACCACATCGGCGCGCACATTCATCATGTGCTTGCCCGTGATCCTCTTCACGTCCGAGCCGGTTCGGATGAATTCGTGCAGCGAGAGTTCATCCGCCACCTTCGCGCAGCTTTCCGCACTGACGAGCTGGTTCAGGCGGACCGAGAGCTCGCCTTCGTTGGCATCGGTGAAGGTCTGGAACAGAAGTTCGGCGACGCAGAGCCCGAGGACCCGGTCCCCCAGGAATTCGAGCCGCTGATAGTTGATTGCACGGCCGCTGCGCGCGCTCGAATGCGTCAGCGCCCTGTCGAGGCGCTCCTTCTCGGAGAACTGGTAACCGATCGCGGCCTCCAGCCGCGCCCGATCCTCCACGTTCAACGAGCGGGCCTTCATCAGTGGACCACCTTGAACAAGCGATCGTAACGCAGATTCGCCGGCCACTTCCAAACCTGCCGGAACGACGTGTCGTTGCCGAGCGAGAAGAAAATCAGGCTGGCGCGGCCGACCAGGTTTTCGGCCGGCACGAAGCCCACATCGAAACGGCTGTCGGCGGAATTGTCCCGGTTGTCGCCCATCATGAAATAATGGCCTTCCGGGACGATGAATTCACGGGTGTTATCACCGCGCGAATCGGGGAACTGATCGAGCGTGTCGTAGGACATGCCGTTGTCCATCGTCTCACGATAGACTGGAACATCTCCGCCTGTGTCGTACTGGTCGTCCGCCCGGAAGGTGCCGTCCGGCACCCGCTCGACCGGCTTGTCGTTGACGTAGAGAACGCTGTTCCTGACCTGGATGCGGTCGCCCGGCAGACCGACGAGGCGCTTGATGTAGTCGATGTCCGGATTGGGCGGGAAGCGGAAGACCACGATGTCGCCCCGCTCCGGTTCGCTCGCAAAGATCCTGCCGCTGAAAAGATCCGGCGAAAAGGGCAGCGAGTATTTCGAATAGCCGTAGGCGAACTTGTTGACGAAGATGTAGTCGCCGACAAGGAGCGTCGGCATCATCGATCCGGACGGAATCGTGAAGGGCTGGAAGAAGACGGTGCGGATGACCACGGCCAGGAGCAGCGCCTGGATAATAACCTTGACGTTTTCCCAGAGACCGCTCTGCTTCGCTTCTGTCTTTTCTGCCACGCTCAGTCTTCCTTGTCATCCTGCCCGGGATACCCGAGCCTAACGCTTCAACCTTCGTTTGCGCCCGAACCCGGGTCGCACGTCACCCGCAACTGCTATATGTCGCGGGAAATCCGTGCTTCAAGCGACCGCGGTCTTTCGGCAAGTGCTCTAAACCGTTCCCTCCGCGGGGGCAACCGGGAGCGCCTCGATAATCACGAAAGCTTGCGCAAGCGGGAAGTCGTCGGTGATCGTCAGATGGATGGCGGCGCGGTGGCCTACCGGCAGCATTTCCTGAAGACGCGCGGCCGCGCCGCCCGTCAACTGCATCGTCGGTTTCCCACCGGGCAAGTTCACCACGCCCATCTCTTTCCAGAACACGCCCTGCGCCAGGCCGGTGCCCAGCGCCTTTGAACAGGCCTCCTTGGCCGCGAAACGCTTGGCATAGGATGCCGCACGGTTCTTGCGGCCGTCTGATTTGGCGATCTCGATATCGGTGAAGCACCGGTTGACGAAACGCTCGCCGAAGCGCTGGAGCGAATTTTCGATGCGCCTGATGTCGATGAGATCGCTGCCGATTCCAATGATCATGTCGGATGTCCGAATTTGTGCGAGCGGACCTGCCGGCGCCGCTCCTGAAAGAGGCGCGCCGTCTGAAACGCAAGCGGGTAGAATATCATGGCGCCCGCCGCCGCAAGGGGAAGCGAGCCTATGAGCATCGGCTTGAAGACCGGGCCCCATAAGCTGGCGAGATCGAAATGCTCTACCATCCGCATGATCTCTTGACCGCCCATCACCCGGGCGCCTTGCGGCTGCGTGAGCATCGTGCCGACCTCGTAGGAAGCCGTCAGGATGACCGGAATGGTAACGGGATTGGCAACCAAGGTCGTGATCGCAGCCGCGACCAGATTTCCTGAAAAGACCGATGCGAGAAGAACGGCGAGAACGATATGCAGGCCGAAGAACGGCGTTAGGGACGATGCAGCGCCGGCCGCTACCCCGACGGCGATCGAGTGCGGAGACGAGTTCAGACGGAGAATGCGAAGGACGATATAACGCGGAGCGCGCATGAACCCTTTGCGCGGCCAGAAGAAAGCGCCAAGCCTCTCGAATGGTGTGACCGGTTTTCTGCGCCTGAATAACATTATGCCGTTATGATCGCACTCAAAGCTGCCCGCCGGCACAAGACGGACCCGCCCCGCCTTTTGATGCCGCAAGATAGGCGCGACGCACTCCATGTGCAAGCTACTGCATATTTCCTTCGATCCTGTCGGATCAAAGGACAAAAACATGCAGCCAGGGCTGGAGCACGTCCAGCAGACATGCGCAGCGATTATCCGTACGACGTGCTTAGCTTAGAAAACTACGTAGCTGCGCCTGGCAAGAGAGGCAGCGCTGTGACGGCGTCAGACTGCAAGATCGGGCAAGTGAGCCATCCGAAAAACGCATAGCTCTGGCCATCGTCGGCGCGGCAGCCATGGCGCGCCTTTCCGGCGCGCCGCATTCGCGGTCAGAAGCCCTTCCGGAAAAGGCCGCGGTCGATCTGACGCTGACGGTATTCCAGGTCGATGCGGTCGACGGAGCCGTTCAGATAGGCGACCTCGCGCTCTTCGACAGTGGGTATGTGCAATGCACGGGTGATCTTCTTCAACTGCTTGAACATGGTAAACCTCTTCGTTCACCTCCCGACGCAAAGATAGTTGAGCGGCCGCATGGCCACCAGCCTCACGATCCGGCGGCAGCCATGCGCGCTGCGCATGACTTGGCGGCGAAACTCCCCATGTGCTCATTTCGGAGGCAGTTTGCACTGATAGGGGAAGAAGCCCTGGGCATGCGAGGGCGATCCCCCTGCGGGGGCGGCGCCAGCGCAAGGCGACGCCCTACTCGAACAGGCGCTTGACCATGGAAATGCTCGGCAGTTCCTTGAGCTGTGCCATCAGATGGTTGAGCTGACGCAGGTCCCAGACCTCGAGATCGAACTGCAATTCGCTGAAGTCTGCGGCGACGCGGCCCATGGAAAGCGAACGGATATTGACGTCGGTGGTCGCGATGGCCTGCGCGACCTCCGCCAGAGTGCCCGGTTCGTTCAAGGCGCTGACCGCAATCCGCGCCATGAAACGGCTGTTGTTCGCCTCGTCGAGATCCCAACGAACGTCGATCCAACGCTCGGGCTCCTCGTCGAACTTCTGCAGGATCGGCGACTGGATCGGATAGATGGTAATGCCTTTATCCTTGTCCATGATCCCGACGATCCGGTCGCCGGGAACGGCGCCAGCAGGGCTGAAGTGAACCTCCGCATTGCCGGAAAGCCCGCGGATCGGCAGGGCTTCCGGTCCCTCCGCCTGTTCCGCTGCGGCCATTTCCTTCGACCGTTCCGGCAGCTTGAAGATCATTCCCGCAGCGCTGCGCATGTTGAACCAGCCGTCGTCGGCGCTGGGCTTCACGGTTACGCGCTCGTCCTGGTGATCGGGGAACACGGCGCGCAGAACGTCGAGCGACGAGAGTTCGCCCCGCCCGACCGCGGCGATGGCGTCCTCGACATCCTTCTGTCCGAGGCGATGCAGCACCGGTTTCAAGGCTTCGCGCGAAAAGGTCTTGCCCGCCCGTTCGAAGGTCCGCTCAAGGATGCGGTAGCCGAGTCCGGCATATTGCTTCCGGATCGCGGCACGGGTCGCGCGACGGATGGCCGCCCGCGCCTTGCCCGTGACGACGATCTCTTCCCAGGCCGGCGGCGGCACTTGAATGCCCGAGCGAATGATCTCCACCTCGTCGCCATTATTGAGCCGCGTCACGAGCGGCATGATGCGGCCGTTGATCTTGGCCCCGACGCAGGTGTCGCCGATGTTCGTATGCACGGCATAGGCAAAATCGATCGGCGTGGCCCCGCGCGGCAGCGCGATCAGTTGCCCTTTCGGTGTGAAGCAGAAAACCTGATCCTGGAAGAGCTCGAGCTTGGTGTGCTCGAGAAATTCCTCCGGATTGTCGCCCTCGGCGAGCGACTCGATCGTGCGGCGCAGCCAGGAATAGGCATTCGACGTCGGAGTGCGCGTCAGATCGCCCGAAACCGTGTCGCGATCCTTGTAGAGCGCGTGGGCCGCGATACCGTATTCGGCGATCTCGTGCATGCGCTTCGTACGGATTTGCAGTTCGATACGCTGACGCGACGGGCCGATGATCGTCGTGTGAATGGATTGGTAATCGTTCTGCTTCGGCGTCGAGACGTAATCCTTGAAGCGTCCCGGCACGACGCGCCAGCGCGTGTGCACGATACCGAGCGCGCGATAGCAGGACGGGATGTCGTTGACGATGATGCGGAAGCCCCAGACGTCCGAGAGCTGCTCGAAGGAGAGCGACTTCGACTGCATCTTGCGGAAAACCGAATAGGGCTTCTTCTGGCGCCCCTTGACCTGTGCGTCCTTCAGTCCCTCGGCCTGAAGCAGTTCGCTCAGTTCCTCCTCGATCTTCTTGATCAGACCCTCGTTTCGCTCGGACAGTTCCTGGAGGCGCCTGGTAACGGTCTCGTATGCCTCCGGGTTGATGTGGCGGAAGGACAGGTTTTCGAGCTCCTCACGCATGTCCTGCATGCCCATGCGCCCCGCCAGGGGCGCATAGATGTCCATCGTCTCCTCCGAAATACGTGCGCGTTTTTCCGCCGACATATGATCGAGCGTGCGCATATTGTGGAGGCGATCGGCAAGCTTGACCAGGAGCACGCGGACGTCGTCCGAAATGGCGAGCAGCAGCTTTCGGAGATTTTCCGCCTGCTTGGCCTTCTTGGTGACCAGGTCGAGCTTCTTGATCTTGGTGAGGCCCTCGACCAGGGCGCCGATGTCCTCGCCGAAGAGGTCGTCGATTTCCTGCCGCGTCGCGGTCGTATCCTCGATCGTGTCGTGCAGCAGCGCCACGGCGATCGTGGATTCGTCGAGATGCATTTCCGTCAGGATCGCCGCCACTTCCAGCGGATGTGAGATGTAGGGATCGCCGCTTGCCCGCTTTTGCTGCCCGTGCTTCTGCATGGCGTAGACATAGGCCTTGTTCAGCAGGGCCTCGTTGACGTCGGGCTTGTATTTCTGCACGCGCTCAACGAGCTCGTATTGGCGCATCATCCGCTGGCGGCTCCGTGAAATCAGACAAATAAAAAAGTGCGCCAATCATACGAGTGGCGCACCGCTTCGATAACACGTCGGAACGGTTGTTCCGGAACGAATCTCAGTAGTCGTCGCTCTTTTCCGGAGGAACCAGGCCTTCGATACCGGCCAGCAGTTCTTCTTCGGACATGCGGTCGAAGGTCAGCGCTTCCGGCTGGTCTTCCTCTTCGGCAGCCTCAGCGAAGGCAGGGGCTGCTTCCGTCTGGACGAGAGATGCCGGATCGGGTTCCGGCTCGTCCACTTCGACATGCTTCTGCAGCGAGTGGATCAGATCTTCCTTCAGATCGCCGGGCGAGAGGGTCTCCTCAGCAATCTCGCGCAGTGCAACGACCGGATTCTTGTCGTTGTCGCGGTCGACCGTGATCGGGGCACCCTGGGAAACCAATCGTGCGCGGTGGCTGGCAAGAAGGACGAGTTCGAAACGGTTTTCGACCTTGTCGATGCAGTCTTCGACGGTGACGCGGGCCATGGCCTGTCCTTTACGACTCAAGAGGTGCGGCGGCATTGCCGCAGGTTTAACAACGCGAAACCGGAACGTCCGCTTGCATGCGGTTCCATCAGCTCCGATTTCTGGAATTAGCCGTTCGGATACAATCAAAACAACATAAGTTCAAGTTTTTCCTGCGGGCCGCTCACGTCAGCGCCCATAGCATGGTAAAATGCCGCATCTGCGGATCGCCGCTGCGGGTCCCAGACGTTGCCTGTATCTCGTGATATTTTTTAGACGCGTATCCAGCAACAATTATAGATTGAAAATGTGGATGAACTGCAGCAACTGCTAAAACTAGCTATAGGCGCGGCGGCCCGGTTGGAATAATGCATTGGCATGACCTAAATTATTTGCAGATAAGCGAAGTTTAATGTAATCCGCCGTTTTTATGCGTGACGCTCCGCGAGGTTGGTCCGGTCACTGTGTAGGGTACGGAAAAAGGAAGTAACGATGTTCGATCCTCGCGAGAAAATCGCTCTTTTCATCGATGGCGCCAATCTCTACGCTGCGTCGAAGAGCCTCGGCTTCGACATCGACTACCGCAAGCTGCTCAAAGCCTTCCAGAAGCGTGGCTACCTGCTCAGGGCCTACTACTACACTGCACTGATCGAGGACCAGGAATATTCGTCGATCCGCCCGTTGATCGACTGGCTGGACTACAACGGCTACAAGGTCGTGACCAAGCCGGCCAAGGAATTCACCGACTCGCTCGGGCGCCGCAAGATCAAGGGCAATATGGATATCGAACTGGCCATCGATGCCATGGAGCAATCCGAATCCGTTGATCATCTGGTGATCTTCTCCGGCGATGGCGATTTCACGACGCTTGTCGAAGCGCTTCAGCGCAAGGGGCGCAAGGTTTCGGTGGTTTCCACCATGGCGACCCAGCCGCCGATGATCGCCGACGACCTGCGTCGCCAGGCCGATCACTTCATCGATCTCGCCTCCCTAAGAGGCGAAATCGGCCGCGAGCCGTCAGAACGCGTTCAGCGCCCCGTAGAACCGGTGGCCGACGACGTGGAGCTTTAGAGCGGATGAGGAAAGTGCGGGCGGTGTCCGCCCGCATTCCGCCCGAACTCATTGGAATCGATCACGTTCACAGTCTCAGGTCGACCCTCCTAAAATCATCGTGATCTCGTCTGCCCGATGAAGGGCAATATACCCCAAGCGATCGGCGAGGACTTAGCCACGCTCCTTGAGGAGCCTGTTCTTCTGCCGGTTCCAATCGCGTTCCTTGGAGGTCTCTCGCTTGTCGTGCAGCTTCTTGCCCTTGCCGAGAGCCAGTTCCAGCTTCGCCCTGCCTCGCTCATTGAAGTATATCCGGAGCGGTATCAGCGACATTCCCTCGCGGTTGACCGCACCCTGCAGACGATTCACTTCCCTCTTCGACAGGAGCAATTTGCGGCGTCGGCGCGTCTCGTGATTGAAGCGGTTGGCCTGCAAATATTCGGGCAGATAGGAATTGATGAGCCAGATCTCGCCGCCTTCGTCGGTCGCGTATGATTCCGCGATATTCGCTTTTCCCTCGCGCAACGACTTGACCTCCGTGCCGGTCAGGACCAGACCGGCCTCGTAGGTGTCCACGATCTCGTAGTTGAAGCGGGCCTTGCGATTTTCCGCAACAACCTTCTTGACCGTGCGTTCGCTGCCTTTCGGTGCCATCAGTTCATCAGCCCTGCATGCCTGAGCGCCGCGTCGATAGCCGACGCCGTGGCCGGCTCCAGCGCCGACAGTAGTGGCGAGCGGACGGTAAAGCTCATTCGCCCGAGGCGGTTCAACGCATATTTAGCGCCGCAGACGCCCGGCTCAAGGAAGATGGCCTTGTGAAGCGGCATCAATTTATCCTGCAGCTCCAGGGCCTTGGCAAAGTTGCCGGCAAGGGTCGCCTCCTGAAACTCGGCGCAAAGGCGCGGCGCGACGTTGGCGGTCACGGAGATGCAGCCGACGCCGCCATGCGCATTGAAGCCGAGCGCGGTCGCGTCCTCTCCCGAAAGCTGCACGAAAGCCTTGCCGCAGGCCATGCGCTGTTCGGAGACCCGCTCGATCTTGCCGGTCGCATCCTTGACGCCGATGATCGTGGGATGGGCCTTCGCCAGCGCCGCCATGGTTTCGACGCTCATGTCGACGACGGAACGGCCCGGAATGTTATAGATCACGATCGGCAGCTTTACGCTTTCGGCGATCGCAGCAAAATGGGCGAAGAGGCCCTTCTGCGTCGGCTTGTTGTAATAGGGCGTGACCACGAGAATGGCATCCGCTCCGGCCTTTTCCGCGTGCTGGGCAAGTTCGACCGCCTCGATCGTGTTGTTGGAACCGGCGCCGGCGATAACCGGCACGCGCCGTCCGGATGCCTCGACGCACAGTTCCACGACCTTCTTGTGCTCGTCATGGGAAAGCGTCGGGGATTCACCCGTGGTGCCCACCGGCACGAGGCCGTGGCTGCCCTCTTTTATCTGCCATTCCACATGCGCGACGAAACTATCCGCATCAACCGAGCCGGCAGCGGTGAAGGGCGTTACGAGTGCGGGAATGGAACCCTTGAACATGCACAACTCCTGACGGCCGGAGGCGCAGAATACGCTCACGCTTTGGCCGCAATCGACGGTTAAAAAACTGCCGCACCATAATCATGTGGCGTGGCTGCGGCAAGCGCTGTGAGGATGCATTTCGCTTTCGTTTCCACGCAATGGCCGCCCCTGATCAAGGCGGTAACCGACGCCGGCTGTTGGGCTGCGATGAAGCGGCAATTGAAGTTGAGGGATGGGGGACGACAGGGCTCTTGATGCGCGGAACAGTCTTTCTGCCGGTCGCCGCCATAATCGGTGCGGGGATGCTGGCTTTTTCGGCTGACGCAGCCGAGGGCCGGATACCGATACCGACGAGCAAACCGGATGCTGCCGGCAAGATCGGCAGCCCCGCCACCGGCGAATCCGCAAATCCCCTGCCGGGCACTGCGGCGATCAGCGGCAATCTGAAAAGCGGGCTGGATGCCCTCTCCGATCGGCAGCCGGAAAAGGCGATCGCCATTCGCGACGGCATGCCCGCGGGAACGCTCGATCGGCATATCCTTGCCTGGGCGATCGCCGTTTCCGGACAGAGAGGCATTCCCTCCTACGACATTGCCGAAGCGCAGCGGGAGCTCCAGGGCTGGCCAGGCCTCAAATCGCTGCGCTCCCATTCGGAAAGGGCTCTTTATCGGGAAAACGCGCCGGCCGCCGATGTGATTGCAGCCTTCGGCGCAACTCAGCCCGAAACGGCTGAAGGGGCGATCGTCCTTGCACGCGCGCTTGCAGCACAAGGGCAGCGGCCGGCGGCCGCCGCGCAGCTGCGCGCGTTCTGGCTGAGCGAAGCCTTGGACAAGGACACCGAAACGAAGATCCTTTCCGAGTTTTCCAATCTCCTGACGACGGAGGATCACAGGCGGCGGATGGAGATGCTTCTCTACCGCGCCCGTATAGACCAGGCCGAGCGGTTCAGCGACCTCGGCAAGGCGCAGTCGCTGTTCCGCGCCTGGGCCGCAGTCACCCGCGGCGCCAGCAACGCGGCTTCGCTCATAGAAGCGGTGGACGCTTCCTGGCGCAGCAATCCCGCCTATCTCTTCATTCGCATCGAACATTTGCGCAAGCAGCAGAAATATGCCGAGGCGGCCCGGCTTCTCGACCAGATGCCGAAGGACGACAGCGCTCTGGTCAACCCCGGAGAATGGTGGGTCGAACAGCGCATCGTCAGCCGCGGTCTGCTCGACGGCGGCGATTTCCGAGGCGCCTACCGCATCGCCGCCAACCATGCGGCAAAGCGCGCTGCGGACCGCGTGGACGCGGAATTCCACGCGGGCTGGTATGCGCTTCGCGGCCTCGAGGAGCCCGAGAAGGCGGCGCAGCACTTCCGCAGGATTCTCGAGGCATCGAGCAGGCCTGTCTCCGCCTCGCGCGCCTGGTACTGGCTGGGCCGCGCGGCCGAAGCGGGCGGCCCCGGCGACGCGCGCGAATATTTCACCAATGCGGCGCGCTATCCGGCGACCTTCTACGGACAACTCGCCGCGGCACGCCTAGGCCAGGCGAAGCTCGACATGAGCTACCCCTCACCTACTCAGGAAGACCGCATCCGGTTGGAAGGCCGCGAAGCCGTCAAGGCGATCGGCCGGCTCGAAGCCGCCGGCCATGGCTGGCGCGCCGACAGTCTTTATCGGGCGCTTGCCGAGGAACTGACCAGCCCCGGCGAACTTGCGATCCTGACGGAGCGGGCCGAGAAGGCGGGCAATCACCAGCTGTCGCTGCAGATCGGCAAGATCGCCTTCGGCCGCGGCATCGAGGTGGCTGCCCTTGCCTTTCCGATCGGGGTCATTCCGCCGAGCGCGGACATCGACGGCGCCGGCAAGGCGCTCGCCTATGCCATTGCCCGCCAGGAAAGCGCCTTCAACCCGGCCGCGGTTTCGGTGGCGAATGCCCGGGGCCTTCTGCAGCTTCTGCCCGGCACAGCCAAAGGCGTCGCAAGCCGCTATGGCCTCGCCTATTCCAAGGACCGCCTGACCAGCGACGCCGGCTATAACGCGACACTTGGAGCCCATTATCTCGGCGAGCAGATCGACAGCTTCGGCGGTTCCTACATTCTCACCTTCATAGCCTACAATGCCGGCCCAGGTCGCGTTCCGCAATGGCTCGCCCGCTATGGCGATCCGCGCGGCAAACCCATCGACGAGGTCGTGGACTGGATCGAACGCATCCCCTTCGAGGAGACGCGCAACTATGTCCAGCGGGTGATGGAGAACTACCAGGTTTATAAGTCCCGCCTGGGACAAAATTCGGATATCGTTGCGGATTTGAGATTGGGACGTGTCTTGCCCTGAGCCTCGGTCCATGCGACCGGGCAGCCCAAACCCGGCTGCGACCTGCCCTCGCGGCAGCTCCGCTGTAAGAGGATCACATCATCGTGATCGGCTGGCCGCCCCGGCACAAAACAGGATTTCGGCCATTTTCCCCTGGAAGGGATTTATTTTCTCCTGAGAGGAAATGGTGAGGCCAATGAAGACCTTAGCAATTGTTGCCCTGTCGCTGGCCACGGCTATGAGCAGCGTTCCGCCGGCAGAAGCGTTTCCGCTCGTTCCGGCGCCGAAGCCGCTGGCCGCCGACGTGCAGTTGGCGCAGTTTCCCTACGAGCGCGGGGAAGCTCGAAAGGGCCGCTGCCGGGGCGTGGAATGCCGGCGGATGGGCTACTGGCGCGGTTATCGCGGGAACCGCCATTACGGCAACCGTTACCACCACCGCCGTTATTACCGGGACGACGATGACGATGATCTCGGCGCTTTCTTCGGTGGCCTGGCTGCCGGGGCGATCGTCGGCGGCTTGCTGAGCCAACCGAGATATGCGGCTCCGCGATATTACGGCGGCGGTAATGCACATGTCGAATGGTGCTACTCGCGTTATCGCTCGTACCGGGCCTGGGACAATACGTATCAGCCCTATAACGGCCCGCGGCGCCAGTGCTATTCGCCCTATAGCTGATGAACTCGGCGCCTCCGAACGGCGGCGCGAATTGAAGGGAGGAGCCGTGCGCCCCTCCCTTCGCGGGTTGCCAGCATCGTCAGCCCGTCATTCCTGGGGCCGTTCCGGATGCGGCGACCGGTGGCTCGTCATCGGATTCCCCTTCGCCGGCGTGATTTCCATCCGCAACCTTGGAAGCCACAGCACGTTCCGTCGACGGGCTCGGCTCGAGCACCCGCCCTTCTCTCCTGGCTGCCCAGTCATAGGATTATTATCCCACGCCTGACTGGAGGTCAGAAATGAATATCAAGAGCCTTCTTCTCGGCTCGGCTGCCGCTATGGCGGCAGTCTCCGGCGCCCAGGCTGCCGACGCCATCGTCGCTGCAGAGCCGGAGCCTATGGAATATGTCCGCGTCTGCGACGCTTTCGGTACGGGCTACTTCTACATCCCGGGCACGGAAACCTGCCTCAAGATCGGCGGCTATATCCGCGTTCAGGGCGACTACGGGCGTGACAAGGTCAATCATTTGACCGGCTACGGTAAGAAAGGCACCTCCGATTGGGACGTGTTTTCCCGCGCTTACATCTCGTTCGACGCCAAGAGCGATACCGAGTACGGCACGCTCACCGGCTTCTTCGCTTCCGAGTTCAATGCCGATACTGACGCGTCCGCGGACGGCGACAGCCACATCAACGTCGACGAAGCCTATATCGAGCTCGGCGGCTTCCGGGCCGGCTTCTTCTACAGCTGGTGGGATAAGGGCCTGAACGGTGAAACCGACCTGATCGGTGAGAATACCGAGTTCAACTCAATCCGCTATACCTATGACGGCGGCTCGTTCCAGGCCGGCGTTGCTGTGGATGAACTCGAGGGTACTTCGACCAAGCCGAATGGCGTCGGTGTCGAAGGCATCGTTTCGGCTTCGCTCGGCGGCGTGACCTTCGACCTGCTCGGCAGCTACGACACGGAATGGGAAGAAGGCGCGGTGCGTGCCCTGCTCTCCGCGGATGCCGGTCCGGGCACCTTCCAGATCGCCGGCATCTGGGCATCCGGTCCGAACGCGTACTGGCATGACTCGGAGTGGGCCGTTGCCGCCTCTTACCGCTTCAATGTGAGCGATAAGCTTGCGATCACGCCCGGCGCTCAATACTGGGGCGCTCTGAACGAAGGCGACAAGATCGGCGGCCGCTTCGACAATGATGCGGACCAGTGGCGTGTCGGCCTTACCGCCGACTACGACATCACGGAAGGTCTCGCTACCCGCTTCGCGATCAACTACACGGACCCGAGCAATGCACCGGATTCCGTCAGCGGTTTCCTTCGCCTGCAGCGGAACTTCTAATCTGACCTAGTCAGGTAAAAGAAAGCCCGCAGCTCACACGTTGGGTTGCGGGCTGTTGCTGTACTGCAACGCAAAACGCGCCGTAAAGGCGTTGAGATTGTTTGACTATAAGCACTGGTTTCATCGCCAGTGGTTTCTTGGCTCGTTCACGGAGAATGGGAAGGAAACGGCAAACGTGACGTCGGACGCTGAAAAACGGGTAAATGATCTCGGTTTCCCGGACATGGGTTCGGGATATGAGGTCAACTATACTTTCGGCCGGCAAGGGCCGATCGGCGTGGTAAAGGAGGCCACGCTTGCCGAGTTGCTTCAGCGCTATGCCGACATCCTGTGGGACGAAGGCAAGCACAAATACAATGTGAAGGCCTTCATCGGAGAGCTCGACGAGATCTTGCTCGGTGCCCGTTTCTCCGCCTTCTCGCAGGAACTGCTCGACGGCCTCATAGGGGCGCTACGCAAGCGCGGCAACAGCAACGCGACCATCAACAGGAAGATGGCGGCGCTGGGGAAGTTGCTGCGGAAAGCGTACAAGATGGGGGACATCCACAATCTGCCGGAATTCAAACGCCAAAAGGAGAAGGCGGGGCGCCTGCGCTTCCTGGAGGCCGAAGAAGAAGAGGTCCTGTTCCGCGAAATCGCCAGCCGATCGGAACTCTATCTGTACCTCTCGATATTTCTGGTGGATACCGGTGCTCGGCTGGGCGAAGCCGTCGCCCTCAAATGGAATGATGTTCACGAGGGCCGGGCGACATTCTGGGTCACGAAATCGGGCCGCAGCCGCACAGTTCCGCTTACCGTGAGAGCAAAAGACGCATTGAAACGCGTCGCGGACAGGTCCCCCGGTCCCTTTTCCAGAATCGATCAGCAAAAATACCGCGCTGTCTGGAACGCCGCTAAAGTGGATGCGGGCCTCGGCAACGAAGACGATCTCGTTCCCCACATTCTGCGGCACACCTGCGCCTCACGCCTGGTCAGAGGCGGAATCGATCTCAGACGGGTTCAGATGTGGCTCGGCCACCAGACGCTCGAGATGACGATGCGCTACGCGCATCTGGCCTCCCATGACCTCGATATGTGCGTGCCTGTACTCGAGCGCCATCTCAAGTAATGGCGCATAAGCGCCGGCAGCGGCGCGCTGCCCCCCTGGCAATAGTCCAAAAAGAGAAAGCCCGGCTTTGAGCCGGGCTTTCCTTCCACTGACCGAGGTCAGGTCAGATTAGAAGTCACGCTGCAGGCGGAGGAAGCCGAAGACTTCTTCGTCGCCGTTGTCCTGATCTTCATAGTTGATCGTGAAGCGGGTAGCGAGACCTTCGGTGATCTGGTAGTCGGTCGTGATACCAACGCGCCATGCATCGTCGTTGCCGAAGTTGTTGTTCTCGTTCACGTTACCGAAGTACTGAGCGCCGGGGGTGATGGCGAACTTGTCGTTCACGTTGAAGCGGTAGGACGCTGCAACGGTCCACTCGGAAGCATCCCAGTAGGCGTTCGTTTCGGATGCCCAGATACCAGCGAGCTGGAACGTGCCCGGGCCGAGGTCTGCGGAGAGCAGGGCGCGGATCGCGCCTTCTTCGGCTTCGGTGTCGAAGCTGCCGAGCAAGTCGAAAGCAACGCCGCCGAGCGTAGCGGAGACGATACCGGTAACGCCGACACCGTTGTCCTTCGTCGTTGCGCCTTCGAGTTCGTCGACCGAGATACCGGCCTGGAAGGTGCCGCCATCATAGATGTAAGCGAGCGAGTTGAATTCGGTGAAGTTGCCGAGCGTGTCGGTTTCGCCGTTCAGACCCTTATCCCACCAGCTGTAGAAGAAGCCGGCCTTGAAGCCGCCGAGCTGGATGTAGGCTTCGTCGACGTCGATGAAGCTGTCGCCGTCGTCGGTGTCGTTGTCGGCGTTGAACTCAGCGGCGAAGAAGCCGGTGAGCGTGCCGAACTCGGTGTCGCTCTTGGCGTCAAACGCGATGTAAGCGCGGGAGAACATATCCCAATCGGACGTGCCGCCGTTGTCGTCACGGCTGGTAACAGCGTCACGGCTGAACGAGCCCTGAACGCGGATGAAGCCGCTGAGCTTGAGGCAGGTTTCCGTGCCCGGGATGTAGAAGTAGCCCGTGCCGAAAGCGTCGCAGACGCGGACGTATTCCATGGGCTCCGGCTCGGCAGCGACGATGGCGTCGGCAGCCTGGGCGCCGGAAACTGCTGCGAGAGCAGCAGCGGAGCCGAGAAGAAGGCTCTTGATGTTCATTTCTGACCTCCAGTCAAAAGTTTCAAACGGGTCTGGGTTTTTTTGCTGAAGGACAGCGTTCCCTGCCCCATCCCCAACGTTCAAGAAGTCGGACGATCAACCGCCCTTGCTTCCGGAGTTGAAAATACAAAACCGGGTGGGGCGCGCAACGACCAACTTACCAGATCGACTCCTTTGCCCTGCCCTTCCCTGATCCCTGTTGCTGAAACGACACAAAATCGCCCCAGACGGCCCGAGGGAATTAACAAAGCGTTAAGAAAATCCTTTAGCAACGAGGGGTTAGCGCGAGGCATCGCCCTGCCATCTGTTTCGGAAAGGGGCAGAAAATGGCCCGAAACGGGGTGAAAACCCGGCAAGAGCCTCCCGCGAGTCTGGTCCTTTTATGCGCCGTCACGTCGTAGTCCAGGTGCACCTCGGGCGATTCTGGGCAGAATCAGCACACAGAGATTCGCGAGTCGGCAAGGACTCCTGCCGACGGCAGGCGGACAGGTTCGGGTCACCTGTGCAAAGGCCGTCGGATCGGGGCCAGCGACAATTGCATATAGGTCGCATTTCAGCGCACCAGTGTAAAACCCCCTCTGCAGGCGTTCAGAGGCACATATTGGCAGGATGCAAACAAACGCGCTCGAAAAGGGGGCAGCCCTCGATTAGCCCTCGCTGCATCAGGTCACGCAAAGTTGCGACCTCAGGCCATTGACCGCCCCCTTTGATATACCGGACCGAACGTGGATCAGGGCAGCATCCTCGAGGTTTTCCCGCCAACTTGGGCGCCACCACTTATCACCTTCGCGCCGAGCAAGTTCCCGAATGCTCGCCATCGAACGTCGGCCGACTTCTCCCGGACTTCCGGTAATAGGCTGAAGTATAAGGCGCCTCACTCAGGCGCCTCAACTTGCCTCATTTTTATGCTCCATCTGATTGCCTCCCCGACAATGGACCATTCATCTCGCATCGAAATCGATCGATATGGAAAGACAGTGTGAAAGAACTTTGCAAGTCCCAAGACGTCCTAGATAAACCAAGGTATATTTCGAGATGAACTTACGTCCGGAAAGCAGTCCTAAGCAGCGTGTCGACCGGTCTTATGCGGCTGCTTTACTCCCGAGAACGAGATCGGTGAACCCGTAGGAGGTTATTCGCGGCAGCCTCCGGCCGCTGAAGCCGATTGCGGCCGCCTGTCGTCCTTGGCGGATGGAGCGAACGCGACAGTCACTTTCGCGATCCAAGCTGAGACAGCGAAGTCGACACGGACACTTTGCACTCCGAGTCGCGAGCCGAGGTTGAAACGTTGCCGATAGTCGCACCAGGCAGGACAACTGCGGCAATGCGTTCAGGCAAGCCGGACCGGCCTGGTTGAGCGGAGACCACGGGGGAACGGGCGACTTGCGGCTGGACCGATCGCCAATGGACGTGATGGCTCCGCCGATTGGGAGGAAATCACATGCAACGCGGATATGTCCGCAAACATCGACAACCCTGCGCCACGCGGTCGTCGCCCATGTCTTAGGTACGAAGTGTTACCTATGTGTCCGGGTCGGACAGAAGGAAAATGGCGGAGAAGAAGGGATTCGAACCCTCGATACCGTTTCCGGTATACTCCCTTAGCAGGGGAGCGCCTTCGACCACTCGGCCACCTCTCCGTTAGCGCCTGACTAGTGTCACCGCGTTTCCAATGCAAGATTTTTTTGTCGGATTTCAGGAAATCATCCGATTTTCGTCCGCTTCGGGGCGATCGCACCCGACCGGGATATAGGAAGTCGTGCCGTGCTGGACGAACTTGGGGAAGAAACGCCGGCCCCGGACGCACGTCTTCCGGCGATTCCTTGGCCCTAATCGATTCCGCTTTCCCTTCTTATGCGATAAGTTCCGCCGGCATTTGCGAACGGAGCACGATTTTTCAACATGTCCGCATTCTCACGTTTCACGCCACTCATCCAATCCCTGCCGGCCACCGTCCCCTTCGTCGGCCCGGAAGCCCTCGAGCGTCAGCGCGGCCGCCGGATCGCAGCGCGCATCGGCGCCAATGAGAGCGGATTCGGTCCGGCACCATCCGTGTTGCTGGCCATCCGGCAGGCGGCGGACGAAACCTGGAAATATGCCGATCCCGAGAATCACGACCTGAAGCAGGCGCTTGCCGGCCATCTCGGCACCTCTCCCGCCAATATCGCCATCGGAGAGGGCATCGACGGCCTTCTCGGACAGATCGTGCGGCTCGTCGTGGAGGCCGGGGCGCCGGTCGTGACTTCTCTCGGAGGCTATCCGACCTTCAACTATCATGTCGCGGGTCATGGCGGGCAGCTGGTCACGGTACCCTATGCCGACGACCGGGAAGATCTCGAAGGACTGCTCGCCGCCGTGAATCGTGAGAATGCGCCGCTCGTCTATCTGGCCAATCCCGACAATCCGATGGGAAGCTGGTGGCCGGCCGAGCGTGTCGTCGCCTTTGCGGAGGCCTTGCCGGAAACGACGCTCCTCGTGCTCGACGAAGCCTATTGCGAAACGGCGCCGCGGGAGGCGCTCCCGCCGATCGAAAGCCTTATCGACAAGCCCAACGTCATTCGCACGCGCACCTTTTCAAAGGCCTACGGCCTGGCAGGCGCGCGCATCGGCTATACGCTGTCGACGCCGGGGACCGCTCAGGCCTTCGACAAGATCCGCAATCATTTCGGTATGAGCCGCATCGGCGTGGCAGCAGCAATAGCCGCTTTGGCCGATCAGGCTTATCTGAAGGAAGTCACGCTCAAAATCGCGAACTCACGGCAAAGAATCGGTCGCATTGCCGCCGATAGCGGGCTCGTCCCCCTTCCCTCGGCCACGAATTTCGTGGCTGTCGATTGCGGAAAGGATGCAATCTACGCACGGTCGATCGTTGATCGGCTGATGAGCGATCACGGGATCTTCATCCGCATGCCCGGCGTCGCGCCGCTTAACCGCTGCATCCGTATCAGCACCGCGCCCGATGCGGAAATGGAGCTTCTTGCGGCCGCGTTTCCGGAGGTGATCAGGAGTTTGGCTGCCGCCTGAACCGGCGGCCGCCGCATCTTCAGCCACGCATCAGTGCATCGTCATCCATTCGCGTGCCGCGCGCAGCGCGGCGGCGAGGTCCGTCTTGCTCATCGTGGCCGCGAGGCTGGCACGCAGGTCGGCGGCACGGTCCGAACCCCTGATGGCGGCGATATTCAGCCACTTATGCGCGGCCACCAGGTCGACGGGCCTGCCGCGGCCGGTCGCATAGGCAAGACCCATCGCGCACAAAGCGTCGGCCCGGTTGCCGCCGCCAATGGCGTCATCCGAAACGATCTCAATGTTAAAGAGTGCCATTTTCTTGTCCCTGTCTTTTTCGTTCTAGCATTTCCGCAACTCCGGACGGAAAACCGCTACGCAATTTTCCTGGAATTGCTCCGGCCCACCGAAGCGGCCCGCCCGTAGGGCGAGCCCGGCTTCAGCTGGTATTCCTGGTCCCTGTTTCATCGAGCCTCTTGACGGGCTGTCCGGGAAATCGCGCCGTCTTCTGCGGCGTCGCTTTCCGGTTGTCGTCGGCTTGTTCGCCGCTCGTCTTATGGATGTGAATATAGCCGACGCCCTTCAATGGCCGCTTAAAATCCATGCTTAATTTGACGCAAACAAAGTTCAAACACTTGGTAAACTTGGGTTTTCGTTAAGCATCGCACCCCTTGCGGAAACGGCATTTTTCTCGAATTTTACAAAAAATTGACGCACGGAAATCAACCGAACGCTAACCATAAGACGAACGGCAATTCCGGAGACGACGCTTCGGCGGGCCCTGCGGACCGTGTCCTGCCGCTTGCCCTCGGCGCGAGACCCTGAGAATTGATCGCGCAGTTCTCCCGGATCAGCATCCCGCTCGGAATTTTTCCCTGCCGTGACTTGCAGGGGCGGCGCGTTCCGGAAGGGGGCCGTAGCGCATCTCCTGGAAGCGCTTATTCTTCGAAGCTTCGCGACAATGCCCTTGCCAGGTCCTCCGCCGCACCGCTTGCACGCGTCGCCTCCGTCTGCAGCGCATCCGAGAACAGCGGGCCGCCAATATCCGCGCGCCGCTCGGCTACATGATTCTGAACGGTGGCCGTCAGCAGATCGACGCGGAACGTGTCGCTCAGCACCGTGTCGCCGACGCTCGCCTGGACGCGCAGCTCGATGGACGGCATTCCCGCGGGCGGCGTGCCGACGGCCACGCCCTGGCGCGTCATGGCGAGCCAGTTGGGCAGGGCGCGCCCGTCCGCACGCATGAGGCGGATTTCGTCGACATTTGCCTGTGCATCGGAAATCATGATGTAGATCGTGTTCCCCCGTTTGAAGGCGTCGGCGGAGAACCAGGCGCTGCCCCCGGTCCCGTCAGCCGCCGCGACGCTCGATCCTACGTCTTCCATGCGGATGATATCGGCGTCGTCAAGCTGGCCGAAGCTGGTCCAAGCGGCCATCCGCTCCACGACGTTGCCGACGATGCCGTTGGTGCCGAGGCTGCCGAGGCTGTTCAGCCCCTGCATGCCGTTGACGGCCGTCTCAATGACACCTTGCGCGCTCAGGGCGCTCGCCTCATCGATCGAGTCCAGCACGGCGCCCTCGACTGCAATCGCGACCGGAGGCAGGGCGGCGCCGTCGTCGAAGGGAAGATCGTCGGACGGATCGCGTTCGAGAAGCGGCGGTTCGGTTTCATCGCTCACCGCAATTGCCATCGTGTAGGTCACCGTCACAGTCCCGTCGCTGACGGTGTAGGTGAAGCTGTCGCTGCCGACGAAGCCCGGCGCGGGGGTATAGGTGAACGTCCCGTCGGGCTCGATCTCGACCGTGCCGTGGTCCGGCTGGCTTCCGATGCCGTAGGTCAGCGGGTCCCCGTCCACGTCGGTCGCAGACGGCAAGTTGCCCGTCAGCGGCCTGTCCTTCTCCGTCTCGCCGGCACCGTCCGCTCCGACGGGCGCATCGTTCACGGCCTCGACGGTGACGGTGACCGTGTAGGTGACCGTCTCCGTCCCGTCGGTGACGGTATAGGTGAAGCTGTCGGTTCCGGAGAAATCGGGATCCGGTATGTAGGTATAGCTGCCGTCCGTGCCGATGGTGACGGTGCCGTGGCTCGGCGGAGAACCTTCGCCATAGGTCAGCCGATCGCCGTCGACATCCGTCACCGGCGGCAGCTTTCCGCTTGCCGGCGTGTCCTCGGTCGTGGAGACGGTCGTATCCCGGCCTACCGGCGCATCGTTGACCGGGGTGACGGTGACCGTCACGGTCGCCGTCGCGGTGCCGCCGTGACCGTCGTCGACGCGGATGTCGAACGTATCGGCGCCGCTGAAGTCGGGTGCCGGCGTATAGAGATAGCTCCCGTCCGGATTGACCACCACGGTGCCGTTGGCCGGACCGTTCGTCAGGCTGAAGGTCAGCGCATCGCCGTCCACATCGGTCGCGACGACCCGGCCGGAAACCGGCGTGTCTTCCGGCGTCCTATGCGCGGCATTGCCCGTCTCCGGCGCATCGTTGACCGGCGCGACGAAGATCACGGCATTGTCCGTATCGATCAACGCGCCGCCGGAGCCGGTGTTGCCCCGGTCGTCCGTCGTCATCGTCAGCGCGACCGGGCCGCTCATGTCCGGCAGCGGTGTGAAGACGGGTGCCGAAGCGCCGGCGAGATAGGCGTTGATGTCGGCGAGCGTGCCCTGCAGCACGATCGCGTCCGTGCCCGATCCGGAGACCGTCACGCCGCCCGCCGGCGAGGCCGACAGGCTGCCGGAGCTGACGGAAAGCGTCACGCTGATCGGGCCGTTTGCCGCATCGATATCGGAGACCGACAGGCCCGTCAGACGAACCTCGGCATCCTCCTTTACATCAAAGGTCGCCGGTAAGGTGTTGACCGGTGCGTCGTTCACGGGATCGACATTGAAGGTGAAGGTGTTGGGCGTCGGGTCGGCGGCGCTGCCGTCCCCAACCTGGAAAGTGAAGAAGGCGTAGTCAGCGCCGTTCTCGTTCAAGTCGGGGGTGAAGACGAGCAGTGCGATTTCAGCCGCACTGACGACCTGGCCGGCGCCGACCGTGGTCCCGTTCAGCGTGAGCACGCCGTTGGATGGCAGCGTCGTGATCGTCACGCTCGACAGCGCATCGCCTGTATCGGCGTCGCTGAAACCAAAGTCGGCGAGGCTGAAGCCATAGCTCCCGTCCTCGGCGATCGTCACGGTCCTGTCGGTCCCGGAGGGCACGTCATTGACCGGGTTGACGACGATGCTCACCGTCGCGGTGGAGCTTCCGCCATTGCCGTCGTCGATCCGGTAGACGAAGCTGTCGGTGCCATGGAAATCGTCTGTCGGCGTGTAGCTGAAGGTGCCGTCGGCGTTCAGCACGAGCGTGCCGTTGCCAGGGCCCGAGACCAGTGAGACCGCAAGCGGATCGCCGTCGGGATCGCTGTCGGCGCCGGAGCCGTTGTCGGCGAGCACCCGTCCGGCGAGCGGCGAGTCTTCGTCTATCGTGAAGGCGTCGTCGCGGGCAATCGGTTGCGGGTTCGTGACCGTCCAGTCGAAGCTGCGCGAAACCGTGCCGCCGTTACCGTCGCTTGCCGTGACCGTAACGCTGTAGACGCTGGTTCCCGTCGATCCGGACGCGCCGCGGTCGATCGATCCGCTGATCAGGCCGGTGCTCGCGTCGTAGCTGAGCCCCGGCGGCAGGCCGGTGACGACGTAGCTCAGCGGATCGCCGTCCGCATCGCTGAAGGCGTCCGCGGCCGCGACGGAAACCGCCGCACCATCGGGGTCGCTGCGCGGCGAAAGCGACGTTGCGGTGGGTGCATCGTTGGCGCCGGCGACGACGACCGTCAGCCTCGCCGTATCGGTGCCGCCATTGCCGTCGGAAACGGTATATTCGATACTGGTCGCGCGGGTTTCGCCGGCCTTGAGGTCATCGAAGTCCGTTCCCGGGTCGAAGGTGAAGTTTCCGTCCGCGCCGATCACGAAGGTACCGCCGCCGGAGCCGGTTACCCCGGGGCCGACATTCGCGCCGGAACCGTTCACCGCGGTGGCGACCAGGGTGTCGCCGTCGATGTCCGTGTCGCGGCCGGCCAGGTTGTGAAGAACGTTGCCGGAGACGGGTGTGTTCTCAACCGTCGAGGCAGTATCGTCGTTGGCAACGGGGGCGTCGTTCACCGGGTTGACGGTCAATAGAACGACGGCCGTATCCGTGCCGCCCGCGCCGTCGTTCACGGTATAGGTGAAGCTCGGCGTGCCGACGAAATTGGCACTCGGCGTGAAGGTCAGCGTGCCGTTCGCATTGAGCGTGACCGTTCCGCTTTCAACCGCCACACTGCCGCCGGATGCGATCGGCTGCCCGTTGATCGCGCCGATCGTCAGCGGATCGCCGTCCACATCCGTATCGTTGAGCCGGGGATCGAAGGTGACCGGGACATCCTCGTCGGTGACGACGGTGTCGTCGGCCGCAACCGGCGCGTCGTTGACCGGCGCCACTGATATCGTGGACGTCGCGGCGGCNGAGNNCGCNNC